>NZ_JAOCQD020000001.1:0-1428403 GCF_025290835.2 Aquabacterium sp. OR-4 | reverse complement strand
TGGGCGGCCGCTCGGCGGCACTGCGCGCGGCGGCGTCGCTCACCACCACCCGGTAACGCTCGAAGCTGGACAGCGTGCGCACGCCGCTGGCGCTGTCGGTGTCGTTGCGCTGGCCTTCGTCGAGCTGCAGCATGCGCTGCGGGCCCACATCCACCAGGCGGCCGCGGTGCGCCGAGGTCACCGATTCCAGGGTGTCGCGGCGGGCCAGCACGAAGACGTTCTGGCCCTCCACGCCGGCCGCGCCGTCGGGGCTGGCGCGGTCGATGAAAAACACCCGGCTGCCATCGCGCGAGCTCTGGAACACGCCGGGCGTCACCCGCGACAGATCGGAGCGCTGCTCGTAGCGCCCGCGCAGCTCGGTGCCGGCCTGGTTGCCCCAGGGCCACACGAACAGCAGCAGCAGGCCCACCGCCAGCAGCACCGGCCAGGCCATGCGCAGCACCGGCCGCACAAAGCGGCCCAGGCCCACGCCACTGGCAAACCAGATCACCATCTCGCTGTCGCGGTACATGCGCCCGAGCGTCACCACCACCGCGATGAACATCGACAGCGACAGCATCGTCGGCAGGTGGCCCAGTGCGTAGTAGCCCAGCACCAGCACCACATCCTCGGGCGCGACGTTGCCGCCGGCCGCCATGCCCAGCGTGCGGATCAGCATCATGGTGATGACGATGGTCAGGATCACCACCAGGGTGGCCCCGAAGCTTCTTGCCAGTTCACGACGAACAGTCGAATCGAATAACATCTTTGGCTCTTCTAACCCGAGCGAATTATGGATTGCAGATCTCTCGTGATCGCGCCCGAGGCCACAAGCCGTCTGAGCGCAGATGCTGTTCTGCTGTTGGTGGTGGGCGAATCGCTGCCGCCGGCGGTGGATGCCGTGATCGGCCAGGCCGTGGCCGAGGCGCAGGCCCAGGGCGATCTGGTGCTCAAGCCCGGCAAGCAGGCCTACCTGGGCCGCGTGCCCGGCCTGAAGGCGCCGCGCCTGGCCGTGGTGGTGGCCAAGGATGGCAGCCCCAAGGCGCTCAAGGCGGCCGCGGTCAGCGGCCTGGCGCTGCTCAAGGGCCTGGCGATCAAGCACCTGGCGGTGCAGATCGCTGGTGCGGGCGAGGCCACTGCGGCGCAGGCCGAGGCCCTGGTGCAGGCGGTCACCGACGCGGTCTACCTGTACCGCGCCACCAAGCCCAGCGCGCCGGCCGCGCCGGTGCTGGCCAAGCTCACGCTGCTGGTGGGCAGCAAGGCCGAGGCGGCCACGGCCACCATCGGCCTGGTGCGCGGCCTGGCCATTGCCGAGGGCGTGACCCTGGCGCGTGAGCTGGCCAACCTGCCCGGCAACCACTGCACGCCCAGCGTGCTGGCGGCGCAGGCGCGCAAGCTCGGCCGCAGCCACGGCCTGCGCGTGGAGGTGCTCGAGCGCCGGCACTGCGAGGCGCTGGGCATGGGCAGCTTCCTGTCGGTGGCGCAAGGCTCGGCCGAGCCGCCCAAGTTCATCGTCATGCACTACCAGGGCGCGGCCAAGACCCAGGCGCCGCTGGTGCTGGTGGGCAAGGGCATCACCTTCGACACTGGCGGCATTTCGCTCAAGACCGCCGGCGAGATGGACGAGATGAAGTTCGACATGGGTGGCGCGGCCAGCGTGTTCGGCACGCTGCGCGCCATTGCCGAGCTCAAGCCCAAGCTCAACCTGGTGGCCGTGGTGCCGGCCACCGAGAACATGCCGGGCGGCCGCGCGGTGAAGCCGGGCGACGTGGTCAAGAGCCTGTCGGGCCAGACCATCGAGATCCTCAACACCGACGCCGAGGGCCGGCTGATCCTGTGCGATGCGCTGACCTATGCCGAGCGCTTCAAGCCCGCGGCCGTGGTGGACATCGCCACGCTCACCGGCGCCTGCATGATCGCGCTGGGCGGTGTGCGCTCGGGTCTGTTCAGCCCCGACGACGAGCTGGCCGCGGCCCTGCTGGCCGCCGGCGAGAGCGCGCTCGACCCCTGCTGGCGCATGCCCACCGACGACGAGTACGACGAGGCGCTGAAGAGCAACTTTGCCGACATGGCCAATGTGGGGCCGCGCGCAGGTGGTGCCATCACGGCGGCCAAGTTCCTGCAGCGCTTCACGGCCAAGCTGCGCTGGGCCCACCTCGACATCGCCGGCACCGCCTGGAAGTCGGGTGCGGCCAAGGGCGGCACCGGCCGCCCGGTGGCCTTGCTGACCCACTGGCTGCTGGCGCAGGCCAAGTGACGCCGGCGCCGGGCGGGATGCGCTGCGCATGACGCTGGAGGTCGACTTCCACACCGGTGTGGCCGACAAGCTCGGCTACACCTGCCGCCTGCTGCGCAAGGCCTGGCGCTCGGGCAAGCAGGTGGTGGTCACCGGGCCGCCGGCTGCGCTGAACCGGCTCGACCAGCTGCTCTGGACTTTCGAGCCCGGCGAGTTCATCCCGCACGCGCGGCTGCGCGCCGGCCAGGCCATCGAGCCGCGGCTGGCCCGCACACCGATCTGGCTGGCCGAGTCGCCGGCCGATGCCGGCCCGCGCGACGTGCTGGTGAACCTGGGCCCGCAGGCCCTGGCCACCGCAGCCACGGGCAGCGCCAGCTGTCCGCGCGTGATCGAGATCGTGGCCGACGAGCCCGACGAGGCCGAGGCCGGGCGCGAACGCTGGCGCCAGTACAAGGCCGCCGGCCTGAACCCACGCAACCACAGCCAGCGGCCCGCCCCGGCGGCCTGAGGCCCCAAGGCACCGGGCCAACGCACTGGGCCAAGGCACCGCGCCAAGGCCTGGGCATGCGGCTTGCGTGCCCTTGGCGGCTGGGTGCCGGTTGACTAGGGGCAAGCCCCGATGCGGGGCATCCGGGAGGGCCCTGTCAACAGGTGTATCGTTCCGCCCGTTGAGAAAACACACCTGTCTCGCAGGTGACCTCATCCTTCTTCCATCCGGAGGTTTTTGAATGCAACACAAGCTCAATCTGATCGTCGCTGCTGCCGCCACGGTGTTGGCTGGCACCGCCATGGCCCAAGACATGGTCGTCAAGATCGGTCACGTCGGTCCGGTGTCGGGTGCGCAGGCGCACTATGGCAAGGACAACGAGAACGGCGCCCGCATGGCCGTCGAGGAACTCAACGCCAAGGGCGTGACGATCGGTGGCAAGAAGGTCAAGCTCGAGCTCGTGGCCGAAGACGATGCCGCTGACCCGAAGCAGGGCACGGCCGCCGCGCAGAAGCTGTGCGATGCCAAGGTCAACGGCGTGGTCGGTCACCTGAACTCGGGCACCACGATCCCGGCTTCGACGGTGTACAACCAGTGCGGCATCCCCCACGTGACGCCCTCGGCCACCAACCCCAAGCTCACGCAGCAGGGCTACAAGACCACCTTCCGCCTGCTGGCCAATGACAACGCGCTGGGCGCCGGCCTGGCCCTTCACGCGGCCAACAACCTGAAGCTGAAGAAGGTTGCGATCATCGACGACCGCACCGCCTACGGCCAGGGCGTGGCCGAGGTGTTCAAGAAGACCGCGCTGGCCCGTGGCATCCAGGTGGTGGACGAGCAGTTCACCAACGACAAGGCCACCGACTTCATGGCCATCCTCACCGCCATCAAGAGCAAGGCGCCCGACGCCGTGTTCTACGGCGGCATGGACCCGCAGGCCGGCCCGATGCTGCGCCAGATGGACCAGCTGGGCATGAGCAACGTCAAGATGTTCGGCGGCGACGGCATCTGCACGGCCAAGCTGGCCGAGCTGTCGGGTGGTGCCAAGGCCCTGGGTGGCGTGATCTGCGCCGAAGGCGGCGCCTCGCTCGACAAGATGCCCGGCGGCAAGGCCTGGATGGCCAAGTACGAAGCCAAGTACCCGAAGCAGTTCCAGGTGTACTCGCCCTACACCTACGACGCGGTGCATGTGCTGGTCGACGCCATGGTGCGCGCCGGCTCGGCCGACCCCAAGGTCTACACCGCCAAGCTGTTCGAGAGCAACTACCAGGGCGTGACCACCAAGGTCGGCTTCGAGCCCGATGGCGAGCTGAAGAACCCCGCCATGACCCTGTACGTCTACAAGGACGGCAAGAAGGTCCCGCTGAACTGATCCACGGTTCAGGCCACGATAAAAAAAAGGGCGCCGCGAGGCGCCCTTTTTTCGTGTCCGTTGGGGCGTCAGGTGCCCGGCGCCACCTGCCAGATGCGGCGGGCGTATTCGCCGATGGCGCGGTCGGCCGAGAAGCTGCCCATGGCGGCCACGTTGGCAATGGCCTTGCGGGCCCAGGCTTGGGGGTCGCGGTACAGCGCATCCACCTGCAGTTGGGTGGCCAGGTAGTCTTCGTAGTCGGCCAGCAGCAGGTAGTGGTCGCCGCCCCACAGCAGCGCGTCCACAAGGCCGCGGTAGCGGCCGGGCTCGTCGGGGCTGAAGGCACCCGAGGCGATGGCATCGAGCACGGCCTTGAGCTGGGGCAGGCTCTCGTACAGGCGCATCGGCTGATAACCCGCTGCGCGGATGGCCGTGACCTCGCTGGCGCGGCGGCCGAAGATGAAGATGTTGTCGTCGCCCACGGCCTGGCGGATCTCGATGTTGGCACCGTCGTCGGTGCCGATGGTCAGCGCGCCGTTCAGGGCCAGCTTCATGTTGCCGGTGCCCGAGGCCTCGGTGCCGGCGGTGCTGATCTGCTGCGACAGGTCGGCGCCGGGCATGATCACCTCGGCCAGCGAGACGCCGTAGTTCGGCACGAACACCAGCTTGAGCCGGTCGCCGATGCGCGCGTCGTGGTTGACCACGCGGCCCACGTCGTGGATCAGCCGGATGATCTGCTTGGCCATGGCATAGCCCGAGGCCGCCTTGCCGGCAAAGATCACCGTGCGCGGCTGCCAGCCCTGGCCATCGGGGCCTTGCGGCTGGGCCAGGATGGCGCGGTAGCGGGTCACCACATGCAGCAGGTTGAGCAGCTGGCGCTTGTATTCGTGGAAGCGCTTGACCTGCACATCGAACAGGCTGTCGGGGTCCACCGCGGTGCCGGTGCTGTTGGCGATCAGCCGCGCCAGGCGGCGCTTGTTGGCCTGCTTGGCGGCCATGAACTCGGCGCGGAACGTGGCCTCGTCGGCCAGCGGCCCGAGCTGCGCGAGCTGCGCCAGGTCGCGCCGCCAGCCGGTGCCGATGCGCTGGTCGATCAGGGCCGACAGCGGCCGGTTGGCCTGGGCCAGCCAGCGCCGCGGCGTGACGCCGTTGGTGACGTTGCCGAAGCGCTCGGGCCACAGCAGCGCAAAGTCGGCAAAGATCGTCTGCACCAGCAGCTTCGAGTGCAGGGCCGAGACGCCATTGACCTGGTGGCTGCCGGCCACCGCCAGGTGCGCCATGCGCACGCGGCGCTCGCCGCTCTCGTCGATCAGCGACAAGCGGCGCATGAAGTCGAGATCGCCCGGCCGTGCCGCCTGGGCCTCGACCATCAGCTCGTGGTTGATGCGGAAGATGATCTCCAGGTGCCGCGGCAGAACCTGCTGAAACAGGCTCACCGGCCAGGTCTCCAGCGCCTCGGGCATCAGCGTGTGGTTGGTGTAGCTGAACACGCGCTGGGTGATGCGCCAGGCCGGCGTCCAGGCAAAGCCGTGTTCGTCGACCAGCAGGCGCAGCAACTCGGCCACGCCGATGGCCGGGTGCGTGTCGTTCAGGTGGATGGCCACCTTGTCGGCCAGGTTGGTGAGCCGGCCATGCTCGGCCAGGTGGCGGGCCAGCACGTCCTGGATCGAGGCCGAGGTGAAGAAGTACTCCTGCTTCAGCCGCAGCTCGCGGCCGGCCGGCGTGCTGTCATTGGGGTACAGCACCCACGAGATGTTCTCGAAGGCGTTCTTGAACTCGGCCGCGCGCGCATAGTCGCCGCTGTTGAAGGCGTGCAGGTCGATGTGGGCCGGCGCCACTGCCTTCCACAGCCGCAGCGTGCTCACCCGCTCGGTGCCGTAGCCGGGCACCACCATGTCGTAGGCCTTGGCCTGCACCGTGCCGGCATGGCGCCAGATCGGCGGCACGTCGGGCGATTCAGGGTGCTCGACCCAGCCGCCAAAGCGCACCGGGTGCACCACGTCCGGCCGCGGAAACTCCCACGGCGTGCCGTCTTCCAGCCACGGGTCGGGATGCTCGATCTGGCGGCCGCCGGCAATGCTCTGCGCGAACATGCCGAACTCGTAGCGGATGCCATAGCCGAAGGACGGCAGGCCGCGGGTGGCCATGGCGTCGAGAAAGCAGGCCGCCAGCCGGCCCAGCCCGCCATTGCCCAGCGCCGCGTCGCGCTCCTGGCCTTCAATTTCTTCGAGCGTGTGCGCGTGGCCGGCCACGCTGTTGCCGGCGGCGGCGCCGAGCCCCAGCGCATCGAGCGCGTTGCCCAGGCTGCGCCCGATCAGGAACTCCATCGAGAGATAGACCACGCGCCGCGCCTGGGCCGCGCGGTCGGCCGCGTCGCCCTGCACCCAGCGCCGCGACAGCTCGCCCCGCACGGCCTGCGAGACGGCGCCCAGCAGGTCGATCGGGCTGGCCGCGGCGGGGGCCGTGGCCATGGTGTGCAGCAGGTGATGCTCGACCTGGGCGGCCAGGCCGGTGCAGGCCTCGCGGGTGGCGGGCGTGGCGGGGGCGGCGGGCAGGGGTGTGGGCTGGCTCATCGGGCGGGGTGGGGTGGCGCAAGGCCGGGCAGGGCGGCCGGCGCACAGGGCAGGCGTTTCGCATTATTGATGCCACGTCCGGCGCGAAAGCCCGATTTGGCATGGCACCATGGCACGCAAGCCGGCAGGGGCGCAGGCAGGGTGTCTGCGGTCGTGTGCCGGCCAATGCCGTACGCGCCATGCCATCGATGAATCACCACGATCTTGCGTCCAGTCTTGACCTGCCCAAGCGCGCCGTGGCGCTGGTGCTGGCCGGTGGCCGCGGCAGCCGCCTGAAGAACCTCACCGACAACCGCGCCAAGCCGGCGGTGTATTTCGGCGGCAAGTTCCGCATCGTCGACTTTGCGCTGAGCAACTGCCTCAACTCGGGCATCCGCCGCATCGGCGTGATCACCCAGTACAAGAGCCACAGCCTGTTGCGCCACCTGCAGCGCGGCTGGGCTTTTCTGAAGGGCGAGATGAACGAGTTTGTCGACCTGCTGCCGGCCCAGCAGCGGGTGGACGAAGAAAGCTGGTACCGCGGCACCGCCGATGCGGTTTACCAGAACCAGGACATCCTGGCCGCCTACCGCGCCGACTACATCGTGGTGCTGGCCGGCGACCACATCTACAAGATGAACTACGCGCTGATGCTGGCCGACCACGTGGCGCGCGGGCGCGAGTGCACGGTGGGCTGCATCGAGGTGCCGCGCAGCGAGGCCCATGCCTTTGGCGTGATGGCGGTGGACGAGCAGCGCAACATCGTCGACTTTGTCGAGAAGCCGGCCGATCCGCCGGCCATGCCGGGCAAGCCCGACCGGGCGCTGGCCAGCATGGGCATCTACATCTTCAATGCCCGCTTCCTGTACCGCGAGCTCGAGCGCGACATGGCCGACGCGAACTCGAGCCACGACTTCGGCAAGGACATCATCCCGGCCATCGTGCAGCGCGGCCAGGCGGTGGCGCACCCGTTCGAGATGAGCTGCGTGGGCGGCAAGCATGGTGGCGCACCGTACTGGCGCGACGTGGGCACCATCGACGCGTTCTGGGACGCCAACATCGACCTCACCGCCACCGACCCCGAGCTCAACCTCTACGACACCCGCTGGCCGATCTGGACCTACCAGCCGCAGCTGCCGCCGGCCAAGTTCGTGCACAACGCCGACGACCGCCGCGGCAACGCCATCGAGTCGCTGGTGTCGGGTGGCTGCATCGTCTCGGGCGCGGTGTTCCGCTCGGTGCTGTTCTCCAGCGTGCGGGTGCACTCCTATGCCAGCGTCAACTGGAGCGTGCTGATGCCCGGCGTGCAGGTGGGCCGCGGCGCGCGCCTGACCAAGGTGGTGGTCGACCGCGGCTGCAGCATCCCCGACGGTATGGTGATCGGCGAGGATGCGCTCGAGGACGCGCGGCGCTTTCATCGCAGCGAGCAGGGCGTCACCCTGGTCACCCGGCCGATGCTGGCCGCGCTGGCCAACGGCACCGGCGCCAATGCCGGCGTGGAGGGCTCGGGGGTGCCGGCCTGATGCGCGTTCTGCATGTGGCGGCGGAGATTTATCCGCTGGTCAAGACCGGTGGCCTGGCCGATGTGGTGGCCGCGCTGCCGCCGGCACTGGCCGCCGAAGGGGCCGATGTGCGCCTGCTGCTGCCGGGCCTGCCGGCGGTGCTGGACGCGGTGCAGTCGCCGCGCACGGTGCTTGATGTGGGCGCGGCCTTTGGTGCCATGCGGGTGCGCCTGCTCAAGGGCCGCATGCCGGGCACCCAGCTGCCGGTGTACCTGGTGGACGCGCCCTACCTCTACCGCCGCGGCGGCAGCCCCTACCAGGCACCCGATGGCAGCGAGTGGGCCGACAACCTGCAGCGATTTGCGCTGCTGGGCTGGGTGGGTGCGCACCTGGCTGCCGGCGATGCCGACCCCGACTGGACGCCCGACGTGGTGCATGCCCACGACTGGCACGCCGCCATGACCTGCGCCTACATGGCCGAGCACCGGCCCACCGCCGCCGCCTCGGTGTACACGATCCACAACCTGGCCTTCCAGGGCCTGTTTGCGCACGACGACTGGGCGCTGCTGGGCCTGCGCTCGGCCTTCATGTCGCCGGCCGGGCTCGAGTTCCATGGCCAGCTGTCGTTCATGAAGGCCGGGCTCAAGTTCGCCGACGCGATCACCACGGTCAGCCCCAGCTATGCGCGCGAGATCGCCACGCCCGAGTTCGGCTGCGGCCTCGAGGGCGTGATCCAGGGCCGGCGTGGCGATGTCTGGGGCATTCTCAACGGCATCGATCCGCAGGTCTGGAACCCGGCCGCCGACGCCGCCATTGCCACCCGCTACGACGCCGACCAGGCCGCCGGCAAGCGGGCCTGCCGCCGTGCCCTGCAGGCCGAGATGGGGCTGGCCGCGGACGACAAGGCGCTGCTTGTCACCGTGGTCAGCCGGCTCACCTCGCAAAAGGGCCTTGATCTGGTGCTGGCCGCGCTGCCCGCGCTGGTCGCCGAAGGCGTGCAGTTTGCAGTGCAGGGCACTGGCGATCCGGCCTTCGAGGCCGCGTTCCGCATGGCCGTGGACGCCCATCCGGGCCGGGTGGCGGTGCACATCGGCTATGACGAGGCCTCGGCCCACCGCCTGATCGCCGGTGCCGACGCGATTGCCGTGCCCTCGCGCTTCGAACCCTGCGGCCTGACCCAGATGTACGGCCTGCGCTACGGCACCCTTCCCATCGTGCGGCGGGTGGGCGGCCTGGCCGACACCGTGGCCGATGGCGTGACCGGCTTCGTCTTTGACGAGGCCACGCCCACTGCGCTGGCCGCCACCGTGCGGCGGGCCGCGGCGCTGCACAAGGATGCGGCCGCCTGGTGGCGCATGGCCGGCACCGGCATGGCGCAAGACCTGTCGTGGGCCGGCCCGGCGCGGCAGTACCTCGATCTGTACCAGCGCGCCATGGCCGCGCGTGCCGCGGCACCGCGCGTCGTGCTGGGTTGAGCCGGCGGCGGCAAGGTCTGGCCTGGCCGCCACGGCTGCGCCGCCTGTCGCGTGCCGCCCGGCGCCTATCGTCTGGGGCCTGTCGCCTGAGGCGTGCGCTGCGGCTTCTGTCTCAGGGACCTGATTCGCCGACGATGCGCCACTGGCCGTCGATGCGGCGCAGGCTTAGCAGCGTGACCGAGTCGCCGCGGCGCCAGCGGCCCTGGCTTTCCAGCCGCCAGGCCACATGCACCGCCAGGCGCAGGGTGTCGTCACCGTGGGTGGCCGCTGTCCTGGCCGGTTGCATGCTCAGCGACAGCAACTGATAGCTGCGCTGCGGCCAGCGGCGCATGAAGGCGATCTTGTCGGCAGCAATCAGCGCCCAGTCGGCCTTGGCACGGCCGCGGTAGTGCACCTGGTCGGCGTAGAGCGGGCGCAGGGCAGCCAGCCGCTCGGCATCGGCCTGGGCCTCTTCAGCCAGCCACTGGCGAACGAACTGCTCGGCCTGCTGGCGTGGGACGGCGTCGGTGGCCGCGGGCTCTGGTGCAGGTGTGGCCGGCGAAGCGACGGCGGGTGCGGGTGCGGGTGCAGGTGCGGGTGCGGGTGCGGGTGCGGGTGCAGGTGCAGGTGCAGGTGCAGGTGCAGGTGCAGGTGAGGGCAGGGCAACGGGCGCGGCCGGTGCCTCGGTCAGTGCCGTCGGCGCCGCGCCGGGCGCGCTGGCCGCTGCGGGGTTGGGGTTCGGCAGCGCCACGGCTTCGGTCGGGCGGGATGCCGCGGCGGCCATGCCCGCCGGAGCCGGTGCCTGCGCTGCCGTGCCGGCCTGCCGGCTTGCCGCGGTACTGGCGCCGCCGGTGCTCGCCGGCGGGGCGCCGCGCTGCGCGGGTCGGCCGACGCTGAACCACAGGGCCACCACGGCCGCGGCGGCGACGGTGCCTGCCAGGCCGGCCACCGCGGCGCGCGGCAGGCCGGCACCGGTGGCCGCGCTCAGCGGGGCAGTCGGCGGGCGGCTGTTGCCCTGCGGCGCCGGCGGCAGCCAGCCGCAATTGGTGCAGTAGGGGCTGGCCGCGGCCCAGTGCTCGCCGCAGCGCGGGCAGTCGTCCAGGGCGCCCGCGGGCGGCGTCACCTCGGCAGCGCCCAGGTCGGCGGGCTCGGATGGCCGGGCAGGGTGCGGGTCAGGTGGCAATGCAGACGACGACATGGCATGCGGGAGCGGCGGGGATTCGACCCCGGCATATCGGCCGCGCCGGCCGCCAATGCAGCGCAGCGGGCGGGCCCTGCGGCGCGAGCGGGCAAAAAAAATGGCCCCGGGGCGACGCAGCGCACGCGGGACCTGATTTTTTACGGCTGCAGCGGCACCGGCAATCCGGTACGGCATCAGCCTTTGTAGGGTGGCGGAGAGAGCGGGATTCGAACCCGCGGTGGGCTGTTAACCCACACACGCTTTCCAGGCGTGCGACTTAAACCACTCATCCATCTCTCCGTGGCCAGCCCAGGATTCTAGCCCAGGCTGGCAGATCCACTGTGCGTTGCAAGCCGCAGCCGCGGTGATGGCGCTGCAGCCGGGCGCGCCGGTTGCAGCGCCAAGTCGGCCGAGCAGGGGCCGTGCAGGGGCCGTGCACGGGCAGTGGCTGGGCACTGCATGGGCGGTGGCCGGTGCGTCACGCGGGGGCCATCGCACGGCCCTACACTTCGCGCCTCGCCGAATTTTCGGGTTGTCTGTCCCCTTGGCCGCTGGAGCCGCCGATGCTGCGTTTTCACTTTCCCATCGTCATCATCGACGAGGACTTCCGCTCCGAGAACACCTCGGGCCTGGGCATTCGCGCGCTGGCCGCGGCGATCGAAAAGGAAGGGCTCGAGGTGCTGGGTGTCACCAGCTACGGCGACCTGTCGCAGTTTGCGCAGCAGCAAAGCCGCGCCTCGGCCTTCATCCTGTCGATCGACGACGAGGAGTTCACGCCCGGTCCCGAGCTCGACCCGGCGGTGCTGAACCTGCGCAGCTTCATCGAGGAGATCCGGCGCAAGAACGCCGACATCCCGATCTACATCTACGGCGAGACGCGCACCAGCCAGCACATCCCCAACGACATCCTGCGCGAGCTGCACGGCTTCATCCACATGTTCGAGGACACGCCCGAGTTCGTGGCGCGTCACATCATCCGCGAGGCCAGGAGCTACCTCGACGGCCTGGCGCCGCCGTTCTTCAAGGCGCTGATGGACTATGCGCAGGACGGTTCGTACAGCTGGCACTGCCCCGGCCATTCGGGCGGCGTGGCGTTTCTCAAGAGCCCCGTGGGCCAGATGTTCCACCAGTTCTTCGGCGAGAACATGCTGCGCGCCGACGTGTGCAATGCCGTTGAAGAGCTGGGCCAGCTGCTCGACCACACCGGCCCGGTGTACGAGAGCGAGAAGAACGCCGCACGCATCTTCAATGCCGACCACTGCTTCTTCGTCACCAACGGCACCAGCACCAGCAACAAGATGGTGTGGCACCACACGGTGGCGCCGGGCGACATCGTGGTGGTCGACCGAAACTGCCACAAGAGCATCCTGCACTCGATCATCATGACCGGGGCCATCCCCGTGTTCCTGACGCCCACGCGCAACCACTACGGCATCATCGGCCCGATCCCCAAGAGCGAGTTCAGCCGCGAGGCCATCGAGCGCAAGATCGCCGCCAACCCGCTGCTGGCCGGCGTCGACCCGCATGCCGCCAAGCCGCGTATCCTGACGCTGACCCAGAGCACCTACGACGGCGTGCTGTACAACACCGAGACCATCAAGCGCGAGCTCGACGGCTACATCGACACGCTGCACTTCGACGAGGCCTGGCTGCCGCACGCGGCCTTCCACCCGTTCTACGGCAGCTTCCACGCCATGGGCAAGAAGCGCGAGCGGCCCGAGCGCGCGGTGGTGTACGCCACCCAGTCCACGCACAAGCTGCTGGCCGGTCTGTCGCAGGCCTCGCAGGTGCTGGTGCAGGACTCGCGCACGGTCAAACTCGACCGGCACCTCTTCAACGAGGCCTACCTGATGCACACCAGCACCAGCCCGCAGTACGCCATCATCGCCAGCTGCGATGTGGCCGCGGCGATGATGGAGCCGCCTGGCGGCACCGCGCTGGTGGAAGAAAGCATCCGTGAATCGCTCGACTTCCGCCGCGCCATGCGCAAGGTCGACGAGGAATACGGCCACGACTGGTGGTTCAAGGTCTGGGGCCCTGACGCCCTGGTGGACGAAGGCATCGGCCGCTCGGCCGACTGGACCCTGCAGGCCGATGACGAGTGGCACGGCTTCGGCCCGCTGGCCGAAGGCTTCAACCTGCTCGACCCGATCAAGAGCACGGTGATCACCCCGGGCCTGGACATGAACGGCAAGTTCGCGTCCACCGGCATTCCGGCCGGCGTGGTGACCAAGTTCCTGGCCGAGCACGGCGTGGTGGTCGAGAAGACCGGCCTCTACTCGTTCTTCATCATGTTCACCATCGGCATCACCAAGGGCCGCTGGAACACGATGCTCACCGCGCTGCAGCAGTTCAAGGACGACTACGACAAGAACGCGCCGATGTGGCGCATCCTGCCCGAGTTCTGCCAGGCGCACCCGCAGTACGAGCGCATGGGCCTGAAGGACCTGTGCCAGGCCATCCACGAGGCCTACGCCGAGGGCGACATCGCGCGCCTGACGACCGAGATGTACCTCAGCGATCTGCAGCCGGCGATGAACCCGACCGACGCCTACGCCCACATCGCGCGGCGCGAAACCCAGCGGGTCGACATCGACGCGCTGGAAGGCCGCATCACCACCAGCCTGCTGACGCCGTACCCGCCTGGCATCCCGCTGCTGATCCCGGGCGAGCGCTTCAACAAGAAGATCTGCGACTACCTGAAGTTCACGCGCGCCTTCAATGCCCGCTTCCCGGGTTTTGCGGCCGACGTGCACGGCCTGGTGGCCGAGGACGATGGCAAGGGCGGCAAGCGCTACTACGTCGACTGCGTGCGCGACTGACGCACTGGCCTGCTGCGCCGGCCGATCTCAGGCCTGCGCTGCTCGCCGTACGGGTGTACGGCTGCGCTGCTCGACCTGACCTCGGCCCGCTCGCGACGGCCATTGCGCCAGTCGCGAGGGTTGGCAGAAGTCAAGCTTCCGGATTGGCGATGGCCACGTGGCTGAAGCCGCCGTCGACGTAGACGATCTCGGCGCTGATGCCGGCCGACAGGTCGCTCAGCAAGAACGCGGCGGTGTTGCCCACATCGTCGATGGTGATCGCGCGGCGGATTGGGGTGGTGGCGGCAAACTCGCTCAGCAGCTTGCCGAAGTCCTTGATGCCCGAGGCGGCCAGGGTCTTGATCGGGCCGGCCGAGATGCCGTTCACCCGAACGCCCTTGGCGCCCACGCTCTGCGCCAGGAATCGCACGCTGGCCTCGAGGCTGGCCTTGGCCAGGCCCATGGTGTTGTAGTTGGGCACGTAGCGCACGGCGCCCAGGTAGCTCAGCGTCAGCAGCGCGGCGCCCGGGCGCAGGCGCGGAAGCGCCGCCTTGGCCATGGCCGGAAAGCTGTAGGCCGAGATGTCGTGCGCAATGCGGAAGCTCTCGCGGTTCAGGCCGTCGAGAAAATCGCCGGCAATCGCCTCGCGCGGGGCAAAGGCGATGGCGTGCACGAAACCGTCGAACTGATCCCAGTGCTGGCCGAGGTCGGCAAACAGCTTTTCAATCTGCGCGTCGTCACCGACGTCGCAATCGAACACCAGTTTGGAGCCGAAATCGGCGGCAAACTCGGTGATGCGATCCTTGAAGCGCTCACCCACATAGCTGAAGGCCAGTTCGGCGCCTTCGCGGTGGCAGGCCCGGGCGATGCCGTAGGCGATGGAGCGGTTGTTCAAGACGCCCGTGATCAGCAGGCGCTTGCCGGCGAGAAATCCCATGCTGTTTCCTGTGGATGGCTGCAGTCGATCGAAGCCCGCGATTCTCGCATGCTGAGGGTGTGCCAAGTGGGGCAAGCTTGAGGGCATGGCGTTTGCAGGCTACAATCCCGCCTTTCGCTGAAGAGCAAAGTTGGGCGGAGACTTCCTGCCCATTTTTTTTGCTCGAACGCATTTCACTTTATTCACACCCGGGGTGGCGTCGCCGTCGGTTCGGGTGCTGGTTGAGCCGCGGCAGGATCGTTCAAGGCAGATGAGTTGGCAGGCAGCGCTGGAGCGCACCGTTACCGGCATGGGGTACGACCTCGTGGACGTCGAGCGTTCGACGGGTGGGTTGCTGCGCGTCACGATTGATCGCCTTCCCGGCCAGGTTTATCCGACCGGCCTCAGCGACTACGTGCTGGTCGAGGATTGCGAGCTGGTGACGCGCCAGCTGCAGTACCTGCTGGAGGTCGAGGCGGTTGAATACGCGCGGCTCGAGGTCTCGTCGCCCGGTCTGGATCGTCCGTTGAACAAGCCGGCCGACTGGCAGCGCTTTGTCGGCGTCGAGGTCGAGATCACGCTGCGCGAACCGTTCTTGAACCGCCGCAAGTGGCGCGGCGTTCTGGCGGCTGCGGCGCCCGAGGTGGCCGGTGCGGGTGAAACCGCCTGGCGGCTCGAGCTGCCGGCCGAATCTGACAAGCCGGCGCGTTTGCGCAAGGGTGGCAAGCCGGCGGTGAAGACCGCTGCGCGCACTGCCAAGGTGGCCAAGGGCGACTCGGCCACGGTGGCGCCTGTGCGCGAGGCGCTGGATTTTTCGCTGGAAGAAGTGCGCGAGGCGCGCCTGGTGCCGGTGGTTGACTTCAAGGGGCGGCGCGGTGGCGCGTCGGCCGAAGAAGAGTCGGCCGCCCACCGCGCCGAGGCCGAAAAGGAAGACGGAGGTCAGAACTGATGAACCGCGAAATGTTGATGCTGGTCGATGCCATCTCGCGCGAGAAGAACGTCGATCGCGACGTGGTGTTCGGCGCGGTCGAGGCCGCGCTGGCGCAGGCCACCAAGAAGCTGCATGGCGGCGAGGTGGACATTCGCGTGGCGGTCGACCGTGAATCCGGCGACTACGAGACCTTCCGTCGCTGGCTGGTGGTGCCCGACGAGGCCGGCCTGCAGAACCCCGACGCCGAAGAGATGCTCAGCGATGCGATCGACCGCATTGCCGAGATCGAGGTGGGCGACTACATCGAAGAGCCGATTCCGTCGGTGCCAATCGGCCGCATCGGCGCCATGGCGGCCAAGCAGGTGATCCTGCAGAAGATCCGCGATGCCGAGCGCGAGCAGCTGCTCAACGACTTCATGTCGCGCGGTGACCAGATCTTCGTCGGCACGGTCAAGCGCCTCGACAAGGGCGACATCATCGTCGAGAGCGGTCGTGTCGAAGGGCGCCTGAAGCGCAGCGAGATGATCCCGAAGGAAAACCTGCGCTCGGGTGACCGTGTGCGGGCCTTCATCACCGGCGTCGATCCCACCGCCCGCGGCGCGCAGATCATGCTGTCGCGCTCGGCGCCCGGCTTCATGATCGAGCTGTTCCGCCAGGAAGTGCCCGAGATCGAGCAGGGCCTGCTCGAGATCAAGAGCTGCGCCCGTGATTCGGGCAGCCGCGCCAAGATCGCCGTGATCTCGCACGACCGCCGGGTTGACCCGATCGGCACCTGTGTCGGCGTGCGTGGTTCGCGTGTCAACGCGGTCACCAACGAGCTGGCCGGCGAGCGTGTCGACATCGTGCTGTGGAGCGAAGACCCGGCGCAGTTCGTGATCGGCGCGCTGGCGCCGGCGAACGTGGTGTCGATCGTGGTCGACGAAGAAAAGCACGCCATGGATGTGGTGGTCGACGAGGAGAACCTCGCCATCGCCATCGGCCGTGGCGGCCAGAACGTGCGCCTCGCGTCCGAGCTGACCGGCTGGCGCATCAACATCATGACCGCCGAAGAATCCCAGGCCAAGCAGGCCCAGGAGTCCGAGTCGGTGCGCAAGCTGTTCGTCGAGAAGCTTGATGTCGACGAGGAAGTCGCCGACATCCTGATCGCCGAAGGTTTCGGCAGCCTCGAAGAAGTGGCCTACGTGCCGATTCAGGAGATGCTGGAGATCGAATCCTTCGACGAGGACACCGTGCATGAGCTGCGCAACCGCGCCAAGGATGCCTTGCTGACGATGGAAATCGCCCGCGAGGAATCGGTGGAAGAGGTGTCGCAGGACTTGCGCGACCTGGAATTCCAGGGCCAGGGCCTGAACTCGGAGCTGATCGACAAGCTCGCTACCGGCGGCGTGCACAGCCGCGACGACCTGGCCGATCTGGCCGTCGACGAACTGGTCGAACTGACCGGTCTGGCCGACGCCGAGGCCAAGGCCCTGATCATGAAGGCGCGGGAGCACTGGTTCACGGCCTGAAAGCCGCACTGAACCCCTCCCGAAACGCCAGAGAAGTTACGCAAGGAAAACCGCCCATGGCCGTGACCACCGTCGCCCAGTTCGCAGCCGAGCTCAACCGTCCCGCGGGGACGCTGCTCGAGCAGCTGCAGTCTGCCGGTGTCGCGAAGAAGTCTCCTGACGATCAGCTCACCGAGACTGACAAGGAGCGTCTGCTCGACTACCTGCGCACCTCGCACGGCACTGCTGCCGCCGCGCGCAACAAGATCACGCTGACCCGCAAGAGCACCAGCGAGATCAAGCAGGCCGATGCCTCCGGCAAGGCCCGCACGATCCAGGTGCAGGTGGTGAAGAAGCGCACCTTCGTCAAGCGCGACGAAACGCCGGGTGAAACGCCGGCGCAGGCGGCCGCGGCCGCGGCGGCCATCGAGTCCGCCGAGCTGCAGCGCCGCGAGGAAGAAGCCCGCGCCCAGGCCGAGGTGTTGCGCCAGCAGGAGGCCGAGCTGGCCGAGCAGGCCCGCCAGCGCGCCGAGCGCGAACGTGCCCAGCGCGAAGCCGCCGAGGCAAGCGCCCGCGCCGAGGCCGAAGCCAAGGCTGCGGCCGAGGCCAAGGCGGCGGCCGACGCCGCTGAAGCGGCCGCCAAGGCCGCGGCTGCAGCCGCCATCGAGAAGGCCGCCGCGCCGACCGACGGTTCTGCACCCAAGGCTGCGCCGGCCGCAGCGCCGGCACCGGTTGCCGCGCCGGCACCGGCGCCTGCGCCCGCGCCCGTTGTTGAAGCCGCCAAGCCGGTCGAGCCGCCCAAGCCCGCGCTGCGCGTGGTGAAGGCCGCCGACACCGAGGCGGCCGAGAAGCAGCGCATGGCCGACCTCGAAAAGCGCCGCAAGGCTGCCGAGGCCGAGGCGCTGGCCATCCGCAACATGATGAACGCCCGCCGTGGCGTGCTCACGGCCAAGAAGCCCGAAGAGGTCAAGCCGGCGGCTGCCGCGGCCGACAAGGCCGGCATTTCCGGCACCATCCACAAGCCCAAGGCGGCACCGGGTGCGCCGGGTGCTGCGGCGCCGGGCAGTGCCGCTGCCAAGCCGGGCGACAAGAAGTCGGTCAAGAGCGAGAAGCTCTCGTCGAGCTGGGCCGACGACGCGGCCAAGAAGCGCGCCGCGGCCGGCAAGGGCCGCACCGACGGCCCCGGCGGCAACCGCCCGGGCTGGCGTGCACCGCGTGGTGGCCGCCGTGGCGGCGAGCGTGATGGCTCGTCGGGTGGCTTCCAGGCGCCGGCCGAGTTCGTGTCGCAGGAAGTGCACGTGCCCGAGACAATCAGCGTGGCCGACCTGGCGCACAAGATGTCGGTCAAGGCTGCCGAGCTGATCAAGCACATGATGAAGCTGGGCCAGATGGTCACCATCAACCAGCAGCTCGACCAGGAAACGGCCATGATCCTCGTCGAGGAAATGGGCCACAAGGCGCTGGCCGCCAAGCTCGACGACCCGGAAGCCTTCCTCGAGGAAGAGCACGCCACCACCGACACCGAGATGCTGCCGCGTCCGCCGGTGGTCACGGTGATGGGCCACGTCGACCACGGCAAGACCTCGCTGCTCGACTACATCCGCCGGGCCCGCGTGGCCGCTGGCGAGGCCGGTGGCATCACCCAGCACATCGGCGCTTACCACGTCGAGACGCCACGTGGCGTGATCACCTTCCTCGACACCCCGGGTCACGAGGCCTTCACGGCCATGCGTGCCCGTGGCGCCAAGGCCACCGACATCGTGATCCTGGTGGTGGCCGCCGACGACGGCGTGATGCCGCAGACGCGCGAAGCCATCCACCATGCCAAGGCGGCGGGCGTGCCCATCGTCGTGGCCATGAACAAGATCGACAAGCCCGGTGCCAACCTCGAACGCCTGAAGGGCGAGCTGGTGGCCGAGCAGGTGGTGCCTGAAGACTTCGGCGGCGACTCGCCCTTTGTGCCGGTGTCGGCCAAGACCGGCGAGGGCGTCGACACGCTGCTCGAGCAGGTGCTGCTGCAGGCCGAGGTGCTGGAACTCACCGCACCGAAGGAAGCTGCCGCCAAGGGCCTGGTGATCGAAGCCCGCCTCGACAAGGGCCGCGGCCCGGTGGCCACGGTGCTGGTGACCAGCGGCACGCTCAAGCGTGGCGACGTGGTGCTGGCCGGTTCGAGCTTTGGCCGCGTGCGCGCCATGATCGACGAGGACGGCAAGGCCACGCAGGAAGCCGGCCCGTCGATCCCGGTCGAGATCCAGGGCCTGACCGAGGTGCCGGGTGCCGGCGACGAGTTCATGGTGCTGACCGACGAGCGCCGTGCGCGCGAGATCGCCACCTTCCGTCAGGGCAAGTACCGCGACGTGAAGCTGGCCAAGCAGCAGGCCGCCAAGCTGGAGAACATGTTCGACAACATGGGCAGCGGCGCCGCGCAGGCTCTGCCGCTGATCATCAAGGCCGACGTGCAGGGCTCGCAGGAAGCGCTGGCCACCTCGCTGCTCAAGCTCAGCACCGACGAGGTCAAGGTGCAGATCGTGCACGCCGCGGTGGGCGGCATCAGCGAGAGCGACATCAACCTGGCCATCGCCTCGAAGGCCGTGGTCATCGGCTTCAATGTGCGCGCCGACGCCGGTGCCCGCAAGCTGGCCGAGGGCAATGCGGTCGACCTGCGCTACTACAACATCATCTACGACGCGGTGGATGAGGTGAAGGCGGCGATGGCCGGCATGCTGGCGCCCGAGCAGCGCGAGGAAGTGCTGGGCACGGCCGAGATCCGCACCGTGTTCGTGGCCAGCAAGATCGGCACGGTGGCCGGTTGCATGGTCACCTCGGGTCTGGTCAAGCGCGACGCCAAGTTCCGCCTGCTGCGCGACAACGTGGTGATCTACACCGGCGAGCTCGATTCGCTCAAGCGCATGAAGGACGATGTGCGCGAGGTGAAGGAAGGCTTCGAGTGCGGTATCAAGCTGAAAAACTTCAACGACATCAAAGAAGGCGATCAGCTCGAACTCTTCGAGATCAAGGAAATCGCCAGAACGCTGTAAGTCGGCCCCAGCCCACTGCAGCAAACCCCGCCTGACCCCAGGCGGGGTTTGTGCTTGAGGGGCTGCCACCGCAGGAAAGCCCACCATGCGCCACAAGCAACGCTCCATCCCCAACCGCAGCTTTCGCGTGGCCGACCAGATCCAGCGCGATCTGGCCGAGCTGATCCGCACGCTGAAGGACCCGCGCGTGGGCATGGTCACGATCAATTCGGTCGAGGTCACGCCCGACTACGCGCATGCCAAGGTGTTTTTCTCGCTGCTGGTGGGTGATCCGGTCGAGTGCGAGGCCGGCCTGAACGAGGCCGCCGGCTTTCTGCGCAACGGCCTGTTCAAGCGCTTGCAGATCCACACCGTGCCAACGCTGCATTTCCAGTTCGACAAGACCACCGAGAACGCGGCCGAACTGAATGCCCTGATCCGTCAGGCCAACGCCACGCGGGCGAAAGAATGACCGCCTCCGAAGCAGCCTCGCTGCCGCCCGCCCAGGGGGGCGCCGCCAGCGGTCAGGCAAGGCCGGATCGGCGGCGGCCGTCTGGTCTGGTGCGTGCGCCGCGGCGCGCCGTGCACGGCGTGCTGCTGCTCGACAAGCCGCGTGGCTGGTCGAGCAATGATGCGCTGCAAAAGGCCAAGGGCATGCTGCGTGCCGAGAAGGCCGGCCACACCGGCACGCTCGATCCGCTGGCCACCGGTTTGCTGCCGCTGTGTTTTGGTGCCGCCACCAAGTTCAGCCAGGTCAGCCTGGACGCCGACAAGAGCTACCGCGCCACGCTGCGCCTGGGCCAGCGCACCAGCACCGGTGATCTGGAAGGCGAGGTGGTGGCCGAGGCGCCGGTGCAGGTGGATCCGGCCCTGATCGCCGCCGCCATCGCGCGCCACACCGGCGCGATCGACCAGCTGCCGCCCATGCATTCGGCGCTCAAGAAGGACGGCAAGGCGCTGTATGAATACGCCCGTGCCGGCATCGAGGTCGAGCGCACGCCGCGCCGCGTGACCATTCACGCCATCGACATGGTGAGCTGGGATGATGCCGCGCACACGCTGGTGATCGACGTGCGCTGCAGCAAGGGCACCTACATCCGCACCCTGGCCGAAGACATCGGCGCGGCACTTGGCTGCGGTGCCCACCTGGCCGGGCTGCGCCGCACGGCCAGTGGCGCGCTGCGCCTGGACAGCGCCCTCACGCTCGAGCAGCTGCAGGCCATGAGCGACGACGAGCGCCTGGCCTGCCTGCAATCACCCGACGCACTGCTGGCCGACTGGCCGGTGGTGAACCTGGGCGCCGACGAGGCGGCGCGGCTGCTGGCCGGCATGCGCCGCCGCGTGGCCTTGCCCGATGCGCCCTGTGTGCGTGTGCTGGGCCCCGACCTGGCCTTGCTGGGCAGCGCCCACATCACGGCCGGCGAGCTGATTGCCGACCGCCTGCTCAGCCCGCCCGAGGTGGCGGCGCTGGCGGCAGCCCGCAGCGCGCCGGCCCCGCGGCCGGCCGTGGCGCACGCCGCCTGACACGAGATTTCTGAATCCTTCGAGACCGACCCCATGAGCCAACAGATCCGCAACATCGCCATCATCGCCCACGTCGACCATGGCAAGACCACCATGGTGGACCAGCTGCTGCGCCAGAGCGGCACCTTCGCCGACCATGAGAAGGTGGTCGACACCGTCATGGACAGCAATGCCATCGAGCGTGAGCGCGGCATCACCATCCTGGCCAAGAACTGCGCGGTCAGCTGGGAAGGCACCCACATCAACATCGTCGACACGCCCGGACACGCCGACTTCGGCGGCGAGGTCGAGCGTGCGCTGAGCATGGTGGACGGCGTGGTGCTGCTGATCGACGCCCAGGAAGGCCCGATGCCGCAGACCCGCTTCGTGACCAAGAAGGCGCTGGCCCTGGGCCTGAAGCCGATCGTGGTGGTGAACAAGGTGGACAAGCCGGGCGCCAAGCCCGACGCGGTGATCAATGCCGCGTTCGATCTGTTCGACAAGCTGGGCGCCAACGACGAGCAGCTCGACTTTCCGGTGGTCTACGCCTCGGGCATCAACGGCTGGACCTCGCTGGTCGAAGGCGCGCCCGGCGAGCAGTGGGGCCCCGACATGTCGGCGCTGTTCAACACCATCCTGAAGCATGTGCCGGCGCAAAAGGGTGATCCCGAGGCGCCGCTGCAGCTGCAGATCTCGGCGCTGGACTACTCCACCTTCGTCGGCCGCATCGGCGTGGGCCGCATCAGCCAGGGCACCATCAAGCCGGGCATGAGCGTGGCGGTGATGGAAGGTCCCGACGGCAAGAGCGTGACCGGCCGCGTCAACCAGGTGCTGACCTTCCAGGGCCTCGACCGTGTGCAGGTCACCGAAGCCGGCCCGGGCAACATCGTGCTGATCAACGGCCTCGAGGACATCGGCATCGGCGTCACCGTCACCGACCCGGCGCGCCCGGCACCGCTGCCGATGCTCAAGGTGGACGAGCCGACGCTGACGATGAACTTCTGCGTCAACACCAGCCCGCTGGCCGGCCGCGAAGGCAAGTACGTCACCAGCCGCCAGATCTGGGATCGCCTGCAGAAAGAACTGCAGAGCAACGTGGCGCTGCGCGTCTCGGAAACCAGCGAAGACGGCATCTTCGAG
The DNA here is from genome assembly GCF_025290835.2 of Aquabacterium sp. OR-4. Classification (NCBI taxonomy): domain Bacteria; kingdom Pseudomonadati; phylum Pseudomonadota; class Betaproteobacteria; order Burkholderiales; family Sphaerotilaceae; genus Pseudaquabacterium; species Pseudaquabacterium prasiolae. The sequence goes on along the minus strand of NZ_JAOCQD020000001.1, from coordinate 1,405,867 downwards.
GTGATGGGCCGCGGCGAACTGCACCTGACCATCCTGCTCGAGAACATGCGCCGTGAAGGCTACGAGCTGGCCGTGAGCAAGCCGCGCGTGGTGTTCCACAACGTCAATGGCGAGAAGCACGAGCCGATCGAGCTGGTGACCGCCGACGTTGAAGAGCAGCACCAGGGCGGCGTGATGCAGGCACTGGGCGAGCGCAAGGGCGAGCTGGTGAACATGGAGCCCGATGGCCGTGGCCGCGTGCGCCTGGAGTACCGCATTCCGGCGCGTGGCCTGATCGGCTTCTCGAACGAGTTCCTGAACCTGACCCGCGGCTCGGGCCTGATCAGCAACATCTTCGACGGCTACGAAGCCCACAAGGGTGACATCGCCGGCCGCAAGAACGGCGTGCTGATCAGCATGGACGCGGGCGAGATCTTCACCTACGCGCTGGGCAAGCTCGACGACCGCGGCCGCATGTTCGTCAAGCCGAACGACCCGGTGTACGAGGGCATGATCGTCGGCATCCACAGCCGCGACAACGATCTGGTGGTCAACGCCACGCGCACCAAGCAGCTGACCAACTTCCGCGTCTCGGGCAAGGAAGACGCGATCAAGATCACGCCGCCGATCGAGCTGACGCTGGAATACGGCGTCGAGTTCATCGAGGACGATGAGCTGGTCGAGATCACGCCCAAGAGCATCCGGGTGCGCAAGCGCCACCTGTCCGAGCACGACCGCAAGCGTGCCCAGCGCGAAAGCGCCTGAGCGGGCGATGGTGCGGGCCGCCCGGCGGCCCGCGGGCTGACACGACCCCATGACGCTGAACCACTCGCGCGCCGTGGCGCTGATGCTGCTGATCACGCTGATGTGGAGCATCGCGGGCGTGGTGTCGCGGCATTTCGAGGCCGCGCGCGGCTTCGAGGTGACCTTCTGGCGCAGCGCCTTCAATGTGCTGGCGCTGGTGGTGGTGCTGGGCGCCTTGCGCGGGCGCGCGCTGTGGCGCGACCTGCGCCACGGCGGCTGGCCGCTGTGGGCCTCGGGCCTGTGTTGGATGGTGATGTACACCAACTTCATGTTGGCCATCACCATGACCACCGTGGCCACGGTGCTGATCACGATGTCGATCGCGCCGCTGCTCACTGCCTTGTTCTCGCGCGTGTTTCTGCGCCACGCAATGCCGCTGCGCACCTGGCTGGCGATTGCCGTGGCCGGTGCCGGCATCGCCTGGATGTTCGGCAGCCAGGCGCTGGCGCAAAACGCCGGCGGCGGCTCGATGGCCGGTGCGCTGGTGGCGCTGGGCGTGCCGATTGCCGGCGCCAGCAACTTCACGCTGCTGCAGTGGCTGCACCAGCGCCATGCCGCCGATCCTGCCGTGGCCGAGCCCGAGATGCTGCCGGCGGTGCTGATCGGCGCGCTGCTGTCGGCGCTGCTCACGCTTCCGATGGCCCTGCCGTTTCAGGCCACTGGGCACGACCTGTCGCTGCTGGCCATGCTGGGCCTGGTGCAGCTGGCCATTCCCTGCCTGCTGGTGGTGCGCGTGGCCAAGGTGCTGCCGGCGCCCGAGATCTCGCTGCTGGGCCTGCTGGAGGTGATCTTCGGCGTGCTGTGGGCCTGGCTGGGGGCCGGCGAGGCGCCCGGCGCCACTGCGCTGCAGGGCGGGGCGCTGGTGATCGGCGCCCTGCTGGCCAACGAGGCCGTGGCCCTGCGTGGCCGCCGCCTGGCCGCGCAGCCGGTACCCACGGCCTGACACTGCGCACCGGCGCTGCGGCCGCTTGCCGCGGCCCAGCATGACGTGCTGCGGCAGATCATCCCGGCAAGCCGACCTGCGCCCGCGCTGAGCACGCTGCCCAGCGGTCACAATGAGGCCATGCCGCGCCGCGCCCGAACCGATTTGCCCTACCCGCGGCTGGTGGGCCATGTGGATGGCAGCGAGGCGCACTTTGCGCTGGTGCCCGCCGAAGGCCAGCCACTCGAGGCCGTGGCCCGCCTGGCCTGCGCCGCCCATGCCACGCTGGACGACGCGGTGCAGGCCTACCTGGCCACGCTGAGCGGGCCGCCGCCGCGTGCCGCCGCGCTGGGCCTGGCCACCGCCGTCACCGGCGACCGGGTGCGCATGACGAACCATGGCTGGGCCTTCTCGACCCGCGAGCTGCGGCGTGCGCTCGCGCTCGACGAGTTGCTGGTCATCAACGACTTTTCGGCCCTGGCGCTGGCGCTGCCGCTGCTGCAGCCGTCGGCGCTGCGCGCGGTGGGCGTGGGCGCTGGCGTGCCCGGCGCGCCGGTGGCCTTGATCGGGCCATGCACCGGCCTGGGCGTGTCGGGCCTGCTGCCCTCGCTGGACGGGCGCCTGCCGGTGCCGCTGGGCGGCGAAGGCGGGCATGCCTCGCTGTCGGCCCAGGACGCCGACGAGGCCGCGGTGCTGGCCCTGTTGCAGCGCCGCTTTGGCCATGTGTCGGCCGAGCGGGCGCTGTCGGTGCCCGGGCTGCTGAACCTGGCCCAGGCCGTGGCCCAGCTGCGTGGCGAGCCCTGCGCCGCCGATCAGCCTGACGAGGTGCTGCAGGCCGGCCTGGCCGGCAACGATGCGGTGTGCCTACAGGCCTTGCAGCTGTTTGCCAGCCTGCTGGGCAGCACCGCCGGCAACCTGGCGCTCACACTGGGCGCGCGCGGCGGGGTCTACCTGGGCGGGCCGCTGGTGCCACGCCTGGGCCGCTGGCTCGACCGATCGCTGTTTCGCGAGCGCTTCGAGGGCAAGGGCCGGCTGCGCGCCTACCTGCGCGCCATTCCCACCTGGGTGCTGTCCCCCGGGCCGCTGCCGGGCCTGATGGGCGCGGCGCGGGCGCTCACGCTGCTGAGCCCGGCCTCGCCGTTGACCACCGCCGGCGCCGCACGGCGTGGCCCGCGTGGCAGCCGGCGCGCCACGGCCACGGTGCTGCAAACCTTGCCGCCGCTGGCCGCGCCGGCCGAAGCGGGGCTTCCCGCCTTGCCGGCCCAGGATTGAATCTTTGCCGGCGCATGCCGCGCCCGCTGCACGACCCGACCGACACCATGCCGATCCACCGCCCGCTTGCCGACTGGAACTCGCCCCACACTGCCGACCCCGATGCCCCGCTGGTGCTGCGCTTTGCCGCCGTCGGCGATGTGGTGCTGCTCACCGCGCTGCTGGCCGCACTGGCCCAGCGCTATGGCCGGCCGGTGCACCTGCTGTCCTCGGGCGCCTGGACGCCGGTGCTGCTGGGCCACGACCCCGCCGTGGCCGAGCTGCGCCTGCTGAGCAGCCGCCGCGCGCCGTACTGGCTCACGCCCTCGCAATGGGCGGCGCGGCGCTACATCCGCGCGCACCGCGGCCCGGTGTACCTGTGCGACCCCGACATCTACGCCCAGCGCGTGATCGACGGTGCCGGCGTGCCCGAGTCACGCCTGGTGCGGGCCTGGCAGCACTGGCCGGGCGACGGCATCCACTGGGTTGACTGGTGGCTGCAGATTGCCGCGCTGGATGCCCCGGCCGTGCCCGGCCCGGCGCAGCCCGTCAGCGTGCCGGCGCATCCGCGCCTGGCCGTGCCGCCCGAGTGGCATGCGCAGGCTGAAGCCTGGCTGGCGGCCCAGGGCCTGCTGGGCCGGCCGCTGGTGCTGGTGCAGCCCGGGCACAAGAAGACCTACAAGCGCGGCAAGGTGGGCACCACCACGCACGACAAGCACTGGCCCGCCGAGCACTGGGCGGCGGTGATCCGCGGCATGCTGCAAAGCCTGCCGCAGGCAGCGGTGCTGCTCAATGGCGCGCCCCGCGAGGCGGCGCTGGTGCAGGACATCATCGACGCCGTGGACGCGCCGGCCGGGCCCCACCGCCTGGTGAACCTGGCGCGTGAAGACACGCCCTTGTCGCGCCTGGCGGCGCTGGCCGCGCGCGCACACAGCATGGTGTCGGTGGACACCGGCCCGGCCCATGTGGCCGGCGCGATGGACTGCCCGCTGGTGGCCTTGTACGGCCAGGCCGGCTGGGGCCGCTGGAAGGCCCGCGCGCCGCACAGCACGGTGATCGCGCTGGGCCCCGAAGCGCCCACCTCGGGTGCGCGGTTGATGGACCTGAGCCCCGAGGCCGTGTTGGCCGCCTGGCGCAGCCTGCCGGCGCGCAGGGCCGTCCAATGAGCGCGCCGCTCAACCCGGCCGGTGGTCAGGCTCCGTCGGGCCTGGCAGCCTCCGGCCCGGCACCAGGCGGGCCGGCACCAAGCGGCTCGGCACCAGGCGGCCCGCAGTTGGCCCTGGTGGCCCTGCTGGTGCCCGAGTACGCGCCGGCCATCGCGTTTTTCACCCAGGCGCTGGGCTTCACCCTGCGCGAGGACCGCGACATGGGCGCTGGCAAGCGCTGGGTGGTGGTGGCGCCCGCGGGCGGGCAGGGAACGGCCTTGCTGCTGGCGCGGGCCAGCGGCGCCGAGCAGCAGGCCGGCATCGGCCGCCAGGGTGCCGGCCGGGTGTGGCTGTTCTTGCACACCGACGACTTTGCGCGCGACGCCGCGCGCCTGCAGGCCCATGGCGCGCGCTTTGCCGAGCCGCCCCGCCATGAGCCCTATGGCACGGTGGCTGTGTTCGAAGACCCCTGGGGCAACCGCTGGGACTTGATCCAGCCGGCCGGTTGAAAGGTGCGCCCCCGGCGCTTCGCCCCGGCCTCCACCCAGGGGGCACCCAGGGCTGCTGACGGCTGCCTGCTGTTTGCTGTTTGCTGTCTGCTGTCTGCTGTTTGCTGTCTGCTGTTTGCTGACCACCCGCCGCTTCAGCGCGGCGCCTGGCGCGCAAAGAAGCGCCAGATCTCCTCGGTGGCATCCAGCGCGGTGGCGTTCGTGCTGCGGCCGCGCGGCTTGGTGCCGCCGGGCCAGGAGTGGCCGCCGCCGTCGGTGCTGCACCATTGCACGGCGCTGCCGTCGCGGCAGGGCGCGCGCTGCTCGCACAGCGCGCCATCGGTTTTCAGCACGGTCTGGGGCGCCGCGGCCGGGCAGCCGTTGCGCTGTGACCAGCGCGCCACCGTGTCGGCCACCGAGCTGTAGTCGGTTTCCTGGCGCGAGGGCTTGCCGGCGCCGCCGTCGTACAGCACGCGCTCGTCGTCGCGGGCGTGGATGTGCAGCACCGACACCGCCTGCGCCGGCGTGCACTGGTGCGTGTTGTCGGTGCCGGCCACTGCGGCGATGGCCAGAAAGCGCTGCGGCAGCTCGCAGGCCAGGCGGTAGGCCATCATGCCGCCGTTGGACATGCCGGTGGCGAACACGCGGCGCTCGTCGATCGCCCACTGGCCGCGCAGGCTGTCGATCAGCGCGGCGATGAAGCCCACGTCGTCGCTGCCCTGGTCGCGCGCAGCGCCGCAGCAGCGCCCGGCGTTCCAGGTGGCCAGGTGACCGCCCCGAAAGCGGCTGTAGCCATTGGGAAACACCACGATGAAGCCGTGCCGCTCGGCGGCGCTGATCCAGCCGTAGTAGCGCTCATCGGCCTGGATGTCCATGCTGCCGCCGCCGCCGTGCATCGACACCACCAGCGGCAGCGGCCGCTGCGGGTCGTAGCTGGCCGGCACATGCACGCGGTACAGGCGGGTGGTGCCGCCATGGGGCAGGCTGGCGCGGTGGCTGCCCGGGCCGGCGCTGAACGCGGAGTCGGCACCCGCCGCTTGCGCCGGGTTGGCAGCCGCCGCCTGCGACGGGTTGGCGGCCAGCGCTGGGGCGCCGGGCAGGCCCAGGCACAGCAGGCCCAGGAATCGCAGGCCGAGCCTCAGCCGCGGCGCGTTGCCCCGCCGCAGCCACCCCCTTGCACGGTGCCACCAGGTGGCAAGGCGGCGCTGCTGGGGCAAGGGCAGGGTGGTCATGCGGGGTCGAAGGTGGGGGTGGAAGGTGGGGGGCCAGGGCATTGTGGTCTGCGCCCCGCGCGGCCGCCGTGTCGCTGCATGACGCCATGTGACAGGCCTGTCGTGATGCGCCACCACCGCCCCGGAGGGGGGGCTGAGGCAGGCGTCAGCGCAGGCGCCTGGTGCGGCGGATCGCCTGACGCACATCAAGCGCGGCCGCTGGCTCCGGGACAACACCGTGCCGACGCGGCCGGCCCGCAACCTAGGATGCCGGCATGAAACAGCTCAGCGGCCTGGACGCGACCTTTCTGTTCCTTGAAACCGAGGCCATGCCGATGCATGTGGGCTCGGCCCATGTGTTCGAGCTGCCGCCGGGCACGCGGGGCAAGTACGTCACGCGCTTGCGTCAGCACCTGGCCGAGCGCCTGCCGCTGGCCCCGGTGCTGCGCCGGCGCCTGTGGTGGATGCCGCTGAACCTGGCCAATCCCGCCTGGGTGGATGCCGAGCCCGACCTGAGCTGGCATGTCGTCGAGCTGAAGCTGCCCGAGGCACGTGCGCGCGGCCAGGCCCGCAGCACCGACCCGGCCGCCACGATGGCCGCCTTCGAGAAACGGGTGGGCGAGCTGCATGCGCTGCGGCTGGACCGCACCCGCCCGCTGTGGCGCATGCATGTCATCGAGGGGCTGCCGCCCGGTCCGCGGGGCGAGCGCCGCGTCGGCGTCTACACCCAGCTGCACCACGCGGCGGTGGACGGCCAGGCCGCGGTGGCGCTGGCCGGTGTCCTGATGGACCTGCATCCCGAGGGGCGCAAGCTCGAGCTGCGGCCCAGCCAGCGCCGCAAGGTGTTCGAGCTGGGCTCGGCCACCATGCTGCGCAGTGCGCTGGCCAACGAGGCGGCGCAGGTGCTGCGCATCGTCAAGGGCCTGCCCGGCACCGTGGGCACCCTGGCCGGCGCGGCCGGCGACGCGCTGCGGCACACGGCCTTGCTGGGCGATGGCCGCGGCAGCGCCATCGGCAACCTGTCGCTGGCGCCGCGCACGCTGTTCAACGTCAACGTGGGCACCGGCCGCAGCTTTGCCGGCCTGAGCCTGCCGCTGTCCACGCTCAAGGAGGTGGCGCACGCCCAGGGCGTCACGCTCAACGACCTGGTGCTGTACCTGTGCAGCACCGCGCTGCGGCGCTACCTGGCCCAGCACGATGCGCTGCCGCGCAAGAGCCTGATCGCCGCGGTGCCGGTCACGCTGCGCGAGAAGGGCGACGCCTCGCCCGACAACCAGGCCTCGATGAGCCAGGTGAGCCTGGGCACGCACCTGTCCGACCCGCGCCGCCGCCTGGCCCACATCAAGGCCGCCACCACCGCCATGAAGGCCACCATGGGCAGCCTGAAGAGCGTTCTTCCGACCGACTTTCCGTCGATCGGCGTGCCCTGGCTGATGGAGGCCCTGACCGCGCTGTACGGCAAGGCGCGGGTGGCCGAGCGGTTGCCCCAGCTGGCCAATGTGGTGATCAGCAACGTGCCCGGCCCGCCGGTGCCGCTGTACCTGGCGGGCGCGCGCATGCTCAGCAACTGGCCCACGTCGATCGTGGCCCATGGCCTGGCGCTGAACATCACGGTCGAGAGCTACGACACGCAGATGGATTTCGGCCTGGTGGCCGATGCCGCGGCCGCACCCGATCTGCGCCGGCTGGCCGAAGCCATCCAGTCGGCCTTTGACGAGCTTCCGCTGCTGGCCCCTCGCCGCCGCGCCAGCGGTGCCGCCGCCAGCCTGCCCGAGCTGGCCCGCAGCGGCCGCAAGATGGCCGGCCAGGTGGTCAGTCAGGTGGCCAGCCAGATGGTGGGCAGCGTGGCCGACGGCGTGATGCAGCGCGTGGGCGGCGTGGTCAAGTCGGCGGTGGGGGCGGTGACCCAGGGCGCGGTGCGTGGCGCCCTGCAAGGTGTGGCGGCAGCGCGGCGGCCCAAGGCTGCTGCGACACCGCCGCCGGGCCCGGCCCCCAAGGCCGTGGCAGCACGCAAGCGGGCCAAGCCGGCCGGCCTGCGATGATGGCGCCTGCATCGCAGGCAAACCATCGCAGGGCAGGGCATGAGGATCAGCGCCAACGGCATCGCCATCGAAGTCGACATCCAGGGCCCGCCCGGCGGCGAGCCGCTGCTGTTGATCATGGGCCTGGGCATGCAGCTCACCGGCTGGCCCGACGAGCTGGTGGCCGATCTGGCGGGGCGCGGCTACCGCGTGATCCGCTTCGACAACCGCGACGCCGGCCTCAGCCAGCGCTTTGACGAGGCCGGCATGCCCAGCCTGTGGCGTGCCGCGCTGCGCCACACGCTGCAGCTGCATGTGCCGTCGCCCTACCGGCTGCGCGACATGGCCGACGACAGCGTGGGCGTGCTCGACGCGCTGGGCATCGAGCGGGCGCATGTGTGCGGCGCCTCGATGGGCGGCATGATCGCCCAGCATGTGGCGGCGCGGCACCCCGCGCGGGTGAAGAGCCTGGCACTGATCATGACCACCAGCGGCCACTGGCGCCTGCCGCAGCCGGGCTGGACGGTGCGCCAGGCCCTGCTGCGCCGGCCGCGCAGCAACAGCCTGCCCGACGTGGTGGCGCACCTCAGCAGCCTGTTCGGGCTGATTGGCAGCCCCGACTGGCGCGACGATCCGGCCCGCGTGCGCGAGCGCATGCAAGCCGCGGTGCAACGCGCCTGGCACCCCGCCGGCACCGCCCGCCAGCTGGTGGCCGTGGCCGCCGATGGCGACCGCTCGCCGCTGCTGGGCCAGATCCACCAGCCGACCCAGGTGATCCACGGCGCTGCCGATCCGCTGGTGCCACCGGCGGGCGGGCACGATCTGGCGCGCAAGATCCACGGCGCGCGGCTCGAGCTGATCGACGGCATGGGCCACGACCTGCCACTGGCGCTGCTGCCGCGCATCGCTGCGCTGATTGCCACCAATGCCGAGCGCGCCGCGGCCTGAGGCCCGCGTGGCAAGGCCCGGCAGACGGGTGCCGGCAGCGGCTGCGGCAAGCCTGGCCTTGGCCGGCCTGTTGCTGACCGGCACGCTGTCGCATGCCGTCGACCTGAACGCCCTGTGGGACTTTCGCCAGCCGCTGCGCAGCCTGGGCCGGCTGGACGAGGCCTTGCAGCTGCAGCAGCGTCTGGCAGCAGACAATACGGCCGCCGGCACGCCCGACCCGTACGTGTTGGACGAGCTGGCCGAGTTGCACCGAGCCCAAGGCCGCGAGCCCGAAGCCCGCGCTGCCGCGGCCCAGGCCGCCGCGCTGCGGGCCATGCGCTGAGTCGCTCGCCCCCCGCCAGGGCGCGGCCCTGGTCCGTTTCATCCTGTCCCGATGTGCCTGCCGGCGCCTGCCGCCGGACTGGCGCCGCATTTGCTGCCTGCCCTTGAACCCGCCTGCTGCCCAATCCGTGCCACTGAGCCCCTGGCGCCTGTCGGTCGCGCCGATGATGGATTGGACGGTGTCTTAAAAAATCATCGTTGAATCAACGTGTTGCAGCGATTGTTTTGGGGTCGTTGCATTTTCGTTGCACTGTAAGTGCGGGAAAGCGCTTGAGTTCGGGGCCGAGTTGCACTTTCCAGAACGTCGTCAGCGCCTGAGGCGTCGGCGGGGATGCCAGTCCAGCATGCCCATGGCTGACTTGACTGTACGGCTTATATCCGTATGATTTGAGGCTTGTACTAGGAGAACCGACATGGGCGCGCTCGCACTCAAAGATGCTCGCATGGAGCTCAAGACCACCAAGGAAGCCAAGGAGCTGCTGAGCAAGGCCGCCGTCCTGGGCGGCATGGACCTGTCGTCCTTCATGCTGTCGACCGCCATGGAAAAGGCTCGTGCGATCTTGCTCGACCACACCTCCATCCAGCTCTCGGTGCAGGGGCAGGCGCAGTTGGCCAGCGTGCTGCAGACGCCGGTTGCTCCGACCGAGGCCATGAAGGAACTGCGCCGCACGCCCCGCTTGAAAGTGCGTGAATGAGTTTTTTCATCACTCGCTTCGATCCGGGGGCGAAGTATGGGGGCTACAACCAGTTCGATTGCCAGCACGCCGTCATCAACAAGTTCGTCAAGGACTCGCTCAAGAAGCAGGTCAAACAGGGCTTGAGCGTGGCCTACGCGCTGCTGGAGGAGGATGGGGCCACGCAGCGATTCGCCGGCTTCTTCACGATCGCCAGCCACACCATTGCACTGTCGGCGCTGGGCGCCCTGCAGCGTGGCGGTCTCCCCAAAACCATTCCCTGTGTCCGCTTGATCATGCTCGGGGTTCACCATGCCGATGCAGGCCAGGGTCTTGGCTTGCAGCTCATGAACCATGCGCTGGACATCGTGAAGGTGGGGGCGCAGAGCATAGGGAGTTACGGCTTGTACCTGGATGCCGACGCGGGGGCGTTCGGTTTCTATCAGAAGCTGGGCTTTGTGCCGCTGGAGGGCGACAAGAGCCCGGCGCCTTCGCCGATGTTTCTGCCCATGTCGGCGATTCCCTGAGTCAGGCTGGCTACAGGGCATCGATCCCTTGATTGCCAGCCGCGAGCGTGGGCATTCGTCGGGTCAGACCGAGGCCACTCAACCAACAAGACAGGTGCATGGGTTCCACGATGAGGCTCGCCGACCGCATGCGTCAGTCGATTCGACGTCGATCTGGTCATGTCGTGCTGCGCGCCGAGCTCGCGCCCCTGGGCAGCGCATCGCAGGTTTCGCGAGCCCTGAAGACGCTTCAGCGCGACGGGGAGTTGCTTCGCCTGGGCGCAGGCGTCTATGCCAAGGCCCGTCGGGACGAATCCACGCACGAGGTAACGCCGGTGGTGGATGCCGAGACACTGGGGCGCGAGGTGGCGCACAAGCTCAAGGCAAAGGTGATCGACGGCGGTGATGGCACGCTGGTGCTGGATACGGGCGACCGTCGTGTTTCGCGCAAGCTGGCTCTGGGCCATGGCGCCGTGCATTACGTCAATGATCGCAATCGCAGGGCCTTCACGGCAACCAGAAAGAAGCTGAGTGACACAGCCCCTTTCCCGACCGCCGATGTGGGCAGCTATGTGCGAGGGCTTGCGGCCTTTCACGGGGTCCGGTATGAGCCGACGGCCGCCGATCAATGGGCCGAGACCGTAACCAGCTTGGCCGGAGACGACGTGCGTTCCGGCCCGGTGCAGGATCTGCTGGTCGCCCTCAAGCGTGCCGGCAAGCTGACCAAGGACGACATGGCGACGTTGCTCGTGAACTACCTGCGGGAGCGAAAGCAGGGTGTTTGATCCGTTCAAGGATTTCCAGACGTCGACTATGGCCATCCGTTTCTGGATGGCAATGGCCGTACCATGCTGGTGGTCCACACCGAGTTGTGTCATCGCGCCGGGTTCTGCATCGAATGGCACCGAACGAGCAAGTTAGATTACCTGACCGGACTGAGCGCCGAGATCGCTATGTAGGCGTCACAAGCTGAGTCCTCGGGCGGAACCGAGCTTCTTTCTGCGGTCTGCAAATCGCCGTTTGGCGCAGTCGCTGGTGGCTGTATGCCGGCGTCAATGCTGGCACTCAACGATGGCTGTCATGTGGTGTCGGTTGGGAGGGTGGCCTCAATGAATCTTTTCAATCCTTCCGGATGAGTAGCGACCAGTCTGCGGCAATAGTCGCCGTCCGCATGGTTGGCCGTTGCGCCCGTTGCACTTGAAATTTGTTTGGCCGCCCCAATAGTCTCCAGATGGAGATATCGGCAAGTAAATCAACTAAACCCTTCCGGGTACTATGCCTGGACGGCGGCGGCATGCGTGGGGTCTATCAGGCAGCGTACCTTGCAACCTTTGCGGGGCGTGTGGCCAAGCAGGCCGGGTGCGCAAATGCTTCGCTGGACATCGGCAAGGCGTTCGACCTGATTGTTGGTACTAGCACCGGCGGCATTGTCGCCAGCGCCCTGGCCAAAGGCATCCCACTGCAGGCGGTGCAGGACCTTTACGCCGAATACGGTGGAAAGATCTTTCCCTATCAGAAGCTACGGTCGACGCCCGTCATCGGGAACTTCGTGATTCGCAATTTCGGTTTCGGACTGCGCAAGGGTGAAGTTGCCTTGCGCGAGGCGCTCCGCACTAAGTTGGGTACTACTACCGTCGGTGAGGTATACGAGACCCGCAAGATTGCCTTGGCTATCCCGACCCTCGACCTCAACCGCCACGCGGCGGTGGTCTTCAAAACCAAGCACCTGAATCGTTTGAATGGCCGCGACGACACCCGCACGCTGGTCGATGTCTGCATGGCCAGTACGGCAGCTCCCATCCTGCGCTCGATGGCTCAACTGGACGAACCGGGCGGCGATGGCGCAACTACGGCCACCTACGTTGACGGTGGTCTCTGGGCTAACAACCCTGGCTTAGTCGGCATGATGGAAGCGGTCGAGATCCTCCATGACCGCAAGGAGGAACGCCCGATCCAGCTCTTCATGCTTGGCACCCTGCCTGCCCAAGGCGGCGAAGAAGTCACCGCCAGAGGTCGCTACCGGGCCGCGCCAGGCTGGAAGTTCGGCCTGAAGGCTATCGAAGCGGGTATGAACGCTCAAGCCGTGGGCTACGGCTACCTCACTAACAAGGTTGCAGAGCTGCGTCACGATGGCAGCTTCGCGTATCGCCTCCCTGCCCAATGCCCGTCCAAGGCGTTGCAAGAGCTGTTGTCCAACATGGACGACGCTCGCCCGAAGCTACTCAACGCGCTCGCGCGTCAGGCCATTTCCGACGTCGACTACGCATGGGCAGGCCAAGCGCATAACCCGCACTTGCTGGCCTTCCGAGCCGCGCTTTCCGAGTCCCAGCCACACATATAGAAAAGGAGGAGCTATGGCTGACATCAACTGCAACGCCGAGATGACGGCGTACCACCGTGACGAGGTCACCCTATCCCTGAATCAACAGCGGGACATGCGTACGCGCCGCGATGCAGGCCGCACTAGGCTCGAGAACGGGCTCGACACCGCCGAGAAGCCTCAGCCCCGGGAGGTCCGTTCGCAGGGTTCCTATCAAATGCGCACCATGGTGCAAGACCCAGAGAACGACTACGACATCGACGACGGGGCGTATTTCCGACATGACGATCTGAAGGACGACGACGGCCTGGACCTGTCGCCGCTGGTCGCCCGCCAGCGGGTGTGTGACGCCCTCAAGTGGGACGGCCGCTTCAAACAGGAGGCCGAGGTGAAAAGCAACTGCGTTCGCCAAGCGTACGCCGCGGGCTATCACATTGACGTGCCCGTGTACCGGGTCATGATCGTAAAGGACTGGCAGGGTAACGAAACCGAGCGGTACGAACTGGCCAGCGGCGATGCGTGGGTCATCTCGGACGCTCGAGCCGTGACGCGTTGGTTCAACAACAAGGTCAAGGAGCTCAACGAGAACGACAGCGAACTGAACGAAGGCCAAGCGGACGGCAGCCAGCTGCGACGCGTCACCAAGCTGACCAAGAAATTTGCGCGACGCGCTGACTGGAAGGCGAAGACCACCAGCGGCATCACCATCACCAAGCTGGTCGTTGACCATTTCGTGGCCAGCGCCGACCGCGATGACACGTCGCTGCGCGAGACCTGGAAGAAGATCAACGCTGCGCTGGTCTGGTCCACGCAGGTCGCCCACCCCGTCGTGGACAAGAACCTGGCGGAGAGTGGTGATGAGCAGGTGACGCACTTCCGTACCTGCTTGAAGGCGGCGCTGGACACGCTCGCAGCGCTCGACAAGGACGATTGCACCCGCGCTCAGGCTCGCCAGGCATGGGATGACGTCTTTGACACGACGTTCTTCTCCGACCAGCCTGATCCGGATGCGTCCAAGAAGGCGGCTGCCGGCGGCTCGGTTATGGAGGTGACGAAGGTCGAAACCGCGCGGCGCGACGATGGTGGGGGGCGCTTCGGCTGATGGCATCGCATGAGGTAATCACCGCCATCGAGGCTGAGATACAAAGCCAGCGTGCCGGTCGATGGCGGCGCCTGACCACCGAGGAGTTGCATCAGCAGTCGCCCCATGCTTTTGATAGCGGTTGGCGCGTGGAGGTCGCGGAAGGCGAGATCCGACCGGCGGGGGTGGATCACTTCCTCGTGGTCATCGATGCAGCGTTCCCAAATTCCCAGCCGCGGATACTTGCGCCGGGCATGGGCAGCGACTTTCGGTGGCCTCATGTCGAGCCCAAAGGTCTTTTGTGCCTGCGGCCAACGTCGGTGGCAGCACCTGCTGCCGATCGTATTCGTCTCCACCTCGGCGACGCGCTGGAACTACTGAATTATCCCGAGCACAAGTGCTCGGCGGAGTTCGAACGGGAGTTCGGCGCGTACTGGGCACAGCAGGCGACTCGGTCGCAAGACAGCCTGCGCGTGGTCAGCCTTGTCAAGCCAGGTGGCAAATCCCGCCAAGTCTTCTTTCATCTGGACAACCGGTTGTCGAGGCTGGTGGTCGCAGACACCAAGGCAGAAGTCAAGGTATGGCTCAACAGCGCGGGTTCGCCGATTGGCGACCGTGACCTCCTGCCGGGTCTGCTCGTGCGGCTCAAGAAGCCTTGGGCTCCAGCCGAGTTTCCAAAGACCGTCGGCGATACCGTCAAGGGCCTGCCCGAGGACGCCGTGCGCGCAACACTGCTGCCCGGACGAAGGTCGTTGTTCCTGTTCGAGGCCACGACGGTCACTGGGCCCGTTTTCGCGGCGGTGCTGGCCGCCGGGGCCAAGAGCGACAAGATCAAGAACGGCTTCCGCAGTTGGAACCAGGTGCCCCTCGAGCACATCAAGCGTGCCATGGCGCAACAGCGCGTTGAGCGCGTGGTGGTCAGCCGGGTTGATGCTCCGTGGATCCACGGCCGAGGCCATTCCACCGAGCAGGCTCCACTGCAGGCCTGCAAGGTGGCGGTGATTGGCTGCGGCTCTGTCGGCTCTGAGGTCGCTGAGTTACTCGCCAAGGCCGGTGTCGGCGAGCTGAGCTTAGTCGATAGCGATGACCTGATGTCCGCCAACGTGGGCCGCCACCTACTTGGAATTTCCTACCTCGGTTGGAACAAGGCCAAGGGCGTGGCGACCGAGCTGCGGCGGCGGCTGCCGCACCTGAAGATTGGGTCGACGTTCACGTCGAAGTTCGAGCGTCTCCAACCTGCGGAGCTGGATCGGCTCGCTGGAATGGACGTGATCGTGACGGCAGGGCTCGACATCGAGGGAGAGGCTGCTGTCAACGCCTGGCGGCAAACACTTGCGCACCCTCCGGCATATCTCAGCACTTGGGTGGAGGCATACGCGCTCGTCGGTCATGCGGTGCTGTTGTTCGGGAAGGATGATTTGATGACTCGGTTCGATGGCGAAAGGCCCGCATTTCGGCTGACGGATTGGCCCTCCGGCACCGGCGGCTTGATCGTCGAAGCAGGTTGCGGCAATGTGTTCCAACCTCACGGCGCGGTCGACCTTCAGACGTCGATTGCCATGGCCGCGAAGCTCGCCTTAGACGCGCTTCTGGGCCGGGTTCCTATGTCATGCCGGCGCGTCTGGTTCGGCGATAGGGAGGCAGTGGTAGCGCACGGCGGCTTCGCCCGCGAAGGCTTCACTGAAGTCAACGCCATGCGGCAGTTTTCGTGGTGAACTTGTTTCGCCGCGCGCGCGTCGTGGTACCTCCGGCAATCGGGCACATTGCGGACGTCGATCAGCGAGTTCGGCTGTGCTCCGAAGTCTTGTCGCACGTGCGTGGGCTTCGGCAGCTTTCATCGAGGGCGACCGAAGCAGGCGGTCAGCTGTTCGGCACCATAACGGCGGAACTCATAGACGTCACCAAGGCAACTGGCCCATACGCCGGCGATGAACGCTCGCGCTATCGATACCGATCAGGTCCCGCTGCAGCACAGCGCGCCATCCAAGAACAGTCGCAGGCAGGCCTGCTGTACCTCGGCGAATGGCACACGCATGCCGAGGACCTACCTGGCGCGTCGGGATTGGACGACGATGCGATGCAATTGCTTCTGGCGCGATCTCAACTGAACAGCAACGCGCTGTTAATGCTTATCGTCGGCCGCGAGGAAACCGTAGCTGGCCTCGCGTTGTTCACGGTGGCGCCAGAGCGTGTATACCGATGGACACTCGGTTTGTAGGCATAGCCATTAGCGCGGCACCACTATGGACAGCCATCGCCCCACTCACACCTGGCATCGTTTCCACGTATCCTCAGCCTGTTCCCGAGCCTTGTCGATCAGCTTCGCCAGGTCGCCGACATGGATGACGTAGGGCGCCTTCTGGGACTTGTTGAGCCGGAATACCGGAAGGGGCAATTCGCCTTGTGCCGCCTGCCGCATGGCCTCCTGCCGGCTGAGCCCGAGGTAGTCGACGCAGATGCGATCCAGCGACACGGTGGGGCCATCAAAGACGGCCATGAGTGCGAATGCGGTGTTCACAGTGCCACCTCCGGCAGCGCTGCGTTCATCAGCGTGAAGGTGACGGCTGCGCGTGCGAACAGCTTTTCCTGGTGGTCAGGGCCCCCGACTTCGCGCGCCTTTTCGTCCAGCAGCAGAAGTTGACCGTGGAACTGTGCGAGCAGGTTGAACTGGGCCTCGGTGTTGTGATCGACGCCACCGGCTGTATGGTCGAGCAGCTGGCTCAGCGTCCATTCGAGGCGACGCTCCACCTCGGCCTGAAGGTTTTCAGCACGTGTTTTCTCAGGCGCGATGAAACCCTGGCGAGGTGACTCGGGCACCGAGTTGTCGCACGATTCGCAGACGGGGAACTGTAGGACGGTGAGGGCATAGCCGGTGAGGCTGCCGGATTTCTGGCAATCGTGCATGGTGATCCAAGGTTCGATTTCCCCGAGGGGGAAAGAACCGGGTCACCGTTCGTCGCAACTTTGCGCTCCTGATCCCCTTACCCAGAATTGGGGGATACGAACCGGATCTACTGATGTCCGACCGTCCACCGCCCCAAGAGAACTTGTTCTTGGGCTCCGTCGTGGATCAGAGGGCTACCTCTGATGTCGTCAGTGCACTTTATGAAGTCCCTTCACTGCCTGCTGCGATCCCGTGCACCCATACGCCGCATCAGACTCTTTTTCGCTCAGGGACGTCGTCAGTATCTGGATACATCGCACCTTGGGTCAAGAAATCCGCGTGCCAGCTTCCGCTGAGTTGATGTTTTTATGCAACGCGTGCCGGAGGCGCTGAGTCGACCGCCGGCAGGAGTCGTGGCGACGCTGCGCCGCTCGGTCAGACGGCGTGCCGCGACGCTGTGGGCCGAGGGACGGGCGGGCGCTTCGCTCATCAACAAACGTCTTGCGGCCGTTTTGCTTCTTTTTCTTTGGTTGCATTTTGTTTCATTTGTTGCAAGGCGCCAAGCGGCTTATTTGGCGGGCAAGTTATTAAACGTTTAGACGTTTGATTTGACATGTTATTCACGTCATGATGTGAATCGATGGTTTATCGAGTGGTTCAAAAACTATTGCCGAGCCTGAATTTTCAGATGTAACTTTCGCCAAATTGGCCGGCGTGCCAATTGGCGTCATATCCGGCAAACTTTCTCCATCGATCGCCGAAGAAGAAGGCGTTTCGATGGCGAATGTTTGAAATCCGTGTTCCTCACCATCGTGGGGTTTGCCGTTGTTTTCGGTGGCCCGGGGTTCCTGCCATTCGTCTCTTTCGCGGGATTTGAAATGGGCGCCCTGAACCAGAGTACCCATTTCATTCCCATCAAAGTTACGGCCGATTCAGGCCAACACATATTTGGGAACCGATGAGACTGAGTAAATCAGAAACAAGCGCGGCAAGCGGGCCGGCCGCGGAGCAAGACGAGCCGCTGGTTCCTGCGCAAGTCAATCTGGCCACGTACCCATGGGCGCCTGTCCGCATGGACTACTTCACCGGGCACCTGCTCGCGCTGGCCGCCAACCCGGAGCCGTTCCGGGCCCTGGTGCTGCTGATGGCCCAGGCCTGGCGGCAACAGCCCGCCATGACGCTGCCTGATAACGACACCCAGTTGGCGGCGATGGCGGGCTTTGGTCGAGACGTCGCGGGCTGGGTGCTCATTCGCCCCGAAGTCTTGGAGGGCGACTGGTATCTGGCCAGCGATGGCCGCTGGCACCACCTTGAGTTCGGCGGGTGGGCTCTGCAGGCTTGGGACAGCAAACAGAAGACCGACCGCAGTTCGGAGAAGCAACGCGAGCGCGCGCTGGTCGGCGTTGCCCGCAGGCAGGCCGCCGCCAATGTTGGCGTCCCGTCGGCGGTGAGCCATGGCTCGGCCACGGCTCAGCCATATGAGAGTACCGAAGAATCAAAACATAAGTTAGATGAACACACATATGAGAGGGAGAGGGACAGAAGCACATCGTCAGATCGCTCTCTGCTCCCCTCTGTTGCAGATGCTTCTTCGTCTCATGTCAATCAGGGCACAGGCACAAAGGAGGACAAGCAATCGGTAGGCGACGTGGATCCTGTGGTGATGATCTTCGAGCATTGGAAGCAGGCAACCAGGCGGCCCGATGAGCTTCTTATTGAGTCCCGCAAACGTGTCATCCAAGCCAGACTGGATGAAGGCGTTAGCCCGGCGTCGATGTGCAAGGCCATTGACTTCGCCGCGCAGGATGACTTCTATCAAGGTCGCACCGCCAAGAGCACCCGCAGGCAGGACACGATCGCGGTCATCTGCTGCAGTGCCGACCGCGTCCTTGCTTTGGCCAGCGGGGCTCGCACAGGCGGTGCTCCGCAGATCAGCATGCTCAAGCCTGCGGCCCAGCGCACAGCAGAAGTCGCAGCGGCCGTGGCAGCACGGTACGACGCCGACGTGATCGATGCCGAAGCGCCATTGGTGCTGACGATCGAAGGGAGCGCAGCATGAACCGCGTGACCGTCAAACCGTCGCCATCGGTCGTGCGTGTGGTGACCGAATGCCTGTGCGAGGTTGCGGAGCGCACCGGGAAGGAGGTCGGTGCTCTGGAGATGGCGAAGTGGTACGAGGCCTTCGCTGTCTGTCAGCCCTTCGAGCTCCGTGAGGCGTTCGACAACCATGCCTTGACCTCGCCCTTCGCGCCCAGCATGGCCGCCATTCGCCAGGAGCTGGACCGCTCTCGATTCGGCGGCATCTCGGGTGCGTGGTTGATGGTCAGGGAGGCAGCCCTGGCGTGTGCGGGCCGCAACTTCTTTGTTGTCTTCGAGCACGCCGCCATCCACTTTTCCATCGAGGTCATCGGGGGGTGGCATTCGGTGATTCGGCTGGTCCGAGATCCAGGCAGCGTCTCATTCGCTCGACGCGATTTCATGAAGGCCTTTGAGGACCATCGCCCGTCGATCGGCTACCCGGCTGGGCTGGGTGGGTTCAACGGTGTCAATGCGGTCCTGATCGGACACCGGGAACGCGCGCTGGAGGTCTACCGGCACGGTGCGAAGGGGGGTGCAGCCTGCTTCTCCGGCATCAACATCCTGCATCCCCAGGTCGAGCTATTGCCCGGGCAACACCTGCAAGCCTGGCCGGCGCATCTGGGCCCCGAGCACATGGCTGTGCCACCCGGGCCACCTGTGCACATCACCCCGACATGGTGGGGCACCGAGCCGTCGCCATCGGCGCTGCCCGTAACACCCACCTGATAACGCTGCGTAACGCTACGCGCGATAACGCACCGTAACGCTACCTGTTACCAACCGAAGAAATGAAGGAATGAAATCATGATGAAACTTGACCTGACCGACGCGGTCGCTGCAGCTGACGCGGCCGTTGCTGCCGTCTGCGATGCCATGGTGAAGGAGGGGCTGAAGCCCTCCACCCGTTCCGTTCGCGAGCGGATGGGCGGCGGCTCCTACACCACCGTGTTGCGGGGGGTGCAGCATTGGAGGGAGCTTTGCGCGGCGTGCGCTGCTGACGATATCCCCCTCGACCCCGTCATCATCCAGCGGTTCCGCGCCCAGTACGTGGCGATCTCGAATCAGGCGTCCAATGACGCCAACATGCGCGCTGCAGATGCGGAAGAAACAGTGGCTCAACTGGCCGCCGAACTCGAGGGGATGGCAGATCGGCTGGCCGAACGAGAGGGTGAGCTGAGCACGGCGCAGACCCAAGTGCAGCAGCAGCAGGGGCAGCTGGCGGAGCGGGCCGGGGCGCTGGAAAAGCTGAAAGCGGAGTACGCTGCGGCGATCGATGAGGCCAATAAACGTGCCGCGTCCGAACGAGCCCAGGCGGAAGAGCTTCGTCAGGAGCTGGTGCGGAAGTCGATTGACCTGGCGCAGGTGCCGGGTCTGAAGGAAGAGCTGGAGGCAGCCCGGCAAACGGCGAAGAGCAGTGCCCACCAGGTGGCCGAGGCCAGGCAGATCGCCGCCGTGGCAGAAGAGCGGGCCGAGGCACATTTCGACCGGGCGTGCCAGGCCGCTTTGCGTGAGACCAAGCTCGAAGCCCAGTTGCAGCGTCTGCAGGAACAACAGGAGAAGGCGCTGGCCACGGAGCGCGCGCTGCAGCAGGATATCTTGAAGCTGTCCACCGCGGGGTCAGCCCTGGAAGCGCGTTGCCTGGTCCAGCTGTCCGAGATCGCACAACTGCGGGAGGCCGCGCGCAAGGCCGTTGCCAAAGACGATGAGCACGCCAGTGACCGTGACGGTGAAGAGGTTGCCCCCACACCGCGCGAACCGCGCGGCACCGTCTGACATCGGGCGGCGATCCGCGCTGGTCAGTGTGTCACCGACCTGGCCCGGATGCCGTTGCCACCATCGCGGTGCGGTACCGGGAAGAGGCTGGCTTCTGCCCGCGAGCCGAGCGATTCAGCGGCCGGCCGTCTGCCGGGCTTCCTGGTCGGCGATCATCTGGCTCAGTTCCTTGAACGTGCCGGGCTTGTAGAGCTTGATGGCCAGCTGCGCGAATTCTCGCTCGCAGGTGGGCACGCGGCCCGGCTCGGCGGGCTCGCAGCGCTTGGCCTGTAGCACGGCGCAGGGCGTGTTCATCAGCCGCACGCTGATGCCGCCAGACGGCAGCGCAGTAATGGCCAGTTCATCCGGCTTTCCCCAGCCTTGCGTGGGCTTCTGCGTCCACTTAAGTTCGTCGGATCGAAACTCGCCTGTCGCACCGCTGGGGCGGACGAAGCCCGCGAACGATCCGTTCGGAAACGCGGCCTCCGGCCGATCACCGAAACTGAACTCGGCATCCTTCAGTCCGTCCTTGAAGGGGCCGAAGGGGCGAACATCCACGATGGCGGCCACGCGCTGACCCGGCCGGCAACTGTAGACGCCGGCGAATCGGCCTTCAACAGGGTGAGGGCCGACGACTTTCTGTTTGCACCGCTGCGCGATTTCCCGCGGATTGCCCAGCACGATGAGCGAGGTCCCCGCTGCGCACAGGTTGTATTCCATCCGCGCTCCGAAGCCCGTTTGCCAGGTTCCTGTGGCCGAGAGAAGGCCGGGGTGCCCGGAGCCGAACGTCTGTCCGAGCATCAGGCCGATGAACCCGATCACCGCCAGGCCGGCCAGGATGGGCGCCAAGCTGAAGACCAGGGCCAACACGGGCAGCGCAAGGCAGCCGCCGATCCAGGTCCATGCGAGCATCGCGACGACCAACGCCACCATGCCCGCCCACCCGGGCTGCCCGATGCCGCCCACCAGGGCGGGCAACACACCAGCGCCGACGACGCCGCCGATGAGGCCAGCGACGACGATCACGAACAGCATGACCGCGTTCGGAGAGGCGGAACTCAGCACCGCCGTGCTGGCTGCGTCAGCGGCCCCGAGGGCCCCTGCGCCACCGGTGCTGCGCACATGCCCCGAAAAGACGGGCGACCGCATGCGCGGGTCGGACCAGTCCAGCCGCAGTTTGACCGCGCGGCGGATCCAGAAGGCCAGCGCGACGGACGCGGCGGCGTAGGCGATGAGAAGAATCGATGCGATCACGGACGTGCTCCCACAGTGGTTGAACAAGTGGGGGCGGGGTGGCGAACTATTTCGTTGAACTGACCAGCGGAGCGTCCCGGACCGATCCGTTGAGGTGCGGGTCCGTGTCCTTCTGTGCGGCTGCTGCCGCTCGGGCCTCGAGGTCGCGCTGGGACGCGCCTGCCGACACGGCGGCCGCGACGTGGTGAGGTGTTGCGAAGCGTGCGGACGTCTTGTGCGGCATCTGAGCGGCCTGCGCCAGTGCGGCGCCATTCATCAGCAAGCCCATCAACAGAAGGGCCACAGAGATTTTCAGGTCAGTCCAGATGGATGGGGTCATCAGTGATGGGTGGTGAGGGAAGTTTCCGCAGCGGTCCCGGTGACTGAATCTCCGGCCGGCCAGTATTTGCACCGACTCTATCATCTATGTATTTAATTAAGTGTGGTTTTTATGCATACGTAAAGCAACCCTTGTGGGATGGCAATAGCAAGCAAAAAAGTCATCCCCAGGGGCCGGCCCGTCGGCTCCAAATCGACCGACCCGACGATTGCAAAGGCCTTCGGCCAGGCGGTCGTCATGTTGCGGACATCCAAGGGTTTGTCGCAAGAATCTGTTGGATTGGCGGCCGCCATCGGCCGCTCGAACATGTCGTCTATCGAGAACGGGCGGACGGTTCCAAACCTTGTCGGCGTGGTCAAGATTGCCGCTGCACTGGGATGCAGCCTGCCCGTGTTGTCTCGAGAGTTCGAGCGAGCCTACAAGGGGCTCCTCCAAGGCACTGAGGGTGACGAGCCGGCCAGGTGACCGGAGGTCGCATTGCCGCTTTCATCGACCGGCCAGCCGGCCAGGTTTTTCTTGTATGGACGATGGGGGTGCAGCTACAGTGACAGTGTTTGCCGTCATGGCTCGCACCCGATTCAGCGGCACCCTGCGTTTTCTGCCTTCCACACCACATGCCCCAATTCTTCGACGCACGAACTTCATCGCCTCAGCAGGTGGTGCGTGAGCGTGGCCGGCCAGATCTCGTTGGCATAGCGAGACGATAGGTCACCCATTCCTCAGTTGGCGCGCCGCACTTGTCGGCGTCATCGCGGACTTCGTCCGTCCCAACTGAGCGTTATGTATGACTGAAAATCTGTTTGAAACTACCGTCGGCGTGGCCGAGCTGCTGCCGCTGTTTCAATGCCCCGACTGGATGAGCGTTCGGCTCGATCCTGAGCTGTCGCGTGATGGCCGTCGCCTTAGCGAAATCTTCCTGCGCACGTTTGCCCTGATCTTGGGGCGCAGGCAGCCCCGTCGGGCAGCCGTCAGCTGCGTGAGCGTGGACGGTGTCCTGCATGTGATGTTCGACTTCTCTCCGCGACGCGGCGATCTTGAGCACGCAACCCTCAGCAGTTTGGCCGAGTCCCTGCAGGAACTGCACAACCGTCGCCTGGCAGCCGAACTGCGCGACCACACTCAGCCGGCCAGGAGTGATGTCCCGGAATTCGACCTGCCTGACGTGGACGGCGGCCTCGACCTGCTGGGGCTGGTCACCGGCCCGCACGCACTTGAGCCGATCGACGTCTTCAAGTTCGCCGAGAGCGCAGAACAGCTCGAGCAGCGCATCAAAGGCCGCGATGGCGAAGCCGGCCGACGAATTGCGCAGACACTGGAGCGCTTGGCGCTCAGCGGCATCAGCCGGCCAATGGCGCCACCGCCCGCTGATTGGCTGCAGCGCCTGGACGCACTGGTGGAGAGCTTCCCCAGCTTCGAGCAGGTGATCGAGACGGCCATCCGCCCGCACATCACACTGTGCGCGCAGGGGTTGCCGCACCGGCTTGCGCCCATCCTGCTCGCGGGTGGACCCGGGATTGGCAAAACCACCTTCGCCAATGCATTGGCGGCCTTGCTGGGCACGCCGCCGCCGCTGTTCGTTTCGATGGCGGCCGAAACAAATGGCAGCTCGATTTCAGGATCGAGTACCTTCTGGTCGAACTCCTCGCCAGGTCAGCTTTTCGAGTTCATCGCCTGGGGACGTGCCGGGCACGACCCGGTGGCCAATGGACTTGTCGTGCTCGATGAAATCGACAAAGCCCACACGACCGGGTACAGCGGGCTCGGGCCGCTTTATTCGCTTCTGGAGGAGCACACGTCGAAGTTTTTCGTTGACCAATCGCTGCCCGATTTGATCTTCGATGCCAGTCACCTCAGGCTCATCGCGACGGCCAACAATGCCGATGAGATCCCTGCGGCGCTGCGCTCGCGCATGTTGGTTTTCCAGATCTCGCCGCCGTCCGCAGGGCAACTGATGAACGTCGCCCGGCAGATTCTGGCGGAGCTGATCCGCAAGATGCGAGTGCCGTTTTCAGCCGATCTGCCCGCAGCGTTGAGCGGGCAGATCGGAGACATGAGCCCGCGGGCCATCAAGCACGCTGCGGAAATCGCGTTCGCGCGTGCCGTGATGGCAGGACGCAGCCATCTCGTCGAAGAAGACTGGCCGGCGCTGCGCATGGATGAACGCCAGCCGGCCCGACGCGCAGCGATGGGATTTGTGCACAGCTGATGCGCCAGGCGCCGGGACCCGGCGCCCTTGCAGTTGCGCCCAGGCTGTGGACACGGCACCGCTGCTGGTCAGCAAATGGTGGTGGGCTCGGCGTCGTCATCCAAAGGCAGTTGGATGTCCACATGGGAAATGCCGGGAGCCACCTGGCCTGCAGCTGCCACGAGTGGCATTTTGAACACGGCGCGATCCTGGTCGCGCTCCAACATGCCGGCGATCTCGGTCACGAGTTCCGGCCGCTTGGCCATGACCCATTTGCCAATGATCACGGCCTGGCGCGTGATGCGTTTTCGCTCAGTGGCACCATGCTGCGCGAGCAACAGGGCGCGTCGGTTTTTGAGCTGCTGCAGTTTGATGTCAATCGACTGGATGTTGTTGGGTGTCATGGCCGCACCTGGATACGTTTGCTGAGTACAGTGTATTTATTGGCAAGACAGCTGTGGGGCTGTGCGGTCCTGATTACCCCCGATCATTTCGCCCATATTGCGAATGGCTATTGGATGGGAGTCGCTGACGACCTCCCCGAAGGGCGCACTTAGAGTAATCCCGCTTCGCAAGATTACGTGCGGTCAGGGCTGCGCCCCGACACCCCGGAGGAACTACAGTGGCAATTTTCCATTTGAGCGCTCGCCCGCCCATTGCTCGCGCCAGCGGCCGATCCGCTACAGCTGCGGCGGCGTATCGCGCCGGCGCATTGATCACCGATCAACGCACCGGTCAGGTCTTTGACTACCGCCGCCGCAAGGGCGTGCTTGACGCGCGCATCCACCTGCCGGGTGGCCGGCTTGTGCGGGATCGCGAAAAATTCTGGAACGACCTGGAGCTGCACCACCGCCGGCGTGATGCCGTGCTCGCGCGCGAAGTTGTGCTCGCGCTTCCCAACGAGCTGGATGCCGACGAGCGCGCCGCGTTGGCTTTCGGCTTCTCCCGAGACATCGCCACCGAGTTTGGTGTCGGCGTGGACTGCGCCTTGCACGCGCCATCCCGCGGCGGTGATGATCGGAATCATCACGCACACTTGCTCCTGACCGCATGTACGGTCGATGCCGACGGTGTGCTCGGTAAAAAAGCAGAACGACTCGACCCCATCGCGTGCAAGCGACATGGCGCAGCGGATTCCGTGTCGTGGCTGCGGCCACGTTGGGAGCTTTCGGTGAATGCTGCGCTTGCCCGCAAGGGATCTGCCGAGCGCGTTGATCACAGGAGTTTCAAGGATCGAGGGATTGGACGGTTGCCCACCGTGCACGTTGGCGTCAACGGTGCTGCGGCCCGGGGACGCGCCAGCCTCAACGCGCGGCTGCGACGGCGTAACGCGCGCGTTTCGGCCGTTGAGGAGCAGATGTGCAAGTTGTTGCGCATGAAGGCGCGCCTGGCTGAGCGGACCGAGCCAAGGCCGGACCCACAGCGTGTGGCGCCAAACGTCGAGGGACCGGCGTCCGATTTGTCGCCGTGGCGTCGCCCCAAGGAGGCGCTGCCAAGTTCGCGGAGATCAGTGACGGTGGTTCGTAGGGGTGGTGAACTTTCGATTCAGCAGTCTGATCGCCGCAAGCCACCACGGTCACAACATCGCCCTTGATCAAGGCGTGAATGTGGGTGGTGGATAAAAACACAGTTATCGGTGCGCATGGTCATCAAACTGATCAGGGTAAGATGCTCAGAATGCACCTGCCCATCATTTTCGTCTCGACCCAAGCCCAGGGGCCATCAAGCGATGGTTGCTGACCTGTCGCAGTCGCAACGGGAGCGGGTTGCATACCTTGAGCTGAAAGCGTTTTTCGCAGGCGAGTTGCGGCGGGCTGATATCGAAGAGCGGTTTGGAGTGAAGCCTGCTGCGGCCACTCGAGACCTGACCGCTTATCGTCAATTGGCCCCGGCAAACCTCTCATACGACGTGCTTGCCCGTTGCTACAGGCCGGCGGACGCATTCAAGCCTGTATTTGAGTTTTCGCCAGATCGCGTACTGGCCTGGCTGCTGCTCGGGTTCGGTGACGGTCTGGATCTGAAGCTTCGCAAGGCCGTACCTTGCGAAGGGCCTGGCAATTTGGTTCGCCCTGACCTGAAAACTCTTGCTACTGTGACGCGGGCAATGTGCGCCAAAAGAGCGCTCAAGGTGACCTATCTGTCGTTGTCATCGGGGGCGGCTTTGCGCGAACTGGTTCCGGTTGCGGTGGCAGACAACGGGTTGCGATGGCACGTTCGTGCATTCGACAGAAGTAAGTCACGGTTTGGCGACTTCGTCCTATCGCGCATTACGAAAGCCACAGAGGTAGCCGGCTCAGTCGAGGAGCATGAGCTGTTGGGTGCCGACGAGCAGTGGGCGCGGATCGTGGACTTGGAGGTCGTTCCCCATCCCGGCGTCAAGCAACCCAAAGCGATTGAGGCCGACTATGGCATGGACGGCGGCGTGTTGAAGATCAAGACGCGGGCCGCGCTTGCCGGCTATGTGCTTCGGCGATGGTCCATCGACGCGAGCCCCGACCACCGGCTCGACCCTGCGTCCCACCACCTATGGCTTCGCAACACGCCCACCCTCTATGGCGTGGAGAGCGCGATGCTCGCGCCAGGCGCTTCGTCGTCGGGGAGCCCCGCGTGACGTTGCTGCGTTCAAGCCCAATCCGCAACGAGATAGACAACATTCATACGGGAGCGAGCAATTGACAGAACAAAACACGATTGCCCATGAGCCAGGCGCGCCGCCGTCGAGCGCGTGGGTGCGTTTCCTGCGCACCTACGGTCCGACGCCGAACAACCTGACGATGTTCGATGAATACGTGGCCGGAGCCGTCGGCCGGGCTAAGGTGCAGCCCATCGCGCTGAGCACGCCGATGCTCGAGCCGATGAAGGCGCATGTGGCGTCTGGAAAGCCTGGCTCCATACTGATCGCGGGCACGGCTGGCGACGGCAAGACCTACCACTGCCGCGCGCTTTGGACCTCCATGGGCGGCGACCCGCGCGCGTGGGCCGCCAAGGGCAACATCAAAGAACATCGCCTGGCTGACGGCCGCTTGGCAGTCTTCATCAAAGACCTCAGCGAGTTCAATGGCGAGGAAAGCGATGCTCCCCTGGCACGGCTCGAAAAATCGGTGCTTGAACGCGACGACAGCGAGATCGTCATCCTGGCGGCCAACCACGGCCAAGTGCTCGACAGGCTTCGCGACCTTGGGCGCAGGCAAGGGCGCAGCCACCCGCTGCGCAAGCCGCTGCAGGAATTCTTCTTGCAGGCGGGCAAAGAGCCAGATCGCCTAGCCGTTTTCGACCTCAGCCGCAGCGTGGGCCGCATGGCGCTCGAGGAGGTGGTTGCCGCCGTTGCCAAGCACGCCGAATGGGACAACTGCCGCCGGTGCTCGCTGAAATCGGGCGATAAGGTGTGCCCGATCTATGAGAACCGTCAACGGCTTCTTGGAACTGGCGATGGCGCGCAACTCGGACGCCGGCTGGGCGACTTGGTGGAGATCGCCAGGCTCAACGGGCAGCATTTGCCGGTTCGAGACTTGCTCGCTCTGTGCGCCAACATGATCTTGGGCCACCGCGACGCCAAGGACGGCTTGATGTCCTGTGCCGAGGTCGCGTGGATTCAGGAGCAAGGGGCGGTGGATCGCGGGAGCGTCTACGGCAACGCTTTCGGCGCGAATCTTCCCAAGCGGCGCCTCGCCGACCGGCCGGTCTTCAAGGCGATGGCGGCCTTTGGCGTGGGCGACGAGACCACCAATGGCGCGGACGGCTTGTTGGTCTACGGGAAAGACGACGTGAAGCTCGCGCCGGCGTTCGCCCGCTTGATTGCGAGCGACCCCGTCTATGGGGCCACGCCACGGCTGCTGAGCGCCCAGGACAAGTATCTTGAAGGCGAGGAGGCCGCCCGCATCGACGGCGGAGCCGCCGGCTTCATGGACCTGCTGCAAGAGCAGCGCCGCCGCCTCTTCTTCACGCTGCCTCCGGGCGAGGAGGGCTACCCCTTCTGGTCGATGACCGTGTTTCGCTTCGCGGGCGAATACATGGAGATGCGCGCGGCCTTGCTCGACAAGAAGCCCGTCGCCGAGACCGTGCGCGGCCGGCTGGTGCGCGGCCTCAATCGCGTGATGACGGGCCTCTTGATCGACAACGTGGACCGCATCTTTGTCGCCAGCTCTGGTGGCTTCACGCAGTCGCGCGTGAGCGTGCTGTGCGACACCGAGGCCCCATCGCGCCGGCTCAATGGTGTTGGCATGGCGGTCAAGCTCGAGGCGAAGACGGGCCGCCCCTGTCTAGACGTGTCGCTTGCACAGGGCGCTGGAAATTTCGTGGCCTTCGACCTTACGCCTGTGCGCTTTGAGTTTCTCTCGCGGGTGGCCGAAGGCGCGCTGCCAGGCAGCTTCTCCAGCGAGTGCTTGGAAGACATGCTTGCGTTCAAGGCCAAGCTGCTGCGCAAGGCCGAGCTCATCCGGGGCCGCAGCCAGCAGGACGATGACGATGAGGCGGGCGCCGACAGTGGATCGCTGACGCTGAATTTCATCGACATTGAGCAGGGCGGCCACGGGTTCTCTCGGCCCATCACCGTGAGGATTTCCGAATGAGGCAACGCATTGACATTGACCGGGTCGACTTCGCCGTCGATGAGCACATCTGGGGCCACCGCCTCTACGACGAGCAGTTGCCGCATTTGACCGTGCTCGAATTCCTGGGCGTGCTGGGGTCAAACCTTGACAGCCCGCTGGTCGCCACGCCGACCGACAAAGTGCGATATCGGCCGCAGCATCAAATCCGCCTGCGCGGCCTGCTGTTCAACAACCCTTTTGTCGAAGCCATCCGCGAGCGGTCGATCACCGACGACGAGAAGTGGCGCGAGTGGAGCGCCTTGTTTGCCCAAGACGCGACCAAGCTTGGCGACGAGGACATGGGCTATCTGCGCAAGGCGTTTTCGAGCTTTGACGACTTCGCCAAGGCTATCGAGCTGCTGCGTTCGTCCGCGTTCGAGGCCCGCAGCAACAAGCGTTGGAGCTCCAAGTTCGTCTTTCCCTTTGGCCCCGACGCTTTGTTCGAGGACTTGCGGATCGACTCGGGCGGCGCGAGCAACGACCGGCGATTCTTCGCCCGCACGGGCGAGCTGCTGTATCTCATGCTCAGCCGCGCGGCTCGCGGCCCAGAACTTGGTGCCCAGCTTTCACAGCGCCTCTTCAATCGGGCGGCGCCGATGAATCGCTTGGTGCGCGCGCTGCAAGGTGAGCCCCAGCTCGCGTCGAATTCGCGCGACGTGGGCTATCTGCCCCACGCGTCCCATCCTCGCTTTGACCAGCTCTGCGATGACTGGCTCGCGATCCTGGCCAAGGACATGCCGATCTACGACGCCTTGGAGCACCTGATCGCCTCGGCGGGCCTCAACCTCCTGCTGTATTTCCTCGAGCAGGCCAAGACGCAGGCCGGTGACGCCGAGCCGGTCGAGTTTGTCTGTGAGATCGTGTCCAAGGAGCGCACAAAGGTTCGCGCCCTGTCGGGGGATAGCTACCAGCTCAACCAAGGCCTTTCGGTCAAGGCGGTCCGCGCCTCCATCGAGCAAGCCCGCTTGCTGCCCGAATGGGAAGCCGCCTCCAAATCGGACTACCCCGACGCGGCGCAGGCCAGCGTCATGCGCGAGTTGTTCCAGTGGCCATCGGCCGATTCGGACGACGACGCCGACTACACGCGCATGTCTGGCGACAAGCTGATCGAGAGGCTGGTGGACATGGCCATCTCGCGCCATGAGCAGCACGTCGGGAAGATTCATGCTTCGTGGTCGCGCGCCATCGGGCTCAGCTCCCGGCGCCTCGCGCGGCGCACGCGATATGCCCCAAACGACCGGCTCATTAAGACTCTGGTGGTGGCCATCGTCGATGACCGCATGCAGTTCGACGAGTTCTTGGCAGAGGCCAAGAGGCGCTATGGGCTCGTCATTGGCGACGCGGAAGGCTCACGCCTTGTCGCCGAGAAGAAGGTGGACCAGGAAGTGCTCAGCGAGAACCGCGCCAATCTCGAAGCGCGGCTGGTTGGGCTTGGGCTTGTGCGTCGGCTCTCCGACTCCTGCTCGTTTGTGGAGAACCCGTTTGGATTCAAGGGAGAAGAAAATTGCTGACCGATCGGATCATTGGGCGCGTCGGCGCCGACATCCTGGCCAAGCGCATCAATGACGCTCGCCAGGCCGACGGCTCGGCGCAGGACTCGGCGGCGCTGTTCCGCCTCGACAAGCTGTCTTCTTCCCAAGTCGCCTCGGTGGCCCGCGCGGTGCTTGCCAATCACGACTTGGCCGCGCGCGTCGATCTCATGATCCCCGAGGCGCTGGTCGAGGGCCAGGGCTTGCCGCCCGAGGCCCTGATCCAACACAACGCCGGCTTCGTGCGCAACAACGCCCAAACAAGCAAAGAGGCGATCCTCACGGCCAACGGCAACGAGCACAACCTGGCCGACACCCTTGGGCACGTCACAGCCTTGGGCGCCAAAGAGCTGCGCGCGAACGAAGAGGCATGGGTCGATGCCACATGCCATGTCGCTGGCATGGCGCCGGTTCCCGATGACCGCCAGGTGTTCCGCTCGGCCCTCAAGGGCCTGATCTCCGCCTATGACCTGTCCTTGGTGCAGCTTGGCGACTTCTGCGCCCACGTGACCGAAGCCATGTCGGCGACGCGCGGCCTGCCCATTCGCGACGCCATTGGCTGGTCGTTGCCGAAGGTGGGCTTGCCCCGAGACACCTCATTCTTCGCCAGCGCGAAGACCTACGGCGCGTCCTATAAGCCTTGGAAAAAGGCGTTTGAGAAGCTCTTCGCCCACCGCGCTCCGCTGCTGCTGCGCCTGCGACCCAACGGGCAGCCGCTGGACCCCGATGAAATGCGCCAGCGCTTGGACGACAACGCTGCGAGCATCACCGATGCGGCGCGCGTCGCCTTGGAGGCGTTCATCAATGCCCCCATGGGCGAGAACCAGCCTGCAGCCGACGTTGCCGAGCTCGAATGGGAAACCGATGGCGTGTGCCACATCTTCGACAAGCCCAAGGAGAAGCTCCAAGGTCTGGCCGAGCACACGTTGAAATTCTTCGAGCACGACTGCGACGACGCGGAAGCCCTCGACGAAAAGTGGAAGCGCCACCTTGAAGATCTCAAGGCGCGCGAGAAGCGCTCCGAGTGGAATGACGACGACAAGGTCTTTTTCGAGCTGCACCGGCGCTTCATGGAGCCGTCGCGGCAGCTTCACGCTCGTTGGGAGAAGGCGATCTTCGGCAAGGCCATCGAGTGCAATGATTTTCTCGACGGCTTTGCGAGCGTGACTCACCACCTGTTGGCCGGCGCCGACGACATGGCCGGCGAGCGTTTCTTGCGGTTCACGGTCAACAAGGGCCGGACCGAATGGCGCACTCGCTTCAACCACGACGTGGGGTGCTACTTCTCGGCGATGTATCGGGGCATCCAGGAGCTCATGGGCTCGCGGGTGAAGTGGGAGGTCAAGGGCATGGGCGCGGGCAACCTTCCCGACCCGCTCTTCCACTACGAAAAGTTTTTCGCCAAGGAGAAGGAGCTTCGCGGCGCTACGCTAAAGCCCGTTTCGTCGTTGGCTCGAAACGCGGTCCAGATCAAGTTTGACGTGGCGCTCGTGCAGCGCATCGGCGACCGCGAGACCGTCATCGACAAGACGCAGCTTGTGTGGAGCTATCGCCCCGAGTCCATCGGATTGGCGTTGGTCTCCGACATGCGCCGACTGCTGGAAAAGGGCGCGGTCGGCTGCACAGAGGTTCCGCGCCGCTTGGTCAGCAAGAAGGGCGGCGTGCAAAGCGTCTCGCTGCTCGACACCGGTACGCTGGAGGCCACGTTCTCCCGCGACGCCGGCTCGCTGATTCCGCCGGCCAACAAGCTGCGCAGCTTGCGCGCCGAAATCAAGGACCGGATCAAAGAGCTTGCCAATGAGGGCCGCCTGACCAAGGAGCAGCGCGACGAGCTGCGCGCGGCGTGGGATGCTTTCGAGGCCGACTACATCTTGGCCATGAAGGACTTCATCGACACGGGCCTGCAAGGCGAATCCGTCCTGCGGCAGGCCGAGTCGTTCTCGGCGCTGCTGAGTGCTCTGATGGTCCATGCTCGCGGCGACGTGTGCCGTGCCCGCTTGGTGGCCGAAGTGCTCTCGATTGGCACGGCCCGCATTTCAGGCGAGCAGCCCTCGCTCATCATCCCGCCATGGCATCCAGAGCGGATGAAGGCGCTGGCGGTCAAGACCCGCCGCGTTGCGGGCTTGGCGACCCACTTGCTCACCAGCGACAGCGTGCTGTTCGGGCACCGCGACATCTTCTTCCGGGAGTTTTCCGAGGAGCTCGCGCATCCGTTCTACCCCGAGATCGCGGTCATGCAGCGCGGCAGCGAGCCGCTGCTGGTCGCCGAGAGCAGCACCATCAACGGATACAGCCTTTTTGAGCGGCCGGTCCGGGGCGAAGAGGACTCCATGACCGATGTCGATCCGACCTCCGCAGCCAAACAGGCGCGCGAGCTGTTGGAGCGCTACATCGGCCTGCAGCCCCACGAGGCAGCCAATCTGAGCGTCTTGCTCTACAACGCTGACGCGGCGGAGTTGCCCCTGGCGACCGTGCGCGAGCTCGCGGGCCTGCAAGCCGAGGATGATTTCCAGTGCAGCGTGTCGGTCAGGCACAGCGATCCGGCCAAGCTGCGCCGCGTCTACGCCGAATTGGTCAACAAGGCGGGAGACGATCCCGACCTGCCGGTGGTCAGCGAAACCTCGGACAACTTCATCTCCAAGCTGCGCATCGCGGTGACGCCGGCCTCGGCCACGCCGGGGCAAGGCGAGGGCGGCTTCAAGCCCTTCGACGTGGCATTCCTGCACGACGTGGTGTCGCGCACGGCGGTCGAAGAGTGGCTTCCGGTGGACTGGACCAACGACCGGCCGAGCTTGGAGCACGCCCCGTCGCGCTGGTCCTATCGCAGCGTCTCTGGCGAGAACGAGCTCAAATCCACCACCTTCCTGACGTGCCCGTGGCAGACCGCTTCGGGATGGGCCTATGTCGGGGCGGTTGCCGCTGTGCATCGCCAAACCGATGCGCCCGTCGGAGCTCGGTATCTGCCTGCCCGTCGCATTTCGTTGCAGCATGAGGCGTTGGCTTCGACCATGAACGACGCGCACGCGTTGGCCGAGTGGGTTGCTACCTATGACGAGCTGCTCGACAAGCGGCAGTTGCAGCACAACGGAATCACGGTCGTCCGGTATCGCCGAGCGTCCACCAACGGCCGCAACATGATCGTGAGCTCGACCTCAGAGCTGCGCCTGCTCGGCGTGCTCATTCGCCGACGGCTCGGCGAGTTGGGCCTCTCTCTGGGCAGCGACGAACTTGACGGGGTGGCCGCCCGCATGAAGAAGGATGCGCTGTCGGTCTCCGGCGACATCGTCCTGCGCGCCGCCAAGCGCGGCGTGTCCGCTGGCGAAATGCTTGGGCTGGTCCTGAGCCGCCACTTGGTTGTAGAGGAGTTTGCCGCCCAGGCCAAGGCAGGTCAGTCTTTCAGCGTGTTCTTCCTGCTCGACGACTACGCCGATTGGCTGGCTCAGCGCGAAAGCCGCATCGCTGACATCTTGGCCCTCTGTGTTGAAGAGGTCGATGATGGGATTCGACTGCGCATCGCCGTGGTCGAGTCCAAATACGTCGCCGCCGAAGGCTCCGCCGAGGCCAAGCGCTCTTCGAAAGCCCAGCTCATGGCGACGCTGACAACGTTCCGGGCCGCGTTGTTTGGCGATCCTGGGCGCCTCGACCGCGACGTGTGGCTCTCGCGTCTGGCCGATTTGCTGATCGACGCTGAGATTCCGCCAGGCCTTTCCGGTTTGCTTGCGCGTGCGCGCTCGAAGTTGCGCGAAGGCGATGTGGACATCGCGCTGCGCGGGTACTCGCACGTCTTCGTCCATTCGGCCGAAGCGGGCCAATCCCGGTCGGCGTCCGAGCAGCTTGAGATCGACAACACTGACGGCGTCCAGGCCTGGCAGGAAGTATTCGACCGGCCGGAGCTGCGCAAACTGGTTGAGGCCTATTCGGCTGCAACTGGCGCGACTGGCGTTCGCGGGCAACTCGGCGGCTCAGAGCCTTGGAAATCAGCATCGTTCACCCGGCCCGCCGCGCGCGTGGCTTGGCACGCGATGATGGAGCAGCTTGGCCAGCAGGATGCGGCGGTGCAGGATGGCGCGGCCACGGCCGAATCGGCGCCCCCGGCGCCGGAGGCTCAGCCGGCGACCGCTCCGTCAGAAACCAAGCCCGTGGCTCCTTCGGTTCAAGAATATGAAGTCGCCGCTGCGCCAACGCCTGTCGCAGCGGCGGTGGGCGAGCATTTGTCGGTCTTGATTGCCACAAAGCAAGCCGGCCTCGCCGTGGCGGACGACGAGCGCGAAGCATGGGCGCAGGAAACGACCAAGAAGCTCAAGACGGCATTGAACAGCTACGGTTTGCAGGCGGCTGTCCTGGGCACGCGAATGACGCCCAATGGCTGCTTGGTGCGGCTGGCGGGCTCGGACCGGCTCAGGGTCGAGGACATCGAGGCCAAGCGCACGCAGTTGCTGACCACGCACGCCATCAACCTGGTGACGGTGCAGCCCAAGCCTGGCGAGATCGTGGTGACGATTGCTGGCGTCAAGCGCCAAGCCGTGTCGCTGTGGGACTTGTGGGCGAAGCGGCAGCTCAATCGCAACGTGGCGGGGATCAACACCTCGTTCGTGCTGGGCCTTCAAGAGATCAATGGCTCGCTGCTCTATCTGAACCTCGGCGGCGAGTTCGGCGGCCTGTCCTCGCATGAACCGCATTCCCTGGTGGCTGGCGCCACTGGCAGCGGCAAGTCAGTGCTGATTCAGGCGATCCTTCTGGACATCGCGGCAACCAACCCGAAAGAGCTGGCCCAGATCATCCTCATCGATCCCAAGATGGGCGTGGACTACGCCGCGTTGGAGGACTTGCCCCACATGCGCGAGGCCATCATCACCACCAAGGAGCGCTCGAATGAAGTGCTGGAAGCCTTGGTCGAGGAGATGGAAAGCCGATACCGGGCCTTTGCCCAAGCCCGAGCGCGCGACCTGGCGACCTTCAACGCCAAAGCAGCCCCAGACGCTCGCCTGCCCATGGTGTTCCTGATCCATGACGAGTTCGCCGATTGGATGCTCGATGACGCCTATAAGGGCGCGGTGGGCGCGGCTGTGCAGCGACTCGGCGTCAAGGCTCGGGCCGCAGGCATCCACCTGATCTTCGCGGCCCAGCGGCCGGACAAGGATGTGATGCCGATGCAGTTGCGAGAGAACCTGGGCAATCGCTTGATTCTGAAGGTCGCCAGTGAGGCGACCTCAAAGATTGCGCTTGACCGTCCTGGAGCAGAAATGCTCCTCGGGCGGGGGCACATGGCAGCGAAGCTCAATGGAGAGCAGGGACTCGTCTTTGCGCAGGCTCCGTTCCTGTCAGACGATGAGATCAGTTTGGCGGTCCAAGCCATCAATGCAGATAATTAGAAATAGCCTCAAGGAATTGCAATGAAAAGCTGGAATTCAAGCCCTCATCCTATTTCTGACATTCGCGATTGGAAGCAGTTGGAGCGGCTGGAGATAAAGCCTGACTTCCAACGGCTCGAAGTGTGGAGTGACGCGGCAAAAGTGATGTTGATGGACACCATCTTGCGCGGCATTCCGATGCCGAAGATATTTGTCTCTTCAGTAATCAAGAATGATCAAGTGCATAGGACGGTTATTGACGGGCAGCAACGCATCAGCGCAATTCTTGCCTTCATGGCTGACAAGTTCTCGCTTGAAAAGCCATATACCGGTGAGTTCAAAGGCCTGTATTTTTCGCAGTTGCCTGAGGGCGTTCGGAGTGCTTTTCTTCAGTATCGGATCGACTTCAATGAGGCGATGGAGTTCTCGGAAGAGGAGCTGAGGGAGACTTACTCCCGGTTAAATAAGTATTCGGTGGCCTTGACCAAGCAAGAGTTGCGTAGAGCAGACTATCCCGGCGCATTCTTGAAGATGGCAGAGGAGCTTGCCAATCACGACTACTTGGACAACGCTCGAATCTTCACGGTCGCCAACCGCAGGCGCCTCGCAGATGTCGAATACGTTTCCGAGTTGCTGGCGGCGTTGATTGCGGGTCCGCAGGACAAGCGCGATGCCCTTGATTCTTTTTACTTGCAGTATTCAGCTTGGGATGATGAGGATCGGAAGGGTGTCGAAACTCGATTCTTGAATGTCGTTGCAGACATGGCGGCGATATTTTCTGGAAACTTTTCAATTGACAAAACGCGTTTCCGTCAGAAGGCCGACTTCTATTCGATGCTCTTGGCCATTGACGAACTGCGCACTGCCGGAGGAGTTCTTGAAGGAGCGGATTTGTCTCCGCTGCGCGAAGACCTGAGATGTTTGGATCATGTCATCGCGCCGGAATCTGACGTTCGGGACTGTCGCGACTACGCCATCAAGTGTGTGTCTCAGGCCAATTCGCAGTCCAGTCGCCGATGGAGAGTCGGCTTCTTGCGAAGCTTTTTGGCTGGGACCTACTTGAGAAAGCCCCCGACAGGGGACGCGGCCGTCCTGTTCTATCGGATGTTGACTGATCACGGCGACCCTATGTGCCCGCCTCCGACTTACGGTTGCGACAGTTGCGGGGAGGACATTCCCACCAATGAAATTGAAGTTGTGGGGTGGAGAAAGGATTCGAGCGTATTTCAGATGGACAACGCCATTCATTTGCATCAAAAGTGCATTGACGCTGAGAGATGGATCATCTTGTCTGACGACGGAGCGAAGGCAGACCTCACTTTTTCCGCCGACAAGCAATTGCCATTGGTTTGACGGGCCGAGCGAAAATCCTATGTTTTTTCAGCTCATATCGGATCGAAACAGCCTGGCGGTGTCGCAACGCATTATTGGCGCAGACGGCAGGGCTTACACCATTCAAGAGCAGTTGGGCGAAGGTGGGAATGCCATAGTTTGCGAGTGCGCAGCCGAGGCAGACGGCGCGATCTACGCCGTAAAATTTCTCACTAACTCACGAGGGGCGTCTCGCAAAGAGCGTTTTGAATTGGAGGCGGCCTTGCTTGAAAAGCTTGCCGCGCTGAATCACGATCACCTCATTCACTTTGTCACCAGTGGCTCATGCGAGGGCGAGGTGGTGGATCGGTTCAAAAAGAAGCATCGAATTGAGGTGCCTTTCGTGATCATGGAGCGCGCTGCTTGCTCGTTGAGGGAATATGTTCGAGACTCTTCCGAACTGATCACTCCTGAGATATATGCCGCTCAGTTTCGGGGGCTAGTGAGCGCGTTGGAGCTGCTGCATCAACACGCCATACATCGAGACATCAAGCCAGACAACATTTTGGTGGTCGGCGAGCGATGGGTGATCAGCGATCTGGGGTTGTGCGCACCGCTAGAGAAAGCCGACGGCGAAGACTTGACGCTTCAATGGCAAATACCAGGCCCGCGTTTCTGGATGTCGCCCGAGGCGAACAACAGGCACGTTGGACTTGACGATGAAATCAACTTCGCTTCCGACGTGTTCCAGTTGGCAGCGGTGTTCTGGTGGGTGGTCAACCGCAGGCACCCAAGCGGAATCCTCATTCGAGAGGATTGGGCTGGCCTGGACAGTTTGTATGGCCCGATCTCGACGGCCCTGCAGCACTCTCAGAGCCGCCGATACGCTACGGCAAATCAGTTCGGAGCGGCGGTGGTCAACGCAATCAGCTTGTAGCGCCGACAGCTCAACGCTATTTGTGGCAAATCACGCAGGAGCCGTTGCCTTCATCCTCACCATAGACATCGTCGATGTCCTCGGGGCAAGAGCGAACTGGGCGAAGCGGGTTGATCGGGATTACCGCGCGCGCGCGCGCCCTGCGCTTCTCAAAATCGGCAACGATTTGGGCGACGCGCTCAGGCTGCTCCAACTCGGAAAGCGACTCGCCTGATGACCAGGTGAACGGGGAGCCGTGCTCCAAGGCATCTTTTTCCAATGCCTTGGCCTCTTCGAACTTGTCGGGATGGCGCTCTTTGAGGCGCACCCACTCGATCTTCTGCTGGAAGAAGCAGAACGTGCAGCCGCTTCGCGAGCGCCACTCGTAATACTTCGGGTAGCCCACCCCCGACGATTCAAGGATGTCCATCACGCCGGCCTTGTCGATGCCGGCCGTGCGGAAGGGCAGGCATACGCTCAAGCCGTCTTGCTTGGACGAGTAGCCCTCGCGATAGTCCTCGTCGGCTCGGATGGCCACATAGGTTGTGACTTTGTCGCCCGAGGCCATCATGGGTTTGACCCATTGTTCGAAGGGCGTCAGCTTGAGCTTGCGGGTGCACCAGCGCGTCTGCGGCGAAGGCAAGAAGTGGTTGTATTCGCGCAGCCAGAAATCGAAATCGCGGCGGGGGTTGAGTCGCTCGATGGGCTTGCCGAGGTAGCCCTCGAGGCGGCCCAGGAACTCATACACCTCAGGCAGCTCTTCGCCCGTGTCGGTGAAGAAGTATTCGATGTTGAGCTCGGGATGGGCTTGCCGCATGTGAACGGCCAGGGCGGCGCTGTCCTTGCCTCCCGAGATTCCGAGAACGTGGCGCTCAGCCATGGTTTCCCTCCTCATCGGCCGTCAACCTCATGCCCGCCTTGGCGAGAATCGCCAACAGGACATCAGTCCCCAAACCTTGCTTCTTCAATTGGGCGGCGATTTCGTCGGCCTTTGACTCCACGGCCTGGCGGTGCCGGTCAGTGATGTCAAACGAGCGCGAAATCATCTTCGCCCCGGTCCCCGCGCCGATGATGACGGCGAAAGCCTCGCTGTTGGGCTTGCGGCCCTTGACGGAGACAAAGGCCTCAGCCTGCCTGAACCGCAACGCAACCTTGGAGATCTCGAGCGTCGCCGCGTCGATGTCTCGGTCGGTCCAGTCGCGCGGCGGCTTGTTGGCCGCCAAGCTCAGGATGCCCTCAATGCTGACCGTGCTGCCGTCGTGTTTGGCCAGGCGGGTCGCGAACGAGTCTTGGCGGAGGTCGCCCGTAATGCCGGCGACGGCTTCAGCGCGAGCGCGCAGACGGTCAAGCTTGTCCGGCGGAGCGTCGAGGGCCTCGAGCATGGCCGCGTCCACGCTTCGCAGCATCGCCTCATAAGCCCCTGCCAACTCGGCAATGGGGCCGCGCAATGCCTCCACATAGGCGTCACCATCGCTGGTATCCAGCAACGCCACCAGATCGACAAACAAGACCTTGTGGGGGTCGCTTGCTTTAAGTAGCGTGTCTCGAATGGCTCGAGCGCTATCGCTGAGTTGATGGGTGCGCTGCGCCCAGACTGGGAGGTTGAAGACCAGGGCCACGAGCCCGCGCGCAGCTTCCAGCGGGTCGCGCGCCTCGGAGGCGTGTCCGACCTCGGCCAGGATGTTGGCGATGCCGCCCAGAATGCGAGTCTTCTCTTCGTCGATGACTACCCAGCGCAGCGAGAAGCGGGCAGGGTCTTGTAGATATTCGTCGATGTCCGCGTCAGTCAGGCGCGGGATGAACATTCCTTCCTTGTAGACGGCCACATTCGATTGATGGGCCAAAAGGAATGCCGCGAGGATGACCGGCTGAATGCCTGCTTTCACGCCAAAGGGCGGGGCTGACCAGCGTTCAAGGATGTCGGAGGCTTTCACCCGAGAAGACGAGTCCACGAACATGTCGCGAGTCGCTTGCCAGATGTCTGCGAATCGCATCTCGCCCTTGGGATCGGGCGGCACAAAGCGCCACTGGCCTTCGTTGACTTCGCGGTGAAGGCCAGTGCTGCGCAGAAGCGTCTCGTAGAGGCCTCGCTCGGCGGGGAATCCCTCGATGCCCAGGTGCTCAGCACCTTCGTGGGACAGCATACGGTGCAGCAGGTCGCGGCGCGCCTTGACGCTATTGCTCGACACGCTGTCGCGATTGACCAATTCGCTCCACACTAGCGGCGAGCTTCCATAGAGATCGTCGGCGAGGTTGGATGCGATGGGAGAGAGGCGCGCGCCGGCCTCAATGGAATCTTCGCTGCCATCGAACCACTGCGAGTTGGTCACGGCGGCTTGAAGCTGCTCTTCAAGGTTGGCCTTGACCGCTGCCAGGCGTGCATGGACTTCGCGCCGCGCGACGGCGTCGCCTTGCAGCTCGTGTCGGTCCTTTACGGCTTCGAGAGCCACCAACTCGGCACCGAGCTCCTCGATGCGGGCGTGGTTACGCGGGATGCCAACCAGCACCGGCCAGGGAGCTAGCCGCGAGGCGTCGTCGGCCCGGCGATGGGCCGACTTGATGCCCACGCCTCGGCCGGGGAGGGCGAGGGCGAAGAGCCCAAACTCGCCCTTCGATGGCTTGTACTTCTCTGCCAGGCGCTCGGCTTCGTCGAGCTTGCTCAGCGAGAGATTCATCCAGCGCATGGTGCCGGTCTCGTGATAGTGGCGCTTGGCCACGACCGGATGCAAGCCCATCAGTTGGGCGAGGTGGTTGTAGTCAACGCCAGGCGAGGCGGCCAGGGTCTTGGCGATGGCCGCGTCAATGTCGAAGTCGCTGCCCTCGAAAACAGACCAGGCGCCAATGTGCTTCTTGAAGAGAGCCACGCGCATGCGCGCGAGCTCTTCGAGCCCCTTCTCGATTTCCGCGATGGGCCGCTTGTAGAAGATCGCGCCCAGGACCGCCGTGTCGGCAGCCAGACCAGAGCCATTGCGGAACAAGTCGATGACGGCGATGTTCTTGATCAGCTCGACCAAAAACGCGTTGCCTGTCTTGGCTTCGGTGCGCTCAATGGCCTCAACCGCTTGCGACCAGCGATGTCCGTCGGGAGAGGCGAGGATCGCGGGCTCGAGGTTCGAGCGCAGGTAGTCCCAATAGTTGTCCGGCCGATACCAGGTCGCGGACTTGATCGGGGTCGCTTGGAGATACGAATGGAATCCATGCGGCTCGACTGACGCCAGAAAGCCGAACGTGCTTCGCTCGTTCTGGCCGAACTGTCGCTTGGAGATCGGACCGAGCAGCGCGGCCATGGCCGGATGCAGGGGCCAGCAAGTGGCCAGCGCTTCGGCGAATTTCGCGCCCACGGCAGGGCGGCGCGACCGGATGGATTCGGCGATGGTACTCGACGCGTCGAGCATCCAATCAGGGCGCCGCTCAGCCTCGATGGCGCGGCCAATGAGCTCCACGACCTCGTCGCTCGCGGCGACAAAGGGCAAGTCAATGTAGCGGCCTTGAACCTTGGCCCACTCGTCGCGGGTGTCCGTGCCTAGCCGCGCGCCGTATTGGGCGAACGATTGATGCAGCACGCCGACTACCACCAGCTTGCCATGCGCGCGGGCGGCAGCCTCTGCGAGCTCTTGGAAGAAATAGACATCGTCGCCATGGCCCAGCGCCGAGGCTTCGAGGAACTTGCCCATTTCGTCGAGGATGACCAGCACGCCGTCTTGCGAGCGATCTTCGGCGGTTTGGACCAGCTCGTTGATCAAGTTGGTCGGCGACACCTTGCGGTTGTCGGTGCCTTTGCCCTTGGCTTTGCGGAGCGCGGCATTGAGCTCGGCAATGACGCTGCCACGCTTGCCCACCACAGGAACGACTAGCCAGCCCTTACGGACCGGGAACGCCTTGTCGAACGCGGGCATTGAGCCGAGCTTGAGGGCGTTGCGGGCCTGGGCGCGAAGATTCTTGTCGGGATGCAGCGCGCTCGCGATGGCCACAGCCAGCGACGATTTGCCACCGCCGAACGGTCCAGTCCAGGTAAACGACCGTTGATTGGTCTCCGTCACTTGCCTGGCCATGTTCTCCAAAATGGAGGTGGCCGTGGAGTGGCAGATGTATCCCGCCAAAGCGTCGAGCCGCCCCAAATCTGCGTCCACGCGGATCGAGCGTTGGTAGTGGCGAGATATGCGGACGAAGTCCGAGAGCAATTGGCCTTCGTCGTCAGTCATAGGCTCTTCGAATCATTTCTCGGCGCATCTCTTCGGAGTCGCCGGCTTTCTTATGAACTTGGCGCATGCCTGCTGTGTCTGTCCACGCCAAGAAGCCTTCGGTGAGGTCGGCAAGGCCCATGAGGCGCTCCGCCACCGAGTCCTCGTCAAGCTTGAACACGCGGCCCGGCGAGCCTTCGCCATAGACAATGGCTTCAAACGCCATGGAGCTGACGCCTTCGGCCGCGCTGTCCCAATAGTCGAGCAACGCATAGGCGAACAGGCCATCGTGCAGCGTGGCCTTGGGGCCTCGGCGGAAGGCGTATTGGCCTTTGTGGACCTCTTGGAGCAGGCCGAGCTCGCCGAGCAGCGGTTCGGCGAAGTCTTCAGGCGAGCCGCCGGCAAAGCGTGGGGCATAGCTGCGAAGGCAGGTCTCCAAATCGCGCGACAACGTGGAGGCCGAGAGGCGTCGCTTGGGGTCGAGCTTGCGCGCGAAATCTTCGAGGGGTGCTTCAAGCTCTTGGCGCGTGAAGGTCGGCGCCGTCACATGGTTGAAGAGCCACCGCCACGTTGTGGCGCGGTTGCCTTTGCCGGCAAGCCACCAATGCGCATGCCAAGCTGTTGTGGGGTTCTCAGCGTAGGGGTCCAAGCCCCCATCTCGAAGAATTTCGCTTGCGACGGGCGAAATCTCGAACGATTGGGGGTCCTCGCCAGAGTCGCGAAGCACGTCGCAGGCCATCGCCCAATGGCGAATGGATGCAACCATGTTCTTGCCTACACCGAACGACGCGATGGCGTTCTCATCTGCGAACGCAGCTTTGGGTACGCGCCCGCCTTCAACCGCTTGGTCGAAGGCCTTCTTCAGCCACATTTGACGGAGCGGAAATGTTTCGTGCCCCGAAAAATGGATGGAAGTCCTCGATTTTGCTGTTGTTTTCATCAGCTCTATTGTAGCGTCGAACTGGCGGCAATCACCAGTTCGCCTCCCTCTTGGGAGGAGTCGACGCTGTGCGGTGTGTGCAGACGTCTGCACTTCGTAGCGCTCTTGCATCATACTGGTTATAAACACAGTCCACTCGAGGCGGCGCCTCGTGGGAGGCGATGTAGCCGTCCTGGCGACATACAGCGACCCCTACGAAGAGCAATTCAACGCGAGCCTGCGCGAAGGCATCAAAGCACCCGCGATCGGCCTGCGATAGCGGCCGTCGTGCTCACTCCAGAGCATCAACTACCTTCACGCGCGTACCGGTAAGAATGGGGGCAAGGATTCGGTGATCGCCCAGGTACACGCAAGACCACCCCGTTGCGCCGATTTGTGTGGGCGTGGCCAGGGGCGCTCCTGGAGGGGCGGGCGGTCGAGAAGTGCCCCCTGATGCCCCCCTACCTGCGGATCTAGTCCAACAGCCGGCAAGCGCTCACCCCGCCGGCTTCAGCGCCTCGAACCGGCGGTGCAGATCTTCCGGCCGGATGTGCGTGTACCGGCGCAGGGTGTTCCAGTTTGTGTGCCCGGACACCAGGGCAACTTCCTCGATCTTGAAGCCGTACCAGAACAGCATCGAGATGCCGGTGTGGCGCAGGTCGTGGAACCGCAGGTCCTTGATTCTGGGCAGCCCCGTTTCCGCGATGCGATCACGTGCGCGCTCGAACGCGGACGATGCGGACTCCATGTTGTACGGAAAAATGCGGGCGTCCAGCTTCGGGATTTCTTCCAGCAAGCTCCAGGCCGGCGTGAGAAGGGGCACCACCTGGTCGTTGTCTTCCTTTTTGGTGGGGTGCTTCACCTGGCGCAGGATGATCGTTCGGCGCTTGGGGTCGATGTCCT
The DNA here is from genome assembly GCF_025290835.2 of Aquabacterium sp. OR-4. Taxonomy (NCBI): domain Bacteria; kingdom Pseudomonadati; phylum Pseudomonadota; class Betaproteobacteria; order Burkholderiales; family Sphaerotilaceae; genus Pseudaquabacterium; species Pseudaquabacterium prasiolae. Next base: position 1,362,024 of record NZ_JAOCQD020000001.1, on the reverse strand, counting down.
TCCACTCCAGGCGCCCCAGCTCGCTCAGCCGCCTTGGGAAGGCCAGCGCAAACTTGTAGAGCTGCGCCATGTCGATCGTTGTCTGATGGTGCGCGTTGCGCCGTGCAAACTCGGCCAGCAGTGCTTCTTCTTCCTCTCCGTCCACCCAGCGGACGACCTCGCGCGATTTGCCAACCAGGCCCTGCTTGTCGAGGTAGTGCATGGCCTCTTGAATGACCGCAGGATCGGCGTCCACGAGGTAAGCGATGCGGGCGACGCCGAACGCGGCTGACACTGGGGAGAGGTCGGACTTGATCGTGGCGGGTGTAACGCCGTCCTCGGTTTTCCGTCGGATTGCGTAGTCAATCAGGTGCTTGGGCTTGAGGTCGCGCACCATGACCTTGTCAAACTCAGCCGCGATCTTGTGGTGGTTGTGGATCGTCGAGCGACCCAGGAGAGGGCGCACTACCAGCTGCGCATCGAGGTGCTTGCGGACGAGATCTCCGACAGTCATCTTGCTGGAGGCGTGCTTGGCCGGCCCCTCCGCCTTGACCTTCGCCTCCAGGCGATCGCCCCAGGACACGGCCTGAGGCCGGGTGTCGAAGACCCTCGACTCTGAGAAAATCAGGACGCCGCCCTGCTTGATGCGAACCTGTGCGAGGAATTTGTCGCCGCGTGGTGTGACTGACGCCATGGTGTGATTTCCAGTGCAACTTGCTTTTATGATGTGGTGCAACTGTAGCGTCAAGTTGCACCGAGTCGTTGCACTTGGGGCGTTTTTATCCCGTTAAACGCCCTGAAATGCGCAGGCGGCACCCGAAAGCCAGAGAATGAATTCAGAACAAAATCAACAACTTACCGATAATTTATCGCCTTGGCGGGTCTGCGTTGCGCCGATGCTGGACTGGACCGACCGCCACTGCCGCTACTTCCACCGGCTGATCACGCGCCGCACCCGGCTGTACACCGAGATGGTGACCACCGGCGCGCTGCTGCACGGCGACCAGCACCGCCACCTCGACTTCAACGCCGAGGAGCATCCGCTGGCGCTGCAGCTGGGCGGCAGCGAGCCGGCCGATCTGGCCGCCTGCGCCCGCCTGGCGCAGCAGTGGGGCTATGACGAGGTCAACCTGAACTGCGGCTGCCCCAGTGAACGGGTGCAGCGCGGCGCTTTTGGTGCCTGCCTGATGGCTGAGCCGGCCCTGGTGCGCGATGGCGTGAAGGCCATGAATGACGCGCTGGGCGGCGCGCTGCCGGTGACGGTGAAGCACCGCATCGGCGTGGACCGCATCGAAAGCTACGACTTCGTGCGCGACTTCATCGGCACCGTGGCCGAAGGCGGCTGCCAGGTGTTCATCGTGCATGCGCGCAACGCCTGGCTGCAGGGCCTTTCGCCGAAAGAGAACCGCGAGGTGCCGCCGCTGCGCTACGACCTGGTGCACGCGCTCAAGCGCGAGTTTCCGCAGCTCACCATCGCCATCAACGGCGGCCTGGCGCACGAGGCGCAGATCGCCGAGCAGCTGGACGCTGGCGGCGCCGCACTCGACGGCGTGATGGTCGGCCGCGAGGCCTATCACAACCCCGCCGCGATGGCCGGCTGGGACGCGCGCTTCTTTGGCGACGGCACGCGGCTGCAGGCCGACGACGCGTGGCGCCTGGACATCGAGCAGGCCATGGTGGCCTACATGGCGCGCCGCCAGGCCGGGCACGGCACGCCCTGGAGCCACATCGCCCGCCACATGCTGGGCCTGTGGAACGGCCAGCCCGGCGCCCGGCGCTGGCGCCAGGTGTGGAGCGACCACCGCCTGAAGGGCGAGCCGGCCGCCGAGGTGGCGCGCCAGGCGCTGCAGGCCCGGGTGGGCTGAGAGGCTGCGCCGGGCGCGGTGGGCCGCTTTGGGCCGCTTTGGGCCGCGTTGGGCCCGCCAGCGCCGGCGGCGGCAAGCCCGCGGCAAGCCGGCGCCCTGGCGGGCAGGCCAGGCCCGGCACCCGGCCCGGCCGAGGCATGATCGGGGCTCGTGTTCGACCACCAGCCCACATGACCCATCCCACAGCCCAGATCGGCATTCTTGGCGGCAGCGGCCTGTACGACCTGCCGGGCCTCACCGACACCGCCTGGATCAGCGTCGAGACCCCCTGGGGCGCGCCCAGCGACCAGGTCTTCACCGGCACGCTGCCCACTGCCGGTGGCGGCGTGCGCCTGGCCTTTCTGCCCCGCCATGGCCGCGGCCATCGGCTCACGCCCAGCCAGGTGCCGTACCGCGCCAACATCGCGGCGCTCAAGATGCTGGGCTGCACCGATGTGCTGTCGCTCAGCGCGGTGGGCAGCCTGCGCGCCGATCTTCCGCCAGGGCATTTCGTCATCGTCGACCAGTTCCTCGACCGCACGGTGGGCCGCGCGGCCAGCTTCTTCGAGACCGGCCTGGTGGCGCATGTGTCGCTGGCCCACCCCACCTGCAGCCGCTTGGGCGATCACCTGCAGGCCGCGCTCGGCGCCATCGGGGTGCCGCATGTGCGTGGCGGCACCTACATCGCCATCGAAGGGCCGCAGTTCAGCACCCTGGCCGAAAGCCGGCTCTACCGCAGCTGGAACGCCGACGTGATCGGCATGACCAACCTGCCCGAGGCGCGCCTGGCCCGCGAGGCCGAGCTCTGCTACGCCAGCGTGAGCATGGTGACCGACTTCGACTGCTGGCACCCCGCGCACGAGCATGTGACGGTCGAGGCCGTGATCGGCGCGCTCACCGCCAATGCCGGCCATGCCCGCCAGCTGGTGCTGCAGGGCGCGCCGGCCCTGGCCGCCGATGGCCACGGCCCCGGCTGTGTCTGCCGCCGTGCGCTCGACTTTGCGCTGATCACCGCACCCGCCGCGCGAGATCCCGCCGTGGTGGCCAAGCTGCGCGCTGTTGCCGGGAGGGTGCTGTGAAGGTGGCCGGCGTGCACCGCCGCACCCTCTGGCCCAGCGACGATGGCGAAGCGGTGGAGATCATCGACCAGCGCCACCTGCCGCATGAATGGCGCGTGGCCCGCCTGGGCCAGATCGACGCCGTGCACCATGCCATCGCCGACATGTGGGTGCGTGGCGCGCCGCTGATCGGCGTGACCGCGGCCTACGGCCTGGCGCTGCAATGCCGCCACGCCGCCACCGATGCAGCCCTGGCCGAAGCCAAGGCCTACCTCGATGGTGCCCGCCCCACCGCGGTGAACCTGGCCTGGGCCACCCAGCGCATGCTGCAGGCCTTGCTGCCGCTGCCCCAGGCCGAGCGCGCCAGCGCCGCCTGGCGCTTGGCCGCAGCCCTGGCCGACGAAGACGTGGCCACCAATGCCGCCATCGGCCGCCATGGCCTGGACATCCTGCGTGCGCTGGCGGCCCAACACCCGCACCGCCCGCTGAACGTGCTCACGCACTGCAATGCCGGCTGGCTGGCTACGGTGGACTGGGGCACGGCCATCGCGCCCATCTACCAGGCGCACGAGGCCGGCCTGGCCGTGCATGTGTGGGTAGACGAGACCCGGCCGCGCAACCAGGGCGCCAGCCTCACCGCCTGGGAGCTGGGCCAGGCCGGCATCCCGCACACCGTGATCGCCGACAACACCGGTGGCCACCTGATGCAGCACGGCCTGGTGGATGCGGTGATCGTGGGCACCGATCGCGTCAGCGTGCGCGGCGATGTGTGCAACAAGATCGGCACCTACCTCAAGGCCCTGGCCGCGCACGACAACGGTGTGCCGTTCTACGTGGCCATGCCCTTCTCGACGCTGGACCCGACGCTGCACGACGGCGTGGCCGAGATCCCCATCGAGGCCCGCTCGCCACGCGAGGTGACCCACATCACCGGCCGCGACGCCACCGGCCGGCGCGTGGAGGTGCAGCTCACGCCCGACGGCAGCCCGGCGCTGAACTACGGCTTCGACGTGACGCCGGCGCGGCTGGTGACGGGGCTGATCACCGAGCGTGGGGTGATGGCGGCGCAGGAGGCCGTGATCCGCGCGGCACTGCAGCCGGGCCTGGCCCAGGCCTGAGGCCTCAGGCCTGCGGGCCCTGACGGCCGCGCGCCGGCCAGGTGGCCATCACCAGGCCGGTGAGCGCCAGCACCAGGGCCACGCCGTGCAGCGGCGTGACGGCCTCGCCCAGCAGGCCCACACCCACCGCGGCAGCGGCGATCGGCAGGCACACGGTGAACACCCCGGCCTGCGGCGCCGGCACATGCAGCAGGCCCTTCATCCACAGCCACACGGTGGCCACGCTGGCGGCCAGGGCGTAAAACAGCAGCAGCGCCCAGGTGGCACCGGGCACCGGGCGAAAGTCGAACTGCAGCGCCTGCCACAGGCCGAAGGGCGTGACCAGGGCCAGGCCCCACAGGTTGATCAGCGCGCTGATGCGCCGCGGGCTCACCCGGCCGGTGAGCCGCTTGCCGATGACCACATAGGCGGCCTCGCAGAACACCGCGCACAGCAGCAGCACATGGCCCAACCAGCTGCCCCAGTCGCCCCAGAGCCCCCCGGTGCCCGCGGCACCCGGCAGCGCAGCGCTGCCGCCGGCTGACGGGTCGGCCGGCGCGGCCGGCGCGCGTGCCAGCGCCAGCAGCGTGATGCCAAGGCCTGCGCAGGCGATCGAGGCGGCCACGCGGCGGCTGATGCGCTCGGCCAGAAACAGCCGCGACAGGATGGCCACCGCCGCCGGAATGGCCGCCATCACCACGCCGGCCGACAGCGCCGAGGTGAGCTGCACGCCGAACAGCATGCAGATGCTGAACAGGAAATTGCCGAGAAAGCTCTCCCAGAACAGCAGCTTGCGGTCGTGCGCCGACAGCGCCGGCTCATCGGCGCCACGCTTCACCCAGTGCGCCATGGCCACCGCCGCGATGCCAAAGCGCAACCAGGCCAGCAGGAACACCGGAAACACCGCCACCAGCAGCCGCGACAAGCCCACGTAGCTGCCCACCAGGGCCATGCTGGCGGCCAGCAGGGCGTAGGCGTGCAGCGGCGGATGCGGGTGCGGCGCGGCGGACTTCATCGCGCCCCGGCCGCGGCGACCGGGCGGGCGCGTACAGGATCAAAAGGCCGCGGCATAACGTGCCAGCTCCCAGTCGCTCACATGGCGTGCATGGGCCAGGTGTTCCTGCTGCTTGAGTTCAACAAACTGCGCGGTCAGCGTCTCGCCCAGCGCGCCGGCCACCACCGCACCGGCCTGCAGCGCGGCCAGGGCCTCGCCCAGGTGCTGGGGCAGGGTGGCGATGCCGCGCGCGCGAATCTCGGCCAGCGGCAGCGCGAACAGGTCGTCGTCCACCGCGGCGGGCAGGGCCAGGCCGCGGTCGATGCCGTCCAGCCCGGCGGCGATCAGGCCGGCGGTGGCCAGGTAGGGGTTGGCCGCGGCATCGGGCAGGCGCCATTCAAAGCGGCCATGCAGCGTGCGCAGCAGCGCGGTGCGGTTGTTGGCGCCATGGGCCACGAAGGCCGGTGCCCAGCTGGTGCCCGAGCGGCTCTCGCCCACCACCAGGCGCTTGTAGGAGTTGACCGTGGGCGCGGCCAGCGCGGTGAGCGCGGCCGAATGGGCCAGCACGCCGGCGGCAAACTGCTCGGCCAGCGGCGACAGCAGGGCTGCACTGTCGACCGAGCCATCGCGCCGGTGCGGCACGAACAGGTTGCGCTCGTCGCGGTGCTGGGTCTGCCACAGCGACACGTGCAGGTGCATGCCGCTGCCGGGCTGGTCGGCAAAGGGCTTGGGCATCATCGAGAAGCACATGCCGCGCGCCTCGGCCAGGGCCTGGGCGGCCAGCTTGAAGAGCATCAGGTGGTCGGCGCTGGCGATGGCCTCGTCGAAGCCGAAGTTGACCTCGTACTGGCCCTGGGCGTCTTCGTGGTCGAGCTGCAGCACATCCAGCCCGCAGCCCTCCAGCGCCAGCTGCAGCGCGCGCAGAAAGTCGGCCTGGCGCGGCAGGCTCTTCAGGTCGTAGCTGGGCTTGTCGAGGCGGTCTTCGTCATCGGCGGGGCACCAGCGTCCGCCAGCGTCGCGGCGCAGCAGAAAGAACTCGGGCTCGATGCCGGTGCGCAGCTGCCAGCCGCGCTCGGCCAGCCGCGCCACCTGGCGGCGCAGCACCTGGCGCGGGCAGGCGTCAAAGGGCTGGCCGTCGACGAAGCCGTCGCAGACGATGCGCGCGTAGCCCGGCATCCAGGGCAGGGCGGTGGCGGTGCTGGCCGCGCCGCGCGCCCAGTACTCCGAGCGCGGGCCGGTGCGCGGCAGGCCGGTGCCGGTGATCGACGGGCCGGAGAAGCCGGCGCCCTCGGTCAGCAGGTCGTCCAGATGGGCCAGCGGCACGTACTTGCCCTTGGCCACGCCCAGCACATCGGTGAACTGGGCGATCAGCGTGTGCACGCCCTGGGCCGCCAGGCGTTCGCGCAGGTCTTTCATGGTCTTCTCCCTGGCCGCCAATGGGCACAGTGCCACAACAGTATCGGCCCAAGCCAGCGGCCGCAGTCGCTTCCTGGGCGGTCAATCAAGCCTGATCCAGGTGGTCTTGAGCTCGGTGTACTTGTCGAAGGCATGCAGGCTCTTGTCGCGGCCATTGCCGCTTTGCCGGAAGCCGCCGAAGGGCACGGTGATGTCGTCCTCGTCGTACTGGTTCACGTGCACCGTGCCGGCACGCAAGGCACGGGCCACGCGGTGGGCGCGGTTGAGGCTGTCGCTCCATACGCTGGCCTGCAGGCCGTAGGGGCTGTCGTTGGCCAGGCGAACGGCCTCGGCCTCGTCGGCAAAGCGCAGCACGCTCATCACCGGGCCGAAGATCTCCTCGCGCGCGATGCTCATCGTGGGCGCCACCTGGTCAAACACCGTGGGCTCGACATAGAAGCCACCGCTGTCTTGCCGCACCTGGCGGCCGCCCAGCACGCAGCGCGCACCGGCAGCCTGGCCCTGGCCGATGTAGCCCAGCACGGTGCCCAGCTGCGTGGCATCGACCAGCGCCCCCAACTGGGTGGCGGCGTCCAGCGGATGGCCCGGCGCCCAGTGGGCGGCCTCGGCCGCCACGGCGGCCAGAAAGCGCTCGGCCACCTGCGCCTGCACCAGCACGCGCGAGGGCGCATTGCAGCTCTCGCCCTGGTTGAAGAACATGCTGCCGGCTATGGTGCGCGCGGCGCGCTCCACATCGGCGCAATCGTCGAACACCAGCACGGCGCTCTTGCCGCCCAGCTCGTTGTAGACGCGCTTGAGGTTGCTGCGGCCGGCGTACTCGAGCATGCGCCGGCCGGTGCGGGTGCTGCCGGTAAAGCCGATGGCGTCCACGTCCAGGTGCAGCGCCAGGGCCTCGCCAGCCTCGTGGCCGAAGCCGGGCACCACATTGAACACGCCGTCGGGCAGGCCGGCCTCCAGCGCCAGCTCGGCCAGGCGCAGCGCGGTGTAGGGGCTCTTCTCGCTGGGTTTGAGCACCACCGAGTTGCCGGCCGCCAGCGCCGGGCCCAGCTTCCAAGCGGCCATGATCATCGGGTAGTTCCAGGGCACGATGGCGCCGATCACGCCCATCGGCTCGCGGGTGATCAGGGCCAGGCCGCTGCGCGGCGTGGGCGCCACCTCGTCGTAGAGCTTGTCGATGGCCTCGCCATACCAGGCCAGGGTGCGCGCGGTGCTGGCCACGTCCACCGCCAGCGCATGGGCCACGGGCTTGCCCATGTCCAGGCTTTCGAGCAGGGCCAGCTCGTCGCCGGCGGCCAGCACCTTCTGGGCAAAGCGCTGCAGCACCTGCTTGCGCGCGGCGGGGGCCTGGTGCGCCCAGCGGCCGTCATCAAAGGCGGCGCGGGCGCTGGCCACGGCGGCCGCCACATCCACCGCCTGGCAGCGCGCCACGGCGCCGAGGCGGCGGCCGTCGATCGGCGAATGCTTGTCGAAGCTGGCGCCATCGGTGCTGGCCACGCGCCGGCCGTTGACCAGCGCGCGCCCGTCGGGCCCGCCACCGCGCAGCAGGGCCGCGGCGCGGGCGTGCCAGTCGATCACATCGGTGGGGGCAGGGGTGTCGGGCATGGTGGGGGTCCGTCGCGGTGGCGGGCAGCGTCACAGGCTGCCGGCTGGCAGCAACTCTACCCGCGCAGGCACCCGAGCCGGGGGGTGGGCGCATGAGCCGTTCGGCTCATGACGCACCGCCTTGGCGCAGTGCGGCGTCGCATGCCATCGCCACAGTAGGGATTGCAAGGTGGCCGCCCGCAGCGGGTTGTGCCGCTCGTTCCCCAGCCAACCCCTGCGCCAGGAGATCCCATGAAGGGCAACAGCCATCCGAAGAACGAAGTGTCCTTGAACGCTTCGGGCAATGAATCCATCCTCGATGTCATCGACCGCGTCGACGTCACCCGCCGCAACTTCGTGCGTGGTGGCGTGAGCGCCGGCGCGCTGGCCGCCGCCGGTGGCCTGTCGCTGGGCGGCCTGGTGCAGACGGTGCAGGCCGCCGGCACCTCCACCCTCAGCCAGCCGATCGGCTTTGCCAACGTGCCGGCCAGCACCCGCGCGCTGAACGCCAGCCTGGGTGGCAGCAGCACCGCGGTGATGGACAAGATCACCGTGCCCACCGGCTACACCGCCAAGGTGCTGGTGGCCTGGGGCGACCCGATCATGGCCGGCGGCACGGCTTTTGTGGGCGACGCCAGCGAAACCGCGGCCCAGCAGGCCAGGCAGTACGGCATGCACACCGACGGCATGCACTTCTTCCCGCTGCAGGGCACCGGTGGCGTGGCGCTGAGCGACCGCGGCATCCTGTGCGCCAACAACGAGTACACGCACGAGGACATCCTGTTCCCCGATGGCCAGGTGGGCACTGGCTACACCTTGGCCAAGACCCGCAAGTCGCAGGCCGGCCACGGCGTGTCGATCTGCGAGGTGCGCCGCGTGGGCGGCACTTGGCAGGTGGTGAAGAGCTCGGCCTATGGCCGCCGCATCACCGCCAACACCGTGTGCAAGATCAGCGGCCCGGCCGCCGGCCATGCGCTGATGAAGGCCAGGAAGTACAGCATCACCGACACCGCCAGCACCGACACCGGCACGCTGACCGACGGCACGGTGGCCTACGGCACCATCAACAACTGCGCAAACGGCGTCACGCCCTGGGGCACCTACCTGACCTGCGAAGAAAACTTCAACGGCAACTTCGGCAGCACCGGCACCGTGCCCGCCGCCACCTCGGGCGACGTGGGCAAGCTGTTCAACCGCTACGGCCTGGTTGCCGCCGGCTTTGGCTACCGCTGGCACACCACCGACGATCGCTTCGATCTGGTCAAGAACCCCAACGAGCCGAACCTGTTCGGCTGGGTGGTCGAGATCGATCCGGCCAACCCCGCGGCCGCGCCGGTCAAGCGCACCGCGCTGGGCCGCTTCAAGCACGAGAGCGCGCAGTACGTGGTGGACGCGCAGAACAACATCGCCTTCTACATGGGCGACGACGAGCGCAACGAGTACATCTACAAGTTCGTGTGCGCGGGCAAGTTCAACCCCGTCAACAAGGCCGCCAACCGCAACCTGCTCGACAGCGGCACGCTGTACGTGGCCAGGTTCAAGGACGACCTGAGCGGCGAGTGGATCGCCCTGGTGCCGGGCACCGTGGGTGTGGACGGCACGGCGCTGCGCGACAACCCGAACTTTGCCGGTCTCGACGATGCCGAGGTGCTGGCCAAGATCCTGATCAAGGCCCGCATGGCCGGTGACGCCGTGGGCGCCACGATGATGGACCGCCCCGAGTGGACCGGCGCGCGCCCGCGCATCAAGGGCTACAGCGAGATAGAGGTCTACTGCACGCTGACCAACAACAACCGCCGCGGCAGCAGCGCCACGCCGTCGTCGAACAAGGCCGATGGCAGCACCACCGCCGCCAGCGCCCGCCCGGCCGTTGATGCCGCCAACCCGCGCGCCGACAACGTGCATGGCCACATCATCCGCTGGCGCGAGGCCGGCCAGAGCGTGCTGGCCACCCGCTTCGGCTGGGACATCTTTGCCCAGGCCGGCGACATCAACACCGCCAAGCTGCCGCACGCCTCGGGCACCAACAACTACACGGGCAACATCCACGACGCGCCCAATGGCAGCGCCGACTACGGTGCGCCCGATGGCCTGTGGTTCGACCCGTTCGGCCGCCTGTGGGTGCAGACCGACCAGGTGGGTGACGGCAGCGGCGACTTCGTCAACATCGGCGGCAACATGATGGTGTGCGCCGATCCGGCCACCGGCGACACGCGCCGCTTCCTGACCGGCCCGAACAAGTGCGAGGTCACCGGCATCACCATGACCCCGGACGGCAAGACCCTGTTCGTGGGCGTGCAGCACCCGGGCGAAGACTCGACCGCGGCCAACCCGACCCAGTTCTCGAACTGGCCGCAGAACCAGTGGACGTTTGCCGCCGACGGCGTGACCCCGCTGCCGGCCGGCCGGCCGCGCTCGGCCGTGGTGGTGATCACCAAGGACGACGGCGGAATCATCGGCACCTGAGCGCCCGACGCGCGGCGCACCGGCCGGTGCGCCGCGCAGCAGACCACTCCCTTGCACCAAGGACATCCCATCATGAAACTGCATCTGATCGCCGCGGCCGCCATTGCCGCCGCCACCACGCTGCCGGCCCAGGCCGTGCTCGTCAACGACGCCGCCTCGCTGGGAGGCGTTCAATCGGTTGTCGACTTCGAGTCCTTCGACGGCCTGTGGAGCACCGGCCCCGAAACCGTGGCCGCCGGCGTGGTGTTCACCGGCGACACCGGCGCCGAGCTGGGCGCCAACCACCGCGACCTGGGCGACAACGGCCTGTGGACGATGGTCGGCAACAGCGAGCGTAGCGGCGTCTTTGCCGCCAGCGGTGTGGCCGGTGAACTGCGCTTCAGCTTCACCGATGCGCTGTCGCAGGGCGCTGGCGCCTATGTCAGCCTGTACGGCTCCAGCGCGCTGCCCTTTGCACTGACGCTGGAAGTCTCGGTCTATGGCGACAACCACCAGATCATCGAGACCCACAACATCGCCTTCAACGCGCCCTCGGCCAGCAGCGGCTACGACGAGGGCCTGTTCGTGGGCATCTCGCGTGCGCAGGCCGACATCCGCGCCATCTCGTTCAAGGGTGTGGGCGTGGTGGCCGACAACCTGACCGTCTCGGCCGTGCCCGAGCCCGAAAGCTATGCGCTGATGCTCGCCGGCCTGGCCGGTCTGGGCTTTCTGGCCAGCCGCCGCCGCGCGGGCTGATCGCAGGCACAAGCCGACGAGCTAGCAAGGCATCAAGCCAACAAGCCAACAAGCCAACAAGCAAAAGGCCCGGGCGCAGGCCCGGGCCTTTTTTCATTGATGGCCGGCAGCCGCTCAGGCGCGGCCGCGATGGCTGATCAGAAGCTCACCACCACCGAGCTGCCGAACACCGCGTTGTTCTTGCGGAACTCGCCGGTCTTGACGTCGAAGAACACCGGCAGGTTGGCGCGGTCGAGCCGCAGTTCGGTCTTGAACGTGGTGTTCAGGTTGAACAGGTAGCTCAGGCCCAGCGACAAGGCCATGCGGTTGGCGCCCTTGTTGCAGGCGCTGGTGGTGTTGTCGCTCAGGCAGTCCTGCGTGGGGTCCATGCCGATGCCGTTGCGGTAGTCGCCGCCCAGGCCGATGTCGCTGTCGTAATAGCCGGTGTAGGTGAGCAGGCCGCCACCGTTCTTCTTGTTGTTGAGGTAGTCGAAGCGCGCCATGGCCTCCCAGCGCGGCACGAACTTGTAGGCCACTAGGGTGGACAGGCCCCACCACGAGGCGTCGCGCAGCTCGCCGCTGATCGGATCGGGCGCGATGGCTGCCTTCTTCTGCTTGCCGAAGCTCAGCTGGCCCTGCCAGGTGATGTCGCCGCGCACGAAGTAGGCGTCGGCCTCGAACAGGTCGGCACGGCTGTCGGCGCAGCTGTCGGGGCAGTCGTTGTAGTTCACCACCTTGCCGTGCAGACCGGCAAAACCGAAGCCCTGGAACTCGCCGCGCGAGTAGTCGACGCGGTAGACGAAAGCCGGCGCCTTCTCGCCGGCATTGCGCTTGCTGGCGTTGACGTTGGCCAGCGCAAAGCGGCTCCACCACTTGCCGCGCACGAACTCCATGCCGGCGCCGGTGTACAGCGTTGGCAGCGTGAAGTCGTAGAGCAGGTTGTGGGTGATCAGCTTGTTCAGCGTGGCCTGCTGGTACTCGTAGCCCGACCAGTCGGGCATCTGGCCGGCGATGAAGCGGGTCTGCAGATCGCCCAGCGGCACCGAGACGCTGGCCTCCTGCACCAGCGACTGCTCGCCGATCACGCTGCCGGTGCCGCGGTTGGGCACCAGGGTCAGGCGGAACTTGGTGCCGCCGTCCAGCTCCTTCTGCAGGTCGAGGTAGGCGCCGCCGAAGTACGAGTTGTCGTAGTTGTAGCCATCCATGGCCACCGGGTTCAGGAATTGGAAGCCGGCACGGTTCTGGCGCTGGTTGTAGAGGTAGGTCGGGTCCATGAAGCCGCTGATCTTGAGCATCTTCAGGCCCTGCGACTCGACCGCGTCTTCCAGCGCCTCGGTCTTGACCACCACGCGGTTGAGCTCGCGTGCCTGCTCGGGCGTCATGCCCCACTGGCCGACAGCCGGCGCGGCCTTGGCCTCGGTGGCCTTGAGCTTGTTCTCCAGCTCGGCCACCTTGTCCTTGAGCGCCTGCAGTTCCTTCAGGATGTCGGCATTGCTCTGCGCCAGTGCCGGGCCGGCCAGGCTCAGGGCCACCAGGGTGGCGGCCGCAAGGGCTGCCGGCCGGGCCTGGCTGGGAATTCGCGTCATCGTGGGTTCTCCTCTGGCGGGGGTTGGAATCGGGGGCGGTTGGGTGGGCATCCGGCGCTGCATCAGGCGGCTATTCGGCGGTCATGCGGCGGTCAAGCGGCAGGTTGGCCGGCCTGGGCGCGCTCGTGCTGGCGGCGGCGTTCCTGGCGCGCGATCCAGTAGCTGGCGGCCACCACGCCGACGGCCACCACCGCGACGATCAGCGTGGCCACCGCATTGACGCTCGGGTCGAGGCCCAGGCGCGCGCGCGAGAAGATCACCAGCGGCATGGTGGTCGAGCCCGGGCCCGACAGGAAGGCCGACAGCACCACATCGTCGAGCGACAGCGTGAAGGTGAGCAGCCAGGCCGACATCAGGCTCTGCGTGATCATCGGCAGCGTGACCAGCGTGAACACCTGCCAGGGCCGCGCGCCCAGGTCCATGGCCGCCTCCTCGAGCTGCGGGTTCAGCTCGGTGAGCCGGGCCTGCACCACCACGGTGGCGTAGGCCATGCCCAGCAGCGCGTGGCCCATCCAGATGGTGAGCAGGCCGCGCTCTGGAAAACCGATGGCGCGCTGCACCGACACCAGCATCAGCAGCAGCGACAGGCCCAGCACCACCTCGGGCATCACCAGCGGCGCGCTGACCATGCCCGAAAAGGCGGTGCGGCCGGTGAAGCGGCGGTACTTCACCAGCGCCAGCGCGGCCAGCGTGCCCAGCACCACCGAGCCGCAGGCGGTGGCAAAGGCGATGCGCAGGCTCAGGCCCAGGCTGTTGAGCAGCTCGTGGTCCTGGGCCAGCGCGCGATACCAGCGCAGCGTGAAGCCGCGCCACTGGTTGGGCAGCGGCGAATCGTTGAACGAGTACAGCACCAGGGCCACGATCGGCAGGTACAGGAACACGAAGCCGGCGGCCAGCCAGCCGCGGCCGAACCACTGGTTGACGCGCTGGGTGGTCATGCGCGCTTCTCCTGGGCTTCGGCCTGGTACTTGTTGAACAGCGCCAGCGGCACGATGATCAGCAGGATCATCACCACCGCCACGCTGGCGGCCATGGGCCAGTCGTTGTTGCTGAAGAACTCGTCCCACAGCACGCGGCCGATCATCAGCGTCTCGGGGCCGCCCAGCAGTTCGGGGATCACGAACTCGCCCACGCAGGGAATGAACACCAGCATGCTGCCGGCAATGATGCCGGCCTTGGACAGCGGCACCGTGATCTTCCAGAACGCCACCCAGGGCGAGGCGCCCAGATCGGCCGCCGCCTCGAGCAGGCGCAGGTCCATCTTGGCCAGGTTGCTGTACAGCGGCAGGATCATGAAGGGCAGGTAGGTGTAGGCCATGCCCAGCACCAGCGAGAAGGGCGTGTGCATCAGCTTGCCCGGCGCGCTGATCATGCCCAGGGCATGCAGCAGCTGGTCGGCGCCGCTGCCGATGATCAGGTCGGCCACCCAGCCGTTGTCGCTGAGCAGGCCCTTCCAGGCATACACGCGCAGCAGAAACGAGGTCCAGAACGGCAGCATCACCGCCATCAGCAGCGCCGGCTGGGCGCTGGCGCTGGCGCGTGCCATGAAGTAGGCAAACGGGTAGCCGATCAGCAGGCACAGCAGCGTGGTGGCGGCGGCGTACTTCAGGCTGGCGACGTAGGTCTTGAAGTACAGCGCGTCCTCGCCGATGAAGACGTAGTTGCCGAGCTTGACGCTCAGCTGCAGCAGGCCGTCGCGGTAGGTGATCAGATCCTTGAACACCACCGTCTCCATCTCGGAGACGCTGATCTTCACCAGGATCAGGAAGGGCAGCGCAAAGAACAGCAGCAGCCACAGGTAGGGCGCGCCGATCAAGGCCTTGCGCCCGGACAGCAGGCGCGCGGGCTTCATTGGGTCAGCACCACATGGGCCGAGCGCGACCAGTGCGCCCACACCGCGTCGCCCCAGGTGAGCTCGTCGTCCTTGTGGCGCTGGGTGTTGGTCATGCTGACCTTCAGCCGCGTGCCGCTGGCCAGCTCGACGTGGTAGACGGTGAAGCTGCCGAAGTAGCTCATCTCCTTGATCGTGCCCTGGGCGGTGTTGAAGCCGTCGTGCGGCGCGTGGCGGCTGAGGTGGATCTTCTCGGGCCGCAGCGCCACGGTCACGCCCATGCCCTGGGTGCCGGTGATGCCGTGGCCCACGTAGTGCTTGCAGTCGGGCGAGGCGATCACCACATGGTCGGGCTCGTCGACCTCGAGCGTGCCGGGCATCAGGTTGACGTTGCCGATGAAGTCGGCCACAAAGCGGGTCTGCGGCGTCTCGTAGATCTCGGCCGGTGCGCCCACCTGCAGCAGGCGGCCCTCGCTCATGATGGCGATGCGGCTGGCCATGGTCATGGCCTCTTCCTGGTCGTGCGTGACCATCACGCAGGTCACACCCACCTGCTCGATGATGTTCACCAGCTCGATCTGGGTTTCTTCGCGCAGCTTCTTGTCGAGCGCGCCCAGCGGCTCGTCCAGCAGCAGCAGCTTGGGCTGCTTGGCCAGGCTGCGGGCCAGCGCCACGCGCTGCTGCTGCCCGCCCGAGAGCTGGTGCGGCTTGCGCTGCGCAAACTTGCCCAGCTGCACCAGCTTGAGCATGGCGTCCACGCGCTGCGCCACCTGGTCGCGCGGCAGGCCCTCGCGCTTGAGGCCGAAGGCGATGTTCTCCCACACGCTCAGGTGCGGAAACAGCGCATAGCTCTGGAACATCATGTTCATCGGCCGCTCGTAGGGCGGCAGCGCGGACAGGTCTTGTCCGCCCAGCACGATGCGGCCCGAGCTGGGCCTCTCAAAGCCGGCCAGCATGCGCAGCAGCGTGGTCTTGCCGCAACCCGAGGAGCCGAGCAGCGCAAAGATCTCGCCGCGCGCGATGTCGAGGCTGACGTGGTTGACCGCCTTGAAGCCGTCGAAGTCCTTCACCACGTCCTGGATCTGCAGGTAGGCGGTGTCACTGCCCTGCATGATCAGAGCCCGGTCTTGAAGCTGGTGTAGGTGCGCGTCATCAGGCGCCGCAGATCGTTGTTGAGCGCGTCGGGCGCCTTCATGCGCGCCATGTCGGCGGGCGACAGGAACACCGTCGGGTTGTTGGCCACGTCGGGCTTGATGAACTTCTTCGACTCGCTGTTCGGGTTGGCGTAGAACACCTTGTTCGTCAGGCTGGCATGCACCTCGGGGCGCAGCAGGTAGTTGATGAACTTGTGCGCATTGCCGGGGTGGGCGGCGTCGGTGGGGATCACCATCACGTCGAAGAACAGCAGGCCGCCGGTGCTGGGCACCAGGGCTTCGATCTTCTGGCCGGTCTTGCCGTCGATGGCGCGCTGGCGTGCGATGTTGATGTCGCCCGACCAGCCCAGCGCCAGGCACACGCTGCCGTTGGCCATGTCGTTGATGTAGCCCGAACTCGAAAACAGCGAGACATGCGGGCGAATGCTCTTGAGCAGTGCGCCGGCGGCCTGGTAGTCGCCGGCCACCTTGCTGTAGGGCGGCTTGCCCAGGTAGTGCAGGGCGGCGGGCAGCACCTCGGAGGCCGAGTCGAGAAAGCTCACGCCGCAGCTCTTGAGCTTGCTGATGTACTCGGGCTTGAACACCAGATCCCAGGCGTTGGCGGGCATCGGCAGGCTGCCCAGAGCGGCCTTGACCTTGTCGACATTGATGCCCACCGTGGTGTAGCCCCACAGCCAGTTGACCATGAAGTCATTGCCCGGGTCGAGCCGGGCCAGCTGCGCCTGCAGCGCCGGATCGAGGTTCTTCAGGTTGGGGATCTTGCTCTTGTCGATCTTGGCCAGCAGGCCGCCATCGACCTGCAGCTTGGCCCAGTGCGAGGACGGCACCACGATGTCGTAGCCGGTCTTGCCGGCCACCAGCTTGGCATGGACGATTTCGTTGTTGTCGAAATTGTCGTAGCGCACCTTGATGCCGGTCTCCTTCTCGAAGTTCTTCAGCGTGTCTTCGGCGATGTAGTCGGACCAGTTGTAGATGTTCAGAACCTTCTCTTCCTCCTGGGCTTGCGCAGGGGCCACACCGGTCAGTGCGGCGGCGGCAGCCAGGGACAGCAGGGAGACGGCACGACGAGACATCCGGGTCATCAAGGGTTCCTCCAGGGGGGGCGGTTCGGGTGCGGCAAACGGTGCAGGGGCGGTGCGGCAGTGGGTGTTGGCAGCCGTGTGCGCGGGCCGGGTTCGATGCCAAGTCTAGGCGGCAGTCGACACGGGTTTGATCGGGGGAAGCGAAGGGTTGTGCGGCATCGGCGCAACGCGGGGGCTCACAACCAGCCGGCGCTGCGCGCGTCGGCCAGGGTCAGGTCGAGGCAGCGGCGGATCAGCGCGACCATCTCGTCGATCTGCGCGCGGGTGATGACCAGCGGCGGCGCGATGATCATGCGATCACCCACCGCGCGCATGATCAGGCCGTTGGCAAAGCAGTGGCCGCGGCAGACCATGCCGATGCTCACGGCGGGGTCGAAGGGCGTCAACGTGGCCTTGTCCTTCACGAGCAGCAGCGCTCCCATCAGTCCGCAGGTTTCGGCCGTGCCCACCAGGGCATGCTCGGCCAGGCTTTCGAAGGCCTTTGCAAGATACGGGCCGACATCGTCGTGCACATGCTCGACCAGGCGCTGTTGCTGGATCAGCCTGATGTTGGCCAGGGCCACCGCACAGGCCACCGGGTGGCCGCTGTAGGTGAAGCCGTGCTCGAACTCGCCGCCCTGGTCGATCAGCACCCGGGCCACGCGCTCGCCCACCATCACGCCGCCCAGCGGGATGTAGCCGCTGGTCACACCCTTGGCAAAGGTCATGAGGTCGGGCCTGAAGCCGAAGCGCTCGCAGCCAAACCAGTGGCCGGTGCGGCCGAAGCCGCAGATCACCTCGTCGCTGACCAGCAGGATGCCGTACTTGTCGCAGATGCGCTGCACCTCGGGCCAGTAGGTCTCGGGTGGGATGATCACGCCGCCGGCACCCTGCACCGGCTCGCCGATGAAGGCGGCCACCTTGTCGGGGCCGATGGCCAGGATGCGCTCCTCGAGCCAGCGCGCGGCGACGATGCCGAACTCGGCTGGCGTCATCTGGCGGCCGTGCTGCACCCAGTAGGGCTGGTCGATGTGCACGATGTTGGGGATCGGCAGGCCCCCTTGTTCGTGCATGCCCGACATGCCGCCCAGCGAGGCGCCGGCCATGGTGCTGCCGTGATAGGCGTTGTGGCGGCTGATGATCACCTGGCGCTGCGGCTGGCCCAGCACCTGCCAGTAGCGGCGCACCATGCGCACGACGGTGTCGTTGCCCTCCGAGCCCGAGCCGGTGAAGAACACATGCTGGAACTGCGGCGGCGTGACCTGGCTCAGCAGTTCGGCCAGCTCGATGGCCGGCGGCGTGGCGGTCTGGAAAAAGGCGTTGTAGAAGGGCAGCTGCTGCATCTGGCGCGCTGCGGCATCCACCAGCGCCTGCTGGCCATAGCCGACGTTCACGCACCACAGGCCGCTCATGGCGTCGAGGATCTGGTGGCCCTCGCTGTCCCACAGGTAGATGTTGTCGGCGCGGGTGATGATGCGCGAGCCCTTGCGGGCCAGGCCTTGAAAATCGGTGAAGGGGTGCAGGAAGTGGGCCGCATCGGCCGCCTGCAGGTCTTGGGTGGAACGGGTGGCGTTCATGGTCGATTCCTTGAGGGGAGGCGGGGCGATCAAACGTGGAGCAGCAGGTGCTCGCGCTCCCACGGCGAGATCACTTTCATGAACTCGGCGTACTCGATCTCCTTGACCTCGGTGTAGACGGTGATGAAGGCCTCGCCCAGCACGTCATGCAGGTCTTTCTCGTCACGCAGCAGCTGCAGCGCCTCGCCCAGGCTGCGCGGCAGCTGGAACTCGCCCAGGTAGGCGTCGCCCTTGCACTCGGGCGAAGGCTCGATCTGCTTCTGGATGCCCAGCCAGCCGCAGGCCAGCGTGACGGCCAGGGCCACATAGGGGTTGGCATCGGCGCCGATCACGCGGTTCTCGATGCGCCGCGCCTGCGGTGGCGCCAGCGGGCTGCGGATGCCCACGGTGCGGTTGTCGGTGCCCCACTGGATGTTGATTGGCGCCGCGGTAAAGCGCGCCAGCCGGCGGTAGCTGTTGACGTAGGGTGCAAACAGCGCCATGGCCGCCGGCGTGTACTTCTGCAGGCCGCCGATGTACCAGAAGAACTCCTTGCTGGGCGTGCCGTCGGGGTTGCTGAAGATGTTGCCGCCATCGCTCTCGCGCACCACGCTCTGGTGCACATGCATCGCGCTGCCGGGCTCGCCGGCAATCGGCTTGGCCATGAAGGTGGCAAACATGTCGTGGCGCAGCGCCGCCTCGCGCACCGTGCGCTTGAAGAGAAACACCTCGTCGGCCAGGCCCAGCGGATGGTCGTGGAAGAAGTTGATCTCCATCTGCCCGGCGCCCACCTCGTGGATCAGCGTGTCGACGTTGAGCTGCATCTTCTCGCAGTAGTCGTACACGTCCTCGAACAGCGGGTCGAACTCGTTGACCGCGTCGATCGAGTAGGCCTGGCGCGAGGTCTCGCTGCGGCCGCTGCGGCCCACCGGGGGCTTGAGCGGCATGTCGGGGTCGGTGTTGCGGGCCACCAGGTAGAACTCGAGCTCGGGCGCCACCACCGGCTTCCAGCCCTTGCCGGCATACAGGTCGCACACCCGGCGCAGCACCGAGCGCGGGGCAAAGGGCACCAGCTGGCCGTCGCGGTCGAAGCAGTCGTGGATCACCTGTGCCGTGGGGTCGGTGGCCCAGGGCACGATGCGCACCGTGCTGGGATCGGGCCGCAGGTGCATGTCGCGGTCGGTGGGCGTGATGACGTCGTAGTACGGCCCTTCCTCGGGAAACTCGCCGGTCACACCCATGGCCACCACCGCCTCGGGCAGGCGCATGCCGCGGTCTTCGGTGAATTTCTGCCGCGGCAGGATCTTGCCGCGGGCCACACCGGTGAGGTCGGGCACCAGGCATTCGATCTCGGTCACGCGGCGCTCATTGAGCCAGTTCTCGAGATCGCTGAAGTTGAAGTGTTCGCGGGGGGTCATGCATCACCTTGGGGGTTCGTTGGCTCGGCGTTCAGGCTGCGGCTCGAAAGCTCGGGCAGCGCGGGCAGGCCGGGCGTCTGCGTTGGCGTGTCGGGGTGAGCGGCCGACACTAGGGCACCGGCGTGCGGTGTGCGGGCACGGGGGCCTGGGGCTGCCTGCGGTCGCGCCAGCTGCGGCAGGCCGCGCCAAAGGCCTGCAGCAGCGCCATCGACTGCGGATTGCTCGCCGCCTGCCATTCGGGATGCCATTGCAGGCACAGGTTGAAGCCCTTGGCCTCGGCCACCGAGAAGGCTTCCACCAGGCCGTCGGGTGCACGCGCTTCCACGCGCAGGCCGGGTGCCAGGGTCTTCACCGCCTGGCCGTGCAGCGAGTTCACGTCGAAGCGCCCGAGCGGCAGGATCTCGGCCAGCCGGCCGCCGGGCACCACGTCCACCGGATGGGCGGGGCCGTACTGCTGCTCGGCGCTCTGGCTGTCGTCCGAGCGGTGGTCGGCAAACGGCCCCTGCGGACCGCTGGACTGCTGCACCGCCTGGTACAGGCTGCCGCCAAAGGCCACGTTGGCCTCCTGCGCACCGCGGCAGATGCCCAGCAAGGGCGTGCCGCGCGCGATGGCGGCGCGGATCAGCGGCAGCGTCCAGGCGTCGCGGTCGGGGTCGAGCGGCAGGCGGGGGTCGTGCACGTCTTCGCTGAAGTGGCTGGGGTGCACATTGCTCTTGCTGCCGGTGAGCAGCACGCCGTCGGCCAGGTCGAGCAGGGCGGCAATCTCCTCGGGCAGTGCGGTGGGCACGATCAGCGGTGTGCAGCCGGCCAGGCGCACGGCGTCCACGTACTTCTTGCCGGCCATGTGGAAGGGGTGCTCGCCCAGCGGCTTGTTGCAGGCGGGCACCAGCACCACGGGCTTGCGCGGCAGCGGGGCAGGGGTGTTGGCGTGGTGGGTCATGTCGGGGTCACTCAGGCGAGCAGGTCTTTCAGGCGATACCAGGCCATGCCCAGCACCAGCAGCGGCATGCGCAGCAGGCGGCCACCGGGGAACGGGCGGTGGCGGATGCGGGCAAAGCTGTCGAAGCGGCTGGCGTCACCGGCCATGGCCTGGGCCACCAGCTGGCCGGCCAGGCCGGTGAGCGCCAGGCCGTGGCCCGAGAAGCCCTGCAGGTAGTACACCTGCGGCGCCTCGGGCAGGCGGCCGAAGTCGGGGGCGCGGTTCATGGTCAGGTCGACAAAACCGCCCCAGGCCTGGGTGATCGGCACATCGGCCAGCGCCGGCAGCGCGGCCAGCATGCGCTGGCGCATGCTCTCGGCCAGCGCGGCCGGGGTCACCGTGCTGTAGCTCACCCGGCCGCCGAACAGCATGCGCGCCAGCGCTTCGCCATGCGGGCCGGTTTCGGGTGCGAAGCGGTAGTAGTCGACCACCAGGTCGTTGTCGCACACCGCAGCGCCGCTGGGGATCAAACGTTGCGCCAGCGCCTGCGGCACCGGGCCGGCGGCCACGATGTAGGTGCCGGCGGGCATGATGCGCGCCTCGACCCGCGGCGCCACGCCCTGCAGGTAGACATTGCCGGCCAGCAGCACCTGGCGTGCAATGACACGCCCGCGCGGCGTGTGCAGCACCGGCCGCTCGGACGGTGTGAGCCCGGTCACCGGCGTGGCCTCGTGGATGCTCACGCCCAGGCTGGCGGCGGCCCGGGCCAGGCCCAGCGTGTACTTCAGCGGGTGCAGGTGGCCCGAGCGCGCATCGAACACGCCGGCGTGGTAGCGCGGGCTCTCGATCCAGCGGCCCAGGTCATGGCGGGTGATGTGTTCGAGCGGGTAGCCGTAGTGCTGCGCGAGGTGGTCGGCGCCGGCCAGCAGCGCGCGTGCCTTGCGCGGGCTGGTGGCCACGCCCAGCCAGCCGTCGCGCCAGTCGGCCTGGATGCCGAAACGCGCGCAGCGCGCGCGGATCAGGTCCAGCGCCTCGATCGTCATGTCGAACACGCGGCGCGATTCGGCCAGGCCCAGCTGCGCCTCGATGGTCTCGATATCGCAGCTCAGGCCGTGGATGGCCTGGCCACCGTTGCGGCCGCTGGCGCCAAAGCCCACCTGCTCGGCCTCGAGCACGCGCACCGAGAAGCCGCGATCGGCCAGCTCGATGGCGGCCGACAGCCCCGCCAGCCCGCCGCCGACGATGGCCACGTCGCAGCTGGCATCACCGTCGAGCGCCGCAAAGCCAGCACCGCGCGCCGCGGTGGCGGCGTAGTACGAATCGCGGCGGAGCTCCGGGTCGGCGCTGAGAAACGGCATACGGTGTGCGCTAGGCAGGGCCCTCGGTTCAGTCAGGCGTGTCGGCAGGCGTGTCGGCTGGAGTGTCGCTCAGCTCGGGCGGCAGGTTCCCGCGCCGGCTCAGGCGTGGCGGCGGATGGCGGCGCGCACGGTGTCGACGATGCGGTCGATGTGCTCGCGCTCGATGATCAGCGGCGGGCTCAGCGCGATGGTGTCGCCGGTGGTGCGGATCAGCACACCCTGCTCGTAGCAGTCGAGGAAGATGTCGAAGGCGCGCTTGCCCGGGCTGCCGGCAATCGGGGCCAGCTCGATGCCGCCCACCAGGCCGATGTTGCGGATGTCGATGACATGGGGCTCGCCCTTGAGCGAGTGCACGCCCTCGGCAAAGTAGCCGCCGATCTGCTGCGCGCGGGTGAGCAGGCCTTCTTCGGCGTAGGTGTCCAGCGTGGCCAGGCCGGCGGCGCAGGCCAGCGGGTGGCTGCTGTAGGTGTAGCCGTGAAAGAACTCGATCAGGTGCTCGGGCCCGGTCATGAAGGCATCGTGGATGCGCTGCTGCGCCGCCACCGCGCCCATCGGCACGCAGCCGTTGGTGATGCCCTTGGCCAGCACCATCAGGTCGGGCGTGACGCCGAAGGTCTGCGCACCGAAGGGATTGCCGGTGCGGCCGAAGCCGGTGATCACCTCGTCGAAGATCAGCAGGATGCCGTGCTGATCACAGATCTGGCGCAGCTTCTGCAGGTAGCCGGCGGGCGGAATCAGCACGCCGGTCGAGCC
Source organism: Aquabacterium sp. OR-4 (assembly GCF_025290835.2). Classification (NCBI taxonomy): domain Bacteria; kingdom Pseudomonadati; phylum Pseudomonadota; class Betaproteobacteria; order Burkholderiales; family Sphaerotilaceae; genus Pseudaquabacterium; species Pseudaquabacterium prasiolae. Next base: position 1,339,239 of record NZ_JAOCQD020000001.1, on the reverse strand, counting down.
GGCCACCGGCTCGACGATCACCGCGGCGATGGTGCTCGGGTCGTGCAGCGCGCACAGGTTCAGCAGGTCGTCGGCCAGCTCGGCGCCATGGGCCGGCTGGCCCACGGTGAAGGCATTGCGCGCCGGATCATGGGTGTGGCGGATGTGGTCCACACCGGCCAGCATGGCGCCGAACATCTTGCGGTTGGCCACCATGCCACCCACCGAGATGCCGCCGAAGTTGACGCCGTGGTAGCCGCGTTCGCGGCCGATCAGGCGGGTGCGCTGGCCCTCGCCGCGCACGCGGTGGTAGGCCAGCGCCATCTTCAGCGCGGTGTCCACGCTCTCGGAGCCCGAGTTGGTGAAGAACACCTTGTTCAGCCCCTCGGGCAGCAGCTCGGCCACGCGGTGCGCCAGCTCGAAGGCCTTGGGATGCGCCATCTGGAAGGGCGGCGCGTAGTCCAGCTCGGCAGCCTGCTGCTGGATGGCCTGCACGATCCTGGGCCGCGCGTGGCCGGCGTTCACGCACCACAGGCCGGCAATGCCGTCGAGCACCTGACGGCCCTGGTCGGTGGTGAAGTACATGCCCTCGCTCTTGACGAACAGCCGCGGCGCCTTCTTGAACTGGCGATTCGCGGTAAACGGCATCCAGTAGGCGTCGAGGTTGGGCGTGGTCATCGAGAAAGCTCCTGCAGGTGGGTGGGCCGGCGAACGGGCTGCCAACACGGGTTTGCAGCGGACGCGTTGACCTGGGAGTCTAGACAGGCTGGCGCGCAATGTGCGTGCGCAAATCGGGCCGCCGCACCGAGGGCGCGGCATAAACTAGCTTCAGGCACCGATCACACGACAGAAAATGCGAACAGAAAGCCCGAAGCTGCAATTCGATGCGATCGACCGCGAGATCCTGCGCGAGCTGCAGGCCGACGGCCGGCTCTCCAATGTCGAGCTGGCCGAGCGCGTGCACCTTTCGCCCTCGGCCTGCCTGCGCCGCGTGAAGGCGCTCGAGGACGCCGGTGTGATCGACCGCTACGTGGCCCTGCTCAATGCCAAGGCGCTGGGCCAGCACGGCACCTGCTTTTCGATCATCAACCTGCAGACCATGAACGACCGCGTGCTGGGCGCCTTTGAGCAGGCGGTGCGCGACCATCCCGAGGTGCTGGACTGCTTCTACGTGGCCGGCAGCAACGATTACCTGATCCGCTTCAGCTACCGCGACGCCGAGGACCTGGAGCGCTTTCACACCCAGGTGCTGATGCGCCTGCCCGGGGTCGAGCGCTCGAACTCGATGCTGGTGCTGCGCACCGTCAAGCGCACCACGGCCTTGCCGCTGTAGCGGCGCAGGCCGTGGCGGACGGCGCGGCCGTCGCCGCTCAGGCCGAGGCGATGCGCTGGTCGCGGCTGGCGGCCTCGGCGGCCATCTGGCGCCGCGCCTCGGGGTAGATCAGCGACTCTTCAAGCGCGATGTGCTCGTGGTACAGCGTGGTGAACACGCCCACGCCGTGGCGCAGGGCCTCCAGCTCGTACCAGCTGTAGCCTTCGGCCACCGCCTGCAGCTGCGGCGCCAGTTCGAGCCAGTCTTCCTCGAGCCAGCCATGGTCTTGCTGCAGGCGCAGCACATGCTGGGTGAGTACCGGGTCGTTCTTGCGCAGCAGGGGTGGAAAGATCAGCGCCTCTTCGTCGGCATGGTGCTGGCGGGCATGCCCGCTGAAGAACGCGCACACCGCCTTGGCGCTCTGGCGCGCCGCGGCATCGACGCCGTGGTGCTCGAGGTGCTCAACCAGGTGCCGGAGATCGTTGAGCACGCCCATCATGCTGTGGTGGGTGCGGTCCAGCGCCTCCAGCGGGGGCAGGGGCGGCGGGGCGCTGCGGCTGGGGCGGGCGGCACGCTGGGTGCGGGCGGTCATGGCAATCACCTCATGCAGGTTGGCTGGGTGAAGCCCATTCTTCGCGGCCGCCCGGCGCGGCCTTTGCGCCGGATCAAGCCGCCTGCAGGCCCCGGCGCCGCCACCGCATCACGGGCGCAACACGATGTTCAGGCCGGGGCGCAGCTCGCTGGCATCGACATAGCCGATCGCACCGGGCGTGCTCTGCACGAACTCGATGACCTCGCTGCTGCTGGCCAGTTCGCGCGGTGGCGCGCCCTTGCCGACGTGGCGGCGCACCGTCCAGTAGGCGCGGTAGCGTTCTTCGTCCTGCTGCAGCACGCTGCTCAGGAAGCGGGCGCGCAAGGCGCTGCCGGTGGCGGCATTGACCACCGTGACCACCTGGCCGCCCAGCTCGATGGCGCGGCCGGTGTACAGGCGGGCGATGGTGGCGGCATCGGCCTTGGGCAGGCCGGCGTGGGCAATCAAGACCGGCACCGGCTCGGTGGCATGGCCCATGCTGGCCAGGCCCAGCGCGCCCAGGCCCAGGGTCTGCAGGGTGGCGCGCAGCAGGCGGCGGCGGGTGGGGGTGTGGCGGGAGTTCATGTGCGATCTCCCGTCAGAAGGCAAAGCTCAGGTTGACCGACAGCACGTTGAGCCCGGTGTCGCGGGGTGGCGCGCTGCCGGCTGGCGTGTCGACCAGGTGCGAGACCTGGCCGATGCGGGTGTGCAGCCACTCGCCCTTGAGCTTGACGGCGGGCGTGAGCCGGTACGAGGCGCCGATGGCCAGCGCATGCTGCTCGGCGGGCCAGAACACCTCGGCCGCCAGCTGCTGCGCGGCGTTGATCTGCGCCGCGCCCGGAATGGCCTGCGGCAGCGGGTTGGCGGTCAGGCGCGCGTACCAGTCGCGCGTGCCCTGGCGCGAGCGCTGCGTCGACAGGCTGGCATAGGGCGTGAGCCGGTCGATCTGCTTGAACACGGCCACATAGCCGGCCGTGGCGTCCACGCCGAAGGGCGAGTCGTGCTGCACATTGCGCACCGCCTCCACGGTGACGCGCCAACCCTGGCCCAGGCCGATCTCGGCGCCCAGCGAGCCGATGCTGTTGTGCACCGTGGTGACCGTGGGCACGCCGGGGCCGGGCAGGCTGTCGTTGACCTGGTAGTAGCCCAGGCCCGGGCCCAGCGGCACCCACGGGTAGTTGCTGGGAAAGGGTTCGTTGCCCGAGCGCTGCAGCGCCGAGCGGCTGAGGCTGGCACGCACCAGCAGATCGGGCTGGCGCAGCGTGATGGCCAGGCCCGCCAGCCGGGCCTTCACCGGCCAGTAGGTGGCACCGGCCGGCACCACCGGGGCCAGGCCCTCGCTGAGCCAGAAGCGGGCGGTGGAGCGCGTGGCGCCGCCAAAGGCCTCGATGCCCAGCTCGCGCTGGCCCTCGTCGCCCAGCGTCCAGCTGCGGCCGACCGACAGGCCGTTGAAATCGGGCACCGGCAGCACCGAGTACAGCTCGGTCGGCAGGCGCACCATGTCGTGGGTCTGGCCCACGTCCATCGACTCGGAATACAGGTACATCGGCAGGCGCAGCCGGCCGGCGCGCAGCAGCCAGTCGTCGTTGGGCCGCCAGGCCACGAAGGCCCAGGCCGGCACCAGATCCCAGCGGCTGTCGTGCTTGGCCGAGGGCGCCAGCTTGAGCTGGGCCGTGGCCGACCACTGCGGGCCAAACCGCACGTCGCCCTGCACGCCCAGCACCGAATCGCGGCTGAGCGTGCCGTTGCGGTCGATGTGGGTCTGGTAGGTGTAGGCGGCGTCGCTGCGCGCAAAGCCCAGCGTGCCGTAGGTTGACCACGACAACTCCTGCGCGATGGCCGGCAGACCGGCCAGCAGCAGGGCCGCGCCGGCCAGCAGGCGGCGCAGGCCACGGCGGGCAAGGGGGGACAGGTTCATGGGTCTCTTTCTCACGGCTGGCATGGCCAGCATGGCTGGCCTGCAGGCCACCAGGCCAACAGGCCGCCGGGGCGGGCGCGGCGATCAGTCATGCCACTGGCGGGCGATGGATTCGAGCTGCGGGCCCACGGCTTCGAGGGCCAGCACCACCTGCGGATCGAACTGCTGGCCGGCGCCCTGGCGGATGCGCGACAGCGCCTCGGCGTGCGGCATCGGCTCTTTGTAGGGGCGGCGGCTGATCAGGGCGTCGTAGACATCGGCCACCGCCATCAGGCGTGCCGACAGCGGAATGGCCACACCGCTCAGGCCATCGGGATAGCCGCCGCCGTTCCAGTGCTCGTGGTGGTGGCGGGCGATCTGCATCGCATAGGCCAGAAACAGGCTGCCGGCCTGGCCCATGTGCTCGGCCGCGCGGTTCAGCAGCTCCCAGCCGCGCACGGCGTGCGACTTCATGATGGTGAACTCTTCGGGCGTCAGCCGCGCCGGCTTGAGCAGGATGCCGTCGGGGATGGCCACCTTGCCGATGTCGTGCAGCGGCGCCGACTTGGCCAGCTGGTCGATCTGTTCGGCGTCGAGCAGGTAGCCGTCGGTGCCCTGGTCGGCCAGCCACTGGGCCAGCGCCCGCACGTACTCCTGCGTGCGGCGCACATGGTTGCCGGTTTCTTCGTCGCGGAACTCGGCAAACGAGACCATCACGTACAGCGTGGCGTCGCGCAGCTGGTCCACCTCGGCCAGGCGCTCCTGCAGCGCCTGCTGCAGCCAGCGGTTGCGGTCGGCCATGGCGTCCTGCCAGGCCTTGGCCTGCAGCTGCGTGGCCACGCGGGCCAGCACGGTGGCCGGGTTGAAGGGCTTGTGGATGAAGTCGGCGCCACCCACCTCGAAGCCGCGGCTCTCGTCCTCGGGCCGCGACAGCGCGGTGAGAAACAGCACCGGCACATGGCGGGTGCGCGCATCGGCCTTGAGCTGGCGGCAGACCTCGTAGCCGTCCATCTCCGGCATCATCACGTCGAGCACGATCAGGTCGGGCGGCGTGCGGCGCGCCAGCTCCAGCGCCTTGGCGCCCGAGGTGGCCAGCTGCACGCGGTAGGTCTGGTTCAGCAGATTGGCCAGCAGGCTCAGGTTGGCCGGCGTGTCGTCCACCACCAGCACCCGCGCCGGGGCCGTGCGCGGCACCGCCACATCGGTGGGCAGCGGCCCGGGGGCCGCGCGCGCGGGGCCGGCGGCGGCATCGGGCAGCAGGCGGGCAAGGGGTTCGAAATTCATGCCGTGGCGTCGCCGTCGGGCGGCGTGGGTTGGGCGGAAACGGGGCCGGGCCTGTGGCCGGTGCCGTCGCTGGGGCGCGTGCCGTCGGTGTTGACCGGGTGGCCCGCGGGGGTGTCGGCCGACCAGCCGGCCAGGGCCTCGAGCGCGGCGTCGAAGTCGTAGCGCGACATCGCCGCACTCAGCCGGCGCAGCAGCACCGGCGGCAGCTGGACACGCAGCGCGGCCTCGTGGTCCTGCCACCAGGTCAGCGCGTGGCTGTCGCTGTCTTGCAGCAGGCGCACCAGGGCCGGCAGGTCGGGCAGATCGAGGGCTGGGCCGGGCGCGGTGGCGTGGGCCTCGCCGGCGGCCGTGGTGACGTTGGCGGCCGTGGTGGCGCTGGCGGGCAAGGCCATCGGGGACGCTGCCGGCGGCGTGGCCAGCTGGGCCCGCAGCTGGGTGAGTGCGTTGACCAGCAGCGCCAGCTCGTGATCCAGCGGCGGCAGTGCGGCCGCGGTGTCGTCGGCGTTCATGGCGCGGGCGGCCTGCTCCAGCTGGTCGGCCCGGGCCTGCAGCGCGCCGGCGCCCAGCGTGGCGGCCAGGCCGCGCAGCGTGTGGGCGGCGCGGATCAGCGGCGGCCAGTCGCCCGCGCGCAGCCAGTCGGCCCAGTGGGCAATGCCGTCGGCATGGTCTTGCGCAAAGCCACTGAGCATGCGCCGGGCCAGCGACAGGTTGCCGTCGCAGTGCAGCAGCAGCTGGGCGCTGTCGATGCCCGGCAGCGCGGGCAGCGGCGGCGGCGCAGCAGGCTGGCCGGGCGCCAGCGCGGTGGCGGTTGCGATGGACGGACCGCCGGCGCCAGGGCCGGCCGGCGCCGTGGGCACGGCTGTTCCTCCCGTCTGGGCATCCGCCGAGGGGCTGGCCGAGGGGTGGGCCGGCCGGTAGCGGGCCAGCAGTCCGAACAGCGCCGCGGCGTCCAGCGGCTTGGCCACATGCTCCTGCATGCCGATGGCCAGGCACTGCTCGCGTTCGCCGGCCATGGCGTTGGCGGTCATGGCCAGCACGGGCAGGGCGTCGAAGGCGGGCTGGCGGCGCAGCTGGCGCACGGCCTCGTAGCCGTCCATCACCGGCATCTGCAGGTCCATCAGCACCACGTCGTAGGCGGCTGCGCCGTCGGCCTGCAGGCGGTTCAGTGCCTCCAGGCCGTGCACGGCCCAGCGCACCTGGGCGCCGCGGCCTTCCAGCAGCTCGATCGCCAGCTGGCGGTTGAGCGCGTTGTCCTCGACCAGCAGCACGCGCAGGCCGTGCAGGTCAGGCGCGTCGTCGGCCGCCGCGGCACCGCGCGGTGCCGGCGTGCGTGCGGCACCGAACAGGCCGCGCAGGTCGTCAGGCAGCAGCGGCTTGTCGAGCAGGCGCACATCGCCCTGGGCGCGTGCTGCGGCCACCACCTGGGGCGAGCCGTAGGCGGTCATCACCGCCACGCGCAGCGTGGGCTGGGCCTGCAGTGCGCGGCGCAGCACCTCGGCGCCGTCCATGTCGGGCAGCACCCAGTCGAGCAGCATCAGGTCGAAGGGCTGGCCATGGGCGCGCGCGGCGTCCAGCATGGCCAGGGCCTGCTGCGCGTCGTTGGCGGCCGAGACGCGGCCGCGGGAGCCCACGCCCAGGCGGTGCAGCAGGGCCTGCACCGTGGCCAGGGTGTCGCGCTGGTCGTCGACCACCAGCACGCGCTGGCCGGCCGTACCCGGCAAGGCCGGCAGCGGCTGGATGGCCGGCGCCAGCGGCAGCGCCAGGTGCACGCTGAAGCACGAGCCATGGCCCGGCGTGCTGCGCACCTCGATGCGCCCGCCCATCAGCTCGACCAGGCGCTTGCTGATGGCCAGGCCCAGGCCGGTGCCACCGAAGCGGCGCGTGGTCGAGACATCGGCCTGCGCAAACTCGCGAAACAGGCCGGCGCATTGCTCGGGCGTCATGCCGATGCCGGTGTCGCGCACGCTGATCAGCAGCTGCAGCGGCGCGGCCGGGTCGCCCGGCGGGCTGGGCTCGGTGTCCACCCGCAGCACCACCTGGCCGGCGGGCGTGAACTTGACGGCATTGCCCAGCAGGTTGGTGATCACCTGCGCCAGGCGCGTGGCATCGCCCACCAGGCGGCCGTGGCCGGTGAGCAGCAAGGGGTCGACCACGTCGCACAGCAGCTCCAGCTCCTTGTCCTGCGCGCGCTGGCGCACCAGGGTCACGGCCTGGGCCAGCACGTCTTCCAGCTGGAAGGGCCGGTGCTCCAGACTCAGGCCGCCGGCCTCGATCTTGGAGAAGTCCAGCACATCGTTGATCAGCGCCAGCAGGTGGTGCGAGGCGCCCAGCGCCTTGTCCAGGTAGTCGCGCTGGCGCGGCGCCAGCTCGGTGCCCAGGGCCAGCTGGGTCATGCCGATGATGGCGTTCATCGGCGTGCGGATCTCGTGGCTCATGTTGGCCAGGAACATGCCCTTGGCACGGGCGTGGGTCTCGGCCAGGTCGCGCGCGGCGGCCAGTGCGCCTTCGGTGCGGTCGCGCTGCTCGAGCTCGCGCCGGATGGCGCAGGCCATGTCATCGAGCGTGCGCGCCAGCGTGGCCAGCTCGGCCACCTGCGGGCGCAGCACCGGGTCGGCGGCGGCCGTGCGCTCGAAGCGGCCGGCGGTAAACCGCTCGGCCATCGCCACCAGGCGGCGGATGGGCAGCAGCACCCGGCGCCGCATGCCGTAGGCCGCCAGCAGCAGCAGCGGCACCAGCAGCAGGTTGACCACCACCGTGGCGGCAATGGCCTGCTGCAGGCGCAGGCCGGCGGCATCCAGCTGCTGCTGGGTGCGCCGTGCCACGCCGTCGGCCAGCTGGCGCACCGCGCGGTCGAGGTCGGCGCGCAGCGACTCGTACATCGGCGAGTGCACCAGCTCGATGGCATAGGCCAGGTCGGGCTTGCCATCGTCGACAAAGCTGCGCAGTTGCTTGTCGTACAGGCCCTGGGTGGCGGCAAAGGCGATCTTCTCGATCGCCTGCATCGGGCGTGCGGCGTCAAGCACCTCGGTGGCCGCGGCCAGCTCGGTGTCGGCAAAGCCCTGGATGCGCAGGCGTTCCACCAGCGGCTGGGCGGTGGCCGGCGGTGCGTTCAGGGGCGCAGGGGGTGCCGGCAGCGGTTGGCCGGCGCCGGCCGGGCTGACCTGGCTGGTCTGGCTGGCCTGGCTTGCCAGCGCCTCGCGCCAGTAGGCCACCGGGTCGGCCCCCTGGGGCGACGGGCGCTCGCCCTGGCGCGCGCCCAGGATCTCGTAGTAGAGGGTCAGGTAGCGCACCTGCCCGGTGGTGGTGTAGCCCTGCACCAGGTGCGAGAGCAGGTCGGTCTCCTGCACCAGGCGGCTGACTTCGGCGCGGGCCGACTCGCGCTGCGCGCTGGCGGCCAGGTTGCGCTGGCTGGCGTCGTGCACCACCCACAGCAGCAGCAGGTTGAGCGCCAGCGCCGCGGTCAGCAAGGCTTGCAGCGCGTGGGCCAGGCGCGCCAGCTGCGGCGCGGGCCGGGCAGGCGATGCAACAGGCGGGGCGATGGGTTCGGTGGGCTGGGACATGGCGGGCGCAAGCAGGTGCCGGCCCCGGGAGACGCAGGCAGAGGCAACGGCGCCGATCTTGGCCCGACCCGGGCGGGGGCCAGCCTGCGAAAAGATCATCGATGTAGGCACAGATCAAGCGGTGTCGCCATCGCCATGGCGTGTGCCGCACCGGCCGGCGTGCCGCGCCGCAGCGCATTTCACATCAAGAAATGTCGATTTCTGAATGTGAAATGAATGCATGCTGCGTCGCAGCATCTTTTTCCATGACGAAGAACGTCATACCGCATCATGGAATCTGACTCGCAAGTAGTTGATTTAATTGAGATTGAATTCAACTCTTCTATAAGACATAAGTCTTCCGAAAAACCTGGCGCGGCGCTACGCTAGAGCCCGTCACTGCTTTCATTCCCCTCCCGTTTCAACCGAAGGAACCTCAGCATGAGCAAGCTCACCCGCGAACAGCAGATCGCCGCCCTCGAGAAGGACTGGGCCGAAAACCCGCGCTGGAAGGGCGTGAAGCGCGGCTACAGCGCCACCGATGTGGTGCGCCTGCGCGGCAGCCTGCAGCCCGAGTACACCTTCGCCCAGCGCGGCGCCGAGGTGCTGTGGGACAAGATCAACGGTGGTGCCAAGAAGGGCTATGTCAACGCCTTCGGCGCCATCACCGCCGGCCAGGCCATGCAGCAGGCCAAGGCCGGCCTCGAGGCCGTGTACCTGAGCGGCTGGCAGGTGGCCGCCGACGGCAACACCAGCGAAACCATGTACCCCGACCAGTCGCTGTACGCGTACGACTCGGTGCCCACCATGGTTCGCCGCATCAACAACACCTTCAAGCGCGCTGACGAGATCCAGTGGAGCCGCGGGATCGGCCCGGACAGCAAGGATTTCATCGACTACTTCCTGCCCATCGTGGCCGATGCCGAAGCCGGCTTCGGCGGCGTGCTCAACGCCTTCGAACTGATGAAGAACATGATCGCGGCCGGTGCCGCGGGCGTGCACTTCGAAGACCAGCTGGCCGCCGTGAAGAAGTGCGGCCACATGGGTGGCAAAGTGCTGGTGCCCACGCAAGAGGCCTGCGAGAAGCTGATCGCCGCGCGTTTTGCCGCCGACGTGATGGGCGTGCCCACCATCGTGCTGGCGCGCACCGACGCCGAGGCCGCCAACCTGATCACCAGCGACCACGACGCCAATGACAAGCCCTTCCTGACCGGCGAGCGCACGCCCGAGGGCTTCTACCGCGTCAAGAACGGCCTCGAGCAGGCCATCAGCCGCGGCGTGGCCTACGCGCCCTACGCCGACCTGGTGTGGTGCGAGACCGGCACGCCCGACCTGGGCTTTGCCCGCGAGTTCGCCCAGGCCGTGCACGCCAAGAGCCCCGGCAAGCTGCTGAGCTACAACTGCTCGCCCAGCTTCAACTGGAAGAAGAACCTCGACGACAAGACCATCGCCAAGTTCCAGGACGAGCTCTCGGCGCTGGGCTACAAGTACCAGTTCATCACCCTGGCCGGCATCCACATCAACTGGTACAACACCTTCCAGTTTGCCCACGCCTATGCCCGCGGCGAAGGCATGAAGCACTACACCGAGATGGTGCAGGAGCCCGAATTCCGCGCCCGCGAAGCTGGCTACACCTTCGTGTCGCACCAGCAGGAAGTGGGCGCCGGTTACTTCGACGACGTGACCACCGTGATCCAGGGCGGCTCGTCCAGCGTCAAGGCGCTGACCGGCTCGACCGAGGAAGAGCAGTTCCACTGATCTTCCCAGCGCCGCCGGGCCCACCGGCCCTGCGGCGCCGCGTACTGCAGAGAGAGAACGCGGCCCGGCAACCCTGGGCCTCGGTTGACAGGCCCGGCATTGCCGGGCCTTTTTTGTGTCCGCACGCGGCCGGCTGATCAGCCGACGTGGCGCCGCCACACCAGCAGCGCAAAGCCCAGGCCACCCAGCGCCAGGGCCAGCACAAAGGCCGGCGAGGCCAGGTGGGCCAGCGCCGCACCGGCATCGCGCAGCGCCCAGGCCGGCAGGTCGGGCAACCACTCGACGATGTGCGCCGGCTCGGCCACATGCGCGCCCTGCAGCGGCGAGGCGGTCATCAAGGCCGACACGACCTCCCGCATCAGGCGGTTCAGCGCCGGGCGGAACCAGGGCTGCGGCAGGCGCGGATCGAGCAGGTGCACCGCCGCCAGACCCACCGCCACCACCACCGGCACGCCCCAGCGCTTGAGCCAGGCCGACGCGGCCATGGTCAGCAGGATCAGCGGCGACAGCCACAGCGCCGCCAGCAGCAGGCCCCAGGCCGCGCGCAGCAGCAGGGCGGCGCCAGCCGCCAGCATCGGCGTCCAGGGCAGGTCGAACCAGGCGCCCAGGCCATGGGCCGAGACCACAGCCGTCAAGGCCACCAGCTGCGAGCCCAGGGCCCCGGCCAGCAGCGCGGCCCAGGGCAGCACCAGCACATGCATCAGCAGCGTGGCGGCCAGGCTTTGCGAGTGCGAGCTGGGCATCGAGCGCCAGAACTCGATCGAGCGGTCCTGCACGTCGCGGCGTGCCAGGCCGGGCAACTGGAAGCCCAGGCTCAGCAGCGCCAGCACCACGGTGGCCGCAGTCAGACCCAGGCCCAGCAGCAGCGCCTGCAGCACGGCCGGCGCCTGGTGCAGGCCTTCGACCATGAAGCTCTCATCGTCGAGCTGCACCTGGATCAGGCTGCGGTCGAACACGCCCAGCACCAGCATCAAGGCCGTGGGCGCCACCAGCAGCACGCACCAGCCGATGCGGTGCTGCAGCCATTCGCGCCGCATCAGGGTGAAAAAGCGCTGCACGCGCGAGAGGCCGGCCTGGCGCGCGGCGGGGCCGTGGCCCGGGGTGGCGGTGGCAGTGGTGGTCATGGTGTCGGGCTCCTGCGGCGGCCTCACAGGCCGCTGCTGCGGTTGATCTCGGGCTGGCGGGTCAGCGCCACGAACAGGTCCACCAGGCTGGGCCGCAGGCGCTGGCCGAGGGCCTGCACCTCGGGCGGCGGCGCGCCGTCGAACAGCGCCGCCTGGCCACCGGCCGCGCCCGGTGCGCGGTAGCGCAGCAGCGGGTGCGCGGCGGCCATGGCCTCGGCGGCGGCGGCGTCATGGCCCAGCGCCACGAAGCGGCGGTCGATGTCTTCCAGGCTGATGGACAGCACCAGCTGGCCCTCGTTGAGCATCAGCACGTCGGACAGCAGGCTCTCGATCTCCTCGACCTGGTGGGTGCTGATCAGCACGCTGCGCTCGCCGTCGCACCACTCGTCGAGCAGCATTTCGTAGAAGGCCTTGCGCGACAGCACGTCGAGGCCCAGCGTGGGCTCGTCCAGGATCATCAGCCGCGCGTCGATGGCGGCAATCAGTGCCAGGTGCACCTGCACCACCATGCCGCGCGACAAGGCCTTGACCTTGTCGTCCAGGCCCACGCTGGTGCGCTTGATCAGGGCCCGCGCCCGCTCGGCCGAAAAGCGCGGATGCAGGCCGGCCATCAGCGACACCAGCTCATGCACGCGAGCCCAGCGCGGCAGGATGGCCACATCGGGGATGTAGCTCATCTGCTCGAGCAGGGCCACGCGCTCGCGGCGCGGGTCGCGGCCCAGCACCGACAGCTCGCCCTGGCAATCGGCCAGGCCCACCAGGGCCTTCATCAGCGTGGTCTTGCCGGCGCCGTTGTGGCCCAGCAGGCCCACCACGCGGCCGGGCGGGATGTCGAAGCTCAGATGGTCGAGCGCGCGCTTGCGCTGGCCGGGCAGGCGCCCGTAGTCGAGCGTGAGGCCGCGGGTGCGGATCAACGGGGTCATGGTGCTCAGTCCTCCCAGGTCAGATCGGCGGGCGCGATGTCGAGCCGGCGCAGCCGCTCGCGCAGCGGCGGCCATTCGGTGTGAAGAAAGCGCTGGCGCTCGCTGTGGCGCAGGTTCTGGCGGGCGCCGGGGCGCACGTACAGGCCCAGGCCGCGGCGGCTTTCCAGCAGGCCGGCCTCGCCCAGCGCGGCCAGCGCGCGGCTCACGGTCAGCGGGTTCAGCAGGTACTGGCCCGACAGTGCGCGCACCGAGGGCATGGCTTGGCCTTCGGCGATCTCGCCGTCGAGCAGGCGCGCGGCCAGGCGCTCGGCCAGCTGCTGGTAGATCGGCGCGCGGTGGTCCCAGGTGGGCTGCATGGTGCCGGGCTCCCGTCGGGTGTGTTGCTGAGGTAGCACACCATAACGACAGGCCCCGACCGGGGCGAGGGTCTTGCGACAGGCTGCAGCGCTGCGCGACAGGCCGTCGGCGCGCGGGCCGGCGGCCACACCGCCGGGCGCGGCGGCTTGCATCTCCCGGGCGCGGCGGCCTGCATCGCCCGGGCGCAGCGGCTTACATCGAGGCGGCCAGCATCGCCCGGTAGTCGTCGCGCGTGGCCAGGCGCGGGTTGGTCTTGTGGCAATGGTCGGCCATGGCGCCGTCGATCACGCGCTCGAACAATGTTTCGTCGACGCCCATCGCCCGCAGGCCGGCGGGCAGGCCCAGGCGGGCGTTGAGGGCGCGGATGGCCTCGGCCACCTCGGTGCCGGCAGCATCGCAGCCGGGCAGGCCGATGGCGTGGGCGATGCGCGCCAGGCGCTGATCGCGCTGCATGCTCGGGGCCGCGGCATTGAACATCACCACCGCGGGCAGAAACATCGCGTTCAGGGTGCCGTGATGCAGGCGCGGGTTCACGCCGCCCAGGCTGTGGCTCAAGCTGTGCACGCAGCCCAGGCCCTTCTGGAAGGCCATCGCGCCCTGCATGCTGGCGCTCATCATCTGCCAGCGCGCCTCGCGGTCCTGGCCGTCGCGGGTGGCACGCTCGATGTGCGCCCAGCCGCGCGTCAATCCATCCAGCGCAATGCCGTCGGCCGGCGGGTTGACGGCCGGCGCCATGAAGGTTTCCAGGCAGTGGGCGATGGCGTCCATGCCGGTGGCGGCGGTCAGGCCCGCCGGCAGGCCCAGGGTCAGCTCGGGGTCGAGGATGGCCGCCTTGGGCATCAGGTGCCAGCTGTGGAAGCCCAGCTTGCGGCCATCGTCGACGATCACGATGGCGCCACGCGCCACCTCGCTGCCGGTGCCGGCGGTGGTGGGCACGGCGATCAGCGGCGCCACGGCTTCGCTGATCTTCGGGCTGCCGCCCTCGATGGTGGCGTAGGTCTTCAGCTCGCCCGGATGGGTGGCCAGGATGGCCACGCCCTTGGCGAGATCGATGCTGGAGCCGCCGCCCACGGCGATCAGGCTGTCGCAGCCCTGGGCCTTGAACACCGCCACCGCGGCGCGCACGGCCGCCTCGGTGGGGTTGCTGGGGGTCTGGTCGAACACCGCGTGCGGCAGCCCGCCCAATGCGGCCAGCGCCAGGTCGAGCACGCCGGCGGCGCGCACGCCGGCATCGCTGACCACCAGCGGCTTGGCCATGCCGATGCGCTGGCATTCCTCGGGCAGCAGGCGCACCGCGCCGTGGTCGATCTCGATCTGGGTCAGGTACAGGATGCGGGCCACGGGCGCACTCCATCAGGCGTCAAGGGGATCAGCCCAGTATGCCCAGCGGGCGCCGCGGCCGCCGTCAAGCGCGCGACGCCGGCCGCCGCCGCGCCAGGCATGGCCGGCGTGCCGCCCGGCGCCATGCCGTGCGGCCGGGCTCAGCCGAGCCCGGCTCATGGCAGCTCATGGCAGCTCAGCGCGGCTCAGCGCAGACGCCCCACATAGCGCTGCTCCAGCAGCTCGCGCGGGCTGGCCGGCGGGCGCGGCGGCATTTCGGCCACCGGCCGGCGCAGCAGCGGCGCCAGGGCCAGCTCGAGCTTGCGCCCGCACTCCTGCACGTCGGCATGGCCGCAGTCGCGTGCCAGCGCCAGGATCTCGCGGGCGTAGGCCGCGTCGCGCGTCAGCCACTCGACATCGGTCACGCGGCCCAGCTTGCGGCGCAGCGCCACATGCAGGTGTGCGGCCAGGCCGAGGCGCTCGCTTTCGAGCAGGGGCCGGGTGTCGATGTCGGGGCGCAGGATCGTCAGGGTCATCGGCGTGTGGCGCGTGGTTGGCAAGGTGGCGCCGCGGCATGCAAGAAATAGACCCATGATCGTGCACCAAAGTGTGAAATCCTCCGTTGACGCGGCAATCGAAGGTGGGGCCACCGGCCACTGAATGGGGCCGCCACAAGCCGCCGCTTCAGGCGGCCGGCGCCAGCCCCCACCGCGCGGCGGTATGCTCCTTGGCCCCATCCTCGCGCGCCTCACCCTGGTGACCACCCGACTGCTGACGCCGGCCATGGCCGGCCTGCTGGAACGCATCCAGCGTGCCCAGCGCACACCTTTTCACGCCATGACGCCGGCCCAGGCCCGCGCCGCCTACGCCAAGGCGGCCGAGGTGCTCGAGCCGCCGCGGCCCGTTCTGCCCTGGGTGCAAGACCTGCACCTGCCTGCCGCCGATGGCACGCCGCTGCCGGCGCGCCTGTACGGGCCGGTGCCGCCGGCCCAGGCCGGCCACCTGCCGGTGCTGCTGTACCTGCACGGCGGCGGCTTCTGCATCGGCGGGCTCGACACCCATGACAACCTGTGCCGGCAACTGGCGCAGCGCAGCGGGGGCGCCGTGCTGGCGCTGGACTACCGGCTGGCCCCCGAGCATCCGTTTCCTGCCGCGGTGGACGACACCTGGGCCGCGCTGCGCTGGCTGGCCAGCGCCGAGGCGCGCCGCCTCGGGCTGGACAGCGAGCGCATCGCCATCGGCGGCGATTCGGCCGGCGGCACGCTGGCGGCGGTGGGCGCCATCCATGCGCGCGACATCGGCCTGCCGCTGGCGCTGCAGCTGCTGATCACGCCGGGCACCACGGCGCATGCCGACACCGGCTCGCACCACCTGTTTGCCAATGGCTTCCTGCTCGACGCGGCCAACATCGCCTGGTTCTTCGACCACTACATCCCCTACCACCACCGCCACGACTGGCGCTTTGCGCCACTGGAGGCGCCTGATCTGGACGGCGTGGCGCCGGCCTGGGTGCTGCTGGCCGAGTGCGACCCGCTGGTCGACGAAGGCATCGCCTATGCTGACCGCCTGCGCAGCGCCGGCGTGGCGGTCGGGCTCGAGATCGTGCGCGGCGTGGTGCACGACTTCATCAAGATGGGCCGGGCACTGCACGAGGCCGGCGCCGCGCAACAACTGGCCGCGCAGGCGCTGCGGGCCGCCTGGCACCTGGAGACCCTGCCATGACCACACGAGCCGACTACCGCCACTTCGAGCGCCTGCGCGTGCGCTGGGCCGAGATCGACCTGCAGGGCATCGTCTTCAACGGCCACTACCTGATGTACTTCGACACCGCCGTGGCCGGCTACTGGCGCGCCATGGCGCTGCCCTACCAGGAGACCATGCACTACCTGGACGGTGACCTGTACGTGCGCAAGTCCACGCTCGAGTACGAAGGCTCGGCGCGCTACGACGACCTCATCGACGTGGGCGTGCGCACCCAGCGCATCGGCAATTCGTCGATGGTGCTGGGCTGCGCGGTGTTTCGTGGCGACCAGCTGCTGGTCAGCGGCGAGCTGGTCTACGTGTTTGCCGATCCGGCCACGATGAGCAGCCGGCCGGTGCCGCAGCAGCTGCGCGATCTGCTCGAAGGCTTCGAGGCCGGCAAGCCGATGGTCGATGTGCGCGTGGGCAGCTGGCAGGCCTTGGGGGCCGAGGCTGGCGCGATCCGCAGCACGGTGTTCGTGCAGGAGCAGAAGATCCCGGCCGAGATGGAATGGGACAGCGCCGACGCGGTGGCCGTGCATGCCGTGGCCTGCAACCGCCTGGGCCGGCCGCTGGCCACCGGCCGCCTGCTCGAGCATGTGCCCGGCGTGGCCAAGATCGGCCGCATGGCGGTGCTGGCACCGATGCGCGGCACACGCATCGGGCGCTCGGTGCTGGACGCGCTGATGCAGGCCGCCCGCAGCCGCGGCGACCGCGAGGTGATCCTGCATGCCCAGACCTCGGCCGCCGGCTTTTATGCCCGCGCCGGCTTTGCGCCGCGCGGGCCCGAGTTCGAGGAAGCCGGCATCCCGCACATCGAGATGGTGCGCCAGCTCTGATGCGCCGGCGGCCGGCGCGGTGCGCGCCGGCGTGCCGCCATCAGGCCAGCGGCGTGAACCGCTCGCTGTGGCGCGGCTGCGGCAGGCCGGCGGCGCTGGCGGCGTCGGCCAGCGCCTGCTCAAAGCCCGGGCCGGGCAGGCCGGCATAGGCTTCCATCAGCGTCAGCTCGCCGTCGCGCAGCTCGGGGCGGCGCAGCAGCTCGGCGCTGAGCCCGGCATGGGCCCTCAGCAGTTGCGCCTGCATCGCCCGAACCCGGCCCAGCACGCCGGCCAGCGCCGGCTCGGGCACGCGGTAGTAGACATAGAGCCGCTCGCCTGCGGTGTTGGCTTGATCGGCCATGCCGGGGCGATCAGGCGCTGACCGCGGCCGGGGCGCCGCCGGATGCGGCGCCAGCGCCGGCGCTCAGGCGGCTTCCTGTGGCAGGGCGTAGGGCAGGGCACCGCGTGCCAGCACCGGGCCGTCGGCCGCGCCGGCATGCAGCGTGCCGCTGTCCAGCGCGGCCAGCTTCACCTCCACCAGCGCGCTGCTGCCGCCATCGGGCCGCGGTGCGGCCAGGGCCACCAGGCCCGCCGGCTGGCCGGGATCGGCATCGTGAAAGATCTCCTGGCCCACGTTCAGCGCCGCGGCGCTGTCGAACAGCACCGCGCGCCGCTTGAGCGTGCCGCGGTACTGGCTGCGCGCCACCACCTCCTGGCCGGGGTAGCAGCCCTTCTGGAAGTTCACGCCGCCCACCAGCTCCAGGTTCACCATCTGCGGCACGAACTGCTCGACGGTGGCGGCCACCACGCGGGCCACGCCGCTGTGCACCTCCAGCCAGGCCCAGCTGCCGGCATCCAGCGCAGGCAGGGCCGGCGCAGCCGCATCGGCCGCGCGGCACCACAGCGCACGCGGCAGGCCCGCGCCATCGGGCAGGCGCACCAGGGTGCCTTCGGGCGAGCTCACGCTGGTCCACACGCCGGCCTGGCCCAGCAAGCCGGCCGCCGAGGCGCCGGCCGTGCCCCACAGCACGCGCTCGGCACTGGCATCGCTGAGCTTGCACTTGGCGCGCAGCACAAACATGTTCAGGCGCTTGAGGGTGGGCGCCAGCAGGTCGGCGCTGCAGGCCAGCCACAGGGTCTCGGCGCTTTCGCACCACACCACAAAGCTGGCCAGCAACCGGCCCTTGGCCGAACAGTAACCGGCCAGGCGGGCCTGGCCCGGTTGCAGGCTCTTGACGTCCTGGGTCAGCTGGCTGTGCAGAAAGGTCGCCGCATCGGCGCCTTCGGCGCGGATCAGGCCCCAATCGGCCAGGCGCAGGGCGCCATCGGCGGTGGGGGACACGGCGGGCAGGGTGGGGGCAGCGGTGCTCATGCGGCCGATTATCATCAGCGCCCCATACCGCAGTCGGCTGCTCGGCCGCTTCTTTCGTGCTTGGTGATCCTGTTCTGGCCTGCGCGGCATGAAGCTCTGGCGTGTTGTTCTGGTGCTGCTGCTGCTGGCCGTGGGCGGCGTGGCGGGCGGCGTGGCCTGGTGGCTCGAGCGGCCGCTGCCGCTGGCCGCACCGGCGGTGGAGCTGTCCATCGAACCCGGCATGAGCCCGCGCGAGGTGGCCGCCGCCTGGGTGCGCGCCGGTGTGCAGACGCCCGACTGGGCGCTGTACCAGTGGTTTCGCGCCAGCGGCCAGGCCCGCCGCATCCGCGCCGGCAGCTACGAGGTCGAGCCCGGCATCACGCCACGCGGCCTGCTGGGCAAGATGGTGCAGGGCGACGAAAGCTACGAGCGCGTGCGCCTGATCGAGGGCTGGAGCCTGCGGCAGTTTCGCGCCGCGCTGGCCAAGGCCCCGCACCTGAAGCCCACCACCGCCGCGATGAGCGACGCCGAGCTGCTGGCCGCGCTGCAACTGCCCGCGCTGCCGGGCCTGGGCAGCGTGGCCAGTGCCGAAGGCCGCTTCTTTCCTGACACCTACCTGTACAGCCGCGGCGTCAGCGATCTCACCGTGCTGCGCCGCGCCGCACTGGCCATGCAGCGCCAGCTCGACGCCGCCTGGGCCCGGCGCGCCGAGGGCCTGCCGATCAGCACGCCGGGCCAGGCGCTGGTGCTGGCCTCGATCGTCGAGAAAGAGACCGGCCAGGCAGCCGACCGCGGGCGCATTGCCGGCGTGTTTGTCAACCGCCTGAAGATCGGCATGCCGCTGCAGACCGACCCCAGCGTGATCTACGGCCTTGGCGAGGCCTTCGACGGCAACCTGCGCAAGCGCGATCTGCAGGCCGACACGCCCTGGAACACCTACACGCGCCGCGGTCTGCCGCCCACGCCCATCGCCATGCCGGGCCTGGCCTCGCTGCGCGCGGCGGTGCAGCCCGAGGCCACGCGTGCGCTGTACTTCGTGGCGCGCGGCGATGGCTCCAGCATCTTCAGCGAGGATCTCGGCGCGCACAATCGCGCCGTCAACCAATACCAGCGCGGCCTGCCGCCGTCGCCCACCGCGCCCCGACCATGAGTTTCAGAGCCTTGTCCATCGCGCAGCGCGCCCAGCACCGGGCCGCTCCCGAGCCGGCCCGCAAGCCCCTGGCGGATCGGGCGCCGTACACCGTGACCGAGGCACGGGCATGAACCGCGGCCGCTTCATCAGCTTCGAGGGCATCGATGGCGCCGGCAAGTCCTCGCACATCGCCGCGCTGGCCGAGTGGCTGCGCGCGCGCGGCCACCGCGTGCGGCTCACCCGCGAGCCCGGCGGCACGCCACTCGCCGAGGCGCTGCGCAGCCTGTTTCTCGAGCAGCCGATGGACGCGCTGACCGAGGCGCTGCTGGTGTTTGCCGGCCGCCGCGACCACCTGGCCCAGGTGATCGCACCGGCGCTGCGGCGCGGCGAGTTCGTGCTGTGCGACCGCTTCACCGATGCCACCTTCGCCTACCAGGGCGCCGGCCGCGGCTTTGACCTGGGCGTGCTGGCCCAGCTTGAGCAATGGGTGCAGCGCTCGCCCGAGCTCGCCGAAGGCTTCATCGCGCCCGATCTGACGCTGTGGTTCGACGTGCCGGCCGAGGTGGCCGCGCAACGCCGTGCCGCCGCCCGCGAGGCCGACCGCCTGGAGCGCGAAGACCTCGACTTCTTCGGCCGGGTGCGCAGCGGCTACGCCCAGCGCGCGGCGGCCGCACCGCAGCGCTTTGTGCGCATCGATGGCCACCAGGCCATCGAGGCCGTGTGGCAGCAGGTGCAGCAGGCGCTCGAGGGGCAGACATGGGCGTGACATCGTCGGGGCTGCTGATCGGTGTGGGCCCGCAAGGCCAGTTGCCGCTGCCCTGGCTGGGCGAGGGCCTGGCGCGCGCCCGCGCCTTGACCCAGGCCCATGCCCTGCTGGCGCATGGCCCGGCCGGCGTGGGCCAGCTCGAGTTCTGCCTGCTGCTGGCCCAGGCCTGGCTGTGCGAGCGGCCGGCCGCACCCGCCGCAGGGCAGGGCCTGGGCGCAGGGCAGGGCGCCGCCTGTGGCCATTGCGAGAGCTGCCACCTGGTGCGCTCGCGCAGCCACCCCGATCTGCTGGTGGTGCTGCCCGAGGCGTTGCGCCTGCAGATCGGCTGGGCCGACGACGACGAAAAACCCAAGGGCGAGGCCAAGCCCAGCCGCGAGATCCGCATCACCCAGTTGCGCGAGGCCATCGACTGGGCCCAGCGCACCAGCGGCCGCGGCCGCGCCAAGGTGCTGCTGATCCATCCGGCCGACGCGATGAACGGCCCCACCGCCAACGCCCTGCTGAAGACCCTGGAAGAGCCGCCGGGCCAGCTGCGCATCGTGCTCGGCAGCGCCGATCCCGAACGCCTGCTGCCCACGGTGCGCAGCCGCTGCCAGCGCGTGCCGCTAGCTTTGCCGCCGGCCGAGCAGGCCGCCGCCTGGCTGCGCGCCCAGGGCCTGGCCGAGCCCGGCCCGCTGCTGGCGCTGGCCGGCGGCAGCCCGCTGGAAGCGCTGGCGCTGGCCGCCGAAGGCCTCACGCCCGAGGTGCTGGCCGAGCTGCCGCGCCGCGTGGCGGCGGGCGATCCAGCGCCGCTGCAGGGCCGGCCGATCCCGCGCGTGGTTGAACTGCTGCTGAAGCTGGCGCACGACGCGATGGCCCTGGCCGTGGGCGGCGCGCCGCGCCACTTCGCCGCCGCAAGCCTGCCGGTGGGCGGTGATCTGGCTGCGCTGGTGGCCTGGCAGCAGGCCCTGCTGCGCGCCGCCCGCCACGACGAACACCCGTGGAACGCCGGGCTGCTGATCGAATCGCTGGTCGGCCAGGCGGCGGCCGCATGGCCGGTGGCGCCGCGTGGCGCACAGCGCGGCGAACGCCCGGCTCCCGGCGCCCACGGCGGCGGACGCGCTTCGCTACACTCGGCGCGATGAACGAGCCCGCCTCCCGCCCCGGATCCCTCGCCACCACCGTGGCCACGCCGCGGCCCGCCGTGATCCAGCTGGTGTTTCGCGAAAAGGGCGCGCTGTACGCCGCCTACATCCCGATGCTGGCCGATGGCGGCCTGTTCGTGCCCACCACGCGCGACTACAAGCTGGGCGAAGACATCTACCTGCTCCTGTCGCTGCCCGAAGACCCGCAGCGCTACCCGGTGGCCGGGAAGGTGGCCTGGATCACCCCGGCCAATGCCTCGGGCGGCCGCACCCAGGGCGTGGGCGTGCGTTTTCCCAACGACGACAAGGCCCGGCTGCTGCGCCTGCGCATCGAGGAGATCCTGGGCACCCAGATCTCGTCGGCCAAGCCCACGCAAACCGTCTAGCCGGGCAAGGGCGGTCAGCCGGGGCCTGATGGGCGCTCAGCCGCCGCGGCCAAGGCGTGCCGCGCCCGCCTTTTTGGGCTTTCGCCCGCGCCTGCGGCGCGGCAACATCCGCCCCCTCTGACCTGCTGCTGTCCATGTTTGTCGACTCGCACTGCCACCTGAGCTTTCCCGAACTGCGCGAACGCATCGACGCCATCCGCGCCGACATGGCCGCCGCGCAGGTGGACCGCGCGCTGCTGATCTGCACCACGCTGGAAGAGTTCGACACCGTGCACGGTCTGGCCATGGCGCACGACAACTTCTGGGCCACAGCCGGGGTGCACCCCGACAACGAAGGCGTGACCGAGCCCGACGAAACCACGCTCGGCGCGCTGGCGCGGCGCGACAAGGTGCTGGCCATCGGCGAGACCGGGCTCGACTACTACCGGCTCAATGGCCGCAGCGTGGCCGACATGGCCTGGCAGCGCGAGCGCTTCCGCGTCCACATCCGCGTGGCGCGGCAACTGGCCAAGCCGCTGGTCATCCACACCCGCAGCGCCTCCGACGACACGCTGGCCGTGCTGCGGGAAGAGCAGGGTGGCACGGTGCACGGCGGGCCGGGCGGCGTGTTCCATTGCTTCACCGAGACCGCGGCGGTGGCGCGTGCCGCGCTCGATCTGGGCTTCTACATCTCGTTTTCCGGCATCATCACCTTCCGCAATGCGCAAGACCTGCGTGAGGTGGCCGCCTTCGTGCCGCTCGACCGCTGCCTGATCGAGACCGACAGCCCCTACCTGGCACCGGTGCCCTACCGCGGCAAGACCAACTCGCCGGCCTATGTGCCGCATGTGGCCGCCGAACTGGCCAAGGCCAAGGGCCTGAGCCTGCAGGCGGTGGCCGAGGCCACCAGCCGCAACGCCGAGCGCCTGTTCGCTTTGCCCGCCCTGGCCTGACCGCAGACCGCCGCAGGAGATCGTTGCCATGTTCCGTACCAGCATGCGCCTGATGGCCGCGTTGAGCCTGGCGTTGGCCAGCCTGGGCGCCCATGCCGGCGCCTACGACGACTTCTTTCGCGCGCTTCAGACCGACAACGCCAGCGGTGTGGCGGCCTTGCTGCAGCGCGGCTTCGATCCCAACTCACGCGACCCGCAGGGCCAGACGGCGCTGTACGCCGCACTGCGCGATGGCTCGGGCCAGGTGCTGGCGCTGTTGATGGCGCATCCGCAAACCCAGATCGACCTGGCCAATGTGGCTGGCGAAACCCCGCTGATGATCGCCGCACTTAAGGGCCGGCTCGATGCCGCGCGGCAGCTGCTGGACCGCGGCGCCACGCTCGAGCGCGATGGCTGGACGCCGCTGCACTACGCCGCCAGCGGCCCGGAGGCGACACTGGTGAAGCTGCTGCTCGACCGCGGCGCGCGGCCGGATGCCCGCTCGCCCAACGGCAGCACACCGCTGATGATGGCGGCGCGCAACGGCACCGAGGCCGCGGTGGCCCTGCTGCTGGCCCGCGGCGCCGATCCGGCGCTGCGCAACGAGCAGAACCTGGTGGCGGCCGATTTCGCCCGCCAGGCCGGACGCGAGAAGCTGGCGCTGTCGCTGAGCCAACCTGCACGGTGAGCGTGCGGTAGCGGCGCGCGCCGGCTTCCTGTTTCGCCTGTATCGGCCTGGCGCCCGGCGCGGTCCGGCCGATCCAAGCAGCAGCGGGCAGGGCGCTGCGCCGACGCGTTTGTCAGGCAAATACCGACACACGGCTTGTCGGGCGGCCGACTACAGCCGCGAAGGGGGCAGCCCTAGAGTGCGTCCATCGCAACCCGCTGCAGGACACCTCCGCCATGCAACCCTCACGCCGCGCCGCCAACCCGTTTGCACTGATGCTGGACCCGCAGGCCGTGTTGGCCCAGATCGAGCATTCCGAGCGTCTGGAACGCCTGCAACGCCGGGTGTGCCGCCCGCTCGACCGACCGCTGCTGGCAGGCTCTGCCGCTGGCCAG
This sequence comes from Aquabacterium sp. OR-4, assembly GCF_025290835.2. Taxonomy (NCBI): domain Bacteria; kingdom Pseudomonadati; phylum Pseudomonadota; class Betaproteobacteria; order Burkholderiales; family Sphaerotilaceae; genus Pseudaquabacterium; species Pseudaquabacterium prasiolae. The sequence continues at coordinate 1,315,885 of NZ_JAOCQD020000001.1, read as the reverse complement.
AACGATGTCGCGGCCCACGACCGCGCCATCGACGACGACGCGTCGGACGCCGACTTCGAGTGATGCCCGTGGTTCGCAGCGCCTGGTGGGCAGGCCCGCTGGCCGCGAGCCTGCTGTGCGGCTGCGGCGGCATCCAGGTGCGACCGCTGGCCACCGGTCAGGTCGAGCAGCCGGCCTACCAGTTGAATGGCCAGAACCTGGCCCAGCTTCGCAGCGAGGCGCAGCGCCTGTGTCCGCAAGGCGCCGAGGTGCTGCGCGAAGCCCAGCGCCTTGAATCGGGGCACGACGCGCCCGGTCCGTCGCGGTGGTCGCGCTGGGCGCATGAAGCCCAGCTGCGTTTGGCTCCGGCCACGCAGGAAGCCCAATTGCTGGTGCTGTGCCAGCGCATGCCCGGCATGGCGGCACTGCCGCCCAAAATGATGGCCAAGGCGCCGGTGCCGGCAGCCTCGGCCGCTGCGGATGCCGTTGACGGGTCTGCCAAGCCAGCCAGCAGCGCTGCGACGCCGCGGCCGATGCCGGTGTCACCGGTGGGCGAAGGCGATGTACGCGATGGCCAGTTGGCAGCGCTGCCGCCGGTGGCCGTTCGGTCGCCGACCACTGAACCCACCCCTGAACCCAAGCCCAAGCCCGCCCGCCGGCCGATGCGTGCCTCCAGCGCGCCGGTGTTGAGCTATTGACTGATGAATTGACCCAGCAAGGCGGTTGCGGTCGCTCAGCGCTTGCGCCGTTCAATCGGGGCAACACGGCGGGGTTTCTGGCGGGAGTCAGGCCGGAGCCAGGCAGCAAGCTTGAGTCATGTAGGAACAAGGACGAGTCAGGCACGAATCGGGCACGAATCGGGCACGAATCGGGCCGCCGTGTGTCGTGCCTGGCGTGCGCTTTTGTTGGCTCAAAAAGCGTGACGATGATGATTATGTTAAATGATGGAGGCGTGGCATAATAGATCACCCGGGCACAGTTGTGCATGCACTGGAGGGTTGTCTGGTCAAGTACCGGACACCGTGCTGCCAATGTCATATCCCTAGTTGCCCGACAACGCTGTTGACCATGGCCAAAGCCGATACCAAGACCACCATTGATTCCGACGGACTGCGTTACCGCAGCAAGGCACCCGGTTCTCCGTTCACGGCGGCTGGCGCGTTCGGCGCGGCCACGATGTCGTGTTTTCTGTGCGGCAAGCACCGTCCGCGCAGCCAGTTGAAGTCTCGCCGTTTGCTGGGCAAGGCGCAGTTCGTCTGCTCGCCCAGCTGCAAGGAAGCCGACGAAGCCAGCGCCGCCACCAAGCGCTGAGTGCCAGGCCCGCGCGCGGGCCTGCAGTTTCCAAGCCTTGTTCAACAGCCTGCTGGCCTCGCGCCGCAGGCTGTTGGTGTTTTCAGAGCGCAGGTTTTCAGCCTGAGCCGTGGCGCGATCCGTCGATCGGCATCGCCCAGGGTATTCCCGCGACATGCAGTATTGTGCTTGACCGGGTGGCGTTCACTGGATATCGTTTTCAGATACGCACAATAGTGCATGCCGTCAAAGCGTCGGGCTTTGGGGGCCAGTGTCTGGAGACTGTCCATGTCCGCGCCCCATTCGGCCTCTTGTAGCCAGCCTGATCAGCCAGCGCCACACCAGGCCGGCCCGATGCCTGGGCAGGCCTTCAATTTCGCCGCCCATCTGCTGGCGATCAACACCGGGCGGGCCGACAAGCCGGCCTTCATCGACGACCACGGCTGCCTGCGCTACGGTGAACTGGCCGAGCAGGTGCGGCGTTGCGCCGCGGCCTTGCTGGCGGCCGGCGTGCGGCGCGAAGAGCGCGTGCTGCTGCTGATGCACGACAACCTGGACTGGCCGGTGTGCTTTCTGGGCGCGCTGTATGCCGGCATCGTGCCGGTGGCGGTCAATACGCTGCTGCCGGCCGACGATTACGCCTACATGCTGCGCCACAGCCGAGCGCAGTGGGCGCTGGTGAGCGACGCCCTGCGCCCTGCCCTGGCCACCGCCATGGCCAAGGGCGGTCACGAACTGAAGGGCGTGTGGGTGTCCCAGCCCGACACGGTGTTGCCCGACGGCTGCCAGGCCCTGGCCGAGGTGCTGGCAGCCGCCACGCCGCTGGCCGAACCCGCGGCGACCTCGGGCGACGACATTGGCTTCTGGCTCTACTCGTCGGGTTCCACCGGCCGGCCCAAGGGCGCGGTGCACACCCATGCCAATCCGTGGTGGACGGCCGAGCTGTACGCCCGCCCGGTGCTGGGCCTGGGCGAGGCCGATGTCTGCTTCTCGGCGGCCAAGCTGTTTTTTGCCTATGGCCTGGGCAATGGCCTGAGCTTTCCATTGTTTGTGGGCGCCAGCGTGGTGCTGATGGCCGAGCGACCCACGCCCGACGCGGTGTTCAAGCGCTGGATGGCGCACCGCCCCACGGTGTTTTTCGGCGCGCCCACCGGTTACGCCGGCATGCTGGCGTCGCCCCATCTGCCGGCGCGCAGCCAGGTGGCGCTGCGTTTGTGCTCATCGGCTGGCGAGGCGTTGCCGCGCGACATCGGCGAGCGTTTCACCGCGCAGTACGGCGCCGAGATCATCGACGGCATCGGCTCCACCGAGATGCTGCACATCTTCTTGTCCAACCGGCCCGGTGATGTGCGCTACGGCAGCACCGGCAGGCCGGTGCCGGGCTACGAGGTGCAGTTGCGCGGCGAGGATGGCCAGCCGGTGGCCGATGGCGAGGTGGGCGACTTGTACATTGCCGGGCCCAGCGCTGCGCTGATGTACTGGGGCAACCGCGACAAGACGCGCGACACCTTCCAGGGCCGCTGGACCAAGAGCGGCGACAAATACCTGCGCGATGCCGACGGCTACTACACCTACGCCGGCCGGTCGGACGACATGCTCAAGGTGAGCGGCCAGTATGTGAGCCCCTTCGAGGTGGAGGCCACGCTGGTGCAGCACCCGGCCGTGCTGGAGGCCGCGGTGATCGGCGTGGCCGATGACGAGGGCCTCACCCGCAGCAAGGCCTTCGTGGTGTTGCGCAGCGGCCAGCAGGCCGATGCCCAGACCGAGGCGCTGCTGAAGGCCTTTGTCAAGGAGCGGCTGGCGCCGCACAAGTACCCGCGGCAGATCGAGTTTCTGGACGAGTTGCCCAAGACCGCCACCGGCAAGATCCAGCGCTTCAAGCTGCGCGAGCGCGAGCAGGCCCGATGAACACGCCCCACCCTGCGCCGATGGCCTTGTTTGGCGACGCTGCCGCGCTGGCGCCGCCGCGCGTGCTGCGCCAAGACCTGCCCGGTGGCGGCTTCGTGCTGCGCCACCCCGAGCCGCTGCAGCCTTATTCGCGCTGCATCGGTGCCTGGCTGGAGCACTGGGCGGCGACCACGCCCGAGGCGGTGTTTCTGGCCGAACGCGATGCCTCGGCCAGCGATGGCTGGCGGCGGCTGAGCTATGCCGAAACGCGCCGCCTGGTGGGCCGGATCGCCCAGACCCTGCTGAACTGGGGCCTGCCCGAGCGCGCGCCGGTGGTGGTGCTGTCGGACAACGCGGTTGATCATGCGCTGCTGTTGCTGGCCGCGATGCACGTGGGCCGGCCGGTGTGCACCATCTCCAGCGCCTACAGCCGGCTGACCCAGGATTTCAGCAAGCTGCGCGGCATGCTGGATGCCTTGCAGCCGGCCCTGGTGTACGCCAGCGATGCGGCGGTGTATGCGCCCGCACTGGATGGCTGGGGTGGCCCGGCCTTGCGGGTGTTTGGCAAGGGCGCTGACACGGTGCCGGGCGCCTGGGCGTTTGCCGATCTGCTGGCCACCCGCGAGACGCCGGCCGTGCTGGCCACCTACCACGGCGTCCGCCCCGATGACCATGCCAAGTACCTGTTGACCAGCGGCTCCACCGGGCTGCCCAAGGCGGTGATCAACACCCACCGCATGCTCACCGCCAACCAGCAGCAGATTGCGCAGGTGTGGCCGTTCCTGAACCGCCACCGCCTGAGCCTGCTGGAATGGCTGCCCTGGAGCCACACCTTCGGCGCCAACCACAACTTCAACATGGTGCTGGCCCACGGCGGCACGCTCAGCATCGACGATGGGCGGCCGGCACCGGGCCTGATCGACAAGACCGTGGCCAACCTGCGTGCGGTCAAGCCCAACTTCTACTTCAACGTGCCGCGCGGCTTCGACATGCTGCTGCCCTATCTTGAGCAGGACGCGGCTTTTGCGGCCGACTTCTTCGAGAACCTGGAGGGCGTGTTCTACGCCGGCGCCGCCCTGCCCCAGAGCCTGTGGCAGCGGCTGGAAGGCGTGGCCGAACGGGTACGCGGTGCGGGCCGGCCGCTGTGGTTCACCTCGGCCTGGGGTTCGACCGAAACCGCGCCGGCCATCACCTCGGTGTACTGGCGGCTCGACCGTGCCGGCTGCATCGGCGGCCCGCTGCCGGGCGCCGAGATCAAGTGCGTGCCCAATGCCGGCAAGCTGGAGATGCGGGTGCGCGGGCCCAACGTGTTTGCCGGTTACCGCAACGCGCCCGAGCTCACGGCCAAGGCCTTTGACGAGGACGGCTTCTACCTGATCGGCGATGCCGGCCGCCTGGTGGACGAGGCCGACCCGAACCAGGGCGTGGCCTTTGACGGCCGCGTGGCCGAAGACTTCAAGCTGATGAGCGGCACCTGGGTGTCGGTGGGCACGCTGCGGGTGCGCGCCGTCAGCGCCCTGACCCCGCTGGCCAGCGACGTGGTGGTGACCGGGCACGACCGCGAAGAGGTCGGCATCCTGGTGTTTCCGGGGCCGGCGGCCAAGGCACTGTCGGCCGAGGCCCTGGCCGAGCGCGTGCGCGCGGCCCTGGTGGCGATGCGTGCCGAGCACGGTGGATCGTCGCAGGCGCCCAGCCGGGCTCGCGTGCTCGACGAGCCGCCCGGCGTGGATGCCGGCGAGATCACCGACAAGGGCTACATCAACCAGCGCGCGGTGCTGGCCCGCCGCGCCGCCGAGGTGATCGCGCTGTACAGCAACGTGCCAGACCCGCGCACGATCCGGCTGTAGGCGCTCAGGCGCGGGGTTCCAGCAGCATCAGGCCGGCGGCGGTGTTCGAGATCGGGATGTGGTAATTGCGGTGCAGCTCGCGCACCTGCGGGCCGAGCGCGGCCCGGGTGGCCAGCCACATCAGCAGTTCCACGCCCTGGGTGCCGGCGGCTTGCACGATCTCGCGGGTGCTGAACTGCGTGGCCCAGTCGGGCTGGGCGCCCACCAGGCTGTCCATGAACTGCAGGTCGAAAGCCTTGTTGATGTGGCCGGCGCGCTCGCCATCGAGCTGGTGGCTCAGACCACCGGTGCCCAGCACCAGCACGCGTTGATCCGCCGGCCACGAGGCCACGGCACGGCCGACCGCCTGGCCCAGCGCCCAGCAGCGCCTGGCGCTCGGCAGCGGCGCCTGTACGGTGTTGATGCACACCGGCACCACCTTCACCGGCCACTTCTGATCGGGCCACAGCAGGGCCATCGGCAGCGTGAAGGCATGGTCGACCTGCATCTCCTGGCAGCTGACCGGATCGAAGTCCTCGCCCACCAGCGATTCCATCAGGTGCCAGCTGAGCGCCGCATCGCCCTGGAATGGCGGTACCTGCGGAATGCCCCAGCCCTCGTCGGCGTTGCGGTATTCGCTGGCCGCGCCGATGGCGAAGGTGGGCATCTTGTCGAGAAAGAAGTTCAGGCCGTGGTCGTTGTAGAACAGCACCACGGTGTCGGGCCGGGTCTCGGCCAGCCAATGGCGCACCGGGCCGAAGCCGTCGAAGAAGGGCTTCCAGTACGGGTCTTGCTGCAGGCTCTTGGCAATGGCGCCGCCGATGGCGGGCACGTGCGAGGTGGTGATGCCACCGATGATCTTGGCCATGGAGGGGCTCCTTGGGTGTCGGTTGAAGCGCGCTGGGGCATCAGCCCCGCGCCGCCAGGAGCTTGGCCTTGAACTGCTCCTTGGTCAGGCCGGTCTGCTGGGCGCCAATGTCCTGCATGTCGAGGCCGAAGATGCCGGCAAACTTGGCCAGGTAGTAGGCGTTGCCGCCGGCGGCGATCAGCTGCAGCACGTTGCGGGCGCGGATGGCCTCGCGCTGCGCGGCGTTGAGGCCGTAGCGCTCGCAGTAGCCGTCCTCGTCGGCCACGAAGGCCGCGCGGTTGGACGCGTCGTTGAACGAATAGCACATCTTGTTCAGCGCATAGCCCTTGCGGGCCATCTCGCCGTCGAAGATCACGGTGCCGGGAATCGGCGGCTGGTTGAGCGACATGGCGGTCTCCAGGGTGTTTTGCGTCGGGCCGGGCCGGCTGGCCAAACCCGTGTGCTCAGTGTGGCTTCAGGCATGATTCAGAAAAAGACCTGCGGATCGATAGAACCCATGAGCCATTTCGATCATTTGGACCTCGACGGCCATTTGCTGGGCTTGCTGCTGGCGGTGGCCGAAGAAGGTTCGGTGACCCGCGCGGCGCAGCGCCTGGGGCTCACGCAATCGGCGGTGAGCCATGCGCTGGACAAGCTGCGCGCCATCGTGGGCGATGCGCTGTTCGTGCGCTCGGGCCGCGGCATCGTGCCCACCGCCCGCGCCGAGGCCCTGGTGCAGCAGGCGCGGCTGCTGCTGGAGCAGATGCGCGGCTTCAGCACCGTGGGCGGTTTTGATGCCGCGCGTTTCGAGGGCCAGATCACCGTGGCCGCCAACGACCTGCAGCGTGATCTGCTGCTGCCCGCCTGGCTGCAGCGGCTGCGCGCACAGGCACCGGGCCTGCGGCTGCGGGTGGTGCCGTCGGGCGTGCCGCGGCCCGAGATGCTGCGCGACGGCGGCTGCCAGCTGGTGCTCAGCCCGCGCCCGCCCGAGGCCGCCGATCTGGTGCAAAACCGCCTGTTCGACGACCGCTACGCCGTGTTCTACGACGCGGCACGGCGCCCGGCCCCGGCCAGCCTGGCCGACTACCTGGCCGCCGAGCATGTGACCGTGGTCTACGAGCCGCGCCGTGCGCTGGACCTGGACCAGTGGCTGGCCGAGCAGGGCGTGGTGCGCCAGGTGGTGGCCACGGTGCCGGGTTTTGCCGGCCTGCCGGCCTTTGTGCGCGGCAGCCGCCTGCTGTGCACGGCGCCCAGTCGCCTGGGCCTCGGCCTGCTGGGCGGCCTGGCCAGCGTGCTGCCACCCCTGCCCTGCCCCACGCTGCCGATGTACGCCATCTGGCATGTGCGGCACCAGGCCGATGCACTGCACCAGTGGCTGCGCGGCACGCTCGACGAGGTGGCGGCGACGGTGGCGTTCGAGGCCGGCTGACGTGGTGGTGCGTCAGAGTGGCTTGTAGAACACCGTGGTGGCGCACAGCCCGCCCTGCGGCCAAAGCGCGTAGCCGGGGATCACGCCCACGCGCTGCCAGCCCAGGCGGGCGTACAGGCGCTCGGCGTCGCCGCCGGTCACGGTGTCGAGCACCAGCAGGGTCTTGCCGCGTTGGTGTGCCAGCGCCTCGGCCGCGCGCATCAGGCGTTCGGCCAGGCCGCAGCGGCGGGCGCAGCGGTGCACCAGCATCTTGGCCAGATCGGCGCGGTGGGGCTGGTTGTCGGGCTGCGCCAGCACCAGCTGCACGGTGCCGACGATGTCGCCGGCAGCATCGCGCGCCACCAGCAGGGCGCGGCGGCCGGCGCGCACATCGTCGGCCACGCCCTGCCAGAAGGCCTGTGCCTGGGCCGGCGTCAGGTCGGCCATGAAGGACACCGAGGCGCCGCCGGCCACGCAATCGAGCAGCAGCTCGGCCAGGCCGCTCAGGTCGGTGCTGTCGGGGCGGCCGAGTTCATGCACGGTGAAGGGGGCGGGGGTCATGGGGGTTCCTGCGGGCACGGCTCAGCGGGCCGGCAGCGTGGCCACGGCCACCAGGTACTGCGCGGGCTCGTGGCCGGGGTTGTAGAAGGCGGTGGGGGCGTCCAGGCGCATCGCCAGGCAATCGCCGGCGGCCAGCTGGTGGGTGACCGGGCCCACGGTGATCTGCAGCGTGCCGGCCATCAGCCACACCTGCTGCTGCACCGCGGGCGCGCGGGCACCGGTTTCGTAGGCCACCCGGGCGCCGGGCGGAAACCGCACTTCCACCAGTTGCAGCACGGTGTCCACGCCCGGTGGCGTGAGGCTGCGGCGTCGGTAGCCCGAGCCCGGGTCGGTCCACTCGGCCTGCTCGGCGCGGCGGGCCACGGGCGGCGGCGGTGCAGCGCCGGGCGGCGCCTGAAACAGCTCGGCCAGGGCCAGGCCCAGGCCATGGGCCACACGCTCCAGCACCACGGCGGTGGGGCTGGTTTCGCCACGCTCGATCAGCGACAGCATCGAGCGGCTCACACCGCAGCGCGCGGCCAGGCCGTCCAGCGACAGGCCGGCGGCCTGGCGCAGCTGGCGCACGCGCGCGGCAAGGCGCTGGTTCAGGCTGTTGTCATCGACCATGTTGCATCCATCATGTTGGATCAATCATCTAGCATGATGGATTAGCGCGTCAAGCACCCGGGCCGGGTGTCAGTGCGGCGGGCCCCAGACCAGGCGCAGCAAGGCGATCAGCCCGCCCAGGCTGACAAAGGACGCCAGCGTGGCGCCCAGCATGCACGCGGCATTGAGCGCCTGCAGCCCGTAGCGCTGGCCGAGGATCGGGTAGATGCCCAGCATCGGCGCCCCGGCCAGCACCACGGCCGACCAGGCCAGCGGCAGTGGCATGGGCCCCAGCAGCCACAGCGCCGCGGCCACGCCCAGCGGATGCAGCAGCAGCTTGCCGGCGGACACGGCGGCCACGTGGGTCTTCAGGCCCTGGCCGGCTTCCAGGCCCACCAGCGCACCGCCGATGTAGAACAGCGACACCCCGGCCGAGGCGTTGGCCATCAGCTCCACGGCCTTTTGCAGTGCCTGCGGCAGGGCCAGCCCGGCATGTGTGCGCAGCCCGCCCAGCAGCACACCGGCCACCAGGCCCAGCACGATGGGGTTCTTGCGCAGCCCCCAGCCGGCGCGCACGATGGCCCGGTGCAGCGGCTCGTGCTGCGCGGCGGCTGAATCGGCAATCGCCAGGCACAGCGGCATCATCAGGAAGTTCTCGACCACCATGGTCAGCGCAAAGGCCACCGCGGCCTCGGGGCCCACCAGCTGCAGGGCCAGTGGAAAACCCACGAAGGCCGAGTTGGAGCAGCTCATGCCCATGGCGGACATGGCGGCGCGCTCGCGTGGCTGGCCGCGGCTGCGCGCCCACAGCAGGCCGGCGCCCAGCGCCAGCAGCGAGCCGGCCGCGTAGGCCAGCAGGTAGCGGCCGTTGGCCACCTCCATCGGATCGCGCTGGCCCAGCGCCCGCAACAGCATGGCCGGGATGCAGAAGCCGATCACGAAGCGGCCCAGCGCAGGCAGCTGGGTACGGTCAAACAGGCCGGCGCGCACACCCAGCCAGCCCAGGCCGATCAGCGCAAAGATCGGCCCGGTGAGGTTCAGCAGCTCAAGCACCGGTGGCTGAACCCGCGCCGAACTCCTCGGTGTCGACCTCGGCCGAATTGGTGGCGTTGTAACGCGCACCGTGGATGGCCTGGGGCGTGAACAGCGCGTCCAATCGGGCCATCAGCGCGGCCGGCAGGGCCACGCCGGCGGCGCCCAGGTTCTCGTGCAGGTGATCGACGCGGGTCGTGCCCGGAATGGGCAGCACATGCGGGCCGCGGTGCAGCAGCCAGGCCATTGCCAGCTGGGCCATGCTGCAGCCGGCCTCGCCGGCCAGCGCGGCATAAGCCTCCAGCAGGGCCAGGTTGTTGGCGTAGTTGGTGGGGGTAAAGCGCGGCATGGCGCGGCGGATGTCCTTGGCGTCAAAGCCGCTCACATCGCGCAGGGTGCCGGTGAGGTAGGCGCGCGCCACCGGGCTGAAGGCCACGTAGGCGATGCCCAGCTCGGCGCAGGCCGCCAGCGTGCCCAGCTCGGCATTGCGGCTCCACAGCGAATACTCGCTTTGCAGCGCGGCAATCGGCGCCTCGGCATGGGCCCGGCGCAGCGTGGCGGTCGACACCTCGCTCAAGCCCAGCGCGCGCAGCTTGCCCTCGGCCTGCAGCCGCGCCATCTCGCCCACCGATTCTTCGATCGGCACCTGCTTGTCCCAGCGGTGCAGGTAGTACAGGTCGATCACCTCGGTGCCCAGGCGCTGCAGGCTGGCCTCGACATCGCGGCGCACGCTGGCCGGGCGGCCGTCGATCACGCGCTGCAGCGCACCGCCGGGGCCCACCGGCTGGCCGGTCATGCCACCCTTGCTGCACAGCGTGATGCGCTGGCGATGGGGCTTGAGCACGCGGCCGACCAGTGACTCGTTGGCACCAAAACCGTACAGCGCCGCGGTGTCGAACAGCGTTACCCCGGCATCGAGTGCCGCCAGCAGCACGCGCTCGCCCTGCTCGGCCGACACCGGCGCGCCATAGGCATGGCTGAGGTTCATGCAGCCCAGGCCGATGGCCGAGACCTCGAACGGGCCGATGCGTCGCGCGGGGAGCACTTGCGGGGGCACAGGAGAGGGTTGCGCGGGGGCAGGACTGGCGGACATCGACAACTCGGCTACGGGGGATGGCCACGATTCTGGCCGATCAAGCCGGCCCGCCGACTGCGCCGGCCTGGGCAATGGCGATCAGCGCGCGGGCGTTTTTGCCGCGCCCGATGGCGCCTGCGCGCGCCAGAGCGGAAACGGGCATGACGGCCCTGTGCCAACACGCGCCTGACGGCCCGGCCCGGCCGGGCCGCACGCCCGGCCTGGCCCCATGGGTTCAGCCCCGCGCGGTGCGCTCAGCCTGGCGGCGTGGCGCCGCTGCGCCGGCGGGCGCGCTGCACAGCGGCCAGCAGCGCCAGTGCGCCCAGCCACAGTGCGGCGGTGCCGGGCTCGGGCACCGTGGTGATCACCAGGTTGTCGTAGATCACCCAGTGGCCCGGCACCGAGCCGACGGTGAGGCCGGGGCGCGAAACGCCGGGCACATAGGCGGTGTCGTTGAACTCGACGATGGCCGCCAGGTGATTGTTCTGGATCACCACGCTCACGTGGCCGGTGGCGCTGATGTCCACCGAGAAGTGGGTGAGCATGTTCTCGTCGGGCGTGAAGCCCAGGCTGCCGCTCAGGCCCAGGTTCGGCACCTGGTACTTGTCCCAGTAACCCGGGTGGATGAAGAACACCTGGTTGCCGGTGGTGAAGCCCACATTCGTATTGCCCGGCGCGCCGGTGATCCAGGTGTCGAACTCGAATCGCAAGTCGCCCGGCGCGCCGTCGAACACCAGGTGGCCGTTGAGGCCACCGGTGCCGTACAGCAGCAGTTGGCCACCCACCACCCTGGCATCGGCCACACCACCGCTGACGCTCAGGCCGTAGGTGGCGGCCACCGCCGCCAGGCCCTCGGCCGGTGCATCAAACTCGATGAGCTGCTGCCCGGCCTGTGCCGTGCCTGTGCCCAGGCTCAAGCCCAGCCCGATGCCGGCGGCCATGGCCAGCGCCGTGAGCGCGTTTCTGGCTTGTTTCATGATCAGTCCTCCTGCCTCGTGAATCGATCAGCGCCATGCTCGGGCGGCACGTGCAGGGGCGCATCGCGCAGATGCATGAGGCGGCGTGCCACCCCCTTGAACGCGGTGACGCCGCGCACCAGTGCCCGCCGGCCGATCGCGCAAGATCGTGAGGCGCGGGCCACGCATTCGCGCGACCATGCCCGCTGCGGCCTGGCCGGGTGGCCGCGCCCTGCCCTCCACCCGATGCCGGCCAAGGTGAACCATGCGCGCGCTGCTGATCGACGACGAACAACTGGTGCTGGACGGCATGGACGCCTACCTGCAAGTGGCGCTGCCCGACCTGAGCATCGACAAGACCAGCGACCTGCCCGCGGCGCTGCAGCTGGTGGCCACCGTGCCCTACCGCCTGGTGCTGCTGGACTGGCACCTGGTGGACGGGCGCGGCCAGCCGATTGACGGCCAGGGCGTGGTCGAGGCACTGCGCCGGGCCGGCTCGCGCGCGCCGATCCTGCTGGTCTCGGGCGAAGACCCGCAGCGCTGCAAGGACTGGGTGCACCGCCTGGGACTGGCCGGCCATGTGCCCAAGAGCGCCAGCGGTGCCGCCCTGGTGGCGGCCATCCACACGGTGCTGGCCGGCGGCACCGCCTGGCCCGACGATGCCGCGCAGGCGCGGGCCCGCGCCGCCGCACGCCGCGAGCCCGCCAGCGCCGATGACGGGCTGCAGACCGAGGCGCTGCGCCTGCGCTTTCCCGAGCTGACCGAGCGCCAGGCCGAGGTGCTGAAGATCATGGTGCAGGGCGCCGGCGACAAGCAGATCGCGCGCACGCTGGACCTGTCGCTCAACACGGTGCGCAGCCATGTTCGCGGCGTGCTGGCGGCGGTGGGCGTCAACCGGCGTGGCGAGGCGGTGTTTCGCGCCCTGTCGCCCGAGGACAATGGCCAGCACTGACACCGCCCTGCTGGCGCAGCTGGCCACCGCGCGCGGCCAGGTGCGGCGCTCGCTGCTGCCGGTGGCGCTGGCCCACGCGCTGGTGGCCGGGCTGCTGTGGCAACAGGGCGTGGGCCTGGCCGCGGCGGCCTGGTGGTGCGCCGTGACCGCGGTGAACCTGGCCCGCAGTGCCCGTGCCCGGCGCCTGGCCGCGCAGGCCCCGGCCCCGGCCCAGCTGCGCAGCATGGGCCGCTGGCTGCTGCTGATGGGCCTGCTGGAGCCGGTGCCGCTGCTGCTGTGCGCCGGCTACGCCAGCCAGGAGAGCCAGTACCTGGTGAGCATGGTGCTGCTGGGCCTGACGGTGGGTGGCGTGTCCAACCTGGCCGGCCTGCTGCGGCTGTACCTGCTGTGGGCCCTGCCGCTGTGCGCCACGCTGGCCGGCCTGTGGCTGGCGCGCGGCGGCCCCGAGGGCTGGGGCATCGCGCTGCTGGTGCTGCTGTTCTTCGGGCTGCTGGGCAGCTATGTGCGCGACTACGGCGCGCTGCTGCGCCGCGAACGCGAGGCCGCCACGGCGCTGCGCCTGGAGCGTGACCGTGCCACCGCGGCCGTGCATGCGCGCAGCCAGTTCTTCATGGCCGCCAGCCATGATCTGCGCCAGCCGCTGGGCGCCATCCGCTGGTATGGCGAGGCGGTGCTCGAGCATGCCCGGCAGCTGCAGCACGACACGCTGGCCGACATCGGCGCCGGCCTGGCCCGCGCCGTGGCGCGCACCGAGCCGATGCTGGCGCAGTTGCTCGAGGTGGGCCAGCTCGACGCGCCGGGCGCGGCCGAAGGCCCCGCCGAGGCCGCGGCGCCGGTGGCCTTGTCGGGCCTGCTGCAAAGCCTGGCCGAGGCCTGGCAGCCCGAGGCCCAGACACGCGGCCTGGCGCTGACGCTCGAGATCGACCCGCAACTCGACGCGCCGCAGGTGCACAGCAGCGAGGCCGGCCTGCGCCGCATCTTCGACAACATCATCGGCAACGCATTCAAGTTCACCCCCAGTGGCGAGGTGAGCCTGAGCCTGCAGCGTGTGGCCGATGCCGCGGCGCCAGCCGGCGGAAGCCCACCCGGCAGCGGCAACCCTGGAGGTGCCGGAAGTGCCGGACTTGCCGGAGGTGTCGGCAGTGCCGGCAGTGCCGGCCGGGTGCGCCTGAGCGTGCGCGACACCGGCATCGGCATCGCGCCCGAGCACCTGCCGCGCCTGTTCGATGATTTTTACCAGGTGCCGCAGGCCGGGCGCAGCGCCGCGCGCGGCGTGGGCCTGGGCCTGGCGATTGCGCGCCGCCACGCGCAGCGCCTGGGCCTGGAGCTGCAGGTGCACAGCGTGCCCGGCCAGGGCAGCTGCTTTGCCTGCGAGCTGCCGCTGCTGGCGGTGGCGGCGGCGGTGCCGCTCAGCCGACCTTGAGCTGCTGCTCGAGCTGGTGCAGCACCTGGTAGCAGGGCAGCACCTGGGCCACGCTGCCATTGGGCTCGCGGCCTTCGCTGATGGCGGCAAAAAACTCGCGGTCCTGCAGCTCGATGCCGTTCATCGACACCGCCACCTGGCTCACGTCGATCTTCTCTTCCTTGCCGTTGAACAGGTCGTCGTAGCGGGCGATGTAGGTGCCGCTGTCGCCGATGTAGCGGAAGAAGGTGCCCAGCGGGCCGTCGTTGTTGAAGCTCAGCGAGAGCGTGCAGATCGCGCCATTGGCGGCCTTGAGCTGGATGCTCATGTCCATCGCGATGCCCAGCGTGGGATGGATCGGGCCCTGGATGGCATTGGCCTTCACCACCGGGCTGCCGCACTGGTAGGCGAACAGGTCCACCGTGTGCGCGGCGTGGTGCCACAGCAGGTGGTCGGTCCAGCTGCGCGGCTGGCCCAGCGCGTTCATGTTGCTGCGCCGGAAGAAGTAGGTCTGCACATCCATCTGCTGGATGTTGAACTCGCCAGCCTGCACCTTGTGGTGCACCCACTGGTGGCTGGGGTTGAAGCGCCGGGTGTGGCCGCACATCGCCACCTTGCCGGTTTCGCGCTGCACCTGCAGCACCTCTTCACCCTCGGCCAGCAGGTCGCACAGCGGAATCTCGACCTGCACATGCTTGCCGGCCTTCATGCAGGCGATGGCCTGCTGCGCATGCATCTGCGTGGGCGTGCACAGGATCACCGCGTCAACCTCGGGCAGCGCCAAGCTGTCGGCCAGCTCGGTGCTGACATGGCCGATGCCGTACTGGCTGGCCACCTCGCGGGTCTTGTCGAGATCGCGGCTGATCAGCGAGACCACCTCCACCCCGGCGATGTGGCGGATGCCGTCGAGGTGCTTGATGCCGAACGCGCCGGCACCGGCGAGTGCAACCTTGATCTTGCTGGACATTTACTGGTTCTCCATGATGAGGTGACCCACGGCCGTGTTCGATGCCGGCACATGGTAGAAGCGGTGTTTGACGGTGGGCCTGGCGCCGCCGGGCCGGTCGGTGTTGACATCGGCCATGGCGCCGCGCGCAATCAGCCACATCACCAGCTCGATGCCCTCGCTGCCGGCCTCGCGCACGTAGTCGATGTGCGGCACCTGGCTGCAGGCCTGCGGGTCGGCAATCATCTGGTCGAGCCAGGCGTTGTCCCATTCGCGGTTGATCAGGCCGGCGCGCGCGCCCTGCAGCTGGTGGCTCATGCCGCCGGTGCCCCAGATCTGCACGTTGAGGTCTTCATCAAAGCTCTCCACCGCGCGGCGGATGGCCTGGCCCAGCGCAAAGCAGCGTTTGCCCGAGGGCACCGGGTACTGCACCACGTTGACGGCGAACGGGATCACCTTGACCGGCCAGGCCTCGGGCTGGCCGAACATCAGCGACATCGGCACGGTCAGGCCGTGGTCGACGTCCATCCGGTTCACGATGGTCAGGTCGAACTCGTCCTGGATCACGCTGTGGGCGATGTGCGAGGCCAGCTCGGGGTGGCCCTGCACCACCGGCACCGGGCGCGGGCCCCAGCCCTCGTCGGCCGGCTTGAACTCGGCCGCGCAGCCGATCGCGAAGGTGGGAATCATCTCCAGGCTGAACGCGGTGGCGTGGTCGTTGTAGACCAGAAACACCACATCGGGCCGGTTGTCGCGCATCCACTGCTTGCTGGGCTCGTAGCCCTTGAACAGCGGCTGCCAGTACGGATCGCTGCTCTTGCCCAGGTCGAGCGCGGCGCCGATGGCCGGCACATGCGAGGTGTAGACGCTGGCGGTGATCTTGGCCATCAGGCTTGTTCCTTCTTCGCTGCTTGTTCACCGCGGCTGCGGTTGCCTTCGACCGAGCGGCCGCCGGCCAGCATCATGGCCGCGTACTGCTCCTGGGTCATGCCGGTCATGCTGGCGGCCATGTACTGGAAGCTCTTGCCGTCGGTGGCACCGATCTTGGCCAGAAAGTAGATGTTGCCGCCGGCCGCGATGCAGCGGTTCAGGTCACGCGTGAGCACGCCCTGCTTCTGCTCTTCGGTCATGGCCCATTGGTCGAGGTAGGCCCGCTCGTCGGCCTTGAAGCGTTCGCGGTTCTCGGCCTTCATCAGGCTCATGCAGAACTGGTTGAGCCAGTAGCCCCTGCGCGACTGCTCGGCATCGAAGATCGTGGTGCCGGGGATGTCTTGATAAGGTTTGTCGAGTGCCATGGGCAGGCCTCCTGTGGGAATGGGGTCGGGGCTCAGCCCTGCCGGGCGGCGCCCGGGGGCTGGTGGCCCCGGGGCCGCGCAGCGGCCACGTGCGTGGCCATGGCGGCAGGGGCAAAGCGGTGGGGGCGCCGCATGTTCAGCGCGTGCAGGCAAAGCTGCTGGCCGCGTTGGCGTCGCCGCTGCCCTGGTAGCGCGGCCAGGCCGGCCACTCGCACAGCGGATGGGCGCGCTGCACCGTGAACGGTGCCTTGGGTGCCTGCTGCACCAACTGCAGCTGGGCCGGTGCGCGGCCCTTCTCCACCCAGTCGGCCAGGGCCTGCAGCATGTCCACCTGCGAGGGCGCACCGCTGCCCACATGGTCGACACCCGGCGCGGTGAACAGGCGCACGAACTCGGCCGTCTTCTGGGCCCCCATGCGCGCCTGCACCGACTCGACATAGCCGATGCCGGCATACGGGCTCTGGGCGTAGTCGGCCATGTTCTCCAGCACGATCAGCTTGCCGCCGCGGGCGTGAAAGGCCGACAGATCGGGGTTGGTGGCGTCCATCAGCGCCGACACCTCGCGCACCCGGGCGGCGTACTTCTCGGGCGTGACCTGGCGCGGGTCGATCTTGGGATCGCGCGCATACACGTACTGCAGCGCACCGGCGCCGTAGACCCAGGCAATGCTGTTGTCGGGCGCCGGCGGCACCGCCGGTGCGGCCTTGCCCAGCCACCAGGTGCTCCAGCCGCCGGTGGGGCCGTAGCTCAGCGTGTCTTCGCCCGATACGCCCCAGCCCGGGTAGTCGGTCAGGCCGTTGGCCAGCGTGAACGGAAACCGGTAGGGCGAGTGCAGGGTCTGCACCGCCTTGAGCTGGGCGTCGTTGAGGCAGCTGTCGCCGCCCTGCCCCACGCCGCAGCGCAGGCGCATCACATCAAAACGGCCGCGGCAGCCCGCGGCGTCGCTGACCAGGCCATCGGCCAGGCCGTCGCTGGCGTCGCAGGCGGCCAGCACGGCCTCGTGCACCAGCTTCACCTGGGCCGGGCGGATCCAGCCCTCGCCCATGGTGGCCACGCCGTTGCGCGTGCCGGCAAACTGCAGGCCGGTCCAGTGCAAGACCGGCACGCGGGCAAACACGCCGTCAAAGTCGGCCGGATAGCGCTGGGCCATCATCAGGCCCTCGCGCCCGCCTTCGCTGCTGCCCGCGAAGTACAGCTTCTCGGGGCCGCGGCCATAGGCGCGGCCCATCACCACCACCGCCACGTCGCGCACCTTCTTGTACGAGGCGTGGAAGAAGTTCAGCGCGGCTTCGTCGTTGAGGGCAAAGGTCTGCGGCGGCTCGCCGGGCTTGTTCTGGTGGCCCGAGTCGGTGCCATAGGTGGCATAGCCGCGCGCCAGAGGGGCCGGCTGGTCGAAGCGCGCCGCCGGCAGCAGGCCCAGGCCGCTGATCAGGGTGCCATTGAAACCGCCGCCGCCATACTGCACCGAGCGGCCGTTCCACTGCGCCGGCAGGTTGATCTGGAACAGGATGGGCGGTGCCTTCAGGTCCACCGGCGCGATCTGGCCCAGCACCTTGCAGTAGGCCGGCGTGGCCGGCGTGATCAGGGCCGCCGGCGTGGGGCCGCGCTCGGCCACGGCCAGCGGGGCCGCCGCCTGCCAGGTGGCCGAGTCGATGCGCGCGGCACCGCTGGCCAGCTTGGCGTTGGCGCCGATCAGGCCCGGCTCGATGGTCTGGCCGGCCAGGCCACGGCAGGTGTCGGCCACGTCGCGCAGCGGCACCGCGCCACCGGCGCTGCTGTCGGGCATCACGGACCTGGGCGGCCACAGCGAGCAGCCGGCCAGCACGGCGGCAGCGGCCGCGGTGGTGACGATGAGGCGAAGGGCCATGGCGTGTCTCCAGAAAGTTCGGTTGGGGTCTTGCAGAGCGCTCAGCCCCGGTGCGGCGGCCAGGCGGCTTCGGGTGGCGTCAAGCTTCCTCGGGCCAGTACAGGCGCATGGGGTTGGCCACCAGCAGCTTGTGCTGCAGCTCGGCCGTGACGGCGATGTGCGGGATGAAGTCGACCAGCAGGCCATCGTCGGGCATGTGGTCCTTGAGGTTGGGGTGCGGCCAGTCGGTGCCCCACAGCACGCGGTCAGGAAACTCTTCGACCACCCGGCGCGCAAAGGGCACCACGTCGCGGTAGGCCGCCTGCTCGCCCTGCAAGGCCCGGGGGCCGGTGAGCGACAGGCGCTCGGGGCAGCTGACCTTGCTCCAGACATTGGGGTGTTCGCGCATGAACTTCAGGAACAGGCTGAACTCGGGCCCGTCCACGGGCTGGCCGACATCGGGCCGGCCCATGTGATCAACCACCACCGTGGTGGGCAGCGCGGTGAAGAAGTCCCACAGCTCGGGCAGATCCACCGCCTCGAAGTAGATCACCACATGCCAGCCGAGCCGGGCAATGCGCCCGGCAATCTCCAGCAGCTCGTCCTTGGGCGTGAAGTCGACCAGGCGCTTGACGAAGTTGAAGCGCACGCCGCGCACGCCGGCGGCATGCAGTTGCTGCAGTTCGTCGTCGGTGATGCTGCGGCGCACCGTGGCCACGCCGCGGGCCTTGCCACCGCTGGCCAGGCAGGCATCGACCATGGCGCGGTTGTCGGCCCCGTGGCAGGTGGCCTGCACGATCACATTGCGGGCAAAACCCAGGTGGTCGCGCAGCGCAAACAGCTGGGCCTTGCCGGCATCGCAGGGCGTGTACTTGCGCTCGGGCGCAAACCCGAATTCGCCACCCGGGCCGAACACATGGCAATGTGCATCCACTGCGCCGGCCGGCAGCTGAAAGCGCGGCCGGGCCGGGCCGCTGTACCAGTCGAGCCAGCCGGCGGTCTTGGTGAAATCACCCGAGCAGGGCTTGTTCATGGGTGCCTCTCGTTCGATGAGTACATCGCCCGATCCCCCGAGGGGATGCGGGCCAGCTTGGGAGCGGCCCGGCGCTTGGCCCGCTCCCGGGTTCTGTGGGGCCTGGCCGCGGTCGGCCTGCGCAGCCGCGAGGATGCGGTCGGCCTCCGCAGCCGCCAGGATGCGGTCGGCTTCCACGCGCCAGTCGGCGCTGCGTGCAAAGGCCGGCGTGCCTTTGGGGCCGAACAGGCCCTCGTCCGCCAGATCGGCCACCCAGGCCTGGCGCTCGGCGGTGCCGCTGGCGCTCCAGGGGGTCAGGCCGGCGTCCTTCACGGTCACGGCCACCTCGCGCACCTCTTCGCTGCGGCGCCGGCCATGCTCGATCACGCGCTGGAAGAAGTAGGCCGCCTGCTTGTCCCAGTCAATGGCCGGAAAGGTCTCGTGCAGGCTGGCGATCAGCGCGTCTTCCACACCGTAGTGGCGCGCCGCGGTGAAGCTTTCGATGACCATGGCCTCCAGGCCCTTGATCATCACGCTGCGGCACATCTTGGTGGCGCTGGCCACGCCCAGGCGCTCGCTGCTGACCCGGCTGGCAAAGCCCAGCAGGTTGATCAGCGGGCTCAGCTCGGTGGCGGCGGCACCGCCCAGCAGCAGCGGCACGCGGATGCGGTAGGGCGGGATGCTGGTCATCACCGCGCCTTCCACGTAGCGCCCGCCGGCGCCATCGACCAGGGCCGCGGCACGCTGCTTGGCGCCGGGCGAGGCCGAGTTGAAGTCGAGGAAAAACGCACCCGGCTGCAGCGCGGGCGCACAGGCCTCGGCCACCGCCACGGTCTGGCTGGCAGTGACCGCGCTGACGATGAAGTCGGCCTCGCGCGCCAGCCCGGCCGCATCGGCGCACAGCCGCACGCCCAGGCCCTGGGCATGGCTGCGCAGCGGCCCGGCCATGGCCGGATCGTCGAGCTTGCGGTCCCAGGCGCTGACCTGCAGGCCCTGGGCGCGCAGGTCTTCGGCCAGGATGCGGCCAACCTCGCCGTAACCGACCAGGCCGATGCGCCAGTGACGCGGATCGGGCAACGTGTGGGGCATGGTGCTCACCTCGGGCATGGGCGGGCGCGCCGGGCTCAGTCGAGCGCGGCCTTGGCGCGGCGGATCACGTCGGCATACACCGCCGACTGCTGGGCGATGGTGGCCGCCAGCTGCTCGCGGGTGGACGGGAACAGCTCGTAGCCGAAGGTGGCATAACGCTCCTTCAGGTCGGGCTCGGCCAGGGCCTCGGCGATGTCCTTGGTGATCTTGTCGGTCACGGCCTTGGGCAGTCCGCGCGGTGCGGCAATGGTCGTCCAGCCGGTCACCTCATAACCCGCCGGGCCACCCGATTCGGCCACCGTGGGCACATCGGGGAACGCGGCGTGGCGCTTGGGGCCGGTGACCGCGATGAACTTGAGCTTGCCGCCCTTGTACAGCGGGCCGGCGGTGGCCAGCGAGCCCAGCGCCCAGTTCAGCTCGCCATTGGCCACCCCGGTGTAGAGCATCGAGGTTTCCTTGTAGATCACGTGCTGCATCTCGGTGTTGGTGCCGGCCTCGAGCAGGGCCGAGCCCAGGTGCACCGGATTGCCCACCGACCACGAGCCGTAGTTCAGCTTGCCGGGGTTGGCGCGGGCATCGGCCAGGATGTCGGCCACCGTGCGGTACTTGCTGCCGGTGCCCACGGCCACGAAGAAGTAGGTGCGAAAGAGCGGCAGCAGCGGATCGAAATCCTTCACCGGGTCGTACGGCAGTTTCTTGAACAGGTGCGGGTAGGCCACCAGGTGCACGTTGTCGAGCTGGATCAGCTCATGGCCATCGGGGTTGGCGCGCTTCCAGGCGTCGATGGCGATGAAGCCGTTGCCACCGGGCTTGTTCTCCACGACAACCGGCTTGCCCCACTTCTTCTGCAGCTTCTCGGCCAGGATGCGCAAGACGGCTTCAGGCCCGGCACCGGCCGGAAACGGCGTGGTGATGCGCACCGGCTTGGTGGGAAAGTCCTGCGCCGCGGCGGGCAGGGCCAGGCCCAGGGAGGCGGCAAGGCCCAGGCTGGCCAGGGCCAGGCGGCGGGAGATGGGGAGAGAGCGGTTCATCGGGCGTCGGTGCAAAGGTCAGAAAAGAAAGGCAGTGCGGTCAGTCGATGTAGCGCAGGCCGGCCGCGGCCAGCGGTTCGCGCATCTTGTACATGTCGAGGCCCAGCACGCCGGCGGCCAGCTTCTCGCGCTTGGCCCCTTCATTGGCCTCGCGCGCCTGGGCGGCGGCCAGGGTGTCGGCGGCACGCGCGCGCGGCACACAGACCACGCCGTCGTCATCGGCCACGATCACGTCGCCGGGCGTCACCCACATGCCGGCGCACACCACCGGGATGTTCACCGAGCCCAGCGTGGCCTTGATCGTGCCCTTGCTGCTGATGGCCTTGCTCCAGACCGGAAAGCCCATGCGGGTCAGCTCCTTGACATCGCGCACACCGGCGTCGATGACCAGTGCGCGCGCACCGCGGGCCTGGAAGCTGGTGGCCAGCAGGTCGCCGAAGTAGCCGTCGGTGCAGTCGGCGGTGATGGCCGCCACCACGATGTCGCCCGGCTGGATCTGCTCGGCCGCCACATGCATCATCCAGTTGTCACCCGGGTGCAGCAGCACGGTCACGGCCGTGCCCGACACCTGGGCGCCGGCATAGATGGGCCGCATGCAGGGCTTGAGCAGGCCCACCCGGCCCATGGCCTCGTGCACCGTGGCGCTGCCGAGGGCGGCCAGGGCGTCGGTGGTGGCGCGGTCGGCGCGGGAAATGTTGCGGTAGACGACACCGAGTTCGTACATGGTGAGAACCTTGAGTAGATGGTGGATCGGCGGCTGGCCGGGGGCCCGGCGGCCGCTCAGTCGGGCTTGATCTTGTGGGCCGTGATCAGGCGGGCATAACGCTCACGCTCGGCGCGCAGGTGCTGGGCGAAGGCCGGTGCGTCCATGGGCGTGGCCTCGCCACCGGCCGCGTTGAGGCGCTCGCGCACCTCGGGCGACTGCGCCGCCTTCAGCGCAGCCGCGCTCAGCCGGGCCAGCACCGGCGCCGGCGTGGCCGCGGGCGCCAGCAGCCCGTACCAGACCGAGGCTTCAAAGCCGGCAAAGCCGCTCTCGGCCAGGGTGGGCACCTCGGGCAGCAGGCCGGAGCGCCGCGCGCTCAGCACGGCCACGGCGCGCAGCCGGCCGCTGCGGATGTGCGGCAGCGCCTCCAGCACGTTCACCGCCACCACGGGCACCTGGCCGCCGATGACGTCGGTCAGCGCCTGCGTGCCGCCCTTGTAGGGCACGTGCAGCATCTGGGCCTTGGCCGCCACGGCAAACAGCTCCATGGCCAGGTGCGGCGTCGAGCCATTGCCCGGCGTGGCATAGGCCACCGCTTCGGGCTTGGCGCGGGCAGCGGCCAGCAGCTCGGCCAGGCTGGCGTAGGGGCTGGCCGGGTTGACCGCCACCACCACCGGCACGCGGCCGATCAGGGCCACCGGCGCCAGGTCTTTCTCCAGGTCGTAGGGCGGCGGCTGGAACAGCGTCATGTTGGCCGTCACCGCGTTGGCGGCCATCATCAGGGTGTGGCCGTCGGCCGCTGCCGCGATGGTGGCCTTGGCCGCGATGTTGCTGGCCGCACCGGGCTTGTTCTCGATGATCACCGCCTGGCCCAGGTCGGCCTGCAGGCGCTGGCCCACGGCGCGGGCCACCACATCCACCGCGCCGCCGGCCGAGTAGCCCACCTGGATGCGGATGGGCGCGCTGGGAAACGGTGCGGCCTGTGCCCAGGCCCCGCTGGCCCAGCCGCAGGCGGCCAGGCCCAGCCCGGTGAGCAGCAGGCGCCGGGGGGTGCGCGGCAGCGCGCGGGGGGTGATGATGGGGTTCACAGGCCCTTGCCCTTCAGGTGGGTATCCAGCCGCGCAAACACGCGGCGTGCGTTGCCTTCGTAGACCTGCTGCTTTTCTTCGGCGCTGAGCAGGGTGCTGGCCTCGATGTAGCGCTTGGTGTCGTCGTAGTAGAAGCCGGTCTCGGGGTCGATGCCGCGCACCGCGCCAATCATCTCGCTGGCGAACAGGATGTTCTTCACCGGGATCACCTTGGTCAGCAGGTCGATGCCCGGCTGGTGGTAGACGCAGGTGTCGAAGAAGATGTTGTTGAGCAGGTGCTCCTGCAGCAGCGGCTTCTTCAGCTCTTGCGCCAGGCCACGGAAGCGGCCCCAGTGGTAGGGCACCGCACCGCCGCCGTGCGGGATCAGGAACTTCAGCGTGGGGAAGTCCTTGAACAGGTCACTGGTCAGGCACTGCATGAAGGCCGTGGTGTCGGCGTTGAGGTAGTGCGCGCCGGTGGTGTGGAAGCAGCTGTTGCAGCTGGTCGAGACATGCACCATGGCCGGGATGTCGTACTCGACCATCTTTTCGTAGATGGGGTACCAGCTCTTGTCGCTGAGCGGCGGCGAGGTCCAATGGCCGCCCGACGGATCGGGGTTGAGGTTGATGCCCACGTTGCCGTACTGCTCGACGCACTTGACCAGCTCGGGGATGCAGGTGGCCGGGTCGACGCCCGGGCTTTGCGGCAGCATGGCCGCGGGGATGAAATGGTCCGGGAAGAGCTGGCTGACGCGGTAGCACAGCTCGTTGCAGATGGCCGCCCAGGTGCTGCTGACGTTGAAATCGCCGATGTGGTGCGCCATGAAGCTGGCGCGCGGGCTGAAGATGGTGAGGTCGCTGCCGCGCTCGCGCATCTTGGCCAGCTGGTTCAGCTCGATGCTTTCACGCAGCTCGTCGTCGCTGATCTTCAGGTCGCTCACCTTGGGCATCAGGGCCGGGTCCTGGATGCCGGCGATCTGCTGGTTGCGCCAGTTCTCCAGCGCCTTGGGCGCCGTGGTGTAGTGGCCGTGAACGTCGATGATCATGCGGTGCCTCGCTCGGGGTTGGGCGTGGAAGGAAGAGAAGGAACAGACAGAAGAAGAGAGAGAGAACGCGCTCGTGTGGCGCTTGTGGCCCAGCTCAGGCGGCAGCCATGCCGTGGCGAACTTTGGTGGCAGCGGCCTCGGGTGCGGCCATGGCGGCCAGCAGTGCGCGCACGGCGTCGGGCCGGGTGCTGTCGGCGCACACGGCGCCCGAGAACACGGTGTCGATCTGGATGGCCGGCGGCAGCGGGCCGACCACGGCAATGCCCGGCAGCGCGATCAGCTCGCTGAGCTGCTGAAAGCCCAGCGCGATCTCGCCGCGGGCCACCAGCTGGCCCACCGGCACGCCGGGCGGCGGCGTGACGATGCGCGGCGCGATCTGCTGGGCAATGCCCCAGCGCTCGAACAGCCTGGCCAGCGCCACGCCGCTGGGGCCGGTGGAATAGCCCAGGCTGGGCGCCGCCAGCACGGCCGCGCGCACACTGTCCTCGCTGGACAGATCGGGCTGCGGCGCGCCGGCGGCCACGGCCACGGCCACGCCCGAGCGGGTGAGATCCACCTTGCTGCCGGCCAGCAGGCGGCCGGCGGCCAGCAGCTTGTCGATGGCGTCCGAGGCCAGGATCACCACATCGAAGGCCTCGCCGGCCAGCACACGCTTGGCGGCGTCCACCCCACCCACCGACTCGATGGCCACCGCCTGGCCGCTGCGCCGCTGCCAGTCCTGCGCCAGTTCGCCCAGGATGGCGCGGGTGGCCATCGACGAGATGCCGCGGATCACGGGCGCAGGGGGGGTGCTGGACATGGCGCGGGCGGTGGCGACAACCACCGGTGGTGCTGCAGGGTGCGCGCATTCTTGTCCTGCACCGCCACGCCGCAAAGGCATGGCTGGCGATAGCAGCTATGCCGCATCGGCATGCCAGCATGGCCATGCCCTGGGCGCCGCGCACGCCCCTCTTGCGGCCGTGCTGGCCTGCCAGCGGCTCAGCCGGGTTGCGACTGCGCGGCCGCGCCCTGCGACAGGCTGCGGGCCAGCTCCACCAGCAGGCGGCTGGTCTGGCGCATCAGCGGGCTGGCGCGCTTGTGCGCCGAGGCCGCCAGGCACAGCACGGTGGCCAGGCGCGGCTCGACCAGCGGGCGCACCAGCAACTGATCGGCCCGGCCCGAGGCGGTCACGGCGCTGGCATGCAGCACCGCGTGGCCATGGCCGGCGCACACCAACTCGACGATGGCGGCAATGCTCGACACCTCCCACGCGATGTCGAGCCGCACACCGGCCAGCGCGGCCCGGGTTTCGAGCAGGCGGCGTACCGCGTGGCCACGCTCGGGCACGATCAGCGGGTAGTCGGGCAGCTGGCGCAGCGGTGCGGCGCTGGCCGCCGTGCCGCCCGACGCGCTGGCCGGCGACACCAGGCACAGCGGTTCTTCAAGCACCGGCGTGATCTCGAGCGCCGGCTGGGCCTCGGGGTTGTACATCAGGCCCACGTCCACCCGGCCGGTGGTGATCCACTCGACGATGTGGCTCGACAGACCCTCCACGATGGCCAGCCGGCCCAGCGGGCAGCGGCGCCGGAAGGCATCCACCAGCGGCAGCGTGAGCTGCCGGCTCAGCGTGGGCGGCAGGCCCACGGTGATGCGGCCGGTGGGCGCATCGCGCGAGGCGCCCATGTCGTTGCGCGCCGCCGCCACCGACTGCAGGATGGCCGTGCCATGCTCGAACAGGCGCTGGCCGGCCTGGGTCAGCGTGACGCCGCGGCCGTTGCGCAGCAGCAGGGTCTCGCGCAGGTCGGTCTCGAGCGCGCGCACCTGCCGGCTGAGCGCGGGCTGGGCGATGTCGAGCACCAGCGCGGCCTTGCTGAAGCTGCCCAGCTCGGCCACGTGCACAAAGTATTCGAGTTGCTTGAGGTTCACGGCGCGGCGCATTGTCCCGCAGCCGACGCACCCGGCCCCCGGGCGCCGGGATACTGGCGGCCCTGCGTCCCCAAGCCCCCTTCCCTCACTACCCCGCCCCGCCATGCACTACGACGCCCTGAGCCGCGACCACGGCCTGCCGCACGACCCCTTCAAGGCCCTGGTGGCGCCGCGGCCCATCGGCTGGATCGGCACCGTCAACCGGCAGGGACAGCGCAACCTGGCACCCTACAGCTTCTTCAACGCCATCAGCGACCGGCCGCCCATGGTGGTGTTTTCATCGGGCGGCCTGAAGGACAGCCTGCGCAACGTGCTCGACACCGGCGAGTTCACCTGCTCGCTGGCCACCCGGGCGCTGATGGACGCGATGAACCTCAGCTCGGCACCGGTGAAGCCCGGCGTTGACGAATTCGAACTGGCCGGGCTGACCGCGGCGCCGTCGCGCTTCATTGCCGCACCGCGCGTGGCCGAAGCGCCTGCCGCGCTGGAGTGCCGGCTGTGGCAGACCATGGCCCTGCCGCCGCACAAGCCGGGTGCCGAGTCGAGCTACACGCTGGTGATCGGCCAGGTGGTGGGCATCTACCTCAACGACGACTTCGTGCGCGACGGCCGCTTCGACATCGCCGCCACCGAGCCGCTGCTGCGCCTGGGCTACATGGACTACGCCACAGTGGGCCCGGCGCAGATCTTCGAGATGAACCGGCCATTGGCCAGCGCGGATGGTTTGAGTGCCGAGCTGCCGGCGGCGGGGTGGGATGGGGTGTATCGCTGAGGGATCTCTGGCGTTTCGCGGTCGGCTTGCGGGCGTTTCGCGCTTGGCTTGGGGGGCTTGGCGTGTGGGTGTTTGGCTTGGGGGGTATGGCTTTCGGAGATCGAGCCGGCGATCGGACCGGGCAGCGGGTGCGGCGGGCCGACGGAAGCGGTCGCCTGCGGCGACTGCGCTGCGGTGCTCGGCCCGAGGGCGCGCCGTACATTCAGCTCCGTGCGCCTGCGGCGCACTGCGCACAGGTCCGGCGAGTCAGTTGCACGAAGCGCGGTCCGGCTGCGCCGGCCCACGCCGCCCTCGGGCCTGCGCGCCTCGCCGCTTCCCACGGCCCGCCGCACCCGCTGCCCGGCCCGATCGCTCACACCACGGTGGCGCGCGTCCGGCCAACAGCCAACAGCCAACGGCCAAAGGCCAGCACCCAACGGCCAGCACACAGCGGCCAGCAGCGCCTCGCCAAGCGTTCGTGCCCAGCCCCCATGCCTCGCAAAGCCGTGGACGGGCAGGCCGCGGCGGGCCTGTGAAGCGCCGGGGCTGGACGGTTTGGCGGCCGGCGCGCCGCAGGCGCGCATCGACCCTCTGACTCGCCGGACCTGTGCGCAGCCGGCCGCAGGCAGGCGGAGCTGAATGTACGGCGCGGCCGGCAAGCCGTTCAGTGCCGGGGAGTCGGCCCGCCGGGCCGACCGCTTCAGTGGCCCGCTGCGTCCTGCCCGCCCACGGCTTTGGCGCACCAACCGAGGCAAGCCACCCCTGGGCAGCTCAACACCAGCACCCCAACCCAAGCCAAAACTACTGCTTGCGAACGATCACGCTGCCCACCGAATAGCCTGCCCCGAACGAGCAGATCACCCCCAGATCACCCGCCACCAGATCGCCGTGGTGATGGTGGAAGGCGATGATCGAGCCCGCCGACGCCGTGTTGGCGTACTCGCTCAGAATGATCGGCGCCAGGTCGTCGCCCACCTCGCCAGCCACCAGGCGCTTGATGATCAGCTGGTTCATGCCCAGGTTGGCCTGGTGCAGCCAGTAGCGCCGCACCTGGGCGGGCGAATGGCCCAGCGCCGCCAGGTGGCCCTCGATGTGCGCGGCGGCCATCGGCACCACTTCCTTGAACACCTTGCGGCCTTCCTGCATGAAGGTCTTGTCGCGGGCGTCGGGGTCGGTGTCCTCGCAGCGGTTGAGAAAACCCGCGTTGTTGCGGATGTTGTTCGAGAACTTGGTGGCCAGCCGGGTGCCCAGCACCTGCCAGCGGTCGGACGAGCGGGCGGTGTCGGCGGCTTCCACGATGACGGCCGTGCACACGTCGCCAAAGATGAAATGGCAGTCGCGGTCGCGCCACTCGAGGTGGGCCGAGGTGATCTCGGGGTTGACGATCAAGACCCGCTGCGCGCTGCCGGTGCGCACGGCGTTGGTGGCCTGCTCGATCGCGAAGGTGGCCGACGAGCAGGCCACGTTCATGTCGAAGCCGAAGCCGCCGGCGCCCAGCGCTGCCTGGATCTCGCAGGCCATCGCCGGGTAGGCGCGCTGCATGTTGGCGGCTGCGCAGTACACCGCGTCGATCTCGCCGGCCTCCACCTGGGCGGCCGCCAGCGCCTTGGCCGCGGCATCGACCGCGATCTCGGCCATCAGCGAGATCTGGTCGTCGGGGCGCGGATCAAAGTGCGGTTTCATGCGCCGCGGGTCGAGCACGCCTTCCTTGGCGATCACGTAGCGCTGCTGGATGCCCGAGGCTTTCTCGATGAACTCAACGCTCGAATGCACCAGCGCCTGGCGCTCGCCAGCGGCAATGGCCGCCGCGTGCTGCTGGTTCTGGAGATCGGCATAGGCGTTGTAGGAAGCCACCAATTCTTCGTTGGTGATCGTGTGGGGCGGCCGGTACAGGCCGGTGCCGGAGATGACGACGTCTTTCATGCCGTCAGTGTAGGCCGCGGCCTTCAGCGCGCCACCCGGGGCGGCCCGTAGCGTCCGGGCTGCGGCGGCTCGGGCGCGGGCTCGGGCCCGAGCCGCAGCCAGTGCTGCAGCGTGGTGTACAGCGTGCGGGCGTCCACCGGCTTGGTGACATGGTCGTTCATGCCATGGGCCAGGCAGCGCGCCCGGTCGGCAGCGCTGACGCTGGCGGTCATCGCGATCACCGGGGTGTGGGCATGGTGGGCCATGGCGCGGATGCGCTGCGCGGCCTGCAGCCCGTCGGTGCCCGGCATCTGCACATCCAGCAGGATCGCGGCGTAGGCGGTGTCGGCAGCCAGGGCCACGGCCTCTTCGCCGCCGCCGGCCTGGTCGACCATCAGCCCCACCGAGGCCAGCAGCGCCGCGCCCACCTCGAGGTTCAGTGCACTGTCGTCGGCCAGCAGCACGCGCAGGCCGTCGAACTGCAACGCCAGGGCGCGGCGCATGCTGTCGGCTGAATCGGCAGAGTCGAATCCTGCCAGTTCGTCGCCCTCGTGCTCGCCCCATGGCTCGCGCCCCTGCTCGCGCCCCTGCTCATTCGCCAGCTTGTCTGCCAGGTCGTCTGCACTGTTGTGCGGCCGGGCGGGCCGCGGTGGCCACGGCAACGGGCCGGCGGTGCGTGCTGGCTGCAGCGGCGCTGTTGGTGCCCCTGCGTTGGGGCCAGCCGCAACCGCAGGCGCAGCGGCAACTGCTGCCGCAGCCGGCACGGCCTGGCCCAGCGCCGCCCGCAGCGCCAGCGGCAAGACCGGCTTGGCCAGCACGGCGCTGGCGCCGCTGGCCAGCGCCCGGGCCTGCAGCGCGGCGGGGTCGCGGCCGGTCAGCAGCAGCACGATGGGTCGCCGGCCTTCGCCCAGCGCCAGCGGCAGCAGGCTGCGCCAGGCCGGGGTGGCCGGGTTGGGGTCTTGGCGGCCGTGGCCGGCCGGCGCGTTGGCCACCGCCTGGGGCTCGGGCAGCTCGGCGTCGATCAGCACGACCGCCGGATGCACCGAACCGGCCAGCACGCCCTGCGCCTGGGCGGCCTGGCCCACGGCGCGCACCGTGGCGCCGGCGGCCTCGAGCATGTGGCGCAGCGCGTGGCGGGTGGCGCCCAGGTCGTCGATCACCAGCGCCGGGCCGGCCAGCCGCAGCGCGGGCAGCGGCGCGGCGTCGCTCGCCACGGCCAGGCGCACCGTGAACCAGAAGCTGCTGCCCTGGCCGGGCAGGCTTTCCAGCCCGGCCTCGCCACCCATGGCCTCGGCAATGCGGCGGCTGATGGCCAGGCCCAGGCCGGTGCCGCCATGGCGCCGGGTGAGGCTGGCATCGGCCTGCACAAAGGCATCAAACAGCTGCGCCTGCTGCGCCGCGGCGATGCCCGGCCCGGTGTCGGTGACCGTGAAGCGCAGCCTGCCCGGCTGGGCCGGATCAAGGGCCTCGACGCGCAGGCGCACCCAGCCCTGGTCGGTGAACTTCACCGCGTTGCCCAGCAGGTTGACCAGGGCTTGCGACAGGCGGGTGGCATCGCCGCGCAGCCGCAGCGGCAGCGTGCCGGCCTCGACCAGCAGCTCCAGCCCCTTGCCCCGCGCCGGCTCGATGACCAGATCGATGGCGCGGCGCAGCACATCGTCGAGCGCGAATTCGGCCTCGCTCAGCTCGAGCCGGCCGGCCTCGATCTTGGACAAGTCGAGCACGTCGCTGATCACCGCCAGCAGGTGGCCGGCGGCAGCGCCCAGCTTGTGCAGCCGGTCTTCGTGGTGGGTGCCCGCCAGCTCGCGCAGCAGCATGTGGTTCAGGCCGATGATGGCGTTCATCGGCGTGCGGATCTCGTGGCTCATGTTGGCCAGGAAATCGGTCTTGGCCCGGCTGGCGGCCTCGGCGCGGTCGCGCGCGCGCAGCAGCTCGGCGTTGGCGCGCTCGAGCCGCTGCTCGGTCTGGTGCAGCTCGGTCACGTCGGTCACCAGCACGAACAGACCGCACACGCTGTCGCCCTGCAGATCGGGGATGAACTGGATCCACACCGTGGCCCGGCTGCCGTCACGGCGTTGCAGGTCGTGCTGGAAGTGCTGCGCGCGGCCGGCCAGCGCGGCCTCGATGAACGGGCGCAGGGGTGTGTACACCTCGGCGCTCGAGACCTCGTCGGCGCGGCGGCCGATCATCTGCTCGGGCGTCAGGCCGAACCAGCGCTGGTGGCCGCGATTGGCAAAGCGGCAGCGCTGCTCGGCGTCCCAGTAGCCGATCAGGCCCGGCATGTTGTCGGCCACGGTGCGCAAGAAGGCCTCGTTGTCGCGCAGGGCGGCCAGCGTCTGGGCCAGCGCGCCGGTGCGCTCGGGCGGGCGCGCCTCGGGCTCGGTGCGGATGCGGTGGCGCGGCTCGGGCAAGGGGCTGTGCGGCGGGGCTGCCAGCTCACGCACGATGCACAGCGTGGCGGCCTCGCCGCCCAGCCAGGTGGGCTGCTCCTGCAGCTGCAGCCAGCGTGCGCCGTCGCTGGCGGCTGCGTCGGGTGCGGGCGCCGGCTCGGCCACGTCCTTCGTCAGCGGCTCGGCGTCGCCCGACGCGGGCCGCGGCAACAGACGCAGGCTGTGCTGGCGCACGCCGGCATCCATGGCTGCACCGGCATGGGCCGCGGCGGCGGGCGGCAGGCCCGGTTGATCGCGGTGGCGCTGGCAGATCTGCCGCCACAGCGGGCGGTGCTCGGGTGCCAGGCGCTGCGCCAGGTGTTCGGGGCCCAGGGCCACGGCGCTGGCGGCCGTGCCGAACAGCTGCGCCAACGCCGCGTTGTGGAACAGCAGGCGCTCGCCGCGCAGCACCAGCACACCGTCGCCCATGCCGTCGAACAGCTGGCGCTGCCAGGCCTCCATCGCCAGGCCATGCGCCCGGCTGCGGGCCCGCTCGAAGCGGCGGCGCAACAGCATCACGCCCAGATCGAGCAGCAGCAGGCCGGCCACCACCGCCAGGGCGGCCACCCAGCCCGGACGGCCCAGCCACAGCGCACCGGCCAGCGCCCCACCGCCGGCCAGCGCAGCCGCCAGCAGCGTGATGCGCATGCGGCGCGCACTGTGGCCGGCCACGCCATCGGGCCCGAACTTGCGGCGGCTCAAGGGCAGCACCCCGGGCCCGTGGCAGTCTGACTGCGGGCGGCTGCCGCCATGCCTTGAGCTGCCTGAAAAACCGCCCACGCGCCTGGCCCTGCTGGCAACCGCATCCCCTCCTCCGCACCCGCAACGGGCATTGACCACGTGACCGACCGGCACGCTCGGCCTTCACTCTAGGTGGCACAGGCGCCGCACGTGCGATCAAGCACACGTCAAATGGACGTTATCTTCAATCCTGTGCGTAAGTTGTCAGGTCACTGCAATTTGCGGCTTCTAAGCTGGGGGTTCCCATCCATGTTGAGGAGACAGCCATGAGCCTGCCCCGTGAGGTCTATTTCGTTGCCGCCGCGCGCACCGCCATCGGCACCTTCGGCGGTGCCCTGAAGGACACCGCGCCCACCGATCTGGCCACCCTGGTGGTGAAGGCCGCGCTCGAGCGCTCGGGCGTGGCGCCCGAGCGGGTGGGCCACCTGGCCATGGGCACGGTGGTCACCACCGAGCCGCGCGACTGCTACCTCAGCCGCCTGGCCGCGGTGAACGCCGGCCTGCCCAAGGAGGTGCCGGCCTTCAACGTCAACCGCCTGTGCGGCTCGGGCCTGCAGGCCATTGTTTCGGCGGCGCAGTCGATCGCACTGGGCGATGCCGAGGTGGCCATCGGCGCCGGCTGCGAGGTGATGTCGCGCGGCGCCTATCTGGTGCCTTCGGCCCGTTTTGGTGCGCGCATGGGCGATGTGCAGATGATCGACCTGATGGTGGGCGCGCTGCACGACCCGTTCCACAAGATCCACATGGGCATCACGGCCGAGAACGTGGGCGAGCAGTACGGCATCAGCCGTCAGCAGATGGACGAGCTGGCGGTGGAGAGCCACCGCCGCGCCGCCGCGGCCATCGCCGCCGGGCGCTTCAAGGAGCAGATCGTTCCGGTGATGCTCAAGACCCGCAAGGGCGAGCTGGCCTTCGACACCGACGAGCATGTGAAGGCCGACACCACGATGGACACGCTGGGCAAGATGAAGCCGGCGTTCAAGAAGGACGGCGCCGTCACCGCCGGCAATGCCTCGGGCATCAACGACGGCGCCGCCGCCGTGGTGATGGCCAGCGGCGATGCGGTCAAGGCCCAGGGCCTGAAGCCGCTGGCCCGGCTGGTGGGCTATGCGCATGCCGGCGTCGAGC
This sequence comes from Aquabacterium sp. OR-4, assembly GCF_025290835.2. Classification (NCBI taxonomy): domain Bacteria; kingdom Pseudomonadati; phylum Pseudomonadota; class Betaproteobacteria; order Burkholderiales; family Sphaerotilaceae; genus Pseudaquabacterium; species Pseudaquabacterium prasiolae. The sequence goes on along the minus strand of NZ_JAOCQD020000001.1, from coordinate 1,283,194 downwards.
CCACGATCATGGGCATCGGCCCGGTGCCGGCCACGCGCAAGCTGCTCGAGCGCACCGGCCTGTCGGTGGCCGATCTCGACGTGATCGAGAGCAACGAAGCCTTTGCCGCCCAGGCCTGCGCCGTGGTCAAGGAGCTGGGCCTCGATCCGGCCAAGGTCAACCCGAACGGCTCGGGCATCTCGCTGGGCCACCCGATCGGCGCCACCGGCGCGGTGATCACCACCAAGGCGATCTACGAGCTGCACCGCACCGGTGGCCGCTATGCGCTGGTGACCATGTGCATCGGCGGCGGCCAGGGCATCGCGGCGATCATCGAACGAACCTGAGCCCTCCCCTCTGAGTCGCCGGCGGCGCATCGCCGCCACACAGGGCAGGTAAGCTTGCTGCGTTGCAGCACGCTACCTGCCCTGCTTTCATTTCCGCTGTCAAGTCACTCGCAAGGAGCACACATGAGCATTCGAACCGTCGGCATCATCGGCGCCGGCACCATGGGCAACGGCATCGCCCAGGTGTGCGCGCAAAGCGGCCTGAACGTGGTGATGGTGGATGTGGCGCAGGCCGCCGTCGACAAGGGCCTGGCCACCATTGCCGGCAGCTTCGACCGCCTGATCAAGAAGGACAAGCTGAGCGTGGCCGAGAAGGACGCGGCGCTGGCCCGCATCCAGGCCGGCACCGACTACGCCGCGCTGACGGCCTGCCCGCTGGTGATCGAGGCGGCCACCGAGAACGAGGCGCTCAAGCGCAAGATCCTGGCCCAGTTGGATGCCCAGCTGCCGGCCGAGGCGATCATCGCCACCAACACCAGCTCGATCTCGATCACCAAGCTGGCCGCCGCCACCTCGCGGCCCGATCGTTTCATCGGCATGCACTTCTTCAACCCGGTGCCGATGATGGCGCTGGTGGAGCTGATCCGCGGCCTGGCCACCAGCGATGCCACGCACGACGCGGTGAAGGCGCTGGCCGTGGCCCTGGGCAAGACGCCGATCTCGGTGAAGAACGCGCCGGGCTTCGTGGTCAACCGCATCCTGATCCCAATGATCAACGAGGCCTTCTTCGTGCTGGCCGAGGGCGCCGCCACCGCCGAGGACATCGACGCCGGCATGAAGCTGGGCTGCAACCAGCCGATCGGCCCGCTGGCGCTGGCCGACATGATCGGCCTGGACGTGTGCCTGGCGGTGATGGAGGTGTATGTGGCCGAGTTTGCCGACTCGAAGTACCGCCCGGCGCCGCTGCTCAAGGAGATGGTGGCCGCCGGCTGGCTGGGCCGCAAGAGCGGCCGCGGCGTCTACCGCTACTGAGCGCTGCCCCCGGCCGGCACTGACACCGGTACTGACACCGGCAAGGCGCCGGCGGGCGCGGCAGGCACAGGCGCTGCGCGCAAGGCCAGCAGCGCGGCCAGCGCCGCTTCGTAGTCGTGCAGGGCCAGCGGGCGCGACACGCTGGCGGCCAGGCTGCTGCCACAGTGGCGCAGCAGCGCCGGCTCGATCTCGCGCAGCAGGGCCCCGGCGCGAAAGTCGGCCGCCGCCAGCAGGGCCTGCAACTGGTCGAGCTGCTGTTGCAGCACCGGCGCCATGGGCCGCGGGCCCGCGGCCACGGCCACCGGCGGTGCACCCGCACCGGCCGCTGCCCCGCCAGGGGCCGCGGGTGCCGATGGCGGCAACTGCTGCAGGCGCTCGTACACCGCGGTCACCAGCGAGGCCAGGTCTTCCTGCAGGGTCTGCACCGTCTGCTGCAGGCCGGCGTCGGCCTGGGCATCGTCGCTCAGCGTGTCCACGCGGGCCTCGATGGCGCGGCTTTGCAGCGCCAGGCCGCTGGCACCCACCGCACCACAGGCGCCGCGCAGCGAATGCAGCAGCTGGCGCGCCTCGGTCCAGCGGCCGCTGGCAACGGCCGCATCCAGCCCCTCGATGCCCCGGGCGTAGTGCTCGGAGAACTGGCGCAGCACGCGCTCGTAGACCGCGGTGCGCCCGGGCAGGTACATCAGCGCGCGGCTCATGCTCAGGCCCGGGATGCCGGCAAAGGGGTCGGCCTCGTCGCCCGCGCCATCGGCCGCCGGCAGCGTGCCATCGTGCGGCGCGGCGGCCAGGGCCAGCGGCGCCACCTCGCGCACCGGCAGCCAGCGGTCGAGCATGGCGTACATCAGCACCGGATCGACCGGCTTGGCCAGGTGGTCGTCCATGCCGGCGTCCAGGCAGGCCTGGCGGTCGTCGCCAAAGGCATTGGCGGTCATGGCCAGGATCGGCGTGCGCCCATGCTGGGGCAGCAGGCGGATGCGGCGGGTGGCCGACAGGCCGTCCATCTCGGGCATCTGCATGTCCATCAGGATCAGGTCGTAGTGGCAGGCATCGGCCAGCTCCACGGCCTCGCGCCCGTTGGCCGCCAGGTCAACGGTCAGGCCGGCTGCGCGCAGCAACTCGCCCGCCACCTCCTGGTTGATCAGGTTGTCCTCGGCCAGCAGCACGCGGGCGCCCTGGTGGCGGGCCCGCAGCTGGTGCTCGTGGCGCAGCCGCACCTCGGCCAGGCCGGTGGTGATCAGCGCCGGCGGCTCGGGCGGCAGGCTGTGGTCGTGCAGGCCGCCCGACGGCGGCTCGAAGCGCGCGGTGAACCAGAACTCGCTGCCCTGCCCCGGCGCGCTGCGCACGCCCACCTCGCCGCCCATCAGCTCGGCCAGGCGGCGGGTGATGGCCAGGCCCAGGCCGGTGCCGCCAAAGCGGCGGGTGGTCGAGGTGTCGGCCTGTTCGAAGGCATTGAAGAGCTGGCCGATGCGCTCGGTCGGCACGCCGATGCCGGTGTCGCGCACGGTGAAGCGCAGCTGCACCTGATCGGCCGCCGGCGGGCCGGGCTGAACCTCGGCCACCGGCTCCAGCGTGCACAGCAGCTCGATGCGGCCATGGTCGGTGAACTTCACCGCATTGCTCATCAGGTTGAGCAAGGCCTGCGAGACCCGCGTCGGGTCACCGCGCAGCACGGTGGGCAGGCCCTCGGCGCGCACCAGCAGGGCCAGGCCCTTGCCGCGCAGGCGCTCGCCGACCAGCGCGCACACCCGCGACAGCAAGGCGCCGATGGCGAAATCGGTCTGCGCGATGCGCAGCTTGCCGGACTCGATCTTCGACAGGTCGAGCACGTCGTTGATCACGTCGAGCAGGTGGTGTGCGGCCGCCGACACCTTGTCGAGCCGGGCCTGCGCCACCTCGTCGTGCAGGTCGCGCTGCATCAGGTGGGTCAGGCCGATGATGGCGTTCATCGGCGTGCGGATCTCGTGGCTGACGTTGGCCAGGAACGAGGTCTTGGCGCGGCTGGCCTGCTCGGCGCGGTCGCGCGCGGCGGTCAGCTGCTCGTTCAGCGCCGACAGGCGCAACTCGCCGGCGCGGATGTCGGTGATGTCGGAGGCCAGCACGAACACGCCGGCCACCGCGCCTTCGCTGCCGGCTGCCGGCAGGCGGTCGGGCACGAAGTGCACCCAGAAGCTGCGCGCCTGGCCGTCCGGGCCGGGGTAGTTTTCGTGCCACTGCTGGCCCTGGCCGGCACAGGCCGCGTCAAAGGCCTCGGCGGCGCGCTGCAAGGCAAAGGGCCCCAGCACCTGGTCGCGGCGCAGGCCCACCACCTCGGTGCCGGCCGGCGCAAACCACTGCCGGTAGGCCTTGTTGGCAAAGCGGCAGATGCCGGCGGTGTCCCAGTAGCACACCATGTCGGGCAGGTTGTCGGCCACCGAGCGCAGGAAGCGCTCGCTGGCCAGGCGCGCGTTCAAGGCGTCCTCGAAGGCGCGGCTGCGCTCGGCCACCTGGTCTTCCAGCCGGGCGCGGTGCTCGGCCAGTTCGGCCTGCGCCTGCTTGTAGGCGCTGATGTCGATGACCACCGACACCACGTGGTCGGGCCCGCCGGCGGCGTCGCGCACCATCGAGCTGGTGCGCCGCACCCAGAGCGAGCCGCCATCGGCACGCAGGTAGCGCTTCTCGACGCTGACGCTGCTGAGCTCGCCATCCAGCAGGCGCTGCAATGCCTGCCAGTCGGCCGGGCGATCGTCGGGATGGGTCAGGCTGCGAAAGTCCATGCGCTGCAGCTGCTCGCGGCTGTAGCCGGTGAGCACGCACAGCTGCGGGCTGATGCTGAGCCAGCTGCCGTCGAGCCGGTTCTCGGCGATGCCCACGGCGGGCGTCTCGAACACCGCGCGGCGCCGGCTGTCGCACTCGCGCCAGCGCTGCTCGGCCTGCTGCGCGGCGCTGATGTCATCGGCCTGCAGCACGGCGCCGCCCCCGGCCACCGCCCGGGCACGCAGGCGCAGGCTGCGCCCGGCCCAGCCGCCCTGGCCGCTGAACACGCGCTCCAGCGTCGTGCCGTCAGCGCCGCGGGCCAGCAGCGCGGCCAGATCGAGCGCCCACTGCACGGCCTCGGTGGGGGCGATCAGCGCTGCAGCCTCGCCGCCCTCGGCGGTGCTGGCGGGCTCGGCGGCCACGGCCTCGCAGGACCGGTGGCACAGCGCCAGGTAGTCCTGGCCCGGCTCGCCGCCCATCGGTGGCGCGGCGGTCTGGTCGTCGGGCCGCTGCGCCAGCGCATGCCAGGCGGCATTGGCCTGCACAAGACGCCCGCGGCCATCCAGCAGCGCCAGGCCCGAGGCCACGGCCTCGGTCAACGCGGCCAGGCCGGGCTGGCCCCCGGCCACGCCGGCGGGTGCGTCGGGGGCGATTTGGGCGCCTTGGGCGCCTTGGGCGCCTTGGGCGCCTTGGGCGCCTTGGGCGTCTCGGGCGTCTCGGGCGCCTTGGGCACCCGGGGCGCTCTGCGCGGTTGGCGTGGCTCGTGCAGCGTGTGCGCCCACGGCGACGGCATGGGCTGCGGCCCTGGCCGGGCGTGGCCGGGCCAGCAGCCAGCCCAGCGCGGCGGCGCCGGCCGGCAGCAGCGCGGCGCCCCAGCCCATCGGCCAGCGTTCGGGCCACAGCAGACCGGTGGTCACGGTGATGGCCAGCAGGGCCGGCAGGCGCCAGCGGCTGCGGCGTGCGCTGGCGGACTGGTTTTGCCGCTGCATCAGGCGGCCAGGCCCGCAGCCAGGCCAGGCTCGTCCAGCACGGCAGTGGCCGGCGCCGCCATCAGCGCGGCCAGCGCGTCGAAGCGGGCTTCGAAGGCATCCACAACGGCGGGATCGAACTGCTGGCCACGGCCGTCGCGGATGGCCTCGCGCGCCTGCGCCAGGCTCAGCGCCGGCCGATGGGGCCGCGGCGCCAGCATGGCGGTGAAGGCGTCGGCCACGCTGGTCACCCGCGCCGTCAGCGCAATGGCCAGGCCGGCCAGGCAATCGGGGTAGCCGCGGCCGTCCCAGCGCTCGTGGTGGCTGCGGGCGATCTCGCGTGCGCAGCGCACCAGCGTGGGCTGGGGGCCGTCCTGCACCGTCAGCTGCACCAGGGCGTCGGCGCCCAGCCGGGCATGGGCGCGCACGGCATTCCACTCGCCGGCGTTCAGCGCCTCGGGCTTGGCCAGGATGCGCTCGGGCACCGCGGCATTGCCGATGTCGTGCAGCGGCGCGGCCTGGACCAGCGCCTGCAGCCAGCCCGGCGCATGCGCCTCGGGGTAGACGCCGCTGCGGCGCAACTCTTCACCCAGCACCGCCACCACGCCGGCCACCTGCTCGAGGTGGCGCTGGCCATCGGGGTGGCAGCTGCGCGCCAGCTGCTGCAGCAGACCGAGGCCGCTGTGCTGCCAGCCGGCCGCGGACGGCGCATGCAGCGGGCCGGTGTCGAGGCGCTTGCGGGCCTGCTTCAACGCCACATGGGTGCGCACCCGGGCCAGCAGGCTGGGCGCCCGGATCGGCTTGGTGATGAAGTCGCCCGCCCCCAGGCGCAGCGCATGGGCCTCGCTGTCGGCATCGTCCAGCGCGGTGAGAAAGAGCACCGGGATGGCGGCCGTAGCGGGCATGGCGCGCAGCTGGCGCAGCACCTCGAAGCCGTCGATGTCGGGCATCATCACATCGAGCAGGATCAGGTCGGGCTGCGGGTGCAGCTGGGCCAGGTCGATGGCGCGGCGGCCGCCATTGGCAGCGCGCACCGAGAACTCGGGATGCAGCAGTTCACCGATCACCGTGAGGTTCTCGGGGTTGTCGTCCACGATCAGCACCAGCGCTTGCGCTCCGTGCGTCGGCCACATCGTTGTGCTCCCGCCCATGGCCCGGCCGGCGCCGGGCGTTCCTGGGATAAACGCGGCTGTCGAGCAGCCATCTTGCCCCTCTGAGGCCCACGTTTTTATCACATCAACCCGGCCGGGCCGACCGCCGCCGGCCGGCTTGACGCCCCGTGGTTCAGTGCCTGCTGAACGCTGGGCACAATGCCGGGCGTGACTGCCGAACTGCCCATCGAACTGCCCGCCGACCCACCTGCCATCCTGCCATCCCGGCGCGGACCGCAGCGCATTGTCTGCCTGACCGAAGAGCCCACCGAGGTGCTGTATGCGCTGGGCCAGCAGGCGCGCATTGTCGGCATCTCGGGCTTCACGGTACGCCCGCCCCAGGCGCGGCGCGACAAGCCGCGGGTCAGCGCCTTCACCAGCGCCAAGATCGAGCGCATTCTCGAGCTCAAGCCCGACCTGGCCATCGGCTTTTCCGACATCCAGGCCGACATTGCCGCCGCCTTGATCCGCGCCGGCGTCGAGGTGTGGATCAGCAACCACCGCAGCGTCGACGGCATCCTCGACTATGTGCGCCGGCTGGGCGCCCTGGTGGACGCGGCCGATGACGGGGCGCGTTATGCCGACACGCTCGCCGCGCGGCTGGCGCAGGCGCGCGCGCAGGCCGCGGGCCTGGCGCGGCGGCCACGGGTGTACTTCGAGGAATGGGACAGCCCGCAGATCAGCGCGATCCGCTGGGTCAGCGAGCTGGTGGCGGTGGCCGGCGGTGACGACGTGTTTGTGCAGCGGGCTGCCGCCTCGCTGGCGCGCGAGCGCATCGTGGCCGACCCGGCCGAGGTGATCGCTGCGGCCCCCGACATCATCATCGGCTCGTGGTGCGGCAAGAAGTTCCGGCCCGAGCAGGTGGCCGCCCGCCCCGGCTGGCAGGCGGTGCCGGCGGTGCGCGATGGCGAGCTGCACGAGGTCAAGTCGCCGCTGATCCTGCAACCCGGGCCGGCCGCGCTGACCGACGGCCTGGCCCGCCTGCAAGCCATCATCGGCGGCTGGGCGGCACGCCAGGGCGGCCTGCGGTAGTGGCCGCCGCGGCCGCGCGGCGGGCCGCGGTGTCGCCGACATAGCACACCAGGCCAGCGGCCACCCGGGCCGCGATTGGCTGTCACCCTAGCGGCCATCGCTCGCCGTTCAGCGGCCAAGCTGCGCGAAATGCACCGCAACAGTGCCGTGGCGGCGGGGCAGGCCCGACGGCGCGCCCTTTGCGCAAAAGACCGCTCAAGCCGCAGGGCCTGCCTGCCGACAACCAGCGCAATACCGCGCGTCCCGCCTGGCAGTCATGGGGTTGGGCCGTTCATTGCCCGAGGCTACCGACATGACTTTCTTCCGTGACCTGCGCATTGCGCACAAGGTGCTGCTGCTGGCGCTGGTGTTCGGCCTGTTCACCATGCCGATGGCCGGCATGGTGCTCACCAGAATCTGGAGCGACTACCAGACCGCCCGCACCGAGCAGGCCGGCGTGCCCGCCCTGGGCGCCGTGCTGGGCCTGATGCGCCACACCCAGACCCACCGCGGCCTCAGCGCCGGCTGGCTGGGCGGCAACGACGCGCTGGGCGCCCGCCGCGAAGCGCAGGCCGCCGAGCTTGACAAGGCCTTGGCCACCGCCATGACCGAGACCGCGCGTTATGCCGCCGGCGCGGCGGGCGAGCGCCGCCGCACGCTCGAGCAGGGCTGGCAGGAGCTGCGGCGCGATGTCGCCACACGCGGCCTGCCGCTGCCCGATTCGTTCAAGCGCCACACCGAGCTGGTGAGCATGGCGCAGCGCATGCTGGCCGACGTGGCCGATGGCGCCACGCTGATCCTCGATCCCGAGCCCGGCACCTACTACCTGATTGCGGCGCTGGTGGACACCCTGCCGCGCATCAGCGAGCTGATGGGTCAGGCGCGCGCCACCGGCACGGTGCTGCTCAAGCGCCAGAGCATCACGCCCGCCGAGCGGGTGCGCCTGCAGACCCTGCTCGAGCGCATCGCCCAGCTGGAGCTGGAGTACCTGCGCTATGTCGACCAGCTGGCCATCGCCGACCCCGCCACCGCCAGCACGCTGGCCGCACCGATGAAGTCGGCCCGCACCGCCATCGACCAGGCCGTGGCGATGGTGCGCAGCCAGCTGATCGATCCCGAGACCCCCAACCAGCCGCCGGTGGCCTATTTCGACGCGATGAGCGGCTTCATCGACGCCCAGTACAGCTTCACCGACCTGGCCTTCGCCAGCGTGAGCCGCCAGCTCAACGAGCGCGTGGCCGGCGCACGCAACGAGCTGGTGCTGACCCTTGCGCTGCTGCTGCTGATGCTGGGCACGGTCATGCTGACCGTGGCGGCCATCACCCGCAGCATCGGCCGCGGCACGGCCGGTGCGCTGGCCGCCCTGCAGGCCCTGGCCCGCGGCGAGCTGGACCACCGCGTGCACACCGAGGCGCGCGACGAGATGGGCCAGCTGGCCCATGGCATTGCCCAGGCCATGCGCCAGCTGACCGGCATGGTCAGCGAGGTCAAGGCCAGCGGCAGCGCGCTGGGCACCGCCTCGGCCGAGATCGCCGGCGGCAACGCCGACCTGAGCAGCCGCACCGAGCATGCCGCGGCCAATCTGCAGCAGGCGGCTTCGTCGCTGGAGCAGCTGACCAGCACGGTGCGGCTCAACGCCGACAACGCCAGCCAGGCCACCACGCTGGCCAGCCAGGCCAGCACCACCGCCGGCCAGGGCGGCGCGCTGATGCTGCGTGTGGCCAGCACCATGGACGCCATCAGCGACAGCTCGCGCAAGATCGGCGACATCATCGGCACCATCGACGGCATCGCGTTCCAGACCAACATCCTGGCGCTCAACGCTGCGGTGGAGGCCGCCCGGGCCGGCGAGCAGGGCCGCGGCTTTGCCGTGGTGGCCAGCGAGGTGCGCAGCCTGGCGCAGCGCTCGGCCGGCGCGGCGCGCGAGATCAAGTCGCTGATCGGCCACAGCGCCACCACCGTGGCCGGTGGCGCCGCGCTGGTGAACGAGGCCCGCGACACCATGCAGCAGATCGTGGGCCAGGTCAGCCATGTCAGCAGCCTGGTCGGCGAGATCGGCCGCGCCACGGCCGAGCAGGCCAGCGGCCTGGCCACGGTGAACGCCTCGGTCAGCCAGCTCGACCACTCGACGCAGCAGAACGCCGCGCTGGTGGAAGAAAGCGCCGCGGCCGCCGCCAGCCTGCGCGATCAGGCCGAACGCATGGTGGGCGCCGTGGCGCGCTTTCGCACCGCGGCCTGAGGGCCATCGGGCCTGATGGCCCGCCGGCCTGAGCCGGCTGGCCGCCTCGCGTTCAGCCCGCCCAGTGGTACCAGCGCACGCCTTGTGCGTCGGGCTCGGCGCGCACCTCGCCGCGCTGCACCAGGTGGTTCAGGTGGGCCAGGCTTTCGCCGGTGGCCATGCCCAGCAGCTCGCCCTTGCCGTCGATGGGCCGCGCGAACAAGGCGCCGAACACATCGATGGCGCGGCGCGGCCCTTCGCGCAGCGTGCGTGACAGGCGCTGCAGGCCGCGGTGGTGGCCGCGCATCAGGCGTTGCAGCCGCGCATGCAGGCCGCGAAACGGCTCGCCATGCGCCGGCAGCACCAGCAGATCGTCGCCCAGCGTGCGGTGAAAGCGCTCGAGCGACTCGATCCAGTCGCCCAGCGGATCGGCATCGGGCTCGGTGGGAAACACGCTGACGTTCGACGAGATGCGTGGCAGCACCTGGTCGCCCGAGATCAGCACGCCCAGTGCCTCGCTCACCAGGCAGGCATGCTCGGGCGAATGGCCGCGGCCGACCATCACCCGCCAGTCGTGTGCGCCGATGCGCAGGCTTTCGCCGTCGGCAATGCGGCGAAAGCTCTCGGGCAGCGGGTGCACGTACTTGCCAAAGCCACCGAAGCGCGCGCGGTACACATCCAGCGCCTCTTCGGGCCAGCCGCACTGGCGGTAGAAGCGCACGCCGTCTTCGGGGGCCTCGCGGCCGGTGTCGGCGGCCAGCACGCGGCAGGTCAGGTACTCGAGCCGGGTCATCCACAGCCGGCACTGGAACTTGCGCGTCAGCCAGCCGGCCATGCCCACGTGGTCGGGGTGCATGTGGGTGCAGAAGATGCGGGTGATGCGTGCGCCCTGCGGCGTGGCGGCCAGCGGCCCGTCGGGGGCGATCAGGCCGCGCCACACGGCCAGCGCCTCGGGTGTCTTGGTGCCGGTGTCCACCAGGGCCCAGCCGGGGCCTTGCGCGTCGTCGTCGGCGATCAGCCACAGGTTGATGTGGTTCAGCGCAAAGGGCATCGGCATGCGCAGCCACAGCACGCCGGGCGCCACCTCGCGTGGCTCACCCGGCTGCGGCGGTGCGTCCCAGGGGTAGTCGAGCTTGTAGGGCGGCTCGGCGGCGGTTTCGTCGGGCGTCTCGGGGGGCAGATCGGGCCGGCCGTCGGCCGAAGGGGCGGGAGCAGACATGCGGCGATTGTGCGGCAGCCCCCTGAAAGCGGCTGTCAGCCATCCGACAAGGCATACAGCAGCCGCCGGTAGACCAGGGCGCTGGACAGCAGATCAAGATGGTGCAGGCCCTCGCCCACCCAGCAGGCGGTGGCCGGCAGCGGCGGCACCAGCGCGCTGCGCGGCTGCTGGCCCAGCGCGCTGCGCGGCTGCTGGCCCAGCGCGCTGGCCAGCGGCACCAGGCCATCGCCGCGCCGGGCGCTGTGCAGCCGGCTGCCCAGGCAGCCGGCGATGGCGTGGCAGGCCACGCCGGGCGGCAGTGGTGGCAGTGGTGGCTGCGCGTGGCGCAGTGGCTGCGGTGGCTGCCCTCGGCCGCGGCCGCCCTGCCCGCCCGGCGGCAGCAGATCGCCATGGCGCAGATCGGCCATGCCGGCGCTGCGCCAGCCGGCCAGCCGGGCCAGGGGCGCCGAGGCCGAGCGCAGCCCCAAAACGCGCCGCAGCCAGGAGCCCATGCGCTCGAGCGGCAGGCCCAGCTGCGGCGTGCCCAGAAACACCAGGCGGCGCAGCCGGGCCGGCCAGCGCGCGCCGCCCACGGCCGCCTGGGCGCAGGCGCTGCGGGCCACCAGACCGCCCATGCCGTGGCCCACGATGTCCAGCGCCTGCAGGCTCACGGGCCAGTCGTGCGCCAGCGCCTCCAGCATGTGGTTCAGCCGCGCGCCATTGGCGGCCACCGACAGGCCGCTGTTGTAGCGCAGGTGCAGCAGCGTGGCGCCCAGGTGGCGGGCCAGCAGCGGCCCGTGCTCGTGGCCCTCGCGCTGCCAGCCGGCCTCGTTCAGGCACAGGTCGTGCACCATCAGCAGCACGCGCGGCCGGGCCTGCAGACCGGGCGCCGCCAGATCCAGCGCTGCCGCCTGGTGGCGCCACTGCATGGGCGTGGCCAGCGCATGCTCGGCGCGCTGCAGGTGGTCGCCCAGCAGGCCGTTGAGCACGGCCACCAGGCCCTCGCGCGATGCGCCGTCGCCGGCGGCCACGGCATCCAGCAGATCGCTCAGCGCGTCGATCGGCGCGTGAATCGGCGCGTGGATCAGCGCGGCACTGGCCAGCGCCGGCGTTTGCCATGGTTCGGCGCCTGGCCAGCGGCCGGGTGCGGGCCCGGCGCGCAGCGCGTGCTTGTGACGCATGTTCACCTTCCAGAGGCTGCCGGTGCCCACGCCATCGGGGTGTGCGGATGAAGGCGCGGCGGCGTTCCAGCGGCATTGGCGCCCAGGCGGGCGTGCCGGGGTCTGCGTCAGATCAACGTCAGCGCGGCGTCAGGCGGCGGCCTGGCCCTTGTACATGCCCTCGATCAAGTCGGCGTACTTCTTGTTGATCAGCGAGCGTTTGAGCTTCATGGTGGGCGTGAGCTCCTCGTCCTCGGCGGTCAGGCGCTGCTCGATCAGCCGGAACTGCTTGATCTGCTCGACCCGCGCGAAGGCCTTGTTGACCTTCTCGATCTCGTCGCCGATCAGCGCAATCACCTCGGGTGCGCGGCACAGGCTCTTGAAGTCGCTGAACTGCACGTCGCGATCCTGCGCCCACTGGGCCACGTTGTCCTCGTCGATCATCACCAGGCAGCTGAGGTAGGCGCGCTTGTCGCCGATGACCACCGCGTCGGTGACGTAGGGGCTGAACTTGAGCTGGTTCTCCCACTCGCTGGGCGTGATGTTCTTGCCGCCGGCGGTGATGATGATGTCCTTCATGCGGTCGGTGATGTAGAACCAGCCCTGCGCGTCGACCCGGCCCACGTCGCCGGTGTGCAGCCAGCCTTCGGCGTCGATGGCCTCGGCGGTTTTCTCGGGCAGGTTGAGGTAGCCCGCAAAGCGGTTGCCGCCGCGCAGCAGGATCTCGTGCGTGACCGGCGCGATGCGCATCTCGACGCCCGGCCCCGGAATGCCGATGCTGCCGGGCCGCGTGGCGTCGTACGGGGTCACGGTGCCGCCGCCGGCGGTCTCGGTCATGCCCCAGCCCTCGCGCAGCGGGATGCCGAGCGCCAGGTACCAGCGGATCAGCTCGGGCGAGATCGGTGCCGCGCCGGTGAGCGCAAGGTGCACGCGGTTGAGCCCCAGCATGCGCCGCACATTGCCCAGCACCGCCATGCGGGCCAGCGCGTACTGCAGCGCCAGCAGGCCGCCCGGCGTGGCGCCCTGCTCCTTCAGCGCGGCCACGCGGCTGCCCACGCCGATGGCCCAGCCGTAGGCCAGCTGCTGCAGCCGGCCGGCCTCCTTCAAGGCGATGCTGACGCTGGAGTACATCTTCTCCCACACCCGCGGCACGGCGAAGAACACATGCGGCTGCACCTCGCGCACGTTCTCGAACACCGTCTCGGGGTTCTCGACGAAGTTCAGGATCGAGCGGCGGTAGATCGACACGTATTCGCCGATCAGGCGCTCGGCGATGTGGCACAGCGGCAGAAACGCCACCCGCTCCTCGGCCTCGGGCAGGCCCTGGAACAGGCCCGGGTTGGTGGACGCCAGCACCGCGCACAGGTTGCGGTTGAGCATCATGGCGCCCTTGGGCCGGCCGGTGGTGCCCGAGGTGTAGACCAGCACCGCCAGATCGTCCGGGCCGCGGCTGGCCAGGCGCTCGGCCAGCAGCCCCGGGTGCTGCGCGAGGTGGTCGCGGCCCAGCGCACGCAGCGCGGCCAGGCTGATGACCTGCGGGTCATCGAACTGGCCCAGGCCTTCCATGTCGAACACCACCACCTTGCGCAGGCGCGGCAGCTGCTCGCGCATCTCGAGCCACTTGTCGAGCTGCTCGTCGTCTTCGACGAACAGGAACACGCTGCCCGAATCGGCGCACAGGTACTGCACCTGCACCGCGGCATCGGTGGGGTAGATGCCATTGACCGCGCCGCCCATGCTGAGCCCGGCCAGATCGGTCCACACCCACTCGCGGCAGGTGTTGCTGAGCACCGAGATCACCTCGCCCGGCTGGTAGCCCAGGCTGGCCAGGCCGGCGCCGATCTCGGTGACGATGCTGGCCACCTCGTTCCAGCTGTAGCTGCGCCACAGGCCCAGGTCCTTCTGGCGCATCATCACCGCGTCGCCCATCTCCTGCACGCGGTGCCAGAACATCCTGGCCACCGTGTCAAAAGGCAGGCTTTCGGGCACCCAGCCGGGCCGGGTGGCGGTGACGATGCGGTGGGGGTCGAGTGAAGTGCTCATCGCCAGGTCTTCTTCTTCTTCCAGCGGCGCTCGCCGCGAACGCCGGACTCCTTCATGCCGAGGTAGAACTCGCGGATGTCCTCCTTCTCGCGCAGCACATCGCAGGGGTCTTCCATGACGATGCGGCCGTTCTCGAGCACGTAGCCGTAGTCGGCCGCATTGAGCGCCATGTTGGCGTTCTGCTCGACCAGCAGGATGGTGGTGCCGCGCTCGCGGTTGATGCGCACCACGATCTCGAAGATCTCCTTGGTCAGCCGCGGCGACAGGCCCAGGCTGGGCTCATCGAGCAGGATCAGCTCGGGCCGCGCCATCAGCGCGCGGCTGATCGCCAGCATCTGCTGCTGGCCGCCCGACAGCAGGCCGGCATCCTGGCGCTCGCGCTCCTTCAGGATGGGAAAGTAGCCGAACACGCGCTCGATGTCCTGCGCGATGCCGTCCTTGTCGTTGCGGGTGAAGGCGCCCATCAGCAGGTTGTCGCGCACGCTCAGCAGCGGAAACACCTCGCGCCCCTCGGGCACATGCACCAGGCCCAGGCGCACGATCTCGGCGGGATCGCGGCCGGTGATGTCCTGGCCCTTGAACTGCACCGTGCCGCGCAAGGGGTCGAGCACGCCCGAGATGGTCTTGAGGATGGTGCTCTTGCCCGCGCCGTTGCTGCCCAGCACGGTGGCGATCTCGCCGCGCCGCACCTTCAGGCTGACGCCGCGGATGGCCTTGATCGGGCCGTAGGCGCTCTCCACATTGGCCAGGCTGAGCAAGACCTCATTGGCGGCGGCAGCCGGTGCCGCGGCTTGCAGCACGGCGCTCATTGGACGACCCTCCGCGCGATGCGCGCCGGGATTCGCGCCGGGATTCGCGCCGGGATTCGCGCTGGGGAGCGGCCCGGCGCGCTCATGCCGCCTGCCTCCGCAGCGCGGACACATCGTCCACGGTGCCGAGGTAGGCCTCGATCACGCCGGGATGCGCCTGCACCTCGGCCGGGGTGCCGAGCGCCAGCACCTCGCCCTGGTTCATGGCCAATACGCGGTCGGAAACGCGCGAGACAAGGGTCATGTCGTGTTCCACCATCAGCACCGTGATGCCCAGTTCGGTCTTGATGTCCTGGATCCACCAGGCCATGTCCTCGGTTTCTTCGACGTTCAGGCCCGACGAGGGTTCGTCCAGCAGCAGCAGCTTGGGGCCGGTGCACAGCGCCCGCGCCAGCTCCACCACCTTGCGCTTGCCGTAGGGCAGGCCCGCCACATGGCTGTCGCGGTAGTGCTGCAGGTCGAGCAGGTCGATCACCTCCTCGGCACGGCGGCGCGCGCTCAGCTCGGCGCGGCGGGCAGCGGGCAGAAACAGCAGGTTGTTCCAGAAGCCGGCGCGGCAGTGGATGTGGTGGCCGATCAGCAGGTTCTGCAGCACCGTGGCGTGCTCGAACAGCTCGATGTTCTGGAAGGTGCGTGCAATGCCCAGCGCCGCGATGGCATGCGGCGCCAGCGCATCGAGCGGCTGGCCGTCGAAGGCCAGCGATCCGGTGGTGGGCTGGTAGATGCGGCTGATCAGGTTGAACACCGTGGTCTTGCCGGCGCCGTTGGGCCCGATCAGCGTGAACACCTCGCCACGCTGCACATCGAAACTGACCTTGTTGACCGCCAGCACGCCGCCAAAGCGCACGCTCAGATCCCTGGCTTCCAGCAGCGCGCTCATTTCAGCCTCTCTGACTTGGTGTAGCTCTTTTGACGCTTGAACATGCCCTTGCGGTAGAACGGGAACAGCTGCAGCCAGGTGCGCACCTTGAGCCAGCGGCCGTACAGGCCCATCGGCTCGAACAGCACAAAGCCCATCAGCACCAGGCCGTACACCACCGCCTGCAGGCCCGTGGCCTGGCCGATGGCCGGCGGCAGCCAGTCCTTGGCCACGGCAATGCCCTGCGGCATGGCGATCAGGAACACCGCGCCAAAAAACGCGCCGTGTACCGAGCCCAGGCCGCCCACCACCACCAGCAGCAGCAGGTCGATCGACTGGGCAATGCCGAACTGGTCGGGCGAGATGAAGCTGAGCTTGTGCGCATACAGCGCGCCGGCCAGGCCCACGATGGCCGCTGACAGCGCAAACGACAAGGTCTTGTAGCCGGCCAGGTGGATGCCCATGCTCTGCGCCGAGATCTCGCTGTCGCGGATGGCGATGAAGGCCCGGCCGGTGGACGAGCGCAGCAGGTTCATCACCCCCAGCGTGACCACGGCACAGGTGCCCAGGGCAATGAAGTAGAAGGCCGTGGACGAACCCAGATCGAGCCCGAAGAACTGCGGCTTGACCACGCTGAGCCCGGCATTGCCCTTGGTGACGCTTTCCCAGCGGGCCAGCACCTCCTCGACGATGAAGCCGAAGGACAGCGTGGCGATCGACAGGTAGATGCCCTTGACCCGCAGTGCCGGCAGCCCCACCACCACGCCCACCGCGGCCGACAGCAGCGCCGCAAAGGCCATGCTCACCGGAAAGGGCCAGCCGCGCGCCGCCAGCACCGCCTCGGTGTAGGCGCCCACGCCCAGAAAGGCGGCGTGGCCGATGGACGCCAGGCCGGTGTAGCCCGACAGCACCATCAGCCCCAGGCCGGCAATGGCGTACACCAGCATGAAGCTCAGCTGGCTGAGCGCATAGTCGCCGGCCCACAACGGCGCGCTGATGGCCGCCAGGCCCAGCAGGCCGTACCAGAAGCTCTGGCCGCTGTGCTCGACGAGCCGGATGTCCTGCTCGTAGCTTGTCTTGAAGAGAAAGCGCATGTCTTGTTCTTCTTCCGGTCAAACCTTCTTGCGCATCGCGCCGCCGAACAGGCCGTTGGGCTTGACCACCAGCATCACCAGCACCACCACATAGGCCGCAATGTCCTTGAAGCCCTCGGGCAGGTAGAAGCCGGCAAAGGCTTCGACCAGGCCGATCACCAGCCCGCCCACCACCGCGCCCGGCAGGCTGCCGAAGCCGCCCACCACCGCGGCCGGAAAGGCCTTCAGGCCGATGAAGCCCATGTTGGCGTGCACGAAGGTGATCGGTGCCAGCAACAGCCCGGCGGTGGCCGCCACCGCGGCCGACAGGCCCCACACCAGGCCATTGAGCCGGCGCACGGGAATGCCCATGTAGTAGGCCGCCAGCTGGTTCTGCGAGGCGGCCTGCATCGCGATGCCCACCTTGCTGTAGCGGAACATCAGGAACAGCAGCGCGCACAGCAGGCCGGTCATGCCGATCACCGCCACCTGCTCGACGCTGATCACCGCCCCGGCGATGGTGAGCACCTGGCCCTTGTAGGGCACGGCGATGGTGCTGGTCTCGGTGCCGATCTCGGGCAGCATCGAGATCAGGCCGCGTGCGGTGTAGCCCACGCCGATGGTCAGCATCACCACGGTGAACTGCGGCTGGCCCAGGATCGGGCGGATGACCAGGCGCTCGAGCGCGATGCCCAGCGCCAGCATGCCGGCCACCGCGGCCGGCGCGGCGGCCCAGTACGACCAACCGCCCCACTGGATGAGCACCAGCGCGCCAAAGGCGCCCAGCATCATCAGCTCACCCTGGGCGAAGTTGACGGTCTCGGTGGCCTTGTAGATCAGCACGAAGCCCAGCGCGATGAGGGCATAGATGCAGCCCAGCGATGTGCCCGATACCAGCAGTTGCACGAACTCCAAGCGCCTTCTCCTGCGGCAGACCAGTGCCGCCAGTCGCAACGATGGGCGCGAGACTAGGGGCGCCGTGGCGGGCTGTCTTGTGCATACATGCTGCCCGCCGCTCGGCCCCGTGCATCACGGGGAAAGCCCCAGGGTGCGGGCCTCAGTGCAGCGCCAGCGGGGCGTGCGGGCCCGGCGTGCCGGTATCGGGCTCGGCCGCTGCGGGCGTGGCGCTGGTGGCGCTGGTGGCGCTGGTGGCGCCGTTGGCGTCCGGGCGCGGGGCCTCGGTCGCGCCCAGGGCGTCGCGCAGGCGGTCGGCCTGCACCACGGCGGCGGCCATCTCGGGCGTCAGCGGGCGGGCCAGCAGGTAGCCCTGGCCGAACTGGCAGCCCATGCGGCGCAGCTGGGCCAGCTGCTCGGGCGTCTCGATGCCCTCGGCGATCACCGTCTTGCCCAGCGCATGGCCCAGCGTGAGCACGGCGCGCACCACCTCGGCGTCCTTGGCGTCGGCGTTCAGGCGCTGCACGAAGGAGCGGTCGATCTTCAGGCTGGTGATCGGCAGCGTCGACAGGTACGACAGCGACGAGTAGCCGGTGCCGAAGTCGTCCACCGACAGGCCCACGCCGATCTCGCGCAACTGCGCCATCACCTGCAGCGCGGCGTCCAGCCGGTGCATCAGCGTGCTTTCGGTGATCTCCAGTGTCAGCTGGCCGGGTTCGAGCCCGTTGGCCAGCAGCGCGGTGGACACGCGCGACACGAAGTTGCCGCGGCACATGTCGGTGCCCGAGACATTGACATGCAGGCGCGGCCGCGCGCCCTGCCCCTGCAGCCGCTGGAACTCGCGCAGGCGCTGGCAGGCGCTGGCCAGCACCCAGTCGGTCAGCGGAGAGATCATCGCCGCGTCCTCGGCGATCGGGATGAAGGTGGCCGGCGGCACCGCGCCCAGCTCGGGATGGTCCCAGCGCACCAGGGCCTCGAAGCTGTCGATGCGGCCGGTGGACAGGTCGTAGATCGGCTGGAAGGCCAGTGCCAGCTGGGCCTGCTCGATGGCGCGGCGCAGATCGCGCTCGAGGTTCACCTGGGCGGCCAGCTGTGCACGCAGGCTGGCGTCGAACAAGGCGGTGCGCGCACGCCCGGCCGACTTGGCGCGATACATCGCGATGTCGGCGTCACGCAGCACGTCGCCGGGCGTGTCGTAGCCCACGGTGCTGAACGTGATGCCGATGCTGGCGCTGCTGTTGACCTCGGTGCCATCCACCAGGTAGGGCTCGGCCAGCATGCGCTGCAGCCGGTCGGCCATGGCCAGCGTGGGCGCCTCGTCGGCCATGCCGTCGATCAGGATGGCGAACTCGTCGCCGCCCAGCCGGCCCACCGTGTCGCCCGGGCGCACCGCCTCGCGGATGCGCTGCGCCACCATCGTCAGAAAGCGGTCGCCGGCGCTGTGGCCCAGCGTGTCGTTGATCAGCTTGAAGCGATCGAAGTCGAGGTACATCACCGCGAAGCCGTAGCCGGCATCGCGCTTGCTGCGCGCGATGGCCTGGGCCAGGCAGTCGCCGAAGCGGATGCGGTTGGCCAGCGAGGTGAGGCCATCGTGGTAGGCAATGTGCTGCAGCTTGGCCTCGGCCTCGCGGCGTGCGCTGATGTCCTGCACCTGCAGGATCAGGCAGGGCTCGCTGGCATGGCGGTCGGCAAAGTGGCCGCTGTGCACGGCCACCGTCACCGCGCTGCCGTCGGCACGCAGGCAGCGCAGCTCCACGGCGGCGGCGTCGACCTCGATCTCGGCCTCAGGCCCGGTGTCGGGGTCGGGCCCGTCGGCCTGCTGCCGCGCCGCGCCGGCCTCGACCAGGCCGCGCCACTGGCGTTCGAGCAGCGGCAGGTCGTCGCGGTGCACATGGCGCTTGAAGTCGCGGCTGGTCAGGTCGTCGTCGCCACAGCCCAGCAGCTGGGCCAGCGCCGGGTTGGCCTGCAGCACCCGGCCATCGGCCGAGACCAGGGCCATGCCGATGGCGGCATGCGAAAACGCGCTGTGAAAGCGCCGCTCGCTCTCGCGCAGCTGCTGCAGGTGGCGCGCCGACTGGGCGGCCTCGCGCTCGGCGGCCTCGATGCGCTGCGCATGCGCCTTCTCGTCGCTTTCGCGCTGGCGGAAGTGGTAGTGCAGCATCACCAGCAGCGCGATGATGATCGGCACCGCGGCCGCCATCACGCCCACGCCCGAGGCCTTGAACACCAGGTACAGCAGGCCCGCCAGCAGCGCGCTGGCCGCGTAGGTGGTGCCCACCCAGCCGAAGTTCTGCACAAACTGGTTCCAGCGCAGCGGCTCGTTGCGCTTGAGCTGCGGCACCAGCGAGATCAGCGAGGTGTTGAGCAGAAAGTGCCCGATGGCGGCGGTCATGGCCAGCAGCAGCACCAGCGCCTCGGCCACCGCGCTGCGGGTGCCCAGCGCGTCGGTGGCGGCCTGGAAGGCCGAGCCGGTGAGCATCATCGACAGGCAGGCGGTGGCCGGGCTGATCAGGCGGCTGGTCCAGCGCTTGCTGGTGCGGGTGGCACCCACCAGGGCCTCGCCGGCCGCGGCCAGCGCGGCCGCTGCCGGCCCGTGCAGCAGCAGCAGCAGCATGATGAACAGCTCGCCGGCGGCAAACGAGTTGCGCGAACCCGGGATGCGCACCGGAAACAGCCCCGCCAACATGGCGATGGCACAGCCCACGCCCACCTGCAGCAGCACGCCCGGGCCCACGCCGGCCAGGCCGGCCACGGCCAGGCCCAGCGCCAGGCTGCCCAGCGTCAGCACGCTCCACCAGTAGGCCGTGGCGCGCGGGTTGTAGTCGGGCATCAGCGCCGCATGCAACCAGCGCCAGGGGTTCTGCGCCTCAGTGGGGGGATCGGGCTGGGGTGTGGGCATCAGAGTACCAGCGCCGCCGCAGGCCTGCCGTGCCGAGAATCGGCCAGCAGCGCAAGGACGCTCTGCCAGGGTTGTCGGCCACGGGCGGGCCTGGCTTGAGCGCGGAGTGGCTGCCTCGGGCGCTGCCGTGGCAAATGTCAGAGTTCGCCTTCCGGGCTGGGCGTCGACGACGCACGCACCGTGCCGGCGGTGGTCTCGCTCAGCACCACGCCTTCGCTCAGCACCACGCCCTCGCTCAGCACCACGCCTTCGCTCAGCACCACGCCTTCACTGAGCACCACGCCCTCGCTGAGCACCACGCCTTCGCTCAGCACCACGCCCTCGCTGAGCACCACGCCCGAGGCCAGTGGCACGCCGCTGCCGCTGCCCACCCAGCCGGCCAGCGTGTTGCTGGGCATGAAGACGCCGGTCTTGCCGTTTTTCGAGCTGGCGCCGGCCAGCGCGGTGATGCTGCGCACGCCGGGGGTAACCAGCGTGCCGCTGGTGGCCAGGCCATCGCTGAAGCTGCGCGGCACATAGCGGTGGTAGGCGGTGCCGGCCGGTTCGGGCCAGTAGCTCACGGTCTGGCGGCGCACGGTCTTGCCGCCCCAGGCCAGCCGCGGGTCGTAGATCGGCTGCCACTTGGTGAACAGGTCGCTGCCGGCCAGCACCTGGCGGCCGGCCATGATCACGAACTGCGACCAGGCAAAGGTCTGGCCGTTGATGGTGGACTGCGGCAGCGGCAAGGCGGTGGCGTTGATGGCCGTGCCTGCGCTCAGCGTGCCGGCCGCCAGGCGGTCGAGCGTGTCGGTGCGCAACGCCCTGGCCAGGCGCACCGCGCCCTCCAGGTTGAGCATGCCGGCGCCCTGATCCACCAGGCTGGCGTTGGGCAGCGGCTGGGCGGTGTACTGCAGGATGGCCTTGATCATCGGCGGGGTCAGGCCCGGGTTGGCCTGCAGCAGCACGGCCGCCGCACCGCTGACCACCGGCGCCGCCACCGAGGTGCCGCTGAGCAGCATGGCCGAGCGCTTGACCGCCTGCGTGCCCAGGCCGCTGACCAGCGCCGGGTAGGTGCGGGCCAGCAGATTCCAGGCGCCGGCCTCCGAGGTGGCGCCGATGGCCACGATGCGGTTGCCCGGCGCCACCAGGTCGGGCTTGATCAGGTTGTCGGGGTAGCGCACGCCATTGGTGTCGACCATCGCGCCGCGGGTCGGCCCGCGCGAGCTGAAGCCGTTGACCGTGTCGTCGCCACGCGCGTTGGTGGACTGCATGTGCGACGAGCCCACGGTGATCACCGACGGGTCGAGCCCCGGCGAGCCCACCGTGCCGTAGGTGGTGCTGCCGCTGGCCTGGCCGAAGTTGCCGGCGGCGGTGACCACGGTGATGCCGGCGGCAGCGGCACTGCGCACCGCGCGGGCCAGCGGATCGGTCTGCCACGACTCGGTGGAACTGGCCGCCAGGCTCAGGTTCATCACCCGGATGTTGTGGTTGCGGGCGTTGTGGATCACCCAGTCGATGCCGGCCAGCAGATCGGCCACGGTGCCCGAGCCATCGCTGGCCAGCACCCGCACATCGATGATCGAGGCGCCCGGCGCCACGCCGGCGGTGTCGGTCGGGCCGTTGTTGCGGCGTGCCGCGGCCACCGCGGCCACGTGCGAGCCGTGGCCGTAGGGGTCGTAGTCGAGGCTGGCATTGACGGTGATCGAGCTCTCGAAGGCCATGCGCTCGACGCTGCCCGGCGCAAAGCCGCTCACCGCCGCCGCGGCGCTGGCCTTGCCCACCAGGCTCACCTGGCGCACCACGCGCCTGGCGCCGGCGGTGTTCACAAAGCTCTCGTGCGAGGCCATCACCCCGGAATCGAGCACCGCAATGCCGATGCCGCTGCCATCCAGGCCGCTGTAGTTGGCCGAACTGCCGCTGTAGCTGCGCACCGCCGCGCTGGACGCGCCACTCACCAGCTCGAGCGTGCTCACCGCGCGGCGGGTGGCGCGGTTGGGCGAGACCGAGGCCACGTCATCGCGCTCGTCCAGCGCCTTCAGGCTGCGCGAGGGCACCGTGACCGACAGCGCGTTGATCGACGCGAAACGCGCGTGCACCGTGCCGCCAATGCGCTCGATGAAACGGCGCAGGCTGCGGAACTCGGGGTCGGCGCCCTCGCCGACGATCAGCGCGTCAACCATGCGCTGGCCGTTGTGCTGGCGCACCCAGCGGTGGCCCGGCTGCATCGGCGAGGCGGCGGCCACCTCGAGGTCGCGCGCCAGCTTGCGGTGCTTGGTCTGCCCGCCGGCGTGCACGCCCAGCCCCGACACCAGGGCCAGCGATGCGGCCAGCAGCAGCACCACGGGCCGCAGCAGGCGGCGCTCGATCAACACGATGAATGGGGTCAGAAAGCCCATCTTGCAGTCCTTTTGGCTGGGGCGCTTGTGTGCGGGGGCCGCTCAGCGCCAACGGCTCGCATCATGATCAAGACCCCGCCTGAATGGGGGGGATGCCGCGCCGGCGCGTGTGCAATTCGTCGTGCAGATGTCACGTCAGCAACAGCGTGCAAGCGGGCTCGGCCGATCGGGCGTCGACTTGAGCCTGGCCGTCGTGATGGCCGTCACGGCGAATGCATTGCGCGGCGCCAGTCTTGCTCGGCTGTCTTGCGCGCACTGGCTGGCGGCCGGCCTTGCGGCCGCCGAGCGGCCCCGGCGCACGGCATGCGCTAAGGTGGCCGGCCCCGCTTCAGATTCATTGGAGACCCCCATGCATGTGGCCGACGCCCTCGCTGCGCGCCGTTCGATCCGCGACTTTCTGCCCCGGCCGGTGCCCGGCGAACTGATCCGCAAGGTGCTGGCCACGGCGGCGCGCTCACCCTCGGGCGGCAATCTGCAGCCCTGGCACATCGATGTGGTGGCCGGTGCGCCGCTGCAGGACCTGCTGGCGCGCGTGAAGGCGGTGCAGGCCGCCGCCGCGGCCGGCCAGCAGGTGGAGCAGCCCGAGTACGGCATCTACCCGAAGGAGCTGGTGTCGCCCTACCGCGACCGGCGCTTCCAGATCGGCGAGGACATGTACGCCGCGCTCGGCATCCCGCGCGACGACCGCGCGGCGCGGCTGCGCTGGTTTGCCCGCAACTACGAGGGCTTTGGTGCGCCGCTGCTGCTGTTTTGCAGCGTGGACCGCCGCATGGGCCCGCCGCAGTGGAGCGACCTGGGCATGTACCTGCAAAGCGTGATGCTGCTGCTGCAGTCAGAAGGCGTGGACAGCTGCGCCCAGGAGGCCTGGTCGGTCTACCCGAAGACGGTGGGCGGGTTTCTGGGCCTGCCGGCCGAGCGCATGCTGTTCACCGGCATGGCCATCGGCTACCGCAACCCCGAGCATCCGGTGAACGCGGTGCTGGCCCAACGCGCGCCGCTGGCCGAGTTCGCCAGCTTCCACGGCCTGTGAGTCAGGCCCGGGCGTGCCGCAGCCGGCGGTGCGCACGGCGCGCATGCGGCACCCAGCCGTGGCCGGCCCAGCGCCGCCACATCAGCAGACCGCGGATCCACTCGTCGGCCGCATAGGCGATCCACACCCCCATCAGGCCCAGCCCGAGGTGGCTGCCCAGCAGCCAGCTGCCGCCGGCCAGCACCAGCGCAAAGCTGGCGGCGCCGGCCAGCACCGGGTAGCGCGCATCGCCCGCCGCGCGCAGCGCGTTCACCAGCACCAGGTTGAAGGTGCGGCCGGTTTCGAGCAGCGGCGTGATCCACAGCAGCGCGGCACCGGTGCGCACGATGGCCGCGTCGTCGGTGAAGCCGCGCAGCAGCTGCGGCCCGGCCAGCGCCGCCAGCACCGCCGCGCCGCCGCTGACCAGCAGGCCCACGCCCATGGCCTGCCTGACCAGGCGGTGCGCCTCGTGCAGGCGCCCTGCCCCGACCAGATGGCCCACCACGATCTCGGCCGACAGGCCGGTGGCCAGGCCGGTGAGCAGCAGCAGATGCATCACCTGCATGGTGTAGGCCTGGGTGGCCACCGCCGTGGTGCCCATGCTGCCCACCACCGCCACGCTGACCATGAAGGCCATGCGCCAGGCGATGTTCTCGGCCGCGCCGGGCAGGCCGATGTGCAGCACCGGGGCCAGCGTCTGGCGCGGCAGGCGCCACCAGTCGGCCAGCACGGTGCTCAGCCCCAGGCGCTGCTGCCACAGCTGGCGCAGCAGCACCAGGCCCAGCACCCGGCCGGCCAGCAGGGCCAGCGCAAAGCCCGGCAGGCCCAGGCCCCAGCCCCAGCTGGCCTCGGACATGGCCACCCAGGCCAGGCCCAGGTGCAGCAGCTGCGTGGTGACGATCACCCGCAGCGTGGGCCGGGCCTGCAGGTGCGAGCGCAGCACGCTGGCCTGGGTGGCGTTCCAGGCGTCCAGCAGCACGGCGGGCGCCAGGGTCTGCAAAAAGGTGGTGGCCAGCGGCAGCACCTCGGGCGGTGCATTCATCAGCCGCAGCAGCGGCGCGGCCCCCAGCAGCGCGCCCAAGGCGCCCAGGCCGCCGATCCAGGTGGCTGCGCCCAGCGTGGCGCGGGCCACGCGGTCGGCCTCGTCGCGCCGGCGGCCGCCCAGGGCCTGAGACACCACCACCCCCACGCCCGCGCCGACCACGCGAAAAAAGATGAACAGCATGGCCAGCACCTGGTTGGCCAGTGCAAAGGCCGCGCCATGCCGGTCGCCCAGGCGCGCCGCCAGCACCGTGCCCACCACGCCCACGGCGATGCCCAGCAGCAGCTCGGCAAACAGCGGACCGGCCAGCGGCAGCAGGCGCGGCCGGGCCATGAAACTGCGCGACGGCGTGCTGTTCACCGCACGCCCGCCGGGCGGCCGGGCCGCCGTGTGCCGACCGGCGACTCAAGCCGCCGTGTGCAGGCCGGCGACGCTGGGCGCCCAAGCGGCCGGTCACGGCGGTGGTCGCAGTCGAATGGGCACGGTGTCAAGCAGGTCTCCGGGCTGCGCCCTGCCGGGCGGCGATGGCCATGCGGCCAGGTTTTGAAAGCGCTGTCAGATTGTGCCCTGCCGCCATGAGGGCCAGGCCGATGGTGCTGGCGCCACGGTGACAGGGCCGGCGCCTGGCAGCCGCCAAACTGTGCCGCACAAAACCGCCCTGGAGACCCCGATGGACAACCACAGCCTGGCCCCGACCATCATGGTCGACAGCGAGCATCCCGAGGTGCAGGCCTTTGCCCGCCAGCATGGCCACGGCGCCACGGCGCGCGAGCGCGCGGTGGCGCTGTACCTGGCGGTGCGCGACGGCCTGCGCTACGACCCCTACCAGATCAAGCTCACGCCCGCCGGCATGAAGGCCAGCACCGCCATCCGCCACGGCCTGGGCTGGTGCGTGCCCAAGGCCACGGCGCTGGCCGCCGTGTGCCGAGCCGCCGGCATTCCGGCGCGGCTGGGCTTTGCCGACGTGCGCAACCACCTCAGCACCGAGCGCATGCGCCAGCGCATGCAGACCGATGTCTTCTACTGGCATGGCTACACCGAGATCTGGCTCGATGGCGCCTGGCGCAAGGCCACGCCGGCCTTCAACCTGTCGCTGTGCGAGCGCTTCGGCCTGCTGCCGCTCGAGTTTGATGGCGTGGCCGACTCGATCTACCACCCCTGCGACCGCGAGGGCCGGCGCCACATGGAATACCTGGCCCAGCGCGGCTGCTTCAACGATGTGCCACTGGCGGCCATGCGGGCCGACTTTGACCGCCACTACCCCGGCCTGCACGACACCGGCGGCGATTTTCTGGCCGACGTGGCCCGCGAAACCGGGGCCGCGGCGCAATGAGCGCCATCCCCGAAGGCTTTGTGCCGCTGCCCATGCCCAGCGGCTTCATCGCCAACAACGGCCCGCTGTACATGCGCCACGAGCCTCGGCCCGGGCAGGCCGGTGCCGATCTGGTGTTGATGGGCTTTCGGGTCGAGCCGCGCCACTGCAACCCGATGAACAACTGCCACGGCGGCTGGCTGGCCAGCTTCTGCGACATGGTGCTGCCGCTGTCCATCCACCGCAAGGCACCCGAGGTGGGCCACAAGTTCCTGCCCACCATCAACCTCACGCTCGACTACCTGGCCCCGGCGCCGCTGGGCTGCTGGGTGCAGGGCGAGGCCCAGGTGCTGCGCAGCACGCACAGCCTGGTGTTCGCCCAGGGCCTCATCACGGCCGACGGCGTGCCGGCGGTGCGCATGAGCGGGATTTTCAAGATCGGCAAGGCGTTTGTGCTCACTGGCGACGAGGGCGGCTGAAGCTCAGACACAGGTCGACTGACCGCTTGATGTCCCCGGTTTTGGCTTGCCAAAGCCGGCGCGAGGCCAAGGCCACCGGGTGGCCGGCTGACTCCATGCCCCCCCCGCAGGCCCGTCCGCCGCTCGGCTGGCTCGATCGCGGCACGCAATCACCAGCAACCCAAGCAGCAACCCAAGCAGCAACCCACCAAATAGCCAGACCCAATGATCAACATTGGCTCAATCAAACAAGTCAATGCTGCAACGCACATAAGATTCCGCCTGTCGCATCGATCGACGCAACCCACCCACACAAGGATTCGACATGTCGCTGTCGCTGATCAACACCCCCGTCCAGCCGTTCAAGACCACCGCCTTCGTCAACCGCGCCGGCAAGGGCGAGTTCATCGAGGTCACCGAAGCCAGCCTGAAGGGCAAGTGGTCCGTGCTGATCTTCATGCCGGCCGCCTTCACCTTCAACTGCCCGACGGAAATCGAAGACGCCGCCGACAACTACGCCGCCTTCCAGGCCGCCGGCGCCGAGGTCTACATCGTCACCACCGACACGCATTTCTCGCACAAGGTGTGGCACGAAACCAGCCCGGCCGTGGGCAAGGCCAAGTTCCCGCTGGTGGGCGACCCCACCCACGTGCTGACCAACGCCTTCGGCGTGCACATCCCCGAAGAAGGCCTGGCGCTGCGTGGCACCTTCGTGATCAACCCCGAAGGCCTGATCAAGACCGCCGAAGTGCACAGCAACGAGATCGCCCGCGACGTCTCGGAAACCCTGCGCAAGCTCAAGGCCGCCCAGTACACCGCCGCCAACCCCGGCCAGGTGTGCCCGGCCAAGTGGAAGGAAGGCGCCAAGACCCTGGCGCCCAGCCTGGATCTGGTCGGCAAGATCTGATCATCTTTCGATGATCCCGAGCGGGGCGGGCCGGCGGCCTGCCCCACTCCCCCCGCCTGAACCCTGCTTCAGGCCCTGCTGAAAGCTTCCTGCGGTGCCGCTGCACGGAGGTTTTCAACGGGGCCGGATGGCCCACGCCTGAACATCCGCGAAAGGACCGCACCATGCTCGACAGCAACACCCAAGCGCAGCTCGCCGCCTACTTCGAGCGCATCAGCCAGCCCATCGAGCTGATCGCCAGCCTCGATGACAGCGCCGGCGCGGCCGAGATCCGCGAGCTGATCAGCGAGATCGCGGCCATCGCCCCGGCCAAGATCAGCACCCGCTTCGACGGCAGCTTCGCGCGCCGGCCCAGCTTCCAGATCACCCGCGTGGGCCAGGACATGGGCGTGCACTTTGCCGCCGTGCCCATGGGCCACGAGTTCACCTCTCTGGTGCTGGCGCTGCTGTGGGCTGGCGGCCACCCGCCCAAGGTGGAGCCCGAGGTGCTCGAGCAGATCAAGGCCCTCGACGGTGATTTCACCTTCGAGACCTACATGAGCCTGACCTGCCACAACTGCCCCGACGTGGTGCAGGCCATGAACCTGCTGGCGGTGTTCAACCCGCGCATCCGCGCCGTGGCCATCGACGGCGGCCTGTTCCAGGACGAGGTCGAGGCCAAGCAGATCATGGCCGTGCCCAGCGTGGTGCTCAACGGCGCGGCCTTCGGCAACGGCCGCATGGAGGTGGGCGAGATCCTGGCCAGGATCGACACCGGCGCCGCCCGGCGCGAGGCCGCCAAGATCAGCGAGAAGGCGCCCTACGAGGTGCTGATCATCGGCGGCGGCCCGGCTGGCGCCGCGGCCGCGGTGTACGCGGCGCGCAAGGGCATCCGCACCGGCATCGTGGCCGAGCGCTTTGGCGGCCAGACCATGGACACGCTGGGCATCGAGAACTTCATCTCGGTGCTCGAGACCGAGGGCCCCAAGTTCGCCGCCGCGCTGGAAGCCCATGTGCGCCACTACGGCGTGGACATCATCACGCTGCAGCGCGTGGCCAAGGTCGACCCGGCGGCCATGCCCGGTGGCCACGCCACGGTGACACTGGACAACGGCGCCACGCTGAAGGCCCGCACCGTGATCCTGGCCACCGGCGCGCGCTGGCGCAACATGAACGTGCCCGGCGAGCACGAGTACCGCACCAAGGGCGTGGCCTACTGCCCGCACTGCGACGGCCCGCTGTTCAAGGGCAAGGACGTGGCGGTGATCGGCGGCGGCAACTCGGGCGTGGAAGCGGCGATCGACCTGGCCGGCGTGGTCAGGAGCGTCACCCTGCTCGAGTTTGCCGATCAGCTCAAGGCCGACCAGGTGCTGGTGGACAAGCTCAAGAGCCTGCCCAACGTCACGATCCATGTGAATGCGCAGACCACCGAGGTGACCGGCGACGGCCAGAAGATGAACGGCCTGAAGTACAAGGACCGCGTCTCGGGCGCCGAGCACCTGCTCGACCTGGCCGGCGTGTTCGTGCAGATCGGCCTGGTGCCCAACACCGAGTTCATCAAGGGCACGGTGGAGCTGAGCCGCTTTGGCGAGATCGTGGTCGACGCCAAGTGCCACACCAGCGTGCCGGGCATCTTTGCCGCCGGCGACGTCACCACCGTGCCCTACAAGCAGATCATCATCGCCACCGGCGAGGGCGCCAAGGCCGCACTGAGCGCCTTTGACCACCTGATCCGCACGCCGGCACCGGCGGCCTCGGCCGGCTGAAACGGGTGGCTTCCCGGGCCACCTGTCAAGCGGCCGCGGGCGGGTAGGATGCCGGGTTTCCGCCCGCATCCCCAAAGCCCCTTCCGTGTTCAAGAACCTGCTGATCTACCGCATCGTCCCCGAGTGGACGGTGGACTTTGTCGACCTCGACGCCGCGCTGGGCAAGGCGCGCTTTGCCGAATGCGGCGCCACCCAGCCGATGGCGCTGGGCTGGACCAGCCCGCGCGGCGACGCCCATGCGCCGCTGGTGGAATCGGTGGCCGGCCACTGGCTGATGAGCCTGATGGTCGAGCGCAAGCTGGTGCCCGGCTCGGTGATCAAGCGCCAGGTGGATGCGCTGGCCGCCAAGATCGAGCTGGAAACCGGCCGCAAGCCCGGCCGCAAGGCCAAGCAGGACCTGAAGGACCAGGCCATGCTCGAGCTGCTGCCCCAGGCCTTCACCAAGCGCGGCAGCGTGCGCGTGTGGATCGCCCCGGCCGAGCGCCTGCTGGCGGTGGATTGCGGCAGCCAGAGCAAGGCCGACGAGGTGCTCACCGCCCTCACCGAGGCCCTGCCGGGCTTTGCGGCACGGCCGATCAATACTGCGGTGTCGCCGGCGGCGGCCATGGCCGAATGGCTGGTCAGCGGCGAGGCGCCGGCCGGCTTCACCATCGACCGCGACTGCGAGCTCAAGGCCGCCGAGGGCGAGAAGCCCGCGGTGCGCTACGCCCGCCACACGCTGGAGATCGTGGAGATCCGCGAGCACATCGCCGCCGGCAAGCAGCCCACCCGCCTGGCACTGACCTGGAACGGCCGCGTCAGCTTCGTGCTGACCGAGGGCCTGCAGGTCAAGCGCATCGGCTTCGAGGACGGCGTGTTCGAGAAGCAGCCCGGCGCCAGCCGCGACGAGAACTTCGACGCCGACGCGGCCATCAGCACCGGCGAACTGCTGCCGATGATCGGCGACCTGCTGGACGCGCTGGGCGGTGAACAGGCGCTGGGCGAGCCGGCAGCCGGCACCGCCACGCCGGCCAGCGCCGCAGCGCCTGCCGCGGCACAGGCACCCGCACCGGCGTCAGCAGGCGGCGGCAGCACCAGGCCCCCGGCCAGCGACATTCCGCCCTGGGAAAACGAAACGGCGGCCTGAAGCCGCCGTTGAATCCGGTGCCCCGGGGCCTGCTGGCCCGGGTGGCACCACCTGCGCGAGATCAGGCCTGGCGACGGCGACGGGCCGCATGGCCCAGCAGGGCCAGCACGCCCAGCGCCATGGTCAGCACCGTGGCCGGCTCGGGCACGGCCGCCAGCATCTGGGCGCCCAGGATCTGGTGCGCGGCAGTCGTCGGGTGGATGCCGTCCCAGTACAGGAAGCTGGCCGGCGTGCAGCCCGCGCCGAGCGAAATGCAGCTCTGCGTGACGTTGGTGAAGCCGTTGAGCGGCGAGCCATCGGTGATGGCGCGCTGCGCCGACATGGCGTCAAAGAAGTAGAAGGTCTCGTCGCTCCAGCTCAGCGCCAGTTCGGCATAGGCCGTGGCCAGCTTGCTGTTGAACAGCTCCGACGCGTCGGTGGCCATGGCCGCGCCCACGGCGCCCGAGGCCCGGCCTTCGGGCGTCAGGCCCAGGTCGGGCAGGTTGGGCAGCAGGAACTCGCGTGCGCCCAGGTCGTGCAGCGAGCTGACGATGCTCTTGAGGTTGGCCACCGCGGTGTCGATGGACACGCCGCCACGCAGGTCGTTGGCGCCGCCCCACACAAAGTACAGCGCGCCCGAATCGGCCGCGCCACCGCCCAGCGAGGCCTGGAAGCCCGCCAGCTGGCTGAGCATGCCGGTGCCGGCGCCGCCATTGCCGTCGGCGCCGGTCCGGGCGCCGGCGATCGCCAGGTTGGTGAAGGCTGCGCCGGTGGTGCCCAGGCCCGCGGCCAGGTGTTCAACCGCCACCGGCCCATCGGCGAAGCGGCCCTGGTAGTACGGCGGCGGCGGGAAGGTGCCGCCGGTCAGGGCGTACAGGTTGCCGTCATCCGACAGGCTGTCGCCCACCACCACCAAACCCGAAAACGCGTGAACCGACGGCGTGGCTGCGGCCAGGCAGAGCAGCACGGCGGCTGCGACGGAACGTGCTTGAAAGCGATGCGGCATGGTGGGTGTGCTCCTTGGCAATGAATGCCGCACAGCATGAGGCCCGCCCATGCCCAAGCCCATCCCGATCACCCCCAGTCCCCCCCTTGATCACGGGGGCGGCGCTTCAGGTGCCCTTGCTCACCACGATGGTCGGGAACTTGCTGGAGAAGTCCTTGGCCTTCTCGGCGATCTTCACCGCCACCTGGCGCGCCATGCTCTTGTACAGCGCCGAGATCTCGCCATCGGGCTCCGACACCAGGGTCGGCCGGCCGGCGTCGGCCTGCTCGCGGATGCTGCGGTTCAAGGGCAGCGCGCCGAGATAGTCGATGCCCCGCTCGGCGGCCATGGTCTTGCCACCGTCGGCGCCGAAGATGTGCTCGGTGTGGCCGCAGTTCGGGCAGCAGTACACCGCCATGTTCTCCACGATGCCCAGGATGGGCACGCCCACCTTGTCGAACATCGCGATGCCCTTCTTGGCGTCGAGCAGCGCAATGTCCTGCGGCGTGGTGACGATCAGCGCGCCGGTGATCGGCACGCGCTGGCTCAGCGTGAGCTGGATGTCGCCGGTGCCCGGCGGCATGTCGACGATCAGGTAGTCGAGCTCGCGCCAGCGGGTCTGGCGCAGCAGCTGGTCGAGTGCCTGGGTGGCCATCGGGCCGCGCCAGATCATGGCCTGGTCGTCGTCGACCAGAAAGCCGATCGAGGCCACCTGCAGGCCGTGGCCTTCCATCGGCTCGATGCTCTGGCCGTCCACGCTTTCGGGGCGGCCGCTGATGCCCAGCATCATCGGCTGGCTGGGGCCGTAGATGTCGGCGTCCAGCATGCCCACGGTGGCACCTTCGGCGGCCAGCGCCAGCGCCAGGTTGGCCGCGGTGGTGCTCTTGCCCACGCCGCCCTTGCCCGAGGCCACGGCGATGATGTTCTTCACCCCCGCCAGCAGCTGCACGCCGCGCTGCGCGGCATGGGCCACGATGCGGCTGGAGACGTTGACACTGACATTGCCCACGCCCGGCACCTTGCGCGCGGCCTCGATCAGCTGCTTGCGCAGCGGGCCATGCAGGCTCTTGGCGGGGTAGCCGAGCTCGAGATCGAAGGCCACGTCGTCGCCGTCGATCCTGAGGTTCTTGAGCTGGCGGTTGCTGACGAAGTCCTTGCCCGTGTGGGGATCGGTGACGGACTTCAGCGCGGCAAGCAGGTCGGCTTCGACAACGGCAGTGGGCATGTTTCGGGCAGTCGTTTTCTGAGGGGCGCCGCCGTTGGGTTCAGCAGGCGAAGACGCGCGAGTCTATCCAAGCGCGCCGTGCCGCGGGCCGTCCCCCGGGCAAGTCCTGCCGCCGCGCTGAGATCTGGCCGATCAAGATCTCCCTACTCGATCAATCGAGTTCGCCCTGCGCCCCGGACAATTCTTGCCATCGCGCCCCACCCCATGCAGGAGAGTTGTTGATGTCCAGGCAAGCCTCGGCTGTATCAGGCCCCGCTGAACCTCCGCCCTCGCCCGTGCACGGGAATCCAGCTGTATCGAGACCCGCAACACGGGTGGGGCGCGATGCCTCGTCGCCCGGCGCGGCCGCGGCCTTCTTCCGCCCGGGCGTGGCGCTGTTCCAGCGTTTGCGCTTTCCGGCCAAGGCGGCGGTCATCTCGCTGTGTTTTGCGCTGCCCATCGCCATCTTGCTGGCGCTGCTGTCGGGCAGCATGACCGCCAACATCGAATTCGCCCGCAAGGAGCGCGATGGCGTGGCCGTGATGCAGCGCCTGACCCCGGCGCTGCAGGGCATCCTGGCCACGCGCAATGCCACCCGCGCCATGCTGGGCGGCCATGCCACGCAGACCGACTACCAGCAGGCCCGCGACACCACCGACGCCGCGCTGAAGGCCTTGCTGCAGCACCTGACCGACAGCCACGACCCGCTGGGGCTGCAGCCGCGCGTGCGCGAGCTGCACCAGCGCTGGCAGCAAACAGCCCAGTCCAGCCACGGCGTCGACGACAAGGGCCGCACCGTGTTCGGCCCGGTCAGTGCGGCCATGGTCGAGCTGCTGCAGCAGGTGGGCGACGACTCGAACCTGGTGCTCGACCCCGATGTCGACAGCTTCTACACCGTCAATGCGCTGGTGCTGACCCTGCCGCGACTGGCCGAAGACCTGGGCCAGGTGTGGGGCTGGGGCAGCTTTGCGGCCGCCAAGGGCGACTTCGGCAGCGCCGAGGCGCGCAACCGCTACATCGGCTGGATGGCCAGCGCCGCGGTCTATGCGCGCGATCTGCGGGCGCACCTCGAGCATGCCGCCAAGGCCAACCCGGACATCGCCGCCGCACTCGACACCGCACCGCTGGACGCGGCCCAGGCCTACCTCCAGCAGGCCGAGGCCATCGGCCGCGCGCCGGCCGAGCTGGCCGCTGCCGGGGTGTATGCCGGCGGCGGCCAGGCGATCGCGCAGCTGTTCAAGCTGTACGAAAAGGGCCTGCCCGCGCTGGACGGCCTGCTGGCCCAGCGCATCGACCGCCTGGCGCGCGAGCGCAACCTGGCCTTTGCCGTGGTGGGCGCCGGCCTGCTGCTGGCGGCCTACCTGATGCTGAGCTTCTACCGCGTGATGGATGGCGGTGTGCGCCGGCTCACCGGCCACATCGAGGCCATGCGCGACGGCTGCCTGGCCGAGCCGCTGCAGCCCGAAGGTGGCGACGAGATCGCCCGGCTGACCGACTCGCTGGAGCAGATGCGCGGCAACCTGCAAGGCATCGTGCGCGCGGTGCGCGACGCGGCCGACGCGCTGCAGGCCAGCGCCGAGCAGGTGAGCGGCGGCGCGGGCGATTTGTCCAGCCGCACCGAGGCCAATGCCGCGGCGCTGGAGGAAACCGCCGCGTCGATGGAGCAGATCGCCGCCACCGTCAAGCAGAGCGCCGATGCCAGCCGCACCGCCGCCACGCTGGCGAATGACAACGCCGCCACCGCCGGCCACGGCGGCGCGATGGTGGCCGAGGTGGTCACCACCATGGTGGCGGTGCGCACCGCCTCGGCGCGCATTGCCGACATCGTGGGCGTGATCGACGGCCTGGCCTTCCGCACCAATCTGCTGGCGCTCAATGCCGCGGTCGAGGCGGCGCGCGCCGGCGACCAGGGCAAGGGCTTTGCCGTGGTGGCCACCGAGGTGCGCGCACTGGCGCAGCGGTCGGCCCACGCGGCGCGCGAGATCCGCAGCCTGATCGGTGGCAGCGTCGACACCGTGGCGCAGTGCACCGAGCGGGTCCAGGCCGCCGGCAGCACCATGGCCGAGGTGGTGCGCAACGCCGATCGCATCAAGCGCCTGCTGGCCGAGATCTCCGGCGGCGCCAGCGAGCAGAGCGCCGGCGTGGCCCATGTCGGCAGCGCGCTGCAGGATCTGGACGGCAGCACCCAGCACAACGCCCGCCTGGTGCACGACACCGCGGCCACCGCGCACGCCATGCGCCAGCAGGCGCTGCGCCTGAGCGCGGGCGTGGCCCGCTTCAGCGTCTGAGCCGGGTGCGCCCGGCCCCTGCGCCGGGCAGGCGGCGCGGGCCGGGTGCCGCCAACTAGAATCGCGGGCTGTCTTTCCGGATGGTCGCCATGACCCGCAAGCTCTTCGTCACCACCGCCCTGCCCTATGCCAACGCGGCCTTCCACATCGGCCACATGATGGAGTACATCCAGGCCGACACCTGGGTGCGGGCACAGCGCATGCGGGGCGCGCAGGTGGATTTCGTCTGCGCCGACGACGCGCATGGCGCGCCGATCATGATCGCCGCCGAAAAGGCCGGCCTCACGCCGCAGCAGTTCGTGGCCGGCATCGCCGCCGGGCGCGCCCAGTACCTCGACGGCTTCCACATCGCCTTCGACAACTGGCACAGCACCGACGCGCCCGAGAACCACACGCTGGCGCAGGACATCTACCGCGCGCTGCGCAAGAACGAGCTGATCGAGGTGCGCTCGATCGAGCAGTTCTTCGACCCCGACAAGGGCATGTT
The DNA here is from genome assembly GCF_025290835.2 of Aquabacterium sp. OR-4. Taxonomy (NCBI): domain Bacteria; kingdom Pseudomonadati; phylum Pseudomonadota; class Betaproteobacteria; order Burkholderiales; family Sphaerotilaceae; genus Pseudaquabacterium; species Pseudaquabacterium prasiolae. The sequence goes on along the minus strand of NZ_JAOCQD020000001.1, from coordinate 1,247,963 downwards.
CCTGCCCGACCGCTTCATCAAGGGCGAATGCCCCAAGTGCGGCTCGAAGGACCAGTACGGCGACAACTGCGAGGTCTGCGGCGCCGTCTACCAGCCCACCGAGCTGAAGAACCCGTTTTCGGCGCTGAGCGGCGCCACGCCGGTGCTGCGCACCAGCGAGCACTACTTCTTCAAGCTCAGCGACCCGCGCTGCGTCGAGTTTCTCGAGCAGTGGACGCAGGACGGCAAACTGCAGCCCGAGGTGGCCAACAAGGTCAAGGAGTGGTTCGCGCGCGATGACGACGGCAAGGCCCAGCTCGGCGACTGGGACATCAGCCGCGATGCGCCCTACTTCGGCATCGAGATCCCCGATGCGCCGGGCAAGTACTTCTATGTGTGGCTGGATGCGCCGGTGGGCTACCTGGCCTCGCTGAAGAACCTGCTGGACAAGCGCGGCGAGGATCTGGACGCCTACCTGGCCGACGCGCAGCGCGAGCAGGTGCACTTCATCGGCAAGGACATCGTCACCTTCCACACCCTGTTCTGGCCGGCGATGCTCAAGTTCAGCGGCCGCAAGGTGCCCGACCAGGTCTTCGTGCATGGCCACCTGACCGTGCACAACGAGAAGATGAGCAAGAGCCGGGGCACCGGCATCAGCCCGCTGCGCTACCTCGAGCTGGGCCTGGATGCCGAGTGGCTGCGCTACTACATCTGCGCCAAGCTCAATGCCCGCGTGGAAGATCTCGACTTCAACCCGGCCGACTTCATCGCCCGCGTCAACAGCGACCTGGTGGGCAAGTACATCAACATCGCCAGCCGCGCCGCGGGCTTTTTGAGCAAGCGCTTCGGCGGCCGGCTGTCGGCCGACTGCGGCGTCGAGGGCCGCCAGCTGCTGGACGGCCTGCGCGCCCATGCCGCCACGGTGGAAGAGCTGTACGAGACACGCGAGTTCGGCAAGGCCGTGCGCGAGATCATGCTGCTGGCCGACCGGGTGAACGAGTACGTCGACCAGCACAAGCCCTGGGAGCTGGCCAGGAAGCCCGAGGCCGACGCCCGGCTGCACGATGTGTGCTCGGTGTGCATCGAGGCCTTCCGCCTGCTCACGATCTACCTCAAGCCCATGCTGCCGGCGCTGGCCGTGCGGGTGGAGAGCTTCCTGAACGTGGCGCCGCTGCAGTTTGCCGACGCGCAGCGCGCGCTCGGCGCGCACACCATCGGCGCCTACCAGCACCTGATGCAGCGGGTGGACGCGGCCAGGCTCGAGGCGCTGCTCACGCCGCCCGAGCCGGCCGCCGCCGCTGCAGCCCCGGCCACCGCGGCGGCCACCCCGCCCGGTGGCGAGGCCGTGGCGGCCGAGATCGGCATCGATGCGTTCACCGCGGTCGACCTGCGGGTGGCCCGCATCGCCAACGCCGAGTTCGTGGACGGCAGCACCAAGCTGCTGCGGCTGACGCTGGATGTCGGCGAAGGCCGCATGCGCAACGTCTTCAGCGGCATCCGCAGCGCCTACCCCGACCCGGCCGCCCTGGTGGGCAAGCTCACCGTGATGGTGGCCAACCTGGCACCGCGCAAGATGAAGTTCGGCCTCAGCGAAGGCATGGTGCTGGCCGCCAGCCACGCCGACGAAAAAACCACGCCGGGCATCTTCATCCTCGAGCCCCACGCCGGCGCCGTGCCGGGCATGCGCATCCGCTGATCGCGGCCGCGCAGCGCACAGCGCGCCGTGGCCCGCACGGCGGCGGCCTCAGGGCGCCGACGGCCCCTCGGCGGCCCACAAGGGCAGGCGCACCAGCACCCGCGTGCCCTGCCCCGGCCGCGAGCGCAGCACGATCTCGCCGCCCAGTGCGGTGACCAGCTGCTGACAAATGGCCAGGCCCAGGCCGGTGCCGGGGTAATCGGCATGGCGCTGCAGGCGCTGGAAGGGCTTGAACAGCCGCGCCATCGCGTCCGGGGCCATGCCGATGCCCTGGTCGATCACCGACACCGTGGCCCAGCCTTCGTGCACGGCGGCCAGCACCCGCACCTGCGGCGGGCAGCCCGGCGGCACGAACTTCAGCGCATTGGCCAGCAGGTGCTCGAACAGCAGCTCCAGCGAGGGCCCGTGCCCGGCCACCACCGGCAGCGCAGCCACCTGCACGCAGGCGCGCAGCGGTGGCGGCAGCGCCGCCAGGCGGCTGGCCAGCACGGCATCCAGCGGCACGGCCACCGCCGGCGGCAGCGACAGGCGCTGCACCTGGGCGTACTGCAGCACATCGTCCAGCAGGCCGCGCATGCGCACCGCCTCGGCGTCCACCACGGCCAGCCAGACGCGAGCCTGTTCCGGCAGCGCGGCGCCATGGTCGGCCTGCACCAGCGCATTGAACTGGGTGATGGCGTTCAGCGGCCCGCGCAGATCGTGCGAGGCCGCATGCACGAACTGGCGCAACCCGGCATGCGCCTGCTCGAGCTCGGCGCTGCGCTGGCGCAGGCGGTTGTTGTCGGCACGCCAGGCAGTGACCGCGGCCGACAGCAGCAGCGCCGGCACCAGCACGGCGGCCACCGCCAGGTACACCAGGCCCAGCTCCCACTCGGCCGTGGCCGGCGGCGGCAGCAGCACCCCGGTGCCCAGCGCCGTGGCCACGGTGAGCGACACCACCAGCGTCAGCAGCGCCACCGCGGCGCTGTCGAGCAGCATGGCCGCGGCAATCAGCGGCAGCGCCACATACACAAAGGGGTACGGCATGCTGGCCATGCACAGCAGGGCCAGGCCCACCGCCAGCGGCAACAGGACCAGGGCGCGGGTATCGCGCAGCATGTCGCCCAGCACCACCCACGGTTGCCGCGCCAGGCTCAGGCCCAAGGGCAGCACCGACACCGCGCCGATGGCGCTGCCCTCCAGCCAGGTCAGGGCCACCAGGCCGGCGTCGGGCCGGCCGAGCACACGAAACAGCAAGCCCACCAGCGTGGCAGCCACCAGTTGCGGCAGCAAGGCGCCGCGCAGCAGCACGCGCAGCAGCACCGCCGGCGTGCGCAGCGGCGCATGCGTCAGGCCGGCGCGGCGCAGCAGCCAGCCGGCCAGCGCCACCTCCAGCAGATTGGGCAGCAGCAGCAGGCCGATCAAGGACCAGCCGTCGCCCCACCAGCCATTGGCCACCATGTTGGCCAGGCCGGCGCCGGCCAGCAGCCAGGGCCAGTGCCGCAAGGGCTGCCGCACCAGCAGCACGGCGGCCAGCGCGTTGGCGTACCAGACGTTGGCCACCGAGCCCGGCTCGCGGCTCAGCGCGATCGACAGCATGGCGGCGGCGCCGTAACCCAGCACCAGCAGCAGCAGCAGCGCCGGCAAGGGCCAGGCGGGTTCGGCCTGATCGGGGAAGCCGCCGCCCACCTCGGCCGCGGCGGCATCGGCCGGGGGCGGCAGCAGCAGATCGAAGTCCGGGCCGCGATCAGGCACCGGCGCTCCTGCCGGGACGTGTGGCCCGCCGTTTCAACCAAAGGCCCGCCGCCGCCAGCAGCGCCAGCGCCAGCAGCGCCAGTCCCCACAGCACGGCGGCCGGTGGCTCGCCGTCGTCCACCGCCAGTGGGGTCAGCCACTGGTCGAGCACCCGCTGCCGCTCGCGCGGGCCCACCCGCCGGATGCCACGGTTGATGATGTCCACCAGCTCGGGCCAGTCGGCACGCACCGCGAAGCTGAGCTGGTACTCGAAGCCCACCGGGCCATCCACACGCAGCCCGCCCATGCGCTGCGTGCGGCTGATGAAGGCCACGCTGGCCACATCGGCCACCACCGCCTGCACCTCGCCACGCTGCAGCGCGGCCAGCGCCACGGCATCGTCGGCCAGGGCCACCCAGCGCACCTGGCGGTAGCGCTGGCGCATCACCGACTCGACCGCATAGCCCTCGCCCAGGGCCACCGGCACGCCGGCCAGCTCGGCCAGCGGACGCACCGCATCGGTGGCGCGCCGCACCAGCACCGCCGGCACCGCCACATAGGGCTGGCTGAAGCGCAGAAACTGCGCGCGCTCGGGTGTGGGCCGCAGCGACGAGATCAGGTCGATCTGCCGGTTGCGCGCGGCGGCCAGCAACTCGCGCAGCGGCGCTGCCGGCTGCTGGGCCACCACCAGCCCGGTGCGCGCCTGCACCAGGCGCAGCATGTCGACCGACAGGCCATCGAGCTGGCCGTCGGGGCGCACGAACACGAAGGGCCCGTAGTCGCGCTCGGGGCCAAAGCGCACCGGCTGACGGCTGGCCAGCCATTGGCGCTGCGCGGCCGTCAACTCGTCGGCCGCCGCTGGCGCGGTGGCGGGCGTGGCTACGCTGCTGCTGGAGCTGCTGCTGCCGGTATCGGCGCCCGGGCCTGCCGGCGCGGCCTGCGCCGCCGGCCCGCCCAGCGCAAGCCACGCATGCAATGCCACGGCCAGCAGCCCGGCGCACAACGGCCGTTCATCAGCGCACCACCGCCAGCGCACGCGCGGCCTCCAGATCGAGCGGCTTGACCAGGTAGCCCGACACGCAGCGGTGCTGGGCTGCGCGGGCGCGGTCGGCGGGATCGGGCGAGGAGCTCAGCATCACCACCGGCACCGCGGCCTGGCCGCGCTCGGCACAGGCCCGCTCGTGGCTGGCCAGGAACTCGAAGCCGTTCATGCCGGGCATGTGGATGTCGAGCAGGATCAGGTCGACCGCCGCCGCCTCGGGCTGGGTACTGGCCAGGAAGTCGAGCGCCTTGCCGGCCGAGTCGAAGGTGATCAGGCGCGCCACCACACCCGCCCGCTCCAGCATGATGCGAGCGAAGAGCAGATCCACGTCGCTGTCGTCGACCACCACCACCGTATTCAGCATGTGCGCGCCCGCAGCCTGCGGTGCAGCCGCGGGCTGAAGTGCATCGTATCGGCAAACCGCTCTGGCGGCTTGACCTATGTGAACGCCTCGTCGGCTTCGCGGGCCGTGCCCGGCAGGCGCAAGGGCCGGTGATAGCATTTGTGAACCATGCCCGCCCGCCCTGTTGTCGGCCTTCGCACGGCGCATCCGTCGGCGCGCCGCCGCTACCTGGCACGCATCCAGCATGGTGGCCCTCCGGCGCGCAAAGCTGTCGCTCATCGCCACACTGCGCCGGAGGCTGCATGCCAGTTCGAGTTCCGCTCCACCCCTTCCGTCCCCGCCTGCTCGACACGCTGAGCGGCTACTCGCGGCAGCAGTTCGCCGCCGACCTGGGCGCCGGCCTCACGGTGGGCATCGTGGCCCTGCCGCTGGCCATGGCCTTTGCCATCGCCAGCGGCGTCAAGCCCGAGGCGGGGCTGTTCACGGCCATCATCGCCGGCTTCCTGATCTCGGCGCTGGGCGGCTCGCAGGTGCAGATCGGCGGCCCGGCCGGGGCCTTCATCGTCATCGTCTACGGCATCATCGAGCGCTACGGCCTGGCCAACCTGCTGATCGCCACCTCGCTGGCCGGCGTGCTGCTGTTTCTGATGGGCTGGCTGCGGCTGGGCGCGCTGGTGCGCTACATCCCGGTGTCCATCGTCATCGGCTTCACCAACGGCATCGCGGTGCTGATCGGCCTGAGCCAGGTGAAAGACCTGCTGGGCCTGGCCATCGACAAGATGCCGGGCGATTTTTTCAGCCAGATCGCGGTGCTGGCGCGCCAGGCCCACACGCTGAACCCGGCCGCGCTGCTGGTCGGCCTGGCCTGCCTGGCGCTGGTGGTGCTGTGGCCCAAGTCGTATGCCATGCCGGTGGGCCCGGTGGGCCTGCCGGCCCGCGCGCGGCGCCTGGCCGCGCATGTGCCGGGCACCATCGTGGCGCTGGTGCTGGCCACGCTGGCCACGCTGCTGCTGGGCCTGCCGGTCGAGACCATCGGCAGCCGCTTTGGCGGCATTCCGCAGGCGCTGCCGCAGTTCGCGCTGCCCGAGCTGAGCTGGGCCACGGCCAAGCTGCTGGTGATTCCCACCATCACCATCGCGCTGCTGGGCGCCATCGAGTCGCTGCTGTGCGCCCGCGTGGCCGACAACCTGGCGCCGCAGCATGCCCGCCACGACCCCAACCAGGAGCTGATGGCCCAGGGCCTGGCCAATCTGGTGACGCCGTTTTTCGGCGGCATTCCGGCCACCGGCACGATCGCCCGCACGGTGACCAATGTGCGCGCAGGTGCGGCCTCGCCGGTGGCCGGCATCGTGCACGCTGCCACGCTGCTGGCGGTGGTGCTGGTGGCCGCGCCGCTGGCCCTGCATGTGCCGCTGGCGGCGCTGGCCGGCATCCTGCTGTTCGTGGCCTGGAACATGGGCGAGTGGCGCGAGTTCGCGCGGCTCAGGCACTTTCTGCTGCCCTACCGCGCCACGCTGCTGGGCACCTTTGTGCTGACCGTGGTGTTCGACCTGACCGTGGCGGTGGAGATGGGCCTGCTGATGGCCTGCGGCTTCTTCATCTACCGCATGAGCACGCTGTTCACGGTGCAGCCGCATGCCAGTGCCGCGCCGCTGCCGCCCGGCGTGGTGGCCTTCGAGCTGTTTGGCTCGCTGTTCTTCGGCGCGGTGGGCAAGATCGAGCGGCTGCCCAGCCAGGTGCCGGCCGGCACCCGGGCGGTGGTGCTGGAGATGCACCGCCTGATCTCGATGGACACCTCGGGCCTGGACGCGCTGCGCCAGCTGCACGGCGCGCTGCAGCGCCAGGGCGCGGCCCTGGTGCTGGCCAACGTGAACCCGCAGCCGCTGGGCCTGGTGCGGCGCTCGGGCTTCGAGGCCGAGATCGGCGCCGAGCAGATCGTGCCCAGCGTGGCCGATGCGGCCCTGATCACGCCGGCACGGGCCGACGCCGGCACCACGGCGGCTGGCTGATCAACGCCCGCCGCTGCGCCTGCGCGGCGCGCTTGGCGGCGAGAACGGTGCCTCGTCGGTAAGGTAGACCTTGGCGTAGGTCAGGATCACATCGCGCAGCAGCAGCCGCTGCTGGCTGGGCAGGCGCAGGTAGGTGTCCAGAACCTCGCGCTCCGGCAGGCCCATCTGCTCGTCCCAGCGCTTGCTGTACTCGCGCACCGACACGGCCACCTGTTCCCCGAAACGCAGCACCTGCGGCTCGATCTTCAGCCATTCGGCCAGGGTCTGCAGCTTGTCCTGCGTGGGGATGGACTTGCCGTTCAGCCAGTTCCAGGCGGCCTGCTGGCTGATGGGCTTGCCGCCCCACCAGCGCACGTTGAACTCGTGCTCGATCACCGCGGCGCTCTGCTCGTAGCCAGCCGATGCCAAGGCGGCCCGCAACCGGCTGCTGAACTCGCTCTTCTCGCTCATTCAGCGACGCTAGACAGCCGTCGCGCCCAGACCATCATTTCACTTGATAATCAAATCAAGTTTCACTTGATTTCGGCAGCCAGACCGATCTGGCTGCTGCGTTGACTCATGCCCAAGTCGTTGCTGGAGCAACTGCCCGACATCGTGGCCAACGGCCGCCGCCAGGCCGAACGCATCCTCGAAAGCCTGGAAAGCCGCCAGCGCGTGAGCCTGCAGACCCGCGAGTGGGTGCTGCCCAGCCGCGACGCCGCGGCCACCGACTGGATCGCCCAGCAATCCCGCCAGACGCACTGGGCAACCACGGGTCAAGAGCCGGCCTGGGCCAACCGTCTTGTGTACGGCGACAACCTGCAGGTGATGGCGGCCCTGCTGGCCGGCGATGCGCAAACCCCGTCGCTGCGCGGCCGGGTGGACCTGATCTACATCGACCCGCCCTTCGACTCCAAGGCCGACTACCGCACCAAGGTCACGCTGCCGGGCGTGGAATTGGAGCAGCGGCCGACCGTGATCGAACAGTTCGCCTACTCCGACACCTGGGCCGACGGCACGGTGTCGTACCTGGCCATGATCACGCCGCGGCTGGTGCTGATGCGCGAGTTGCTGGCCGACACCGGCTCGATCTACGTGCACTTGGACTGGCACGTGGGCCACTACGTGAAGCTGGTGATGGACGAGATCTTCGGCAAGGACAACTTCGTCAACGAGATCGTCTGGAAGCGTAGTGATGCCAAAGGCGATGCCACGCAGGGCAGCCAGCACTTCTCGCGCGTCCACGACACGATCCTGTTCTTCCAGAAGTCCGCGCCGCGTTACTGGAAACCGATCTTCCTGCCACTGTCGACCAGCTACGTCGACGACTTCTACAAGCACCGCGATGCCGATGGCCGGCGCTACAAGTTGGAGAACATGCTGGGGCCGGGGGGTGAGGCAAAGGGCAACCCGGTGTACGAGGTCTTTGGAGTGCGCAGGGCCTGGCGCTACTCGCGCGAACGCATGCAATCGCTGATCGATGCAGGTCTCGTGGTGCAAACCAATCCAGGCACGGTGCCGATGCAGAAGAAGTACCTGGACGAGTCCAAGGGTGTACAGGTCGGTTCTTGGTGGGACGACATCAGCATGCTTCGCGGATGGTCGGCCGAAAAGGCTGACTACGGCACCCAGAAGCCCGAGAAGCTGCTTGAACGGATCATCAGCGCATCATGCCCACCAAATGGCATCGTGGCGGACTTCAACGGCGGCTCTGGCACCAGTGCGGCGACCGCTGAACGCATGGGCCGGCGCTGGGTGACAACTGACATTGGCAAGCCCGCCTGCATGATCATGCGCAAGCGCCTGATCGACCAGAACGCTGGCCCATTCCTTTACCAGGCCGTGGGTGACTACCACGTGGAAGTGGCCAAAGCCACGCTGGGCCGCGACTTCCGCATTGGCGACTTGGCGCAGATCGTGCTGTCGCTGTACGGCGCGCTGCCGCTGCCGCCCGAGGACAACCCGTCGCGCAACCTGGGCCAGATCGCCGGCTTCCGCGCCGGCGCCGGGCGCGGCAGCAAGACCCTGGTGCTGGCCGATTCGCCCAACAAGCTCACCGGCACGGCCACGTTGAAGAAGGCCGTGGCGCTGCGCGACAGCCTGCTGGGCGGCTGGGACCGCGTGGTGGTTCTGGGCTGGAACTTCGAGCCGGCCATCGGCGAGGTGATGACCGCGCTGAACGACAGCCGGCTGGAGGTGCTGGTGATCCCGCCCGACCTGCTCGACCGGCTGAAGAAGAAGGGCAGCGTCGACAAGCTGCGCGGCCAGGTGCGCTTCTCGTCGCTGCAGTACCTCACGCTGCATCCGGTCCGGCGCCAGGCCCTGCCGGCGGCGGAAGACGGCCCCGCGATGGAACAGCTCGACGTGCGGCTGAAGAACTACGTGCTGCTGTCGCCCGAGGCCATCAACCTCGACGACGCCAACCGCCAGAAGCTGCAGGCGGTGGTGAACGACGATCCGCTGGCCCTGGTGGAGTACTGGGCGGTGGATCCCGACTACGACGGTGAGCTGTTCCGCTCGGTGTGGCAGGACTACCGCGGCAACACCGCCAACGATGCCGACGCCTACCGCGTGGTGACCGCGGCCCAGTTGCAGGTACCTCGGCGACCCGGCGTGCGACGCGTGTGCGTGCGGGTGGTGGACGTGTTCGGCTTCGAGTCCGAGGTGGTGCAGGTCGTGCCGGAGCACCGGGCATGAGCCGGCCCGCCGCCACGCCCGCGCCGGCCTCGAACCCGCTGGCCCTGTCGGCCGCACTGACCGCGCACACGCAGGGGCTCACCCGGGGGCTGGCGCTGGGCACGGCGCCGTTGTTCGAGCAGGTCACCCCGGTCACGGCCGAGCTGCTGCATGCGTGGTTCGGCGAGGACATGGTGGCGGCCCGCCAGGGCCTGAACTTCCACGCCGGCCAGCGCCAGGCCATCCTGAACGTGATCGTGGCGCACGAGGTGCTGGGCGCGGCCTCGCTGCCGGCGCTGTACGAGGCCCTGGTGCCCGAGGCCTTGCTGGCCGATGCCCGCCTGCCGGGCCGGCCCGGCCACCCCAAGTACTGCCTGAAGATGGCCACCGGCACCGGCAAGACCTGGGTGCTGCAGGCCCTGCTGGTGTGGCAGCTGCTGAACAAGAACGCGGCGCTGGCCGAGGGCCGCGACGACCCGCGCTTCACCCGGCACTTCATGGTGGTGGCGCCGGGGCTCATCGTCTACGAGCGGCTGCTGGACGCCTTCTGCGGCCGGCGTGTGCCGGGCTCGGCCACCGGCGAGCGCGACTTCGCCACCGCCGACCTGGCGCGCCACGCCGACCTCTTCATCCCCGAGCCGCACCGCGACGCGGTGCTGGCCTTCGTGCGCGGCAATGTCTGCGCCAAGACCGAGATCGGCTTGAAGACCACCGGCAACGGCCTGCTGGCCGTCACCAACTGGCATCTGCTGACGGGTGCCGAGGACGAGGAGATCGACGAGGCCGCACAGGACGGGGCGGTCGACGCCGGCGTGGCCGTGGCCGAGGCCCACCGCGTGGTGGCCCAGGTGCTGCCGTTGACGCCCGGCCGCGCCACCGGCAATGCGCTGGACGTGCTGGACCGCCGCCATGCCCGCGGCCATGTGCTGGAGCACCTGGCCGCCCTGCCCGAACTGATGGTGTTCAACGACGAGGCCCACCACATCCACGAGGTGCGGCGCGAGGGCGAGGTCACCGAGGTGGAGTGGCAGAAAAGCCTGGGCCGCATCACCGAGGCCAAGGGCCGGCGCTTCATGCAGGTGGACTTCTCGGCCACGCCGTACAACGACGTGGGCACGGCCAGGAACCGACGCAAGCTGTACTTCCCGCACATCGTCACCGACTTCGACCTGAAGGATGCGATGCGCGCCGGCCTGGTGAAGTCGCTGGTGCTCGACCGGCGCAAGGAGATCGGCGCCCTGCCGCTCGCCTTCACCGCCGAGCGCGATGCCGCCGGCGAGCTGGCGCTCAGCGACGGCCAGCGCGTGATGCTGCGCGCCGGCCTGCACAAGCTGCGCCGGCTGGAGGCCGACTTCGCCCGCGTGGCGCCGGGCCGCCACCCCAAGATGCTGGTGGTGTGCGAGGACACGGCGGTGTCGCCGCTGGTGGCCGCGTTCCTGCGCGACGAAGGACTGGCCGAGGACGAGGCGACCACCATCGACTCCGGCCGCAAGGCCGAGCTGGGCGAGAAGGAATGGGCCCAGGTGCGCGACCGCCTGTTCGATGTGGACCGCCATGCCAGCCCCAAGGTGATCGTCAGCGTGCTGATGCTGCGCGAGGGCTTTGACGTCAACAACATCTGCGTCATCGTGCCGCTGCGCTCCAGCCAGGCGCAGATCCTGCTGGAGCAGACCATCGGCCGCGGCCTGCGGTTGATGTGGCGCGAACCCGAGTTCGACGACATCAAGCGCGAGAACCGCCAGCGCATCAGCGACGGCCAGGAGCCGCACAGCCTGATCGACATCCTGTCCATCGTCGAGCATCCGGCCTTCCAGCACTTCTATGACGAGCTGATGGCGGACGGCCTGGTGGGCCACAGCGCGGGCGATGGCGACGACGACGGCAGCAGCACCGGCGACGTGATGCTGGCCGGCCTGCGCGAGGGCTACGAGCCCTTCGACTTCGCCGTGCCCTTCATCGTGCGCGAGGCCGACGAGGTGCTGGACAGCGCGCCGCCCGACATCGCCGCGCTGCCGCCGTTCACCGACTTCGGCCTCGACCAGCTGCGCCACATGCTGGGCCGCGGTGACCAGTTCATCTCGCAGGACCTGCAGAGCAGCACGCTGTTCGGCGGCTACCGCGTGGATGGTGCGGTGATGAGCGTGGGCGGCTACAACGACTACCTGGCGCGGCTGACCCGGCGCATCGGCCAGGCCCTGAGCCAGCCCCTGCCCAAGACCGGCAAGGTGGCCTCGCACGTGGCCACGCCGTACCGGCAGGTGGACACGGCCGAGCTGACCGGCTGGCTGGACGACTATGTGTGGACGCGGCTGTTCGGCACCGACTTCAACCCGCTGGCCAACGAGGACTGGCGCCTGCTGCTGCTGACGCCGGTGGTCGAGCACATCACCCGGGTGTTCGCGATGGCGCTGGTGCAATCGGCCCAGCCGCGCGCCGTGGGGGCGGCCGAGGTGATGCACCGCCGCCTGTCGGAGGTGCCCGCGCTGACCGTGCGCGAGAGCGCGTCGGTGCCGGTGAGCAAGTGCATCTACACCCGCCTGCCCTACCCCACGCACAAGGGCGGGCTGGAGCGGCGCTTCATCCAGTGGGCCCAGGCCGATGCCGGCGTGCAGGCCTTCTGCAAGATCAGCGAGACGCGGCACCACTTCGTGCGCCTGCGCTACGTGAAGGAGGACGGCCTGCCGGCCTACTACTCGCCCGACTTCCTGGTGCGCACGGCCGAGGGCATCTGGCTGGTGGAGACCAAGGCCCAGGACCAGGTGAGCCACCCCAACGTACAGCGCAAGCGCCGCGCCGCCGTGGCCTGGTGCGAGCGCATCAGCGCCCTGCCCGCGGCGCAGCGCAGCGAGCGCCCCTGGCACTACGTGCTGCTGGGCGAGGACCTGGTGGTGGAGTGGCAGGGCCAGGGCGGCACGCTGGCCGAGTTGCTGTACCTGCAGCGGCTGCGGCCGGTGCCGGCCAGCGTGCAGCAGGCCAGCCTGCTGTAGCTGCGCGCACGCGGTCAGGCGGCGGCGCCTGCGCTCGCGGGCCTCAGCGCGCCCAGGGGCCGCGCAACTCTGCCAGCGCAGCCATCGGCTCGGTACAGGCCGCCACGGCGGCATCGTGGCGGGCCGCCAGCCAGCCCACGGCGAACCAGGCCTCGGGCTGCTGCGCCGCCAGCGCGCGGCAATGCGCGGCGGCCACGACGGCGTCGTTCAGTTCGCCCAGCGGGCCCTGGGCGGCTTGCAGCGCATCGACGAAGCGCGCCAGCGGCCGTGCCGGCCACAGGCTGACGCTCAGCTCGGTGGCGTAGCGCAGGCGCTTGATGCGCCGGCGCAGGCGGTGGCGCGCGGCGTCGTCCAGCGTGGCAAAGGCCTGGGCGTCGCGCCGCACCTGGCGCAGCAGGTGGCGCAGTGCCCGGGCCAGGGTGTCGCGCAGCGGCTGCGTGGTGGCATCGGTCGTGGCATCGGTGCCCAAAGCCGCGGACGCCGGCAAGCTCAGCGCCAGCAGCCGCAGCCACAGCGCCTGGGTGTCGGCCGCACACAGCAGGGCTGGCAGGTCGGCGCTGCCTGCGGCTGGCTCGGGCTGGGCCAGCGCCGGCGCGCCGGCGGCTTGCAGCGCGGGCCACAGCCAGCCAGCGCGCACGTCGCGGTCGCGGGCCTGACTCAGGCGGGTGAACAGCTGTGCCACCGCAGCCGCGAGTGGGGCGTCCAGGCCCGGCAGCAGGGTGCGGTACAGGCGCAGCACGGTGCGCAGGCGGCGCAGGCCCACGCGCAGCTGGTGCAGGTGCTCGGGCTGCCACTGGCCATCGGCGATCTGGCTGGCATTGGCCAGCGACTGCTGCAGGCCCTCGCCCAGCATGGCCGCCACCGCGGCGCGCGCGCTGCAGCCGGACTCGAGTGTCAGGCGCCGCGCCTTGGTGGGCGGGCTGACGGCCAGGCCTGCGCCGGGCGGCGCGGCCAGGGCCTCGGCCTGCCGCGCCTGGTGGGCCAGCGCGTGGCCTCGCTCGCTCTTGCTGCGCACATCCAGCCACAGGCCGAAACGCGCGCTCCAGCGCGCGGCTAGGTCGAGCAGGGCCGGCGTGTCGCCCTGGATCAGCTCGAACTCGATCTCGCACACCGGCAGCACCAGGCCGCCGGCGCGGATCTCGCCCTCGTCGAGCGCCAGCTCGATCACCGCGCCCTGGTGGCGCACGTGGCGCCAGGTGCGCTGCACCTGGGTGGCGTAATGCTCGCGCAGCGTGGCGTTGCGCGCGCCCGCCAGCACCTCGCGCAGGCGCGCGCCGGCCGGGCTGCCGTCGTGGCGGGCGATGTCCAGCCCGGGGGGCGTGTGCGCCGCCTGCGGCCCCGCCGCGGCCAGCACCACGTTGTGCTCCAGGCGCTGCAAGGCCACGCGGCCCTCGGCCTTGAGCGTCTGCACCCAGCTGTCGCCTTCCTGGCGCAGGCGCAACGCCACGCGGGCGCGGGCCAGGTCGCCGTCGGCGGTTTCCATGTAGCGGGCCGCCAGGGCCAGCGGCCTGGCGCTGGCCGTGGCCACCGCACGCCGCACGGCCGCCAGCCTGGCGGCGGGGATGCGGAACTTCAACTCGACTTCATGCGACATGCGGGCGATGGTGCCATGCCAGACCGCCTGGCCCGGCCTCTGGCCACCTGGGCCGGGGCCTACAATCGCGGGTTGACCCGCAGGCCGCGCCTGCCCCCGAACCGAGCCCCACCATGCCGCTCTTCTGGAAGCACTACCAGTCCGACGCCACGCAGTTCATCAATGACCTGAAGGCCAAGAAGCCGACGCTGGAAGCCGAGCAGCGCGCCGGCCGCAGCCTGCTGTGGGATCGCGAGCAAGACCGCCAGGCGCAGGCCGACTACCAGGATGCACGCGTGCCGCAAGGCGCCTACGTGTACTTCGGCCGCCCCAAGAACGCGGCCCGCTGAGCGCCCTGCCGCATCGCCGGCCGGCTGCGCCGAGCGCCAGGCCTGCCCCGTGCCCACACCGCGCCCGCTGAAGGCCCGTTGAAACGCCCCCCTGCCGCCGTGCCCCTGCCCGACCCGCAGCCGCAGCCCGCCGACGACGGCCGCCCGGCCGCCGCACCCGACACCGACACGCTGCCGGTCGACCATGTCGCGGTGGCGCGGCTGTATGGCGAACCGCTGTTCGCCATGCCGCAGGACCTGTACATCCCGCCGGATGCGCTGGAGGTCTTTCTCGAGGCCTTCGAAGGCCCGCTCGATCTGCTGCTGTACCTGATCCGCAAGCAGAACTTCAACATCCTCGACATCCCGCTGGCCGACGTGACGCGCCAGTACCTGGCCTATGTCGACCAGATCCGCCAGCGCAACCTCGAGCTGGCCAGCGAATACCTGCTGATGGCCGCGATGCTGATCGAGATCAAGTCGCGCATGCTGCTGCCGCCCAAGAAGAGCGACGACGGCCATGAGGCGGCCGACCCGCGCGCCGAGCTGGTGCGGCGCCTGCTCGAATACGAGCAGATGAAGCTGGCCGCGGCGCGGCTTGATCAGCTGCCGGTGATCGGCCGCGACTTTTTGCGCGCCGAGGTGCACATCGAGCAAAGCCTGAAGCCGCGCTTTCCGGATGTGGCGGTGGTCGACCTGCGCGAGGCCTGGGGCGACATCCTCAAGCGCGCCCGCCTGAACCAGCACCACCGCATCAGCCGCGAGCAGCTCAGCGTGCGCGAGCACATGAGCATCGTGCTGCGCACGCTGCAGGGCCGGCGCTTCGTCGAGTTCGAAGACCTGTTCGACCCCACGCGCGGCGTGCCGGTGATGGTGGTGACCTTCATCGCCATGCTTGAACTGGCGCGTGAGCGCCTGCTCGAGATCACCCAGGCCGAGCCCTTTGCGCCGATCTACGTGCGCCTGGCCTACCAGCCGGCCTGAGCGCTGCCCGGCACGGCACGGCCATCGCCCGGCCGCCCGCCGCTGCCGCGCGAGGCAGCTGTGGCACAGTCGCGCCTTTCCCACGCCCTGGCCCGCCCCGCTTTCCCGATGGCACTCAAGTCCACGATCTACAAGGCCACGCTGCAGCTCTCGGACATGGACCGCCATGTCTACGGCGAGCATGCACTGACCCTGGCCCTGCACCCCAGCGAGACCGAAGAGCGCCTGATGGTGCGGGTGCTGGCCTTTGCGCTGAACCTGCCAGCCGATGACCTGAACGGCACGCTGCAGTTTGCCCGCGGCCTGTCCGACACCGACGAGCCCGACCTGTGGCACAAGGACCTGTCCGAACAGCTGCTGCAGTGGATCGAGGTGGGCCAGCCCGACGAGCGGCGCCTGTCCAAGGCCTGCGGCCGCGCCGACCGGGTGGTGATCTACGCCTATGCCAACAGCACGCCGATCTGGTTTGCCGGCATCGCCAACAAGATCACCCGCCTGGGCAACCTCAAGGTCTGGCAGATCCCGGCCGACCAGAGCCAGGCCCTGGCAGCGATGGCCAGCCGCGCGATGCGCCTGACCGTCACGGTGCAGGACGGCCATGTCTGGGTCAACGACGACAGCCACAACGTCGAGATCACGCCCCAGGCGCTGTGGGGCGGCGAGGCCTGAATGCCCACGCTGACCCGCCGCCACCTGCTTTTATCGCTGCCGGCGCTGGCCGGTCCGAGCCTGCCCATGAGCACTGCCCAAGCCGCCACGCCCGACCCCACCGACGACCCCCACCTGTGGCTCGAAGACGTGCAGGGCGAGCGCGCGCTGGCCTGGGTGCGCGAGCGCAACGCCGCCACCCGCGCGGTGCTGGAGGCGCACCCGCGTTTTGCCACCACCCGCAGCGGGCTGCGCGCCATCCTCGACTCGCGTGACCGCATTCCGGCCGTGGCCCGGCGCGGCGACTGGTTCTACAACGTCTGGCGCGATGCCCAGCACCCGCGCGGCCTGTGGCGCCGCGCCACGCTGGTCGAGTTTCGCAAGGACAGCCCGGCCTGGGAGACGGTGATCGACCTCGACGCCCTGGCCAAGGCCGAGGGCGAGAACTGGGTCTGGGCCGGCGCCACCGCGCTCGGCCCCGACTACCGCCGCTGCCTGATCAGCCTGTCGCGCGGCGGCGCCGACGCCACCGTGGTGCGCGAGTACGACACCGTCGACAAGCGCTTCGTGCCGCCGGCCGAAGGCGGTTTCAGCCTGCCCGAGGCCAAGAGCCGGGTCAGCTGGGCCGACGCCGACACGCTGTACGTGGGCAGCGATTTCGGCCCCGGCTCGCTCACCGACTCGGGCTACCCGCGGGTCATCCGCCGCTGGGCGCGCGGCACGCCGCTGGCCAAGGCACCGCTGGTGTTCGAGGGCCTGGCCAGCGATGTGAGCGTGGCGGTCTCGGTCGATCGCACGCCGGGCTTCGAGCGCACCGTGTTCTCGCGCGCCACCGACTTCTACAACGCCGAGATGTCGCTGCTGCGGCCCGACGGCACGCTGGCGCGCATCGACCTGCCCAGCGATGCCGAGCTCGACTTCTGGCGCGACCAGGCCCTGGTCAGCCTGCGCAGCGACTGGCGCCCGGCCGACCGCCGCTGGCCGGCTGGCGCCCTGCTGGTGGGCAGCGCCCAGGATCTGCTGGCCGGCCGCCCGGTGGCCTGGCAGGCCTTGTTCGAGCCCAGCGCCACCCGCTCGCTGGCCAGCCACAGCACCACGCGCAGCCATGTGCTGCTCAACGTGATGGACAACGTGGCCGGCCGGCTCGAGGAATGGCGCCGCGATGGCGAGCGCTGGAGCCGCCGCGAGGTGGCCACGCCCTATCCCGGCAGCCTGAGCGCCAGCGCGCTGCACGACCCGCTGCTGGCCCAGGACGCGCTGGGCGAGAGCTACTGGCTCAGCTACACCGATTTCCTGACCCCCGATTCGCTGATGCTGGGCCGCACCGGCCGCGACGCTCGCGAGCCGATGAAGGCGCGCAAGGCCTTCTTCGACGCCGCCGGCATGCGCGTGGAGCAGCGCTTTGCCAGCAGCCGCGACGGCACCCGCGTGCCCTACTTCGTGGTCTGGCCGCAGGGCGCCGTGGCCGATGGCCGCAACCCCACGCTGCTGTACGGCTACGGCGGTTTCGAGGTCGCGCAGCGGCCCTGGTATTCGGCCGGCTTCGGCCAGGCCTGGTTTGCCCATGGCGGCGTGCTGGTGGTGGCCAACATCCGCGGCGGCGGCGAGTTCGGGCCGGCCTGGCACCAGGCCGCCACCAAGGCCAACAAACAAAAAAGCTACGACGACTTTGCCGCCGTGGCCGAGGACCTGATCGCGCACAAGATCACCAGCCCGCGCCACCTGGGCATCGAAGGCGGCAGCAACGGCGGCCTGCTGGTCGGCGCGGTGATGCTGCAGCGGCCCGAGCTGTTCAATGCCGTGGTCTGCCAGGTGCCGCTGCTCGACATGCGCCGCTACCACCGGCTGCTGGCCGGCGCCAGCTGGATGGCCGAGTACGGCGACCCCGACAAGCCCGACGAATGGGCCTGGATCTCGCGCTACAGCCCCTACCAGAACGTGCCGGCGGCCAGCACCCGCAAGCTGCCCAAGCTGCTGTTCACCACCAGCACGCGCGACGACCGCGTGCACCCGGGCCATGCGCGCAAGATGGCCGCCCGCCTGGTCGAGCGGGGCCACGAGGCGCTGTACTACGAGAACATCGAGGGCGGCCACGGCGGCGCCGCCGACAACGCCCAGAAGGCCGACATGCTGGCGCTCGAGTTCAGCTTTCTGTGGCAGCAGCTGGCGCGTTGAGGCTGAACACGAAATACGCGCCCTGCCCCACCGCGGCCTCGGCGCGGATGTGGCCGCCGTGCCGCTCGATGATGCGCGCAGCGATGGCCAGGCCCACGCCCGTGCCCTCGAACTCGTCGGCCCGGTGCAGGCGCTGGAACACGCCGAACAGCTTGCCGGCGTAGCGCATGTCGAAGCCGGCGCCGTTGTCGCGCACCGCGTAGGCCAGGCCGCCCCCGGCCAGCGGCTCGGCGCTGAACTCGATGCGCGGCTGCGCCTGGTGGCGGGTGTACTTGACCGCGTTGTCGATCAGGTTGGCAAACACCTGGCGCAGCAGCGTGGCATCGGCCTGCGCATCGGGCAGCTCGGGCAGTTGCACCACGATGCCGCGGCGGGTGATCTCGTCGGCATGTTCGGCCAGGCAGTCCTGCACCAGCGCGCCCACCGCCACCGGGCTGCGCAGCAGCGGCTCGCGCGCGCCACGGGCAAATCGCAGCAGGTCGCGGATCAGGCGGTCCATGCGCAGCGCGCTGCCGCGCAGCAGCTCGAGCATGTGCCGGCCGTCGGCGTCCACGCCCGCGGCATGGTCGCGCAGCAGCAGCGACGACAGGCCGTCGATGGCGCGCAGCGGCGCGCGCAGATCGTGCGACACCGAGTAGGCAAAGGCATCCAGCTCGCGGTTGCTGGCCTCCAGCGCACGGGTGCTGGCCTGCAGCGCCTGCGTGCGCTCGGCCACGCGCTGCTCGAGCTCGGCGTTCAGCCGGCGCAAGGCCGCCTGCTCGCGCGCCGCGGCCACGCGGTGATAGGCGTTTTCCAGCGCCAGCGGCAGCAGCTGCAGCAGGTGGGCGTTCTTGGGCAGGTAGTCGGTGGCGCCCAGGCGCAGGGCCTCGGCGGCCACATCCTCGGTGCCCTGGCCGGTGGCCAGCACCACCGGGATGTCGAGCCCGCGCTGCTCGCGCAGCGTCTTCAGCAGGTCGAGCCCGCTGTCGCCGGGCAGGCGGTAGTCGACCAGCAGGATGTCGTAGGCACAGGGCGCCGAGGCATCGCCGGGCAGCAGGGCCAGCGCCGCCGCCGCGTCGGGCACCGCCTGCAGGCGCAGGTGCGGCGCATGGCGCTCGAGGTGGCGGCGCGCCAGGTCCACATCCAGCGCCTGCGGCTCCACGTACAGCAGCTGCAGCGTGCGGCCGCGGCGCGCGCTGTCGGCCTGGCGCCGCAGATGGGCGGCCCGCAGCGTGGCGCCCAGGCGCTCGTGCAGGTCGTCGCGCTTGACCAGGTAGTCGTCGGCACCGGCGCGCAACGCAGCCACGGCCATCGATTCGTCGCCCTGGCCGGTGAGCGCCACCACGGTGAGCGGCGAGCCCTGCTCGCGCAAGGCCACGATCAGCTCGAAGCCATGGCCGTCGGGCAGGCGCAGGTCGCTGAGCAGCAGGTCGAAGCCGCCCGCCTCAGCCGCCCCGCCCGCTGCCACGGCGGCAGAGGCGACGGCCAGGATCTCGCGCGCCTGCTGCAGCGTGGTGGCCAGCACCAGGCCGTCGGCCAGGCCGGCCGCGGCCAGTGCGCGGCCGATCAGGTCGGCGTCGCGCGCATCGTCTTCGAGCAGCAGGATGCGCATGGCGCGGGGCAGAACCTAGACCGGAGACTGGTTGACCAGCGTCCAGTAGACATCGAGCTGTTCGGTGACATCCATGAACTTCTCGAACTCGACCGGCTTGACGATGTAGGAGTTGGCGCCCAGGTGGTAGGCCGACTGCACGTCGCCGTGCTCGGCCGAGGTGGTGAGCACCACCACCGGCACCGCGCGCAGCGTGGCGTGGCTCTTGAACGCGCGCAACACGTCCAGGCCATCCACGCGCGGCAGCTTCAGGTCGAGCAGCACCACCACCGGGCGCGGCTCGCCGGCCTCCCAGCGCGGAATCCAGGCCAGCGCCTCTTCGCCGTCGCGGGCCACGATGACCGGGTTGCTCACCTTGCGCCGCCGGAAGGCACGCAGTGTCAGGTCGACATCCATCGGGTTGTCTTCGACCAGCAGGATGGGGTTGTCCTTGTTCATCGTGATCCTGGAAGCTCGAGCCTGAAAACGGCACCTGCGCCGGGCTGGCCGTGGGCACTGGCCGTGCCGCCCATGCGCTCCATGGCCTTGCGCACGATGGCCAGGCCGACCCCGGTGCCGGGGTAGTCCTCGGCGCGGTGCAGGCGCTGGAAGATCTCGAAGATGCGCTCCTGAAAGCGCATGTCAAAGCCGATGCCATTGTCACGCACCCACAAGGCGACGCCGCCGTCGGGGCGCTGCTCGCCCCCCAGCTCGATGGTCAGCGGCACGCCCTGGCGACCGAACTTCAGCGCGTTGTCGATCAGGTTGCGCAGCGCGATCTCGAGGCCCTGGCCATCGGCCTGGGCCTGCAGGCCGTCGGGCAGGTTCAGCGTGATGCTGGCGCCGCGCTCGGCCACCGCCTCGTGCAGGGCCTGGATCACGGCCTGTGCCAGCGGTGCCAGCGCCACCGTGCCCAGCGCCACGCTGCGCCGCTCGAGCCGCGAGTAGGCCAGCAGGTCGTCGATCAGCTGGCCCATGTGCTGGGTGGCCTGGCGGATGTGGCCCAGGAACTGGCGGCCCTCCTCGTCAAGCTGCTGCGCATGGTCGCGCTGCAGCAGGCGGCCGTAGCCGTCGATGCCGCGCAGCGGCGCCTTCAGATCGTGCGAGACCGAGTAGGTGAAGGTTTCCAGCTCGCGGTTGACGCGGCGGATGTGGCCCACGGTGGCATCGAGCTGGGCGTTCAGCCGGTCGATCTCGCTGATGTCGATGAAACACACCAGGGCGGTGCCGTCGCTGCTGTCGTCCAGCGCCGGCAGCGACATCGACAGCAGCAGCTTGCGCGGCCGGCCGTCGGGCAGGGTCTGGCGGCGTTGCCAGATGTGCTGGCGCTCGCCGCGCCACAGCGCCAGCAGCTCGCCGATGAAGTCGCTCATGCCCTCGGGCGTGTCGAACATCGGCTCCAGCGTGCGCGGCTGGCCGTCGTGCAGGCCCAGGTCGCGCAGCTCGGCGGCCTTGCGGTTGACCTTGAGCACCCGCACCGCGCGCAGGCATTCGCGCACCACCTCCGGATGGCGCGCCAGGTACGCGGCCGGATCGCTCACACCCTCGTCGCGCAGGGCATTGAGCACGCGCCGCGCGCCGCTCCAGTCCTGCTCCTGGATGGCCACCGGCACGGCCTCGAAGATGCGCCGGTAGCGCAGCTCGCTGGCCTGCAGCTGCTCGGTGCGTTCGGCCACCCGCTGCTCCAGCTCGACGGCCAGGCGGCGTACCTCGGCCTCGGCTTCGCGGCGCTCGCTGATGTCGATGCACGAGCCCACGCGCTCGAGCACATTGCCCTCGCCGCGCACCAGCCTGAACTCGTCGCGCAGCCAGCGCCAGCGCCCGTCGCGGTGGCGAAAGCGGTACTCCACCACCGTGGCGCCATCGCCGGCTTGCACGCCGGACATGGCCGCGGCCACCGCCGCCAGGTCGTCGGGGTGCACATGGGCCTGCCAGAAGCCGGCATCGGTCTGGAAATCCTGCGGCCGGTGGCCCAGCAGCAGCTCGACATTGGCCGAGCAGAAGCTGGCCGCGCCCTGCGTCGGATGCCGTACGCTGTAGATCACCGCGGGCGTGTGGTCCAGCAGGTGGGCCAGGCGCCGCTCGCTGGTGCGCAACGCATCCAGCAGGCGCCGGCGCTCGGTGATGTCGCGGCTGATCACCAGCACGCTGTAGACCTTGCCATGCGCGTCGACCTCGGGCACCACCAGCGACTCCCAGGTGCGCTGGCCCTGCGGGCCCGGAAAGTCGAACTGCAGGCGCTCGGTGGGCGCACCGCCGAACACCCGCGCAAGCAGCGCGTCCCACACGCACACCAGCTCGGGCGGCATGCCCAGCTCGGCCGTGGTGCGGCCGATGAAGGCCTCGGGCGCCAGCCCGGTGGCCACGCGCACCGCGGCATTGGCATACAGATGGCGGCCCTGGCGGTCGATGCGCACCACGGTGTCGGGCAGGTTGTCGGCCAGCTTGCGCATCTGCGCCTCGCGGCGGGCCAGGCCGCGGTGCTGCTGGCTGGTTTCAGCCAGCGCCTGGGCCAGCCACCACAGCGCCCACAGGGCCCACAGCGCGGCGCCCAGCATCAGCCCCGGCACCACCGCCCGCACGGCGCCGGGCAGCGGCAGCAGCCAACCGGCCGGCAACAGCAGCAACAGCACGGCCAGGCCGGCCACGGCAGCCCGCCAATGGCGTCGCCAAGGCGACAGGCCGGTGGCCTGAACGGCGGCACCCGATGACGGCGCGCCTGCTTGCGCGGCCTGCGGCGGCGCGACTTCTCCCACGCTGACTTCCTCCCTGCCTGCGCCGGTGGTCAGGGTCGCCCACGGCGACCGCCATCGTGGCTGGCAAGGAGAATGCTAAGCCACACAGCGCACGGCCAGCTTGCGCCGGCGCGACCGAATGGCAAAAAGCCGCTGCGGCCGGATGCCGATCAGGCGAAGGCGTAGGGCCCGCCGCGCTGCAGCGCGCGCTGGTAGGCCGGCCGCGCATGGATGCGCTGCAGGAAGGCGTGCAGGCGCGGGCGCGAGGCATCCAGCCCGGCGCGCTGCGCCGCGGCCTCGAGCGGAAAGCTCATCATGATGTCGGCGCCGCTGAGCTCGTCGCCGGCAAACCAGGCCCCGCGGCCGAGCTCGGCCTCCATGAAATCGAGCTGGCGCTTCAGATTGGGCAGCACCATCGCATCCATCACCTTGCGGCTGATGCCGCGCGCGACGGGCTTGACGAAAAACGGCATGGGCGCGCTGGCCACGCGGTCGAAGATCAGCTTGAGCAGCAGCGGCGGCATGGCCGAGCCCTCGGCAAAGTGCAGCCAGTAGCGGTAGCGCAGCGCCTCGGGGCTGCCCGCGGCCGGCTGCAGCCGGCCCTGGCCGTAGCGCTCGAGCAGGTACTCGACGATGGCGCCGGTTTCGGCCACCGTGGTGTCGCCATCCTGGATCACCGGGCTCTTGCCCAGCGGGTGCGCCTGCAACAGCTCGGGCGGCGCCAGCATGGTCTGCGCGTTGCGCTGGTGCTGGCGGATCTCGTAGGGCAGGCCCAGCTCTTCAAGCAGCCAGAGCACGCGCTGCGAGCGCGAGTTGTTGAGGTGGTGAACGGTGATCATCGTGGTGCGGCGGGTGGGCAAAGACGCAAGGGCGCGCATTGTCCCCGCCCGCCGCGCCCGCTGCCGGCCGCGGGGCATGGCCCGCCGCCGGCAGCCGGCCACAGGCTCACTGGCTGAGCTGCAGCGTGTAGCTCGCGCCCACCGCGCCACTGCCGTGGCGCACGCCCACCAGGTAGTTGACCGCGGCGCTGGCGTTGTTGCTGTAGACCACGCTGTCCACCGCGCCCAGGCCGCTGTTGCTGCTGCTGACCAGGGCGCTGCCGCTGCTGCTGTACAGCACCAGGTTGTGGTTGGCGGTGGCCGCCGGCGTCAGGCGGGCGGTGAGCGTCTTGCCGGCCGGCAGCGTGACGCGGTAGAGATCGATGTCGCTGCTGGCCGTGAGCGTGCCGCCCACCCGGGCCACCGCAGCCACCACCACCTGGGCGCTGGCCACGCTGCCATTGGGCTCGAGCTCGGCCACCGCGGTGGCGCTGATGGCCGGTGCCGCCGCCGCGGCGCTGACCGCCAGCGCGGCATCAAGCAGGCCGGTGCCGCAGCCGCTGCAGCTGGCCGGAAAGGCGCGCACGCTGCTGCGCAACAGGCTCTCGGTCTGCTCCACCGTGAGCGCCGGGTTGCGCGCCAGCATCAGGGCGGCCACGCCGGCCACATGCGGCGTGGCCATCGAGGTGCCCTGGTACCAGGCATAGCTGTCGGCGCCCGGTGCGCCGCTGCCGGTGTTGAGCGTCGACAGGATGCCGTTGGTGGCCGCCGCACGGGTGTCACCGCCCGGTGCGGCCAGGTCGACGTTGGCGCCGTAGTTGCTGTAGTAGGCCCGGCCGCCACTGCGGTTGGCCGCGGCCACGGTGGTCACGCCATGGCAGTTGGCCGGCGTGGCGTTGAGTGCACTGGCCGCCGAGTTGCCGGCCGCCACCACCACCACGGCGCCACTGGCGCGGGCCTGGTTGATGGCGTTCTGCATGGTGGTGCCGCAGCTGCCGCTGCCACCCAGCGACAGGTTGATCACCCGCGCCGGCGTGGTGTTGGCCACCACGCCGCTGACGGTGCCGCCAGCCGCCCACAGCAGGCCGTCGGCGATGTCGGAGGTGTAGCCGCCGCACTTGCCCAGCACCCGCACCGGCAGCACCTTGGCGCCAAAGGCCACGCCAGCCACGCCGCTGGCGTTGTGGGTGAGCGCGGCAATGGTGCCGGCCACATGGGTGCCGTGCCAGCTGCTGGCCTGCGCCGCACTGCCGCTGCCGCATTCGCCGGCGGCCACGCCATCGCCCGGATCGAGCGCGCTGGCATCGCGGCCATTGCCGTCGTTGCCCACCGCGCTGGTGCTGATGAAGTCGTAGCCGGCCAGGATGTTGGCGGCCAGGTCGGCATGCGGTCGGTAGCCGGTGTCGACCACCGCCACCACCACGCCGGCGCCGGTGCTGGCGTCCCAGGCAGCGGGCAGGTTGAGGCCGGCGGTGGCCTCGCTGTAGTGCCACTGGCTCAGGTAGCTGGGGTCGTTGGGCTGCAGCTGGGTCTGCAGGCGCAGATCGGGCTCGGCGTACTCGACATTGCTGTCGCGCCGCATGATCTCCTGGGCCAGGCTGCGCACAGCGTCGACGCCCAGGCTGCGGTCCAGCGCCATCACGTGGGCGGCCTGGCCGTTGCTGCGCAGCCGGCTCATCTGCGCACCGGCGCGGTTGACCACCTCGTGGGCGCTGCCCATGGTGGCCAGGCCGGGCTGGCTGGCGGCGGCACTGCCGCTGCGGTACTTGATGATCAGCCGGTCGGTGACGGCGGCCGCTTCGATCCGGCTGCCGCCATCGGCCGCCAGCGACGCGGCCTGCGCCAACGGTGACAACAGCAGCCAGCCCATGGACAGCGCGGCCAGTGACGGACGGATGAGTGCTTGCATGGTGATGGGGTTTCCCTCGGTTGCGGTGCGTTGGATTGCGGAGCGTGCGGTGTGCGTGTGGCCGATCGTCCGGCGCAGGCCCGTGGCCTTGCCGTGTTGCCCGATCGGCCCCAAATTTTGCGCGCCCGTGAGCCCCGGCAGCCAAGGGCCGCGCCGGTCTTTACCTTTACAAATCAGCGGCTTACACCGCTTGACCTGGGCGTTTCAAAGGCACCACAAAGGCACCCAACGCGGTGCCCGGCATGCCTGCCGCCACCAGCGCTGAGGGGGGCTCAGGCGCTCAGATCGACACGCGCTCGCGCACGCCGTCGGCCGCCATGTCGGCGCCGCGGCCGCGGGCGATGACCTCGCCACGCTCCATCACCAGGTACTGGTCGGCCAGCTCGGCGGCAAAGTCGTAGTACTGCTCGACCAGCACGATGGCCATGGTCTTGCGATCGGCCAGCATGCGGATGACGCGGCCGATGTCCTTGATGATGCTGGGCTGGATGCCCTCGGTGGGCTCGTCGAGCATCAGCAGCTTGGGCCCCGGCGCCAGCGCGCGGGCAATCGCCAGCTGCTGCTGCTGCCCGCCCGAGAGATCGCCGCCGCGGCGGTGCATGAACTGCTTGAGGATGGGAAACAGCTCGAACAGTTCAGCCGGGATGTCGGTGCCCGCAGGCCGCGTGGCCAGGCCCATGCGCAGGTTCTCTTCCACCGTGAGGCGGCCGAAAATCTCGCGGCCCTGCGGCACGTAGCCGATGCCTTGGCGCACCCGTTGGTACGGGGTGGCCTTGGTGATGTCTTGCCCATCCAGCTGCACCGTGCCGGTCTTCACCGGCACCACGCCCATCAGGCTTTTCAGCAGCGTGGTCTTGCCCACGCCGTTGCGGCCCAGCACCACGGTCACCTCACCCATCCGGGCCTCGAAACCCACATTGCGCAGGATGTGGCTGCCGCCGTAGTACTGGTTGATGCCTTCGACTTTCAGCATGGCTTGCCTTCACTCGTCATCGCCCTACCACCACCTTGACCTGCGGGAAAGGATCTCCGCACGCGGGCATCCGGGCGATGGGCAGTGGGTGCCCGCCGTCCGCAGGTAAAGGAGGAGGGCCGAAGGCCCGGGGGACACGGAGGACGGCGGGTACCCGCTGACCGGCGACCAGCGCAGGTCACCACGAGAACGTCAACACGCACAGTCTCAACGCCCAAGATATACCTCCACCACCTTCTCGTTCGCCTGCACCTCGGACAACAAGCCCTCCGCCAGCACCGAGCCCTCGTGCAGCACGGTCACCTTCTTGCGGCCCTCGGTGAGCTGGTCGACGAACTTCATGTCGTGCTCCACCACCACCAGCGAATGCTTGCCCTCGAGCGACAGAAACAGCTCGGCCGTGCGCTCGGTTTCTTCGTCGGTCATGCCGGCCACCGGTTCATCGAGCAGCAGCAGCACCGGGTCCTGCATCAGCAGCATGCCGATCTCCAGCCACTGCTTCTGGCCGTGGCTCAGCAGGCCGGCCTGGCGCTGGGCCTCGTCCTTCAGGTGGATGGTGCCCAGCACCTCGCCAATGCGGTCGAGCTGCGCGCCACCCAGGCGCGAGAACAGCGAGGCCTTCACGCGGCGGTCGCCCGCCAGCGCGAGCTCGAGGTTCTCGAACACGCTGAGCTCCTCGTACACCGTGGGCTTCTGGAACTTGCGGCCGATGCCCACCTGGGCGATCTCGGGCTCGGTCAGGCGCAGCAGATCAATGGTGCTGCCGAAGAAGGCCTTGCCGCTGTCGGGCCGGGTCTTGCCGGTGATGCAGTCCATCATCGTGGTCTTGCCCGCGCCATTGGGGCCGATGATGCAGCGCAGCTCGCCCACATTGACCGTCAGGCTCAGCTTGTTCAGCGCCCGAAAGCCGTCAAAGCTGACCGTGATGTCGTCGAGGTACAGCGCCACGCCATGCGCAGAGTCGGGCTGGCCCAGGCGGGCAATGCGGCCATAGCTGGCACTGCGGCCACCGCTCTCGGTGCGGCCGCTGCCGGCGGCCTTCCGGGCCTCGTAGGCCTCGCGGCGGCGGGCGCCCTCTTCCATCAGCTCGGGTGTCATGTCTGCCCCTCGGGCGTCGAGTACGCCGCCCGATCCCCCGAGGGGATGCGGTCCGGCTTGGGTGCGGCCCGGCGCTCGGCCCGCTTCATTGCTTCTTCTCCGTGACCTTTTTGAACAGGCCCACGATGCCGTTGGGCAGGTACAGCGTCACGGCGATGAACAGCGCGCCCAGAAAGTACAGCCAGTATTCGGGAAAGGCCACCGTGAACCAGCTCTTGGCGCCATTGACGAAAAACGCGCCGATGATCGGGCCGATCAGCGTGGCGCGGCCGCCCACCGCCGCCCAGATGGCGATCTCGATGCTGGCCGCCGGGCTCATCTCGCCGGGGTTGATGATGCCCACCTGGGGCACGTACAGCGCGCCGGCGATGGCGCACATCACCGCGCTGAGCGTCCAGATGCTCAGCTTGTAGGCCAGCGGGTTGTAGCCGGTGAACATGACGCGGGTCTCGGCGTCGCGGATGGCCTGCAGCACGCGGCCGTACTTGCTGTTCACGATGGCGCGGGCCATCAGGTAGAAGCCGATCAGCGTGAGGCCGCTCAGCGCAAACAGAAACACCCGCATCTCGGCCGTGGCCAGCGGCACGCCCAGGATGCGCTTGAAGTCGGTGAAGCCGTTGTTGCCGCCAAAGCCGGTCTCGTTGCGGAAGAACAGCAGCATGGCCGCAAAGGTCATGGCCTGCGTGATGATGCTGAAGTACACGCCCTTGATGCGCGAGCGGAACGCGAACCAGCCGAACACCAGCGCCAGCAGGCCCGGCACCAGCACCACCAGCAGCATCTGCGCGACGAAGCTGTCGCTGAGGCCCCACTGCCAGGGAAAGCTCTTCCAGTTCAGGAACACCATGAAGTCGGGCATGTCCGACTTGTACTGCCCGTCGCGGCCGATCTGGCGCATCAGGTACATGCCCATGCCGTAGCCGCCCAGCGCGAAGAACAGGCCGTGGCCCAGGCTCAGGATGCCGGTGTAGCCCCAGATCAGGTCCATGGCCAGGGCGCAGATCGCAAAGCACAGGATCTTGCCGGCCAGGCTGACCGTGTAGTCGCTCACATGCAGCAGCTGGCCTTCGGGCACCCACAGGTTCAATACCGGCACCAGCAGCGCCAACAGCGCCACCGCGGCGGCCACCACCGTCCAGCCGCGGGGGCCCAGCAGCAGGCCGCGCTTCTGGGTCAGGGGCAGCTGGGCCATCGTTGCATTGCTCATCGTTGTCGTGTTCATGGGTTCAGGCCTCGGCACTTCGGCCCTTCATCGCGAACAGGCCTTGCGGTCGCTTCTGGATGAACACCACGATCACCACCAGCACCATGATCTTGGCCAGCACCGCACCGGCCCAGCCTTCGAGCAGCTTGGACAGCACGCCCAGGCCCAGCGCGGCGATCACCGTGCCGGTGAGCTGGCCCACACCGCCCAGCACCACCACCATGAACGAATCGACGATGTAGCTCTGACCCAGATCGGGGCCCACATTGCCCACCTGGCTGAGCGCGCAGCCGGCCAGGCCGGCAATGCCGGCACCCAGCGCAAAGGCCATGGTGTCGACGCGGGCGGTGTCCACGCCCACGCAGGAGGCCATGCGCCGGTTCTGCGTGACGCCGCGCACAAACAGCCCCAGCCGGGTCTTGCTGATCAGCAGTGCCATGCCGGCCAGCACCAGGGCCACGAACACGATGATGGCGATGCGGTTGTAGGGCAGCACCAGGTTGGGCAGCACCTGCACGCCACCCGACAGGAAGCCGGGGTTCTCCACCGCCACGTTCTGCGCGCCGAACAGGCTGCGCACGGCCTGCATCAGCACCAGGCTGATGCCCCAGGTGGCCAGCAGGGTCTCGAGCGGCCGGCCGTAGAGCCAGCGGATCACCGTGCGCTCGAGCACCGCGCCCACCAGCGCGCTGGTGGCAAAGGCCACCGGCACGGCCAGCAGGATGTAGGCGTCAAAGGCCGCCGGCAGGTGGGTGCGAAACAGGTTCTGCACCACGTAGGTGGCGTAGGCGCCGATCATCATCAGCTCGCCATGGGCCATGTTGATGACGCCCATCAGGCCATAGGTGATGGCCAGGCCCAGCGCCACCAGCAGCAGGATCGAGCCCAGGCTGATGCCGGTGAACAGCACGCCCAGGCGCTCGCCCCACAGCAGGCTGCCCTGCACCTGGTCGAGCGCGGCGCCGATCGCCGCCTTGACCTTGGGGTCGGCTTCCTTGTTGCTCTGCTCGAGCAGCAGCGAGCGGGTGTTGGGGTCGGTGCTGCGGGCCAGGGCCTGGGCCGCGGCAATGCGCTTGGCCGGGTCTTCGGCGCCGATCAGCACGGTGGCGCGCAGCAGCGCCAGGCGCGCCTTCAGGCCGGCATCGGTCTCGGCAGCCAGCGCGCGTTCGATCAGCGGCAGCTTGGCCTCGTCGGCCGACTCCTTGATGTCGGCAATGGCCTTGGTACGCAGCGCCAGGTCGGGCGCAAACAGGCCCAGGGCGGCAATGGCCCCTTCCAGCTCACGGCGCATGCGGTTGTTGTTGACCACGTCCTCGGCGTCGGCCGGCAGCGTGGCGGCAGCACCGGTGGCCGCCTCGACCGCCTGGCCGTCCTTGACGATGAAGGCCTTGCCACCGGCAGTCTTCACCGCGTCGTCCAGCATGGCCTGCACAAAGGGCACCAGCGCGGCGTCGCCCGCGGCCACGCGCTCGTTCAGCGCGCTGATGCGTTCATCCGAATCGCCCGCGGCGATCTTGCCCGCCTGCTCGGGCGTCAATGCAAACGCTGCCGGTGACCAGAGGCCAACCAGCAGCAGGACAAGAGAAAGAAGCAGACGAAAACTCATCGAGGCGCACCAAGGCAGCAAGACGCACGCCCCATCCCCGGCAGGGGACAGGCCGCACAGCGGCCAGGGGCGCGGGCTGGTGTCGGAAGGGCCCAACCGGATCCGGGTTGCCCGGTCCGGTTGGGTGACCCCTCGGGGGTGGCCGCCAGGCGGCCGGGGCTCACTTCTTCGCGGGCACGTTCTTCTTGCCCTTGTTCTCGGCGATGAAGTCGCTCCAGGGGTCCGCCACCACCGGGCCCTTGGTCTTCCACACCACGTTGAACTGGCCGTCGGCCTTGATCTCGCCGATGAACACCGGCTTGTGCAGGTGGTGGTTCTCCTTGTCCATGGTGGACATGAAGCCGCCCGGCGCCGGGAAGGTCTGGCCGGCCATCGCCGCGATGACCTTGTCGGTGTCGGTGCTCTTGGCCTTCTCGACCGCGGCCTTCCACATCATGATGCCGATGTAGGTGGCTTCCATCGGGTCATTGGTCAGCGGCTTGTCCTTGTGGCCGGCAATGCCCTTGGCCTTGGCGTAGTCGCTCCACTTCTTCACGAACTCGGTGTTGGCCGGGCTCTTGACGCTCATGAAGTAGTTCCAGGCAGCCAGGTGGCCCACCAGCGGCTTGGTGTCCACGCCGCGCAGCTCTTCTTCACCCACGCTGAAGGCCACCACCGGCACGTCGGTCGCCTTCAGGCCCTGGTTGCCGAGCTCCTTGTAGAAGGGCACGTTCGAGTCGCCGTTGATGGTCGACACCACGGCGGTCTTCTTGCCTTCGGAAGCGAACTTCTTGATCTTGGCGATGATGCTCTGGTAGTCAGAGTGGCCGAAGGGGGTGTACTCCTCCAGGATGTCGGCCTCGGCCACGCCCTTGCTCTTGAGGAAGGCGCGCAGGATCTTGTTGGTGGTGCGCGGGTACACGTAGTCGGTGCCCAGCAGCACGAAGCGCTTGGCGCTGCCGCCGTCCTTGCTCATCAGGTATTCCACCGCGGGAATGGCCTGCTGGTTGGG
Organism: Aquabacterium sp. OR-4; assembly: GCF_025290835.2. Lineage (NCBI taxonomy): Bacteria > Pseudomonadati > Pseudomonadota > Betaproteobacteria > Burkholderiales > Sphaerotilaceae > Pseudaquabacterium > Pseudaquabacterium prasiolae. The sequence goes on along the minus strand of NZ_JAOCQD020000001.1, from coordinate 1,216,926 downwards.
CGCGGCGCCGGTGTAGAACACGTTCTTGCTGAGCTCTTCACCCTCGTACTGCACGGGGTAGAACAGCAGGCTGTTCAGCTCTTCGTAGACCGGCAGCACCGACTTGCGGCTCACCGAGGTCCAGCAGCCAAAGGTCACGGCCACCTTGTCCTTGCTGATCAGCTGGCGTGCCTTCTCGGCAAACAGCGGCCAGTTCGAGGCCGGGTCCACCACCACCGGCTCGAGCTTCTTGCCCAGCACGCCGCCCTTGGCGTTGATCTCGTCGATGGCCATCAGCACCGTGTCCTTGAGCACGGTTTCCGAGATCGCCATCGTGCCCGACAGCGAGTGCAGCACGCCCACCTTGATGGTGTCCTGGGCCTGGGCGCCCAGGCTGGTCAGGCTGGCCGCGAGAGCGACGGCGCCCAGTGCGGTGGTGAAGTGGCGACGGTTGGCTTGCATGGTCTGGAACTCCTCCGGGTGATGCACCCTGTTGATCGGACGGCTTGCAGTCTCGGCACGCACGGCCGTTCAGGCCATACGACACCCTGCGTATGCCGCCCGCGTGCCCGGCCCGCGCCAGGCTGGCCGGGCGTGGCGCACAAACACAGTACGAAGTCACCGAACGCGGCGCGAATCGCCGGCTTGCCCCCTGGGCACTGCAGTTTTTGCCGATATTCGACGCGCCGGACGTCTAGCATCCGCGCCCACACCAAAACCCAAGGAGTTGACGATGACATTCATCCGCACCCCCCTGCTCGCCGCCCTGCTGGGCGCCTGCACCCTGGCCGCCCAGGCCCAGGCCACCGCCAAGCCCGACGGGCAATGGCGCTCGTCGCTGGGCCTGGGCGCCAGCCTCAGCTCGGGCAACAGCAAGACCAGCAACTTCGCCCTGAGCGGCGACGCGGTGAAGCTCAGCGCGCAAGACAAGGTCTCGCTGTACGGCAACGCGCAGTACGCGCGCTCGGGTGGCATCACCACCGGCGAGCAGATGCGCGCCGGTGGCCGCTACGACTACAACCTGAACCCCGAGCTGTTCGGCTTTGGCGGCCTGGACTTCACGCGCAACAAGTTCGCCAACCTGTCGCTGCGCAGCCAGCTGAGCGCCGGCCTGGGCTGGCACCTGATCAAGTCGCCCGCCACCACCTGGGACGTGTTCGGCGGCCTGGGCTACACCAGCGACAAGTACAAGGACGCCATGCTGATCGACGGCAGCTCGCGCACCTCGTACAGCTACATGGGCCTGCTGCTGGGTGAAGAATCCAGCCACAAGCTCAGCGAGACCACCAGCGCCAAGCAAAAGCTGGTGGTGGTGCCCAACCTGAAGAACCGCGGCGAGTTCCGCGCCACCTGGGACGCGAGCCTGGCCGTCAGCATGAGCAAGGCCATGAGCCTGAACGTGGGCGTGGCCCTGGCCCACAACTCCGATCCCGGCCCCGGCCGCAAGACCACCGACTCGCTGCTGACCACCGGCGTGTCGGTCAAGTTCGACTGAGCCGCGGCAGCGCAAGCCCCTTTACCAAGCAACCCAACCAGAGGAGTTCAAGCATGAGCATGGCATCCGAGTTCAAGGAATTCGCGCTCAAGGGCAACGTGATGGATCTCGCCGTCGGCGTGATCATCGGTGGCGCCTTCGGCAAGATCGTCGATTCGCTGGTCAAGGACCTGATCATGCCCATCGTCGGCAAGATCTTCGGCGGCCTCGACTTCAGCAACTACTTCATCCTGCTGGCCAACCCACCGGCCGATTTCAAGGGCGCGATGACCTATGCCGACCTCAGCAAGGCCGGCGTGCCGATGCTGGCCTACGGCAACTTCATCACCGTGGCGATCAACTTCATCATCCTGGCCTTCATCATCTTCATGATGGTCAAGCAGGTGAACCGCCTGAAGAAGGCCGAGCCGCCGGCCCCGCCCGCGCCGCCGGCCCCCACGCCCGAAGACGTGGTGCTGCTGCGCGAGATCCGCGACGCGCTCAAGCAGCGCTGAAGCCCTGCCGGATCGGCCGCCCGCCGGCGGCGATCCGGCCCGGGTTTGATCCAGCGCAGCCGGGCCGCGGCGCACCTGCGGCGTGGTTTATTCGCAACGATTCAGGCCCAAGAAAGGCCGGCTGGCGCCCTTCGCGCGCATGCCGGGTGCGAGCCAGAGGGTGCGCCTGGGCCGCCATGGCCCTGCGCTGCAAGCCATGGGCGGCCACCCGGGCGGGGTCAAGTGCCGCGGCGGGCGGCCGATAAGCCGGTGGTAGAAGTCTCCGCCGTGCGTCGGTGGGCTGCCGCACCCGCGGTGGCCTGCGGCCGCCAAGCCCATGGATCAAACCCTGCCCCTGCGACTGCCTGCCCATCTGGAAGGTGCCGTGCAACGAGTGCGCATGGCCGCGCGCAGCGCTGCCGAGCACACGGTGGACAGCCTGGGCCTGGCCGCGCTGGCCAGTGGCAGCGTGGTGCAGCGCGATGCGCTGCTGGGCGCGCAGTACGAGCTGAACCGCAAGCTGGCGATTTTTGCGCTGACCTTCAACGAGGCGCTCGACACCGATGTGGCGCGCCAGACCGGCACGCTCACGCCCACGCCCAACCCGGCGGTGACACCCGAGTCGCTGATCTCGAACTGGGACAAGCTCTCGCTGGTGGACGACCACGAGGTCGAGATCCACATCTCGGCCGATCGCTTCTCGCTCGAGATCGCCCATGCCTGCGAATGGGAGATCCGCGAGCTCGACGCCTACATGGGCTCGCTGCTGGGCCTGGGCGCCGCCGACCATGACCGCAACCCGCTGCGCGCCGAGGTGGTGGCGCGGGCCATGATGCGCGCGGTGGACGCGATGAGCGACCGCCCCGAGGTGCGCAAGGTGCTGGCCAGCGAGATCGGCCGCTCACTGGCGCAGGCCATGCGCCAGACCTATGGCGACATCGTCGGCGACCTGCGTGTCAGTGGCCTCAAGCCGGCCGGCCTGTCGGTGCGCCAGACCGCCGGCCGCGGCGGCCTCAGCTCGGGCCACGGCGCGCTGGCCGAGGACAGCGGCCACGGCCACGAGCTGTCGGCCGCGGGGCGGCTCGGACCGCGCACCGGCCCGGGAGGCCAGGCGCTGCACTCAGGCCAGGGCGGCATGGGCGGCCGCAGCGGCTTCGGCAGCTCGGTGCGCGGTGCGGCGGCCGGCCAGGGCGGCGCGTCGCTGGGCCGGGTGGATGCGCCGATGATGTCGCTGATCCGCCGCCTCACGCTGGCCCCCGGCGCGGCATCCGGCGCGGCTTTCAGCGGCGGCGCAGGGGCCGGTTCGGCCGGCGGCGCGGCGGGCCACGGCGGCGGCTGGGGCGGGGCTGCCACGCAGGGTGGTGATCCGGCCTGGGCCGGGCTGCCGGCGCATGCCGAGGCGGTGTCGCTCGACGGCCTGCCGCTGGCCGCGCCCAACCTGATCCTCACCTACCGCGACGAGCTGCGCCAGGCCGCCACCGGGGCGCTCGACCACATGGTGATCGACGTGATCGCCGGGCTGTTTGACCAGATCCTGTCGGATGCCAAGGTGCCGCCGCAGATGGCGCGCCAGATCGCGCGGCTGCAGCTGCCGGTGCTGCGCGCCGCACTCGGCGACCATGCCTTCTTCTCGTCGCGCCGCCACCCGGTGCGGCGCTTCATCAACCGCATCGCCTCGCTGGGCACGGCGGTGGACGATTTCGACGGCCCCCAGGGCCGTGCCCTGCTCGAACGCGTGGCTGCGCTGGTGCAGGAGGTGGTCGACGGCGACTTCGAGCAGATCGAGGTCTACGAGAAGAAGCTGCAGTCGCTGGAGGCCTTCATTGCCGCCCAGGCGCAGGCCGAGGTGCAGGCGCTGGGCAGCCCGGACGCCGTGCTGGCGCGCAAGGAGGGCGAGCTGCAGGCGCAGGCGCACTTCTCGCAGAAGCTGGGCGATGCGCTGGCCGGCCTGCCGGTGCCCGACTTCCTGCGCGAGTTTCTGGCCCAGACCTGGAGCCGCGCCATTGCCAGCACCGAGCAGCAGGACGGCCGCGACAGCGCCCTGGCCCGCCGCATGCGCGAGGTCGGCCGCGAGCTGGCGATGAGCGTGCAACCCAAGGGCACGCCGGCACAGCGCCAGCTGTTCCTGCGTGCCTTGCCGCAGCTGATGAAGGACATCAACGCCGGGCTTGACCGGCTGCGCAGCCCCGAGGAGCTGCGCCGCGACTTCTTCGCCCAGCTGCTGCCGGCACATGCCGAGGCACTGCGCGTGCAGCCGCTGTCCACGCTCGAGCACAACCTGCTGGCCAAGCGCGTGGATGGCGCGCTGGCCACGCCGCTGCCGGCGGCGGGCGAGATGCCGCCGATGTCGCCCGCGGCCGCCAAGGCCCTGCAGGCGGCCGCACTGGAACCCAGCTTCACTGCGGCCGAGGCCCGTGCGGTGGGCCTGATGGACGAGGCCGCGGTCGACTGGAACGGCAGCGTCGACATCGACCTGAGCGCCGCGCCCGAGGCCGAGATCGCCGCGGTGGACATCGCCCTCGATGGCCTGCCCGCACCCGAGGCGCTGGAGCCCACGCGCGGCAAGTCGCTGGCCGACCATGTGCAGCTGGGCTTTGCCTACCAGATGCATCTGGATGGCGAATGGCGCAAGGTGCGGCTGACGCATGTCAGCGCCGGCCGAAGCTTCTTCGTCTTCACCCACGGCAGCAAGCAGCGCCAGACGGTGTCGCTGACCCAGCGCATGCTGGGCAAGCTGTGCGAGGCCGGGCGACTGCGCGCCTTCGAGAACGCCTACCTGCTGGAGCGCGCCACGGCACGTGCGCGGCGCCAGCTGGCGGCGATGGGCGGGGCCCCGGCCGGCCGCAGCCACTGAGCACAGGCGATCCCGGCGCAGTCGCGGGGGCGGCCCGGCAGGCGACGATGGGCCTTCAGGCGCCGCTGAGCGCGCGCGCCATGCGCGCCGCGGCGATCAGGCTGGCGGCATCGGCACGGCCGCTGCCGGCGATGTCGAAGGCCGTGCCGTGGTCGGGGCTGGTGCGCACGAAGGGCAGGCCCAGGGTCACGTTCACGCCCTCCTCCACGCCCAGGTACTTCACCGGGATCAGGCCGTGGTCGTGGGTCATGGCCACCACCAGGTCGAACTCGCCCGGATGCGCCGGCGGCGCGTGGCGCGCGCGCATGAACACCGTGTCGGGCGCATAAGGCCCCGAGGCATCGATGCCCTCGGCGCGCGCCGCGGCGATGGCCGGGGCGATGATGCGCAGCTCCTCGTCGCCAAACAAGCCGCCCTCGCCGGCATGCGGGTTCAGGCCCGCCACCGCGATACGCGGTCGCGCCTGGCCCCAGGCGGCAGCGGCGGCATGGGCGATGCGCAGGGTCTGCAGGATGCCGGCCTCGTCCAGCAGCTCGATGGCCCGGCGCAGCGCCACATGGATGGTGACCAGCACCACGCGCAGCTGCTCGTTGGCCAGCATCATGCGCACCGGCGCACCACCGGCCAGGGCCTGCAGCATCTCGGTGTGGCCCGGGTAGGGCACGCCGGCGGCGGCCAGTGCCTCCTTGTGGATGGGCGCAGTGACCAGCGCGCTGGCCGTGCCGGCCTGCACCAGCGCCGCGCCGGCTTCGATGCACCGCGCTGCGGCCTGGCCGGCATCGGCATGGATGGCGCCCATCGGCAGCTGAGCCAGTGCCTCGGGCAGGCCCGGCGGCTGCCACACCGGCAGACAGCCGGGTGGCGCCTGGCCGGCATCGGCCGGCGCCTCGAGCACTGCCACCGGCAGCAGCAGGCCGCATTGCGCCACGGCACGCCGCATCACGGCCACGCTGCCCACCACCAGCACCGGCCCGAGCGACCGTGTGGCCACCGCCTTGGCAATGATCTCGGGGCCGATGCCGCAGGGGTCGCCCATGGAGACGGCCAGCAGAGAGGATGGGTTGGATGCCATGGCGCGGATTGTCGCGTGGCGCCACGCGCCGGCCCGGCACCCCGCCGGCCGGCCGCACACCACACAGGCTTGCGCAGCTTCACCCGGCTTTGCGTGCTCGACAAACCGCGGTGCTGGCGCGGCGCCAGCATCAAGCCCTGTTCCACCACAGGAGTCGCCCGATGCGGCACATCCCCACTTTGCTTCCGTCCTGGTCTGTCGCGCTGAGCACCGCTGCGCTGCTGGCGCTGGGCAGCGGCCAGGCGCAGGCCGACACGCCCTACTACCTGGGCGGCAGCCTGGGCAGCACCAGCTGGCGCGGCCCGGTCAATGGCATCGACGGCAGCGACAGCGGCACCGGCTACAAGGTCTACGGCGGCTGGCAGCTCACGCCGAACTATGCGCTGGAGCTCAGCTCGGTGCGCCTGGGCTCCCAGCAGGACGCCAACGGCAACGAGGCCCGGGCGCGCGGCTACGGCCTGGACGGCGTGGGCCTGCTGCCGCTGGGCCAGGGCTTCAGCCTGCTGGGCCGCGTGGGCCTGGCCGACCTGAAGACCGTGACCAGCACCGGCAGCGACCGCGGCATGGCGCTCAAGATCGGTGGCGGCCTGCAGTACCAGCTGAGCCAGAGCACCGCGCTGCGCGCCGAATGGGAGCGTTACCGGCTCAGCGCCTACAGCACGCACACCAACGCCGACCAGTTCACGCTCGGCGTGAAGTTCGGCTTCTGACGCGCTGAGTCGATGGCCTGGCACTGCCCGACGCCAGCGGCCGCCGCGCCAGCGCTTGCGCCCGGCCGCTGGCGGCGCCGTCGCGGCAGGGCGGCGGCAAGGCCGCCACGCGGCTGGGCCCGTCAGGCCGGGTTGTCGATCTCGATGAAGCGGTGGGCGATGCCGAACTCGCGCGCCAGGTGCTCGCCAACGGCCTGCACGCCGTAGCGCTCGGTGGCATGGTGGCCGCAGGCCAGGAAGGCGGCACCGGTCTCGCGTGCGATGTGCGCCTGCGGCTCCGACAGCTCGCCGGTGATGAAGGCATCGGCGCCGGCCGCGATGGCGGCCTCGAAATAGCCCTGCGCGCCGCCGGTGCACCAGGCCACGCGCCGCAGTGGCCGGCCATCGCCCGGCAGCAGCACCGGCGTGCGGCCCAGTGCCACGGCCACGCGCGCGGCCAGCGCCGCCGCATCGGCCGTGCCCTCGGGCGCCGGGCCGATGAAGCCCAGCGCCTGCTCGCCAAACTGCGCATCGGCCACCAGGCCCAGGCGGGCACCCAGCTGCGCGTTGTTGCCCAGCTGGGCATGGGCATCCAGCGGCAGGTGGTAGGCGTAGAGGCTCACATCGGCGGCCAGCAGGCGGCCCAGGCGCTGGCGCATCCAGCCGGTGACGCGGCCGTCCTGGCCACGCCAGAACAGGCCGTGGTGCACCAGCAGCGCATCGGCGCCATCGGCGATCGCGGCCTCGATGAAGGCCAGGCTGGCGGTGACGCCGCTGACCAGCCGGCGCACCGTGGCCCGGCCCTCGACCTGCAGACCGTTCGGCCCATAATCCTTGAACCGATCGACGCCCAGCAGGCCGGCCAGGTGTGTTTCGAGCGCGCCGCGCCCGAGTTGCGCGTGGTTTGAGTCCATCGCCGTCCCCACTGTCTGTTTGCTGCCCCACCGCCCACCGATGCGACGTCTCTGGCTGATTTTCTCCCAGGCCACCACGGTGGCCCTGGCGGTGCTGTTCGTGGTGGGCACGCTCAAGCCGCACTGGCTGGGCCTGGCCGGCCAGCGCAGCAGCCGCCCGGGCAGCGGCGCGCCGCTGCTGGGCCCGCTGCGCGGCGCCCCCGGCCTGCTGCCCGCCACGGCGGGCGGCGGCAGCGCCGGTACGCAGCCGCGCGAGGGCTTTGCCGCCGCGGCCCGTGCGGCGGCGCCGGCGGTGGTCAGCGTCACCACCAGCATCGCGCGCAGCCGCAACCCGCACGCCGACGACCCGAACTTCAATTTCTTCTTCGGTGAGCGCGGCCAGCCGCAGGCCGGCTTTGGCTCGGGCGTGATCGTCTCGGCCGACGGCCTGCTGCTGACCAACCACCATGTGGTGGACAACGCGCGCGAGATCGACATCCGCCTGGCCGATGGCCGCGAGGTGCGCGCCGAGGTGGTGGGCACCGACCCCGAGACCGATCTGGCGGTGCTGCGCATCCCGCTCGACAAGCTGCCCGCGGTGGCGCTGGGCCGCAGCGGCGCGCTGCAGGTGGGCGACGCGGTGCTGGCCATCGGCAACCCCTTCAACGTGGGCCAGACGGTGACCATGGGCATCGTCAGCGCGCTGGGCCGCAACGGCCTGGGCCTGTCCACCTTCGAGAGCTTCATCCAGACCGATGCGGCCATCAATCCGGGCAACTCGGGCGGTGCGCTGGTGGATGCGCAGGGCCAGCTGGTGGGCATCAACACCGCCATCTACTCGCGCTCGGGCGGCAGCATGGGCATCGGCTTTGCCATTCCCGTGGATGTGGCGCGCCGGGTGATGGACGACCTGCTGCGCGACGGCGAGGTGCGCCGCGGCTGGATCGGCGTGGAGCCGCGCGACCTGACGCCCGAGTTCGTCGAGAACTTCAAGCTCGAGGTCAACAAGGGCGTGCTGATCACCGGCGTGCTGCAGGACGGCCCGGCCTACAAGGGCGGCGTGAAGCCGGGCGACGTGGTGCTGGCGGTGGCCGGCCAGCCGGTGGCCAGCGTGGCGCAGCTGCTCAACACCGTGGCCGCCCTGCCGCCCGGCAAGCCCGCCACGCTGCAGGTGCAGCGCGGCAGCAAGGCGCTGGCCCTGACGGTGGACGTGGTGCAGCGCAAGCCGCAGCTGCCGCGGCGCCAGCCGCAGTAGTCACTTGCAGTAACCAGCCGCCGTCGTCAGGCCAGGCCGCCGGCCCGGGCCACCAGCCGCGGCGGGCGCGCCGCCGCTGCCGCCGATCAGGGCTCGGTCTTGGCGCCGGCCTCGGCGTCGGCCGCTGGCGGCTGGGTGTGCTTGATGAACACCCGGGCGGCCACGATGCCCACCTCGTACAGCAGGCACATCGGGATCGCCAGCGCCAGCTGCGAGACGATGTCGGGCGGCGTGATCACGGCCGAGATCACGAAGGCGCCAACGATGAAGTAGCCACGCCACTCCCTGAGCTTCTCGACGCTGACGATGCCCATGCGCGCCAGCACCACCACCGCCACCGGCACCTCGAAGGCGGCGCCGAAGGCGATGAACATCGTCAGCACAAAGCCCAGGTAGGCCTCGATGTCGGGCGCGGCGGTGATGCTCTTGGGCGCGAAGCTCTGGATGAAGCTGAACACCTGGCCGAACACGAAGAAGTAGCAGAAGGCCACGCCCGCCAGGAACAGCAGCGTGCTCGACACCACCAGCGGCAGCACCAGGCGCTTCTCGTGGCTGTAGAGCCCCGGCGCGACAAAACCCCAGACCTGGTACAGCACCACCGGCAGCGCCACCAGGAAGGCGCCCATCAGCGTGACCTTCAGCGGCACCAGAAAGGGCGAGATCACGTTGGTGGCGATCATCGTGCTGCCCTTGGGCAAGGCCGCCACCAGCGGCTGGGCCAGCAGGTCGTACATGCCGCCCGGGCCGGGCCACAGGCACAGCACGCCGAAGACCACGCCAACGGCGATCACGGCGCGGATCAGTCGGTCGCGCAGCTCGATCAGGTGCGAGACAAAGGGCTGCTCGGTGCCGGCCAGTTCGTCCTGGGGTTCGGTGGTCAATTCAGTGGTCCATGGCGCCAGACGGCACCCATTGCGCTCGAGTCCATGGGGCGCCGCGGCGGGTTGATCATTTCGGGCGGTGCCGCGCCACGCGCGCCGCGCCCGACTGCACATGGCCGCGCACGCCGGCGCGCTGCTTGTACCAGCGCGGCATGGCGCTGCGCTTGAGGCGCCAGTGCTTGTTGGGGCGCTGGTACTGCGGCGGCAGGTCGGGCAGCGAGATCACGTCATGGCTGCCATCGGCGCTGGCGCCGCTGTCGCCAAAGCCGCTGCCCAGGCCGCTGAACTGCTCGTTGAACGATTGCTGCGCCTCGTTGAAATCGGTCTTGACCGACTGCTCGACATCGTGCGCCGCGGTCTCGAACTGCGACTTCATCTTCTGCAGTTCTTCAAGCTCGATCGAGCGGTTGACCTCGGCCTTGACATCGGCCACATAACGCCGTGCCTTGCCCAGCAGGGTGCCCACGGTGCGGGCCACCTTGGGCAGCTTCTCGGGGCCGATGACGATCAGCGCCACCGCGCCGATCAGCGCAAGCTTGTCGAATCCGAAATCGATCATGCGGAGGGCTCGGGGCGGAAGGCTGTGCGGCAGTGGCGCACCGCTGCGCGGGCGCCAGTGGGCTCAGGGCGGCAGGCGGCCAGGTCCGTGCAGGCGTGGGTCAAGACTTGGTCTTGGCCTCGACGTCCACGGTGCCGGCATCGGCCGACTTCTGCTGGTGCGGCACCTGCGTGGGGGCGGCATCGGCCGACGCGCCGCCGTCCTTCATGCCGTCCTTGAAACCCTTGACGGCCGATCCGAGATCGCTGCCCATGTTCTTGAGCTTCTTGGTGCCGAAGATCAGCACCACCACAAGCAGCACGATGAGCCAGTGCCAGATGCTGAATGAACCCATGACGAACTCCTGGAGAAACTTGAGGCGTAAAAGACGATTCTAGGGGTTGGACCCTGCGTGCCCGGTGAGACCGGCGCGATCAACCTTTGTTCCAGGGGCGCGGTCCGCCCATCACATGCAGGTGCAGGTGCATCACCTCCTGCATGCCGTCGCGGCCGGTGTTGATCACGTGGCGAAAGCCATTGCTCACGCCCAGCTCGCGCATCAGGCGCGGCGTGACGGCCATCATGCGGCCCAGCAGTTCGGCATGGCGCTCGTCCACATCGGCCATGCTGACGATGTGCAGCTTGGGAATGACCAGGATGTGCACCGGCGCCCAGGGCTGAATGTCGTGAAAGGCCAGCAGGTGCTCGTCTTCATGAACCTTCTTGGCCGGGATCTGCCCGGCGACGATCTTGCAGAAGATGCAGTTCGTGTCCATGTCAGCCCCTCGTCCGCCGGGTACGTCGGCCGATCCCCCGAGCGGATGCGGGCCGGCTTGGGAGCGGCCCGGCGCTCGGCCCGCTCGCGTCTGAGTGTGGTTGTTTCATGTCGGTCGTCATTGTGGTGGTCAGGCCCCAGGCGGCGCGCTGCGGCGGGCAAACTCTTCCAGCCCCGACAGGCCTTCGCGGCGCGCCAGCTCGGCCAGCACATCGGCCGGTGCCAGATCGAACTGGGCCAGCGCGATGATCGAGTGGAACCACAGGTCGGCCACCTCGTAGACGATCTTGGCGCGGTCGCCGTCCTTGGCGGCCATCACCGTCTCGGTGGCCTCTTCGCCCACCTTCTTGAGAATGGCATCGGTGCCCTTGGCAAACAGCTTGGCCACATAGCTCTTGTCGGGGTCGCCGCCATGGGCCGGCTTGCGCGACTCGATCACCTCGGCCAGACGGGCGAGCAGATCCTGGGAGGTGATGGCGGGGCTGGGGCTCATGGCGAAAGGCTGGCGATGGCGCCGGGCAGGTTCAAACAGGCTTTACTTCTTGTAGATGCGCTCGGGGTCTTCGAGCACCGGCTCCACGGCCGTCCACTGCCGCGCTGCGGCCGTGCCCTCGAGCCGGCTGTAAAAGCAGCTGTGCCGGCCGGTGTGGCACGCGATGCCGGGATCGTGCCCGAGTTGTGTGACCTTCATCAGCACCACGTCGGCGTCGCAGTCCAGGCGCAGCTCGTGCACCTGCTGGAAGTGCCCGCTTTCTTCGCCCTTGTGCCACAGGCGCCGGCGCGAGCGGCTCCAGTACACCGCCTGGCCCAGCTCGGCGGTGCGGCTCAGGGCCTCGCGGTTCATCCAGGCGAACATCAGCACATCGCCGCTGCCCGCCTCCTGCGCGATCACCGGCACCAGGCCGTCGCTGTCCCACTTGATGCTGTCGAGCCAATCCATGCCGGCAGTGTAGCGAGCGGGCCGGGGCGGCCCTGCCGGCCGCGCACCCAGGCCGGCGATCAGCCCCCTGCCCCGCGCGCCCCGCCCCCCTCAGCGTCTCAGGCCTCGCGGTGGGTGGCGCCGCTGTGGCCGCGCTCGGCGGCAAACCAGCGCAAGACCGGCAGCGTGCCCGGCAGCACCGGCAGCTCCTGCACCGGCAGGGTGCACCAGGCCATCTGCTGGCCTTCGCGCATGTGCAGCTCGCCGGCCCAGTCGAACACCTTGCAGAAGTTCAGCCGCACGCGGGCATGCGGGTAGTCGAACATCGCCACCTGCCAGGGGTGCACAGCGCCGATGGTGATGCCCAGCTCCTCGTGCAGCTCGCGGCGCAAGGCCTGCTCGAGCGTCTCGCCGGGCTCGAACTTGCCGCCCGGAAACTCCCAGTAGCCGGCATACACCTTGCCCTCGGGCCGGGTGGTGAGCAGGAACTCGCGCTCGACGCCCTGCGCATCGCGGCGCACCAGCACGCCCACGGCCACCTCGGTGACCGGGCGGTCGTGGGTGGGCGCGCCGTCCACCGCGGTGATCTTCGGCGTGCCCTCGGCGGGTTGGGCCGGGGCCGCGTGCGGGCCGGCCTCAGACACGGTCGAGCCCGTCGGGGGCCGGCACCTCGGTGGACGGTGCATGGGGCGCGTCGCCGCCATGCTCGCGCCCGGCCCAGTCGCGCGCAAACTGGTAGGCCACCCGGCCCGAGCGCGAGCCGCGCTCCAGGGCCCACACCAGGCTGGGCTGGCGCGCGGTGGCGATGGTGGCCTCGGCCACGCCGAAGTGCCGCAGCCACTGCGCCACGATGGCCAGGTACTCGGGCTGGCTGAACGGGTAGAAGCTGATCCACAGGCCGAAGCGCTCACTCAGCGAGATCTTCTCCTCCACGCCCTCGCCGGGATGGACTTCGCCGTCCTCGGTGTGCTGGTACGTGAGGTTCTCCTTCATGTACTCGGGCAGCAGGTGGCGGCGGTTGCTGGTGGCGTAGATCAGCAGGTTGTCGCTGGCCGCGGCGATGCTGCCGTCGAGGATGCTCTTGAGCGCCTTGTAGCCGGGCTCGCCCTCGTCGAAGCTGAGGTCGTCGCAGAACACGATGAAGCGCTCGGGCCGGTCGGCCACCAGGTCCACCAGATCGGGCAGGTCGATCAGGTCGGCCTTGTCGACCTCGATCAGGCGCAGGCCACGGTCGGCAAACTCGTTCAGGCAGGCCTTGATCAGGCTGCTCTTGCCGGTGCCGCGCGCGCCGGTGAGCAGCACGTTGTTGGCCGGCTGGCCGGCCACGAACTGCGCGGTGTTGCGCAGCAGGCGCTCCTTCTGGCCGTCCACCTCCTGCAGATCCTTCAACCGGATGCCGGCCACCTGGCGCACCGGCTGCAGCAGGCCCGAGGCACCGCGCTTGCGGTAACGGTAGGCGATCGAGGCGCCCCAGTCGGGCGCGGCCAACGGATGCGGCAGCACGCCTTCCAGGCGCGCGAGAAGCTGGTCGGCGCGCTGCAGCAGCGCGTCCAGGGAGGGGGCAGACACGGTCATGCGGGCAGTGTAGCCAGCGCCATCACGCGATCCTCGGCCACGGCGTACACCGCATCGCCCGGGCCGCGCGGCAGCACATGCAGGCCGGTGAACTCGCCAAAGGCCGGCAGCACCGCGCACTGCCGCCCGAAGTGGAAGCAGGGCAGGCGCAGGCTCTGGCGCGCCCGCCCGGCCAGCACCACGCCGGGGTGCACATGGCCGGCCAGCGCATAGGCGCCGTCCACGGCCTGCGGCTCGTGCACCAGCGCCCAGGGGCCGCGGTGCAGCGGGCCGTCGTGGCACTGCACGCCCAGCCCGGGCGGCGGATCGCCGGCATGGGCATCGTGGTTGCCGCGCACCAGCGTCAGCACCAGGGCCGGATGCCGATCGCGCCAGCGCTGCACCTCGGCCAGCGTGCCTGGCGCCAGCGCCCGCACCGAGTGCAGCAGATCGCCCAGAAACACGATCTCGCGCGCCCCGGTGGCGGCCAGCATGGCATCCAGCCGGCCCAGCGCCGCCAGCGTGGTGCCGGCCGGCACCGGCACACCCAGGCGCCGGAACGACACCGCCTTGCCCAGGTGCGCATCGGCCACCAGCAGCAGGCCCAGCGCGGGATCGAAGGCCGCCTTGTGCGCCAGCAGCTGCAGCCGGGCACCACCGGGCAGGGTGTGGCAGGCCGTCATGCGCAGGGCCGACCCCAGCGCGCCGGGCCACCGCCAAGGCCTGGGCAGCCCACCGGGGGGCAGGCGTGCGGCAGGCGGGCGGGCATTCAGAGCGCGGTCAGGCGCGCCAGCAGCGGCTCGAGGTGCTCGGTGGGGCTGCGCCGGAAGCCCGAGCGGGCATAGCGCTGCAGCCGGCCGACCAGCAGTGCGGCCAGGCCCGAGGCGGCCACCTGGGCGTCGACCGTGGGCGTGGCGGAGCCGGCGGCATCGGCCGCGGCGCGCAGGCTCTGGCGCAGCTGCGATTCCACGCGGTCAAAAAACTGGTTCATGCGTGTGGTCAGGCGCTCGTGCTCGAACACCAGCGCGTCGCCGACCATCACGCGCACCATGCCGGGGTTCTTCTCGCCGAACTGCAGCAGCACGGTGACCACGCGGCGGGCCTGGGCGTCGCCACGCGGTTCGCGCTCGGTGATCTGGTTGACCAGCGTGAACACGCTGGTTTCGATGAACTCGATCAGGCCCTCGAACATCTGCGCCTTGCTGGCGAAGTGCCGGTACAGCGCGGCCTCGCTGACCTCGAGCCGGGCGGCCAGTGCCGCGGTGGTGATGCGCTCGGCGCCGGGCTGCTCGAGCATGGCGGCCAGGGTTTGCAGGATCTGCACCCGGCGCTCACCGGGGCGTGGCCGCTTGCGTGCGGTGGCCGGTGGCGTGGCCGAAGCGGCGGCGCCATCGGCACCCACACCGGCCAGGCCGCCCACGCCCACCAAGGGGGCGAGCAACGCGGCTGCGCTGCCGGATGGCGCGTCGGGATCAGGCATCACGGCAGGGGGACGGCGGGGTCGGCAGCGGGGGGTATCGAAGCATTCTGGCACAGCGCCGGGCGCTGCCCGGGAGCAGGAAAACACCGAGCACGGGCGCCCTGGTCAACCCGCATCAGCGGCCGCCATGCCACCGCGCAGCAACGGGCGCAGGCCACGCACCACCCGCTGCACATAGGCCGGCCGCATCGACAGCCGCGCCACGCGCGGGCCCAGCGTGACGCCGCGGCGCACGAAGCGCTGCATCCACACCGTGCCCATGCCCACGCGGCGGGCCGACTTGAGGTGCTCGAGCGTGTCTTCCACCAGCACGCAGCGCTGCGGCGGCACGCGCAGGCGCACGGCCAGCGTGCGCAGCATGCGGGCATCGGGCTTGGGCCGCAGCTGGCCGAACACCTGCATCTGGTCGATGCCGATCACGCCATCGAACAAGTGGGTGATGCCCAGCGCACCCAGCACCCGCAACGCATAGTGCCGCGGCGCATTGGTGAGGATGAACTTGCGCCCGCGCAGCCGGGCCAGCGCGGCAAAGTCGTGGCGGTGGCCGTCCAGGCGCTGCTCCAGCCCAGGCAGGCGGTGCGTGTCGTGCAGAAAGTGCATGGGCTTCACGCCATGGTGGCGGATCAGGCCCAGCAGCGTGGCGCCGTAGTGGTGCCAGTAGTGGTGGTTGAGGTCCTGCGCCGCCTGCGCATCGAGCGCGAGCGTGCGCGCGGTGAAGTCGCCCATGCTCGCGTGCAGCGCCGGAAAGACCCAGGCTCCGGCGTCGTGCAGGGTGTTGTCGAGATCGAACAGCCAGACGCGGTCGGCAGGCTTCATGGGGCGCGGATGGGTGCCGGCGGGCACCTGAATGGGACAGCGGCGGCCAGTGTAGCCAGCGCCTTCGGGCCACTTGCCACAGGCAATGTGGGCAGCCCGGCGCAGGCCATGCGCGCAGCCCGCCGCAACGCGGGCCCGTGATGGCACGCCGCGTACGCGGGTGAACCCGGCGCACTGTGCCGCCACGCCGCAGCGCTGGCGCACAGGCGTGCCCAGGCGCGCCAGCACGACGCAACGTGGCGCTGCCGCTGGCACGCACCGCGGCGCCACAGCGCCGCGCGCAAACCCTGCGCCAGCATGAACCGGCCCCGGCCGCGGCCACCTGGCAAGCGAGCCCCTTGATCGGCCCCTGCGCCGCCCGGGCGCAGCGCATTGCGCCAGGCGTGGCAGGCCGCCACGGCAGGCCGTGCCACGGCTGGAGCAGATGGGCCGATGGCATGTGGCTTGCGATGGGCAGCCCCGCCCGACCGGCTTCAGGCCGTGCAGGCCGACACCGGCATCGGGCCCTTCACCACAACCCAGAAACAGGAGACTCCACCATGTCCACCCCCCTCGCACGCACCCTGCCCGCCCTGCGCATGGCCGCCCTGCCGCTGCTGCTGGCCACGGCCGGCAACGTTCAGGCCGCCGAGTTCAAGGCCGGCGACTGGACCGTCTCGGTCGGCGGCATCGTCAACGCCTACTACACCAGTGTGTCGTGCAGCGGCAGCCAGGCCGTCAGCGGCCTGACGCTGGGCGCCGAGGGCCTGGGCTGCGGCGGCAAGAGCGGCGCCACCAACGTCGGCAACGGCCTGCTGCCCAACGCGCTGATCACCTCGGTGAAGGGCAAGCAGGACGGCCTGGACATCGGCGCCACGCTGATGATCGGTGCGGCCGTGTCCTCGTCCGACAGCATCGGCAACAACAACAACGTGGACGTTCGCCAGGGCTTCTTCACCATCGGCTCGGCCAGCGCCGGCACCGTGAAGCTGGGCCGCGACTACGGCCTGTTCGGTGCCAATGCCATCCTGTCCGACATGACGCTGCTGGGCGTGGGCGCACCGGTGCAGGCCACGCAGGGCAACCGCGTGTCGCTGGGCCACATCGGCGCCGGCTACAGCTACCTGGGCCACTACGGCCAGATCGCCTACGCGCTGCCGGCGATGGGCGGGCTGAGCCTGAGCGCCGCGGTGATGAGCCCGGTCAACGCCTTCGCCAACGCCAACGCCACGGCCGGCCGCTCACCGCAGGTGCAAGGCCTGGCCGCCTACGCCACCGGCAGCACCAAGCTGTGGCTGGCGGCCAAGTCGCAGCCGTTCAAGGGCAATGCCACCCAGCCCGGCTTCACGATGTCGGGCGTGGAACTCGGCGGCTCGGCGGCCTTCGGCAGCTTCGGCCTGCTGGCCAACCTGCAAAAGGGCAAGGGCCTGGGCGTGCTGGCCGATGGCGACAACGGTGACCAGAAGCAGACCAACTGGGTGCTGCAGGGCACGATGACGCTGGACAAGCTCAAGCTCGGCCTGAGCGTGGGCGAGACGCGCCTGGACGGCGGCACCGGCACCGACCTGAAGAAGAACGCCAACACCACGCTGGGCGCCTACTACAGCCTGACCAAGAGCGTGACCCTGGTGGGCGAGCTCAGCCGCACCAGTTCGGCCAGCGCCGCCGGAGATACCGCCAGGATGAGCGGCGCGGCGCTGGGCGGCATCCTGTTCTTCTGATGCACTGACCCCGCAGCAAAAGGGCCGCACGGTGTGCGGCCCTTTTTGTCGTGGCGCGTCGGCGCTCAGTAGCTCTTGATCATGGTGCCGAAGGCCTGGTCGGACAGGATCTCCAGCAGCAGCGCATGCGGCACGCGGCCATCGATGATGTGCACCGCGTTGACGCCGCTCTTGGCCGCGTCGATGGCGCCGGCCAGCTTGGGCAGCATGCCGCCCGAGATGGTGCCGTCTTCCACCAGCTCGTCGATGCGGCGCGGCGTCAGCTCGGTGATCAGCTCGCCGGCCTTGTTGAGCACGCCGCGGATGTTGGTCAGCATCAGCAGCTTCTCGGCCTGCAGCACGGTGGCCAGCTTGGCGGCCACCACGTCGGCATTGATGTTGTAGCTCTCGTTGCGCTCGCCAAAGCCGATCGGGCTGACCACCGGGATGAAGGCGTCGTCCTGCAGCGCCTTGACCACGCTGGGATCGATGGAGTCGATCTCGCCGACCTGGCCGATGTCGTGCTCCTTGCTGGGGTCGTCCTTGTCCAGCATCCTGAGCTTCTTGGCGCGGATCATGCCGCCGTCGCGGCCGGTCAGGCCCACGGCCTTGCCGCCAGCGGCGTTGATCAGGCCCACGATGTCTTGCTGCACCTCGCCGCCCAGCACCCACTCGACCACGTCCATGGTCTCTTCGTCGGTGACGCGCATGCCCTGGATGAAGGTGCCCTTCTTGCCGATCTTGGCCAGCGCCGAGTCGATCTGCGGGCCGCCGCCGTGCACCACCACCGGGTTCATGCCCACCAGCTTGAGCAGCACGATGTCCTCGGCAAAGTCCTGCTGCAGCGCAGGATCGGTCATGGCGTTGCCGCCGTACTTGATGACCAGGGTCTTGCCGTGGAACTTGCGGATGTAGGGCAGGGCCTGGGCCAGGATCTCGGCCTGGTCACGCGGGGCGATGTGGCTCAGGTCGTGGTCGGCAGCGGGAGCGGTCATGGCGGTCTTTCAGCGGCGCGCGTGCGCTTTGGGGGTGCGACGGTTGATGCAATGCAGCAAACTGCGGCATTGTAGGAACTCTGCCCGCCCGGCAGGCTCGTACGCCGGGCCTGGCCCGCCACCCTGCCACCGCTGTTGCGCGGGGCCGGCGGCCCCGCCCGCACCCACTCTGGAGAACCCGCTTGACCGCTCAGCCCCGCCGCCGCCCTGCCCTGCCGCTCACCCGCCATGCCGCCCTGGGCCTGGCGCTGGCCGCCATGCTGTCGGCCGGCCCGGCCCGGGCCCAGGCCACCGAGGGCGAGGTGCGCAAGATCGACCTGGCCCAGGCCAAGGTGACACTCAAGCACGGCGAGATCAAGAACCTCGACATGCCGGCCATGACCATGAGCTTTCGCGTGGCCGACCCCAAGCTGCTGGAGGGCCTGAGCGAAGGCAGCAAGGTGCGTTTCGACGTGGAAAAGCGCAACGGCCAGTACACCGTGGTGCGCCTGGTGCCGGCGCGCTGAGCCGCGCGCCCGGCCAGCGCGCGCTTCAGCGCACCCGCAGGCGCGGGCCACCCGGCTCGGCCGGGACCACCTCGCCCACCACGGCGGCTTCGGCAAAGCCGTGGCGCGCAAACACCGCCAGCACCGCCGCCAGCGCCGCCGGCGCGCACGAGACGAGCAGGCCGCCGCTGGTCTGCGGATCGCTCAGCAGCGCCTGGTCTTCGGGCGCAAAGCCGGCCGGCAACGCCACCTCGGCGCCATAGCCGGCCCAGTTGCGGCCCGAGGCGCCGGTGACGCAGCCCTGCTGCGCCAGTGCGCGCACGCCCGGCAGCAGCGGCACGCGCGCCCAGTCGATCTGCACCTGGCAACCGGCAAAGCGCGCGCCGCGCGCCAGCTCCAGCGCATGGCCGGCCAGCGCGAAGCCGGTCACGTCGGTCAGCGCATGCACGCCGTCCAGCGCCGCCAACTCGGGGCCGGGCGTGTTCAGCTGGGTCGTGGTGGCGATCATCTGCGCGTAGCTGGCAGCGTCGAGCAGGTTCTTCTTCAAGGCCGCCGACAGCACGCCCACGCCCAGCGGCTTGCCCAGCACCAGCACATCGCCCGGCTGCGCATCGGCATTGCGCTTGATGCGATCCGGGTGCACCAGGCCCAGCGCCACCAGGCCGTAGATGGGCTCCACGCTGTCGATGGTGTGGCCGCCGGCAATCGGGATGCCCGCCGCCCTGCACGCCGCCGCGCCGCCTTCGAGGATGCGGCCGATGGTGCCGGTGCTCAAAACGTTGATCGGCATGCCCACCAGGGCCAGCGCCATGATCGGCGTGCCGCCCATGGCGTAGACATCGCTGATCGCATTGGTGGCGGCGATGCGGCCGAAGTCGTAGGCATCGTCCACGATGGGCATGAAGAAGTCGGTGGTGGCGATCAGCGCCTGCTGGTCGTTGAGCCGGTAGACCGCCGCGTCGTCGCTGGTCTCGATGCCCACCAGCAGCTCGGGCGGCACCGGCAAGGTGCTCTGGCCGCGCAGGATCTCCGCCAGCACGCCCGGCGCGATCTTGCAGCCGCAGCCACCACCGTGCGAGAGCGAGGTCAGGCGCGGCTCGGTGGCCGGCGTGGGCGGGGTCGCGGAGGCAGGGGCAGCGTGGGACATGGCGTGGCGCAAGAAAAGGGGCAGGCATCGCGGCCGGCGGGCCGCAGGCGCGCAGCATAGCCGCCGCTGACGGGCGCCGACAGCCGCCGCCGCCAGGCCCGGGGCCGCTGACAATCGGGCCATGCGCCCATCCGCCCGGCCCTCGCCCACCCGACACGGCAGCGGTCAATCCGCCAGCCCGCAACGCCGCCTGCTGCTGGCCAGCGCCGGCGCCGCGCTGTGCGGCGTGGCCGGCCTGGCCCGCGCCGCCGAGCCACCGGGCCACGAGTGGCGCCCCTGGCCCGGGCGCAAGCCCGTGCCGCCGCTCGACCTGCCGCTGCTCGACGGTGGCCGCTGGCGCCTGGCCGGGCAGCGCGGCCATCCGCTGGTGCTGAACTTCTGGGCCAGCTGGTGCGGCCCCTGCCGCGCCGAGATGCCGGCGCTGGAGCTGATGGCGCTGCGCCACGCCGCGGATGGCCTGCGCGTGCTGTGCATCAACCACCGCGAGTCGGCGCTGGCCATCCGCCGCTTCACCGAGGCCATCGACCTGTCGCTGCCGGTGGCGCTGGACGCCGATGGCGCGGCCTCGGCGGCCTGGACGCCGCGGCTGTTTCCGACCACGGTGCTGGTCAGCCGCAGCGGCCGGCCGCTGGGCCAGGTGCTGGGCGAGCTCGACTGGGCCGGCCCGGCCGCGCGCGCGCTGCTGGCGCAACTGCTGGCCGCCGCCTGAACCGCGCACCGGCCTGGGCCGGGCCCGCTTGGCGGGACAATCGGCGCTTCCCGTGTTTTTTGCGCCCTTGGTGCGCCCCAGGATCATCATGACCACTTTTCACCGCCGCTCGCTGCTGGCCGCAGCCGGCAGCCTGGCCCTGCCCGGGCTGTCTGTTCTTCAACCCGCCGCCGCGCAGACCACGGCCGCCCCGGCCGCCAGCCGGCGCTTCGAACCCGTGCCGGGCACCTGGCGCAGCTTCGAGCTCAGCACCCAGATCGAGCTGAAGGGCGTGCAGGGCCGCGCCGCCAAGGTGTGGGTGCCGCTGCCCTCGGTGGACACGCCCTACCAGCGATCGCTCGACAGCAGCTACACCGGCAATGCGCAATCGATGAAAGTGGTGTCCGACAGCCAGTACGGCGCGCGCATGCTGCTGGCCGAGTTTGCCGCCGGCGGCCCGACGCCCGTGCTGCAGGTGGCCAGCCGCATCCAGAGCCAGAACCGCAGCACCGACTTCAGCCGCAAGACCGTGGCCCGCGAGGATGCCGACACGCTGCGCGCCTGGACCCGTGCCACCGAGCTGATGCCCACCGACGGCATCGTGCGCAGCACGGCGCAAGGCATCGTGCGCGGCGCCGGAACCGACCGCGAGAAGGTGCAGAAAATCTACGACTGGGTGGTGGGCAACACCCACCGCGAGCCCAAGGTGCGCGGCTGCGGCACCGGCGACATCAAGGCCATGCTCGAGACGCAGAACTTCGGCGGCAAGTGCGGCGACATCAATGCGCTGTTCGTGGGCCTGTGCCGCGCGGCCGGCGTGCCGGCGCGCGATGTCTACGGCATCCGCCTGGTGCCCTCGGCCTTTGGCTACCGCGAGCTGGGCGGCAACCCGGCCAATCTGAAGGGCGCGCAGCACTGCCGCGCTGAGGTGTTCTTGAAGGACTTCGGCTGGGTGGCGATGGACCCGGCCGATGTGGGCAAGGTGATGCGCCAGGAGTCACCCGAGTGGATCAAGGACGTGAACCACCCGCTGGTGACACCGGTGCGCAAGGCCTTGTTCGGTGGCTGGGAAGGCAACTGGCTGGCCTACAACATGGCCCACGACGTGGCCCTGCCCGGCAGCACCGGCCCGCGCCTGGGTTTCCTGATGTACCCGCAAGCCGAGATCGCCGGCGAGCGCGTGGATGCGCTGGCACCGGACGATTTCAAGTACACGATTTCGGCGCGGGAGCTGATGAGCGCTTGATCTGCTCGCTCTTGGTCTTCTCGTTGCGGACGGTCGCAAAGTCCTGCGCGGGAGACAAGGCCGCCGGGTAACCGCCCGGCTCCATGTCCCCCGCCGTCGGCCTCCCGGCCAACGGCTCCTCCTTTACTTGCGCCGGGCGGTCACCCGGCGTCCTCGTCTCGGCACGATCTCCGCATGCGGGTATTCATCCACGCAGGGCGCTGTGCCTCGGGGCAAGGCCGGCGGGTGGCCCTTGGACGCAGGTCAAGGAGGAGCCGAGGTGCGGGAGCACCTCGGCGGGGGACACGGAGTCCAAGGACCACCCGCCGGCCTTGACCTTGCGCTGGACGTCGAACAGCGAACCGCGAACGCAAGATCCCAGGCACCCAAGCGTCAGAAGTGGATGCCCCGCATCATCTGCTGCAGCGCCACCGCCTCGGCTGAGAGCTTGGGCTTCTCGCCCTTGGCACCGGCCGCCGCATCGCTGTCAGGGAACATGCGGAAGGTGGTGTTCATGACGATCTGCGCGATGCGCGGCACCAGGGCATGCAGCACCTGGCCGAAGATGCCCAGGCGCGTGGCAATGCGCACCGGCTTGTAGACGCAGGCCTCGGCAATCATGTCGGCCGCCTGCTCCGGCGAGAGGGTGGGCACGTTGTTGTAGATCTTGGTGGGCGCGATCATCGGCGTGCGCACCAGCGGCATGTTGATGGTGGTGAAGCTGATGCCCTGGTCGGCAAACTCGCTGCTGGCGCAGCGTGTCCAGGCATCGAGCGCCGACTTGCTGGCCACGTAGGCAGAAAAGCGCGGCGCATTGGTCAGCACGCCGATCGAGCTGATGTTGACGATGTGGCCGCGGCGCTTTTTCACCATGCCCGGCAGCAGGCCCATGGTGATGCGCAGGCAGCCGAAGTAGTTCAGGTCCATCGTGCGCTGGAAGTCGTGGAAGCGGTCGTAGCTGTTCTCGATGGCGCGGCGGATCGAGCGGCCGGCGTTGTTGACCAGGTAGTCGACACCGCCATGCGTTTCTTCCAGCATCTTGCAGAACGCGGCGCAGCCGGCCTCGTCGGCTATGTCCACCGAGTGGCTGTGCACCTGGGCATCGGCGCCGGCCTTGGCCTTGATCTCGGCCACCGCCTCGCGCAGCTTGTCTTCGCCGCGGGCGCAGATGATGGTGATGGCGCCCGCCTCGGCAAACTTGATCGCAGCCGCCAGGCCGATGCCCGACGAGCCGCCGGTGATCAGCACCACCTTGCCGCCCACCGTGCCCTTCAGGCTGCGATCGATGAACAGATCGGGGTCGAGGTGGCGCTCCCAGTAGTCCCACAGGCGCCAGGCGTAGTCGTCGAGCTTGGGGCATTCGATGCCGCTGCCCTTCAGCGCCGCCAGCGTCTCGCGACAGTCGAAGCGCGTGGGGTAGTTGACGAAGCTGAGCATGTCTTCCGGCAGGCCCAGGTCCTTCATCACCGCGTTGACCACGCGGCGCACCGGCGCCAGCGCCATCAGGCTCTTCTTGACGCCGCGCGGAATGAAGCCCAGCAGCGCCGCGTTGACGAAGACATTCATCTTCGGTGCATGCGCGGCCTTGGCAAACACGTCGAGCACATCGCCCACGCGGTAGCCCACCGGGTCGACGAGGTGGAAGCACTTGCCCTTCAGCGCGCTCTTGCCATGGCTGATGTGGTCAATCGCCTTGACCACAAAGTCCACCGGCACGATGTTGATGCGCCCGCCCTCCAGGCCCACCGTGGGCATCCACGGCGGCAGCAGCTGGCGCATGCGCTGGATCAGCTTGAAGAAGTAGTACGGCCCGTCGATCTTGTCCATCTCGCCGGTGCTGCTGTCGCCCACCACCATGGCCGGGCGGTACACCGTCCACGGCACCTTGCACTCCTTGCGCACGATCTTCTCGCTCTCGTGCTTGGTGGCGAAGTACGGGTGGTCGAGGTTCTCGGCCTCGTCGAACATGTCCTCGCGGAACACGCCTTCGTACAGGCCGGCCGCGGCGATCGACGACACATGGTGCAGGTGGCCGGCATCGATGGCCTTGGCAAACTCCACCACGTTGCGCGTGCCCTCCACATTGACGCGCACCTGGGCCTCTTCGTCGGCCGACAGGTCGTACACCGCGGCCAGGTGGTATACGGCGTCGATCTGGCCCTTCAGTGCCTTGATCGTCTCGGCGGCCACGCCCAGCTTCTTGCCGGTGAGGTCTCCGGTCACCGGCAGCGCACGCGCCTTGCTCACGCCCCAGAAGGCATACAGCTCGGCCAGCTTGCCCTCGCTGCCGGGCCGCACCAGAAAGTGCACCGTGCTGCCGCGGCGGGCCAGCAGGGCCTTGACCAGGCGTTTGCCGATGAAGCCGGTGGCACCGGTGACGAAGTAATGCATGGGCTCGCTCTCCAGGAATCGCGCTCGAACGCGGGTCGAGCCTGGATTCTTGACGATGGCCGGCACTGCCCCCTTGCGCGCTAACCCCAAGCCTGCCCAGCCACGCGGCGCGCGCTACAGCGCCGCCTCGAAGCGCTGCCCGCCCACGCCGAAGACCACCGACTTGGGCCGGATCTGCAGCAGGCGCACACCGGGTGCCACCTCGCTGCCCTCGTGCGCCACCTGGCCATTGACGATCACCAGCCGCTGGCTGGCCTGCTCGGAATACATGCCGCCACCCAGCGCCAGCGGCGGCACCTGGCGGCGCAGCGCCTCGGGCAGCTCGGCCAGCGTGGGCAGGCGCGCGCTGGCCGGCGGTGCTTCGGCCGGCATGGCCGGCACGGGTGGCGTGGGTGGCGTGGGCGCAGGCATCACCAGCACCACCGGCGGCGGCACAGGCGCCGCGGCCAGCGCGGGCGCGATGGACGGCATCGGGGCGGCGGGCGCCGGCGGGTCACCCGGCGTCACCGCCGTCGAGCCGGCAGCTGGCGCCACGGCAGCCGCCACGGCGGGCGTGCCCACGCTGGCCGGCGCGTGCGCCGAGCGCCACCACAGCTGGCCCAGGCCCAGGCCCAGACCCAGCAGCACGGCCACGCCCAGCGCGGCGGCCAGCGCCATCGCCAGCCCGCGCCGCCGACCGCCCGACGCCAAGGCGGCGCCCGTGGCCAGCGGCACCGCCGGGGTGTTCAGACCGGGCACGCTGCCGCGCTGCCGTTCGGCATCGGCGCGGCGCAGGGCATCAAGGATGTAGGACATCGGAGCAAAGGGCGTGTGGCCGCGCCGCGGCGGGCAGGGTGTCGGGTGCGGGCTCGCCGGGGCCGGTCAGTGTCGCCGGGCCAGGTGTCGGCGCTGTCGTGTGCAGGGTCATCGGGCTCCGCTCACTCGATGGCGCCGGCCACCAGGCGCGGCTCGGCCACGCCCAGCGCGCGGTTGATCTGCATGAAGGTGGTGGGCCCGGCCACGCCATCGGCCACCAGGCCCTGGGCCCGCTGGAAGGCCAGCAGCTGGCGCCCCCAGCGCGGCCCCAGTCGCTCGGCGGCGGCCGGCGCTGCGGCGCCCTGCACGCGCTGCAGCGCTTCGGTCAGCGCCAGCACCACGGCGCCCTGGTCGCCCGGCCGCAGCGGCTGGGCATAGCCGGGCGGCGCCTGCCAGAGGGTGGCGAAGTCACCCTGCCACAGCTGCACCAGGGCCGCTGTGTCGATGCGCCAGCGCCGGGCGCCGGCCGCCAGCAGGGCCTGCCGGCCGTCCAGGCCCAGCAGCAGCACCCGGGCGCTGCGGCCCTGGCTGTCGTGCAGGGTCAGCCAGCCGGGGCGGTCGAGCAGGCGCAGCAGGGCCAGGCTCATCTGCGTGCCACGATGGCATTGCCAGACCGAGCCCGCGCCGCACAGGGCCTGGGCCTGGCCTGGCGCCTGGCCCGCCGGCACCCAGACCATGGCCAGCGCCGCCCAGGCCGCCGGCTCATCGGCCAACAGGCGCGACCAGTCGGCCACCGGATCCAACAGCGGCAGCGGCGCGGCTGCCGCCAAGGCCTGCGGCGCCACGGCCGGCGCAGGCACCTCAGGCACCACCGGCACCGTGGCCGGCGCCGACGCCAACGCCAACGCCGGCGCCGATGCGGCGCTGGCCGGTGCTGGCGCCGCCGCCGTGGCGCTGTCGGCCCCCGGCAGCAGGCGGTCAGGCAGCAGGCGGCTCGGCGCCACGCCCAGGCCCGCCATCAGCGCCAGGCCGGCCAGCAGCAGCAGCGCGCCCCCCGCCCAGGCCACCACCGCACCAGGGCGCCAGCGCGGCGCGGCGCCCGCATCGAAGACCTCGGCCGCCGCGGTGTCGACGATGCGCCGGCTCACGCGCTCGCGGCGCTCCACATAGGCCCCCAGCAGCGCGCGGTCGGCCAGCAGGTTGATGCGCCGCGGCACGCCGCCGGTGAGCGCATGCAGCCGCGCCAGGGCCGCACGCTCGAAGGGCAGCGGCCCGGTGCGGCCGGCCACGGCCAGGCGGTGCTGCAGATAGGCCAGCGTCTCGTCGCGGTTCAGCGCACCCAGGTGGTAGCGCGCGATCACGCGCTGCGCCAGCTGCTCCAGCGCCGGCTGCGCCAGCAGCGCGCGCAGCTCGGGCTGACCGATCAGGATGATCTGCAGCAGCTTGCGCTCGCCGGTCTCCAGGTTGGTCAGCAGGCGCAGCTGCTCGAGCACCTGGGCCTCGAGGTTCTGCGCCTCGTCGATCACCAGCACGCACTGCCAGCCCTGGGCATGGGCCTCGAGCAGAAAGGCGTTCAGCGGGTCGATGTGGTCCTTGACCGTGGGCGCGCCCGCGCTGCGCGGCGTGACCGCAATGCCGAACTCGTCGCACACCGTCTGCAGCAGCTCGATGACCGACAGCTTGGGATTGAAGATGTAGGCCACCCGGCAAGGCCCGGACAGCGCCGGCGGCACCGCACTGCCCGGCCCGCCGCGGGGGGCAGGCGCAGGCGCAGCCTCGGCCACCGGCCCGGCGTCCGGGCCGTGCACCTGCTCGAGAAAGCATCGGCACACGGTGGTCTTGCCGGCACCGATCTCGCCGGTCAGCAGCACGATGCCGCCACCGGCCTGCAGGCCGTACAGCAGATGGGCCAGCGCCTCGCGGTGCCGCTCGCTCATGAACAGAAACCGCGGGTCCGGCGCGATCGAGAACGGAGCCTGCGCGAGTCCGAAATGGGCGGCGTACATGGGCCGCGAGGATAGCTTGGCGCACCCGGCGCGGCGGCTCCGCCCGGGCGCCGCGCCCGCCACCCCGTGAAAGCGCGGAGCTAGAGCGTCGGCCCTAGTCGATTAAGCTGACGCCCTCAGAACGCCTGCCTACACTGGCTGCGCCGGCTGGTTCCAGCGGCCGGGGTCGCCACCACAACACCTGCGAGGAGCAAGCCGTGGTCAAGAAGCTTCAGAAGTTGGCCGAGAAACAGGCCGCGCCGGCCGCCGGGCTGCTTGACAGCCAACTGGCCCAGACGGTGAAGGACTCGGCGCAGCAGATCTGGCTGGCCGGCCTGGGCGCCTTTGCCAAGGCCCAGGGCGAGGGCACCAAGGTGTTCGACACCCTGATCAAGGAAGGCGTGAGCCTGCACCGCAAGACCCAGGCCGTGGCCGAAGAAAAGATCGGCGACGTGGCCGGCAAGATGTCGGCCATGGCCGGCCAGGTGGGCGACAAGGCCAACGCGCACTGGGACAAGCTGGAATCGATCTTCGAAGAGCGCACCGCCCGTGCGCTGAGCAAGCTGGGCGTGCCCACCGCCAAGGACGTGGCCCAGCTCAGCGAGCGCGTGGCGGCGCTGGCCGCCGCAGTGGCGGCCATGGGCGGCCAGCCGGCGGCCCAGGCCGCGCCCGCCAGGAAGGCCGCCGCCAAGAAGGCCGCGACCCAGGCGACCGCAGCGACAAAACCGCCAGCCAAGACCCCGGCCGAAACGCCGGCCAAGAAGGCGGCACCGAAGAAGCGCGCAGCCGCTGCGCCCACGCCGGTGGCCACCCAGCCGAGCGCCCCGACGACCGCCAAGTCCATCGCCAAACCCACCGCCAAACCCGCCGCCAAGCGCACCCGCAAGGCCCCGGCCGCCTGACGCGCTGTGAACGGACCTGCTGCGCGGGCACATTGCCGCCCTGCGCCACGGGCCGCACGGGTGCACGGCTGCGTTGACCGAACCACGCTGAGCCCGCGCGCCACGGTTCGTTCACACCTGCTGAGGTTCGGGCCGCCGGCCTGACGCCGGCGCCGCCACCCCACCGTGAGCAACCGCGCCCCACCGCGCGCGCGCCGTGCGCGACGCGCCCGGCCCCCAGGCGCACCGACAGCGGCACCCGCATCCGCACCAGCCTCGGCACCCGCGCCGCGCATCGGCCTGGCGCTGGCCGGTGGCGGCCCGCTGGGCGCCACCTGGGAGATCGGTGCGCTGTGCGCAATCGAGGATGCATTGCCCGGCATCGACCTGGTGGCCCTGCAGGGCTATGTCGGCGTGTCGGCCGGCGGCTTCATCGCCGCGGCGCTGGCCAACGGCATGCGCCCGCGCCAGCTGTGCGCGGCCTTCATCGAGAACGACACACCGCTGCCCGATGACGAGATCAGCCCCGCGCTGTTCGTGCGGCCGGCCTTTGGCGAGTGGTTCGAGCGCCTGGCCATGCTGCCCGCGCTGCTGGCGCAGGCCGGCACCCGGCTGCTGCTGAACCGGCGCTCGCTGACCGCGGCGGTGGAGCGCCTGGGCGCCGTGCTGCCCACCGGCCTGTTCGGCAACCAGGCGCTCGAGGCGCGGCTGCAGCGCATGTTCACCCAGGCCGGCCGCAGCGACGATTTCCGCCACCTGCGCCAGCGCGGCCGGCACCTGGTGCTGGTGGCCACCGACCTCGACAGCGGCGAGGTCGCCCCCTTCGGCCTGCCAGGCTGGGACGCCGTGCCGATCTCGCGCGCGGTGGCCGCCAGCGCCGCGCTGCCGGGCCTGTTTCCACCGGTGCAGATCGCCGGCCGGCACTATGTGGACGGCGCGCTGAAGAAGACGCTGCATGCCAGCGTGCTGCTCGACCAGGGCCTGGATCTGCTGATCGCGCTGAACCCGATCGTGCCCTTCGACGCCACGCATGCGCTGCCGGCCCAGGCGCGCGGCCGCGCCGGTGAGCGCATTCCGCATCTGGTGGATGGCGGCCTGCCCCTGGTGCTGAGCCAGACCTTCCGCGCCCTGATCCACTCGCGGCTGCAACTGGGCCTGAAGGGCTACGAGCGCTCGCACCCGCACACCGACATCGTGCTGTTCGAGCCCGACCAGCGCGACCCGGAGATGTTTCTGGCCAACATCTTCAGCTACTCGCAGCGCCGCCACCTGGCCGAGCATGCCTACCAGAAGACCCGCGCAGACCTGCGTGCGCGCCGCGACCTGCTGGGCCGCCTGCTGGCCCGCCACGGCCTGCAGCTGGACGAGGCCGCGCTGGACGACCCGGCGCGCCGCCTGCTGCTGCGCCAGCCGCCGCCGCGGCCGCGGCGCTGGCACAGCCGGCTGAGCCGCTCGCTCAGCCGCCTGGACAAGGTGCTCGACACACTCGAGCAGCGCCTGGCCGCGGGTTGAGGCCCACGGCGCCCGGCCGCGCCCTCAGCACACTCAGCACACTCAGCACACTCAGCACACTCAGCACACTCAGCGCCCTCAGCGCCCTCAGCGCCCCCAGCGCCCCCAACGCCCTCAGCGCAGGCGCAGCACGCCGCCGGCGGCGCGCACCGCGCCCTCGCCCATGGCCGCGCCAAAGCGCTTGGCCAGGCGTTCGGCCACGTTCTCGCGCGGCGTGTAGTCGATGATCTCCTCGGCCTTGACCACCTCGCGCGCCACGTAGTCGAGGCTGCCCAGGTGATCGACCAGGCCCAGCTTGACCGCCTCGTCACCGTTCCACACCAGGCCCGAGAAGGTGTCGGGCGTGGCCTTCAGCCGCTCGCCGCGGCCCGACTTGACCACGGTGATGAACTGCTGGTGGATCTGGTCGATCATGGCCTGCAGGTAGGCGCGGTGCTTCGGATCGGCCTCGGAGAACGGGTCCATCATGGCCTTGTTCTGTCCGGCAGTGATCAGCCGGCGCTCGACGCCCAGCTTGTCCATCAGGCCCGGAAAGCCGAAGCCGTCCATCAGCACGCCGATCGAGCCCACCAGGCTGGCCTTGTCGACATAGATCTCGTCGGCGGCCACGGCCACGTAGTAGGCACCCGAGGCACAGATCTCCTCGACCACCGCATACACCTTCTTCTTGTGCTTGGCCTTCAGGCGCAGGATCTCGTCGTTGATCAGGCCGGCCTGCACCGGGCTGCCGCCGGGCGAGTTGATGCGCAGCACCACGGCCTGGGCGCCGCTGTCGGCAAAGGCATCGCGCAGGCCGGCGATCAGCTGCTCGGCGCTGGCCTCGGTGTCGGCGGCGATCTCGCCGCGCAGCTCCACCAGCGCGGTGTGCGGCGTGCTGGGCGCCGAGTGCGAGCCGCGCTGGGCAAACAGCGCCCAGGCCACCGCCGTGACCAGCATCAGCCAGGCCAGGCGGAAGAAGATGCGCCAGCGGCGCTCGTTGCGGCGGTCGTGCAGCAGCTCTGAAGACAGGCGGTCGACGGTGCGCTCGAGCGCGGCCAGCGAGACCACCGGCACCGCCGTGGCGCCAGCGCTGCTGGCGGAGGCGGCGGAGGCCGGGGCCGACGCTGCGGCTGCGGGCGCCGAGCTGGCGGCGGCAGCCGGGGCGGGCGTCGCGTCCTGGGCGGGCGCGGCGGGTGCGGGGGTCGCTGCGGGCTCGGGGGGCGGGGCGTCGTCCTGGGGATTCATCGGGGGCTCAAGGCTCGGGGTCGGCAGCCGCGGGGGCTGCGAAAGG
The DNA here is from genome assembly GCF_025290835.2 of Aquabacterium sp. OR-4. Taxonomy (NCBI): domain Bacteria; kingdom Pseudomonadati; phylum Pseudomonadota; class Betaproteobacteria; order Burkholderiales; family Sphaerotilaceae; genus Pseudaquabacterium; species Pseudaquabacterium prasiolae. Next base: position 1,186,260 of record NZ_JAOCQD020000001.1, on the reverse strand, counting down.
CGTCGGAGGGTGCAGTGCGGTGCTGCCGCCGCCCGCTGCCGGGCTGGGGCGGATGTCCGCGGAAGGATACCAACAGGCCATGCCCCCTTGCTCGGCCACGGTCACCGGCTTCAGGCGGCCGCGGCCACAGGGGCCGCCCACGCAGCGCCCGTCCTCGGGGGCATAGGCCGCGCCGTGGATCGAGCACAGGATGAAGCGCTTGTCGGCATCGAGAAACTCGCCCGGCTGCCAGTCCATCTCGGTGGGCACATGCACGCAGCGGTTGATGTAGGCCACCACGCGGCCGTCGATGCGCAGCGCAAAGGCGCGGGCCGGCTGGCCCCACAGCAGCACGTCCCACACGAAGGCGCGGCCACGCTCGGCCAGCGCGCTGCTGGGGCACAGCGGCAACGGAGCCAGGGCCGGGTCTGGGGCCACCGGCTCAGGCCTGGCTTTGCAGCCAGGCAGACAGCTCGGCGGTGGAGTGCGCCACGTGCAAGGGCTCGAGCGCGGCAAAGCTCTCGGGCTCGTGCGCGCCAAAGCTCACCGCCACGCTGGCCGTGCCGGCGTTGCGGGCCAGCTGCAGATCGTGCGTGGTGTCGCCGATCATCAGCGTGCGCTCGGGCTCGACGCCGAACTCGCGCATCAGCTCGAGCAGCATGCGCGGATGCGGCTTGCCGGCGGTCTCGTCGGCCGTGCGGGTGGCATCGAACAGGCCCTTGAGCTGCACCGTGGCCAGGCACTCGTCCAGGCCGCGCCGGCTCTTGCCGGTGGCCACGCCCAGCCAGTGGTTGCGGCGCTTCAAGGCCTGCAGCATCTCGAGCGTGCCGTCGAACAGCACCAGCTCATGCTCGCGCTGCAGGTAATGGTGGCGGTAGCGCCGGCCCAGCTCGGGGTAGCGCTCGGCCGGCAGCTCGGGCACGGCGTGCTGCAGCGCCTCGGTCAGGCCCAGGCCGATGACATAGGCCGCACGCTCGCGGCTGGGCTCGGGCAGGCCCAGGTCCACGGCCGCGGCCTGGATGCAGCGCGCGATCAGCGCGGTCGAATCGAACAAGGTGCCGTCCCAGTCGAACACGACCAGGTCGAAGCGGCGGGGGCGCAGTGCAGACATGCCCGGAGTATCGTCAATCGCCAGAGCCGCTCAGCGCCCGGCCGCTGAATCGCCGGCCGGCCCCGTGACCGGCTGCTGCACCGCGTTGCGGATGTAGGGCCGCCGCAGGCGCAGGAACGGCGCCTCGACGAAGCGCATGCTCAGATAGCCCACCGGCATCGACGCGGCGAAGGCCACAAACGCCACACCAAAGGCCACGTAGGCGTTCGACAGATCGACAACATGGCGGTGCAGCCAATGGGCCAGGTGGAACACCCAGAAGAAATGCAGCAGGTAGATCGAGTACGAGTACTCGCCCATCTTTCCCCACCAGCGCGACACCGCGCCGTTGGCGGCAATGCCCGCGCCGTCATACCAGGCGATCAGGGCCGCAAAGGCCAGGCCCTCGATGGTGGGCAGCACGATCCACACGCTGCTCTGGCGCAAGCCGTGGTTGCCGCCGGCAGCGTCGAACGCGTCATAGAAGCTGAGAAACAACACCCACAACGCCGCCACAGCCCAGGGGCGCCGCACCAACGCGCCGCGACAGTGCGCCGCCAGCATGCCCAGCAGGAATTGGTCGATGCGCCCCACCAGGGTCCAGTAGGCCAGGAACTCGACCTCACCGTGCTGCTGGTACCAGGCCCAGCGGAACAGCAGCGCCGCCGCCAGCAGGACCAGCATGGCCAGCCAGGTGCGGCGCATCAGGGCCAGCAGCAAGGGCAGCAGCAGGTAGAAGTGCAGCTCGACGGTGATGGACCAGCCGCCGTTGGGCCAGGACGGCTTGACGAAGCCTTTCGGGAACACCGCCCACACCCAGTAGGCGCGGCGGATGTCGCCTTCGTCCACGGCGCGCTGGATCGCGAACAGCATGGTCGCCAGCAGCAGCAGTGGAAACAGGCGCAGCGCGCGGTTCCACAGAAACCAGCCGAAGTGGATGCGCCGGCCGTCCAGCAGGCGCATGAACAGGTAGCCGCTCAGCGTCATGAACAGCGAGACGCCGACATGGCCCTCGTCGAACAGCACCAGCGGCCCCCAGATCGGCACGCCCTCGTAAGGCAGCGGCGCGCCCTGACCGCCATGGGTGAAATGCCAGGTGAAGACCAGCAGCGCGGCCAGCGCGCGCAGATGGTCAAGCGCCGGAAAGTAGGCGCCCGAAACGGATTTCATCGCCGCTTGCTCCCGGCCCGCCGCCGCGGTCGGGGCATGGAGTGGGTGCCGGAACGAAGGGGGCGCAAGGTTCAGGGCCTGCTGAGCTTGCGCATGACGCACACCAGGTTCGACCCCAGCCGCCCCTGGGCCACGATGTCGAAGGCACCGCGAAAACCGTACATCGCCGCACCGCGGTGGCGGTTGTCAAAGTAGATCGACATCGTCTCGTGGGTCATCAGGTTGACATGGGTCGGATCGCGGAACGCCGGCGAGAACGGGTAGATCGGTGTGCTCGAGAGGAACAGCCCGTCGGGCTTGGTGATGCGCCAGACCTCGTTCATCAGCTCGACGAACGCAAAGCGCCGCTCGGGCAGGTAGATCACGCGCGGCACATGTTCCAGAAACTCGAATGCGGTGACGTAATCGAAATGCCCATCCGGGTACGGTGCGCCGCCGATGGTCAGGTCGGCGTAGCGAATGTTGCGTCCCAGATCTTCGCGGATGTCGAGGCCATGCACCTCGCTGGCGCGAAAGGGGTTCTTCGGGTCGGGCCCGCAGCCGATGTCCAGCGTGCGCGTGGGGCCGGCCGCCTCGCCGTTCAGCCGGTGCTGCGCCAGCAGATGGTCGATGCTGCGGACCTCGGGCAGGTCCTTGACCCCCCGATGCATGTCCGCCAGCAGCGTGACCAAACGCCGTGCCTGCTGCAACTTCGCCAACAACCCCATCGCACCCCCCCTTGCTGACAACGACGGAACAACCCTGTCTGCTGCGTCGCGCAGCAAACCTGGCGCGCACCGAATCCGTCCCCGGCGCGACTGATCAGCGATGGCACGGCGCACTGCGTCGCCTCGACCAAGCTGTGGCCGATTCTGCCCGCTGCCTCAGCCCGGCGCGATGACACCGTCGCTGCGGCCGGCATCTGCCTGGCCGCGATCGCCCAGGCGCGCGATCAGTTGGGTGCACTCGGGCGGCAGCGGCGCCGCCAGCGTGATGCGCTCGCCGCTGGCCGGGTGGTCAAAGGCCAGCTCGCGGGCGTGCAGGAACATGCGCTCGAAGCGCAGGCCCGGCAGGGCCTCGCCGCGCGCAAACTGCCGGTTGCGGGCGAAGTCACCGTACTTGGGGTCACCCACGATCGGGTGGCCGGCCTGCGACAGGTGCACACGGATCTGGTGCGTGCGGCCGGTCTTGATGGTCACATCCAGCAGCGTGGCCTCGCCCAGCGGCTGCACGATCCTGACCAGGCTGATCGAGCGCTGGCCATCGGGGTGATCGGCCGCCACGGCACGCACATGGCGCTCGCCGCGGGCGTCCAGCGTCTTGTGCAGCGCCACGTCGATCACCTTCAACCGGGCCGGCCAGGCGCCGAGCACCAGCGCGGCGTAGGTCTTGCCGGTGTCGCGAGCACGGAACTGGTCCTGCAGGGCCACCAGCGCGCTGCGCTTCTTGGCCAGCAGCAGGATGCCCGAGGTCTCCTTGTCGAGCCGGTGCACCAGCTCCAGGAACCTGGCCGCAGGCCGCGCGCGGCGCAACTGCTCGATCACGCCAAAGCTCACGCCCGAGCCGCCATGCACGGCCACGCCGGCCGGCTTGTCGATGGCCAGCAGGTGTTCGTCCTCGAACAGCACCGGAAACTCGCGCGGCGGCGCCTGGCCGGCGGCGGCGGCACCGGTGTCGTCGGGCCGCGGGCCGCCGGCGCCGTCGCTGCGCCCGTCCAGGCGCTGGGCGGCGGCATCGGACAGGCGCACCGGCGGCAGGCGCACCAGATCACCGGGCGCCAGGCGGGTGTCGGCCGCCGCGCGGCCCTTGTTGACGCGCACCTCGCCCGAGCGGATCACGCGGTAGACATGGGTCTTGGGCACACCCTTGAGGTGGCGCAGCAGAAAGTTGTCGAGCCGCTGGCCTTCGCCGGCCTCGTCCACCACCAGATGGCGCACCTGGGGCCCCGGCGCCGGCGGCGCTGGCGGGGCTTGCGCCGGGGCCGGGGCCGCCGCGTGGGCTGGCTGCCGGGCCCGTGATGGTTTGGTGCTTATAATGATCTCCGCCACAAGTGGGCTGTAAGTGCTTGATTTTTCAGAGTTTACCCGGGCATGAACGGCGCTACCGTGGCAGGGCACCCCAGGAGGGGTGTCTTGAACAACGTTGATGCAACGCCTGCGTGGCCCGCAGCAGGCCCGTTCCCAAAGGTGGACGGGCGGTTCGGCAGCCAGGTGGAAGAGACACGAAATACCAGCCGTCCCGTCTTTCAGACGGGAGCCAAAAAAAGGTCATGGGCGGCAGACACTCCCACCGGGGCCGTCTGCCACCCGCGTCGAAGCCCTCGCCTCGCATGAGCCCCCTTCACCCCCCCCGCCCCCGCGCCGCAGTTGGCGCCGAGGGCCGCCGCGCGATGCGCCCAGGCCCTTCGTGGCCGGCGCGCGTGGCACCGGGCCGGGTGACCGGGGCACCGCCTGCCGAACCGGCCTCGCCGCACGCTGCCCCGCTGCACGCCTGATCGACCCCGATCAACCGCAGTCCAGGGCGATTCCTTCTCCGGCCGATTTTTCGTTTCTCGTGCATTGGATGGGTCGCCTGCCCGAGCGTCGCTGACGCCCGGGCGCGGTGACTGCGATGCACTTGCCGCATTCATCGGCAGGTGCATGTGAGGAGTGCACATGAAACGCATGCTGATCAATGCCACGCAGCCGGAAGAGCGGCGCCTGGCCATCGTCGACGGGCAGAAGCTGCTCGACTTCGAAACCGAGATCGAAGGGCGCGAGCAGCGCAAGGGCAACATCTACAAGGCCGTCGTCACGCGCGTCGAGCCCAGCCTGGAAGCCTGCTTCGTCGACTACGGCGAAGACCGCCACGGCTTCCTGCCGTTCAAGGAAATCTCGCGCCAGTACTTCCGCGACGGCATCGAGCTGAAAAACGCGACCATCAAGGACGCGATCCGCGAAGGCCAGGAACTGCTGGTGCAGGTCGAGAAGGAAGAGCGCGGCAACAAGGGTGCGGCGCTCACCACCTTCGTCAGCCTGGCCGGGCGCTGCCTGGTGCTGATGCCCAACAACCCGCGCGGCGGTGGCGTCAGCCGCCGCATCGAGGGCGAGGACCGCGAGGAGCTGAAAGAGAACCTCGAGCAGCTCGAATACCCCAAGGGCATGAGCCTGATCGCCCGCACCGCGGGCATCGGCCGCACTGCCGCCGAGTTGCAGTGGGACCTGAACTACATGCTCAAGCTGTGGGACGCCATCGACGGCGCCGCCAAGCAGGGCAAGGGTGCGTTCCTGATCTACCAGGAGTCGTCGCTGGTCATCCGTGCGATCCGCGACTACTTCACGTCGGACATCGGCGAGATCCTGATCGACACCGACGACATCTACGATCAGGCCAAGCAGTTCATGACCCACGTGATGCCCGAGCTGGCACCACGTGTGAAGCGCTACCGCGACGATGCGCCGCTGTTCAGCCGCTTCCAGATCGAGCACCAGATCGAGACGGCCTTCAGCCGCACGGTGAACCTGCCCTCGGGCGGCGCCATCGTGATCGACCACACCGAGGCGCTGGTCTCGGTGGACGTGAACTCGGCGCGCGCCACCCGGGGCGGCGACATCGAAGAAACCGCCACCCGCACCAACCTGGAAGCCGCCGACGAGATCGCGCGCCAGATGCGCCTGCGTGACCTGGGCGGCCTGATCGTCATCGACTTCATCGACATGGAGGAGTCGAAGAACCGCCGCGAGGTGGAGCAGCGCCTGCGCGACGCGATGCGGCAAGACCGCGCCCGCGTGCAGTTCAGCTCGATCAGCAAGTTCGGCCTGCTCGAACTGAGCCGCCAGCGCCTGCGCCCGGCGCTCAGCGAAGGCAACCACATCACCTGCCCGCGCTGCAACGGCACCGGCCACATCCGCGACACCGAATCGAGCGCGCTGCAGATCCTGCGCATCATTCAGGAAGAGTCGATGAAGGACAACACCGCCGCCGTGCACGTGCAGGTGCCGGTGGAGGTCACGTCGTTCCTGCTCAACGAGAAGCGCACCGAGATCACCAAGATCGAGCTGAAGCAGCGCTGCACGGTGCTGCTGGTGCCCAACAAGCACCTCGAGACGCCGAACTACAAGCTCGAGCGCCTGCGCCACGACGATCCGCGCCTGGAGAACCTGCAGGCCAGCTACACCATGATCGAGGAGCCGGAGGACGAGGTGGCCATCAGCCGCCGCGAGAAGGCCGGCTCGAAGCAGGAACCGGTGATCAAGGGCGTGCTGCCCGACCAGCCGGCGCCGATGCCCGCGCCCAGGCCCGAGCCGGTGGCCGTGGCGGCCGCCGCAGTGGCCGCCACCGCCGCACCGGCGGCACCGGCCGCGCCGGCCGCGCCCACGTGGGTGGCCCAGCCGCCCGCGCCCGAAGCGGGCCGCGGCTTCTTTGGCTGGATCAAGAAGCTGTTCGGCGCCCCGGCGCCGGCGCCCACCGCCCCGGCGGCACCGGCAGCAGCCCCCGCGGCCGCACCGGCTGCAGCACCGGCCGGCGAAGCCAAGCGCGAAGGCCGCGAGGGCCGCGAGGGCCGTGAAGGCCGCGGCGACCGCGATGGCCGCCGTGGTGAGCGTGGCGGACGCGGTGAGCGCGGTGAGCGCGGCGAGCGTGGTGGCCGTGGTGGCAACCGCGAAGGCCGCGAGAACCGCGAAGGGCGCGGCGCCGAGCGCGGCGAACGTGCCGAGCGCCCGGAGCGTGCCGAACGCCCCGAGCGTGGTGAACGCGCCGAGCGCCCCGAACGTGGCGAGCGCGGCCCGCGCCGCCCCGAGCGCGAGGCCCGTGCTCCCGAGGCCCTGGTGGCCGAAGGCCAAACCGCCGCGCAGGGCGAACTGCCGCTGACCCTGGTGGATGGCCAGAACCCCGTGGACGGCACCGAGGGCGGCAGCGAAGAGCAGCGCCGCCGCCGCCGCCGCCGTGGCGGCCGTGGTGCCCGCGGTGACGAGGGCGCGCCGGGTGCCGAGGCCGGCGCCGAGGGCCTGAGCGCCACCGACGCGGTCGACGCCGCCGCCGTGGCCCCGGCCGGTGACGCCGCCGACGCCAGCGCCGACACGCCCGCCGACGGCAGCGCCGAAGCCGGCGCGCCGGCCGACGGCGAGGCCCGCGACGAGAACCGCCGCCGTGGCCGTGGCCGCGACCGCCAGCGCGGCCCGCGCGAGCGCCGTGAGGGCGAGGCCGTGGCCGCTGACGAGAGCGCTGCGCCCGCGCCTGCCGCCGCCGACGAGGCTCCCGCCCCCGACGCCGCAGCAGCCGTTGCCTCTGCCGTTGCCTCTGCCGTTGCCGAGCCGGTGACGGTCGAAGCCGCCGCGCCGGCCGCCCCCACCCCGGTGGCACCCGCCCCGGCAGCCGCCGCCCCGGTGGCGCCGCAACGGGCACCCGCCCCGGCCCCGGCCGCTGCGGTGGCTGCGGCCATGCCGGTGGTGACGGCCTTCACGCTGCCGGTCAGCTCGCTGCAAAGCCTGGCCGATGGTGCCGGCCTGCAGTGGGTGCTGTCGGATGCCGACAAGATCGCCGCCGCCCAGGCAGCGATGGCCGCCGAGCCCAAGCCGGTGCATGTGCCGCGCGAGCCCAAGCCCGTGGTGCTGCTCGATGAAGGCCCGCTGGTGCTGGTGGAGACGCGCAAGGACCTGTCCCAGGTGACCCTGCCCTTCGAGCAGCCGGCGGCGGCCCCGCAGGCCTGACCGGCCAGGCCGGTGTGGCGCGCCCACCCGGCGCGCCTCGCCCCCCTACCCCCACACGCCGCCCCGGCCCCCAGCCGCGGCGGCGTGTTGCATGGCGCAGGCCACAGCCCGCTCGATCCCCCGGCCAACCCGGCGCAACGCCACCCGGTGCCCGGCCCTAGTTCAAAGTCGGCCCACCGCCGGCCCACCCATCGCCCAGCCTCGGCCCAGCCGCCGCCACCCTCACCCGCCAGCCGCCCACCATGACCGTCACGCTGAAGAAACCTGCCGCCTCGGCCGTCCCCATCGTCTGCGTCACCCGCGACAGCCTGGCGGCCACCGCCGCGGCCGCGCTGAGCCCGGCCGAGCGCCAGTGGCTGGCCACGGTGGGCTTTGCCGGCGCGCCCGACAGCCATGTGCTGCTGCCCGGCGCCGAAGGCCACCTGCGTGCGGTGTGGGCTGGCGTGCGCAGCGCCGGCGATGCCTACGCCCTGAGTGCCCTGCCGATGGCCCTGCCCGAGGGCCGCTACCGGCTGGACGACACCGCCGGCCTGGCCATCGCCCCCGCGGCCGCGGCGCAGTCGTGGGCGCTGGGCGGCTACCGCTTTGCGCGCTACAAGGCGCCGCGCCGCACGCCGGCCGAGCTGCAACTGCCGGCCGGCGCCGAGGCCCGCCACGGCCTGGCCGTGGCGGCGGCCATGATCGCCACGCGCGACCTGGTCAACACCCCCGCCGAGCACCTGGGCCCGGCCGAGCTGGCCCAGGCCGCCCAGGCCCTGGCCCTGGCCCATGGCGCGCGGTTCAAGCAGACCGTGGGCGATGCGCTGCTCAAGCCCGCCTCGCGCTTTCCGGCCATCCATGCCGTGGGCCGCGCCGCGGCGCCCGAGCGCGCGCCGCGCCTGATCGAGCTGAGCTGGGGTTCGCCCAAGCACCCGCGGCTGACCCTGGTGGGCAAGGGCGTGTGCTTTGATTCCGGCGGCCTGGACATCAAGCCGGCCGACGGCATGCGCCACATGAAGAAGGACATGGGCGGCGCCGCCAATGCCCTGGGCCTGGCCCAGCTGATCATGGGCGCCCGGCTGCCCGTGCAGCTGACCGTGTTGATCCCGGCGGTGGAAAACGCCATCGCCGGCAACGCCTACCGCCCCGGTGACGTGATCAGCACCCGCGCCGGACTGGGCATCGAGATCGGCAACACCGACGCCGAGGGCCGCGTGATCCTGTGCGACGCGCTGGCCTATGCCGCCGAGGCCCGGCCCGACCTGATCATCGACCTGGCCACGCTCACCGGTGCGGCGCGCATCGCGCTGGGCGGGCAGCTGCCGGCGCTGTTCTGCCGCGACATGGCCGCTGCGCGCGACATCGTCGACCACGGCCTGGCCATCGGCGATCCGCTGTGGCATCTGCCGCTGTGGGCGCCGTACCACGCCGGCATCGAGAGCGATGTGGCCGACATCGTCAACACCGGCCGCGGCCCGCAGGCCGGCGCCATCAACGCCGCGCTGTTCCTGGCCGACTTCGTGCCCGCCAGCATCGACTGGCTGCACATCGACCTGTACGCCTGGAACGACGCCGCACGCCCGGGCCGCCCGGCCGGCGGCGAGGCGCAGACCATCCGCACGCTGCTGGACTGGCTGAAGGCCCGCTACGGCGGCTGAAAGCCCGAGCCTGAGCCCACGCCCGGCGCACCTGGCGCGCCGCTGTTCCCCGCGGTTTCACCGCCCCCCCCCACCGCCTGCAACCGCCCCTCACTGCAGGGGCGGTTGGCCTTGTGGCCTGGCCCATCGCATGGCTTGACGTGCTTGCGTTCATGTGTATTATTGAATTAATACACCAATGCAGATGCACTTCGACATCGTTCCCGGCAGCCCGGTGCCCATCTACCGCCAGATCGTCGAGCAGCTGCGGCGGCAGGTGGCCGGCGGCCAATGCCGGCCGGGCGACGAACTGCCCAGCGTGCGTGCCCTGGCGCAGCAGCACGCCATCAACCCGATGACCGTGTCCAAGGCCTACAGCCTGCTGGAGGCCGAGGGTTTGCTGGAGCGGCGCCGCGGCCTGGGCATGGTGGTGGCCGCGGCCGGCGCCGGCGCCGCATCACCGGCCGAGCTGCTGCGCCCGGCGCTGCAGTCGGCCGCCCAGCAGGCCCGGCAGTTGGGCCTGGACGCCGACACCGCACTGGCCCTGTTTGCGCAGTGTCTGGCCGACCAAGATCCGGCCGTTGACCCCAGCCCTGGGAGCCCCACCGCATGACGCCTGCCCTTTGCACCGATGCCAGCGCGCTGGCGCCGCCCGACACCGACTGGGCGCTGGAAGCCGACGCCATCACCGTGGCCGGCGGCTTTCGTCCGGCCCTGAGCGAGCTCACGCTGCGCCTGCCCACCGGCGCCGTGCTGGGCCTGGTGGGCTGCAACGGCGCCGGCAAGAGCACGCTGCTGCGCTGCCTGGTGGGCCTGGGCGCACCGGCGCGCGGCCAGTGCCGGCTGCTGGGCCAGCCGGCGTTGCAGCTGCAGGATGCCCAGCGCGAACGGCTGGGCTATGTGGCGCAGGCGCCCGATCTGTTCGGGCACCTGGACGCGCTGGCGCACTTCCAGTCGCTCGGCCACCTGTACCGCGGCTGGGACGATCAGCGCGCGCTGGCACTGGCCCGGCTGCTGAGCCTGCCGCTGGATGTGAAGGCGGCACAGCTCTCGCCCGGCGAGCAGCAAAAGCTCAGCCTGGTGCTGGCCCTGGGCCACGACCCCGACCTGCTGATCCTTGACGAACCCATGGCCAGCCTCGACCCGCTGACCCGTCGCGACGTGATGCGGGCCTTGTTCGAGCGAGCGCCGCACCGCGCCGACCGCAGCATCGTCATCAGCAGCCATCTGCTGTCGGATCTGGAGCGGGTGGTCAGCCATGTGGCCTTTCTGCGCGATGGCCGCCTGCAGCTGATGGGCGCCTGGGACGACCTGGCCGAGCAGGTGCGGCGCATCCCGCTGTCGGCCGCCGAGCTGGGCCAGCTGCCCGCCCGCTCGCTGCTGCGGCTGCCCGGCGCAGCCGCTGCCCGGCAGCCGGTGCTGGTCGACACCCGTCACGCGCCTGCCCTGGCCACCGAGGGCCGTGCGCTGAGCCTGGATGAGCTCTTCATGGACTTGAATTCATGAGCGCACTGGGCCGCTCCCCAGCCGCTGCGGCAACAAACTGGATGGGCCTGGTGTCGCCGGCCATGCTGGTGCTGGCGGCCTTGTGTGGCAGCCTGGCCATGGTGCTGGCCACCGGGGCGGCGCTGAATGTCTGGCGCGGTCAGCCGGTGTGGACTGGCCGGCTCTGGGGCAGCTATCTGCTGGCCATCCCGATGCTGTGCCTGCTGCCCGGCGCCGCGCTGCACAGTGCGCGGCAGCAGGTCGAGGTCTGTCAGCGCCGCCAGGCACCCCACGGCGGCAAGCTGGCCAGCATCGGTGCCTGGCACCGCCTGATGGTCATCGTGCTGGTGGTGATGTGGCTGCCGATGCTGCTCACCGCCGCTGCACAAGAGCTGGGGCGCCGCCCGTGGCACACCGACCTGCGCGGTTATTCGCTGGCGCTGCAGGCCCTGCACATCACCGGGTTGGCGCTGCTGGCCACGGCGGGCTGGCGCGGCCTGCTGCCGCCGGTCTGGATCCTGGCCGCGCCGCTGTTGCTGCTGGAGTGGGCGCTCAGATTGGCCGGCTGGTGGCCTGGGTCGGCGCGCGCGGCCGGGCCATGGCCCGAGGCCGGCCTGGCGCTCACCTTGCCCCTGGCCTGGTGGGTGTGCGCCCGGCACCTGGGCCAGCCTTTGGCGCCGCTGGCGGCGCCTGCGGCGCCGAAGAACACCCCGCTCAGGCTGTGGCAAGGCCTGCGCCGCGACATCCAGAAAGCCTGGCGGCCGCTGGACGGCCAACGCTCGCCGCTGGGTTTGCTGCTGGTGATGGCCGTTCTGGTGCCGCTGGGCGACCTGGGCCCCGGCCAGCTCGCGATCACCTGGGGCGGCGCCGTGACGCCCTGGTTCGTGCCGCGCCTGGCCTGGCTGACGCTGCTGATGGCGCTGTTGCTGCGCGGCCCCGACTTGCACTGGCGCCAGCTGCTGGCGCCGCAGGGGCTGGCCCGCCGCCAGCTGGGCTGGCACATCCTGCAGCACAGCCTGTGCGGCATGGTCTTGCTGTGGGTGCTGTCGACGCTGCTCACCACGCTGGTGTTTCTGCCCGTGCTGACACCACCGCTGCGGCTGGACCTGCTGCGCATCATCCCGCTGCAGGCCGCGGCGCAACTGCCCGAGCTGATGCTGGCCACCACCCTGGCTGCGGCCCTGGCGGCGGCCGGCCACCGCAGCCGCGGCGCCAGGCGCTGGGAGCGCGCTGCGCTGGTGGCTGGGTTTGCGCTGCCGATCATGCTGGCCGGCGTGGGCCAGTACTTCGACTGGCCCACCCTGAACAACGGGCTGCGCGCCCCGCTGTGGCATCGCGACGCCGGGCATGCGCTGAGCGTGCTGGCACTGTCAGCCGGCGTGGCCTGGGCGGCCGCGCGCCTGTGGTCACGCGCCGACTTGAGCACGCTGCTGGCCGAGCGCGCAACAAGCCCGGACAGGCGGCACTGACCCGGCACGGCCAGGGCCACGCCGCTGGGTCAGGCCGGGCCCGCCGGCCGCCGGCACCCGCACCCGCACCCGCACCCGGCACCCACACTCGGCAACCGGCACCCGTACTCAGCACCCGCACGCGGCAGCCGCAGCCGCGCATGGAGCCGGCATGGTGCCGGGCACACGATGCCGGTGCATCCGCCAAGCCCTGACGCACCGGTTTGCACTGCGCACGCCCATGGCTGCGCTGCCCGGCGCCACGCTGCAAGCAGGCGCGGCGCGCGCTCCCTGCCGGGCGATCACCCAGCGCAAGCCGGCCCGGATTGCCGGATACCGCACCGGCGCCAGGTCGCCCCAAGGCACAACGGCACGGCGTTTGCTAAGCATGACCTGTCATAACAGGTTCAGCCAAGGCCACCATGCCCAGCCACCGAGCCAGACAGCAGCCGCCCAGCCCAACGGGCAGCGCCGGCCCCACCAGCACGGCCAGCACGGCCAGCACGGCCAGCCGCACCCGGCGCATGGCGTCGCCCGCTGTGCCGGTGGCGCCAGACCTGGCCGCGCCGGCCAGCAGCGTGGTACCGATGTCGTCGGTGCCGATGCATGCGCAGATCCGCGAGATCATCCGCCGCCGCGTGCTCGATGGCAGCTATGCGCCGCACTCGCAGATGCCGTCCGAGAGCCAGATGATGGCCGGCTTCGGCGTCAGCCGCATCACCATCCGCCAGGCCCTGGGTGACCTGCAGAAGGAAGGCCTGATCTTCAAGGTGCCGGGCAAGGGCAGCTTCGTGGCCAAGCCCAAGGCCTTCCAGAACCTGTCGCGGCTGCAGGGCTTTGGCGAGGCCATGTCACCCGCGGGTTATGAAACCTTCTCGCAGGTGCTGGCCACCCGCGAGCTGCCGGCCGATGAGCAGGTGGCGCGGCGCCTGCAGCTCAAGCCCGGTGCGCTGGTGGTGCAGATCCAGCGCCTGCGCTACCTCAACCGCGAGCCGATCTCGGTGGACGTGAGCTGGTTCCCGCTGGCCATCGGCCGCCGCCTGGTGACCGAAGACCTGCCGGCGCGCGACATCTTCGTGATCCTCGAAAACGACCACGGCCTGCACCTCACCCACGCCGATGTGCAGATCGAGGCCATCAGCGCCGACGAAGGCCTGGCCCGCCACCTGGCCCTGCCCGAGGGCGCGCCGCTGCTGCGCATCGAGCGCCTGACCTTCGCCGACGAGCGGCCGGTCGACTACGAGCACCTGTACTACCGCGGCGATGCCTTCCAGTACCGGCTGCGAATCGACCGCAGCTGAGGCTGGCAGGGCCTCATGCACGCCCTGCAGATGCACAGCCGAAATGCTTTGTTCCGCGCAGCCCGGCGGCTGAACACACTGCCTGGCTGACCCCGATGCCCTGCCCATGGATGCGCCTGCGATGAACACCCTGAACCTGGAATTCGACCTCGTCGTCATTGGCGGCGGCACCGGCGGCCCGATGGCCGCCGTCAAGGCCAAGGAGGCCAACCCCAAGCTGCGCGTGCTGCTGATCGACAAGGCCAACGTCAAGCGCAGCGGCGCCATCAGCATGGGCATGGACGGGCTCAACAACGCCGTCATCCCCGGCCACGCCACGCCCGAGCAGTACGTCAAGGAGATCACCGTCGCCAACGACGGCATCGTCGACCAGGAGGCGGTGATGGCCTACGCCGCCAACAGCTTCGCAATGATCGAGGAGCTCGACCGCTGGGGCGTCAAGTTCGAGAAGGACGAGACCGGCGACTACAGCGTGCGCAAGGTGCACCACCTGGGCGCCTATGTGCTGCCGATGCCCGAGGGGCACCACATGAAGCGCATCCTGTACCGGCAGTTGAAGCGCGCACGGGTCGAGATCACCAACCGCGTGGTGGTCACGCGCGTGCTCACCGGCGCCGATGGCCAGGTGGCCGCGGTGATGGGCTTCGACTGCCGCACGGCCGAGCTGGTGCTGATCCGCACCAAGGCCGCCGTCATCAGCACCGGCGCCGCCGGCCGCCTGGGCCTGCCGTCATCCGGCTACCTGATGGGCACCTACGAGAACCCCACCAACTGCGGCGACGGCCATGCCATGGCCTTCCATGCCGGGGCCGCGCTGGCCAATCTGGAGTGCTTCCAGATCAACCCGCTGATCAAGGACTACAACGGCCCGGCCTGCGCCTACGTCACCGGCCCGCTGGGCGGCTACACCGCCAATGCCCATGGCCAGCGCTTCATCGAGTGCGACTACTGGTCGGGCCAGATGATGCAGGAGTTTCACAACGAGCTGCAAAGCGGCAACGGCCCGGTGTTCCTCAAGCTCGACCACCTGGCCGAGGAGACGATCCAGGAGATCGAGACCATCCTGCACAGCAACGAGCGGCCCAGCCGCGGCCGCTTCCACGAAGGCCGCGGCACCAACTACCGGCAGAAGATGATCGAGATGCACATCTCCGAGATCGGCTTCTGCTCGGGCCACTCGGCCTCGGGCATCCACATCAACGCGCGCGGCGAGACCTCGGTGCCGGGCCTGTACGCGGCCGGCGACTGCGCCAGCGTGCCGCACAACTACATGCTGGGCGCCTTCGTCTACGGCAAGATCTGCGGCGAGCAGGCCGCCGCCTACTGCGCCGGTGCCGGCCCGGCACAGCACGACGCCGGCGCCGAGGCGGCCGAGGCCGCGCGCATCCTGGCGCCGCTGCAGCGCAGCGACGGGCTCACGCCGTTCCAGATCGAGTACAAGACCCGGCGCCTGGTCAACGACTACCTGCAGCCGCCCAAGGTGACGCGCAAGTTCGAGATCGGCCTGCAGCGCTTTGGCGAGATCCGCGAAGACCTGGGCGCCCTGCACGCGGCCAACCCGCACGAGCTGATGCGGGCCATGGAGGCGCACTCGATCCTCGACTGCGCCGAGATGGCCGCCCGCGCCAGCCTGTACCGCACCGAGAGCCGCTGGGGCCTGTACCACGCCTGTGTCGACCATCCCGAGCGCGACGATGCCAACTGGTTCTGCCACGTGCTGCTGTCGCGCGGCGCCCAGGGTGAGATGCGCCTCGACAAGCGTGCCATCGAGCCCTACATCGTGCCGGTCGACGACGCCGAGCGCAGCGCCTACCAGCGCCTGCGCATCGCCCCGGGCAGCACGGCGGCGCCGCAGGCCGCCTAGCCGCACCCATACGCGACATCCCCGAGCCACCAAACCGAGGCCCAGCCACCATGACCCTGGCCACCACCGCCACCCAAGTGCCCGTTCGCGTGGACGACGACAAGTGCATCGCCCACAAGGGCTGCACGGTGTGCGTCGATGTCTGTCCGCTCGACGTGCTGGCCATCAACGTCGTCAAGGGCAAGGCCTACATGGCCTTCGACGAGTGCTGGTACTGCCTGCCCTGCGAGCAGGACTGCCCGACCGGCGCGATCACGGTCGACATCCCCTACCTGCTGCGCTGAGCCGCCACGGCCCCCGCCCGCCCACCGAGAACGCCCCCATGAGCACCGCCATTGCCGCCCGCCTGCAAGACCCCGACGCCACCGTGCGCCGCCTGGCCGTGATCGACCTGCCCTACAGCGACGAGGACGACATCGTGCCGCTGCTGCTGCCCTGCCTGGCCGACACCGATGCGCTGGTGCGCACCGAGGCGGTGAAGGCCCTCGAAGGCTACGAGGAGCCCGAGGTGCTGGCCGCCCTGGTGCCCATGCTGCTGGACGCCGATGCCGGCGTGCGCCAGGCCACGGGCCAGGTGCTCGGCGAGCTCAAGCAAGCCAGCTCGGCCCAGGCGCTGCTGCCGCTGATCGCGCCAGCGCAGCCGGCCGAGGCGCGGGCCCAGGGCTTTCGCGCACTGCGGGCACTGCGCTGCGCCGCGGCCTTTGCGCCGGCCATGGCCTCGCTGCGCGACGCCGATGCCGCGGTGCGGGCCGAGGCCGTGGGCGTGCTGGGCTACCTGAAGGATGCCGCCGCCATTGGCGAGCTGGCCGAGGTGGCGGCCAACGACCCCGTGCCCGAGGTGCGCCGCATCGCCGTGGGCGCGCTGGGCTATGCCAGCAGCGTGAGCGTGCTGCCGGCGCTGACCCGGGCGCTGGGTGATTCGCACTGGCCGGTGCGCGACGAGGCCGCGCAAACCATCGGCAAGCTGCGCCTGGCGCCCGCCGTGCCCGACCTGGTGAAGGCCATGGACGACGAGATGTGGCAGGTGCGCCTGAAGGCCGCGCGTGCGCTCGGCCAGCTCAAGGCCGAGGCCGGCCTGCCGCCGCTGGTGGCCGCGCTGCAGCACCCGGTGAGCAACCTGCGCAAGGAGTCGGCCATTGCACTGGGCGAGATCGGCGACACCCGCGCCATCGCGCCGCTGGAGGCCGCGCTGGCCGATGCCGACCCCGACGTGCGCAAGCTGGCCCGGCTGGCGCTCACCGCCATCGGCCTGGCCCAGGACAGCCGCCACACCGGCGCGGCGTGACCACCGCCCCCGCCGCGCCGAACGCCATGCTGACCGCAGTACACGACCCGCGCCGGCCCATGGCCGGCGACGCCGACCACCCGGCAGGTGGCACCGGTCGTGCTTTGAATCCAGGAGACGGCCCCTTCACGCCAACACCCTTGACGCCTGGAGTACCGACGATGACGCCCTATCCCCTGCGCGGCCTGCTGGCCGTGGCCCTGAGCGCCGGCCTGGCCGGCCTGTCTGCGCCGCATGCCCGGGCCGCCGACGAGGTGCTGATCGGCATCGGCACGCAAAACACCACCACCAACACCGTGACCGGCGGCGTGGTGCTCAAGGAGCTCAAGCTGCTTGAGAAGCACCTGCCCCGCACCGGCAAGTACAAGAACATCAGCTTCAAGCTCGACTGGCAGAACTTCACCAGCGGCCCACCCATCACCAACGGCATGATGGCCAAGAAGCTGCACATCGGCATGATGGGCGACTACCCGCTGCTGGTGAATGGCGCCACCGGCCAGAGCCAGCCCGGCAACGAGACCCAGCTGGTGGCCGTGATTGCCTACAACGCCTACGGCTCGGGCAACGGCCTGGTGGTGCACAAGGACTCGCCCTACTACGAGCTGGCCGACCTGAAGGGCAAGAACGTCTCGGTGCCCTTCGGCTCGGCGGCGCACGGCATGCTGCTGCAGGCCATGCAGAGCCGGGGCTGGGCCGAGAACTTCTGGAACCTCTCGAGCCAGAGCCCCGAGGTGGGCACCACCAACCTGCAGGAAAAGAAGATCGACGGCCACGCCAACTTCGTGCCCTTTGCCGACCTGCTGCCCTACCGCGGCTTTGCACGCAAGATCTTCGACGGCGCCGAGACCAAGGTGCCCACCTTCCACGGCGTGGTGGTGCGCAAGGACTTCGCCACCCAGTACCCCGAGGTGGTGGTTGCCTACGTGAAGGCGCTGATGGAGGCCAACGCCTGGGTGCGCGCCAACCCGGCCGCCGCCGCCGCCAAGGTGGAGGAGTGGACCAAGATCGAGAAGGAGGTGGCCTACCTGTACCTGGGCCCGGGCGGCATCCACACGCTCGACCCCAGCATCAAGCCGCGCTGGCTGGACACCATCAAGACCGGCCACGAGGTGCTCACCCGGCTCAACCGCGTCAAGCCGCTGGACATAGCCGCCTGGGTCAACGAGAGCTATGTGAAACAGGCCTTCGCCGAGCTGAAGCTCGACTACGAGGCGCAGAAGCAGACCCTGGCCAACTACGACATCGGCGGCACCGACGCCGTGTGCAAGCTGTCCATCACGCGGCCCAAGGAGGCCGGCGAGGTGTGGGCCGAAGGCGCCGCCGCGCCCACCGCACACGCCAGCCCGCTGTGCACGCTGGCCGCCATCCACAAGGCCCAGACCGGCGGCAAAAAGGTCAAGGTGGCCTATGTGTACGACAAGGCGCTGGGCATCAAGGTGTTTGCCGACAAGGCCTTCTACGCCTTGAACGCCAGCGACCCGAAGAAACCCCTGCTGCTGCCCTTTCTGCTGAAGAAGGACGCCGAGGCCCATGCCGCAGCCACCGGCGGCAAGCTGGGCGGCTATGCCGACGCGCTGGCCCTGGCCCAGGGCGCCGCGCTCTAGCGCAGCGCCGCCGCGGCCCGGTTGCGCGCGTGCCGAGAGTTCAAGTCCCGTCCGTCGTTGTGGAGTGCTGCTGCCATGTCGCCCATCCCCCTGCGCATCGTTCCGGCCGAAGCCCCGGCTGCTGCACGGCCTGCCACGGCAGCCGCCGCCGCGTTGGGCACGCCCCAGCTGGCCGCCGTGCCGCCGGGCCGTCCCGGCACGCCACGGGCCGCTGACCCCACCGGGGGCGGCCGCAGCAGCGGCCCGCGGCGCGCACTGCAGCTGCTGCGCAGCCAGGCCCTGGCGCTGCTGCTGGGTGCCTGCTCGCTGGGCACGCTGCTGCTGATCTGGCACCTGGCCACCACCTACCGCTGGGATTTCTACATCCGCTTCACCAACCTGCCCACGCCGCTGGAGGTGGCCCAGCAGCTGGGCAAGGCGATGGACAGCACCAAGTTCATGCACAACGTGGGCATGAGCCTGCGCCGTATCGCCATCGGCTTTGCGGTGGCCAGCCTGCTGGGCGTGGGCCTGGGCCTGGCCATCGGCCGCTACAAGCTGCTGCGCCAGCTGATGTTTCCGGCCATCGAGGCGCTGCGGCCGATCCCGGCCATTGCCTGGGTGCCCATCTCCATCATGCTGTGGCCCGACAACGAGGTGAGCATCGTCTTCATCACCTTCATCGGCGCGTTTTTCCCGATCCTGCTCAACACCGTGGCCGGCGTGCAGGCGGTGGACGCGGTGCTGCTGCGCGCCGGCCAGTGCCTGGGCGCCCGCGAGCCGCAGCTGATGTGGCATGTGGTGCTGCCGGGCGCGGCGCCGCAGGTCTTCACCGGCCTGGCGGTGGGCATGGGCGTGGCCTGGGTGTCGCTGATCGCCGCCGAGATGATCTCGGGCCAGTTCGGTGTGGGCTACTTCACCTGGGAGGCCTACTCGCTGATCTCGTACGCCGACATCGTGCTGGGCATGATCACCATCGGCGTGCTGGGCCTGGGCTGCAGCTGGCTGATCCGCGCCGCCAGCCGCTGGGCCCTGCCCTGGCTGGTGTACAGCAAGCCCGGGAGCCAGGCATGAGCGGCGCCCGCGCCCCTGACGGCCCCGCCTCCGCAGGCACCGATGCGCTGGCCACCGGCGCTGGCACCGCGCATGGCCACATCGTGCTGCGGCAGCTGTCGATGAGCTTCGGCCAGGGTGCCGGCCGGGTGGATGCGGTGCAGGCGGTGGATCTGCAGGTGGCGCCAGGCGAGTTCGTCTCGATCATCGGCCCTTCGGGCTGCGGCAAGAGCACGCTGCTCAACGTGGTGGCCGGTTTCACCACCCCCAGCGCAGGCCAGGTGCTGCTGGACGGCGTGGCCATCACGGCGCCGGGGCCCGAGCGCGGCGTGGTGTTCCAGCAGTACTCGCTGTTTCCGTGGATGAGCGTGCGCAAGAACGTCGAGTTCGGCCTGAAGATGCAGGGCGTGACCGCCAGCAAGCGCGCCCAGACGGCGCGCACCCTGCTGGGCCTGGCCGGCCTGCTGGCGTTCGAGAACCACTACCCCGACCAGCTCAGCGGCGGCATGAAGCAGCGTGTGGGCATCGTGCGTGCGCTGGCCACCAGCCCGCAGGTGCTGCTGATGGACGAGCCCTTCGGTGCGCTGGACGCGCAGACGCGCGTGGTGATGCAGCAGATCCTCACCAACATGTGGCAGAAGTTCCGCCTGTCGGTGCTGTTCATCACCCACGACATCGAGGAAGCCATCTTCCTCAGCGACCGGGTCTACGTGATGACCGCCCGGCCCGGCCGCATCAAGGCCGAGCTGCCGATCGCGCTGCCGCGCCCGCGCACGGCCGAGATGATGTCGTCGGTCGAGTTCACCCAGATCCTGCACAAGCTGCGCAACCTGATCCGCGAGGAGAGCCTGGTGGCCATGGGCCATGAGCTCGACGACGGTGGCCTGCAGGGCTTTGCCACCGAGGTGGGCCCGGCCGGTGTGCAGCAGATCTGCTAGGGCCTTTGTACTGCCCGGATGATGCCCATCCCATGACGCCTGCCGCGCCCGAAGCCCTCACCGACCACCGGCTCGGTGGCGTGCTCGAGATCCGCTGGTCCGACGGCCAGGTCAGCCGCCTGGGCCACCCGCTGCTGCGCGAGCGCTGCCGCTGCGCCGGCTGCGAACAGCAGCGGCGCCAGGGCCTGGGCCCGACGGCCGCCAATGCGCAGCTGCGCCTGGTGCAGATCGACACCGTGGGCACGATGGGCCTGAACCTGCAGTTCAGCGACGGCCACGGCCGCGGCATCTACCCCTGGGCCTACCTGCGGCAACTGGGCGGCCTGTGAGGCCGGCGCAGCCGCCATGAACGGGCACGGCGCCTGGCGGCGCGGCCACGCCACGCTGGCCCGGCACTGGCCCGGCGTGCTGCTGTGCGCGGTGATCGCGATGGCCGCCAGCCTGATCTCGCGCCAGCATGGCGGCCCGCAGCTGCTGTATGCGCTGCTGTTGGGCGTGGCCTTTCACTTCCTGCTGGCCGATGCCCGCATCCGTCCGGGCGTGGAGCTGTGCACCGGCCTCGTGCTGCGCCTGGGCGTGGCCCTGCTGGGCGCGCGCATCACGCTGGCGCAGATTGCCGGGCTGGGCTGGGCCACGGCGCTGTGGCTGGTGGCCTGCGTCGTCAGCACCGTGCTGCTGGGCATTGCCCTGGCACACCGCCTGGGCCTGGGCACGGCCCAGGGCCTGCTGTCGGGCGGGGCCACGGCCATCTGCGGCGCTTCGGCCGCGCTGGCCATCGCGGCGGTGCTGCCGCGCAGCCGCGAGCAGGAGCGCTTCACCGTGCTGGTGGTGGTCACCGTGAC
This sequence comes from Aquabacterium sp. OR-4, assembly GCF_025290835.2. Lineage (NCBI taxonomy): Bacteria > Pseudomonadati > Pseudomonadota > Betaproteobacteria > Burkholderiales > Sphaerotilaceae > Pseudaquabacterium > Pseudaquabacterium prasiolae. The sequence goes on along the minus strand of NZ_JAOCQD020000001.1, from coordinate 1,164,940 downwards.
GGCCTTCTCCACCCTGGCGATGCTGATCTACCCGCTGCTGGCGCATGCGCTGCAGCTGACACCGGCCCAGGCCGGCGTGTTTCTCGGTGGCTCGATCCACGACGTGGCGCAGGTGGTGGCCGCTGGCTATCTGCTGGGCCCGGCCACCGGCGACACCGCCACGGTGGTGAAGCTGTTTCGCGTGTCGCTGCTGGCGCTGGTGGTGCTGGCCGCATCCGCCGCCTGCGGGCACACCGCGGCGGCGACCGATCGGCCCGCCGCGCGCCCGCGGCCCTGGGCGCTGGTGCCGTGGTTTCTGTGGCTGTTCATGGCGCTGGTGCTGCTGCAGTCGCTGCAGCTCATCCCGGCGGCCAGCCTGCCGGCGCTGGGCGAGCTGGCGCGCGACTGCCTGGTGCTGGCCATGGCCGCACTGGGCATCAAGACCTCGTTCCAGGACCTGCTGCAGACCGGGTGGCGGCCCTTTGCGCTGCTGCTGGCCGAAACCGTGTGGCTGGCGGCGCTGCTGCTGCTGGCCGTGATGAACGTGCTGCCGCGGTAGCGGGGCAGCGGGCGCGATGGGCGCGGTGGGCGCGAAGTGAGCCCCGGGCGCGCCAGGCGCCGCGGTGCTTCAGGGCAGGCGCGCCAGCGCGTGCTGGTACTGCGGCTGGTGCATCAGCTCGTCCCAGGGCAGCGGCGGGCTCAGCGGCAGCAGGTCGAGGCGGCGCGCCTCGCTGGCGCCCTGCGCCTGCCAGCGCTTCTTGCGGCGTGCGCTCATCAGGCCGTCGAGCAGCGCATCCACCGGCTTGCCACCGTCCACCAGGCTCTGGTTGCACAGCAGCACCAGGTCGCAGCCGGCGGCCAGCGCGGCGATGGCGCCATCCACCGCACTGCCGGCCACCTTGGCGCCTTCCATGCTGAGGTCGTCGCTGAAGATCGCGCCCTGGAAGCCCAGGCGGCCGCGCAGGATGTCCTGCAGCCAGCGCGGCGAGAAGCCGGCCGGCAGCTTGTCGACCTTGGGGTAGATCACATGCGCCGGCATCACGCTGGTCAGGCTGGTGGACAGCCAGTCGTAGGGCATGGCGTCGTCGGCCAGGATGGCGCGCAGCGCGCGCTTGTCCACCGGCACCTCGGTGTGGCTGTCGGCCGCCACGAAGCCGTGGCCGGGGAAGTGCTTGCCGCAGTTGGCCATGCCCGATTGCAGCAGGCCATGCATCAGGCTCTTGGCCAGCATGGTGACCACGCGCGCATCGCGGTGGAAGGCGCGGTCGCCGATCACGCCGCTGGGGCCATGGTCGAGATCCAGCACCGGCGTGAAGCTCAGGTCCACGCCGCAGGCGCGCAGCTCGGCGCCCAGCACATAACCCGCGGCCGTGGCGGCATCGGTGGCGCGCAGCGCGTCCTGCATCCACAGCTCGCCCAGCACGCGCATGGCCGGCAGGTGGGTGAAGCCGTCGCTGCGAAAGCGCTGCACGCGGCCGCCTTCATGGTCAACACACACCAGCACATCGGGACGGATGGCCTTGATCTCGGCCGTCAGCGCGGTGAGCTGGGCGCGGCTGGCCCAGTTGCGCGCAAACAGGATCAGGCCGCCGGTCAACGGGTGCTGCAGGCGGCGGCGGTCGTCGGCGTTGAGTTCGGTGCCGGCAATGTCCAGCACCACGGGGGCATGGCCCAGGGTCGATTCGGTCATGGAGGTGTCTTGGCGGCGCGCTCAGGCGCCGGGGTTCGGGAACGGTTCAGAAACAGCGGGCCCGTCACGCTCAACCACCACAAAGCTGGCGGCGTAGTCGGTCTCGTCGGTGACGGTGACATGGGCGCGCAGGCCGCGCGCCTGGAACCACTGGGCCAGCGCGCCATCCAGCCGGATGTAGGGCTGGCCGCTGGGGTGGTTGAGGATCTCGCAGGCGCGCCAGCTCATGGGCATGCGCATGCCCAGGCCGATGGCCTTGGAGAAGGCCTCCTTGGCCGAGAAGCGGGTGGCCAGGTAGGCCACGCCGCGCACCTCGGCCCGGGCACGGCGCGCGCGCCAGACCGCCAGCTCGCGCTCGCCAAGCACCCGTTCGGCAAAGCGCTCGCCGCGACGCTCGAAGGTGGCGCGCAGGCGGCGGATGTCGCAGATGTCGGTGCCGATGCCGTGGATCACAGCGTCAGGCTGCGCTGGATGCAGCGCTGGTAGTCGCGCACCGTCTCGGCCAGGCCGAGCGCCAGCGCATCGGCCATCAGCGCATGGCCGATCGACACCTCGGCCACGCCGGGCACGGCGCGCAGAAAGTCGGTGAGGTTGGCGCGGTTCAGGTCGTGGCCGGCGTTCACGGCCAGGCCGGCGGCCTGGGCCGCGGCGGCGGCGGCGGCAAACTGCGCCAGCACCTCGGCCTGGCGCGGCGTGCCATGCGCGGCCGCGTAGGTTTCGGTATAGAGCTCCACCCGCTCGGCGCCGGTGGCAGCGGCACCGGCCATCAGCGCGGCATCGGGGTCCATGAACAGGCTCACCCGCACGCCCAGCGCCTGGCACTCGGCCACCAGCGGCTGCAGACGCGCCAGATCCTGCGGAAAGCGCCAGCCGTGGTCGCTGGTGAACTGGTCGACGCTGTCGGGCACGAAGGTGGCCTGCTGCGGCTTCACCACGCGGATGAAGTCCATCAGGTTGTGGAACGGATTGCCCTCGAGGTTGTACTCGGCCTGCGGCCACTGGCGCATCAGCGTGGCCAGCTCGTGCACATCGTGGGCGCGGATGTGGCGCTCGTCGGGCCGCGGATGCACCGTGATGCCCTGGGCGCCGGCCTCGAGCGCAATGCGCGACAGCGCCACCACGTCGGGGATGCCCAGATGCCGCGTGTTGCGCAGCAACGCGATCTTGTTGACGTTGACCGACAGCGCGGTGCGGCCGTCGTGGCGACCGGGCTCGGGGGCGACCAGGGGATTCATGGCGATGACCGGGGGGTGAGGGAAGGCGGGGCGGGCTCGGCCAGCGTCAGCGGCGACACCACCGGCGCGGCGCCCGGACCGTCAAGCAGGCGGCGCACCTCCAGCATCATCTGCCGGGTGCGCAGCTGCGGCGAGCCCAGATGATAGTGAAGCTGGGCCCGCAGCTGCGGCCGCAGCGCCGCCAGTGCCGTGCCGCAGGCCAGGCGCAGCGCCCCCAGCGCCTGCGCGCCCAGCGCGGCCTCCAGCGCCAGCCAGATCGCGCCGTCCATCGCGGCCGGCTCGTCGTTGCCGGCGCGCACCAGGCCGGTTTCGGGCAGCAGGCGGTAGCGGCGGCCGGGCTTCAGCAGATCCTGCGTGGCGGTGTCGAGCTCCAGGCCGGGCAGCACGCCGATCTCGCGCAGCAGCAGCAGCTCGAAGGCGCGCAGCGCGGCCTGCGCGGCGGCCTCGTCGTGGGCCGCGGCGGCCAGGGCCTGCAGCGTGTCGGCATAGGCGTCGAACACCGGCTCGTGGGCATCGTCGCGGGCCAGCAGCTTTTGCAGCAGCTCGTTCAGGTAGAAGCCGGCAATCAGCTGGCCCGGCGGCAGCACGCGGCCGGCGCCGGCGTATTCGGCCGCCCGCAGCGTGACGATCTCGCCGCCCTCGCCACCGGCGCCGGCACTGACCCCCGCCCCGCCACCGCCCTCACCCGCCTTGTCGGCCTTGCTGCGGCCCAGCGTGACCTGCACCCGCTGAAAGGGCATCAACACCGGCCGCAGCTGCGAATAGGGCCGCTTGGCGCCCTTGGCCACCACCGCCACGCGGCCCTGCTCACGGGTGAACAGGTCGAGGATCAGGCTGGTCTCGCTCCAGTCCCACTGGTGCAGGACAAAAGCATGCTGGGCCGAGAACCGACTCACAACGGAGCACGGAGACCGCGTGGAGATGCCGTCGCGAGCGCGCCGAGGTCAGGCCGAGCAGCGCAGCCGTACACCCGTACGGCGAGCAGCGCAGGCCTGAGATCGGTGGGCGCAGCAGGCAGATCCATGCGGTTTCACTCGTAGCCGTAGGAGCGCAGATGCTCCTCGCTGTCGGCCCAGCCCGAGCGCACCTTGACCCACAGCTCCAGAAACACCTTGGCACCGGTGAGCTGCTCGAGCTCTTGCCGGGCCTCGCTGCCGATGCGCTTGAGGCGCTCGCCGCCATCGCCGATGACCATGCCCTTGTGCGCGTCGCGCTCGACCACGATGGTGGCGGCAATGCGGTGCAGCGGCCGCACCGGGCCTTCTTCTTCCTCGTACTTGTCGATCACCACGGTGGAGCTGTAGGGCAGCTCGTCGCCGGTCAGGCGGAACAGCTTCTCGCGGATCAGCTCGGCGGCCATGAAGCGGTCGCTGCGGTCGGTGAGCGCATCTTCCTCGTACAGCCAGGGCTGCTCGGGCAGGTAGGGCGAGACGATGCGGAACAGGCGCTCGACATCGGCCGCCTTGGTGGCCGACATGGGCACGAACTCGGCAAAGGTGTGGCGCTCCTGCATGGTCTTGAGCCAGGGCAGGATGTCGGTGCGGCGCTGCACCGCGTCGAGCTTGTTGGCCACCAGGATGGCCGGCTTGTCCTTCACGCCACCGCCCTGCAGCAGGGCCAGCACCTTGGCGTCATCGAGGCTGAAGCGGCCGGCCTCGACCAGGAACAGCACCACGTCCACATCGGCCAGCACGCCCTGCACCGTGCGGTTGAGGCTGCGGTTGAGCACCGCACGGCCACGCGTCTCCTTGGTCTGGAAACCGGGCGTGTCGACGAACACGAACTGCGTCTGCTCGAGCGTGCGGATGCCGGTGATGCGGTGGCGCGTAGTTTGCGCCTTGCGCGAGGTGATGCTGATCTTCTGCCCCACCAGGGCGTTGAGCAGCGTGCTCTTGCCCACGTTGGGGCGGCCGACGATCGCGATCAGGCCGCAGCGCTGGCCCTGGGCATCGGCCGGGTTGGTGCCGTCGGGCGTGTCGGCATCGGCCGCGGAAGAGTGGTCGGGCAGGGTCATGGGGGGCATGTCGTGGAGGGCGGGCGCCAGCGTCTGGCTCGGCGGTGGTGGGCGAGGCCGGGCGGCGCGGCTCAAACCCGCAGCGGGCCGCCGGGCTTGTCGCTGGCGCGCAGGCGCGCCAGCATGCGGCGCGCGGCTTCTTGCTCGGCGGTGCGGCGCGAGCGGCCCTCGCCCGGCTCGGCCAGGCCCAGCGCGGGCACGGCGCACTCGACCTCGAAGGTCTGCGCATGCGCCTGGCCGCGCGTGGCCACGATGCGGTAGGCCGGCACCGGCAGGCGCCGCGCCTGCAGCCACTCCTGCAGCTCGGTCTTGGCGTCCTTGCTCCAGTTGTCGGCCTCGGTGCCGGCGATCAGCTCGCCAAACAGCAGCCGCACCAGGGCCTGCGCGGGCTCGAAGCCGCCGTCGAGGTAGGTGGCACCGATCAGCGCCTCCACCGCATCGGCCAGGATCGAGGGCCGCTGCGCGCCACCGCCCCGCGCCTCGCCGTCCGACAGGCGCAGCACCTCGGGCAGGCCGAGCATCAGCGCCACGCGGTGCAGGCTGTCCTCGCGCACCAGGTGTGCGCGCACGCGGGTCAGGTCACCCTCGTCCGAGCCCGAGAAGCGCTCGTACAGCAGGGTGGACACGGCCAGGTTCAGCACCGCATCGCCCAGAAACTCGAGCCGCTCGTTGTGGTCGGCACCGTGGCTGCGATGGGTGAGCGCGCGCGACAGCAGACGGCCATCGGCAAAGCGATGGCCCAGGCGTTGCTGCAGCGAGTCGAGGCGGGGTTCCATGGCAGAAAGGGTAGCAGGCCGGCGCCAGGCTGGCGACCGGTGGGCTCAGGAAGCCGGAAACAGTGTCGGGTACATCACCGCGACGGCATGGCGCTGGTGCGCTGCCGGCGCGGCGGGGCAAGGCGGCAGTCGAGGACTTCTCAGCGTGGCGCCCGGGCGCCGCGCCTCACTTCGACTGGCCGCGGTACTTGAGCAGCAGGAACACGGGACCGACCAGCTCGATCTCCTTCTCGTAGGCGAAGCTGATCACCACCTTGTCGTTCTGCTTGGTGATGTCGAGGTCGCTGCCCGAGATCGATGAAATGGTCTGGTCGACGTTCTTCTGCTTGTCGAAGGCGGCGCGGATGCCGGCCACCGTGGTGGACTGGCCGACCGCCACGCGGTCGACCGCGCGCTGGATGGCATAGAACTCGGTCACCGTGGGCAGCGCATGCACCAGCACATAACCGGCGAAGCCCACCACGATGGCCCAGCTGAGCAGGCCGATCAGCGTGAGGCCTCGGGTGGGGGTGGCAGTGCGGACGCGTTGCATCATGGGCCTGGCCAGGTGACGGTGGGCGCCGCGAAGGGCTTCAGTTGAAGCTGCCGATGCGGCGCAGGTTGCCGAAGTTCATCCACACCACGAAGGCGCGGCCGACGATGTTCTCGTCGGGCACAAAACCCCAGTAGCGCGAATCCTGCGAATTGTCGCGGTTGTCGCCCATCATGAAGTAGTGGCCGGCCGGCACCTTGCAGGTGACACCTTCGGCGGTGTAGCGACAGTTGTCACGGAACTTTTCGAACGACTCCATCGGCTGGTAGATCGAGCTGCGCTTCGGGTCGACCAGGATGTTGTGCGTGACGGCGCCCAGCTGCTCGGAGAACTCGGGCGCATAGCGCATGCTGTCCTCGTCGTAGAAGTCGCCCTTGGCGGTCAGCGGCACCGGCTTGCCGTTCACGGTGAGGCGCTGGGCGCTGTAGGTGACCTCGTCGCCCGGCACGCCCACCACGCGCTTGATGTAGTCGATGCGCTTGTCCACCGGGTAGCGGAACACCATCACGTCGCCGCGCTGCGGGTCGTTGTTGGCGATGATCTTCTTGTTGATCACCGGCAGGCGCACGCCATAGTGAAACTTGTTCACCAGGATCAGGTCGCCGACCAGCAGCGTGGGGATCATCGAGCCCGACGGAATCTTGAACGGCTCGAAGAGAAACGAGCGCAGCACGAACACGATCAGGATCACCGGAAACAGCCCGGCGGTCCAGTCGATCCACCAGGGCTGCATCAGCAGCTTCTCGCGGGCCTCGCTGACATCGCCGTCGACCTTGGCGATGCCCATCTTCTGCAGCTCGGCGCGGCGCTGGGCATCGCCCGAAGCCAGCGTGTCGGCCGCCCGCTGGCGCGCCGGCGCAAAGCGCCAGTGCTCGGCCAGCCAGTAGCCGAGCGTGAACACGGTCAGGACGAAGAGCAGCAGCGAGAAATTGCCGATCCAGTGACCGAGGTACCAACCACCAAGGTAGACGGCCAGTGCGCCGTACAACACGGCAGTGAGGGTGCTCATCATGGATGCATCGGGCGCCGTATCGGGCCGGGAATTAATCGTCCACCTGCAGGATGGCCAGGAAGGCCTCCTGCGGGACCTCGACCGAGCCGATCTGCTTCATGCGCTTCTTGCCCGCCTTCTGCTTCTCGAGCAGCTTGCGCTTGCGGGAGATGTCGCCGCCATAGCATTTTGCCAGCACGTTCTTGCGCAGGGCCTTGATGTTCTCGCGCGCAATGATGTTGGCGCCGATGGCCGCCTGGATGGCCACGTCGTACATCTGGCGCGGGATCTGTTCGCGCATCTTGGCCGCCACGGCGCGGCCGCGGTACTGGCTTTGCGCGCGGTGCACGATCATCGCCAGCGGGTCGACACGGTCGCCGTTGATCAGGATGTCGACCTTCACCACATCGGCAGCGCGGTACTCCTTGAACTCGTAGTCCATGCTGGCGTAGCCGCGCGACACGGATTTGAGCTTGTCGAAGAAGTCCAGCACGATCTCGGCCAGCGGCAGCTCATAGGTGAGCATCACCTGCTTGCCGTGGTAGGCCATGTTCAGCTGCACGCCGCGCTTCTGGTTGGCCAGGGTCATGACCGGGCCCACGCTGTCTTGCGGCATGTACAGGTGCACGGTGACGATGGGCTCGCGGATCTCGCGGATGCGACCCAGGTCGGGCATCTTGCTGGGATTCTCGACGTCGATCACCTCGCCGTCGTTGAGCTCGACCTGGTAGACCACGCTGGGCGCGGTGGTGACCAGATCCTGGTCGAACTCGCGTTCGAGCCGCTCCTGCACGATCTCCATGTGCAGCAAGCCGAGAAAGCCGCAGCGAAAGCCGAAGCCCAGCGCCTGGCTCACCTCGGGCTCGTAGCGCAGGCTCGAGTCGTTGAGCTTGAGCTTCTCAAGCGCGTCGCGCAGCGAGTCGTACTCGCTGGCCTCGGTGGGATACAGCCCGGCAAACACCTGGGGCTGGATCTCCTTGAAGCCGGGCAGCGCCTCGGCCGCCGGACCGGCGTTGTTGGGCAGCTTCTTCTCGAGCGTGACCGTGTCGCCCACCTTGGCCGCCTGCAGCTCCTTGATGCCGGCGATCAGAAAGCCCACCTCGCCGGCATGCAGCGCATCACGCGGCTCGCTCTTGGGCGTGAACACGCCCAGGTGCTCGAGCGGGTAGACGGCATTGGTGGCCATCATGCGGATGCGGTCGGCCTTGCGCAGCACGCCATCGACCACGCGCACCAGCATCACCACGCCCACGTAGTTGTCGAACCAGCTGTCGATGATCATGGCGCGCGGCGGGCCGCCGGCATCGCCCTTGGGCGGCGGAATGCGCGCGATCACCGCCTCGAGGATCTCGTCGATGCCCAGGCCGGTCTTGGCCGAGCAGGGGATGGCATCGGTGGCATCGATGCCGATCACGTCCTCGATCTCGGACTTGGCGTTCTCGGGATCGGCCTGCGGCAGATCCATCTTGTTGAGCACCGGCACCACCTCGACGCCGAGGTCGAGCGCGGTGTAGCAGTTGGCCACCGTCTGCGCCTCGACGCCCTGGCTGGCGTCCACCACCAGCAGCGCGCCTTCGCAGGCGCTCAAGCTGCGACTCACCTCGTACGAGAAGTCGACGTGGCCGGGGGTGTCGATCAGGTTGAGGTTGTAGACCTTGCCGTCCGCCGCCTTGTACTGCAGCGCCGCCGTCTGGGCCTTGATGGTGATGCCACGCTCGCGCTCGATGTCCATCGAGTCGAGCACCTGCGCTTCCATCTCGCGATCGGACAAGCCGCCACAGCGGTGGATCAGGCGATCGGCCAGCGTCGACTTGCCGTGGTCGATGTGGGCGATGATGGAAAAGTTTCGGATGTGGTCCATGGGAACAGTCAGCGCCCCGTCACCGGATGCGCGACAAGCCGCGCGGCATCGCATTCGGACCGGGGGTGTCGGCAAAGCCTCGCGCAGGCCCGCCGGGACATAAAAAAAAGGCACGTCCAAGAGGAGACGCGCCTTCCAACAAATGTTTGGCAACTGCTTGTTGGGCCTTCATTGTAGCCAAATCGACCGCGCTGGAAACCGCGCCAATGCTGGATTTCCGGCCGTTGCGGGTGGCCAACAAAGAAAACTCATCCACAGCTTATCCACAGTCTCGGCGGCACAACGCCGAGTGCTTCAACCACCGTTCACTGCGCGCGCGAAGCGCATGCAAACCCGTGGCGAACCCCTGAATTCTAACTGCCGGCCAGCACAATCCACGGCGGCGGCCCAAGTAAGTTAGCGACAACCAACTTCAGCACCTGTCACACCGGCAGAAACGGCTGGCCGCGGGCCGGTGCGCGGCCTGGGGGTTCATCCAGCCGCCCTGCCGTGATGCGGAAAGACCCGCCAGCGCAGTCGGATGCCCAGGTTTTTTGAGCCCCCGGCCGGATCAGCGGGTCGGCCGGATGACCAGGTAGTTGACCCACTCGCCGCGCCGCACCATCACGCTGATGGCGCGCGCCTTCTCGGCCTTGGTGGCCACCGCGAGGAACTGCTTGACGTCGCTGATCTCGACGTTGTCGAGCGCCAGCACCACATCGCCCTCGCGCAGGCCGGCGCGTGCGGCCGCACCGTCCACCGCCTCGACCCGCACGCCCTGCTTGAGCTTGAGCTCGCGGCGCTGGGCCTCGGTGAGCTCGGTGACGGTAAGGCCCAGCGCCGAGCGGGCCGGCGCCGCCGGCGCCTCCTGGGTCGCGACCCGCGTGGGCGCATCGGGCTCGAACTCGGCCACCGTGACCGTGATGTCGCGGTAGCCGCCGCGGCGGAACACCTGCAGCACCGCCTTGCTGCCCGGCCGGGTGGCACCGACGATGCGCGGCAGGTCGCCCGACTTCTCGACCGCCTTGCCATCGACCTTGGTGATGATGTCGCCCGCCTCGAGCCCGGCCTTCTCGGCCGGTCCACCGCCTTCGACGCTGCGCACCAGCGCGCCGGCTGGCTTGCCCAGGCCGATCGACTCGGCCACGTCCTTGGTCACCGGCGCAATGCTCACGCCGATGCGGCCGCGGATCACCCGCCCCTGCGCCCGCAGCTGGTCGGCCACGCGGCCGGCCTCGTCGATCGGGATCGCGAACGAGATGCCCATGAAGCCGCCCGAGCGGCTGTAGATCTGGCTGTTGATGCCCACCACCTCGCCACGCATGTTGATCAGCGGACCGCCCGAGTTGCCGGGGTTGATGGCCACGTCGGTCTGGATGAAGGGCAGGTAGTCGCCGGTGTCGCGCGCCTTGGCGCTGACGATGCCGGCCGTGACCGTGTTCTCCAGGCCGAAGGGCGAGCCGATGGCCAGCACCCATTCACCGACCTTGAGCTTGCCGACATCGCCCAGCTTCACCGCCGGCAGACCGGTGGCGTCGATCTTGACCACGGCCACATCGGTGCGCTTGTCCAGGCCGATGACCTTGGCCTTGAACTCGCGCTTGTCGGTGAGCGTGACGATCAACTCGTCGGCGCCATCGACCACATGCGCGTTGGTCATGATGAAGCCATCGGCGCTGAGCACGAAGCCCGAGCCCACACCGCGCTGCTGCGGCTCTTCTTCGGCGTTGCCGCCACGCGGCGTGGTGCCGCGGCCACCCGGGTTGTTGGGATTGCCGGGCATCGGAATGCCGAAGCGGCGGAAGAACTCCTCCATGCTCGGGTCCATGCCGCTCTGGCCACTGCGGCCATTGGCACGCTCGAGCGTACGGATGCCCACCACCGACGGGCCCACCTTCTCGACCAGCTCGGTGAAATCGGGCAGCGTTGCGCCGGCCGCCACCGGCGCTGCTCGCACCTGGGCCACAGCCGGCACGGCCAGCATCAGCGCAGCCGCCAGCGCCACAGCGGCACGGCTTGCGCGGGACAGCGAGAACTCCATCATCGACATCAGGTCACCTCGTCTCACACCACCAACGGGCCGACGATCAACGTCGGCGCTCGAACAACATCTCGAACTGCTGCGCCGTGGCCAGCGGCACCTCGCCGACCACGGTGAACCACCAGTCGCCGCGGCGGCTGGTGAGCGTTTGCGTGGCGCCCATCAGGCTGCGCATGGGCTGGCGGTGACGCTGCGCATCGAAGCGCTCGATGAACACCGACACCTGCGCCAGGCCATCGGAGAACACCGCCTGCATCACCGGCTCCACCGTTTCGCGCTCGGCCAGATCGAGCGAGCGCCGCGTGCACGAGACCAGCTGGAAACCCGGCACCGCGCGGGCGATGCGCCAGCCCTCGACCTCGGGCTCGGTCTTGACCGCCGGGGCCTGCACCACACGGTAGCCCTCGAGCTTGCGCATCGCGGCCAGCACCGGCTCGGCCGACAGGCGCCCGCCGATGCGCAGATCGCTGAAGGCGGTGGACTCAAGCACCTCGCCATTGCGGCCCAGCAGATCGGCACGCAGCAGCAGGCCGGTTTCGCGCTCGGCCCACAACCGCTGCGCAAAACGCCATTCGTCGCGGGGCTTGAACATCAGCACCTGGGCGTCGTGGCCGGCCACGCGGTCTGCGCCCATCGCGCGCAGCTCGTACTGCTCGAGCACCCGCTGCCCGGCCATGCGTGGCAGGGCCGGAAACTCGCTCACCGGATCGTCCTGCTCGGCCACCGCCAGCCGGGTGGCCGGCCACAGGGTGAGCATCTGCTCGTTGTGGCGGAACTGCAGGCGCGGCTTGCCGTCGAGCACCTCGATGCGCTCGACGCGCTGGCGGGCATCGCACACATGCAGCACGCGCGAGCTGGACACCACCCCGCCGGCGGTGAAGGTGAGCGTGCCCTGGTAGCTGCGCTGCGCCACGGCCTGCTGGGCGCGGCTGAGCCATTGCAGCGCCTCGTCGATGGCGGTTGCCGTGGGCACCGACTGCGGCGCCACGCGCGACACCGCGGTTTGCGCCACCGGCAGCAGCGGCCAGCACAGCACGGCCAGGCCCAGGCCTGCAGCCAGGCCCTGGCGAGCTACGCCGCCATGGGCACCCAAGCGGCGCACTGTCACCGCGACTCGTAGACCACGGCCACCGGAGCGCCGTCGTGGTCGGGCGCAACGAAGCCGTTGGCCAGCTTGCGATGGGTGGCGATGTAGCGGTCCAGCCGCGCATCGCGCACCATCGTCATCGGCACGCTGCCACCCGGCACCGACGCCGCCAGGCCCGGGCCCACGCTGGTGGCCGTGGCCATGAGGCCCGGCTCCAGAGGCCCCAGCGGACTGACCGCCCGCATCACACCCACCACACCGGCCACCACCACCACGCCTGCGGCCACGGCCATCGGCGCAAAGCGGCGCGAGGCGGCTCGGCGCTGCGGCACCGTCGCCGCCAGTGCGGCGGCGGCCGGCACGGCAGCCACCGCCACGGCCGGCTCACGCGCGGCCGGCAAGGGCGCCATCGGCACCGGCTCGGTGGCCAGACGCTCGCGCAGGCGCTGCAGAAAGGCCTCGTCGCGCTGCGGCGTGCTGGCCAGATCCTCGGAGCGCAGCACGTCGCCGATCAGGTGGTAGGTGTGCCAGGCATCGCGCGCCTGCGCATCGGCGCGCCAGCGGCTGCAGGGCGCGCGCACGCCCTCGGGCGGCAGCTCGCCGTCCATCAGCGAGGACAGGGTTTCACGCTGCGCGTTCGACGAATCCGAATTGCTCACCATGGTCCTCGTTCAACTCCAGTTCGCTGCCCGGGCCTGCCCCGTGACCGCTCGATGCCGTGCGCTGCGCCGCATTGACCGCCTTCCGCACTGCCCACCACCGCTCACCACCGTTCGCCATCGCGCGTGCCCAGCAGGGGCCGCAGGCGCTGCGCGATCGATTCGCGCGCGCGGAAGATGCGCGAACGCACGGTACCGATCGGGCAGTTCATCAGGGCGGCAATCTCTTCGTAGCTCAATCCTTCGATCTCGCGCAGCGTGATGGCCTGGCGCAGATCCTCTGACAAGGCTTCGATCGCGGCGTTCACTGTCTGGGCGATTTCTTTGCTGGCCAGCAGGGCCTCGGGGGTTTCGCCATTGCTTAGTTCGGGTGCACCGCGGGAAGTTTCATCGTCGTCGTCATGCGCACCGGCCATGGCCGATTCGGTGAGCACGGGATCACGCCGCAGCTCCACCAGGGCCTTCTTGGCGGTGTTGACCGCGATGCGGTAGAGCCAGGTGTAGAACGCGCTCTCGCCACGAAACTGCGGCATCGCGCGGTAGGCGCGGATGAAGGTTTCCTGCGCGATGTCCTGCACCAGGTCGGTGTCGCGCACCATGCGCGCGATCAGGCGCTCGATGCGGCGCTGGTACTTGACCACCAGCATCTCGAAGGCCGCCGTGTCGCCCACGCGCGCGCGCTCGACCAGCGGGCCATCGACGTCGTTGGGGTTCATGACCGCGCGTCCGCCGCAGGCATCACAGCAGGCCGGGCCCGACCCGGCCCTCGGGCACCGGCTGCAGCACGGCGTGGTGCTGCAGCGCCACGCGCAGGCCATGCCAATGGCTGCCGGCGGCCGCCCGCCGGGCCACGGCCCAGCAGACCGGCGGGTGCGCGGCCAGGGGCCGCAGGCGCAGCAGCAGCCACGGGCCCAGGTCGAGTTGCACGGCCACGCTTGCCAGACGGTGCACCGGCAGCGGCGTTGAGGCCTGGGCGGGCACACCGCTCATCAGGCAGGTCCAGTATTGGCCCGTCCAGCCCAGCCCTTGCGCCGTGCCGGGCAGGCAGCGGCAGGCTTGCCAGCGACCCAGCCACGCAGCGCCCAGCAGCCAGGCCGCCGCGGCCAGGGCCGGCCACCAGCGGCCGGCATCGGGCCCGGACAGCTGCGCCTGCCATGCGCTGCGCCAGGTGGCGGCCCAGGCGATCAATGCCCCGGCTGCGATCAGGTGCAGCAGCACGATGGCCGCACGCTCGGTGCGTCCATCGGCCAGCGGGGCTTCGACGGCAGGGGCGGCGCGCATCGCAAGCGCCGGTGGGCGTCACACGCGGCGCAGTACCAGCGTGCCGTTGGTGCCGCCGAAACCGAAGTTGTTCTTCACGGCCACGTCGATCTTCATCTCGCGCGCGGTATTGGCGCAGTAGTCCAGGTCGCACTCGGGATCCTGGTTGAAGATGTTGATCGTGGGCGGCGACACCTGGTGGTGCAGCGCCAGCGTGGTGAACACGCTTTCGATGCCACCAGCGCCGCCCAGCAGGTGACCGGTCATGCTCTTGGTGGAATTGACCACCAGGCGCTTGGCATGGTCACCAAAGGCCAGCTTGATGGCATTGGTCTCGTTCAGGTCGCCCAGCGGCGTGGAGGTGCCGTGTGCATTGAGGTACTGCACCTCGTCGGCATTGATGCCGGCATTGCGCAGCGCCGCCTTCATGCTGCGCTTGGGACCATCGACGTTCGGTGCGGTCATGTGGTACGCGTCGGCGCCCATGCCAAAACCGGACAGCTCGGCGTAGATCTTGGCGCCGCGCTTCTTGGCGTGCTCGTACTCCTCGAGCACCATCACGCCGGCGCCCTCGCCGAGCACGAAGCCGTCGCGATCCTTGTCCCAGGGTCGCGAGGCGGTCTTGGGGTCGTCGTTGCGGCCCGACAGCGCACGCGCTGCCGCAAAACCGCCCAGACCCAGCGGCGACACCGTGCTTTCGGCGCCGCCGGCAATCATCACGTCGGCATCGCCGTATTCGATCAGACGACCCGCTTCGCCGATGCAGTGCAGGCCGGTGGTGCAGGCCGTCACGATGGCCAGGTTCGGCCCGGTAAAGCCGAAGCGGATCGAGATGTGGCCCGAGATCATGTTGATGATCGAGGCCGGCACAAAGAACGGGGAGATGCGGCGCGGGCCGCGTTCCATGTAGTCCTTGTGCGAGTCTTCGATGTTGGGCAGGCCACCGATGCCCGAGCCGACGATGCAGCCGATGCGCTCGGCCGCCTCTTCGGAGAGCGCGTCGTTGACAGGCAGACCGGAGTCTTGCACCGCCTGGATCGCCGCCGCCATGCCGTAGTGGATGAAGGTGTCCATGTGACGGGACTCCTTGCCGGGGATCCACTCCTCGACCTTGAAGCCCTTGACCTCACCCGCAAAACGGCAGGACAGCGCCGAGGCATCGAAACGGGTGACGTTGTCGATGCCCGAGCGGCCCGCGACCAGATTGGCCCAGGCTTCGGACACGGAGTTGCCCACCGGGGTGATCAACCCCAGACCGGTGATGACGACGCGACGACGGCTCATGTGTACTGGGTATCAGGCCTTCTGGTGCTTGACGGCGTAGTCGATCGCCAGTTGCACCGTGGTGATCTTCTCGGCTTCCTCATCGGGAATCTCGATGCCGAACTCGTCTTCGAGGGCCATCACCAGTTCGACCGTGTCCAGCGAGTCAGCGCCCAGATCGGCCACGAAGGCCTTCTCGTTGGTGACGTCCGACTCCGGCACGCCAAGTTGCTCGGCAATGATCTTCTTGACGCGTGCTTCGATATCGCTCATGACTCCTCCAGGAGTAAAAATGCACAAACCAGCCCAGGATTCTACCGGCGCTGGAGCGAGCTCTCTAGATGGCCTGCCCCGCGCCGCGCCGGTCGGGTCTGGATGACCGGCGAGGAAAATAGCTCGTTGTCTGGGTCTCAGACCATGTACATGCCGCCGTTGACATGCAGCTCGGCGCCGGTGATGTAGCCGGCCAGCGGGCTGGCCAGGAAGGCCACCGTGTGCGCAATCTCCTCGGGCGTGCCCAGGCGGCCCAGCGGGATCTGGCCCAGCAGCGCGGCCTTCTGCGCTTCGGGCAGCACATCGGTCATGTCGGTGGCGATGAAGCCGGGGGCGACACAGTTGACCGTGATGTTGCGGCTGCCGAGCTCACGCGCCAGGGCGCGGCTCATGCCGGCCAGGCCGGCCTTGGCGGCGGCGTAGTTCACCTGGCCGGCGTTGCCCGACGCCCCCACCACCGAGGTGATGTTGATGATGCGGCCAAAGCGCTGCTTCATCATCGGCCGGATGGCCGCGCGCGACAGGCGGAACACCGCCTTCAGGTTGGTGTCGAGCACCGCATCCCAGTCGTCGTCCTTCAGGCGCATGGCCAGGTTGTCGCGGGTGATGCCGGCGTTGTTGACCAGCACGTGCAGCGCGCCGAACTCCTTGACGATGGCGTCGAAGGCCGCATCGGTGGCGGCTGCATCGGTGACGTTGAGCACCACGCCACGGCCGCCCAGCGGCTCGAGCGCCTGCTGGATGCTGGCGGCGCCCGACTCGCTGGTGGCGGTGCCGATCACCGTGTGGCCTTGCGCGGCCAGCGCGGCCGCGATGGCACGGCCGATGCCGCGCGTGGCGCCGGTGACCAGGGCAATCTTCTTGTCGTCGCTCATGGCTCAGGCTCCAGCCAGCAGGGTCTTGGCCTCGGCCAGCGAGGCGGGGTCGAATACCGTGGTGGCCACGGCCTCGCCGTCGATGCGCTTGACCATGCCGGCCAGCACCTTGCCCGGGCCGCATTCAAGAATGTGGGTGAGGCCGCGCGCGCGCAGCGCCTGCACCACTTCCACCCAGCGCACCGGGCCGAAGGCCTGACGGTACAGCGCATCGCGGATGGCCTGGGCATCGGCCACCACGGCCACGTCGATGTTGTTCACCACCGGGATCTGCGGCGCGGCGATCGCCACCCCGGCCAGCCGCTCCTTCAGGCGCTCGGCCGCCGGCTTCATCAGGCTGGAGTGGAAGGGTGCCGACACCGGCAGCGGCAGCGCCCGCTTGGCGCCCAGGCCCTTCAGCAGCTCGCAGCCCTTGGCCACGCCGTCCTTGCTGCCGGCGATGACCGTCTGCTTGGGATCGTTGAAGTTCACCGCCTCCACCGGCTGGCCGCTCTCAGCCGCGGCGAGCGCGCAGCCCTCGCGCACCTTGTCGGCATCCAGCCCCAGGATGGCGGCCATGGCGCCCTGCCCCACCGGCACGGCATCCTGCATGGCCTGGGCGCGAAAGCGCACCAGCGGCAGCGCATCGGCCAGGCTCAGCGCACCGGCGGCCACCAGCGCGGTGTACTCGCCCAGCGAATGACCGGCCACGGCTGCGGGCAGCGCGCCGCCTTCGGCCAGCCAGGCGCGGTAGCAGGCGATGCCGGCGGTCAGCATCACCGGCTGGGTGTTGGTGGTGAGGGCCAGCTGCTCCTGCGGGCCTTGCGCGATCAGCGCGGCGATGTCTTCGCCCAGGGCCGTCGAGGCTTCTTCGAGCGTGGCGCGCACGGCCGGGTGATCGCCCCAGGCATCGAGCATGCCGACGGATTGCGAACCCTGGCCGGGAAAAACGAAGGCGAACGGGGTCATCGGATGGGAGTCTCCGGACGATGGGTGACAGGAATGGGCGGCTGCGCCAGCGACGCGCCGCCGGTCAGAAATCGAGCAGCACGGCGCCCCAGGTAAAGCCGCCGCCCACGCCCTCGAGCATCAGCGTGTCGCCGCGCCGCACCTTGCCGGCGCGCACCGCGGTGTCCAGGGCCAGCGGGATCGACGCGGCCGAGGTGTTGCCATGCTGATCGACGGTGACGATCAGCTTCTCGAGCGGCAGCTTCAGCCGCTTGGCCGTGCCCTGCATGATGCGGATGTTGGCCTGGTGCGGGATCAGCCAGTCGATGTCGGACTCGCTGCGGCCAGCCTTCTCGAGCGTGGCGCGTGCCGCCTGCTCGAGCACACCCACGGCCAGCTTGAACACGGCCTGGCCGTCCATCTTGAGCAGCGGATCACCCAGCACCTGCCCGCCCGACACCGTGCCCGGCACGCACAGGATGCCCACGTGCTTGCCATCGGCATGCAGATCACTGGCCAGGATGCCCGGCGTGCCGCTGGCCTCGAGCACCACCGCGCCGGCGCCATCGCCGAACAGCACGCAGGTGCCGCGGTCGTTGAAATCGAGGATGCGCGAAAACACCTCGGCGCCGATCACCAAGGCCCGCGTGGCGGCGCCGGTGCGGATCATCGAATCGGCCACCGTCAGCGCATAGACGAAGCCCGAGCACACGGCTTGCAGATCAAAGGCCGGACAGCCGGCGATGCCGAGCTTGTGCTGCACGATGCAGGCGGTGGACGGGAACACCATGTCCGGCGTGGACGTGGCAACGATGATCAGGTCGATGTCGGCCGCGGCGCAGCCAGCGGCCTCGAGTGCATGGCGTGCGGCCTGCACGGCCAGGTCGCTGGCGTTGACGCCCTCGTCGACAAAATGGCGGGCACGGATGCCGGTGCGTTCAACGATCCAGTCATCGGAGGTCTCGACGCCACGCTCGGCCAGCTGGGCGGCCAGCATGGCGTTGGTGAGGCGGCGCGGCGGCAGGTGGCTGCCGGTGCCAGCGATGCGTGAATAACGGGCGGGGCTGGCGGAATGCGGTGTCGTCATGCGGCTTTGGCGGGCGGCTCGGTGCGGGCCACCGGCACATCCGCCGCGGCCGTGGCCAGCGTGTTGCGGATGCGTTGGTGCACGCGGTCGAGCAGTCGGTTGCGCGCCGCATCATACGCCCGCGCCATGGCGCGCTCGAAGGCGTAGGCATCCGACGACCCATGCGCCTTGAACACCAGGCCACGCAGGCCCAGCAGCGCGCCACCGCTGTAGCGGCGGTGGTCGATGCGGGCCTTGAACCGGTTGAGCACCGGCAAGGCCACCAGCGCCGCCAGCTTGGTGATCGGCGAGCGGGTGAACTCCTGCTTGATCATCAGCGACAGCATGCCGGCCAGGCCTTCGCTGGTCTTGAGCAGCACATTGCCGACGAAGCCGTCGCACACCACCAGGTCGGTGGTGCCCTTGAAGATGTCGTTGCCTTCGATGTTGCCGTGGAAGTTGATCTGCCCGGCGGCATCGGCGGCGCGCAGCAACTCACCGGCGCGCTTGATCACCTCGCTGCCCTTGATGACCTCTTCACCGATGTTGAGCAGGCCCACGGTGGGCTGCTCGTTGCCATCGTCGAGCGCACTCACCAGCGCACTGCCCATCACCGCGAATTGCAGCAGGTGCTCGGCACTGCAATCGACATTGGCGCCGAGGTCGAGCACCTTGGTGAAGCCACCCTTCTGGTTGGGCAGCATGGCGGCAATGGCCGGCCGGTCGATGCCGTCGAAGGTCTTGAGCACGTAGCGCGCCACGGCCATCAAGGCCCCGGTATTGCCGGCCGACACGCAGGCATCGGCTGTGCTGGCCCCGTCATCGCCAGCCTTGAGCTGGCCGATGGCCACGCGCATCGACGAGTCGCGCTTGCGGCGCAACGCCACCTCGACCGCATCATCCATGGCCACCACCTCGGTGGCCACCACCCGGGTGCAGCGCGGCCAGCCGGCGGCGGGCGCCAGGGCCTCGGCCGTGCCCACCAGCACCAGCTCGGCCTGCGGGTGGCTGTCGAGAAACGCGCGGCAGGCCGGCAGCGTGACCGACGGGCCATGGTCGCCGCCCATGCAATCGATGGCGAGACGCACACGGGCAAGGGGCTGCAGCATCGGGGAAACGGGCGACGTCAAGGGCGGTCAATCGAAAGGCAGGGCACACACGGTGCCGGCACCCGGCGTGCGGCGCTGGCACCAGCCCAGACACCGCACTGGCGCCACAGGCACCGGGCGGCGCCAAGGGTAGCCGCTTTGCGCGCCAGGCCCGTGACAGGCCGGCCACAGCAACGACGACGCCCGGCAGCGCACAGGGCGAAGCCGGGCATCGGAACCCGCAGCAAGCGGGGGCGGCAAGTCGGGCCGCGCGGGCCTGGCCTCGCGCAGCGATCAGCGGCATGGGCAGCAGAGCGCCTCGATCCGCCGAGCAGGCCTGGATCAGGCCTCGGTCTTGGTCTTGAGCACCTTGCGGCCGCGGTAGAAACCGGTCGGGCTGATGTGGTGGCGCAGATGCACCTCGCCGGTGGTCGGCTCGATGCCGGTACCCGGGGTCACCAGCGCGTTGTGCGAGCGGTGCATGCCGCGCTTGGAAGGCGACTTCTTGTTCTGTTGAACGGCCATGAGGTTCTCCTGATCGGATGAGGGACGGTTGGCGCCAAAACGACGCAACCCTCATGCGATGAATGCAGCGCGCAATCCGTGGAATGCAGACGCACGTTGGGCGGTTGGTGCTTTTCGGCGCTTGAAACCCTGACGGCTTGGCGGCGCGTGAAGCGATTGGCGGGCTTGGCGATCAACCACTCGCGGACACCCCAGGCCAAATGGCCCAGTTCCGCAAGGGAAAGCCCGCGACTATACCACGGCCTGAAGAAATCAAGCCATCAGCTGGCGCCGCGGTCGGTCTTGAGCGACTGCAGCACCGCAAACGGATTGGCGCGCTCGGCCGGGGCATCGTCGGCCGACGCAGCGTCAGCCGCCATCGGCAAGGGCATCGGGCACTGGCTGTGGCGCGGCACCAGCGGCAGGGCCAGCAGCAATTCGTCTTCAACCAGCTCGCGCAGATCGATCGAGCGGCTGAGCGCCAGCACGTCGTCGTCGATCTCGGCGTCCAGTGCCTCGGCCTGCGCCTCGCCCCGCACGAAGCGGATGCGGCGCGCCAGCGCCAGCGGCACCTCGAAGGGCTGCAGGCAGCGCTGGCAGCTCAGCCACACCCGGGTGTCGGCCGACAAGGCCAGCCAGAGCTCGGCCTCACCACCGGCCACGGCACGGCGCTCGCCCTGCACTTGCCAGCGCACCTCCCCCAAGGGCACATCCTGGGGCGGCGACTGGCTTTCAGCCAGACGCACGAGCGAATCGCCGGGCCACTGCCCGGCCAGCGCACCACCATCGGCTGCAAAGGCGGCCACATCCAGGCGCAGGGGATCGTGCTGGCGTTTCATCGCGGCCAGTGTACGGCGCGATGTGAGAATTGCCGGCATGTCCATGCCCTCCAATGCGCCCACCGCGGCACCGGCAGCCAGCGCCGCGCCGCGCCTGGTGCTCGGCTCCACCTCACGCTACCGGCGCGAGCTGCTGGGCCGCCTGCGCCTGCCCTTCGAATGCGCCGATCCGGCAGTGGACGAGGGCCGCCTGCCCGCCGAGAGCCCGGCCGACATGGCCACCCGGCTGGCGCTGGCCAAGGCACGCGCGGTGGCCGCGCGGCACCCCGATGCCATCGTGATCGGCTCGGACCAGGTGGCCGACCTGGACGGCGAGCCGCTGGGCAAGCCCGGCACGCATGCGCGTGCCCTGGCGCAACTGCACGCGATGCGCGGCCGCGCCGTGCTGTTCCACACCGCCGTGGCGGTGGTGCGCCCGGCCACCGGCCACACCGGCCAGGCCATGGCCACCGTGCAGGTGCGGTTTGGCCAGCACAGCGATGCGCTGCTGGATCACTACCTGCGGCTGGAGCAGCCGTATGACTGCGCCGGCAGCGCCAAGTGCGAGACGCTGGGCATTGCGCTGCTGGGCGCCATCGAGTCCGACGACCCCACGGCCTTGATCGGCCTGCCTCTGATCCACACCTGCGCGCTGCTGCGCGCCGCCGGCCTGGAGCCCCTGGCATGGGCACGCTGAACCCGCCCCCGCCTGGCACGCCGAGGGGCCGCCTGGTGCTGATGCCCAATGCGCTGGACCTGGGCACCGGCAGCGAGGTCGGCCTGCACGCCCTGCTGCCATCGGCGGTGATCGAGCGCGCCGCCAGCCTGCCGCACTGGGTGGCCGAAAACGCCAAGACGGCGCGCGCCTTCCTCAAGCGCGTGGACGCCATCGTGCCGCTGGCGCGGCCGCTGCAGCAGATCGACATCACCGAGCTGCCGCGCCCGCCCAAGGGCGCCGGCCGGCCGGCTGCCGCGCCCGACATGGCGCCGCTGCTGGCCCCGGCCCGCAACGGGCATGACATCGGCCTGATCTCGGAAGCCGGCATGCCGGCCGTGGCCGACCCCGGTGCCGCCCTGGTGCTGGCCGCGCACGAGCAAGGCATCGTGGTCGAACCCCTGGTGGGCCCCAGTGCGCTGCTGCTGGCCCTGGCGGCCAGCGGGCTCAACGGGCAGCAATTTGCCTTTGTGGGCTATCTGCCGGTGGACAGCCCGGCGCGCGCGGCGCGCATCCGCGAACTCGAAACCCTGTCACGCCGGCAGCAGCAGACGCAGCTGGCCATCGAGACGCCCTACCGCAACGATGCGCTGCTGGCCGCCTTGATCGAGCACCTGCAGCCCACCACGCGTCTGGCCGTGGCCAGCGGCCTGACCCTGCCCGCCGCGCGCTGCCGCACGATGAGCGTGGCGCAGTGGCGCAAGACCGGCCCGGGCGATGCGCTGGGCGACCGCCTGCCGGCGGTGTTTGCCTGGCTGGGCGCTTGAGCCCAGTGGCCCAAGCCGGCGCACAGGCCTGCCAGCCCCAGGCTGCCGACTGACCCGCCCTGCCGGCGCGCCCCTGCGGCCTTCAGGCCTTGCCGCCGCCCAGCAGCGACGCCACCTTGCGCTTGGGCCGGATGCTGGGCGAGATGGCGTTGCGCACCGGTGCTGCGTCCTTGCGATCCCAGCTCGGCGCGTCGGCGGTTTCGGCCGCGGGCTCATAGGGCCGATCAAACAGCGGATCGGACGGCGCGCGCGGCGGCGGCGCATAGCCCACCGGCGCAGTGGCCGAGCGGCGTGGCCGATCAGCGTCGTAGCGCGGGGCGCGCTCTTCGCGCTCGGCACCTTCGGCGCGCGGCGCGCGATCACGCTCGAACTCGCGTTCACGCATCGGGCGGCGCGGCCGGTCGTCCTCGAGCTCGAAGGGCTCGAGGTCGATCTTCTTCTTGATCAGCTTCTCGATGTCGGCCACCAGACGACTGTCATCGCGATCCACCAGCGTGACGGCCAGGCCCGAGGCACCCGCGCGGCCGGTGCGGCCGATGCGGTGCACATAGTCTTCGGCGTTGAAGGGCACGTCGAAGTTGAACACCGCCGGCAGGTCGGCGATGTCGAGACCGCGGGCCGCCACATCGGTGGCCACCAGCACATCCACCTCACCGGCCTTGAACGCGGCCAGCGCCTTCAGGCGCTCATCCTGGCTCTTGTCGCCATGCAGGGCCTGGGTGCGCAGGCCGTCGCGCTCGAACGAGCGCGCCAGGCGCGCGGCGCCCAGCTTGCTGTTGACGAACACGATGGCCTGGGTGATCTTGCGCACGCGCAGCATCTGGCGCACGGCGGCACGCTTGTCGTCCTCACCCACGCTGTAAAAGCGCTGCTCCACCGTGGAGGCGGTGGCATTGGGCCGCGCCACTTCCACCAGGATCGGGTCTTGCAGGTAGCTGTTGGCCAGTTTCTTGATCTCGGGCGAGAACGTGGCCGAGAACAGCAGGGTCTGGCGGTTGCCCTTGGGCAGGTAGCTCAGGATGCGCTGCAGATCGGGCAGGAAGCCGATGTCGAGCATGCGGTCGGCCTCGTCGAGCACCACGTACTCGACCTGGTTGAGCACCGCGTTCTTGGCCTCGATGTGGTCGAGCAGGCGGCCCGGCGTGGCGATCAGCACCTCCACACCCTTCTTCAGCTCGGCGGTCTGCGGCTTCATGTCGATGCCGCCAAACACCACGGCCGAGCGCAGATGCGTGTGCTTGGCGTAGGCCTTGACGTTGTTGGCCACCTGGTCGGCCAGCTCGCGCGTGGGCGCCAGCACCAGCGCACGCACCGGGTGCCGGGCGGGCGACATCGAGGCGTTCTCGTGCTTCATCATGCGCTGCAGCAGCGGCAGCGTGAAGGCAGCCGTCTTGCCGGTGCCGGTCTGGGCCGCGCCCATCACGTCGCGGCCGGCCAGCACGATGGGGATCGCCTTGGCCTGGATCGGCGTCATCGCCGTGTAGCCCGAATCGGCCACGGCGCGCAGCAGCTTGGCGTCGAGCGCGAGGGTTTCGAAGCGCTGGGGCGCGGTGTCGGCGGCGGCTGGGTCGGCCGTGTGTGCCGGAGATTGCGCCGGATCGGCGCTGGCGGTGGTTTCGGTCATCAAGCGCTGATTATCCCTGACGCACGAACTTCGTGGTTTGGGGCATCGGGCGGGCCGCGCCGGGCCGTCACGCAACGGTTCATAGAATGCGCGCCGGCGCCTGCCCATGGCGCACACTCCCGACAAACCCTTAGCCGACCCGCCTGCCCATGAAATTCGTCTTGCTCGGACCCGATGGCCAGGTGGGCTGGGAGCTGCGCCGCGCACTGGCGCCGTTGGGCGATGTGATCGCCCTGCCGCGCGCCGAGGGCGGCGACCTGGCCCAGCCCGGCGCCCTGGCCAACCGCTTGCGCGCCCTGCGGCCTGACGTCGTGGTCAATGCGGCGGCCTACACGGCCGTCGACAAGGCCGAGAGCGAAGCCGCGCTGGCCCAGACCATCAACGCCGAAGCACCCGGTGCGGCGGCCGCCGTGATGGCCGAACTGGGCGGCTGGCTGCTGCACTACAGCACCGACTACGTGTTTGACGGCAGCGGCAGCCAGGCCCGCGACGAAACCGCGGCCACGGCACCGCTCAGCGTGTACGGCCACACCAAGCTGGCCGGCGAGCAAGCCATCCGCGCCAGCGGCTGCCGCCACCTGATCCTGCGCACGAGCTGGGTACACGCGGCGCGCGGCGGCAATTTCGCCCGCACCATGCTGCGACTGGCCGGCGAACGCGACAGCCTGAACGTCATCGATGACCAGATCGGCGCCCCCACCGGCGCCGATCTGCTGGCCGACCTGGCCGCGCACATGCTGCGCGGCGCGATCGCCAGCCCCGAGCTGGCCGGCACCTATCACGCCGTGGCCGCGGGCGAGGTCAGCTGGTGCGGCTATGCCCGCCATGTGATCGCCTGGGCGCGCGAGCGCGGCGTGACCCTCAAGTGCACGCCCGAGGCCGTGAACGCCATCCCGACCAGCGCCTACCCGACGCCCGCCACGCGGCCGCTGAACTCGCGTCTGAGCACCCGAAAACTGCGCGAAGCCTTCGGCCTCACGCCACCCGACTGGCGCGCCGGCGTCGAGCGCATGCTGCGCGAAGCGCTGCAACTGCCCTGATCGCCGAGCCGCCAGGCAGATCCGAATCCACCCCCTGCATCCGAGCCATCCGATGAAACTGATCCCGACCCGCATTCCCGACGTGGTGATCGTCGAACCCGCCGTCTTCGGTGACGACCGCGGCTGGTTCTTCGAGAGCTACAGCGAGCGCAAATTCCACGACGGCCTGGCCGCCCTGGGCCTGCCCAAGCCCCGCCCGTTCGTGCAGGACAACGAAAGCCACTCCAAGGCCGGCGTGCTGCGCGGCCTGCACTACCAACTGCCGCCGCACCCGCAAGGCAAGCTGGTGCGCGTGGTGGCCGGTGCGGCCTTCGACGTGGCGGTGGACATCCGCAAGGGCTCACCCACCTTCGGCCAATGGGTGGGCGTGGAACTCACCGCCGACAACAAGCGCCAGCTGTGGATCCCCGAAGGCTTCGCGCACGGCTTCGTGTCGCTGGTGGATGACACGCGCTTTCTGTACAAGACGACCGATTTCTACGCCAAGGATTGCGAGCGGGCGATCCGCTTTGACGATCCGGCGATCGGGATCGAGTGGCCGGCGGGCTTGCAGCCGCTGTTGGCGGACAAGGATGCGGCGGCGCCGGAGTTGGCGAACTCTGAGCTCTTCTGACCACAGCAGGGCGAGCCAGCGCCTACCAGCGCCATTCGCAGCCTGGGGAGCGGCGCGTCAGTGCCGCGTGATCAGCCAGCGCGGAGACCGGAAACGGACAATGCGCCAATACAAGTACGAGTACAACGCGACAAACAAGCCAATGAACGAGGCTAGGACGGCCGTGCGATCCCACCACAGCATGGCGGGCACCACCGCGAACATGCAAAGGAACCACAGATACGGGGAGGTCATGGAGTTGCGCCGTACCTTAGATCGCTTGAGTTCGCGGCCAACGGCCCATCGCATCAGCCGCCGATAGACCAGCGAATGCAGATGGATGCCGTCTGGCATGCCGACCGGTTGACCCCGCAACACTTTTCGGCGATAGATCGAGAACACCGTTTCGAACACCGGGTAGATGCACACCAGCAGCGGAAACATCGGCGAAACGTCAGGGTTGCGATGCAGCAACAGGATCGCGAGTTCGGCGACAAAGAAGCCCAGGAAATAGGCGCCACCATCGCCAAGGAAGATAAGGCCGAGCGGGAAGTTCCAAACGAAGAAACCCAGCACCGCGCCGATGCCAGCCAGCGCGAGCGTCATGATCGTGTAGTCGCCCACTTGGAACGCGACGTAAGCGATGCTGACGAGAATCAGCACCACACACATTGACGCCAGACCGTTCATGCCGTCAATGATGTTGATCGAGTTGGACACACCAGCAACCACGAACACCGTCACGAGCGATGCGCCAACGACGGACGAAACCACCCAGTCGAGCCCTGGCAAGCCAGTGCGCAAGATAAGTGCATCCACAAAGCCGGCAGCCAGGACCGCAGACATGGCAGTGAAGAACAGCCTGCGGCGGGGACTTTGCGTCTTGGTGAGATCTTCAGTCAGACCCGAGCCGAAGGCCGGCAAAGCACACAGAGTGAGCGCCAATGCCAGCGGCTGATCGGTTGTAAGCCACAGCCCCACCGACACCAACAGAACGCCGAGGAAGATGCCTATGCCGCCCACTCTAGGCACAGGCGCCGCATGGAACTTTTGCGGCCCTGTCATGTCGTGATCCAGCAGCCGATTGCCCTGCCGACGACCTACCCTTACTACAACCATGGTGGCGAGGAGCGAACAGGCGAGAGCGAGCAGTAGAGCGTTCACCATCGTCAGTATAGTTTCTTGCTACGCGCACCACTCGGGGTGCCGCCTCGGTGCAACCTGCCTGCCGGGTAGAATTCGCGTTTCCCTTTTGCCAGCCAAGTGGCTGGCAATCAACCCAGGAGAGGCAACTCAAACACCGCCTCTCAGCACCAACATCGCCCATGCATCCTTCCGCTGTTCTGTGCAAGTTCGTCTGCTCATCGATCGCGGTCGGCATGGCCGCGCTTGTTGGCGCCGGGGCGGCGGCGCAAACGATGGATGTGGACAACATTGTTGACTCGCGTTCAGCCTCCGAGAGCACCGGGCCAGTACGCCTGCGTGGCAGCAACCCAGCGTTAGCGCAACCGCAAGCCACCGAGTTGGCGCCGCAGAAGCCTCAACCCTACGTCGCCGGTGAGTTCGAACGTTATGTTCGCGCACGCTCCGGTGACACCGAGGTTCGCCGCCTTGGCGCCGAACTCAAGCTTGAGGGCTCGGCTGCTGACCCTAGTGCTCTGGTGCCGGCGGACTATGTGATTGCGACAGGTGACGAAGTATTGGTGACCATGTGGGGAACCGTGGATGCCGATCTGCGGCTCACGGTCGACAGGCAGGGAAAAATCTCGATCCCGCGGGTTGGCGCCGTGCAGGTTGCCGGCTTGCGCAACGCTGATCTGCAGTCGGCGGTTGAGCAGCGTGTAGCTCGCGTCTTCAAGGGCTTCCAGTTGAGCGTGTCGCTCGGGCAGCTGCGCGGCATCCGGGTGCTTGTCACTGGCTTCGTGGCCAATCCGGGCACCTACACGGTCAGCGCCTTGTCGACCGTGGTCAACGTGCTCACGCGCGCTGGCGGGCCGTCGGCAGCAGGAAGTTTTCGTGCGGTAGAACTTCGTCGGGGCGGGCAGCTGGTCACAAAGCTCGACCTCTATTCGCTGCTGCTTCGAGGCGATCGCTCCGGGGACGCCTTGGTGCAGCCAAGTGACGTCGTCCATGTCATGCCCGTGGGAATTCAAGTGGGCGTCGTTGGCAGCGTGAACAGGCCGGTCGTGGCCGAACTGCGTCAAGGCGAAACCGTGGCAGACGCATTGGCCATGGCCGGAGGGCTGTCGGCGGTAGCCGAATCCTCTCGCGTGACCGTCGAGCGAATGAAGGACCGGCTCGATCAGCGCGTGGTGGAGTTGCGCCTGCCCGCCGATGCGCTATCGCTACTGGCCCAGGGCGACATCGTGCGAGCATTCAACGCTTCCGAGCCCATTCTCTCTACGCAGCGACAGAACAAGCGGGTGCGGGTCGAAGGTGAGGTGGCCCGACCTGGCGAATATTTGCTGCCGCCGAACAGCACCATCGAGGACGCCATCAGCATGGCGGGCGGACTGTCACCGTCGGCGTTCCTTTATGGCGCCCAGTTCACGCGCGAGAGTGCGCGCACAACCCAACAGCAGAACTACGAGCGCGCACTGCGCGACCTGGAAACGGACTTGGCACGCTCGTCGGCGTCGCAGCGCCTGTCGGCCGGCGATCAGGCCACGCTTTCGCAGGCTCAGTTCACCTCTTCCAACAGGTTGCTTGAGCGCCTTCGCGCGCTCCAGCCGTCGGGGCGCATCGTGCTGCAGTTGCCGCGAGATGCCAAACAACTGCCAATGCTGTCGCTGGAAGATGGTGATCGCCTGACCGTCCCGCCGATTCCCACCACTATCGGCGTCTTCGGCAGCGTGTTCAATGCGGGCAGCTATCTGTACCGCGATGCGCGGACGCTGGACGAGTATCTGCGTTTGGCTGGCGGTCCGACCAAAGGCGCCGACGAGAAGAGCATCTTCGTCGTTCGTGCCAACGGCCAAGTCGTCAGCAGCCGCCAAAGCAGCGCTGCCAGTTCCTGGTTTGGCGGCCAATCGATCGGCAGTCTCCCTGCCGAACCCGGGGATACCATCTTCGTACCGGAAGAGATGGACAAGACGACCTTTGTCCAATCGGCCAAGGACTGGACGCAGATCCTGTACCAGTTCGGTATCGGCTTGGCGGGTATCAAGAGCGCCATCCAATGATGGTTTGCGGGCTGGCGCGCCACGCGCCCCTGAGAATGCTGCCGTCTAGACCTTTTCGATCCGCTTGCGTGCTTTCACGGTGACTCGATCTGCCATGCCAGACCCTACTTCAGATTCCGAGGACATGGAATCGCCTGACCGCACCCTGGGTCAAGTGCTGCTGGACGTCGGCCGCCAGTTGCGCCCCCAATGGCTCCTGTTGGCGGTTGCGCCCATCGTGGTTGGCGGACTGACACTTGGTGCGACGCTCCTCATACCCCCGACCTACACCGCAACAACGACGTTTCTGCCGCCTCAGCAGTCGCAAACCATGGCATCCGCCGCGCTGTCGTCGCTTGGTGCCTTGGGCGGCATCGCCGCGGGTGCAGCCGGCATCAAATCATCGGCCGAGCAGTACATCGCGCTCATGCAAAGCGTGACGGTATCCGACCGCATCATCGATCAGTTTGAACTGAGAAAGGCATACGACGCCAAGTACCAGGTCGATGCGCGCAAGACCCTGCTTCAGGGTGTGCGCATGTCCTCGGGCAAGAAGGACGGCCTGATCACGGTGGAAGTCGACGACAGCAGCCCACAGCGCGCGGCGGACATCGCCAACCGGTATGTGGATGAACTGCGGCGCATGACGGCGACCATTGCCGTCACCGAAGCGCAACAGCGCCGGGCCTTCTTTGAAGGCAAGTTGCGTGAGAGCCGCGAACGACTGACGCAGGCGCAGAAGACCCTTCAGGCCACCGGTTTCAATCCCGACGCATTGAAGACCGAACCGAAGTCCGCGGCAGAGTCGTACGCCAAGCTCAAGGCGGAAGCAACAAGCGCCGAGGTTCGACTGAAGACACTCCGTAGCACGTTGTCCGACAACACGCCGGAAGTTCAGCAGCAGGCGGCCGCCTTGGCGGCCATCCGTGAGCAGTTGAGCCGTGCAGCGCAAGCGACAGAGTCGGCCAATGGTTCTGACTACATCGGCCACTACCGCGAGTTCAAATACCAGGAAGCGCTGTTCGAACTCTACGCACGCCAGTTCGAGGTGGCACGCACGGACGAGAGCCGTGAGGGTGCCTTGATCCAGGTGGTCGATCCGGCCACGCCGCCTGAGCGCAAGAGCAAGCCCAAACGCACATACACCGCAGCAAGTGCAGGTGCCGCAACGTTGATTTTGCTGCTGGCCTGGGTGCTGTTCCTGCGTCGGCAGTTCGTTGTGGAAACATCTACGCCGGGCCGCGCCGTTCCGACTTAAAGGTAGGTGCTGCTTAGTACCGCGGTGCGCCGCGAGGCGCGTCGAATCCAATGTAAACGCCTGAGCAGGCGTTGGTTGCTCCCAGGTTCCCGGCGCAAAGGCAGCCCAGACTGCCGACCCAAGGTTTTGATCGCCAGCACTCCGCTTGCTTCCGTCTCGTGCACACCATCACCCTGACCTCCGGCAAGAAGTTCGACATCGCTGATGGCGAATCGATCCTAGATGCGGCGACCAAGGCTGGCGTCTCCCTTGAGCACAGTTGCCGCACTGGCCGCTGCAACAGCTGTCGCAGCCGGGTGCTGTCTGGCAATACCCGGCCCTTGCAGGCCGAAACCGCACTGTCGGCCGACGACTCGGCGCTGGGCTGGATACTCACCTGCGCGCGTACGGCCGGATCGGATCTCCAACTGGAGGCGAGTGACCTGGGGGCATTGCAACTGCCCAAGGCCGGTACTTGGCCAAGCCGCATCCAGTCCATCGAGAAGCTTGCCGAAGATGTGGCGCGTGTGCGTCTGCGACTTCCCCCGAGCTGCGATTTCGTCTACCTGCCGGGTCAGTATGTCGATGTCGTCGGCCCCGGCGGCGTGCGCAGAAGCTACTCGATCGCCAATGCGCCAGCGCCTGACCGATTGATCGAACTGCATATTCGCAGCGTCCCCGGCGGTGCCATGAGTGCCTACTGGTTCGGGCAGGCCAGGACCAACGATCTCCTGCGCTTGCACGGACCGAGCGGGAGCTTCGTGCTGCGCGACATTGACGACCAGGATCTCTGTTTCCTGGCAACGGGCACCGGACTGGCCCCCGTCAAGGCCATGCTCGAAAGCCTCTCGGGCGAACGCCAGACCGGCCGGCCGCGCAGTGTCACCGTGTATTGGGGTGCGCGGGTGGCCGAGGATCTGTACTGGGATCTGTCGACCCTCGGAGCGTCGTTCACCCCGGTGCCTGTCTTGTCCCGGGCCGCGGCAGGCTGGTCCGGCGCCCGAGGGCATGTCCAGGATGTGCTCCTGTCGCGCGGCCCCGACCTGTCGCGCCTGCAGGTGTACGCCTGCGGATCCGAGGTGATGATCCGCGATGCCAGGCAGCGATTGCTGGACGCCGGATTGGCGCCGACATCATTCCATGCCGACGCCTTCGTCTGCTCAGCGCCCGCTTGACCGGAAAGGAAATCCACCCATGAAAGCCGTCATCTTGGCCGGTGGCCTCGGCACCCGCCTCAGCGAGGAAACTTCGGTCCGGCCCAAGCCGATGGTCGAAATCGGCGGCCGGCCCATCCTCTGGCACATCCTGAAGATGTACTCCCAGCATGGGGTGAACGACTTCATCATCTGCTGCGGCTACAAGGGCTATGTCATCAAGGAGTACTTCGCGAACTACTTCCTGCACATGTCCGACATCACCTTCGACATGCGCAGCAATCGCATGGAAGTCCACCAGCGCCGCGCCGAGCCCTGGACGGTGACGCTGGTCGACACGGGAGACACATCGATGACCGGCGGCCGTCTGCGGCGCGTGGCCGACTATGTCGCCCAGGATGAGGCCTTCTGCTTCACCTATGGCGACGGTGTGAGCGATGTGGACATCTCCGCGACCATCGCCTTCCACCGCAGCCATGGCAGGGCCGCAACCCTGACGGCAACCCTGCCACCCGGGCGCTTCGGTGCACTGGACCTGAGCGGCGGGCAGGTGCGCAGCTTCAAGGAGAAACCCAAGGGCGACGGCGCCATGATCAATGGTGGCTTTTTCGTGCTCTCGCCCAAAGTGCTGGGGCTGCTGCATGACGACCAGACAGTGTGGGAGCAGGAGCCACTGATCACGCTGTCTGACCAAGGCGAACTCATGGCCTACGAGCACCATGGGTTCTGGCAACCGATGGACACCCTGCGCGACAAGATGCTGCTCGAGGAACTGTGGGCTTCAGGCAAGGCCCCATGGAAAAGCTGGGACTGAGCATGGCGACGACACGATCGCAAGTGGATCCGTCCTTCTGGCGCGGACGCAGGGTGCTGCTCACCGGGCACACCGGCTTCAAGGGCAGCTGGCTCAGTCTCTGGCTGCAGTCTATGGGCAGCGAAGTCCAGGGCCTGGCGCTGGCGCCCCCAAGCGATCCCAGTCTCTTTAAAGCAGCCTCGGTGTCGCAGGGCATGTCCAGCACGATCGGCGACATTCGTGACTTCGATGTTGTCTGTGCGTGCATGCAGCATTTCCGCCCGGAAGTGGTGATGCATCTGGCGGCTCAGCCACTGGTGCGGCTCTCGTACCGCGATCCGGTCACCACCTATGCCACCAACGTCATGGGCACGGTGCATGTGCTGGAGGCAGCCCGGCGCGTCGGCAGCGTTCGCGCCATCGTCAACGTGACCACCGACAAGTGCTACGAGAACCGCGAGTGGGTGTGGGGCTACCGCGAAGACGAGCCGATGGGTGGGCACGATCCCTACAGCAACAGCAAGGGATGTTCGGAACTGGTGACATCGGCGTACCGGCGGTCGTTCATGTCCGACGCCGGCATTGCGCTCGCCTCGGCGCGGGCCGGCAATGTCATTGGCGGCGGCGACTGGGCGTCAGACAGGCTGGTGCCCGACATACTGCGGGCCTTCGAACGTGACGATCCTGTGGTGCTGCGCAATCCGTCAGCCACGCGCCCCTGGCAGCATGTGCTGGAGCCGCTGTCGGGCTACCTGATGCTGGCACAAGGCCTGGTTAACGGCGGGCCACAACATGCCGAGGCCTGGAACTTCGGGCCGCGCGACGACGATGCTCGCCCGGTGCAGTGGATCGTCGAGCAGCTCGCTGCACTCTGGGACGGCCAGCGCCGTTGGACGATCGACGCCGGCGCGCACCCGCATGAAGCGCACTACCTAAAGCTTGACATCTCCAAGGCCGGTGCACGTCTGGGCTGGGCGCCTCGCTGGCCACTGGCCACGGCGCTGCAGCACATCGTGGCGTGGCACCGCCAATGGCTTGCCGGCGACAATCCCCGGTCGACGTGCCTGCGCCAGATCGAGCTCTACACCAACACGAATCCCTCATGAACGCCCCGACTCCCGACACACTGCGCCTGCAGATCGCCGAACTGGTAAGGCAGTACGCCGAGGTCGCCCACGCTCCGAAGCCCTTCGTGCCCGGCGAATCGCCCGTCCCGGTGTCGGGCAAGGTGATTGGCACGCGCGAACTGCAGCTGATGGTGGATGCCTCGCTGGACGGCTGGCTGACCACTGGCCGCTTCAACGCCGCCTTCGAGGAACAGCTGGCCCGGTTTCTCGGCGTCCGCCATCTCATCACCGTGAACTCGGGGTCGTCGGCCAACCTCGTGGCGTTCTCTACCCTGACGTCGCCACGTCTGGGCGAGCGCGCCATCCGTCCGGGTGACGAGGTCATCGGCGTGGCCGCCGGATTCCCGACCACGGTGAATCCCATCCTTCAGTTTGGCGCCGTTCCGGTCTTCGTCGACGTTGATCTGGCCACCCACAACATCGATGCCAGCAAGATCGAGGCGGCCATCGGCCCCAAAACCAAGGCCATCATGCTGGCGCACAGCCTGGGCAACCCGTTCAACCTGGACGTGGTGACGGACATCTGCCGCCGGCATGGCCTGTGGCTGGTGGAAGACTGCTGCGACGCGCTGGGAGCCACCTACGACGGCCGGCTGGTGGGCACGTTCGGCGACATCGGAACACTCAGCTTCTATCCGGCACACCACATCACCATGGGTGAAGGTGGTGCGGTGTTCACCAACAACCCCGAACTCAAGCTCATCGCTGAATCGTTCCGCGACTGGGGCCGCGACTGCTACTGCCCACCGGGCAAGGACAACACCTGCAACAAGCGCTTCTGCTGGAAGCTGGGCCAGCTACCCGAGGGCTACGACCACAAGTACACCTACAGTCACCTCGGCTACAACCTGAAGATCACCGACATGCAGGCCGCCTGCGGCCTGGCCCAGCTTGAGCGGGTGGACGAGTTCATCGCCACGCGCCGTGCCAACTTCGACTACCTGAAGACACGGCTGCAGACGTGCGCCGAGTTCCTCCACCTGCCGGAAGCCACGCCGAAGTCCAACCCGTCATGGTTCGGCTTCCCCGTGGTGCTGAAGCCGGAGTCGGGTGTCCGCCGTGTCGACCTGCTGAACTACCTCGACCAGCACCGCATCGGCACGCGGCTGCTCTTTGCGGGCAACCTCACGCGGCAGCCCTACATGATCGGCCGTAACTTCCGGGTCAGCGGCGAGCTGACGA
Source organism: Aquabacterium sp. OR-4 (assembly GCF_025290835.2). Taxonomy (NCBI): domain Bacteria; kingdom Pseudomonadati; phylum Pseudomonadota; class Betaproteobacteria; order Burkholderiales; family Sphaerotilaceae; genus Pseudaquabacterium; species Pseudaquabacterium prasiolae. The sequence goes on along the minus strand of NZ_JAOCQD020000001.1, from coordinate 1,130,630 downwards.
ATACCGACATTGTCATGAACCAGACGTTCTGGCTGGGCACCTTCCCCGCGCTCACGCCAGTACACCTGGACTACATCGCCGACCGGCTCGAAGAGTTTCTCGGCGTGAGTTTCTGAGCGACAACATGCCATCTCCTTCTGCCCGGATCATCAGCGGCGACATCGACGCCGTCCTCGCCCGTGACCTGCCATGGCAGACCCTGTCAGGTTCCCATGTGGTCGTCACCGGTGCCGGCGGGTTCCTGGGGGGGTACCTGGTCCGGGCGCTGCTGGCGCTGCATATCCGCGGCAAGACTGAGCAGCCGGTTCGTGTCACTGCGCTGGTGCGGGACGCGGAGCGCGCACGCCGATCGCTGGGCACGCTGCTCGACGCGCACCCTGAACTGCGCCTGCTGACATGGGATCTCAACAGCATCGCGGTGCCAGACCTTGGCGACGTCCAGTTCGTACTGCACGCCGCCAGCCAGGCCAGCCCGAGGTTCTATGGCAGCGACCCGGTGGGCACCCTGCTGCCCAACACCGTGGGCACGGCGGCCTTGCTGTCGACACTCAGGCAGTCAAGCGAACCGCGCGGCTTGCTGTTCGTCAGCAGCAGCGAGGTCTACGGCGCCGTATCAAGCGAGACGGCACTGCCCGAATCGGGCTACGGTACGGTGGATCCTGCCACGGTCCGCGCCTGCTACGCGGAGAGCAAACGCATGGGCGAAACCATGTGCGTCGCCTGGCACCAGCAGCACCAGCTGCCCACGTTCATCGTCCGCCCCTTCCACACCTACGGGCCGGGACTGCAGGCCGACGACGGCCGGGTGTTCGCCGACTTCGCCTACAACGTCGCGCGCAACGAGAACATCGCCATGAACAGCGACGGCACTGCCCGGCGCGCCTTCTGTTACGCCAGCGATGCCGTGGCGGGCTTCTTCACCGTGCTGCTCAAGGGCACGCCGGCAACGCCCTACAACGTGGCCAACCCGGCCGGTGAACTGTCGGTCGCCGATCTGGCCGAGTTGCTGGTGGGTCTGTTCCCGCAGAAGAAGCTCCAGGTCGAGCGCCGCTACCTTGCCGGTGACCGGCCCTACATCCCCAGCGCCTACAACCGCCTCGTGCCGGACGTGAGCCGGCTGACATCGCTGGGGTGGCGAGCCGAAGTGTCACCGGCAGCCGGCTTTCAACGCATGATCGAGACCCTTCAGCCATGAGCTTTCAGGCCCTCAAGCAGCGCTTCACCGCCGGGGAGATCGGCAAGCCGGAATTCATCCGCGCAGCGTTCGAACACCACACCACGCTGTTCGCCTACACAGACGCGCTGAAACAGACGGACGTGCGCGAAATCCGTATCAACGACGAAGGCGTGTCCTTCGTGATGGGCGAAGAAGGCATCCGGCTTCATGCCCCGCCTGGCGAAGCGCGCGTTGCACCCCTCGAGGTGCTGAACTTCGGTCGCTACGAACCGGCCGAGACCCGGGTGATGGACCTGCTGTGCGCCCAGGCCCGGCAGATCCTGGACGTCGGTGCCAACATCGGCTGGTACTCCGTGCGCATGGCCAGTCGCTTGCCCGAAACGCGCATCCACGCGTTCGAACCCCTGCCGACGACCTACCGCTACCTGCAGCGCAACGTGGCCGAGAACGGCCTGGGCGCACGCGTCTCGACCTACAACTACGGCCTGTCCGAAGACAGCGGCGCGTTCAAGTTCTACATCGCACCGAGCAGTGGCACGAACGCATCGCTGAAGAACGTGGCCAACGCGGCAGATGCGCGTGAGGTGACCGGACTGGCGCTCACGCTCGACCAGTGGGTCGCCAACACCGGTGTACGCCCGGACTTCATCAAGTGCGATGTAGAAGGTGCCGAGCTACTGGTGTTCCGCGGCGGCCGGGCAACACTGGCCGCCAGCCGGCCAGTGGTCGTCGCCGAACTGCTGCGCAAGTGGTCCAAACCCTTCGGCTACCACCCCAACGACATGCTGCAGTTCTTCGTCGACCTGGGCTACGTGTGCTTCGGCATCGGTGACACCGGCACCCGCCGGATGCACGAGGTGACCGACGAGACGGTCGAGACCAACTATGCGTTCCTGCATGGCGAGGCGCACCGGGAACTCATTGACCAGCTTCAGCAGGAGACCCCATGAGCTCCGTCGCCCTGGCCCGCGGCATCCGCGCACGCGCGCTGAAGATGGTTCATCGCGCCAAGGCGTCCCACATCGGCAGTGCGCTGTCCATCAGCGACATCGTTGCCGTGCTCTACGGCGATGTGCTGCGCGTGCGCCCGTCCGAGCCTGCCTGGCCTGCGCGTGATCGCTTCATCCTCAGCAAGGGCCACGCCTGCGTGGCGGTCTACGCGGCGCTGGCCGCCCGCGGCTTCATCACCGAAGACGCGCTCGATCAGTACGGCCAGGACCACTCGATGCTGATGAACCACATCAGCCACAAGGTGCCTGGCGTGGAGTTTTCAACCGGCTCGCTGGGCCATGGCCTGCCCTTCGGGGTCGGCAAGGCCCTTGCCGCCAAGCGCCGCGGGCAAGACTGGCGCTGCTTCGTGCTGCTGAGCGACGGCGAGTGGGGGGAGGGAAGCAACTGGGAGGCATGCCTGTTCGCCAGCCATCACGGCCTGGACAACCTGGTGGCCATCGTCGACTACAACAAGCTTCAGAGCCTGACCAGCGTGGCCAAGACGCTGGCCCTGGAACCACTGGCCGACAAGTTCCGCAGTTTCGGCTGGCATGTGGACGAAGTGGACGGTCATGACCATGACGCCCTGCGACGCGCGCTCGCCGCCGTGCCCAGGCAGCCAGGCAAGCCATCGATGCTGCTGGCCCACACCACCAAGGGCAAGGGCGTGAGTTTCATGGAAGGCTCGGTGGAGTGGCACTACCGCAGCCCGAACGACACCCAACTGGCCCAGGCACTGAGCGAAGTGGCTGCGGGAGGCCCTGCCGCATGAGAAACGCCTTCATCGACGAACTGGTGGCACTGGCCGCCGTGCATCCGCAGATCGCGCTGGTGGTGGGCGACCTGGGCTATTCGGTGGTCGAGCCCTTCGCCGACCGGTTCCCCGACCGCTTCATCAACGCCGGCGTGGCCGAGCAGAACATGACCGGTCTGGCGGCCGGCATGGCCTCCGAGGGCTATCACGTCTTCACCTATTCGATCGCGAATTTCCCCAGCTTCCGCTGCGCCGAGCAGATCCGCAACGACGTGGCCTATCACCAGCTACCAGTGACCGTGGTGGCCGTCGGCGGCGGTCTCGCCTACGGTGCGCTGGGCTATTCGCATCACGCCGTGCAGGACTACGCGCTGTTCCGCAGCTTCCCGAACCTGCTCATGGCGGCCCCGGGTGACCCGATGGAGGTGCGCGCCTGCATGCGCTATCTGGTCGAGCACCCGCAACCCTCGTACCTGCGCCTGGGCAAGGCGGGTGAGCCCTCCTTTCACGACAGTGTGCCCACGGTGAGTCCGGGCCGCTGGCTCGCGGTATCGCCGCCGCAGGCGCAGCCGCAGGCCAGCCGCACCGTGTTATGCACCGGCGCCACGCTGGCGCTGGCCATGCAGCACTGGCGCCAGGCCGCTGATCCGGCGCTGGCCGTCCACTCGCTGCCGCTGTGGGGAATGGGTTGCAAGTCAGGACAGGCCGAGCAGGTCGAGCGCTTCGCCCATGTGCTGAGCATGGAAGATCATCTGCGGGACGGCGGCTTCGGCTCCTGGCTCCAGGAGGCGCTGTGCGTTCGGCCAGACCTGCTGCCGCGGCTGCGTGCGGATGCGCTGGACCCCGTGGTTTGCGGAACCGTCGGCAGCCAGGCGATGCTCAACGAACTCGGCGGACTGGGCCGGACCTTGTCGAGCTTCTGGCGCTAGTCATCCGGCCGCTTCGGCGGCCGGCCGCAGCAAATCCAACGGTCGCGGGCCGTGGAGTTCTCTTTCCCGAACGATGGAGCGCATGAGCCGATTGTTGTCGGTCGCAGCCGGTCTTGACCGGGCCGTGGTCTACGCGCTCGCTGCCCGTGTCTGGAGCCTGCTCGCCAGCTTCGTCACGCTTGCGCTGGTCGTCCGTTTCCTGTCTGCCGAAGAGCAGGGCTACTACTACACCTTCTCCGCCATCGTGGGCGCCCAGATCCTGTTCGAGCTGGGCCTGGGCGTAGTGGTGACGCAGTTCGCCAGCCACGCCATGGCCCGCCTGCACTGGCTGGCGGACGGACGACTGGGCGGCGACCCCGGCGAACTTGCGCGCCTGAGCTCGCTGTTCAAGCTGGTGCTGCGCTGGTACGGGCTGCTCACGCTGGTGATCGTCGCCGTGCTGGGCCCCACGGGCTGGTGGTTCATCACGAGTTCGGCGAAGTCCGCAACCGTGCAATGGGAGGCCGCCTGGTTCTGGCTGATCGCCGCCGCAGCGCTGAACCTCGTCACCCAGCCCGTGATGTCGCTGCTGGAGGGATGCCAGTGTGTCGCCCAGGTGGCCAGACTCCGCCTGATCCAGGGCGTGCTGGGCAGCATCGTGGCATGGTTCACCCTGCTGGGCGGCGGCGGCCTGCTGGCGCTTCCCGCGTGGAACAGCGCCATGGCGCTGTCGGCCGTGGCCATGCTGCTGGTGGTGCACGGTCCCTTCTTCCGTCAGATGCGCCACCACGCAACGTCGGCGATCCGTGGCATCTCGTGGCGCCACGAGATCTGGCCCTTTCAATGGCGGATCGCGCTCAGCTGGATCAGCGGCTACTTCATCTTCCAGCTCTTCGTTCCAGTGCTGTTCTCGGCGCAGGGGCCGGTAGAGGCCGGCAGGATGGGCCTGAGCCTGGCCATCGCCAACGCACTGATGGGGCTGCCCCTGGCATGGCTCAACACCAAGGTGCCACGCTTCGGGCAATTGATCGCCCAGCGCGACTATGCACAACTGGACAAGCTCTGGCGGCGCACCACCCTGGCAACGCTGGGTCTGTTGTGCGCCGGCGGTGTTGCCGTCGTCGGGCTGGTCCATGTGCTGCAGACCCATGGAATGACGCTGGGCGGCCGGCTGCTCGCCAGTGGGCCCTTCGCGCTGCTGGTGCTGGCTACCGTCTCGAACTACATCATGATTGCGCAGGCCGCCTACCTGCGCGCGCACAAAGAAGAGCCCTTCCTGGTCGTCAGCCTCGCCAGTGGCGCCAGCATCGCCGCCAGCACCTTGCTGCTGGCAGGGTCGTACGGGGCCACCGGCATCATGGCGGGCTACCTGGTCTGCTCGCTGTCCTGCGGTCTGGCCTGGGGTTCGGTCATCTTCGTCAACAGGCGGCGGGCGTATCGCGCCGCGGCCACAGCCAGCCCATGAGCGGCCAGTGGGCCTCGTACAATGATGGGCTGCGCTCTTGGGCTCCCATGGGATCAGCGGCAGCCCGCATCAGGCGATGCGGGCACGTCCAGCCAGGCTCGGGCACCTGCGGTACGTTTCATCCGATCCCGGAACCGATGACCGAACGCGACAGTCCCCGCGGCGCGGCTCTGCTTGCCGGCGCCTCACGGGACAGGCCAACATCCATCCAACCATGAGTGCCCGATCATCCAACCACATCGCAGCGCATGCCGCTGACGCGACCCAGGCAGCTTCCAGCATCGCCGATGTGCTGTCGATCTTCGTCATCACCTACAACCGGGCAGGCCCGCTTCGGCAGACACTTCAAAGTCTGGGTTCCTCACCCTGGTCGCGCTGCCGTATCACGGTACTCGACAACTGCTCCACCGACGGCACCGCCGAGGTGGTGCGCGACGCGATGGCGCGGCTGCCCGGCCTCACCCATGCCCGCAACGTGACGAACATCGGTGCGGCCGCCAATGCGGTGCAGCCCTTCCTGTTGTCGCAGACGCCCTACACCTGGATCCTGTGCGACGACGATGACCTGATCTTCGAGCAGGTTGGCGATGTTGAGGCGGCAATGCGTGCCGGCCAGGCCCGGCTGCTGCTGGTGGGAGGCTATGCAGACCCCGGTCGCGATGGTGCAGGCATGCTGGCTGACCCTGAAGCGCTGATGGCAACACGGGTCAACTTCTTCCGCGACACCAGCTTCCTGCCCAGCACGATCTACGCGACCGCCTTCGCGCGCGAGCATGTGGCGGCTTGCTATGACGCCTGCCACTTCAACTACCCGCATGTGGCGCTGGCCCTGAAGGCCATCCGACTGGCACAGCCGTGTTATGTGTCCCAGCAGCGGCTGGTGACACCCAGCGTCGGCACGCAGTCGTACACGCTGCGCGCGCAGTTGGGCTGGTGGTACGAAATGTCGCGCACCATTACCGAACCCGGCATTCGCAAGTGCTTCCTGACATCGCAGTTCACTGGCCCCCTCGACCCGAGTGGTCTGTATGGCCTGCTGAACCATGCTATCCGGCTGGGCCGCGGTGACCTGGCATGCCGACTGCTGCCCCTGTTCGGGTTCGACACGCTGCGCGCCGTCGGCAGGATGCTGGGCGCGCGCCTGCGTGGCGTGCGGCACACCCTCTGAGCCGCATGAGCGTGACCGCGTCCGCGCCAGCCGCCGGGACCGTGCAGGTTTCGGTGTCGGTGGCCATGTGCACCTACAACGGTGAGCGCCACCTGCAGGCCCAGCTCGACAGCATCCTTCAGCAGTCGCAGTTGCCCAACGAGATGGTGATTGCCGACGACGGTTCCAGCGACACCACGCAGGCGATCCTTGGGCGATTCGCAGCGACGGCGCCCTTCACAGTGCGCGTCATTGGCGACCGGTCGAACCTCGGCGTGACCCACAACTTCGAACGGGCGTTGCGCGCCTGCACGGGGGATATCGTGGTGCTGTCCGACCAGGACGACATCTGGCATCGCGACCGCATTGCAACCCTGACTCAGGCGTTTCGCGACCAGCCGTCGGCTGGGTATGCATTCTCGGATGCGGAAGTCTTTGACGGCGCCGGTCCGCCCGCGGCCGACTCGCTGTGGCAGAGAATCGGCTTCAATGCCGCCAGGCGACACGAGTTCCAGAACGGCAATCAGACCCTGGCCTTGCTCAACGGCGGTAACTTCACCTACGGCATGTCGATGGCCATACGGGCCGACTGCCTGCCCTGGGTACTGCCGATCGACTCGGCTTCACCCTCGTGCACTCACGACACGTGGAGCGCACTCGTGCTGAGTGCAGCCGGTCGCCCGGGCATCGCGCTCGAGCAGTTGCTGGTGAAGTACCGCCAGCATCAGGCCCAGGTCGTCGGCGCCGGCGAGGCGCAACCGAGTGCATGGCAGTCCTTTGTGCGATCGATGCGCGGCGACAGGTGCTACGACCCGCTGCTCCCCGATGCACTGGAAGCCATCGCCCGACGGGTGGCGGCGCTGGCCGGCGACCAGGCCGAGACCCACGAGGCGCGGCAACTGCTGATCGACAAGGCCATGCACCTTCGCAATCGCCGTCGGGCAGACGCCTCTGGACTGTTCATTCGCGCCCGGATCATCGCCGTCGAGCTGGCCTCCGGCCGGTACCACCGGTTCTCCGCGTCCTGGAAGACCGCGCTCCGTGATCTCATCGCCTGAGTCCATGAGCAGCGCTGCGCCCACCAGCACCGGGGTCACCGTGGTGATCGTGAACTGGAATGGTGGAGACGACTCCATCGCCTGCCTGCAGTCCTTGCAGGCACTGCGTGCCGAGGGCGCCGTGGTGCGTGTGGTGGTCGTGGACAACGCATCTTCCGATGGTTCAGTCAGTCGCCTGACGCAGCACCTGCAGAACCATGGGTGGCGGCCCCGCCATGCCAACATCCCTGCGCCGGAAAGCAGCCGCGTTCGGCAGCTGTCAGCGTTCGCTGGCGCGCCAGGCAGTGTCGAGCAGGTTCTGGTGGTGCAGGGCCTGGACAACTACGGTTTCGCCGCCGGCAACAACATCGGCATCGCTGCAGCGGATGCGCACTGGGTGTCCGATCACTACTGGCTGTTGAACAACGACACCTGGGTTGCCGCGGATGCCTTGTCCAGGCTGCTCGACAAGGTGCAGGCCGAAGCCCAGGTCGGCATCTGCGGTGCAACGGTGCTGTATGCCGATGCCGATCGCCACGTGCAGTCGTACGGCGGTGCCTGGTACTCCCTGAGGTCCGGACGCGGCTGGTCGCTGGGCATGGGCACGGTCTACGACCCAGGCATCACCGACGCCTACGCCGAGGCCCGGATCAACTATGTGTCCGGCGCCTCGATGTTCATCCGCGCTGCCGCACTGCGGCTGATGGGCCCGCTGTGCGAAGAGTACTTCCTCTACAACGAGGAGATTGACCTGTCGGTGCGCCTGCCAGCGCCGTATCGCCTGGGTGTGGCCACCCGGTCGCTGGTCTATCACAAGGTGGGCGCGAGCATCGGCTCCGAGAAGGGCAACAGCAGCGGCAGCCGATTGGCCAATTTCTTCCAGACCCGCAGCAAGCTGCTCTTTGCCGCCCGCCACACGCGACGCTACTGGCCACTGGTGTGGCTCACGCTGCTGGCGCGAGCGCTGAAGTTCCTCCGCGCCCCCGGGTCCAGGCCCAACGCCTGGGTGATCCTGACGGTGCTGCTCGGTCGTCGCCAACCCGATCCGAAGTGGTTCACCGAGCGCCGGGTGGCCAGCCAGGAGCCGGCATGAGCACAGCGTCCATGCATCCCGGGATCTCGCCTGCGCGGCCCGCCGTCGGCCGCCAGCGCGCGGCCAGCCCTGATCGCATACGCAAGGGTCGTGTGGCTGCGCTGATGCTGATCCTGCCGATGTTCTTCTCGTTCGGCCGCTACGTTCCCGGGTTCGAGTGGACCTTGGACCTGATGGCCCTGGCAACCTTCGCCTCGGCTGTTTACCTGCGCCGCTCGGTCAGCTCGGTGCCTCTGGGGGTACTGCCGCGGTACACCTGGCTCATCATCCTTGCCGCGCCGCTTTGGGGTGCCACGATGGCGGTGTTGGTGTTCGGCCAGCCGGCCTGGCTGGGCCTGGCGACACAGCGTGCCTTGCTGCTGGCGCCCTTCGGCCTGGTACTTACCGCCCTGCTGCATCGCGGCGCAATCCGCATGGTTGAACTGGAGCAGGCTTTCGTCTGGCTGGCCTGGCTGAACCTCGGCATCTGCAGCCCGGTGCTGCTGCTGCTTGACCCTAACAACTACAGCGACCTGGGCAACCTGGTCACGGACGGCGGCGGGGTCTACAACCAGTTCAACCTGCCGATGACCTTCGTCATCTTTGGTGCCTTCTACTACTTTGCCAAGGCGCTGCTGCTCGGCCGGGCCAAGTGGTATGCCCGATGCGTGCCCTTCCTGCTCTATATCTTCGGTGGCAATACCGGGCGCGTGCTCAACGTGGCCATGCTGCTGAGCTTCCTGCTGCTGGCCGCGCTGTCGCGCCGGCGCGGTCAGGCCATGCTGCGCAATGTGGCGACGGGCGTGGGCTTGTTCGCAGCGGGGTTCGGCCTGACGCTGCTGCTGGCGCCAGACCGGCTGGACCTGCTGTCGGCCAAATACACCGACGCCTTTGCAGCGCTGTCAGGGGCCGACAGCGTCGACGACTGGTCTGCCAATGCCCGCATTCTCCAGGTGGCCACCGTGACGCCCTGGGTTGAACAACATCTGTGGTTCGGCACCGGCACCATCAGCAATCGCTGGAACGATGGCTACAAGGGCTTGTTCGACTACCTGCACCCCAGTGACCTGGGCTTCCTGGGCGTGATCTTCGTCTATGGCGTATTTGGACTGCTGGCCTTCAGCTACCAGTATGTCCTGGCCTGGCGCGGCCTGCGCGCCCTGGGCGCACAGTCGGCCGGCTTCAGCGCCCGGCCTTTCCTGTTGGGCTTGGGCGGATGCCTGGCAACGCTGCTGTTGACCTCCGTGACCACAGGGTCGCTGGTGTTCTTCGTCGAACAGACGCTGTTCTACATCTCAATGCTGCACTTCGGACGGGCGCTGCTCCGCACCAGGCATGGCTGACGCGCCAATCGTTTCCACACCCCCCCCTGCCGCGCCCAGCACGGCTGGCGTCGCGCCACTGTCGGTTGCGGTCATGGAGCCCGTCGGCTCCCACGGTGGCATGGACTTCTATGACCACGCCCTTTGCGCTGCACTGGCCGCGGCCGGGACGAAGACCCTGCTGTTCACCTCGTCGACCTACCCTGCGAGCGGCCCTGGCCATGAGACACAGGAGGTCTACCGCGGCGTGTTCGGGCCCGATCCGAAATGGCGGCGCGCCCTGCGTTTCGCCGCCGCGTCACTCCAGGCCTTTGCCACCTGCAAGCGACGTGGCGTCCAACTGGTTCACTTCCACTTCTTCCATGTCGGGCCGCTGGAATACGCCAACGTCCTGCTCGCGCGTCTGCTTGGCCTGTCGGTGGTGGTCACGGCCCACGACGTCGGCTCGTTCCGGGCTGGCGAGAACGTCTCGATCCTCCGGCGGCTGTACCGGCACTGTGCCGCCGTGATCGCGCACAGCCGAACGGCACGCGCCACGCTGGAGCACAAGCTCGGCGTCGACGCGTCGCGCATCCATGTCGTGCCACATGGCAACTATGTCGGTCTGCTCGCGGCGCTGCCGGCCAAGCAGGCGGCTCGCGCCTCGCTGGGCCTGCATGCGGACGATCTGGTGCTGCTCTTTTTCGGACAGTGCAAGAAGGTCAAGCGACTCGACCTGCTCATCCACGCCGTGGCCCAGGCGCGCACGCGCGGCGCGGGCCGCCTGAAGCTGCTGGTGGCAGGCTCCATGGCCGACGCCGATGGCCCGGCGCTCGCGGCGCTCATGCAGCAACTGCTCGGCCCCGACGTGGTGCAGCACCATGCCCGCTACATCCCGAACGAGGAGCTGCCGCGCTTCTTCGCGGCCGCAGATCTCGCCGTCCTGCCCTATGACCACATTTACCAGAGCGGTGTCGTGCTGCTGGCCATGTCCCACCGCCTGCCAGTGCTGACCAGCGACATCGATGGCATGGTGGAGGTGGTAACACATGGGTCGACGGGCCTGACATTCCGCGCCGGTGACGCCGGTGACCTGACCGACCGATTACTGGAGCTTGCACGGGGCGACTGGCCGTTGCAAACATTGGCCGAGGCCGCGTATGCCCAGGTGAGCGTGCGGCACGCCTGGCAGCGCTGTGGCGAGGACACCGTGGCGGTGTACCGAGCCGCGCTCCGCAACGGGATGGTCTGATGGACCGTACCGCCATCGCCGCCAAGCACGGAACCCCCTCTCCGGCCCTGCACATCCTGGGCATCGTGGGTGTGCCCGGCAACTACGGCGGCTTCGAGACCCTGGCCGACCATCTGCTCGACTCCGATGCGCTCTCGCGCCAGGGCATCGCGGTGTACTGCGAGGCAGACGTGGCCGCGCAGCAGTCGGGTGCCTACAAGGGCGCCCGGCTGCTGCCGGTGAACTGGCGCGCCAACGGCTGGCAATCCATCGTCCATGATTCGGTGGCGCTGTGGTCAGCCAGCCGGGCGGGCGGCGTGGTGCTGGTGCTGGGTACATCGGCCACGTTCTGGCTGCCGCTGCTGTGCAGGCTGTACCCCCGCAACCGCTATCTGGTGAACATGGCCGGCCTGGAATGGGCCCGGGCCAAATGGGGGCGGCTGGCCCGTGCACTGCTGAAGTACAACGAGGCCGCCGCCGCACGCCACGCCCATGTCTTCATTGCTGACAACCAGGGACTGGTCGACTATGTACGCGCGGAGCATGGGCGCGAGTCGGTGCTGATCGCCTATGGCGGTGATCAGTATCAAGACGTCGTCGCGGATCCGGGCGTGTTCGACCAGCATCGGCTGCCGCAGCGCTATGACTTCGCGATGGCACGAGCCCAGGTCGACAACAACATGGAGATGATTCTCCAGGCCTATGGTCGCAGCGGGCTGCCCCTGGTCTTCGTCTCGAACTGGGACGCCAACGACTATGGGCGCGAGGTGAAGGCACGCTTCGGCGCCCACGCCAATCTGCACCTGATCGGGCCGATCTACGAGGCAGCCAGCGTCAAGGCGCTGCGCTCGCGCGTGCGCCTGTACGTGCATGGTCACAGCGCCGGCGGCACCAACCCGGTTCTGGTGGAGTCGATGTGGGACGGGCTGCCGACCGCAGCTTTCGACGTCAATTTCCACCACTACACCACCCGCGAGCAGGCCATGTACTTCGACTCGAGCGAGGCGCTCGAGCAGTTGTCCATGTCGGTGACCGATGTCGCCCTGCACGCCTGCGGTGCGGCGCTGCAGCGCATTGCACAGGCAGAGTACAGCTGGGCGTCCGTTCGCGCCGACTACGAGAAGATCATCGTGGAGGAGACCGCCTCATGAGCTCAGGCAAGGGCTTGCGCATCATCGTGCTGGAGACGCTCGGGCCCTGGGTTCAGCGCGTCCGTTACCACCTGCTGCGGCTGAAGGGCTACCGCAACATTTCGCCCTTGGCGACGATCGAACGCAACGTCAATCTCGATCGGGTGTATCCGGCATCCATCTACATCGGTGACGGCAGCCTGGTGGCGAGTTCCGCCACGCTGCTGTGCCATGAGCATGTGTACCGCGAGCCGTCCAATCCTGAACTGCCCCTGCACAAGCCCGTGCGCATCGGCGCGCGCTGCTTCATCGGCGTGTCGGCGGTGGTGCTGCCGGGCGTGACCATTGGTGACGACTGCATCGTCGGCGCAGGCAGCGTGGTCACCAAGGACCTGCCACCCGGCTCGCTGGCGGTGGGCGTGCCGGCGCGGGTGATCCGAAGCCATCTCAAGATGTCGGAGCGCGCGACCCTGTTGCCGGATCACAGATGAGTGCCAACACCGACCCGCAAATGCATCAACTGAAAGGCTCCTCAACCGTGAACGGGATACTCGTGGTGGGTGGCGGCAAGATGGGCCTGTCGCACCTGGCCATCCTGAACCGACTGCTCGACGCCGGCCAGGTGGCCGTGGTGGATCCATCGCGCCTGACGCGCTTCGTGTTCGGCCAGATGGGCATTCGCACATTTGCCAGCCTGGACCAGGCGTTCCAGACCGCCACCCAATGGCGCGGCGCGGTGATCGCCTCGCCGACCGGCTCGCACTATCCAATCGCCCGTGCGTTGCTGGGTCGCAAGATCCCGTGCTTTGTGGAAAAGCCGCTGACGCTGGACCCGGTACGCAGCCGTGAACTGGTCAATCTGCAGAAGCAGGCCGGTGTGCCCGCGCAGATGGGGCTGGTGCTGCGCTTCCTGCAGCCCTTTGTGCGCCTGCGCGCCATCGCGCGCTCAGGCGTTCTGGGTGCGCCACGGTCCTACCGCGCGCGCATGTTGGGCAACGTGGTGACCAAGCCCGACAACGGCAGCTGGCGCACAGACTACCGTCGGGGTGGCGGATGCCTCAACGAATACGGTCCGCACCTGATCGACCTGTGCCGGGCTGTGTTTGGCGACGTGGACAAGATCGAGCGCGCCAGCATCGCCAAGGTGCACTCCACCCTGGCCGATGACCGCGCAAAGATCGAATGGCACCACACCAGCGGGGCCTGTGGCAGCCTCGAGCTGGACTGGTGCGATAGCAGTCGCCGCAAGTCGTACACCGACTTCGACGCAGAGTTCGAACTTGGGTCCGTTCATGCCAACGTGGCCGAGATCAGCGTGCGCGCACGCCCAGGGGCGGACGTGTCCAACAGCCGCCTGGACGAACTGACCCGCCCGACCCTGCCTTTCCCGGTGAACTTCTACCTTCGCGGCGAGGAGTTCACCCTGCAACTGGAGATGTTCCTTGAACGTGCACTGGGGAGGTCGATGCTGAGGGCATCGCTGGACCTGGATCTGGCTGCAACGCTGGAAGACGGACTGGCAGCCGACCTGCTGATCCATGAGGCGGCCAAGATGGGAGGACTGGCATGAGCTTCGGCCGCATCATCCTGGGCGACAACCAGTTCCTGGGCATCAACCACGCCAGCCCATCCAAGGCCGCGGAACTCTCGGACCGGTTTGCCCACACCGACGCCATCCTCGAGGTGATCGGCTGGGCCTACGAGGCAGGCATTCGCGATTTCATGTTCACCACCCATGAGCGACTGCAGCCGGTGCTGGCAGAGATCGCGCGATCGCGGCTGTTTCCGGACATGCAGTACATCCCCTGCCTGCCCTATGCCCACAAGTACGCGAACACCATGACCGAAGGCGGCATGAAGGCGGTGTTCACGCGCCACCTGGGCGAATGCTCGAAGTCCCGGCTGGCCGCCAGCGTGGCCAAGCTGGCCATCGGCAGGTTCTCGGCGGTGATGGAACTGCTGCTGGAGATCGAACTGCTGATGTGTCGCGGCATTGCCGTCAAGGGCGTGTTCCTGCAAAACGTGATCTTCGACCTGCTCATGGGCCTGCGCGCGCACCGGCTGATCGAAGGCTTCGACCGCGAGGTGCGGCGGCGCTTCGGTGCCACGCCCGGCTACATCACCATGAACCACGGGCTGGCCCAGACGCTGCTGTGCGACGAGATCGGCCTGTCGCAGCCGTGGGTCTGCACGAACTTCAACGCCGGCGGCTTCCGCATGCACCCGTCACCCGAGCAGGTGGTGCAGACCTTCGCCAACGGCCGCAGCTGCAACATCGCGATGTCAGTCTTTGCGTCCGGCGCCCTGTCTGCCGACGCAGCGGTCAGGTTTATGCAAACGGCCAGAGGTGTGGACAGTGTGCTGTTTGGTTCATCCAGCCAAAAGAACATTGTCAGAAACTTCGAACAACTATCCCGGAAGCCGTAAACCAGAACACAACGCCGCGCCAGGCAACCACAGATCCATGCGTTGACTACTGCAGCCTAGCCTTCTGTGGTCAACCTAAGCAGGGTAGGCCGAACGAGTGGCCCGGTTTCACCCCGCACCGACGCATCTCGAATAAATTTTGCTATGAAATCTCTCATTCGACCCATTTGGCACAAGTATCGCGCCCTTCGCAGGCGTGCAACATTTTTAATGGCCACAGGACCGTCGGTCGATTTCACCTGCAACATTTGCGGTAGCCATACAAGTGCACCGCTGTTGGCAGTGTCAGAAAGAGAGACACCCTCATGCACCAACTGCGGATCCACGCTGAGGTTTCGCAGTATCGCCGCATCATTGACCCAAGAGTTGCACGGCGCCATTCAGCCTCTGTCCATGCTGCCGTTGAGCAAGAGTCTCGTCGGCATTGGCATGAGTGATGCAACTATCTATGCAGATCAACTGTCTAGGGTTTATTCCTATCGGAATACTTTCTATCATCAAGCGCCTCGTCTTGATGTGACAGATGTTTCCGATTGGCCGGAAAACGGATTGGATTTCATTATCACAAGCGATGTCCTGGAGCATATTTCAGCACCAGTAGAAACCGCCTTCCACAATATGCATCGATTGCTGAAGTCTGGCGGATTGTTGGTACTCTCCGTGCCGTACAAGATTGATGGCGACACGCAAGAGCATTTTCCCAATTTGCACAAATGGTCGATCTCCAGCGAAGGTGGCGTTCGAACCTTGGTCAATGAGTGCAAGGACGGCACGACCGAACGCTTCACTGACCTATGTTTTCACGGAGGTGATGGCGCGACACTCGAAATGCGAGTGTTTGGTTTGCCCCATATCATTTCGCTCCTTGAGACTTCGGGGTTCAATAATATTAAAGTCCACCAGGAAGACATCCCTGAATTTGGAGTGATTCACGCAGCCAAAGACTCACTGGTTATCACAGCTCGGTCGTGAGCGCGGCGTTGGCGTGAGAAGCCGGAAAACTGCCTACATTGGGCCCGCTGCACAACTGACTTCAGCGCAAGCGCGCCGGGCCAGATACACGTTCGTTGATAGCCGATCAATTGCCCGGCTGAAGCAGCAGCGCAGGTACATGGGTTGAACTGAACTGCTCTCGGTCAGTGCGCCGGCTGAACGGTGGTGCATGGTCGCCCACCACGATTACCAGGGGCTTGACAGACAGGCGGGTCAAGCCGGCCGCAAGCTGATCCAGCAACAAGGACTGCGCTGCCAGCAGTTCGCACACGGCAGGGCCGGTGCGGCCCGTAGCGCACAAGGCTTGCAGCGGCGGGGGAACGGGCGTTGCCGCAAGCGGCAGGTGGGTGTTGAGCGTGAGGGCGTATGCCAGCGTGCGCGGCTTCGCCGCTGCCGCCAGAGCCCTGTCGAGCAGATCCTTGTCGCACACACCGCGGAACACCAGACCGCAGCGCACTGCATCGGGGGCAAGCAAATCCTCGGCGAATTCCGCCTGTCCGATGCCGACCGTCGGCCACCACCGCCAGCGCTCGAACATGTTGCCAGAGAAGCCGTGCATGCCGACCGTGGTCCAGCCCTGGGCCGCCAGCAGCCTGGGCAGGCAGCCTGCAGCGTTGTGGGCGTCGAGTCGGCGATAGTCATTGCCCTTGCGACACAAGGCACGCAATTCGCCGGCAGTGGTGCTGCCGCGAAAGGGCATGCGCACCGCACGGGCATCGAAGCTGCCCGGCTTCAGCTGCTTCAACAAGCGGGCATTCATCCAGGCTTGGATCGCTGTGTCGTTGTGCCACCCGAATGATTCGATGACCAGCAGCAGCATGCCGCGCTCCGGGTGCTGTGCAGCCCATTGCGGTACATCGACCAGGCCTTGAACCGTCTCGTCGATGGGTATGTCGACCAGCGGATTGGGCGTGCGGGCGGTGTTCACAGCCACTGCCAGGGCAAAGGTCGGACTGCCGACCAGATTGGCCGCATTCAATCGGCCCATGGCCTGCGGCCGCCCCACCGAGCCGTTCAGGAAGTCCAGCCCGAACAGGATCAGGATGGCCAGCGATGGCGCAACAAGCCCAACCGGTCGCCGCGCCAGCAATCGCCACAGCAGCGCAGCCGAGCCGCAGAACAGCAGCATGAGCGCGAGGCGCGGGGTATCGATGAAATCGAGCACGCGCATTTCGCGGATGAACGACAGCGAATCGAGCAGCGCGTCGATCGACGTGAACAGATAGATGCGTGACAGTGCCACCACGGCATCTGCGGCCCAAAGCAGCAGCAAGGCCGCGGCGCCGACGGGCGTACGCCACGCCAGCAGTGCACAGACGACCACGCTCTCGTAGGCGACCAGCGGCCGGTCGATGAAGATCACGCGACCCAGCACCCAGAACGGCAGATTGACCAGGGCGACACCTGCCAGGACACGCAGCAACGCGCGCCACTGGCACCACAAACGCTCCTTCCGGTCGATCGTCAAGGTCTCAGATGGTCATTGAACTCCGGGCATTTCAACATGCCAGGCACAAACAGACCATTGACGCCCTGAGCCAGAATGTTTCTGGCTGTCGGGCAATCCGACACCGGATGCACCATGACTTGCACCGATGGCCGCTGGCGCGACAAAGCCGGCAGGCGGTTCGCGGGAACCACCAATACCTTGACGCCCAAAGCTTCGCTGGCATCCATCAGGCGGTCAATGGCACGACGCGATCGATAGGCCGTGATCAAGGGGCCAGCCAAGGCCAGTTGCTGGCGCCAGACCATGAACTGCGCCACATGGTCTGGCGCGTACATCTGCACCACCACATGGGCTGCCCTTGCATCGGTGGCGATGACCGCCATGGCGCGTTCGCCAGTGGTCTTGAAGTCTGACTTGATGTCGAGAATGACATGGCCATCCACTGCCATCACACGCTCCAGCACCTGGCCGAACTCGCAGTCACCTGGCGTGAATGGTGGCGGCTGCTCTGGGCCATGGTGGCAACGCAGGCGCCCGTCAGGGTCAAGCCACAGATCCACTTCCACCAGCCGATGGCCGGCCTGGATCGAGTCCTCTAGCGCCGCCAGCGTGTTGGCCCTGGGCGTGCCGGCGCCACCCAGGGCATGGGCCACCCACAGTGGCCGCAAATTGGGCTCTGACCATCGATAGTCCAGGTCTGAAGCGATCGGTACGACCCGCCAGTCCTCGTCATGCACCAGGTGATGCCGAACCTCCTTCAAGGCCTCATGCGTCCATCGAACATCGGCGTCATGGAGCCAGACACGACCTGTCGGTGACAGCAAGGCCACCAGAAGCACAACGCCGCCGCACCAGATGGCCCAGTGACGCCACGACAGCCGCTGCACGCTCGCGACCGCCATGCACACGAGGCCACGCGGCCCATACCCTGACGTCAATTCAATGGGGCCGATGGCCCTTTGCCCTCTCGCTTTCAACGCGCGCCTCCTCCATATTCAATGCCCCCCGGTATTCGGCAACACATGACGCCAACCATCCCTTGACGTCATGGAAACCGGGGTGGCTTCCCAACTGTGGCAATTGCGCAATCATCTCGTGCACCGCCTCCATCCGCGTCACGAGCACCGCCACGCGCAGGCGAGGCACCGAGGTCGGCACCGTGGCATCCGCATCCGCCAGAAGTTCTTCAAACAACTTTTCTCCCGGACGCAATCCGGAAAACACGATCGGAATCTCCTCCAACGTATGCCCCGACAACCGGATCAGATCCCGCGCCAGATCCACGATCCTCACCGGCTCGCCCATGTCCAGCACCAGCACCTGACCTGATTCGCCGATGGCCGCAGCCTGCAGCACCAACCGCGCTGCCTCGGGGATGGTCATGAAGTAGCGGATGATGTCCGGGTGGGTGACCGTCACCGGGCCGCCCCGGGCGATCTGCTCCTTGAACTTCGGGATCACGCTGCCGCTGCTGCCCAGCACATTGCCGAAGCGCACGGCCATGAAGCGGGTGCCCGGGTGCTCGGCGGCCATCATGCTGATCACCATCTCGGCCGCGCGCTTGGTGGCGCCCATCACATTGGTGGGATTCACCGCCTTGTCGGTGCTGATCAGCACGAAGCGGCCGGTACTGGCTTCGGCGGCCGCCAAGGCCGCGTGATAGGTGCCCAGGGTGTTGTTGCGCAGCGCGGCCAGGGCGTTGTCGTCTTCCTCCATCAGCGGCACATGCTTGAAGGCCGCGGCATGGAAGGCCACCGCCGGCTGCCACTTCTGGAAGGTGGCACGCAGGTGTTCAAGGTCCTTCACGTCACCGATCAGGCGCGTCAAGGCAATGGCCGGGAAGCTGTCGGTGAGTTCCTGCTCGATGCTGTAGAGGTTGAACTCGCTCAGCTCGTACAGCACGATGCGGCTGGGCGCAAAGCGCGCCACCTGGCGGCACAGCTCGCTGCCGATGCTGCCGCCGGCACCGGTGATCAGCACGGTCTTGCCGCGCAGCACCTCGCCGATGCCGGCCTCGTCCAGCTGCACCGGCTCGCGGCCCAGCAGGTCCTCGGGCTCGATGTCGCGCACGCGGTCGATGGGGCTTCGGGCATCGCTGGCGCCGGCCTCGCGCAGTTCGTCGGGCGAGGGCACGGTGAGCACCGGCAGGCCGGTGGGCGCGGCCAGTTCCAGCGCGCGACGACGCTGCGCGGCGGTGGCCGCCGGCATGGCCACGATCACGTGGGTGGCCGCGCCGCGCACGGCCTTGTCGGCAATGGCCGCCAGCGGGCCCAGCACCGGCAGGCCGGCGATGCGCGCGCCCTGCTTGGTGGCATCGTCGTCGAGCAGGCCCAGCACGATCCAGCCCTGGCGGTGGATGCCGGCCAGCAGGCGCCGCGCTGCCTCGCCGGCGCCCATCACGATGGCGCGGCGAATCTCCTGGTCGCTGCCGGTGATGCGGCCACGTGCATGCTCGTACACGGCCCGAAAGGCCAGGCGCACCAGGGCCAGGCCCATCAGCGCCACGAAGGGGTGCAGCGCCAGCACCGCGCGCGGCACGGCACTGAGTTGCGCCATCAGCACCAGCACCGCGCTGACCAAGCCGGCCCCGGCACAGGCCAGCGCGATGCGCTGGATCTCGCCAAAGCCCGAGAAGCGCCACATGGCCTGCGGCGTGCGCGCCAGGCGGAAAGCCAGCGCATAGGTGGCGGTGATGCCGATCAGCACCCAGATGTCGTAGTTGGGCCGGGCGCTGATCCAGCGCTCGAAGCCCAGGCGGAACAGGTAGGTGATGTTCCAGGCCAGGGCCACGATGGCGCTGTCGATGGCCAGGGACAGCGGCTCGCGATGCGGGCGCAAATGGGCCAGAAAGCGGTCCAGCCGGTGCCAGACGGTGGGTGCGGTCGCCGCGCGCTCGATCGGAGGAAATTGGGACATCGGAGGGCGGATTGTCTCAGCGCGCCAGCAGCACCCGCAGCGTGCGCCACAGCACAGCCACATCGCTGGCCAATGTGGCGTGGCGCGCATAGTCGGCCTGCAGGGCCAGCTTGACGGGCAGGATCTGCTCGACGTAGGTGCGCTCGGGGTCGGCGGCGGTGGCCAGGTGGGTGGCTTCGTCCAGCCCGGCCAGCGACGCCGGATCGGTGATGCCTGGGCGCACCGCCAGCACCTGCTGGCGCAGCGCCTCAGGGTAATGCGCCACGTACTGCGGCACCTCGGGCCGCGGGCCCACCAGGCTCATCGTGCCCTGCAGCACATCGATGAATTGCGGCAGCTCGTCGATGCGGTGGTGGCGCAGCCAGTGGCCGGCGCGGGTGATGCGCGGGTCGCGCCCCACGGTCACGGCCGGGCCCAGCGCTGGTGCGTCCACGCGCATGGTACGGAACTTGTGGATGCGAAACCCGCGGCCGCCGCGCCCCACCCGTTCTTGCCGGAAGAACACCGGCCCCGGCGAATCGAGCTTGATCCACATTGCCACGCCCAGCAGCACCGGCGCCAGCAGCAGCAGGGCTGCGGCGGCGCCGATCAGGTCAAACAGGCGCTTGGCCATGGACATCGACATGGGGCGAATGCGGCGCTCCGGCGTCGTACCGGTGGCTCAAGCCGCCAGCAGGCCGCGCACGGCGCCGATCACGCGTTCGGTGTCGGCATCGCCCATGCGGCTGTACAGCGGCAGGCTCAGCATGCCCTCGTAGGCGCGCTGGCTGTGCGGAAAGCCGGCCGCTTGCAGCGCATAGCGCTCGCGCCAGTAGGGCTGCAGGTGCAGCGGGATGTAGTGCACGCTGCAGCCGATGCCCTGGGCGAACAGGCGCTCGATCAGCGCATCGCGGCCCAGCGGCGCGCCTTCGGCCAGGCGCAACGCATACAGGTGCCAGGCATGGGTCTGGCCGGCCGGCGGCTCGGGCGCCAGCAGCACCGGCAGGTCGGCGAAGGCGGCGTTGTAGCGCCGCGCGATCTCGGCGCGCCGCTGCTGGAACGCCCTCGCCTTCTTCAGCTGGTGGATGCCCAGCGCCGCCGCAATGTCGGTCAGGTTGTACTTGAAGCCTGGCGCCACGATCTCGTAGTACCAGCTGGGCACCTTGGCGGTGAAGCGGTCGAAGGCGTCGCGGCTCATGCCGTGCAGGCGCATCACCTTGGCGCGCTTGGCCAAGGCCTCGTCACGCGTGACCAGCATGCCGCCTTCACCGGTGGTGATGGTCTTGTTGGCGTAGAAGCTGAACACCGTGGCGTCGCTGTCCAGCGTGCCCACCAGGCGGCCGCCGCTGGTGCTGGGCAGGGCGTGGGCGGCGTCTTCCACCACCTTCAGGCCGTGCTTCTTGGCGATGGCCAGGATGGCCGGCATGTCGGCGGCCAGGCCGGCGTAGTGCACCGGCATGATGGCCTTGGTGCGCGGGGTGATGGCCGCCTCGATCAGGGCCGGGTCGATGTTCAGCGTGACCGGGTCGATGTCCACCAGCTTGACGTCGGCGCCCAGGTAGCGCACCACCTCGGCCGTGGCCGTGAAGGTGTGGGTGGTGGTGATCACCTCGTCGCCGGGGCCGATGCCGATGGCCTCGAGCGCCAGGTGCAGGCCGGCGGTGGCCGAGTTGACGGCGATGCAGTGCAGGCCGGCCGGGTCTTCGCCGCTGCCTGCGGTGAGAAAGGCGGCGAAGTCGCTCTCGAATCGCTTGGCCTTGGGGCCGGTGGTGACCCAGCCGCTCCTGAGCGTGTCCACCACTTCGGCGATTTCTTCATCGCCGATCTCGGGCAGGGCAAAGGGCAGGAAAGGCAGTTCGGTCGGGTCGCTCATGATGACGGTCTCAGGGGGTCTTTTCCAGCCAGGCCAGCACATGCGTGCGCAGCAGCGGCAGGGCATTGAACACGGGGTACAGCCCGGGATGCAGCGGGCACACGGCGCGCGCGATGGGCGGTGCCAGCGTGACGCGGCGATGCGTGATGCGGGCCTGCGGAAACAGGCGCTGCACGCGCGCCAGCGGCATGCCGCGCACGTCGGGGTTGCGTGGATTGTCGACGGTGAAGTCGTACCACAGCACGCCGCCGCCCGGCGCCACCCAGTGCCACATGGCGTCGGCCAGGCGCTGCTGGAAGGCGTCGTCCAGCAGCGAGCTGAACACGGTGCTCTGCAGCACGATGTGCTGGCTGTCGGGGGCGATGTCCAGCGTGCTGGCATCACCGCCGTGCAGGGCCACGGCCGCCGGCAGCACGGCGCGCGCCTGGGCCAGGCGCTCGGGCAGCAGCTCGGCGCCGCTCAGGTGGGCCGGTGCAAAGCCCAGGCGCAGCAGCTCGAGCAAGTTGCCGCCGGCGCCGCAGCCCACCTCCAGCACGCGCAGGCTGGGCAGATCGGTCAGCCCGGCGCGCACCAGCAGGCGCAGCATGGCGCGCTGGCGCTCCTGCACCATCTGCCAGACCTCGGGGCGCAGCAGGCTGTAGCGGTCGGCCGGCAGGCCGGCTCGCCGCGCATAGCGGGCGGCCACGGCCGCGGTCTCGGCGCCCTGTTCAGCACCGTGTTTAGCATTGTGCCCGGTCATGGTGCGGCCCCCGCCGGGCGCGCGCCGGCCACGGCCTGCAGAAAACGCTGCGCAAGCACCGGATAGGTGTGGTGGGCCAGCACAAAGGCACGGCCACGCTCGCCCATCTCGCGGCGCTCGTCGGCGCCGAGTGCGGCCAGCTGGCGCAGGCCGCGGGCCACGGCCTCGGGGTCTTGCGGCGGCACGGTCAGGCCGCAGCCGCTTTCGGCCACCGGGTCGTTGCCGGCGTCCACGCTGTGCAGCACGGCGCAGCGGGCCATCATGTAGTCCATCAGCTTGTTGGGCGCGATGCCGAAGCGGTAGATCGGCACGCGCTGCCAGCCGATGTAGGCGATGTCCACCGCCGCCAGCATGGCCGGCACCTGGGCCTTGGGGATGGGCGGGAGCAGCGTCACGTTGACCAGGCCCTCGTCGGCCACACGCCGGGCCAGGCGGGCGCGCTCGTGGCCATCGCCCACCATCACGATGGCGATGGGCTCGCCCTGCAGCTGCCTGGCGGCATCCAGCAGCACGTCCAGCGCATTGGGCAGCCCCATCGAGCCGGCATAGCCCACCACGCTGCGGCCGGCCGCGCGCTGGGCGGCGATGGCGCTGGCCACGTCGTCGCGCAGCGCGGGCGGCTGGCCCTGCCATTCGTCGAGCGTGATGCCGTTGGGCACGATGTGCAGCTTGCGCAGGTCGAGCCCGCGGCTGGCCATGTAGCGGTGCACCTTGGGCAGCATGCTCACCACCAGGTCGGCGTCGCGGTAGGCATCGTCCTCGGCCTTTTGCACCAGGCGGATGAAGGGGTGGCGCGGCGACATGCCCGACAGCTCGATCGGGCTCAGCGGCCACAGGTCGTGCACCTCGAAGGCCAGCACCGCGCCGGCCTGGCGGGCGATGCGGCGCGCCACCCACATGTCCATCGGGTAGGTGCTGCTGGCGATCACCAGCCCGGGGCGGAACTCGCGCACCAGGCGCGGCGTATGGCGCCACAGCTGCGACAGGAAGGCCCAGATGTTCTTCACCCGGCCCAGGCCGTTGCCCTGGTAGGGCGGCGTGGGCAGCCAGCGGTAGGCGATGCCGTCGATCAGCTCGTCGGTCATCACGCCGTCGGTGTGCGGCTGGCGTGCGCGCACATGCGAAAAATCGGCCGCCACCATCTGCACCCGGTGGCCGGCGCGCACCCATTCGCGGGCCAGGTAGTAGGGCCGGTACTCCATGCCCAGGGCCGGGCTGCCGGCGTAGTGGTTGAGGTACAGGATGTTCATCGGCGTCCCTTCGGGCGAAGGGCGGCGGTGGGCGCGTCGCTGGCGGCAGCGGCCTGGTCGGCCGCCTGGCTGGCGGCGGTGGCGCGCGCGGTGGCGGCCTCGATGTCAAACGGGGTCACATGCGGCGGCTCGTTGCGCGCGGTCGGCTCGGCGCGGATGTGGCCGGTGGGGTCGGCATCGATCTCGCGCAGCCGCGCCAGAAAGCGCTGCACCCAGGGCATGAACATGGCGTGCGCGGCCACCCAGTCGTGGTTGGCCTGGGCGATGGCGTCGCGGTTCTTCAGCAGGGGCTGCAGATCGGCCAGCGAGACCATGCCGCCGGCGGGCAGGATCAGGCCGTTTTCGCCCGGCCGCACCAGCTCGTGGTTGGCCGGCAGGTCCGACAGGATCGGGATGCAGCCATGGGCCATGGCCTCGAGCACCGACACCGCCACCGAGTCGCTGGTGGGCAGGCTGAGGTACCAGCGCGCCCGGGCATAGTGGCGCGCCTGGGCGGCGGCATCGAGCCGGCCGACGAACTTGATCCTCTCTTTCAGCTTGGCCTGCTCGGCCAGCCGCTCCAGCTCGGCGCGCATTGATCCGGTGTTGGCCATCACCAACTCGGTGCCCGGCCATTCGGCGGCGACGGCGGCAAACACGGCCAGCACACGCTGCGGCGCATACACAGCCTCGAGCCCGCGGTTGGCAAAAAACACGTGGCCTTGCTTGTGCTCGGGCGATGGCAGCGCGGGCAGCGTCTCCAGGCCGAACGGAAAGGTCATCACCTCGCCGGCCCCCAGCGCGCGCATGTGCCAGGCCATGTGGTCGGAATCGCTGGTGGTCAGGGCGCAGGCCTTGAGCACCTGGCAGGTCACCCAGCGCATCAGGCCGCCACGCTTGGGCGTGACCAGGATGTCGGACCCCCAGGCCGAGCCCACCAGCCGGCCCGGCGCGCCCAGCCAGCGCGTGGCCAGCCAGGCCAGCGTGCCATGCGAGGTGAGGTAGTGCGCGTGGATCCAGTCGGCCTTGACCCGCTCGAGCCAGCCAGTCAGCGCCGGCAGGTGCTTGAGCAGGCCGAAGTTGCCGCCCTTGAACTGCGGCGTCGTGCCCAGCGAGAGCCGCCGCGATTCGGGCACCAGGCCGTCAAAGCCCGGCAGAAAACCGCGCGACGAGGCCGCCCACAGCTCGACCTCGGGCGCCAGCGCGCGGGCCCATTTCAGCAGGTGCGGGCTTTCGCCGTCGCCAAACAGCACCAGCCTCATCGCGCCGCCTCGTCAGCTTGGCTGCCGGGCAGCTCGCCGGCCCATTGCAGGTAGTGCGGCTGCAATTCGGGGTGGCGGGCCAGGTGCGGCGCATCCATGCGCCGGGTGTCGCCCACCCGGCGTGCCGGGTTGCCGGCGATCACCGAGAAATCGTCGAAGCTGCCGCTGACCAGGCTGTAGGCCGACACCAGGCAGCCACGGCCCAGCCGGGTGCCTGGCAGCAGCGTGGCGTGGGCGCCGATGAAGCAGTACGGCCCGATCGACACCGGCGCCTCGAAGTAGGCGGCCTTGTCGGCCACCTCGACATAGCTGCGCCCATAAAGGCGCACCGCCACATGGCTGGAGTGGGTGAAGATGCCGGTGAAGAAGCCGATCTGGCAGCCCTCGCCGATCGACAGGCCGTAGGTGGCATCGAGCACGCTGAAGTGGCCGATGAAGACATGGTCGCCCACCTGCAGGCGCTCGGGCGCAAAGATGAAGCTCTGGTTGCTGATGCGGGTGTGGGTCAGGTACTCGCCGTCACCGCGGATCCAGCCACCCACCACGCGCGGGCCGGTCGCCCGCGAGATCAGGCGCTTGAGGGGCAGCCAGGCACGTTGCCACAGCGTTGCTTTCACCTCAGCCCTCCTGCACGGCCACCGGCCAGGTGGCCAGCTTCAGAAAGTACCAGCCAAAGTACACGGCCATGGCCAGCGAGACCGCCCAGCCGGCGCCGCGCAGGCCATCCCAGTGCAGGCCGGTGGCCAGCGCCGCCACGAACAGGCCCTGGCCCACCAGGGCCAGCTTCAGCGCCCAGGCCTGGGCGTCCCAGGCCAGCGTGACCACGCCCAGCGGCGAAGCCACGAAGTGCAGGCCGATGTAGAGCGCCAGCGCGCGGCCCAGCGTGCCGGCATCGGCCCAGGCCGGCCCGAAGGCCCACACGAACAGCGGCGGCGCCACCGCCCACAGCAGCAGCACCAGCGGCACGGCCACCGCCGCCAGCAGCAGCATGGTGCGCAGCACCAGCGCACGCCCGGCCGGCGTGCAGCCCGCCTGCGCCAGCCGCGGATGCAGGGCCTGCGACACCGCGCTGCCCACCAGCGTGGCCGGCGCCTTCAGGTAGCGCAGCGCCAGGCCCCAGACACCGGCCGCGGCCGCACCCAGCTGCGCGGCGATCAGGGCCACGGCCACGGTGTCTTGCAGCGCGCCCAGAAAGGCGTGCGGCGTGTTCAGCAGCGGGTAGTGGCGGTAGCGGCGCGCGGCGGCGCGCCAATCGGGCGGCAGCGGGCCTTCCGGTGCATTGCCGATGGGGGCCGGCAACCGCGCCGACCTCGCGGCAAGGCCACCCAGCGCCGCCCAGGCCGCCATCACCGCCACCAGGGCGCCAACGATCAGGCCCTGCACGCCGCCATGCACCAGGCCGGCGCCCACCTGGCCCAGCGCGCCGCCGCCATGCTGCAGCACGCGGGCCGTGGCCAGGGGCTTGAATTGCTGTGCCCGCGTGGCCAGCAGCGTGGCCAGCGACAGCTGGCCCAGCGCACCCACGCTGGCCGGCAGCCACAGCGGCCACACGGCGCCCAGCGCCACCGCCCAGGCCACGGCCACGGCCAGGGTGATCACCACCACCAGCCCCAGCACGCGCTGGCACAGGTGGCGCAGCGCGCGGGCCTCGGCCTCATCGGCGGCCATCGGCAGCGCAAACTCGTAGCGCCCGCAGGCCACCACGGCGATGTTGGCCGCCACCGCGGCAAACAGGTGGTACTGGCCGTAGTTCTCGGGCGTGTACAGCC
This sequence comes from Aquabacterium sp. OR-4, assembly GCF_025290835.2. Taxonomy (NCBI): domain Bacteria; kingdom Pseudomonadati; phylum Pseudomonadota; class Betaproteobacteria; order Burkholderiales; family Sphaerotilaceae; genus Pseudaquabacterium; species Pseudaquabacterium prasiolae. The sequence continues at coordinate 1,103,781 of NZ_JAOCQD020000001.1, read as the reverse complement.
GGGTCAGCCAGGGGCCCAGCAAGAGCGGCAAGGCCTGCGCCAGCGCACCACCGGCCAGCAGGGTGAAGACGGCGCGGCGCAGGCCGGTGCGGGACATGGGTGCGTCGCTGCGCGGGCAGGGCGGGCGCGGGCTGCGCTCAGGCCGGCTGGGCCAGGCCGGCAGCGCCGGCCACGGCCGCCACGCCAGCGCAGGCCTGGGCCAGGGCGTCGACCACGCGCTGCTGGTCGGCATCGCCCAGGTCGGCGCTCATCGGCAGGCTCATCACGCGCTGCGCGGCGGCAATCGAGGCCGGATGGGCCAACGGATCGCAACCCGCGGCGTAGGCCGGCTGGTGGTGCAGCGGCTTGGGGTAGTGGATGGCGGTGGGCACGCCGGCGGCCTGCAGGGCCTGCTGCACGGCGGCGCGGTGATCCAGCATCACGGTGTACTGCGCCCACACGCAGTCGCGATCGGGGCGCACGGCCAGCAACTGCACCGGCGCGCCGCTGCGGCGGATCAGTTCGCCATACCGATCGCCCAGCTGCTTGCGGCGTGCGATCTCCCAGTCAAAACGCTCGAGCTTGCCCAGCACCACCGCGCACTGCAGCGTGTCCATGCGCCCGCCCAGGCCCAGGCGGGTGTGGGTGTAGCGCGCGCTCTGGCCATGCACGCGGATCTCGCGCGCGGCCTGGGCGATGGCATCGTCGTTGGTGAACAGCGCGCCGCCGTCGCCATAGCAGCCCAGCGGCTTGCTCGGAAAGAAGCTGGTGCAGCCGATGGTGCTGACGGCGCAGCTCGCTTTTGCCTGGTACGAGGCGCCGAAGCTCTGCGCGGCGTCCTCGATCACCGCCAGCCCGTGGCGCGCCGCGATGGCATTGATCTCGGCCATGTCGGCCACCTGGCCGTACAGGCTCACCGGCATGATGGCGCGGGTGCGCGGCGTGATCGCGGCCTCGATCAGCGTGGCGTCGATGTTGCAGGTGTCGGGCTCGATGTCCACATACACCGGCTGGCCACCCAGCAGCACGATCACCTCGGCCGTGGCGGCAAAGGTGAAGGGCGTGGTGATGACCTCGTCGCCCGGCTTCAGGTCGAGCGCCATCAAGGCGATCAGCAGCGCCTCGGTGCCGCTGGCCACGGCCACGCAGTGCCTTGCGCCGGTGCGGGCCGCCAGCGCCTTCTCCATTTCGGCCACCTCGGGGCCCATGATGTACTGGCCATGGTCGAGCACGCGCTGGATGCGTGCGTCGATGCTGGCCTTCAGCGCCTGGTACTGGGTCTTGAGGTCGGTGAATTGCATGGTGGGGTTCAGTCCAGGCAGGAAAGCTCGGTGCCGTCGAGCCGGTAGCGCTCGCCGGTGGCGGGGCAGCTGGCTTCAACGCCTTGACCGGCCGGCGCGCTGACCGGCAGGGCCAGCCGCTCGCCATGCCGGCTCATCCAGCCGATCTGCCGGGCCGGCACGCCGACCATCAGCGCATAGGGCTTCACGTCGCGGCTGACCACCGCGCCAGCGCCCACAAAGGCGTACTCGCCCACCGTGCTGCCGCACACGATGGTGCAGTTGGCGCCCAGCGTGGCGCCGCGCTGGACCAGCGTGCGGCGGTACTCGGCCTTGCGCACCACCGCGCTGCGCGGGTTGAACACATTGGTGAACACCATGCTGGGGCCGCAGAACACGTCGTCCTCCAGCGTCACGGCGTCGTAGACGCTGACGTTGTTCTGGATCTTGACGTTGTTGCCGATGGCCACGTCGTTGCCGACGAACACGTTCTGCCCGAACGAGCAGCCGGCGCCGATGCGCGCGCCGCCCGAGATGTGCACCCAGTGCCAGACGCGGCAGCCCTCGCCGAGCTGCGCGCCCTCGTCGACGAGGGCGGTGGGGTGGATGGTGGTGGGGCTTGCAGCCGTGGCCAAGATCAATACTCCAACGGCAGATTGATCTTCTTGCCGTCGCGCGCCGAGCGGTACATCGCGATCAGCAGCTCCAGGCTCTTGAGGCCCTCGCGGCCATCGGTCTCGGCCTCGCATTCGCCGCGCAGGGTGCGGATCACGTTGTCGTAGTACAGCGGATGGCCGAAGCCGTAGACGCTGGTGGTCTGGTAGCTGGCCTCGTCGATGCCGGCGTCCATCTCGTGCGGCTGGTCGAACTCCCAGTGCTCGATCTTGTTCACCGCCACGCCGCCCACGCGCACCGTGCCGTGCTCGCCCAGGATGGTGATCGAGCCCTCGAAGTTCTTCGGGTGGGTGAGCATCGTGACGTTGACCGAGCCCATCGCGCCGTTGCGCCACTTCAGCGCGGCCACGCCGCTGTCCTCGACCTCGATGTTGCGCGCCAGCGTGCCGGTGTAGGCCATCACGCTTTCCACCGGGCCGATCAGCCAGTCGAGCAGGTCGATGTAGTGGCTGGCCTGGTTCATGAACGCGCCGCCGTCGAACTCCCAGGTGCCGCGCCACTCGGCGCTGTCGTAGTAGCTCTGCGGCCGGTTCCAGAAGACGTTCAGCGTGACCATGTAGATGCGGCCGAAGCGCCCGGCGCTGATCGCCTGGCGCAGCAGCTGCAGCGTGCGGTTGCGCCGGTTCTGCTTGACGACGAACAGGCGCACGCCGGCGTCGTCGCAGGCCTTGACCATGGCCAGGCCATCGGCCCAGCGCGTGGCCATGGGCTTTTCGGTCATCACGTGCACGCCGGCCTGCGCGGCCTCGGCCGCCTGGCGTGCATGCAGGCCGCTGGGCGTGGTGAGCACCACGCAGTCCAGCCCCAGCGGGCCGGCCTCGGCCAGCAGCTCGGCGTAGCTGGCAAAGCCGCGCGCACCGGTGCGCTGCCGGGCAGCGGCCAGCGCGGCGGGATCGGTGTCGCACACGGCCACCAGCTCGGCGCGCTCGGCATGGCGCGCGACCGAGTCCATGTGGTTGGCCGCAATGCGGCCGCAGCCGGCCAGCGCGAAACGGATCTTGCGATCGGTGATGACGGGATGCGTCAGGTGCACAGACAGCCCCAGGCGAAAGTCAACCGGTCATTATCGCCGAGGCCCCGCCTACAATTCGGGGTTTGCCCCGACTCTTCCCGCAGCCATGACCACCGCGACCCCGGCCCACGCATCCCAGCCCGATCCGCAGCACCCGGACGACAACAAGCTGATCGCCGAGCGCCGCGAAAAACTGGCCGCCATCCGCGCCCGCGGCGTGGCCTTCCCGAACGATTTCAAGCCCCGGCACCACGCCTCGGCGCTGCAGGCCCAGTACGGCGTGCTGGACAACGAGACGCTCGAGCCCCAGGCCGTGGCCGTGGCCGTGGCCGGGCGCATGATGCTCAAGCGCGTGATGGGCAAGGCCAGCTTCGCCACCCTGCAGGACGGCTCGACCAGCGCGGTCAGCGTCGGCCAGCAGGGCCGCATCCAGCTGTTCATCAGCAAGGACGGCGTGGGCGAAGCCGCCTACGAGCAGTTCAAGACGCTGGACCTCGGCGACATCCTGGGCGCCGAAGGCACGCTGTTCAAGACCCGCACCGGCGAGCTGTCGATCAAGGTCAGCACGCTGCGCCTGCTGACCAAGAGCCTGCGCCCACTGCCCGACAAGTTCCACGGCATGGCCGACCAGGAGCAGAAGTACCGCCAGCGCTATGTCGACCTGATCAGCGACGAGAACGCCCGCGCCCGCTTCACTGCGCGCAGCAAGGCGGTGAGCTCGATCCGCAGCTTCATGGTCGAGCACGGCTTCCTCGAGGTCGAGACGCCGATGCTGCACCCCATCCCGGGCGGCGCCAATGCACGGCCCTTCACCACCCACCACAACGCGCTGGACCAGGAGATGTTCCTGCGCATCGCGCCCGAGCTGTACCTCAAGCGCCTGGTGGTGGGCGGCTTCGAGCGCGTGTTCGAGATCAACCGCAACTTCCGCAACGAAGGCATCAGTGTTCGGCACAACCCCGAATTCACGATGATGGAGTTCTATGCGGCCTACTGGAACCATCACGACCTGATGGACTTCACCGAGGCCGTGCTGCGCCACGCCGCGGTGGCCGCCACCGGCAGCGCCCGCATCACCTACGCCGACAAGCCGGTGCACCTGGACGAGCCCTTCGCCCGCCTGAGCGTGCGCGACAGCCTGGTGGCGCATGCCGGCCTCACCGAGGCCGAGGCCGACTCGGCCGAGGCCGTGCACGCCAAGCTCAAGAGCCTGGGCGAAGAGCCGCCCAAGCACTGGGGCCTGGCGCAGCTGCAGTTCGGCCTGTTCGAGGCCGCGGTGGAAGACAAGCTGTGGCAGCCCACCTTCATCATCGACTACCCGGTCGAGGTGAGCCCGCTGGCCCGCGCGTCTGACAGCAACCCGGCCATCACCGAGCGCTTCGAGCTGTTCATCACCGGGCGCGAGTTCGGCAACGGCTTCAGTGAGCTGAACGACGCCGAGGACCAGGCTGCGCGCTTCCAGAGCCAGGTGGCCAACAAGGAGGCCGGCGACGACGAGGCGATGTTCTTCGACGCCGACTTCATCCGCGCGCTCGAATACGGCATGCCCCCCACCGGCGGCTGCGGCATCGGCATCGACCGGCTGATGATGCTGATCACCGATTCGCCCAGCATCCGCGACGTGATCCTGTTCCCGGCGCTGCGCCGCGAGGGCTGAAGCCGGCGCCGCAGTGGCGGCGCACGCCCCCTCGCCCCCTCGCCCCCTCGCCCCCCCGGGCGGCCCCGGCCCGTTGGCCCCGCAGGCCGCCCGGCACTGCGCGGCATGGCCCGGCACGGCCCCATGCGGCCCGCACACTTTCTGCGTTGGGTCAGGCTTTGTGTCGGGCCTGCGCGTCACAATGCGCGCTTCGGGTGACATCGAGCCCGGCGGCCGCCCTGGCGAGCTGAGGACCGAGGAGACACATTCGATGACCGAGCGGCTCACGTCGCTGGATCGCATCCACGCGGCCTGCTGGCAGGAGCTGGAGGCGGCCACGCGCACCCGCGGCCACGGCTGGCGGCTGCTGGCGCTGGCCAGCCTGGCGCCGCCCGACCACGCCGGCGAGCCGCCGGTGGCCGATGTGCGCACCGTGGTGCTGCGCGAGGTGCAGGCCGACGCGCGCCAGCTGGTGATCTACACCGACAGCCGCTCGCCCAAGCTGGCCCAGATCCGCAGCCAGCCGCAGGTCACCGCCATGTGCTGGAGCCCGGCCCTGAGCTGGCAGCTGCGCCTGCGCGCGCGCCTGACGGTCGACACCGACGGCCTGGGCGTCTCGTCGCGCTGGGCGCGGCTGAAGATGCACCCGTCGGCGCAGGATTACCTCTCGCCGCTGCCGCCCGGCGCCGCGCTCGACACCCCGGCGCAGCAGGCGCCGCCGGCACCCGACCGCGGCTCGCGCGAGTTTTTTGCGGTGATCTTCGCCACGGTCGAGCGCATCGACTGGCTCGAACTGCACGCCGAAGGCCACCGCCGGGCGGTGTTCGATGACCACGGCGCGGGGCACTGGGTCACGCCCTGAGGCCTGCCGCAGCGGCGCGGCCCCGCCCAGGGGCTTTGCCGGCCGCTGCGGGCGGCTTACTTGAACGCCGGCTTGCGCTTGTTGAGGAAGGCGTCCATGCCCTCCACCTGGTCGGGCGTGCCGAACATGGCGTGGAACATGCGGCGTTCGAACATGATGCCGTCGGCCAGCGTGCCTTCATAGGCGCGGTTCACGCATTCCTTGGCCGCCAGCACGCTGGCCAGGCCCATGCCGCAGATGGTGTCGGCCGCGGCCAGTGCCTCGTCCAGCAGCTTGTCGGCCGGCACCACGCGGCTCACCAGGCCGGCCCGCTCGGCTTCTTCGGCGCCCATCATGCGGGCGGTGAGCGCCAGGTCCATGGCCTTGGCCTTGCCCACCGCGCGCGGCAGGCGCTGCGTGCCGCCAGCGCCGGGGATCACGCCCAGCTTGATCTCGGGCTGGCCGAACTTGGCCGAATCGGCAGCGATCACGATGTCGCACATCATCGCCAGCTCGCAGCCGCCGCCCAGCGCAAAGCCGGCCACCGCGGCGATCACCGGCTTGCGGATCGTGCGGATGGTTTCCCAGTTGCGGGTGATCAGGTCTCCGGTGTAGGCCTTGATGAAGTCGTGCTGGGCCAGCACGCCGATGTCGGCACCGGCGGCAAAGGCCTTCTCGCTGCCGGTGATGACGATGGCGCCGATGCCGGCATCGGCATCGGCCGCCTTCAGCGCGGCGCCCAGCTCGTCCATCAGCTGGTCGTTCAGCGCATTCAGCGCCTTGGGGCGGTTCAGCGTGATCAGCAGCGTGCGGCGGCTGCCGTCGCCACGCAGTTCGGTCAACAGGGTTTCGTAGCTCATCGCGGGCTCGTCCGGGGTTGGGGTGAAGAAGAAGCGGCGGTCAAAAGCGGCGGTCAAGGCGGGCTGGCGCAATCTACCGCATGCCGGGGCGCCGGCCGGCCAGGCAGGCCAGGCCGGTGGGGTCGCGGCCGGAGCTGGGCCGGGCCTGAGCGGGCCGGATCGGGCCGGGCGCGGTGGCGCTCAGCGGGTGCCGCCGGCCTGCAGCGGCGGCTTGTCCAGCGTCAGGTCGACCCACACCTCGGCGCTCTGGCGCAGCAGGATGCGCACCGGCAGGTACTGCAGCGTGGGCGCGATCCAGATCTCGGCCGCGAAGTCGCCGCCGCTGGCCTCGCGGCGCGGCTTGACATGAAAGCTGGGCACCTCGCCAAAGGGCAGGCGCAGCAGCTCTTCCTCGACCACGTCGTAGGTCCAGCGCTCGAGCTTGCGGCCCATGGCCAGCGGCAGCTCGACCGACTGGCCCACGCGCAGCCGCTCGGGCTGGGTGGTGAACAGCCAGGTCAGCTGCACGAACTGGCTGGCCTCGTCCTGCATGCCGGGCAGCGCCGGTGTTTCGCGGCCGTCGATGAGGGTCACGCGCTCGGGGCCGAAACCGATCTGCCAGGTGCGCGCCTTGCCAAACAGCACCCGCTGCTCGCCCGCAAAGCGCCGCGGCACCAGGCCGCGTTCGCCCAGCTCGCCCTCGCTGACCCCGGTGCGCTTGAACAGCGGCCCGGCCGAGCTTTCCATGCGCACCTGGTAGCGGCTGCCCTCGCGCAGCCACTCCACCCGCGCACTGCCCTGCACCTGGCCGCGGTAGTGGCCCAGCAGGTTGTAGCTGAGCTGGGTGGAGGGCGGCCAGGCAAACGCCGGCGCCGAGGCCGCTGCAGCCGCCGAGGGGCTGGCGGGCAGGGCCAGTGCCGCACTCTGCGCCCCCAGCGACACGGCGGCCATGGCCGGCGCGCTGGCGGCGCGGCGGCGCCGGGTGGGCTGATGGGTGGGCTGGTGGGTGGGCTGGCGAGCGCCGCCGTGGCCGGTGGCGCCGATGCCACCCGCGCGGCCTCGGCCACCCGCGCGGCCTCGGCCGGCGGCGCGGCCTTGGCCGCGCTGGCGGCACTGGCGGCGTCGGTGGCCGAGGCGGCCTCGGCGGGTGGTCGCGCCGCCTGCTGCGTCACCGCCGGTGGCCGCGGCGCGGGCGCCGGGGCCGCGGCCGGCGCCTCGGCGGGCGGCGCCGCCTGCGCCAGCTCGCGCACAAAGGCCACCTCGATGCGTGCCGGCAGCCGCGGCCCGGCACCCTCGCCCAGCCGACTGTGCACCACCCCCTCCAACAGCAGCAGGTGGGTGGCCAGCACCGCCAGGCTCAGGGCGGTGCGAGCCCAGCCGCGGCGCCGTCGCGCCGGGCCGGCATCAAGCGGCGGCGCCATGGGTTGGGGTGGCGGCCGGCCAGGCCGCCGGGCCTGCAGCCGCCGCAGGCCGGGCCCGGCCGCGCCCGGGCAAGGCCAGCTCAGGCATCGATCCAGGCCCGGCGCCGGGCCAGCGCGTGGCGCGCCGGCCGCTCCTGCAGCGCCAGCGTGGGCGTGGCGGCCAGGGCCGCATCGCGCTGCGGCTGCAGGCGCAGCGTCAATACGCGCTGGTCGCGCGCCAGCAGCAGATCGAAGGGCGATTCGCGCCCGGCCCAGGCCAGCGCGTCATCGAGCCGGCGGATGCGCCAGCCATCAACCGCCAGCAGTTCATCGCCTGCGGCCACGCCGGCCACCGCGGCGGCACTGCCGGCCAGCACCGACTTGACCTGCACACCGCTCACCGGCCCCTCGCTGAGCTTGAGGCCCAGCGTGGCGGCCCAGCCGGCACGCTCGCTGCCGCACAGCACACCGGTGGCGGCCAGCAGCTCGGCCAGCGGCAGCTCGTCGGTGCCATGCACCCAGGCGCGCAGCGTGCGCTGCAGGCCGCGGCCGGCCACCGCCTGCAGGGCGGCCTGGATCGCGGCTTCGTCCACCGGGCCGCCGGCGCTGTCGGCCCACAGCCGGCGCATCACGGCATCCAGTGAATGGCCGCGCTGGCGCAGGCTCAGGTCGAGCGCCAGCGCCACCAGCGCGCCCTTGACGTAGTAGCTCACCGTGGCGTTGGCACTGTTCTCGTCGGGGCGGTAGTACTTGATCCAGGCGTCGAAGCTGGCCTCGGCCAGGCTTTGCAGCTGGCGCCCCGGTGTGGCCGCCAGCGAGGCCAGGTTGCGCGTCAGCAGGCGCAGGTAGCGCGGTGCGTCGATCAGGCCGGCGCGGCGCAGCATCAGGTCGTCGTAGTACGAGGTCACGCCCTCGAAGAACCACAGCAGCCGGGTGTAGTTCTCGTGCTGGTAGTCGAGCGTGGCGAACTCGGCCGGCTTCAGGCGCTTGACGTTCCAGCTGTGGAAGTACTCGTGGCTGATCAGGCCCAGCAGGCCGATGTAGCCGTCGCCGCCCGGCTCGCTGCCCTGCACCGGCAGGTCGCGGCGGCTGGTCAGCAGCGCGGTGCTGGCGCGGTGCTCCAGGCCACCATACCCATCGCCCACGGCATTGATCAGGAACACATAGCGGCCAAAGGGCGCGCTGCGCGCCGCGGCGTCGGCGCCGTGCCAGAAGGCGATCTGCTCGGCGCAGATGCGCTGCGTGTCACGCAGCAGGCGGTCGCCGTCAAAGCGCGGCCAGGCACCGGCCACCACCAGCTCGTGCGGCACGCCGCCGGCACTGAACCGGCCGCGCCAGAAGCTGCCCAGCTCGAACGGGTGATCAACCAGCTCGTCGTAGTCGGCCGCCAGCCAGGCCCCCGACTCACCGCGCGAGCGGCCTGGCGCCGCGGCCGGCATGGCGGTGGCCACCTCCCAGCCGGCCGGCAGGCGGCCCAGGCTCAGGCGCTGCGCTTGCGCCTCGCGGCCCACCACGCGCAGCAGCAGGCCGGTGCCGTTGAAGAAGCCGCGCCGGTCGTCCAGAAACGCCGTGCGCACCGAGGTGTCGAAGGCATAGACGCGCCAGCGCACGGTCAGCGCAGCGCGGCTGGCCGGCGCGCCCGCGGGCCGGCGCAACTGCCAGCGCGCCTTGTCGAGGGCCTGCACCTCCCAGGCCTGGCCGCCCTGCTGCGCCTGCAGGCCCGACAGGTGGCGCGCGAACTCGCGCACCAGGTAGCTGCCCGGAATCCACACCGGCAGCGCCAGCTCGAGCGCATCGCCCGGCTGCGGCACGCTGAGCGTGACGCGGTAGTGGTGGCTGTGCAGGTCGTCGAGTTCGACGTGATAGCTGATCATCGTGCTGACGGGTCCGTCGGTGGCCGGAGGTCGGGTGGCTTTCGCCGCGAGCGGGCCCAGCGGCGTTCAGGCAACGCAGCCGCACACCCGTACGGCAAGTAGCGCAGGGCCGCCATGTGCTCGTGCAGCCGAAAGACGCCCGGCCTCAGGTGCCCGCGGCACCCAGAAAACAGCTCAGCGAAGCCACGGCCGACAGCCGAAAGCGCAGCGTGAGCCAGCGTTGCAGGCCCTGCACCGGGTAGACCCGGCGGTCGACCGCGTAGCACACCGCCAGCATCACGCCATGCAGCACCAGGCCGGCGCTGGCCGGCATCATCACCGCCACCCAGGCGATCAACGAGGGCACCACGCCCCAGATGAACAGCGAGGCATCGGGCGCCGTCTGCCGGAACGCGATGCCCCAGTGGATGCCGCCCAGAAAGGACACGATCACCGCCGCGTAGGCCGACAGCGCCAGCGTGGCGTATGGATGGGCCTCGACATTGACCACCCACACCAGCAGGGCCCCCAGCACAAACGGCACCAGCCCCAGGTGGCCGAGCCAGCGGGCGGTGTCGGTGAGCGGGGCTTCGTAGAGGGGAGCGGGGGCGTGGGCGGCGCGGGTCACGGCGTGGCGGTCGGTTGCGGGCGATGTCGGCCGCATTGTCACCGCAGCGCACCGCCAGCGCCCGGCCGGTATGGCGCAGGCCGCACGGGGCCTGCCTGGCCGCCGGCCGCCGCCTGCGGCCGGCCCGCAGGCATCAGCTCTTCTTGGCCCCGGCCAGACGGGTTTCGATCTGCGCCGCCGGAATGGCACCGGGCGCGCGCGAGCCGTCCTCGAACACCATCGCCGGCGTGCCGTTGACGCGGTACTTGCGGCCCAGCTCGACATTGCGGTCCAGCGCCGCGGTGTCGCAGCCGGCGCTGGCCTTGGCCGGCGTCTGGCCATCGACCATCAGGCCGCGCCAGGCCTTGCCCGGGTCTTTGGCGCACCACACATCCCTGGACTTGGCGGTCGAGTCGGCGCCCAGGATCGGGTACAGGAAGGTGTAGATGGTCACGTCCTTCAGCGCCACCAGGTCCTTCTCGAGGCGCTTGCAGTAGCCGCAGTTCGGGTCGCCAAACACCACCAGCTTGCGCGCGCCGCTGCCTTGCTTGAGCACCACCGCGTCCTTCAGCGGCAGGGTGGCGAAGTCGATGGCGGTGAGCTTGTCGATGCGGGCCTGGGTCAGGTCGGTCTTGCTGCGGGTGTCGATGATCGAGCCCTGCACCAGGTGGTTGCCGTTTTCGTCGGTGTACAGGATCTCGGAGCCCAGGCGCACCTCGTACAGGCCCGGGATCGGCGTCTTGCTCACCTCGTCGATCTTGGGAAAGTTGGGCAGGCGCTCGGCCAGGTTCTTGCGGATCGCGGCCTCGTCGGCCACGGCCGGCAGTGCCGCGGCCAGCGCCAGCATCAGGCCCAGGGAGCGGCGCAGCGGGTGAGACATCGGCTTCATCGGACGGATCTTTCGGGTGGGCGGTGACGATCAGCGGTCGAGCGCCTGATCGGTGAGCAGGCGTTTGATCGGCGCCAGCCGGTTGAGCAGAGTCATGCCTCGGTTGCGGAGTTCCCGCAACACCGGCTGATCCTGGGCGAAAAGATGGTGCAGGCCATCGGTGACCAGGGCCATCGCCGCGGTGGGCAGCGCGCGTGCGCGTTCGTAGCGGCGCAGCAGCGTGGCATCGCCCAGCGCGCGCCAGGGCTCGCGCGCGGCGATCACGCCGGCCAGCGCCGCCACATCGGCCAGGCCAAGGTTCAGGCCCTGGCCGGCCAGCGGATGCACCACATGCGCGGCGTCGCCCACCAGCACCCAGCCGCTGCCGCACAGGCGCTCGGCGCGGCCCAGCTGCAGCGGCCAGGCGGCGCGCTCGCTGGCCAGCGTCAAGCCACCGGCAGCACCGCCGGTGGCCTCGTTCAGCGCCTGTTCAAAGGCTGCCGGCGGCGCAGCCAGCCAGTGCTCGGCCTGCGCCGTGGGCATCGACCACACCAGGCCGTAGCTGTGGCCCGGCTGCGGCCGGTCAAAGGGCAGCAGGGCCAGCACATCGGGAGAGCGGAACCATTGCCGCGCCACGCCCTGGTGCGGCTGGCCGGCCACCAGGCGCGCGGCCAGCGCCGTCATGCCGTAGGCGTGGCGTTCGAAGCGCACGCCCAGCGCCTGGCGGCTGGCCGAGGCCTTGCCTTCGGCCAGCACGGTGAGCGCGGCATCGCCCGGCGCGGCCAGAAATTCGAGGTGGGGCGCAAAACGCGCCGCGGTGGCCAGCGCGGCCTCCAGTGCCGCGGCGTCGACGATCCAGGCCAGCGCCTCGCTGCCCTGCTGCCAGGCCGAAAAATCGATCGCGCCCAGCGGCGTGCCGTCGGCGCCGCTGGCGTCGCCCTGCACGCGCATGTCGTCCACCGGCGTCACGGCGTCGGGCGGCAGGGCGTCCCACACCTTCAGCAGCAGCAGCAGCCGGCGCGAGCGTTCGTTGAGCGCGTAGGCACGCACATCGGGCCGGGCCGGCGCCGCGGCGGCATCGGCCGGTGGCGCCACCACGCCCACACGCAGGCCCTGGCGGGCCAGTGCCAGTGCCAGCGCCAGACCCACCGCGCCATTGCCGCGAATGCACACCTCGAGCGTCGTCATCGCTGCGATTGTAGGAAGCTGCCGCACCCGGCCATGCCGCAAACAGCGGGCATCGGCGGCCCGCGGCGGCCGGGTGGCCCGAGCCAGGCACCTAAAATCGGTGGTTTGCATCGGGGTCGCGTTGCCGGCGCCCCCTGCCCCGTCTCCAGTCGAAAGCCCCCCATGAGCCTCAAATGCGGCATCGTGGGCCTGCCCAACGTGGGCAAGTCCACCCTGTTCAACGCCCTCACCAAGGCCGGCATCGCCGCCGAGAACTACCCGTTCTGCACCATCGAGCCCAATGTGGGCGTGGTGGAGGTGCCCGATCCGCGCCTGGGCAAGTTGTCGGAGATCGTCAAGCCCGAGCGTGTGGTGCCGGCCATCGTCGAGTTTGTCGACATCGCCGGCCTGGTGGCCGGGGCCAGCAAGGGCGAGGGCCTGGGCAACCAGTTCCTGAGCCACATCCGCGAGACCGACGCCATCGTCAACGTGGTGCGCTGCTTCGAGGACGACAACGTCATCCACGTCTCGGGCAAGGTCGATCCGATCGCCGACATCGAGGTCATCCAGACCGAGCTGTGCCTGGCCGACCTGGGCACGGTGGAAAAGAGCCTGCACCGCTACAACAAGGCGGCACGCTCGGGCAACGACAAGGAAGCCGCGGCCCTGGTCAAGGTGCTCGAGAAGTGCCAGGCCGCGCTCGACCAGGCCCAGCCGGTGCGCAGCATCGACTTCAGCAAGGAGGAGCTGGTCATCCTCAAGCCGCTGTGCCTGATCACCGCCAAGCCGGCGATGTTTGTCGGCAACGTGTCGGAGACCGGCTTCGAGAACAACCCGCTGCTGGACCGCCTGAAGGCCTATGCCGAGGCGCAGAAGGCGCCGGTGGTGGCCATCTGCGCCAAGACCGAGGCCGACCTGTCGGAGATGGAAGACGAGGACAAGGCGCTGTTCCTGGCCGAGATGGGCCAGGACGAACCAGGCCTCAACCGCCTGATCCGCGCCGGCTTCCGGCTGCTGGGCCTGCAGACCTACTTCACCGCCGGTGTGAAGGAGGTGCGCGCCTGGACCATCCACATCGGCGACACCGCGCCGCAGGCTGCCGGCGTGATCCACGGCGACTTCGAACGCGGCTTCATCCGCGCGCAGACCATCGCCTTTGACGACTTCGTCCAGTACAAGGGCGAGCAAGGTGCCAAGGATGTGGGCAAGATGCGGGCCGAAGGCAAGGAATACGTCGTCAAGGACGGCGACGTGATGAACTTCCTGTTCAACGTCTGAGGCCAGGCCTGCACCGCTGACGGCCCTGCCACCAGGGCGCTGCCGCCCGCGGGTCAAGCGCCTGTCATCGCCGGTGCCGGTGCATGCGCAGCGTGTGCCGGCGCCGGCCCCGCTGCACTGCCGCCCTTGAGCCAACACGCCACCACCGTCACCGCCGTTCCCGGCCTGGGCCGCCGGGGCGCCGTGCGCGCGGTGCTGGGCACGGCGCTGGCCTACCTGGTGGCCGGCCAGCTGGCACTGCTGCTGGCCATTCCACCCTCGAACGCCTCGCCGCTGTACCCGGCCTCGGGTGTGGCGGTGGCGGCACTGCTGGTGCACGGCGGCCGCGCCCTGCCCGGCGTGCTGCTGGGCGCCCTGGCCGTGCAATGGCCGCATGGCGTGGCCAGCGAGCCGACGCTGGCCTCGTGGCTGGTGGCGCTGGCCATCGCGCTGGGCGCCACGCTGCAGGCCTGGGCCTGCCGCTGGCTGCTGATGCGCGGCCGCACCGAAGCCCCGGCGCTCAGCGAGCCCGGCGAGGTGCTGGCCTTCGGCCTGCTGACCATGCTGGGCTGCGGCGTGAGCGCCAGCGTGGCCACGCTGGGCCTCAGCCTGGGCGGCGTGCTGGGGGCCGGCGAGCGTCTGTCGAGCTGGTGGACCTGGTGGCTGGGCGACACGCTGGGCGTGCTGATCGGCGCGCCCATGGTGCTGGCCTGGATCGGCCGGCCGCGTGCCCACTGGGCGGCGCGGCGCTTCACGCTGTCGCTGCCGCTGCTGGTGGCCACCTGCCTGCTGACCGCCGGCGCCACCATGGTCACCCGCTGGGAGGCGCAGCGCGTGCGCACGGTGTTCGAGCGCGACGCGGCCCAGGCCGCGGCCGCGGTGGACGCCCAGCTGCTGGCGGCGCTGTACACGCTCGAGGCGATGCGCGGCGTGTTCGTGGCCTCGCAGGACGTGTCGGCAATGGAGATGCGCCGCGCCGCCGCGCCCTGGCTGGCCATGGCCCTGCCGGTGCAGGCCATCGGCCATGCCGAGCGGCTGACCCGCGACGCCGTGCCGGGCTTCGAGACGCGCGCGCGCGATCTGGATGGCCGCAGCCTGCGGGTGTTTGATCGCCGGGACGGTGACACGCCGGCCGATGGCCTGCTGATGGCCATCCGCTACATCGAGCCCGAAGACCGCAACCTGGCGGCGTTGGGGCTCAACTCGCGCAGCGTGCCCATCGCGCGGGCGGCGATCGACCGCGCCACGCTGACCGATGCCGCCGCCGTGACCGCCCCCTTCGAGCTGACCCAGCGCCCGGGCGACGAATCGGGCGTGGTGGTCTACCGTGCGCTGTACGGCGACAGCCCGGTGGCGCAAGCCGACGCCCGGCGCGCGGCACTGCGCGGCGTGGTCTTTGTCACCCTGCGCACCCAGGCCATGCAGGATGCCGCACGCCAAGGGGCCCGTGCCTACCTCGACTGGTGCCTGGTGGACGCCGACGCCGGGGCCACGCGGCGCCGGCTGGCCGGCCCGCCCGGCTGCGACAAGGCCTTGCGCCCTGAGGGCGCGCCGGGCACCGTGCAGACCGGCGACCAGCTCAGCCACCGCCGCTCGCTGGCCTTTGCCGGCCGGCGCTGGGATTTGCTGCTCAGCGCCCGCGCCACCCAGGTGCCCGACACCGGCCGCGGCAATGCCTGGTTGTTTTCGCTGGGTGGCCTGGCGGCCGCCGCCTTGCTGACCAGCCTGCTGCTGGTGGTCACCGGCCGCACCCGCCGCATCGAGGCCGCGGTGGCCGAGCGCACGGCCGAACTCGAGCGCGAGATCGCCGAACGCGAACGCACCGAAAGCGCACTGCGCGACAGCGAGCGGCGTTTTCGCAATGTGTTCGACCAGGCGCCGGTAGGCGTGGCCTATGGCGACCTGGACGGCCGCATCCGCGAGGCCAATCCGCGCTTGCGCGAGATGGCCGGCCTGAGCAGCGAGCGCCTGTCGCGCCGCCGCCTGCTCGACCTGCTGCAGCCCGAAGACCGCGACGCCGCCGCCGTGCAGCTGCACCGCCTGCGCCATGGCGGCCCGCCCGAGGTGTGGCCGCCAGCCCGGCTGCGCCGCCCCGATGGCCAGGAGATGTGGGTGCAGACCCAGTGCAGCGTCTTGCTCGACGCCGTGGGCCGGCCCGAGCGCCTGGTGGCGGTGATGGAAGACATCACCGAGCGCCGCCACCGCCAGGCCGCCGAGCAGGGCCGCGCGCTGGCCGAGACCGCCAACCGCGCCAAGAGCGAGTTTCTGTCGCGCATGAGCCACGAGCTGCGCACGCCGCTCAACGCCATGCTGGGCTTTGCGCAGCTGCTCGAGCTGGATCGCCGACAACCGCTGGCCACGCACCAGGCCGCCTGGGCAGCGCAGATCCTGCGTGCCGGCTGGCACCTGCTGGAGATGATCAACGACACGCTGGACCTCTCGCGCATCGAGGCCGGCGAGATGCGCCTGCAGCCCGCGCGGCTGGCGCTGGCGCCGCTGATCCAGCACTGCGCCGCCATGCTCGAGGCGGCGGCCGCGCAGCGCGGCATCCAGCTGCAGGTGAGCATCGACGCCAAGGTGCCCGAGGTGCTGGCCGACGACACCCGGCTGCGCCAGGTGCTGACCAATCTGCTGAGCAATGCGGTCAAGTACAACGTCGACCAGGGCCTGGTGATCGTGAGCGCGCAGGCCTCGGCCGACGGCCAGACGGTGGAACTGCGGGTCTGCGACACCGGCCTGGGCCTCAGTGATGCGCAGATGGCCGAGCTGTTTCAGCCCTTCAACCGCCTGGGCCGCGAAAACGGCACGGTGGAAGGCACCGGCATCGGCCTGGTGATCAGCCGCCGGTTGGCCGAGCTGATGGGCGGCAGCCTGCATGCCGAGCGCGGCCGCGGGCAGGCCGGGCAGGCCGCGCCAGTGTCGGGATCAGGGTCGGGCCTGGCAGCGCCGGGCAGTGGCGGCGCCACCTTCGTGCTGCGGCTGCCGGTGGCGCCGCCGGTGGTGTCCGACGGTGAAACCCCGCGCGAGCGCAACGGCCAGTTGCCGGTGCCGGGCTACCGCCAGCGCCATGTGCACTACATCGAGGACAACGAGACCAATGTCGAGGTGCTGCGCGGCATCCTGCTGCAGCGCCCGCAGGTGCGCCTGAGCGTCTCCACTCTCGGGCTGGAAGGCCTGGCCGCGATGCGCAGCGACCCGCCCGACCTGCTGCTGCTGGACATGCACCTGCCCGACATCGACGGCCTGGACCTGCTCGAGCAGTTCCGGCGCGACCCGGTCTGCGCCCAGGTGCCGGTGGTGGCCTTGTCGGCCGACGCCACGCCGGCGCGCGTGCAGCAGGCGCTGGCCAGCGGCGCCCGCCACTACCTGACCAAGCCGCTCGACCTGCCGCAGTTCCTGGCCGTGCTGGACGCCCAGCTGAGCGCCTGAGCCCGGTGCCAGGCCGCGGCTTGACCGCCATCAAGCCGCCGAAAAGACCCTGGATCGGCCGATCTCCCGCCCTTAGCACTCCTCAGGACTGAGTGCTAATATGAACGGAACCAAAAGGAGCGGGAGCTCTCAACAGCACCATGACCCAACTGTCCTCCACCACTGCACTGTCGGTTCGTGACCCCTGGGGCCTGGTGCCCTCGCTGGGCAATCTGGATGCCTACGTGTCCGCGGTGAACCAGCTGCCCTTGCTGACGCAGGACGAAGAATCGCGCTACGCCCGCCGCCTGCGCGACGCCGGCGATCTGGACGCCGCCGGCCGCCTGGTGCTGTCGCACCTGCGCCTGGTGGTCAGCGTGAGCCGCCAGTACCTGGGCTACGGCCTGCCGCAAGGCGACCTGATCCAGGAAGGCAATGTGGGCCTGATGAAGGCCGTCAAGCGCTTCGACCCCGAACAGGGCGTGCGCCTGGTCAGCTATGCGCTGCACTGGATCAAGGCCGAGATCCACGAATACATCCTGCGCAACTGGCGCATGGTGAAGCTGGCCACCACCAAGGCCCAGCGCAAGCTGTTCTTCAACCTGCGCTCGCTCAAGCAACGCCTGAAGGGCGACGCCGGTGATGCACAGGTGCATCGCAACACCTTGTCGGCCGCCGAGATCGAGCGCGTGGCGCGCGAGCTGAACGTCAAGCCCGACGAGGTGATGGAGATGGAAACCCGCCTGTCGGGCGGCGACGTGGCGCTCGAGCCGCAGACCGACGACGGCGACGAAGGCGGCTACGCCCCCATCGCCTACCTGGCCGACGAGCGCAGCGAACCCACCCGGGTGATCGAGAGCCGCCACCGCGACGCGCTGTCGGGCGACGGCCTGCTGCGCGCGCTGGATGTGCTGGATGCGCGCAGCCGCCGCATCGTCGAAGAGCGCTGGCTGAAGGTCAACGACGACAGCTCGGGCGGCATGACCCTGCACGAGCTGGCCGCCGAATACGGCGTGAGCGCCGAGCGCATCCGCCAGATCGAGGTGGCGGCGATGAAGAAGATGCGCAAATCGCTCGAAGCCACGGCGTGAGCGAAGGCCGCGCGGCACCGGCCGCTTGAAGGCCGCCAGCAAGAAGGGCCACCGCGAGGTGGCCCTTTTTTGTTGGCGCCTGGCGCCTGGCGCGATGACCGTGAGCGGCTCGCCGTCCCACCTTGCTTACCGGGAACAGGCGCCTGAGGATGGTGTCCACCTATTCATTGGTGGACACCTATGCATCCCAATTCAAAGTCTCGGCGGCGCCACAGTACCGAGCTCAAGGCCAAGGTTCTGGCCGCCTGTGCCGAACCGGGTGCGTCGATATCCGGGGTCGCGCTGGCGCATGGGCTGAACGCCAATCTCGTTCGCAAGTGGCGCTCGGGTCGCGGCACCAAGCGTGACAGCATGCCCGCTACATCGGCGACGAGCGGCGCAGTGACCCCGGCACCGTCAGGCGCGGCCGCCGAATTCGTTGCCGTCGAGATGCCCGCACCGTCCAAGGCCGTGTCGCGTACCGCGGTCGCACCCAGGGAGCCGGCGCCGATCGCCGAGCCGTTGATCCTGGTCGAGCTTCGCCGCGGTCCGCTGCACCTGAACGTGCGCTGGCCGACCGCTGCGGCCGAGGACTGTCGGTCCTGGTTGCGCGAGCTGAGCTCGAGCCTGCTCAAGTGATCCGCATCGATCAGCTCTGGCTGTGCACGGCCCCGATGGACATGCGCGCTGGCGCCGAGCGGCTGATGAGCTGCGTCGTGCAGACCACCGGCGCGGCCCGCGCCCATCACGGCTACCTCTTCGCGAACGCGCGCGCCACGCGCATCAAGCTGCTGGTCCATGACGGCTTCGGCGTGTGGTGCGCAGCGCGGCGACTGAACGCAGGTCACTTCGCCTGGCCGCGCGAGGCGACGGCGGCGCCGCTGTCGTTGACGCAGAGCCAGTTCGACGCCTTGATCGTGGGCCTGCCCTGGCAGCGTCTGCCAGAGATGAGCGTGATCACGCGGATGTGAGGCTCGGGGCCCGGCGTTGACAGGACATCCGCCAGTGGCGCGGGCTCGCGCGTCTTGGCAAGATGCCTCGCATGCTCGGCATGCGTGACCTCAAGCCTCAGGACCTGCGGGACCTGTCCCCAGAGGCCCTCACGACACTGGCCGTGCAGATGCTGGGGCACATCCAGCAGCAGGCACAAGACCTCCAGGCCCAGCAAACGCTGATCCAGCGCAAGGACCGCGACATCGCCTGGCGCGACGCGAAGATCGAGAAGATCACGTTCGAGCTGGCACGGCTGAAGCGCTGGAAGTTCGGCGCCAAGAGCGAGGCGATGACCGCCGAGCAGCGTCAGATGTTCCAGGACACGCTGCTGGAGGACGAAGCCGACCTGGAGGCGCAACTCGCCGCCCTGCAGGCCGCGCTGCCCAAGACGCAGCCCAAGCCCAAGGACGCGCCCCGTCGTCCGCGGCGTCAGGCGCTGCCCGAGCATCTGCGGCGTGTCGAGCACCACCACGAGCCCGAGGACACGACCTGCACGACACCGGACTGCGGCCGGCCAATGACGCGCGTGGGCGAGGACGTGAGTGAACGCCTGGACATCGTGCCGGCGGAGTTCTTCGTGCACCGGCACATCTACGGCAAGTGGACCTGCCGCTGCTGCCAGCGTCAAGGCATCGAGCACCTGGTGCAGGAGCCGGCCGAGCCGCAGATCATCGACGGCGGCATCGCTGCCAGCGGGTTCGCGGCTCACATCCTCATCAGCCGCTTCGTCGACCACCTGCCGTACTACCGCCAGGAGACCATCAACGCCCGGTCCGGCGTGCACACGCCGCGCTCGACGCTGGCGCGCACCGCCGGCAATGCCGGTGCCGCGCTGTTCCCGCTGTTCGAAGCCCTCAAGCGCTTCGTGTTGAGCTGCCCCGTGCTGCATGCCGACGAGACGCCGGTGGCGATGCTGGACCCCGGCGCGGGCAAGACCAAGCGGGCCTACATCTGGGCCTACGCGCGCGGCGAATTCGATGCCCAGCAAGGTGTGGTCTACGAGTTCTGCCTGGGTCGAGGGTCGCAGTACCCGGTGGCCTTCCTGGGCCCATCGACACGACAGCAAGGTCCGCCGGGCTCGATGAAGGAGGACCAGCCGGCGTGGCAAGGCACGCTGGTGTGCGACCAGTACGGCGGGTACGACGCCGTGCTCGACAGGCGCGTGTACCCGCAGCGCATGGCTGCTCATTGCGCGGCGCATGCCAGGCGCAAGTTCGACGAGCTGATCGGCACCAGCGAGGTGGCCAAGGAGGCGATCAAGCGCATCGGCTGGATCTACCACGTCGAAGGCCAGTTCGAGGGGATGGACGCGCAGCAGCGCCAGGCAGCGCGGGAACAACTGACCCGGCCGCTGTGGAAGGAACTGCACGTCTGGCTCAGGCTGGAGCGCGGCCGCGTGCCCGACGGCGGCTCCATCGCCGCGGCGATCGACTACAGCCTGAACGCCTGGGATGCGCTGACGCGGCACCTCGAAGACGGTGCGGTGCCGATAGACAACAACTTCATCGAACGGCAGATCAAACCCTGGGCCATGGGCCGCAAGGCATGGCTGTTTTGCGGCAGCGAATTGGCCGGCCAACGCGCAGCGATCGTCATGAGCCTGGTGCAGTCCGCCAAGCTCAATGGGCATGACCCATGGGCCTACCTGCGCGCCGTGCTGGAGCGGCTTCCCAGGCATCAGAACAGCCGCATCGAAGAGTTGCTGCCGCACCGGTGGCGAAAACCAAACACATGATCGCTGGTCGGCGAGAACGCTGTCAGCTCAGCGGCTTGTCGTCACGGGGGACGGCGGGTCGCTCACCGATGACCGGCCGTTCAGTGCCGACGGGCGAGGCCGGCCAGGCCCGCCAGCAGGCCGCCGGCCAGCAGCAGCTGCCAGGCGGCCGGTTCGGGCACGGCGGCGCTGAGGCGGATGTTGTCGATGTCGATGGCTTCGAAATCGGTGCCGAAGGTGGCGTGGTACTCGACCTTGAACGATGCCGCCGTCAGGTTGCCCATCACCGTGGGCAGCGCGGCGCCAAACACCGCCGGCGTCAGCGCGATGCGGTAGTGGTGCCACTGGCCATCGGCCGGCGGCTCACCCGGCGCGATGCGGTCCGCCGGGCCCAGCGTGGTGCCGCCCGACACCAGGGTGACTTGTCCGAACTCGGGCCAGTCGGCGGCCAGCTGGCTGGCGTTGCGGGCGTCGAACGACAGCGTGCCGCCCAGGTAGGCCGACCAGTCGCCCAGTGACGGAAAGTGCAGCACCATGTCGGTGCTGCCGTCGTTGTCGAGCACATGCAGCCACTGGCCGGCGGCACCGCCATCCACATGGCTCAGCAGGCCGCCGCTGGCGGTCCAGCCCTGAACGCCGGTATCGAAGGCGTAGTGCTGCTCGGCCTGCGCCGGCGCAGCCAGCGCCACGCTGGCCGCCGCGGCACACAGGCCGCTGAGCAGACCTTGGGGTCGGCGAGAGTTCATGGCGTGTCCTCCTTGGGCTTGCCAGCCTGTACCACGCGGCAAGCTACCAGTTCAGGACAGGCACCGCCTCCCCACAAACCCGCTCAACGGGTTTCAGCCAGCAGGGTCTTCAGGTCCTCGGCCAGCGCCTTGCCGCCGCCACCGTAGCGCACGAACAAGCGCACCCGGCCCTGGGTATCGAAGACGTAGGAGCCGGCGGTGTGGTCGATGGTGTAGCTGGTGTCGGTCTTGCCGGGCACCTTGTTGAAGAACACCTTGAACTCCTTGGCCGCCGCCTGGGTCTGCTCGGGCGTGCCGCGCAGGCCCAGCATGCCGGGGCCGAAGTTGGCCACATAGGCCTTCAGCAGCTCGGCCGTGTCGCGCTCGGGATCCACCGTCACGAACAGGCCCTGCACCCGCGCGCCGTCGGCACCCAGGCTGCGCTTGACCTCGGCCAGCTCGCTCATCGTGGTGGGACACACGTCGGGGCACTGGGTGTAGCCGAAGAACACCACCACCACCTGGCCCTTGAACTCGGCCAGGGTGCGCGCCTTGCCGTCGGGGTCGTTCAGGTTGAGCTGGCGCGCGTAGTCGGCGCCGGTGATGTCCACGCCCTTGAAGGCGGCACGCCCGGCGCCGGCACCCGGTGCCCCGCGCTCGCAGGCGGCCAGCAGGCCGGCCGCCAGGGTGGCGCCGGCCAGGGCCAGGCTGCGCCGGCGCGTGATGAGAGGTTTCAGGACAGCCATGGCATCAGGTAGTGATCCACCAGCAGCGCGGCGAACAGCAGCGACAGGTAGAGGATGGAGAAGCGGAAGGTCTTGCGCGCCAGCGCCTCGCTGTAGCTGCGCCACAGCATGATGCCGTAAGCGATGAACCAGCCCCCCAGCAGCACCGCCGCCACCAGGTAAAGCCAGCCGCTCATGCGGATCACAAAGGGCAGCAGCGTGGCAGCAAACAGCACCAGCGTGTACAGCAGCACGTTCAGCCGGGTGAAGTCGGAGCCGTGGGTGACCGGCAGCATCGGCAGGCCGGCGCGGCGGTAGTCGTCCACCCGGTACAGCGCCAGCGCCCAGAAGTGCGGCGGCGTCCACAGGAAGATGATCAGGCACATCACCACCGCCTCGGGGCCGACATCGTCGCGCATCGCGGCCCAGCCCAGCACCGGCGGCATGGCGCCCGAGGCGCCGCCGATGACGATGTTCTGCGGCGTCATCGGCTTGAGCACCACGGTGTAGACCACCGCGTAGCCCACGAAGGTGGCAAAGGTGAGCCACATGGTCAGCGGGTTCACCCACCAGTACAGCAGCGCGCTGCCGGCGGTGCACAGCAGCACCGAGAAGCTGAGCGCCTGGGCATTGCCCAGCTCACCCTTGGCCGTGGGCCGCCAGGCGGTGCGCGCCATCTTGCGGTCGATGGCCTGCTCGACCAGGCAGTTGAAGGCCGCCGCCGCACTGGCCACCAGCCAGATGCCCAGCGCGGCCGGCACGGCCAGGCCCAGGCGCGGCATGCCGGGCTCGGCCAGCAGCATGCCGATGACGGCGCAAAAGACGATCAGCTGCACCACGCGCGGCTTGGTCAGCGCCCAGTACTGGCGCCACACCGATGCCGGCGCGGGGGTGGGGAGGGAGGACGTCGAGGACATCGGCGATTCGCTTCTCGCAGGCAGATCAGGCGGCGCCCAGCCGCTCGCGGCCGGAACGGATCAGGGACAGGGACAGGGACGGTGCGGTGGCGGCCAGTTGCAGCCGCGCCAGCAGCGAGGCCAGCACCCCCACCAGGGCGGCAGCGCCGCCACTGTGGGCCAGGGCGCCGGCAATCGGCCAGCCCAGCACCACGTTGGACAGGCCGCTGGCGGCCTGCAGCAGCGCCAGGCCCAGCAGGGCCAGCGCATGGCGGCGGGCCGTGGCCTGGCCCTGGCGGTGCAGCGCCCAGGCCAGCGCCAGCAAGGCGGCGAACACCAGCAGGGCAAAGCCGCGATGCGCCATGTGGATGGCCACCAGCGCCTCGAAGGGCAGAAATCCGCCATGCCCGGCGCGACCCAGCTCGCGCAGCAGCGTGAAGCCGTGGCCGGCGTCCATGGCCGGCCACCACTGGCCGTTGCAGGTGGGAAAGCCGCTGCAGGCCATCACCGCGTAATTGGTGCTGACCCAGCCGCCCAGCGCGATCTGCAGCATCACCAGGGCCAGCACGGCGCCCACCACCCACGGCGTCACGCGGTCACGGCCGCCGCCCTGCGGCGCCGCCGGCCATGGCCGCTGGCGCAAGGACTCGTGCTGCAGCACCAGCATCAGCAGCAGCAGCATGGCGCCCAGCAGGTGCAGGGTGACCACGGCCGGATACAGCTTGAGCGTGACCGTGTACTTGCCGAACAGACCCTGCACGATCACCCACACCAGCGTGGCCACCGACCACCAGGGCGAGTGCGGCAAGGCCTGGCGGGCACGCCAGCTGGCGGCCGTGGCCACCAGGATCAGCACCCCCACCACCATGGCCAGATAGCGGTGGATCATCTCGATCCAGGCCTTGGCAAAGGTCACCGGCCCGCTGGGCAGCGCGGTTTGCGCGGCCTGGATGTCGGCCTGGGCGGCCAGCGGCGAGGCCTCGCCGTAGCAGCCCGGCCAGTCGGGGCAACCCAGGCCTGAGTCGGTCAGGCGGGTGAAGGCACCGAAGACGATCAGGTCGAAGGTGAGAAACAGCGTCAGCGCGGTCAGCGCCGCCAGGCGCTGGCGCACCGGCGCGCCGCGCTGGCGCAGCCACCACCACGACAGCGGCAACAGGGCACCCACGCCGGCCAGCAGGGCCAGGCGCAGCAGCGGTGACAGGTCGACGGCACTCGCGCTCATGGCATCGGGCAAGGCGGGTTGGCGTGGACGGCGCGACGGCGCGAACGCATCGGGGCGGTCAAGGCGGTCAGGGCGGCAAACGGCGACACGGCAGGCGGCTCAGGGGCGCGAGGCCGTCGGCGCCGGGGCCGCCGGGGCCGTGGGGGCTGATGCCGTGGCCGCCGGAGCCAGGGCCGCGGGCGCCGAATCGATCAGCGCCTGGCGGCCGGGCTTGTCCCAGCTGGCCGACGCACGCAGCAGGCGGTCGATGTCGCGCTTGACCTTGGCCGGATCGGCATCCACCGGCTGGCGCATCATCCACTGGCCCTGCGGGTCGACGATGTAGAGGTGGTCTTCCAGCG
Organism: Aquabacterium sp. OR-4; assembly: GCF_025290835.2. Taxonomy (NCBI): domain Bacteria; kingdom Pseudomonadati; phylum Pseudomonadota; class Betaproteobacteria; order Burkholderiales; family Sphaerotilaceae; genus Pseudaquabacterium; species Pseudaquabacterium prasiolae. The sequence continues at coordinate 1,079,273 of NZ_JAOCQD020000001.1, read as the reverse complement.
CCTGGCCCGGCGCCGGCTTCAGCCAGGCCGACACCGTGGCGCGCGGCAGGCGCAGCAGGGTCACGCCGGGCCTGGCCTCGAGGGCCTGGCGCAGGGGGGCGGCCACCGGCGCGTCGTCGATCACCAGCCACAGCTTGTCGATGCGATCACGCTCGCGGCCCGTCATCTCGCGCAGCTGGCGCTGCATGAACAGACGCTTCTCGCAGGCCGGGGCGCAGGCGCCGCCGTCCACCACCACCAATAGCCATTGGCCGGCCAGCGCGCGCAGCGCCTGCGGCTGGCCATCCGGGCCTTGGCCCGTCACCGCCGGCATCGGCAGCGGCGGCGTGATCAGCGCGCCATAGGCACTGCCCGAGGGCTTGACCACGTAGTAGGCAAAGTAGCTGGCGATGACCGGCGAGGCGCACACCGCCAGCACCATCAGCATCTTCCAGCGGCCCAGGCTTTGCTGGCGCGCCACGGCGTCGCCCGGTGACGGCAGCGAATGCACCACCAGGCCCAGCGGCTCGTCGCGCGGGGCGTTGGGGTGCGGGATGGCGGCCTTAGCGGCGACGGGGTCGGAGGATTTGGAACCAGACATACAGGCCGGTGATCAATGCGCAGAGCGCAAACCACTGAAAGGCATAACCGTGGTGCTTGCCCACATCCACCGCCACCACCGGCCACTGGCGCAGCAGGCCGTCGTTGGCGGCAGACGAGGGGGTGGAAGAATGGCTTGAAGAGCTGGCCGGCGCGCCCCAGGCTGGCCCGGCTTCGGTCTGCTGCAGCGACAGGGGCCGCAGCGCGATGCCCGCTTCACGCGCGAAGGCATCCAGGTCGACATTTTGCCGGATGCGCCCGCTGTCGGCCGCACCCAGCTCGAACAGCTTGGCCGGCGGCGGGGCGATGCGACCGGCCACCAGCACCGGGCCGGCCGGCGTGGCCAGCGGCGGCAAGGCGCTGCGGTCATGCGGGTGGCGCGGCACCCAGCCGCGCTGCACCAGCACCGCGTCGCCATCGGCCAGCAGCAGCGGCGTCAGCACATAAAAACCCGGCCGGCCGTTCATCTGCCGGTTGTCCAGAAACACCGTGTGCCGGGCCAGCCACTGGCCGCGCAGCAGCGTGTGGCGATAGTGCTGCTCGCCGGCTGTGGCGGCGCTGCGCGCCAGCTCGGCCGCGGGCAGCGGCGGCATGGCGGCGCGGCCATCGATGCGGGCCTGGAGCGCCAGCTTCTGCCCCGCGCGATCGAGCTGCCAGACGCCCAGCCGCGCGGTCAGCGCCGCCGCCAGCAACGCGGCCAGCAGCACCAGCCATGGCCCCCGGTTCAGCAGGCGCATGGGCGGCACCGATAATCCGCGGCAATGAAAACCGTGATCGTGATCGTATTGGTGCTCGTGCTGGTGGCCCTGGCCAGCGCCGGGCTGTTCATGCTGCGCGGCGGCCGTGCCGACGCCCCCGCCCAGCGCAACGCGCGCATGGCGCGCGCCCTGGCACTGCGGGTGGGTTTGTCGATCGCCTTGTTCCTGTTCATCCTGCTGGGATGGTGGATGGGCTGGATCCAGCCCTCCGGGCTGCCGCTGGCGCGCTGAGGCGACCGGCCCAAAAGCAAGACGCCGCACAGCGGCGGCGTCCTCGGTTCAAGGGGCCGACCCATGGCCGGCCCGCGGGCTCAGAGCCAGTACACCAGGAAGTACAGGCCCAGCCACACCACGTCGACGAAGTGCCAGTACCAGGCGGCGCCTTCGAAACCGAAGTGCCGGTCAGCCGAGAAGTGGCCCTTTTGCAGGCGCAGCGTGATGAACAGCAGCATCAGCATGCCCACGAACACGTGGAAACCGTGGAAGCCGGTGAGCATGAAGAAGGTGGAGCCGAAGATGCCCGAGGTCAGCTTCAGGTTCAGGTCGCGGTAGGCGTGCACGTACTCGTAGCCCTGGAAGCCCAGGAACACGATGCCCAGCAGCACGGTGATCCACATCCAGGTGATGGTCTTGGCGCGCTGGCCGGCGATCAGCGCATGGTGCGCGATGGTCAGCGTGAGGCCCGAGGTCAGCAGGATCGCGGTGTTGATGGTGGGGATCGGCCACGGGCCCATGGTGTTGAACGGCTCCACCGTGCCGCCCGGCGCGGCAGTGACGCCACCACCGGCGCTGGGCCAGATGGCCTTGAAGTCGGGCCACAGCAGCTGGTGGTCGAGGTTGCCCAGCATCGGCAGCGCTTGGGCGCGGGCCCAGTACAGCGCGCCGAAGAACGCGGCAAAGAACATCACCTCCGAAAAGATGAACCAGCTCATCGCCCAGCGGAACGACACGTCGATGCGCTTGGAGTACAGGCCGGACTGGCTTTCGTGGATGGCGTCCTTGAACCACACGAACAGCGTGCGCAGCCAGATCGCCATGCCCAGGGCCAGCGAGTACTTGCCCCAGTCAGCGCCGTTGATCCACTGGCCGGCGCCCAGGATCACGAAGAACAGGCCGAAGGCGGCCATGGCCGGATGCGCCGACGGTGCCGGCACAAAGTAGTACGGGGTCACCCCGTTGGGCGTCGCTGCGGACATCTTGTGTGTTCTCCTCGTAACCTCAAAGAAATTGTTGGATCGGCACCGGTGCGCAATCAGCTTGCCACACCGCTGGCCACCACCCACTTGACCAGCAGCACCAGCGCCAGCACGAACAGTGCCGCGCCCGCGATGCCGGCCAGAATCACATGCACCGGGTTGAGCCGGCTGACGTCCTGCGCATGGTCGGCCGAGCGCCGCACGCCGAAGAACGACCAGGCCACGGCGCGCATCGTCTGCAACAGCGAGCCCGGGCGCTGCGCGGCGTGCTTCAGCTCGTCGCTCATGTGCCGGCTCCCACCGCCAGCGGCGCCTGCGCCGTCTTCTTGCCCACCTGCTTGCCGGCCACCTCGAAGAAGGTGTACGACAAGGTGATGGTGGTCACGTCGCGCGGCAGCTTGGGATCGACATAGAACACCACCGGCCACTGCTTGCTCTCGCCCGGCGCCAGCGTGTACTCGTTGAAGCAGAAGCACTCGAGCTTGTTGAAGTGGCTGCCCGCCTGCATGGGTGCATAGCTGGGAATGGCCTGCGCGGCCATGCTGCGATCCTGCTTGTTGCGGAACTCGTACATCACCGTGGCCAGCTCGCCCGGATGAACCTGCACCGAGCGCACCGCGGGCTTGAAATCCCAGGGCCCGCGGGCGTTGGCATCGAACTCGATGGTCACCTTGCGGCTGGTATCGACCTGGGTATTGCCCTTGCGTGCGGCATTGCCCGACAGGCCGGCACCGGTGACCCGCTCGCTGACCGACAGCACATTGATGCCCAGGGCATCGCAGATCGTGCGGTACATCGGCACCAGCGCATAGCCGAAGCCGAACATCGCCAGGGCCACCACCATCAGCTTGCCGAGCATGCGCCGGTTGTCCCGGTGCAGGCGCTGGAGCATGGACGCAAAAGCCATCGGGCAGAGCGGGTTGCGGCGTGCCGGTCGCTCAGCGACCGAGCAGCACGATCTTGGTCACGAAGCCCACACCGAACACCAGGGCCACCGAGGCCAGCACCACGGCCAGCTTCAGATTGGCCCGGCGCTGGCGCTGTTGCGCTGCCGGATTGGCCATGCCCGCCGAATCAGCCATGTCAGCCCGGCATCAACCCAGCACGCGCGTGGCGCTGGCGTCGAGCTTGGGCGGGTTCTCGAAGGTGTGGAACGGCGCCGGCGACGGCACTTCCCACTCCAGGCCTTCGGCGGCCTCCCAGGGCTTTTGCGCTGCCTTCTCGCCCTTGCCGCGCATCATCGGCACGACGACGAACAGGAAGAAGTACACCTGGGCCAGACCGAAGGCGAAGGCGCCGACGCTGGCGATCTGGTTGAACTCGGTGAACTGCATCGGGTAGTCGGCATAACGACGCGGCATGCCGGCCAGACCCAGGAAGTGCATCGGGAAGAAGGTGACGTTGAACGCGATCAGCGACCACCAGAAGTGCAGCTTGCCGCGGAATTCGGAGTACATCACGCCGGTCCACTTCGGGCCCCAGTAGTACACGCCGGCAAACAGCGCGAACAGCGAGCCGGCCACCAGCACGTAGTGGAAGTGCGCCACCACGTAGTAGGTGTCCTGCAGCTGGATGTCGACCGGTGCCATCGACAGGATCAGGCCGGTGAAGCCGCCCATCGTGAACACGAAGATGAAGCCCACTGACCACAGCATCGGGGTCTCGAAGGTCATCGAGCCACGCCACATGGTGGCAATCCAGTTGAAGATCTTCACGCCCGTGGGCACGGCGATCAGCATCGTGGCGTACATGAAGAACAGCTGGCCGGTCACGGGCATGCCGGTGGCATACATGTGGTGGGCCCAGACGATGAACGACAGGATCGCGATCGAGGCCGTGGCGTAGACCATCGAGGTGTAGCCGAACAGGCGCTTGCGCGCGAAGGCCGGCACGATGGCGCTGACGATGCCGAAGGCCGGCAGGATCATGATGTAGACCTCGGGGTGCCCGAAGAACCAGAAGATGTGCTGGTACATGATCGGGTCGCCACCGCCGGCGGGCGTGAAGAAGCTGGTGCCGAAATGGCGGTCGGTCAGCGTCATCGTGATCGCACCGGCCAGCACCGGCATCACCGCGATCAGCAGGTAGGCGGTGATCAGCCAGGTCCAGGCGAACAGCGGCATCTTCATCAGCGTCATGCCCGGCGCGCGCATGTTCAGGATGGTGACGATGATGTTGATCGAGCCCATGATCGAGCTGGCGCCGAGGATGTGCATCGCGAAGATGCCGGCGTCCATGCTGGGGCCCATCTGCAGGGTCAGCGGGGCATAGAGCGTCCAGCCAGCGGCCGGCGCGCCACCGGGCATGAAGAACGAGCCGGCCAGCATGATGGCCGCCGGGATCATCAGCCAGAAGCTGAAATTGTTCATGCGCGCGAACGCCATGTCGGATGCGCCGATCTGCAGCGGGATCATCCAGTTCGCGAAGCCCACGAAGGCCGGCATGATGGCGCCGAACACCATGATCAGCCCGTGCATCGTGGTGAACGAGTTGAACAGTTCGGGGTTGAAGTACTGCAGGCCGGGCTGGAACAGCTCGGCGCGGATGCACAGCGCCAGCACGCCGCCGATCATCAGCATGGCGAATGCGAACAACAGGTACATCGTGCCGATGTCCTTGTGGTTGGTCGCGAACACCCAGCGGCGCCAGCCGTGCAGCGGGCCGTGGTCGTGGTGGTCATCGTGGGCCGCGTGGCCGTGATGGTCGAGGACAGCGCTCATGGTGCGAGGCCTTTGCTTGGCAGTCGGGTGCAAAAAGGGTGGGAGCGGTGGATCACTTGCGCGCGGCAAGGATCTCGGCCGGCTGCACCACCTGGCCGGTCTTGTTCGACCAGCTGTTCTTGGTGTACGTGATCACGGCGGCGATCTCGGTATCGGACAGGCTCTTCCAGGCCGGCATCGCACCATTGTTCTGGCCGTTCAGCAGCACGGCGATCTGCTTGCCCTTGTCGGCATCCAGCACCAGGGCCGAACCATCCACCGCCTTGATCGGGCCGGCGCCCTTGCCGTCGGGCTTGTGGCAGACCGCGCAGTTGGCGTTGTAGACCTTCTCGCCACGGGTCACCAGATCTTCGAGCTTCCAGACCTTGGCCGGATCATCGGCCTTGGCGGCCAGTTCCTTCTTCTTGCCTTCCACCCACTTGGCGTAGTCGGCCTGCGCCAGCACCTTCACGTGGATGGGCATGTAGGCGTGCTCCTTGCCGCACAGCTCGGCGCACTGACCATAAAAATCGCCCACCTTCTCGGCGCGGAACCAGGTGTCGCGCACGAAGCCGGGGATGGCGTCCTGCTTGACCGCGAAGGCCGGCACCATCCAGGCGTGGATCACGTCGTTGGCGGTGGTGATGATGCGGATCTTCTTGTTGACCGGCACCACCAGCGGGTTGTCGACCTTCAGCAGGTAGTCGTCACCGGCGGGCTTGCCGGCGTCGGACATCTGGCGCTGCGCGACGTCGAGCGTGGAGACGAAGCCGATGCCTTCGCCTTCGCCCTTCAGGTAGTCGTAGCCCCATTTCCACTGGTAGCCGGTGGCCTTGATGGTGAGGTCGGCATTGCTGGTGTCCTTCATGGCCACCACGGTCTTGGTGGCCGCCAGGCCCATGGCCGTGACGATGACGAAGGGCACGATGGTCCAGGCGATCTCGACCGCCACGCTCTCGTGGAAGTGCGCCGACTTGGCGCCGACCGACTTGCGGTGCTTGATGATCGAATAGAACATCACGCCGAACACCGCGACGAAGATCACCGCGCAGACGACCAGCAGGCCGTAGTGCAGGGTCTGCACCTCGGCAGCGATCTTGGTGATCGGCGGATGCAGATCGAGCTGGTTCACCGCCGGCCCGCCGGGCAGGTTGTTGACGGCCAGCGCCGATTGCGCGGCTGCCGCCGCGAGCAGACCGGTCAGGCTTTGACCGATCCGTTGCCACCTCGTGTTCTTCGTCATCTTTGTCATTGCTGCTGTTCGTGAACCACAACCCGATCGCCGGTGCTGCGCAACAGGCGCAGCGCGCGGCGCAGCTCCCGTGCGAGTTCCACCCGCAGTTCAGGCCGCACGTGACGCCCGATGCGCACGCTGCGGCCTTCGCCGGACAACTCGACCAGCGAGCCGTCTTCGGCCGCTGGCTCCACCCTCAACCATTCGGCGCGGAACGTCACGCGCTCGACCCCGGGGCCGACACGCTGCTCGACGGCCACCTCGCGACCGCTCAGCGTGACCGTCTCGCGGTCGCCGGCATGGCGCGCCACCATCAGCATCGCCACCCCGACGGCCACCAATTCAATGCCCGTGAAAACCACCACCAACCCAACACCATGCCACCAGAATCCCCCTGCGACCAGCAGTGAAACCGAGCACAGCAACAGGTAGGCGGCGATCAGTTGACGCGGCGAAATCGAGACATTGCGTCTCAAATCGAAGCACCAGCCTGCCGGCGCCTCCAGCTGCTGCGCAAAGCGCCAACCCTTGTCCGACCTGTGAGCAGAGGGCGCGGGCCAGGGGCTGGAAGCGAAGGCGGCGGTCATGGCATTGAGGGCACGGGCAGTTGCGTCATCGCGGGTCGAGGCGCCCGGGCCCGGGCGCACGACCGACCTTCCTGTTGACCCAGAACAAGCCTGGAGGGCGCGATCCACGTCAATGCACCGGGATCTGTGCCACGTCAACAATTCTGAATTCTAGCTGAGCAGTGCAGCAGCATTGGCGCATGCGCGACCAGACCGCGCGGACATGGCGGCTTCAGCGCAACGGACGGCCTTGTTTCATTGACGCGAGCAGGCCATCGAGCGACACCGTCACCGGCTCGCCGGGCCGGGCGCGGGGCGCCGCCTTGAAGGCATGGCCATAGACGATCTCGACCGTCAGCCCGATGCGGCCCTGGCTGTCGGCGCGCTCGGCCAGGGCGGCGAGCAGGCGCTGGCGCCAGCGCGGCGTGCGCAGGCCCGGCAGGCGGCCCGCGCCCAGATGCCCACCCAGGCTGCGCAACTCGGCCAGCAGCGCCTCGGGCGAGGACCAGTGCAGGCGCAAGGTCTCCTGGTCCATCACCGGATCGGCAAAGCCGGCATGCACCAGCTGGTCGCCGATGTCGTGCATGTCGGTGAAGGGCGGATGCGGCGCCGGCCAGCCGGCCGCTGCATACAGCGAACGCAGCTCGCGCCAGGTGTCGGGGCCGAAGCTCGAGAACATCAGGAAGCCACCCACGGCCAGCGCCGCGTGCCAGCGCGCCATCAGCGCCACCGGGTCGGGCACGGCGTGCAGCACCATGCTGGCCCACAGCATTTGCGCCTGGCCGGGTGGCACGGCCGTTTCGTCCAGCACCGCCTGGGCCAGTGCCTGGCGCCGGCGCCAGGCCCACCAGGGTGCCTGCAGCGTGGCGCGGCTGCGCTCGGCCAGGGCCGGCGTGGGCTCGACGACACGCCGCTCGGCCTGCGGCCACAGGGCCTGCACCGGCTGCGCGCCAGCCCCCAGCCAGGCCCACCAGTCCAGCCATTGCGACGGCGTCTCGCGCATCACCACCAGGCGCTCGGCCATGCGCCGCGCCACCTCCTGATGCAGCCAGGGCGGCGCCTCGGCGCGGGCCAGGCGGTCAAGTTGCCGCGCCAGCGCCCGGGCATCGACAAGGGGCTGCGGCGGGCGCGAATCGGGCATGGGCGCGCAGTATATTGAGCCGATGTCCACCCCGGCGGACCGCCCCGCCAAGACCTTGCGCGAGCTCTGGCGCGGCCTGGCAGGCGCCATGCCAGGGCCTTGTGCACTGTGCGGCAGCTGGGCCCCGGGCGCACTGTGCGCGCCGTGCCGGCTGCGCTTTGCCGCGGCCACGCCGCGCTGCCTGCGCTGTGCCCTGGCGGTGGTGCAGGCCGGCGCCTGCGGCGCCTGTCTGGCACGGCCGCCCGCGGTGGCCGCCACCGTGGCCGCGGTGGACTACGGCTTTCCCTGGGACCGGCTGATCGGCGCCTTCAAGTTCCAGCAGCAGCCCGAGTGGGCACCGGCCTTCTCCGGCCTGATCGACGCCGCGCTGCGCCGGCACCCGGCCGCGCCACCGGCCGACGTGGTGCTGCCGGTGCCGCTGGCACCTGCCCGGCTGGCCGAGCGCGGCTACAACCAGGCCTGGCAACTGGCCCGGCATCTGGCTGCCCGGCGCGGCCTGCCGGCGCATGCCGGCTGGCTGCTGCGCCTGCGCGACACGCCACACCAGGTGGGCGCCAGCCGCACGCAGCGCCTGCACAACCTGCGCGCGGCGATGTGGGTCACCCCCGATGGCGCAGCGCACCTGGCCGGCCGGCATGTGGCGCTGGTGGACGATGTATTGACCACCGGCGCCACCGCCGAGGCCGCGGCCCAGGCCCTGCTGACGGCCGGCGCGGCCAGCGTGCAGCTGTGGGTGCTGGCGCGCACACCGGCACCCGAGCGCTGAGCCACACGCGACAATCGTCGCCCATGTTCAACATCGTGCTCGTGCATCCCGAGATCCCGCCCAACACCGGCAACGTGATCCGCCTGGCAGCCAACACCGGCTGTGCGCTGCATCTGGTGGAGCCACTGGGCTTCTCGATGGACGACAAGCTGCTGCGCCGCGCCGGGCTCGACTACCACGAGTACGCCGCGGTGCACCGCCATGCCGACTGGGCCGCGCTGCAGCAGGTGCGGCAGGCCAGCGGCGGCCGGGCCTTCGCGTTCACCACCCGCGGCGCGCTGGCGCTGGCCGAGGCCTCGCGCCAGGGCTGGCAGGCCGGTGACTGGTTTGTCTTCGGCAGCGAGTCGGGCGGCCTGCCCGAGGCGGTGCGCGAGGGCTTTGCCAGCGAGCGCCGGGTGCGGCTGCCGATGCGCGCCGGCCAGCGCAGCCTGAACCTCAGCAATGCCGTGGCCGTGGTGGTGTTCGACGCCTGGCGCCAGTTGGCCTACGACGGCGGCAGCTGAGCCAGGCCGCGGCGCCTGGGCCGCGAGAGGGTGCCTGACGCTCAGCCGGCGCGGTGCGCCAGCTCGGCGCGCGCCTCGCGCCGCATCAGCTCGCGCAGCGCCTGGCCGGGTGTGGCGCGGCCCTGCAGCACGGCCACCACGGCGTCGGTGATGGGCATGTCCACACCCAGGTCCTGGGCACGCTGCTGCAGCGTGGCGGCGGTGTAGACGCCCTCGGCCACATGGCCCAGGCAGGCCAGGATCTCGGGCAGCGCCCGGCCCTCGGCCAGCAGCAGGCCCACCTTGCGGTTGCGCGACAGGTCGCCGGTGGCGGTGAGCACCAGGTCACCCAGGCCCGACAAGCCCATGAAGGTGTCGGCCCGCGCACCCAGCGCCAGGCCCAGGCGGGTCATCTCGGCCAGGCCGCGGGTGATGAGTGCGGCGCGCGCGTTCTGGCCCAGCTGCAGGCCGTCGGCAATGCCGGTGGCGATGGCCATCACGTTTTTCACCGCGCCACCCACTTCCACGCCCACCGCATCGGGCGAGGTGTAGACGCGCAGGCTCTCGCTGTGGAAGGCCTGCACCGCCAGATCGCACAGCGCGGCATCGGCACTGGCGGCCACCAGCGCGGTGGGCTGGCCACGCGCCACCTCGAGCGCGAAGCTCGGGCCCGACAGCACGCCGGCGCGCAGATCGGGCCGGATGGCGCGCGCGATCTCGTGGCCCAGCGCGCCGGTGTTCTGCTCGAAGCCCTTGCTGAGCCACAGCACGCGCGTGGCCACGGGCAAGGCCGCAAGACGCTCGCGCAGCCCGGCGGTGGGCGCGCCGATGATGGCCAAGCCCTCGGCGCTGCGCGCCGCGGCCAGCCCGGCATCGGCACTGATCTCCAGCGCCTCGGGCAGCACCACCTCGGGCAGATAGCGCGCATTGCGCCGCGTGCGCGCCATCTCGGCGGCCTGGTCGGCGTCGCGCGCCCACAGCAGCACGCGGTGGCGCGGTGCGGCGGCCACGGCCAGTGCCGTGCCCCAGGCACCCGCGCCCCACACGACCACGGACAAGTCAGTACCCATGTCGGTCAGCGGCAGCGGCGTGGCCGACTGCCGGTGTGCAAGAACCCGGTCGGGCTCAGTTCGCGCCGTTGCCGCCGGCCTGGGCCTGCTGGGCTTCGAACATGGCCTGGAAGTTCACCTCGGTGAGCAGGATCGGCGGGAAGCCGGCACGCGTGCACACGTCGGACACGATGGCGCGCAGGTACGGGTAGATCATCTGCGGGCAGACGATGCTCAGGATGCCCTGCAGCTGGTCTTGCGGCACATGGCGGATCTCGAAGATGCCGGCCTGCTTGGCCTCCACCAGGAACAGCGTGCGCTCGCCGACCTTGGTGGTGACGGTGGCGGTGACCGTGACTTCGAAGATGCCGTCGGCCACGCCCTCGGCGCCCATCGACAGGTTGATGTCGACCTGCGGCTGCTGCTGCTCGAGCAGGATCTGCGGCGAGTTGGGCTGCTCCAGCGACAGATCCTTCAGATACATGCGCTGGATCTGGAACACGGGGGTATCGTCTTGGTCGGCCATGGCGCTCAATCGCTGGGGATGAAAAAAGGCCCGCCGCCACATGCCGTCTCGACATGGACCCGCGGGCTGACTGCGGCGCGGATTATGGCGCAGCCGATGTGACGCTTCGGCGCGGCGCCGATGCGTTGAAACCAGCCCCGCCGGGCCGCCCCAAGCGCCCGGGCAGCCGCCGCTCAGGCGCCCTGCAGCAGGGGCAGCAGGCCGCCGCTGCGGTCGAGCGCCATCAGGTCGTCGCAGCCGCCCACATGGGTGGCGCCGATGAAGATCTGCGGCACCGTGCGGCGGCCGGTCAGCTCGATCATTTCGTCGCGGCGCTCGGGCAGCAGATCCACACGCACTTCCTCGATCGTGGCCACGCCGCGCTGCTGCAACAAGGCCTTGGCGCGCACGCAGTAGGGGCAGACCTGGGTCGTGTACATGCGGACCGGGTTCATGGCGTGGCACTGGGTGCGTGAGTTGCGGGGCTGCAAATTGTGGCAGCCGTGCGATACCCCTGCATGTTTGTGGGCCGATGCCGGCTGTGGCAGGCGCCACCCGGCAGCGGCAGCGGCGCTCAGCCGCTCAAGCCTTCTCGACCGGCAGATTGGCCTCGCGCCAGGCAGCCAGGCCGCCGTGCAGCGCCACCGCGCGTTCGTGGCCGGCCTTGCGCAGCTGGCCCGCGGCGCGGCTGGCGCGCGCCCCGCTGGCGCACACCAGGATCACCGGCAGCGCCTTGTTCGACGGCAGCTCCTTGGCGCCGGCCAGCTGGGCCAGCGGCACGTTGCGCGCGCCCTGCGGATGGCCGGCGGCGTATTCGGCCGGCTCGCTCACATCGATCAGCACGCCCTTCTCGCGGTTGATCAGGGCCACGGCCTGGGTGGTGCCGATGCCGGAGCCCTTCTGCAGTGCTTGCCACAGCAGGATGCCGCCCGAGACAAGCGCCAGGGCGATCAGCATCCAGTTGTCGATGATGAACTTCACGTTGCCGTCTCAGGAAATGGGGAGCCCGCGATTATGCCGGCGCCCGGGCCGCCGGCCGCCGTGGCCGGGGCGCCATGGCGCTGCCGGCGGCGCGCGCGGTGCGGGGCGCCGCAGCTAGACTCCCGGCGTCTTCAGCCCCACCCCCTGACCGATCCGCCATGAAACTCAGCCCTGCCCAAGCCCCTGCCCGCGTCGTGTTCCTGGTGCTGGATGGTGTGGGCGACGGCCCGGGCGACGCCTTCGATGCGGTGGCGCTGGCGCGCACGCCCAACCTGGACCAGCTGCGCCGCGAGGCCCTGGTGACCGCCATTCGCGCGCATGGCACGGCCGTGGGTCTGCCGTCCGACGGCGACATCGGCAACTCCGAGGTCGGCCACAACATCCTCGGCGCCGGCCGCGTGTTTCCGCAGGGCGCCAGCTCGGTGGAGACGGCCATCGCCTCGGGCGCGATCTGGCAGGGCTGCTGGCGCGACGTGGTCGGCAGCGTGCAGGCCAGCGGCGGCACGCTGCACCTGTTGGGCCTGCTGTCGGACGGCAACGTGCATGCCCACGAACGCCACCTGTTCGCCATGCTCGACCGCGCGGCGCTCGAGGGCCTCAAGCGGGTGCGCGTGCATGTGCTGCTGGATGGCCGCGACGTGATGGACAAGACCGCCCATGTGCACCTCGAGCGGCTCGAGCAGCACCTGGCGGCGCTGCGCCAGGCGCATGGCATCGATGCCTGCATCGCCTCGGGCGGCGGCCGCATGGCGATCACGATGGACCGCTATGGCGCCGACTGGCCGATGGTGGCGCGCGGCTGGCAGACCCATGTGCTGGGCCAGGCGCCGGTGTTTGCCTCGGCGCTGGCGGCACTGCAGGCCGCCCGCGCGGCCACCGCCGACCTCAGCGACCAGTATGTGCCGGCCTTCGTGGTGGCCGATGCCCAGGGCCAGGCCTGCGGCACGGTGCACGATGGCGACGCGGTGGTGCTGTTCAACTTTCGCGGCGACCGCGCCATCGAGATCACGCGCGCCTTCACCGAGGGTGCCGGCTTCACCGAGTTCGAGCGCCAGCGCGTGCCGCAGGTGTTCTTCGCCGGCATGATGCTGTACGACGGCGATGCCGGCATCCCGGCGCATTTTCTGGTGGCCCCGGCGGCGGTGTCCGACACGGTGTCGGAATGCCTGGCCGACAGCGGCGTGCGCCAGTTCGCCTGCGCCGAGACGCAGAAGTTCGGCCACATCACCTACTTCTGGAACGGCAACCGCTCGGGCAAGTTCAACGACGCCACCGAGACCTACCTCGAGATCCCGTCCGACCGCGTGTCGTTCGACCAGCGGCCATGGATGAAGAGCGCCGAGACCGCCGACGCGCTGCTCGAGGCCATCGCCGATCCGGGCTACCAGTTCGTGCGCGCCAACTTTGCCGGCGGCGACATGGTCGGCCACACCGGCAAGCTCGAGGCGGCCATCCTGGCGGTGGAGGCGGTCGACCTGGCGGTGGGCCGGCTGATGCAGGCGGCGCAGGCGCAGCAGCTGTGCCTGATCGTCACCGCCGACCATGGCAATGCCGAGGACATGGTCGAGCGCGACGGCAAGGGCCAGCCGCTGAAGGACGCCGCCGGCCAGCCGATGGGCCGCACCTCGCACACCCGCAGCCTGGTGCCCTTCATCGTGCGCGACTACAGCGGCCGCGCCTGGCAGCTGGCCGAGGTGGCCCAGCCCGGCCTGGCCAATGCCGCGGCCACCATCGTGACGCTGCTGGGCCTGCAGGTGCCGGCGCATTTCGAGCCCTCGCTGGTGCGCCCGGCCGGCTGATCCGGCGCCACCCGACCCAGGCAGCCGCGCCGGCCGCGGGTTCAGCAGCGGCTGCGGCCGCACAGCCCACAGGGCGCCCACGGGCGCCCTTTTTGATGCCCGCCGCGCGGGTTTGTCCGCATCGGGTTCGCGTCATCAAATTTGTATGATGACCCGATGACTTCAAGCACGCCGCCCATGCGCCGGCTGGCCCAGCCGATGCGGGCCGAGCGCCTGTCCGATCGCCTGGCCGCGACGCTGAAGCAGCTGCTCGATTCGGGCGAGCTGGCACCCGAGCAGCGCCTGCCCACCGAGCAGGCGCTGGCGGCGCAGTACGGCGTGTCGCGCACCGTGGTGCGCGAGGCGGTCAGCCGGCTGCGCGCGGCCGGGCGCCTGGTGGCGCGCCAGGGTTCGGGCGTGTACGTGGCGCCGGCCGGCGCGGCGCGCGCGCTCGACTTCGACCCCGAGGTGCTGACCGATCTGGACGCCGTGCTGCAGGTGGTGGAGGTGCGGGGCGCACTCGAGGGCGAGATCGCCGCGCTGGCCGCGCAGCGCGCCACGCCCGGCCAGCGCCAGGCCATCGCGGTGGCGCTGCAGCGCATCGCCGACGCCACCGCCGCCGGCCGCGATGGCGTGCCCGAGGATCTGGCCTTCCACCGCGCCATCGCCGAGGCCAGCGGCAACCCGCAGTTCGGCCGCCTGCTCAACCACCTGGAGCAGTACCTGCGCGAGGCCATGCGCGTGACCCGTGGCAACGAAGCCCAGCGCCAGGACTTTGCCGACGCCGTGCGCCTGGAGCACCGCGCGCTGGTCGATGCCATCCGCCGCGGCGACGCGGCCGGCGCCCGCGCCGCCGCACGCAACCACATGGCCCAGGCCGAGCAACGCCTGCATGCCGCCGAAGACCTGATCCGCGACGCCCTCACCCGCGCCGCCACCCGACCGGGACGATCCACATGAGCACCGACACCTCTTCTCCCGCCGCGCGCACGCTCGGCGTCATCGGCCTGGGCTCGATGGGCCTGGGCGCTGCGCTCAGCGCACTGCGCCGCGGCACGCCGACGATCGGCTTCGACCTCAACGAGGCCGCCTGCGCGAAGTTTCGCGCCGCCGGCGGCCAGGTGGCGGCCAGCGCCGCCGAGCTGGCCGCGCAGAGCGACGCGGTGCTGGTGCTGGTGGTCACCGCCGCGCAAACCGAGAGCCTGCTGTTCGGCGATGGTGGCGCGCAGCCCGGCATCGCCGCGGTGATGAAGCCCGGCGCGGTGGTGATCACCGCCGCCACGGTCGACCCCAACCTGCCGCCGCAATGGGAGGCGCGCCTGGCCGAGCGCGGCCTGCACCTGATCGACGCGCCGGTGTCGGGTGGCGCGGCCAAGGCCGCGGCCGGCGAGATGACCGTGATGGCCTCGGCCCGGCCCGAGGCCTTTGCCGCCGCTGGCGAGCTGCTGGCCGCCTATGCCGGCAAGGTGTACCGCCTGGGCGAGCGCGCCGGCGTGGGCAGCACGGTGAAGATGGTCAACCAGCACCTGGCCGGCGTGCACATCGCCGCCGCCTGCGAGGCCATGGCGCTGGGCATCCGCGCCGGCGCCGATGCGCATGCGCTGTACGAGGTGATCACCCACTCAGCCGGTTCGAGCTGGATGTTCGCCAACCGCGTGCCGCACATCCTGGCCGGTGACTACACGCCGCTGTCGGCGGTGAACATCTTCATCAAGGATCTCGGCATCGTGCTCGACGCCGCGCGCACGCTGAAGTTTCCGCTGCCGCTGGCGGCCACCGCGCACCAGCTCTACCTGGGCACCGCCGCCGCCGGCCATGGCGCCGAGGACGACAGCGCGGTGATCAAGCTCTACGCCGCCTTGTCGGGCATCACCCTGCCCGGCGGCGGGCCGGCCACCGCCGGGGGCGAAGAATGAGCGTGGGCGCACCGCTGCTGCTCGGCGTCATCGCCGATGACTTCACCGGCGCCACCGACGTGGCCAGCATGCTGGTGCGCGCCGGCCTGCGCACGGTGCAGACCCTCGGCGTGCCGGCCGAGGGCGCCGCGCTGCCGCCGGCCCAGGCCGTGGTGGTGGCACTGAAGTCGCGCACCTGCCCAGCCGCCGAGGCGGTGGCCGATTCGCTGGCCGCCGCGCGCTGGCTGCGTGCGCGTGGCGCGCGGCAGATCTACTTCAAGGTCTGCTCGACCTTCGATTCCACGCCGGCCGGCAACATCGGTCCGGTGGCCGAGGCCTTGATGGCCGAGCTGGGCGCCGCCCAGGCCATCGCCTGCCCGGCCTTTCCAGAGAACGGCCGCACGGTCTTTCGCGGCCACCTGTTCGTGGCCGACCAGTTGCTCAGCGACTCGGGCATGCGCGAGCATCCGCTGACGCCGATGGGCGATGCCAACCTGGTGCGCGTGCTGCAGGCGCAAACCGCGCAGCGCGTGGGCCTGCTGCGCTACGACAGCGTGGCCCAGGGGCCTGACGCCACGCGTGAGCGGCTGTCGGCGCTGCAGCGCGAAGGCGTGGCGCTGGTGATTGCCGACGCCATCGGCAACGACGACCTGCGCACCCTGGGCGAGGCGGTGGCCGATGCGCCGCTGCTGGTGGCCGGCTCGGGCGTGGCGCTGGGCCTGCCGCCGGCCTATGCCCGCCGCGGCTGGCTGCAGCCCGATGCCCAGGCCGCCGCACTGGGCCTGGCCGGAGGCCGCGCCGCGCTGCTGTCGGGCTCGTGCTCGCAGGCCACCAATGCCCAGGTGGCCCGCTGGATCGCCGCCGGCCAGCCGGCCCTGGCCATCGACCCGCGGGCCCTGGCGCGCGGCGAGCCGGTGGCCGCGCAGGCCCTGGCCTGGGCGCTGGCGCAAGCCGGCACGCCGCTGGTCTATGCCACCGCCGAACCCGCCGCGTTGAAGGCCGTGCAGGCCGAGCTGGGTGCCGCCCGCGCCGGCGCGCTGGTGGAGCAGGCCCTGGCCCAGGTGGCCTGCGGCCTGGTGGCCGCCGGCGTGCAGCGCCTGGTGGTGGCCGGTGGCGAAACCTCGGGCGCCGTGGTGCAGGCGCTCGATGTGCCGCTGCTGCGCATCGGCGCGCCCATTTGCCCCGGTGTGCCCTGGACGCGTGCCGAGGCTCAGCCTGGCCGCGCCCTGCTGCTGGCGCTGAAGTCGGGCAACTTCGGCGGGCCTGACTTCTTTGCCGAGGCGCTGGCCGCCAGCGAGGCCGGCGCATGACCACCCACGCCGCGCTGCGCGACGAGATCTGCCGCGTCGGCCGCTCGCTGTTCGAGCGTGGCTACGTGCATGCCACGGCCGGCAACATCAGCGTGCGCCTGCCCGACAGCGCGGGCCAGGCCGGCGGCTGGCTGATCACGCCCACCGATGCCTGCCTGGGCTTTCTCGACCCCGCTCGCCTGGCCCATGTGGCGGCCGACGGCACCCAACTCGACGGCGACCGCGCCAGCAAGACCCTGGCCCTGCACCGCCAGATCTACGGTGCCGACCCGCAGGCGCGCTGCGTATTGCACACCCACAGCAGCCACCTGGTGGCGCTGACCCTGGCACCCGCCGGCCTGGGCGTGTGGCGCGAAGACGCCATCCTGCCGCCGATCACGCCCTACTTCGTGATGAAGGTCGGCCGCGTGCCACGCATCCCGTACCACCGCCCCGGCGATCCGGCCGCGGCCGAACTCGTCGCCCGGGCCATCGGCGCCGCGCGCGCGGCCGGCAAGCCCTTGCGCGCGGTGATGCTCGACCGCCTGGGCCCCAATGTGTGGCACGACTCGCCTGCCGCCGCCATGGCCACGCTGGAAGAGCTGGAAGAGACCGCCCGGCTGTGGCTGATGGCGGCGCCGCGCCCGGCGCCCTTGAGCGACGCCCAGATCGACGAGCTGCGCCAGCAGTTCAACGCCGTCTGGTAGCCCGACGCCCGACGCCCGAACTGAACCGAGCCAAACCGCACCGAAAGCCCGCCATGCCCCGCTTTGCCGCCAACCTGAGCATGCTCTACCCCGAGCATGGCTTTCTCGACCGCTTTGCCGCCGCCGCCGCCGATGGCTTCGACGCGGTGGAGTACCTGTTTCCGTATGCCTTTGCGGCCAGCGAGATCGCCGCGCGCCTGCAGGCCCATGGCCTGACTCAGGCGCTGTTCAACGCCCCGCCGGGCCACTGGGATGGCGGCGAGCGCGGCATCGCCTGCCTGCCCGGCCGCCAGGCCGAGTTCCAGCAGGGCTTTCTCGAGCAGGCCCTGCCCTATGCCCGCACGCTGGGCTGCAAGCGCGTGCATGTGGTGGCCGGCCTGGCACCGGCCGGGGCCGACCGCGCGCAGCTGCGCGACATCTACTGCGCCAACCTGGCCTGGGCCGCCGCGCAGGCCGCGCCCGAGGGCATCGAGGTGCTGATCGAGCCGATCAACCCGCGCGACATGCCCGGCTTCTTTCTCAACCGCCAGGACGACGCGCATGCCGTGGTGCGCGACGTGGGCGCCGCCAACCTGAAGGTGCAGTTCGATCTGTACCACGCGCAGATCGTCGAGGGCGATCTGGCGATGAAGCTGCGCCAGTGGCTGCCCACCGGCCAGGTGGGCCACATCCAGATCGCCGGCGTGCCCGAGCGCCACGAGCCCGACACCGGCGAGATCAACCACCCCTGGCTGTTCAGCCTGCTCGACCAGCTGGGCTACGGCGGCTTCGTGGGCTGCGAGTACCGCCCGCGCCAGCCCGGCCCCGGCGGCACCTCGGCCGGCCTGGCCTGGCTGCGCCGCTGGCGCGACACGGCCGCCGCGGCCTGAGACACCCATCGCCCCCGTGCACGCATTCCCACCACCAACACCCCCAAGGAGACTGACATGACCGCCCGCCACGCCCTCACCCGCGCCACCCTGGCCGCCGCCATCGCCCTGCTGGGCAGCGCCGCCGGTGCCCAGACCGTGCTGAAGATCGGCTACGCCACCACCAAGGAATCGCACTACGGTGTCGGCTCGGCGGTGTTCTGCGACGAGATCGCCAAGGGCACGGCCAACCGCTACAGCTGCCAGCAGTTTCCCAGCAGCGCGCTGGGCGGCGAGCGCGAGATGATCGAGGCGGTGCAGCTGGGCACGCAGGATCTGGTCAACACCTCCACCGGGCCGCTGGGCAACTTCGTGCCCGAGGTCAAGGTGTTCGACATCCCCTTCCTGTTTCGCGGCTACGACCATGCCCGCCACACCATGGACGGCGCCATCGGCCAGGACGTGCTCAAGGCCCTGCAGAAGAAGGGCCTGATCGGCCTGGCCTGGACCGAGAACGGCTTTCGCCACATGACCAACAACAAGCGGCCCATCGTCAGCGCCGCCGACGCCGCCGGCCTGAAGCTGCGCACCATGGAGAACAAGGTGCACATGGAGGGCTACAAGACCTTCGGCCTGCTGCCCACGCCGATGGCGTTTCCCGAGCTGTTCGGCGCGCTGCAGCAGGGCACGGTGGACGGCCAGGAGAACCCGATCCCGGTGATCCTGGCCAGCAAGTTCAGCCAGGTGCAAAAGCACCTGTCGCTCACCGGCCATGTGTACTCGCCGGCGGTGATCATCCTGTCGCCGGTGGTGTGGGGCAAGCTGAACGAGGCCGACAAGAAGGTGTTCAGCGAGGCCGCCGTGAAGGCGGGCGCCGCGCAGCGCAAGAAGGTCAACGACGACGAGGCCAGCGGCATCGCCCAGCTGCGCAAGGACGGCATGCAGGTGGTGGAGAAGGTGGACGGCGACAGCTTCCGCAAGGCGGTGACGCCGGCCTACGCCAACTTCGCCAAGGAGTTCGGCGCCGACAAGATCGCCGCCATCCAGGCGGTGAAGTAAGCCCTTTTTCGCGAAGCGGCCTGGCCGCCTCGCCCCAGGGGGTGCCGCCAGCGCCGCGGCCAGGCCGCTCGCGCGGCGGCCGCTGGCTTGGGCCTTGCGCCCTTCTTTGACCGAGCCGAAGTTCATGGGCAAATTCGAAACCGGCCTGATGGCCGTCAACCGCTGGGCGCTGATCGGGCTGTTGGCCGCCATGTCGGTGATCATCTTCGCCAACGTGGCGCTGCGCTACCTGACCCATGCCTCGATCGAGTGGGCCGAGGAGGTGGCGCGGCACATGATGATCTGGCTCACCTTCCTGGGTGCCGGGCCGGTGCTGCGCTATGGCGGCCACATCGCCATCGAGAACCTGCAGGACGCCCTGCCGCCCCTGGCCGCCCGCCTGGTGCGCTGGGTGGTGGTGGTGCTGCTGACCGGGTTCTTCGGCTTCATGGTCTGGTACGGCCTGATCTACATGGAGCGCGCGCAGTACCAGACCACCGCCGCCACGCAGATCTCGTTTGCCTGGATCTATGCGGCCATGCCCATTGGCGGCGTGCTGCTGCTGCTGCACTGGGCCTGCATCGTGCGGGGCTACCTGCGCGGCCGCGAGTTCGCCGCTGACGCCCACTTTGACGCCAACGCCAGTGCGTCACTCTGAGGACCTGTTGTGAGCGCCAGCCTGATCCTGCTGTTGTCCGCCTGCGTGTTTCTGGCCATCGGCGTGCCGGTGGCGTTTGCGCTGGGCCTGTCCACCGTCACCGCCCTGCTGCTGGGCAGCCACTACCCGCTGCTGGTGCTGCTGAAGGAAACCTTCACCGGCATCGACAGCTTTCCGCTGATGGCGGTGCCCTTCTTCATCCTGGCCGCCGAGTTGATGAGCGGCGGCTCGCTCACCGAGGTGCTGCTGCGCTTTGCCTCGCAGTTCGTGGGCCACCGCCGCGGCGGCCTGGGCTACACCAATGTGGTGGGGCTGACCTTCTTCTCGGGCATCTCGGGCTCGGCGCTGGCCGATGCCGCCGGCCCCGGCGCGATGATGATCCGCATGATGGACAAGGCCGGCTACGACCGCGCCTATGCCGCCGCGCTGACCGCCTCGACCGCCATCGTCGGGCCGATCATCCCGCCGTCGATCATCATGATCATCTACGCGCTGGCCGACGAGAACGTGTCGGTGGGCGCGCTGTTCATGGCCGGCATGCTGCCGGGCCTGCTGATCGCGGTGGCCATGGCGGTGGTGAACTGGCGCGTCTCCACCCAGCGCAACTACCGTGGCGACGACGAGCGCACCCACTGGCAGCAGATGCTGAGCACCAGCGTGAAGGCCATGCCGGCGCTGCTGCTGCCGGTGCTGATCCTGGGCGGCATGCGGGCCGGCTGGTTCACGCCCACCGAGGCCTCGGTGGTGGCGGTGTTCTATGCGCTGGTGTGCGGCAAGTTCGTCTACCGCACGCTCGAGTGGCGGATGCTGCCCGACATCCTGGCGCGCTCGGCCCTGCTCACCGCCTCGGTGCTGATCATCATCGGCATGTCGGCCTCGTTTGCCTGGGTGCTCACCGTCGAGGGCCTGCCGCAGAAGCTGGCCGAATGGATGGTGGCGCAGCAGTTCAGCCCGTTCACGTTTCTGCTGGCGGTGAACGTGTTCCTGCTGCTGTTCGGCATCTTCATCGAGCCGCTGCCGGGCGTGATGGTGCTGGCGCCGGTGCTGGCGCCGGTGGCCATGAAGCTGGGCATCGACCCGGTGCACTTCGCCATGGTGATGATCTACAACCTGACGCTGGGCATGGTGACACCACCGGTGGGCGGGCTGCTGTTCGTCACCTCCAACGTGGCCAAGGTGCCCATGGGCCCGCTGGTGCGCGAGCTGCGGCCGTTTCTGTGCGCCCACGGCGTGGTGCTGCTGCTGCTGACCTTCGTGCCGGCACTCAGCACCTGGCTGCCGCATCAGCTGGGTTTCAAGTAGGCGCCCTGCCGCTGCG
Source organism: Aquabacterium sp. OR-4 (assembly GCF_025290835.2). NCBI lineage: Bacteria > Pseudomonadati > Pseudomonadota > Betaproteobacteria > Burkholderiales > Sphaerotilaceae > Pseudaquabacterium > Pseudaquabacterium prasiolae. The sequence goes on along the minus strand of NZ_JAOCQD020000001.1, from coordinate 1,057,786 downwards.
TGGACTAGTCCTTGAAGGTGCGATAGCCCGACACCATGGTGCTGACCATGCTCGAGCGGCCCAGGATCTCCTCGCGCACCGTGGCGTAGACATGCACGATGACGAAGCAGAACACCGTCCACATGCCCAGGTGGTGGGCGGTGTGCACGTCCTGCGAGCTGCCGAACAGCGGGATCACCCAGCCGAAGATGCCCTCGAACCATGAGCCCACCTGCTGGCCTTCGGCGTACAGCGCAAAGCCGGTGAGCAGCATGAACACCAGCGGCAGCAGGAACAGGAAGAACATCGAGAACCGGGCCAGCGGGTTGTGGCCGATGTACTGGCCCGGCCGCGCGCTGACGAAGCCGTACCACTTGAGCATGGCCCACAGGTCCTGCCAGTAGGCCCACTGGAACAGCGGCACCCAGAACAGCTCGCGCGCATACCAGTTGCCCACCACCGCCCAGTACACCCGCCCCAGCAGCCCCACCGCCAGCAGGTAGCCGGCCGCGAAGTGCGCAAAGCGGATGTAGCCCATCTGGTAGTGGCTGCTGGCCTCGCCGCTGGGTGAGTGCAGCGGGTGTGCGATCAGCCAGCCGCTCACCGCCAGCACCACGATGGCCAGCGCATTGACCAGGTGCCACACCCGCACCGGCAGCTCGTACACGTACACCGAGCGGATCGACTGCGCATCGGCCAGCTGCTGCTGGTCGATCCGGGTGATGTCCAGGGACTGGGTCATGCCGTCACTCCTTCTGCGGCGAACACCGCCACCGTCTGCACCAGTTCGTCGGCCTGGGCCTGCAGGCTGGCCGCGGCGGCGGCCATCTGCTCCACCATGGCGGCGTTGCGCTGGGTGGCCTGGTCCATCTGCGCCATGCTGTCGCCCATCTGGCCCACCTCCTGCGCCTGCTGGCGGCTGCGATCGCTCAGGTCGGCCATCAGCGCGCTCACGCGCTGCACCGCCTGCTGGATGCCGCCCATGGTGGCGCCGGCACGGTCCATCAGCGAGGCGCCGTGGGCCACGCGCTGGGCGCTGGTGCCGATCAGCGTGCGGATGTCGCGTGCCGCGCCGCCCGAGCGTGCGGCCAGTTGCCGCACCTCGGCCGCCACCACCGCAAAGCCGCGGCCGGCGTCGCCGGCACGCGCCGCCTCCACCGCGGCGTTCAGCGCCAGCAGGTTGGTCTGGAAGGCGATGGCGTCGATCATGCCGATGATGTCGGCAATGCGTTCCGAGCTTTCGGAGATGCCCTGCATGGTGGCCACCACCTCGGCGATCACCGCGCCCCCCTCGGCGGCCACGCTGCAGGCCGTTTGCGCCAGCGCATGGGCCTGGCCGGCGCTGGCGTCCGACTGCTGCGCGGCGCTGGCCAGGCCGGCCATGCCGGCGGCGGTGCGCTGCAGGTTGGCGGCGGTCTGCTCGGTGCGCAAGCTCAGGTCGCGGTTGCCCGTGGCGATCTGGTGGCTGGCGCCGTTGATGCGCTGGGTGCTGCCGCGCAGCGCAGCCACCGCGGCGGCCATCTTCTGCAGCGTGGTCTTCAGTGCGCGGCCGCCGTCGGTGCGGGCCGGCACGGCGTCAACGTCGAGCGCGATCTGCTCGCCACGGTCAACCTCGGCCACCAGGCGGCTGAGCTCCTCGCCCTCGGCCGCCATGCGGCCCATGCCGAGCGCCAGCACCCACTCGGCCGACGCCTGGGCGACGATGAACGCGGCATGCAGCAGCACACGCAGCGGGCTGGGCCGGTCAAGGCACCACACGGCCCAGCCCGCGGCCTGCAGGCGATCCATGCCGAACTGCAGCACGATGAAGGCCAGCGCCGCCAGCACGATGGGCCGCCAGTCGCGGTACACCAGCAGCAGCGCCAGCGTGGCAAACACGCCGAAGTGAAACTCGACCATGCCGCGCGACAGGTGGATGTGCAGCGTGACAAAGCCGACCAGCACGCTGGTGAGGATCAGCCGGCTGGTGAGCGAGCCACGCGCCGTGGCATAGCCCAGGCCGGTAGCGCCCAGCAGCACCAGGGTGCCCAGCAGGGCCGCGCGTGGCTCGGCGAACTGGCCGCCCAGCACCACGGCGATCACCGCGCTGAGGCCAATGGCGATCAGCAAGGTGTTGTCGCCCAGCACGCCGAGCGAGGGTTTCAGATCGGGAACATAGGTGTAGGCCATGGGGACTGCGAAGCCGTTGCCATCAAGGCTTCGCATTCAACCCGCAGGCCTGGCCGCCCAATGCCCAATGAGCACGGGCGCCGGCGCCCAGCTCGGGCGACCGGCTGTAACCCCTCAGGTCACAGCTGGCGCACCGCCTGGGCCAGCAGCGGCGCCAGCGGCACGCAGGCGCTGGCATGCGGCACGGCATCGGTGCACCACAGGTGGCGCACGCCCACGGCGCGCAGCTCGGCCACCGCCTGGCCCACGAACAGGCCGTGGGTCACCGCCACGTCCACGCTGGCCGCGCCGGCCGCGCGGGCGGCCAGTGCCGCCTCGGCCAGCGTGCGGCCGGTGCTGGCCACGTCGTCCAGCAGCACCACGGCGCGGCCGGCCAGGCTCAGGCCCGCGGGCAGGGCCACGCGCACGTCGCGGTCGCCAAAGCGCTGCTTCACGCACACCGCATGCGCCAGCCCGTGCGCGCGGCCGGCCACGGTGACCCATTGCGCCGATTCTTCATCGGGCCCCAGCAGCAGCGCGCCCGGCACCTGGGCCGCCACCCAGGCGCCCAGCAGGCCGGCGGCGGTGAGGGCCACGGTGCGGCAGCCGGGCATCACCTCGTCCATCGAGGCAATGCGGTGCAGGTGCGGATCCACCGTGATCAGCCCGTCGACCAGGCGCGACAGCGCGGCGCCGATGTGGCGCTGGCTCACCGCCTCGCCGGGGCTGAAGGCGATGTCCTGGCGCATGTAGGCCAGGTAGGGGCTCACCAGCACGATGTGCCGCGCGCCCAGCTCGCGCGCCGCGGGGCAGGCGATCAGCAGCTCGGCCAGCTTGTCATTGGGCCGGTGCAGGCCGCGGTAGAGCAGCAGCTCGGCCGGCAGCACGGGCGGCAGGTGCAGGCGCGTCTCGCCATCGGGAAAGTGGTGGCGGCCGATCAGCGCCAGCGGCACCGCCAGCGCCTGGGCCAGCGCGCTGGCGGCGGCCTGTTCATCGTCAAAGGCCAACAGCAGGCCGGGGGTCATGGGCAGGTTCTCCTGGCCGGTGATTCAGAGGGTGCGGCGGCTGGGGCGATGCGGGCCCCGGTGCGCTGCGGCACCGCGTCGCGGCGCAGGCCGACCACGTACTCGGGCCCGATGCCGATGCCGATGCCGATGCCGACACGGCAGAGGTGCAAGGTCTGGCCGTCCATCGGCTGGATGCTACCCGGCGGCCGAGCGCGCCAGATGATCCGAGATCAGGCCGCGCAGGTGCTCGGCCAGCGCACGGCGGTCGGCATGGGCCGTGGCCTGCGCGGGCAGCAGATTGACCTGCACCTGCAGGCCGCGCGCGCTGGCGATGCGCCAGATGCTCTGGGCCAGCGTGGTCTCGCCGATGTACTGCGCCGCGGTGCTGAAGGCCTCACCCGGCTGCAGATACCGCAGTGTCGCCGGCTGGATGGGCGTGGCCGTGGCGATCGCCGCCTGCAGCAGGTTGGCATGAAAGGGCAGCAGCTCGGGCCCCGGGCCGGTGGTGCCCTCGGGAAACACCGCCACCGTGCCGCCGGCCTGCAGGGCCTCGGCCATGGCGTGCACCACGCGCAGTGCGTCGCGCTTGCGTTCGCGCTCGATGAACAGCGTGCCGGCCCCGGCCACCAGCCAGCCCACCAGCGGCCAGTGCCTCACATCGGCCTTGGACACGAAGCGCGCCTGCGGCACCGCAGCGTGCAGCGCCGCGATGTCCAGCCACGACACATGGTTGGCGATCAGCAGCGTGGCGCCGGGCCGCGCCTGGCCGCTCACCTGAACCGTCAGGCCCAGCACGCGCAGCAGGCCGCGCGACCAGTGGCCGATGTGCGCATGGCGCCGGGCCTCGGGCAGCCGCGGAAACAGCAGCCCCACCAGCAGCAGGCCCTGCAGCACATGCAGCAGCACGCGCAACGCGCGCCACGACGCCAGAGCGGCGCGGGTCATGGCCGCCCCAGGCCCGGCGGGCACGCCGGCCGATCCCCCGAGGGGACAGCCGGCCCGGCGCTCGGCCCGCTCACGCTGCGCCGGCGGCTTCGTAGGCCACGGTGCCGGCCACCAGGGTGGCGCGCACCCGGCCCGGCAGCGCGGTGCCGCTGGTCTCGAAGGCGAAGGGCGTGTGCTTGCCCTGGCTCTTGAGCAGGCGCGGCTCGGCCGTCCACACCGCGGCGGGGTCGAACACGCAGACATCGGCCACGCCGCCATCGGTGAGCCGGCCGGCCGAGGAGCTGAGCGAGCCCAGCGCCTCGCCCAGCACGCGCACCGGGTCGCAGGTGATGCGCGCCAGCGCGGTGGCCAGCGGCAAGCCGGCGTCGGCGCCCCACTTGAGCGCCAGGCTCAGCAGCAGCTCCAGCCCGGTGGCGCCGGGCTCGGCCTCGCCGAAGGGGATGTTCTTCTCGTCGGCGTCCACCGGCGTGTGGTCGGACACCAGCGCGTCCAGCGTGCCATCGGCCAGCGCAGCGCGCAGCGCATTGCGGTCAGCACCCTGGCGCAGCGGCGGCGTCAGGCGCATCGCCGGGTTGAAGAAGCCGATGTCCACATCGGTCAGGTGCAGGCTGTTGATGCTGACATCGGCCGTCACCGGCAGGCCCTCGGCCTTGGCCGCGCGCACCAGGGCCACGCCGGCCGCGCTGGACAGGCGGCACAGGTGCACCCGCGCACCGGTGGCCCGCACCAGCTCGAGGATGGTGAGCAGCGCAATCGTCTCGGCCGCCACCGGCACGCCGCTCAGGCCCAGGCGCGTGGCCACCGCGCCGCTGGCCGCCACGCCCTTGCCCAGCCAGCCGTCCTGCGGCCGCAGCCACACCGTGTAGCCAAAGGTGGCGGCGTACTGCAGCGCGCGCTGCAGCACCTGGGTGTCCTTTACCGGCACCTCGGCCTGGCTGAAGCCGACGCAGCCGCTCTCGGTCAACTCGGCCATCTCGGTGAGCACCTCGCCGGCCAGGCCGCGGGTGAGCGCGCCCAGCGGGAACAGCCGGCACAGACTGAGCTTGCGCGCGCGGAACTTGAGCATGTCCACCAGGCCCGGCTCGTCGAGCGCGGGGTCGGTGTCGGGCGGGCACACCAGGCTGGTGACGCCACCGGCCGCGGCGGCGTTCAGCTCGCTCTCCAGCATGCCTTCGTGCTCGTGGCCCGGCTCGCGCAGGCGCGCGGCCAGATCCACCAGGCCCGGCGCCACGATGCAGCCACGCGCATCGATCACGCGGTTGGCCTGGAACTCGGGCCGCGGCGCACCGATGGCCACGATGCGCCCGGCGGCGATGGCCAGATCGGCCACCTCGTCGCGGCCCGATGCCGGGTCGATCACCCGGCCGCCTTGGATCAGGATCTTCATGCGTGCCTCCGCCGAGCCGCCTCAAGGAGGCACACCCCCTCGGGGGGCGACGAACGATAGTGAGTCAGGGGGCTCATGCCTCATTCCCGGCAATGATGGACATCACGGCCATGCGCACGGCGATGCCGAAGGTCACCTGCGGCAGGATCACGCTGTGCGTGCCGTCGGCCACCGACGAGTCGATCTCCACGCCGCGGTTGATCGGGCCCGGGTGCATCACGATGGCATCGGGCTTGGCCAGTGCCAGCTTGTCGTCGGTGAGGCCGTAGTTCTTGAAGAACTCGCCGGCACTCGGCAGCATGGCGCCGCTCATGCGCTCGTTTTGCAGGCGCAGCATGATGATCACGTCGGCCCCGCGAATGCCCTCGGCCATGTCGTGGCACACCCGCACACCCATGTCGCGCAGATCGCCCGGCACCAGGGTCTTGGGGCCCACGGCGCGGATGTCGGGCACACCCAGCGTGGTGAGGGCATGGATGTCCGAGCGCGCCACGCGGCTGTGCACGATGTCGCCGACGATGGCCACACTCAGCTGGGTGAAGTCCTTCTTGAAGTGCCGGATCGTGTACATGTCCAGCAGGCCCTGGGTGGGGTGGGCGTGGCGGCCATCGCCGGCGTTGACCACATGCACATGCGGCGCGCAGTGCTGGGCGATCAGGTAGGGCGCGCCGCTCTCGCTGTGGCGCACCACAAACATGTCGGCATGCATCGCGCTGAGGTTGGCGATGGTGTCGAGCAGGCTCTCGCCCTTGGCCGCGCTGCTCTTGGCGATGTCGAGGTTGATGACGTCGGCGGACAGCCGCTTGGCCGCGATCTCGAAGGTGGTGCGGGTGCGCGTGCTGTTCTCGAAGAACAGGTTGAACACGCTCTTGCCGCGCAGCAGCGGCACCTTCTTGACCTCGCGGTCGTTGACGCTGAGAAAGGTGCCGGCGGTGTCGAGGATGTTGCTCACCACATCGCGCGGCAGGCCCTCGATGGACAGCAGGTGGATCAGCTCGCCGTTGCGGTTGAGCTGCGGATTGCGCTTATTGAGCATCTCTGTTCTCCATGCTGCCAAGCGGCACCCACGTCGCATGAATCGGTCGCAACCCAGCGACCGCCGCGGAACCGGCTTCGCCGGGCCGCTGGCGGTGCCCCCTGGAGGGAGGTGCCGAAGGCGCTTCGGGGCGGGTCATGTCACCTCGCCTTCGATCGAGAACGTGAAGCGGCCGTCGGCACCGCGCGCCAGCGCCAGCTTCTGCGAGGCCGGCAGCGCCAGCTTGGCCGCGGCATAGGCGGCGGCGATGGGCAGCTGGCGGCCGCCGCGGTCCACCAGCACCGCCAGCGTGACGCTGGCCGGGCGGCCAAAGTCGAACAGCTCGTTGATCACCGCGCGGATGGTGCGGCCGGTGTAGAGCACGTCGTCGAGCAGCAGGATGTGGGCGCCGTCCACCGCATACGGGATCTTGGTGGCATCGGTGCCGCTGGCCAGGCCGCGGGCGCCGAAGTCGTCGCGGTGCAGCGCGCTGCTGATCACGCCGGGCCTGGCGGCCAGGCCCAGGTCGGCGGCCAGGCGCTCGGCCAGCCAGGCGCCGCCCGACCACACGCCCAGCAGCAGGGTGTCGGGCCGCATCAGCGGGCGCACGCCGGTGCGCAGTTCGGCATACAGCGCCTCGGCATCGAGGGTCAGGGTGCTCATTCGGTGTCGCTGCCTTGCGAGGTGGAAGGGGTGGGCATCGGGTTCAGGTACTGGTCGAGGATCACGGCGGCCGAGGCGGCATCCACATCGGCGGCGCCGGCGGCGATGGCCTCGACCGTGGTGTAGCGCTCGTCGACCTCGTGCACCGGCAGGCGAAAGCGGCCGTGCAGCTGGCGCGCAAAGCGCTGCGCGCGCTGGGTGTTCTCGTGCGGGGCGCCGTCGGGGTGGCGGGGCACGCCCACCACCAGGGCGTCGGGGCGCCATTCGGCGATCAGCGCGCCGATCCTGGCGAAACGCGCGTCGCCCTCGGCGGCGATGGTGGCCAGCGCACTGGCGCGGCCGATCACCGTGTTGCCGGTGGCCACGCCCACGCGCTTGGTGCCGAAGTCGAAAGCCAGGTACTGCAGGTTGCGGGGCGGCGACATCGTGGCAGGGCCTGCCTTCACGCGTGCCCCGCCTCTTGCGACAGCATCAGCGGATCAAAGCCCAGCAGGGCCACGGCGCGCTCGTAACGCTTGTCGATCGGCGCCTCGAAGAGGATCTCGGGGCAGGCATCCACGGTGAGCCAGCCGTTGCGGCCCAGCTCTTCCTCCAGCTGCCCGGCCGCCCAGCCGCTGTAGCCCAGCGTGACCAGCATGCGCCGCGGGCCGGCGCCATGGGCCATGTCCTCGAGCACGTCCTTGCTGGTGGTCATCTCCAGGCCGCCGGGGATGGCCAGCGTGGAGCTGTAGGGTTCGGCACCGCTGCGCTGCTCGTGCAGCACGAAACCACGCTCGGTCTGCACCGGCCCGCCAAAAAACACCGGCTGCTCGGCCAGCGCCGGCTGGTGCAGCTCGATCTCGACCTTCTCGAACAGGTTCTTCAGCTTGATGTCGATGGGCTTGTTGATCACCAGGCCCAGCGCACCCTTCTCGGTGTGCTCGCACAGGTAGACCACGGCGCCCGCAAACGTATCGTCGGCCATGCCGGGCATGGCGATCAGGAACTGGTTCGCAAGGTTCAGGCGGTCCGCAGACATGGCGGGGATTCTAAGTTGCGCCACACTCCTGCCCGTGACCACCGCCCCCCACGCTCACCCACCCCAGCCCGACCTGCCACGCGCGCTGGTGTGGTTTCGCCGCGACCTGCGCGTTGACGACCACGCCGCGCTGTACCACGCGCTCACCCAGGCGCGGCAGGTGTATTGCGCCTTCGTGTTCGACCGCAGCATCCTCGATGCCCTGCAAGCCGCGGGCCGCCAGGCCGACCGCCGTGTGGAGTTCATCCGCGACAGCCTGGTGGATCTGGACGCCCAGCTGCGCGCGCTGGGCCAGGCGCATGGTGTCGAGGGCGCCGGCCTGATCGTGCGCCACGGCCATGCCGACACCGAACTGCCCGCACTGGCCGCCGAGCTGGGCGTGCAGGCTGTCTACTGCGCCCACGACGACGAACCCGCCGCGCTGACCCGTGACGCCAAGGTGCGCGGCCGCCTGGCCGATGCCGGCATCGTGCTGCACACGGCCAAGGACGTGACCGTGTTCGAGCGCAGCGAGGTGCTCACCGCCACCGGCAGCCCGTATGGCGTGTTCACGCCCTACAAGAACGCCTGGCTGAAGAAGCTGGGCGCCGCCGGCCACCCGCGTGGCGACGGCTTCTACCTGCGCCCCTACCCGGTGGCCCGCCATGCCCGCCACCTGGCGCCGCGCCCGCCGGCCCTGGCGCTGGCGGTGCCCACGCTGGCCGACATCGGCTTTTTGCCGACCAATCTGCACCAGCTGAAGCTGCCCACCGGCAGCACCGGCGCGCTGGAGCTGCTGGACGATTTTCTCGAGCAGCGCATCGACGGCTACCACGACGCGCGCGACTACCCGGCCGTGAAGGGCCCCAGCTACCTGAGCACGCACCTGCGCTTCGGCACGGTGTCGATCCGCCGCCTGGCGCGCGAGGCCTGGGACCGCATGCGCGGTGGCTCGCGCGGCGCCGAGGTGTGGCTCAGCGAGCTGATCTGGCGCGACTTCTACCACCAGGTGCTGCACCACCACCCGCGCGTGGTGGGCCACGCCTTCCGGCCCGAGTACGACGCCATCCGCTGGGAGCACGGCAAACAGGCCGAGGCGCTGTTTGCCGCCTGGTGCGAGGGCCGCACCGGCTACCCGCTGGTGGACGCCGCCATGGCCCAGCTCAACCAGACCGGCTACATGCACAACCGCCTGCGCATGGTGGTGGCCAGCTTTCTGACCAAGGACCTGGGGCTGGACTGGCGCCGCGGCGAGGCCTATTTCGCCATCCACCTGAACGACTTCGACCTGGCCGCCAACAACGGCGGCTGGCAGTGGGCGGCCTCCACCGGCTGCGATGCGCAGCCCTATTTCCGCATCTTCAACCCGGTCAGCCAGAGCGAGCGCTTCGACCCCGAGGGCCGCTTCATCCAGCGCTACCTGCCGCAGCTGGCACGGCTGGCACCCAAGCTGATCCATGCACCCTGGCAGGCGCGGCCGGTCGACCTGGCCGCCGCCGGCGTGGTGCTGGGCCGCGACTACCCGGCCCCCATCGTCGACCACGCCGCCGCGCGCGAGCAGACGCTGGCGCGCTTTGCGGTGGTGAAGTCACGCGCCATCGGCAGCTGATCGGCAGCGGATCGCGCGCGGCGCACCGGCCGCCGGCCGGGCGCAGCGCCGGGTTCAGGCCGCGGCTGCCACGCCGCTGCGCGCGTAGCGCGCCACCAGGGCCAGCAACTCGTCCTCGGCGTAAGGCTTGCCGAGGTAGTGGTTGACGCCCAGTTCGGCGGCGTAGTCGCGGTGCTTTTGCGCAATGCGCGAGGTGATCATGATCACCGGCAGGCGGGTCAGCTGCTCGTCGCTGCGCAGGTTGCGCACCAGGTCGAAGCCGTCCATGCGCGGCATTTCGATGTCGCTCAGGATCACCGATGGCAGCTCGCCGGTGAGCTTTTCCAGTGCGTCCAGACCATCCTTGGCCACCGTCACGCGGTAACCCTCGCGCTCGAGCAGGCGCTGGGTGACGCGGCGCACGGTGAGCGAATCGTCGACCACCAGCACCATCGGCGCCTGGGCCACCACCGGTGCCGGGCGCGCATCGGCCGCCGCGCGCCGGGCCTCGCGCTGCGACTCGGTGGCCTGTGCGCGGGCATGCTCGCCGTACAGCGTGGCCAGCGCCACCGGGTTGTAGATCGGCGCGGGCAGGCCCGAGGGCAGCAGCGTCATGCCCACCATGCCGGGCAGGCGTGCCAGCTGCGGGCCCAGGTGCTTGATGACCACTTCCTGGTTGCCCAGCACGTCGTCCACATGCAGCACGATGCGCTGGTCGGCACTGCGCACCACCACCGACTGGCCGCTGCGCCCGCCCAGCGTGCCGCGTGGCGAACCCTGCAACAGGCTGTCGAGCCAGAAGAACGGCAGCTCGCGTCCGGCGTGCGCGGCCAGGCCACGCTCGTAGGCCTGGGCCAGCTCGTCGGCCGGAATGCGCTTGACGGTCTCGACCAGCGTCGACGGCACGGCCACGGTGCGCTCACCGCAGCGCAGCATCACCACCTGCGTGACGGCGGTGGTGAGCGGCAGCACCAGCTTGAAGCTGGCGCCCTGGCCCGGCGCGCTGGCGGTCTCGATGCGCCCGCCCATGGCGTTGACATCGGTGCGCACCACGTCCATGCCCACGCCGCGGCCGGCCAGATCGGTCAGCGCGGCGGCGGTGGTGAAGCCGGGCTGGAACACCAGGTTGGCCAGCTCGCCATCGTCGGGCGTGGCGTCGGGTGCCAGCAGGCCGAGGGCCAGCGCGCGCTCGCGGATCTTGTCCAGGTGCAGGCCGCCGCCGTCGTCGCGCACATCCACCGCCACCTCGTTGCCGAGCTGGCTGACGGCGAGCGTGATCGTGCCCGTGGCGTCCTTGCCGGCGGCCGCGCGCTCGGCGGCAGGCTCGATGCCGTGCACCACGCTGTTGCGCAGCAGGTGCTCAAAGGCCGGGGTCATGCGGTCGAGCACGCCGCGGTCGATTTCGATCGAGCCGCCCACGATGTCCAGGCGCACCGGCTTGCCGGTCTCCTTGGCCGCCTGGCGCACCACGCGGTAAAGGCGCTCAGACAGGCCCTCGAACTCGACCATGCGCGTGCGCAGCAGGTCGTCCTGCATGTCGCGCGTCATGCGCGCCTGGTGGGCCAGCGCGTCTTCGGTCGACTGCAGCGTGCGCTGCAGGCCGCGCTGCACGGTGGCCACGTCGGACACCGACTCGACCATCATGCGCGTGAGTTCCTGGAAGCGCGTGAAGCGGTCCATCTCGAGCGGATCGAACTGCTGCGCGGCAGCGCGCGCCGCCTCGAGCCGGCTGCCGATCTGGCTTTCGGCCTGCAGCTCGATGTCGCGCAGCTGCGAGCGCAGGCGCTCCAGGTTTTCGTTCAGGTCGACCAGCGCGCCCTTGAACTGGCGCAGATCGGTTTCGATGCGGGTGCGCGAGAAGCTCACCTCGCCGGCCTGGTTGACCAGACGGTCGAGCAGCGGCACGCGCACCCGCACGCTGCCGTGCTGCGCCGCGGTGGCGGCACTGCTGCGGTCGGCCTGCGGCGCGGTGGCGGCCGACACGCCGGCTGCCTGGAACTGGCGCCAGTCGATGCGGCGCGAGGGCGCGCCCCCGGCGGCCGGGCCGACGCGCGGTGCCGGCGCGGGCATGGCCGCCGGCTGCACCGGCGCCACCGGCTGCCGCGCCACCGGCACCGCGGCCGGCAGCTCGGCCAGCAGGGCGGGCATGGTGAAGCGCGTGTCGAGCGACTCGTCGCTGCGGGCCACGCCGCGCAGCCGGTCGAAATGGGCCTCCAGCAGGTCGGTGTAGGCGATCAGCGGTTCGATGTCGGCGGCCGTGGCCGCGGCGCCGCGGGCGGCCTGGCGGGCCACCGCGCTCTCCAGCCGGTGGGCCATCTCGCCCAGGTGCATCGCGCCGGCCAGGCGCGAACTGCCCTTGAGGGTGTGCAGGCTGCGCATGCAGGCCGACGCGGCGGCACCATCGCCCGGGCGCTGGCTCCAGTCGCGCAGGCGGCCGTGCAGCTGCGGCAGCAGCTCCAGGCCTTCTTCGACGAACACCGGGAACAGCTCTTCGTCGAGCGAGTCGACGGCGTCGATCTCGTCGTCGAGGCCCGGGCCGGCATCGCGCAGCGGCGTGGCCACCGGCGCAGCCGCTTCGGGCAGGGCAGTGAAGGGCAGCAGGGCCGCACGGCCCAGCTCGGCCGGCACCACCGGCACCACCGTCGACGGCACCACCGGTGCCGGCATGGCGGCTTCGGCGACTTCTGCGACTTCGGCGATCGCGGGCGCGGCAGGCAGGTCGGGCAGGTCGGCGGCGACCGGCGCCACCGGCTGGGTGGCCGGTGCCAGCTCGGCCGGCGCGTCCTGGTCGGCCTGCGCCAGGGCCGGCAGTTCGCCCGGAGCGGTGGGCTCGGCGCCGTCCAGCGCGCCCAGGTCGGTGAGTGCCGGCTCGGGCGCGGCGTGGGCGGCGTCCTGCAGCTGCTGCAGCAGCTCGGCCTCGGGGGCGTTCAGGAAGCCGGCGGCAAACAGGTGCAGCAGGCGGCGGATCTCTTCGCCGCCGCGGGTGAACAGGGCGGCTTCGTCGGCATGGCCGTGGCCGCGGTCCTGGGCGCGCTCGAGCGCATGTTCCAGCGCACGCGCCAGCTGCGACAGATCGGCATAACCCACCGTGCCCGAGCTGCCGGCCAGCGAATGGGCCAGCGCCACCGCGGTTTCGCCCACCGGGCGGTGCAGCTCGTGCGACCACTCGGCCAGCTCCACGCCCAGGCGGCGCGACAGCTCGTCGGCCTCGTTGAGGTAGATGTTGAACAGCGGGATGCCGATGCGCAGCGGGCCGATCTGCTTGAAGGCCTCTTCGGGCTCGGCGGCCAGCACGGGTTCCGGCTCGGCCACGGGTGTGGGCTGGGGCGTGGCGGCCGGCTCGGCGGCCAGCGTGTCGAGGTCGAGCACCAGGTCGGGCACGGCATCGGGCGCGGGCAGCGGCAGCGTGGCGTCCATCGGCGCCGGCGGTTCCACCAGCACGTCGAGCGCCGGCCCGGCGGGCACGCCGGGCAGCGGCTGGGTCGGGGCCAGATCGGCCTCGGCAGGCAGCAGCAGGTCAGTCAGCTCGATGGCCTCGGCGGCGGCCACGGTCTCGATGGCCTCGATGGCCTCGGGGAGCGGCAACGGATCGGTCGCCGCGCCATTCAGCGCGTCGGCCGACGGCAGTGCCGCTGCGCCGCCGTCCAGCGATGCCAGGTCGAGATCGGGCAGGGTGAGCTCGATCGCCTCGGGCTGCGCCAGCGGGGCCGGCGCGGCGGCTTCCAGCGGCAGCAGGGGCGCGGCCGAGGTGTCGTCGTCGAGTGCGGGGGCCAGGCTGAAGTCGAGATCGGCGGCGGTGGGCAGGTCGGGCACGCGCTCGAGCAGGCCGGGCAGCGCGGCGGCCGGGGCCGGAGTCAGATCGGCCGGTTCGACAGCTGCCAGCCCCTCGCCGGCCATCAGGCCCAGATCGAAGGCCGGCAGCGGCAGGCCCGAGGGCAGGGGCGGCAGCGCCGTGGGTGCAGCGCCGGCGGCAGGGATGGCGGGCGCGGCAGGTGCCGTGGGCGCGGCAGGAGCAAGCGCCTGCGCTTCGGGCAGGGCCTCGGCCGGCGCGGGCAGCGTGGCATCGGCCACCGGCTCGGCCGGCAGCACGGCGCCCAGCGGCAGGCGGCGGTGGCTGATGCGCAGCGCATCGGCCGGATGGGCCACCACGTCGGGGTCGAAGGCCGAGGCATCCCCGGCAGTCAGCGCGCTGACCCAGTCACCGATGTAGGCCAGGGCCTCGGCGGTGAACTCGCGCAGGTCGGTGTCGGCGCCATGGTGTTCGGCCAGGCGCGTGTTGTAGAGCTGCTCGCAGGCCCACGAGGCCTCGCCGAAGCGGCGCAAGCCCACCATGCGGGCGCTGCCCTTCAGGGTGTGGAAGGCGCGCCGCACGGTGGTCATCGCGGCATGGTCGTCGTGGCGGATCTGCAGCGCCTGCAGGCCTTCGCCGGCCGACTGCAGCACCTCGGCAGCCTCTTCCAGGAAGATCTCCCGCATCTCGGGATCGTCTTCGAGGCCGCTGTCGACCAGCGGTGCCGCCGGCGGCATCGGCGCCGGCACGGTGGCGGCGTGGCCGGGCGGCTGCGCGGCCGGCGTGTCGCGGCGCGGCAGCTGGATGGTGGTGGCCTGGTCGTCGTCAAAGGCCGCCGCGCGCGGGATCTGCAGCGTGCGGTCATCGTCGCCCCAGGCCGACGGAAAGTGCGGCTGCGTGGCGCCCTGCCCTTCGTCGGCCGGCGTGGGCCGGCGCTCGAGCTGGATGGTCTTGGCCTCGTCGTCGAGGTGGCGGCGCGGCAGCTGGATGGTGCGCTCGTCGTCGATCTCGGTGGGCCGTTCCAGGCGCACGGTGGCGATGTCGGTGCCGCGGTCGAAGCGCAGGGTGCTGCCCACGTCGGCCGAGGTGGGATGCACGCCATGCGGCTGGGTGGGCGGCTCGTCCAGGTGCATCAGCGGCAGGCCCTGGCGGCCCTGCTCGGGATGCGCGGCGCGCTGCTGCACACGCGCCTGCTTGACCATGCGGTCGAAATCGAGCGTCACGGCCAGCGCGTCGGTGTCGCGCGGGGCCTGGCGCTGGGCCTGTTCATGGCGGGCATCGAGTTCGCCAAAGCCCGACGGCCGGTCTTCGCGGGCCATCACCGCCGACAGGCTGCCGGTGTGGACATCGAAGCGGAACAGCGACTTGGCCATCTGCGGCTGCACCGCCACCATGTCGATCAGGAAGCTCAGCGCGCCCAGGTTGTCGGCCAGGCGGTCGAAGGTGCCGGCCTCGATGGCGCGCTGCGGATCGACCTCGGTCTCGGCCAGCGCGGCCACGTCGTCGCGCATGCGCAGCACGGCCTGCGAGGCCTGGTCCAGGCCCAGCACCGACAGCACGCCACGCATCGAGCCCAGTTGCCCGGGCACCGGGATCAGCACCGAGCGCTGCGACGGATCGCGGAAGTACTGGTCGATGTTCTTCTCGACCTCGGACAGCGAGGCGCGCAGCTCGGCCACCACGCTGCCCATGGTCTGGCGGTCGGAGACGCGGCGGTACAGCTCCTCCATCCACAGCTCGAGCGTGCCGGGGTCGCGCTGCTGGCGCACCTGCTCGATGCGCTGGGACAGGCGGTGGATGCGCTGCACCAGCTCGGGATGATCGAAATCGGCGTCGTCGAGCGAAGCGTCGACGTACAGCAGCGCGGTGGCCACCTCCATCGCCAGCTCGGCCGGCGGCTCGGCGCCGCTGGCCAGGGTTTGCTGCACCGCGGCCTGCAGGGCCTGGCCCAGCACGCCGCCATCGGGGTACAGGCGCTGCAGCGAGTCGGCCACCAGCGTGAACTGCTCGGGCAGGCCCGGCAGGCGGGCCAGATCGCCACCAGCCACCGCCGACCACACCTCCTTGGCCGCCGCGACGCGCTTGCGCGCCTGCGACATCCAGGCCGGATCAAAGCGGCCCAGCCGGGCCACCGTGATGTCGACCGGCGGCGCATCGCGCAGGCCGTAGACCTCGCGCACTGCCGCCAGGCGCACACCCGGCCCGCCCGACATCGGCACGCCGGGTCGGGGCGCGGCCTGGCCGCAGAAATAGAGCAGGTCGTGCGCCAGGCGTTCGGCCGCCTCGGCGTCCTCGCCGGCACGCAGTTGCTTGAGCAGTTGCGAGCCCACCCGCTTGGAGTAGACATCCGGGCCCAGCAGGCCATCGGCCTGGGCCTCGTAGAAGCCGGCAGCCAGGCGCCACAGCGTGGCCAGCTGCTGGTGCGCGCGGTCATGCGGCGCGGCCTGCAGCGTGCCGGCGCCGATGGCCGCAAACACCTCGCTCATGCGCGCGGCCACGCTGGGCTGCGCACCGCGCATCAGCGCCAGCAGGTCGGATTCGACCTCGCCGATCGCACCGGCATCGGGGTGGCGCGGCAGCAGGCCGGCCTCGGCCGGCAGCAGGCGCCAGGTGAACGGCACCGGCCACAGGTCGGCCGGATGGATGCGGATGGCCCCGGCCAGCTCCTGCAGTGCCTTGTACTGCGGAAACAAGGCCAGCGGCGACACCGCCTTGCCGGCCAGCCGGCGGCCGATGTAGTCGAGCAGCGCGAACGAGCCGCGCTCGATGGTGTCCACCGCCGCCGGCGTGATCAGCCGGGTCTTGGCCGACAGCCGCTGCAGCGCCGCCTCGGCCGCGCGCAGCAGTTCGATGGCCGGACCCAGTGCCACCAGTTCGAGCACACCCACGCTCTGGTGCAGCTGGCTGCGCGCCTGGCGCAGCACGGCTGGATCGACGCGGTCGAGATCGCTGCCCTCGCCAGACTCTTTCAGGTAACGCCGCAGCGCCTTGTGCGCGGTGTCGAGCGAACGCCGCAGCTCGTCGTGCACCCACGACAGGGCACTGAGGTCGTCCTGGACAACCGGATCGCCGTTGAGCGCCATGCGCGAGCCCGCCTGCTGTTCAGCTGATCTTGAACCGTGCAACCGACTGCCGAAGCTCTTCGGCGGTCCGCGACAGTTCGCGCACCATCTGCGCGGTGGATCGGGTGCCTTCACCAGTCTGCTCGGTGACGGCGAAGATGTGCTGGATGTTGTTGGCCACCACGTTGGCCGAATCGGCCTCGCGCAGGGCCTGATCGGAAATGGCCTCGATCAGCTCGGCCAGCTGGCGCGTCACGCGGTCGATGTCGCCCAGCGCGGCGCCGGCCGCATCGGACAGCTGGGCCCCTTCCACCACGCCCTGCGTGCTGCGCGCCATGGCGCCCACCGCATCCTGGGTGTCGGCCTGAATGGTCTTGACCAGGGCCGCGATCTGCCGCGTGGCGTCGCCCGAGCGCTCGGCCAGTCGCTGCACTTCCTCGGCCACCACCGAGAAGCCGCGACCGGCCTCGCCGGCCGAAGCGGCCTGGATGGCGGCGTTGAGCGCCAGCACGTTGGTCTGCTCGGTGATGTCCGAGATCAGCTCGGTGATCTCGCCAATCTCCTGCGAGCTTTCACCCAGGCGCTTGATGCGCTTGGAGGTTTCCTGGATCTGGTCGCGGATGGAGTTCATGCCGCCGATCGAGTTCTGCACCGCGGCCAGGCCGGTCTCGGCGGCGCGCAGCGATTGCCGCGCCACATGTGCCGACTGCTGCGCCTGGGCCGACACCTCGTTGATGCGCTGGGCCATCTGCAGCACCGACTCGCCGGTCTCGCGGATCTCGCGCAGCTGCTCGTCCGACGCGGCCAGCAGCTCGGTGGAGGTGTCGTCCACGCGCTGCGTGGTCTCGGCCACCCGGGCCGCCGTGCCCTGCACCTGCGACACCAGGTTGCGCAGCTCTTCAACGGTGTAGTTCACCGAGTCGGCAATGGCACCGGTGATGTCTTCGGTGACGGTGGCCTGCTGGGTCAGGTCGCCCTCGGCCACCGACTGCAGCTCGTTCATCAGCCGCAGAATGGCCGCCTGGTTGGCGTCGTTGACGCGCTTGGCTTCCTGCTCCTGGCGCTCGGCCTCGAGGGCCTGGGCCTCGGCGATGCCGGCGCGCTGGGCCTGGTCGGTGACGAACAGGCGCAGGAAACCATACGCCGCCGCGGCGATCATCAGCACGCCCAGCAGCAGTGCGATGACGTGCACGGCGCGGAAGCCGCCGGCACTGGCCAGCGCGTCCTGCACCCCTTCGAGACCCTTGCGCAGCGGTTCGCTGTCCTTGATCACCGCGCCCTGGGCTTCACGCGCGCTGGACATGCCCTGCAGGTTGCTCAGGATGGCGCTGGCCTGGGTCTGGGTCTGGCCGAACTGGGTCTTCAGCTTGGCCAGCTGCTCACGGGCCTGCGGCTCCTTGGTGCCGGGCAGGCGCAGCTCGGCGTTGCCCTCGATCAGGCCGTCGACGATCTCGCGGAAGGTGTTCAGGTCCTTGCCGAGCAGAAACACCGCCTCGGGGCTGCCGCCTTCGGTGGTGAGGAACTCGTTGGCGCTCTTGCCGATGCGCTGGGTCAGCATCACCACCTGGCCCACGGCCGACAGCTCGGCCGCCGAGGCGCCCTGCTGCAGCTTGAGCGACGACACGGTCTCGGCGGTGTCGAGCAGGTCGACCGACTGGCGGTTGATCGCGCGCAGCGCCTCGCCCACCTGGGTCAGCGTCTTTTGCTGACCGAGCACGATGGTGGCGTTTTTCTCGGCGCGGTCGACCATCGGCATCAGCGGCGTCAGCTGGTCCAGCGCGGCACCCGAGACGGCCGAGATGCCGGTACCACCGTCCTTCAGCGCGCGGGCGTTGTTGGCCAGCACCGAGACGGCGTCCTTCACTTCGACGAAGGCCGGGGCGTTGCCCACCACCGCCTGCGACACCGCCTTGGCCAGGCGCTGCGACTGCATCAGCGAATGGCCGGTGGCCGCCACCTGGGCCGAGTTGCGGCTGGCCGAGGTGAGGGCAAACACGGTCGACAGCACCAGCAGCAGCAAGCCCACGCCCAGCACGATGGCCAGGATGCGCTGCTGCTCGGCCACCGGGCGCTGGCCGATCAGCGGCAGGCCCGCGGCGGCCGCGCCGGCACCGGCCACGGCGGCCAGGTTCTGACGCGAATCGCTGAAATCGCCACGGGCGTCGGACGGGGGCATCTCCGAGATGATGGCGCTGTCGGTCTCGGCCGGCACCAGGGTCGAGGCCACCGAGGGCGCCTCGAGCACCGAATCGCCCGGCTCGGCAGCGCGTCCCGCGGGCACCTGGCCAGCGTCCATCGCCGCCTGCAGCTCGTCGAAGTTGGCTGGCGCGTTGGCACCCCCCGCCTCGTCACCGCGCCGGTTGCCCTTGAGTTTGTCCAGGAAGCCCATTACATCCCTTTCCCTACTTGCTCGGCCGCGGCGCGGCTCACCTGGGCGGCGGCCAGCGCTCGCCCGGCTTGTCTTGTCAGCCAGCGATGGCCAGAAATTGCGGCTCGTGCGCCAGACCGGCCAGGCTGATCTCCTGCCACTCGCGTCCGGCTGCATCGCGCCAACGCGCCGGCGCAAAGGCCGGGCGCGATGCATTGTCATCAGTTTCTTCGGTGGCCTGCATGTCGGCCGCGTGACGCAAGCCCTCCAGCCGATCCACCAGCAGCGCGCCGTTGACGTTCAGCGCGGCATTGAAGGCCACCAGCCGTGCATGTTCGGGCAAGGGGCCACCGGCCTCGCGCAGCCCCAGGAACGAGGCCATGTCGACCACCGAGCACACACCGCCACGCAGGTTGACCACGCCGCTGAACCAGGGCTGGGTGTGCGGCACCGCCACCATGGTGCCGGTGTCGAAGATCTCGCCAGCCTCCTTCAGCGGAAACAGCAGGCCCTGGCCGCCGCAATCGACCGCCAGCCACGAAACGCCGGGCTGCTCGCTGCGCACCTGCTGCATGCGCTCGGCGAGGCGGGTCTGCAAAGCGCGCAGCGCATCCTTGTTGGCCATGTCGGGTGTGGGTTCCGGGGTGGGCGTGGGTCAGTCGAACTGGCGGATCTTGGCCAGCAGCTCTTCGGCCTTGACCGGCTTGACCACGTAGTCCTTGGCACCCTGGCGCAGGCCCCAGACCCGGTCGGTCTCCTGGTTCTTGCTGGTGCACATGATCACCGGCATGCCGGCATAACGCGGATCGCGCGTGATCGTGCGGGTGAGCTGGAAGCCGTTCTGCCCCGGCATCACCACGTCCATCAGGATCAGGTCGGGCTTTTCTTCGGCCAGGCGCCGCAGCGCCTCTTCGCCGGTCTCGGCGGTGCGCACGCGAAAACCTTCGCGGCGCAGCATCTCCGACAGAACGTGCAGTTCGGTCTTGGAGTCGTCGACGAGCAGGATGTTGTGCACTGGCATCGGATGATTCTCCCGGATCGTGCCCGCGCAGTCGCTCAGCGTTTGGGGGGGTCGGACGGCTCGACGCCGCCCGGGGCCGCGGCCGCCCGGCTGAACTGCTCGACCGCGCGCAGCAGCTGTTCCTTGGTGAAGGGTTTGGTCAGGTAGTCTTCCGAGCCGACCATGCGGCCACGCGCCTTGTCGAACAGCCCGTCCTTGGACGACAGCATGATCACCGGCACGCGGGCAAAGCGCGGGTTGCGCTTGATGATGGCGCAGGTCTGGTAGCCATCCAGGCGCGGCATCAGGATGTCGCAGAAGATCAGGTCGGGCGTGTTGTCGCTGACCTTGGCCAAGGCGTCGTAGCCATCCTCGGCCAGCACCACCTCGTGGCCGCCCTGCTTGAGGAATATCTCGGCCGAGCGCCGGATGGTGTTGCTGTCGTCGATGACCAGCACCCGGGTGCTGCCCCCGGACGACACCGAGGAAGGGGTGGGCAGAACGTCGTCCACGTCAGGCGATCCTCAGTTCGGGCAATGTGGCCGACTCGGGCGATGGGCAAGCATGGACGCCCCGTGGTGCACGGTCAGGCCGGCACCATCTCGAAGTCTTCCTTGCGGGCACCACACTCGGGGCAGGTCCAGTTCATGGGCACGTCTTCCCAGCGGGTTCCGGGGGCGATGCCATGCTCGGCGTCGCCCGCGGCCTCGTCGTAGATCCAGCCGCAGATGAGGCACATCCAGGTGCGCGGTTCAGTCACGTTGTCGGGCAGGTCACTACAATGAAGCTGGCATTGTAGCCACGGGTTCCCGCCCCCTTTCGTGCGGCCCGCAGCTCGCGCCCGAATTTCCTCTTCCTCCCGCCTGACGGGTTCCTGACGCGGCCAGCGCCGCGCCAGCCGTCAGACCCAACGGACCCGCCATCGATGACCTCCCGCCCCCCTCCCGGCCAAGCGCCCGGCACCGCCGCCGGCGCCCCTGGCGCCGACCAGGCCGCCGAGCCCGGCGACGAAGCGCTGCAGGAGGCGCCCGCGCCGGCCTGCGTGCTGAGCTTCAACGTGGCCGACCCCAGCGGCGCCGGCGGCAGCGCCGGTGATGTGGCCACGCTGGCGGCCATGGGCGCGCATGCGCTGCCGATCACCTGCGGCGTCCTGATGCGCGACTCGGCCGAGATCTTCGACCACCATCCGATCGACGCCGACGTCGTCACCGAGCAGGCGCGCACCATCCTCGAAGACATCACCGTGGCCGGCTGGAAGGTCGGCTTCCTGGGCAGCGCCGAAGGCGTCAGCGCGGTGGCCGAGGTGCTGTCCGACTACCCCGATGTGCCGCTGGTCTCGTACCTGCCCAACCTGGGCTGGCTTGATGAAGACCAGGCCCAGCCCTACCACGAGGCCTTTCGCGACCTGATCCTGCCGGCCACCGAGCTGCTGGTGGGCAGCCACAAGACGCTGACCGACTTTCTGCTGCCCGACTGGGACAGCGAGCGCC
Source organism: Aquabacterium sp. OR-4 (assembly GCF_025290835.2). NCBI lineage: Bacteria > Pseudomonadati > Pseudomonadota > Betaproteobacteria > Burkholderiales > Sphaerotilaceae > Pseudaquabacterium > Pseudaquabacterium prasiolae. The sequence continues at coordinate 1,036,347 of NZ_JAOCQD020000001.1, read as the reverse complement.
CGCCCTCGGCGCGCGAGCTGGCGGTGGCCGCCGGCGAACGCGGCACGCGTTATGTGCTGGTGACCGGCATCATGCTGCCGAGCAAGGGCACCGAGCAGTACATCGACAACGTGCTGGCCTCGCCGCAGGGCGCGATCACCGGCGAGAAGTTCGAGATGTTCGACACCGCCTTCGTTGGTGCCGGCGACACCCTGAGCGCCGCGCTGGCCGCGCTGCTGGCCTCGGGCACCGAGCTGCAGGCTGCCGTTGGCGAGGCCCTGGCCTTCATGGACCAGACCCTCGATTCGGGCTTCCGCCCGGGCATGGGCGGTGTGGTGCCCGACCGCTTCTTCTGGGCCCTGCCCCCGGCCGAGGAGGGCGCCGAAGGCGAAGCCGGCGCACCGGCTGCGGCCGCCGCGCCAGCCGCCAGCGCCGCCGAGCCGGCCGAACCCAAGGCCGCCAAGCCGCCGCCGCGGCGCATGCACTGAGCGCCCACCGATCCGTTCCTTCGTGATGACCACCAGCAACCAAGCCCTGTTCGAACGCGCCCAGCGCGTCATTCCCGGCGGCGTGAACTCGCCCGTGCGCGCCTTTCGCGCCGTGGGCGGCACGCCGCGCTTCATTGCCCGCGCGCATGGCGCCTACATGTGGGACGCCGAGGGCCAGCGCCTGATCGACTACATCGGCTCCTGGGGCCCGATGATCCTGGGCCATGGCCATCCGGCCGTGCTCGAGGCGGTGCAGAAGGCCGCACTGGAGGGCTTCAGCTTCGGCGCGCCCACCGAGCGCGAGGTCGAGCTGGCCGAGGCCATCATCGCGCTGGTGCCCAGCATCGAGCAAGTGCGGCTGGTGAGCAGCGGCACCGAGGCCGGCATGAGCGCCATCCGCCTGGCGCGCGGCGCCACCGGCCGCAGCAAGATCATCAAGTTCGAGGGCTGCTACCACGGCCATGCCGACGCGCTGCTGGTGAAGGCCGGCTCGGGCCTGGCCACCTTTGGCCACCCCACCAGCGCCGGCGTGCCGGCCGAGGTGGTGCAGCACACGCTGGTGCTCGAGTACAACAACCTCGAGCAGATCGAGGCGGCATTTGCCGCCCATGGCGCCGAGATCGCCTGCGTGATGATCGAGCCGATCGCCGGCAACATGAATTTCGTGCGTGCGCAGGTGCCCTTTGTGCAACGCATTCACGCGCTGTGCAAGCAGCATGGCGCGCTGTTTGTCTTTGACGAGGTGATGACCGGCTTTCGCGTTGCGCTCGGCAGCGCGCAAAGCCTGTACGCCCAGGCCATTCCCGGCTTTGCGCCCGACATCAGCGTGTTCGGCAAGGTCATCGGCGGCGGCATGCCGCTGGCGGCCTTTGGCACCACGCGCGAGATCATGAAGCACCTGGCGCCGCTGGGCCCGGTGTACCAGGCCGGCACGCTGAGCGGCAACCCGGTGGCCACCGCCTGCGGCCTGGCCACGCTGACCGAAATCGCCAAGCCCGGCTTCTACGAGGCGCTGGCCGCCAAGACCCAGAGCCTGGTGGCGGGCCTGACCCGTGCCGCGCAGGCGGCTGACATCCCGTTCTGCGGTGACAGCCAGGGCGGCATGTTCGGCTTCTTCTTCTTCGACAGCCTGCCGCAGCACTACAACGCGGTGATGGCCACCGACAAGGCGCGCTTCAACCGCTTTTTCCACGGCATGCTCGACCGGGGCGTGTACCTGGCCCCGGCGCTGTACGAGGCCGGCTTTGTGAGCGCGGCGCACACCGAGGCCGACATCGCCGCCACCGTGGCGGCGGCGGCCGAGGCCTTTGCCGACCTGCACAAGGCGGCCCCATGATCGAGCCGGTGACCGTGCTCGGCCAGCCGGCCATGTGCCTGGTGTCGCCCGATGGCGCGCAGGCCATCGTGCTGCTGCATGGCGCACACATCGTGTCGTGGATTCCGGCCGGCGACGAAGAGCGCCTGTACCTCTCGCCCGAGGCCGTGGCCGGCCCCGGCCAGGCGGTGCGTGGCGGCATTCCGGTGTGCTTTCCGCAGTTTGCGGCGCGCGGGCCGCTGCCGCGGCACGGCTTTGCCCGCACCACCCCCTGGCAGTGGGCCGAAGGCGTGCAGCGCGGCGGCGCAGCCATCGGCGTGCTCAGGCTGGTGAGCGACGAGGCCACGCGCGCGCTGTGGCCGCATGACTTCGAGGCCGAGCTGACCCTGGTGGTGTCGGGCAAGCAGCTGGATGTGGAGCTGGCCGTCACCAACACCGGCAGCAGCAGCTTCGAGTTCAGCACCGCGCTGCACACCTACCTGCGCATCGACGACCTGCTGAAGGCGCGACTGCACGGCGTGCACGACCTGGTCTACGAGGACATGGTCAACGACGGCGAGCGCTGCCACCAGGAGTTCGACCCGATCGGCTTTGTGGGCGAGATCGACCGCGTGTACTGCGAAGTGCAGCACCCGTTCCAGCTGGCCAGCGGCTTCGGCAGGCTGCAGATCGATCAGGAAGGCCTGCCCGACACCGTGGTGTGGAACCCCGGCCCTGACAAGGCCGCCGAGCTGTCGGACCTGCCCGACGAAGACTGGCAGCACTTCCTGTGCGTGGAGGCGGCGGCCATCGACACGCCGGTGCTGCTGGCGCCCGGCGCCGAATGGGCCGGCCGCCAGGGCCTGCTGGCCTGAGCGGCTTTGTGCCGCGCGGGCCGGCACTCAGGCCGGTGACGAGCGCAGGCCGTAGGCCTTGCCGGCCAGCCACAGGTATTCGGCCCGCAGCACCGCGTCGCCCTTTTCGTCGGCGAAGCCAAAACCCAGCACCGCCAGCGCCTGGCCGGCGGTGATCTCGGGCACGCCCCAGGCCTGCAGGCGCGTCAGCGGCGCCAGCTCGATCTGCCACAGCCGGTCACCACGCCGCGGCAGGCGCGTGGCAGCCAGCAGGGCCTTGCCGTCCACCGGCGCGGTCTGCGCCGGCAATGCCCGCGTGGCCAGGTCGGCCGGCAGGGCCGGCGTGGCCGCCAGCTCCAGCTGCAGCTCGGCATGCGGGTTCTTCCAGCTCACCTTCTGCGCCCGGCCTTCCAGCCACAGCGGCCGGGTCTGGTCGAAGCTGCTCCAGCCATGGTGGGCCCGTGCAGCGGGCCAGGCCCACAGCGCGGGGGCGGCCAGCAGCAGCTGGCGGCGTTGCAGGGCGTTCATCGGATCACTCCCGGGGTTTGGCGCGAAGGCCTCAAACGTAGCCGAGCCAGCGGCCGAGCACGATGACCACCAGCCATCCCCCCAGCGACAGCGCGGTCTGCAGCCGCGCCCAGGCATCGGGGTGCTGCAGCGCGCCGCGCGCATGAAACACCGCCGCATTGCAGCCCAGCACGGCGATCAGCAGCATCTTCAGCGTGAACAGGCGCTGGCCCAGCAGTTCAACCGCCTGGCCGGCAAACATCAGCAGGCCGCTGGCGGCGGCCAGCCCGAAACCCGCCAGCGTGACCGGCAGCGCCAGGCCCGCCAGTGCGGGCAGCGGCAGCGCGCGGCCCAGGCCCCACACGCGCAGCTCCAGCAGCACCAGGCTGCCCAGCAGCAGGCCGATGCCGTTGATGTGCAGCACCTCCAGCGCCGGGTAGGCCCAGGGGTGCGAGACGATCCAGCCGAACATCGGCCGATTGTGCGCGGCGGCCCGCCGCACGGCCATCGGCGGTGCCGGGCACCCGCTGCCTAGAATGGCCGCATGCACATCCATATCCTGGGCATTTGCGGCACCTTCATGGGCGGCATGGCCGCCATCGCCCGCGAAGCCGGCCACCGCGTCACCGGCTGCGATGCCAACGTCTACCCGCCGATGAGCGACCAGCTGCGCGCACTCGGCATCGAGCTGATCGAGGGCTTTGGCGCCGAGCAGCTGGCGCTGCAGCCCGACCTGTTCGTGATCGGCAACGTGGTCACGCGGGGCAACGCGCTGATGGAGGCGGTGCTCGATGCCGGCGCGCCTTACATCAGCGGCCCGCAATGGCTGGCCGAGAACGTGCTGCGGCAGCCCGGCCGGCCACGCCATGTGCTGGCCGTGGCCGGCACGCATGGCAAGACCACCACCACCTCGATGTTGGCCTGGATCCTGGAGCAGGCGGGGCTCCAGCCCGGCTTCCTGGTGGGCGGCGTGCCGCTGAACTTTGGCGTGTCGGCACGCCTGGGCGCGGGCGAGACCTTCGTCATCGAGGCCGACGAGTACGACACCGCGTTTTTCGACAAGCGCAGCAAGTTCGTGCACTACCGGCCGCGCACCGCCATCCTCAACAACCTCGAGTACGACCACGCCGACATCTTTGCCGACCTTGGCGCCATCGAGACCCAGTTCCACCACCTGGTGCGCACCGTGCCGGGCAAGGGCCGGCTGGTGGTCAACATCCGCGAAGAGTCGCTCAACCGCGTGCTGGCGCGCGGCTGCTGGAGCGAGGTGCAGCGCTTTGGCGCCCGCAAGGAAGAGCCCGGCGCGTTGCGTGCCCGCGGCGAGCCGCATGCCTTTGACGTGCTGCGCGGCAGCCTGAAGATCGCGCGGGTTGAATGGGGCCTGCTGGGCGAGCACAACCAGCTCAACGCGCTGGCCGCCATCGGCGCGGCCGAGCACGTGGGCGTGGCCCCCGAGGTGGCCGCCGCGGCGCTGGCCAGCTTCGAGAACGTGCGGCGGCGGCTCGAGCTGAAGGGCGAGGTGCCGCGCGGTGGCGGTGTGGTGCGGGTCTACGACGACTTTGCCCACCACCCCACGGCGATGCGCACCACGGTCAACGGCCTGCGCCGCAAGGTCGGGCTCGAGCGCATCCTGGCGGTGTTCGAGCCGCGCAGCAACACCATGAAGCAGGGCAGCATGAAGGCCCAGCTGCCCTGGAGCCTGGAAGAAGCCGACCTGGCCTTCTGTCTGCAGGGCAACTACGGCTGGAGCGCCGCCGAGGCCCTGGCGCCGATGGGCCCCCAGGCCGTGGTGAGCGACGATATCGACAAGCTGGTGGCGCAGATCGTGCGTGCCGCCAAGCCCGGCGACCATGTGCTGGTGATGAGCAACGGCGGCTTTGGCGGCATCCACGACAAGCTGCTGAAGGCACTGGCGTGAACTCGCCCCGAAGCACCGCCGGCGGCGGCCGCTGGGGTGCGCCTCATTCGTGCGACGCACGCGCCACTGGCCAGCATGGGACGTTGACATGACCGACACCTGCCCGCACGAGGATCACCACGATCACGGTCCGGGCAGACCGCCGGCGCCTGGCAGTGTCGGCATCCCGCGCAGCGGCGCCTTTGACGCGCCGGCCTTTGAACGCGCCGTTGCCGACCTGATGCGCGCCTGCGGCGTGCCGGCCGAGGGCGTGCACACCGGCAAGACGCCGCAGCGGGTGCGCGAGCTGTGGGAGAAGCGCCTGCTCGGCGGCTATGCGCTGAACCCCGCCGAGGTGCTGGGCGAGGGCTTTGCCGACCCGCGGAGCGACATGGTGGTGGTGCGCGGCATCGCCGTGCACGGCGTGTGCCCGCACCACCTGCTGCCCTTTCGCGGCGTGGCCCATGTGGCCTATGTGCCGGGCGGGCGGCTGCACGGCTTTGGCCGCATCGCGCGGCTGGTGGACGCCATCGGCCACCGCTTCACCTACCAAGAGTGGATGAGCCGCGACATCGCCGATGCACTGCTCAGCCACGGCCACGCCCACGGCGCAGCCTGCGTGATCGAGGCCGAGCAGCTGTGCCTGCTGCTGGGCGAAGACCGCCGTGGCGACGAGCGCGTGGTGACCCAGGCCTTCGCCGGCTGCCTGGCCGACGACGCCACGCTGCGCGCCGAGTTCATGCGCGCCATCGGATCATGACGGCGCCCGGTGCCAACGTACCGGCCCCACCCGCCAAGCCGGTGGCCGGGCGGCGTGGGCGCGGCCCGGCGCCCGCCCGGACGGCGTTTCGATGATCACGCACCTGCTCTACCTGCACGGCTTTCGCTCGTCGCCGCGGTCGTTCAAGGCGCAGCGCATGCAGGCCTGGATGGCGGCGCAGCGGCCCGATGTGCAGTGGTGCTGCCCACAGCTGCCGCCCTCGCCGGCGGCGGCCTGGGCGTTGATCCAGGCGCTGATCGCCGACTGGCCGCGCGCGGGCATGGCCGTGGTGGGCTCGTCGCTGGGCGGCTTCTACGCCACCGCGGTGGCCGAGGCCACCGGCTGCCGCGCGATGCTGCTGAACCCGGCGGTGGACCCGGCGCGCGACCTGGCGGCCTACATCGGCGAGCAGACGGCGTTTCACGACCCCGACCAGCGCTTTTTCTTCCGCCCCGAGTTCATTGCCGAGCTGCGCGCGCTCACCCCGCCGGCCATCACCCGGCCCGACCGCTACGGCGCCGTGATCGCCCAGGGCGACGAGGTGCTGAGCTGGCGCGAGATGACCGGGCGTTACCCCGGCGCCACGGTGCGCCTGCTGGATGGCAGCGACCACGCGATCAGCGACTTCGACGACCACCTTCCCTTCGTGCTGAGCTTTCTGAACCTATGCGACTGAAGAACAAGGTTTCCATCATCACCGGCGCCGCCCAGGGCATCGGCCTGGCCACCGCGCTGAAGTTTGCCGACGAAGGCGCCATCGTCGTCGTCTGCGACCTCCAGCCGGCCGGCGTGGACGCCGCCGTGGCCGCGGTGCAGGCGCGCGGCGCCCAGGCCATGGGCTTTGCGCTCAACGTCACCGACCGCCCGGCGCTCGACGCCATGGTGGCCGCGGTGAAGACGCGCTTCGGCCGCGTGGACGTGCTGGTGAACAACGCCGGCATCACCCAAGACGCGCGCCTGGTGAAGATGAGCGCGCAGCAGTTCGACGCGGTGATCGACGTCAACCTGCGCGGCGTGTTCAACGCCAGCCAGGCCGTGGCCGACCTGATGTGCGCGCAAGGCAGCGGCGTGATCCTCAATGCCAGCAGCGTGGTCGGCATCTACGGCAACTTCGGCCAGACCAACTACGCCGCCAGCAAGTTCGGTGTGATCGGCTTCACCAAGACCTGGAGCCGCGAGCTGGGCCCCAAGGGCGTGCGCTGCAATGCCGTGGCGCCCGGCTTCGTCGAGACGCCGATCCTGGCCACCGTGCCCGACAAGGTGCTCGAGCACATGCGCGAGCAGGTGCCGCTGCACCGCCTGGGCCGACCCGAGGAAATTGCCAACGTCTACGCCTTCCTGGCCAGCGACGAGGCCAGCTACATCAACGGCGCGGTGATCGAGGTGTCGGGCGGCATGACCGTGTAGGTACAGAGGGCACCCGGCCCCGCGGGTACGCGGGGCCACCCGCCAGGCGGGTGCGGGCCGGCTTGGGGCGGCCCGGCGCTCGGCCCGCTGGGGCACCCGGCCCCGCGGGTACGCGGGGCCACCCGCCAAGCAGGTTCGCGATACCACCCGCTGGGGATGGGACAATCGGCCGGGTGAATTACGCCCTGTTCGATGAAGCCGGAAAGTTCCTCGCCGGCCGTGTGATGTCCGAAGCCGAGAGTTCGATGCAGATCGAGCTCGATTCGGGCAAACGTGTCAAGGTCAAGCTGGCCAATGTGCTGCTGCGCTTCGCCAAGCCTGAGCCGGCCGCGCTGCTGGCCGCGGCCCAGGCCATGGCGGCCGAGATCGACCCCGATCTGGCCTGGCAGTTCGCCCCGGAGGGCGAGTTCCACTTCAGCGAGCTGGCCAAGGAGTACTTCGACGCCAAGGCCGGCCCCGAGCAGCAGGCCGCCGCGCTGCTGTGCCTGCACGAGGCGCCGCACTACTTCCGCCGCGCCGGCAAGGGCCAGTACAAGAAGGCGCCTGAAGAAATCGTCAAGGCCGCGCTGCTGGCCATCGAGCGCAAGGCGCAGATCGCCGCGCAGATCGAGGCCTGGGCCACCGAGCTGGCCGCCGGCAGCTGCCCGGCGCCGGTGCGCGAGCAGCTCTACCGCATCCTGTTCAAGCCCGACAAGAACGGCCCCGAATACAAGGCCGTGGTCGAGGCTGCCAAGCGCAGCCAGCGTGCGCCGCTGGATTTGCTGCAGGGCGCCGGCGCGATCGACAGCCCCTACCAGTTCCACTGGCGGCGCTTTCTGTTCGAGACCTTTCCCAAGGGCACGGGCTTTCCGGCGCTGCAGGCGCCCGAGATCAAGGACGAGTTGCCGCTGGCCGCGGTGCAGGCCTTTTCGATCGACGATTCGCTCACCACCGAGATCGACGACGCGCTCAGCGTCACCGGCCTGGGCACCGGCGAGATCGTGTTCGGCGTGCACATCGCCGCACCGGCGCTGGCCATCACGCCCGACTCGCCGGTGGACAAGGTGGCGCGCGAGCGCCTGTCCACCGTCTACATGCCGGGCTGGAAGATCACCATGCTGCCCGACGCGGTGGTGCAGGCCTACACGCTGATCGAGGGCCGTGACTGCCCGGCGGTGAGCCTTTACGTTCGCTTCGACGAGGCCACGCTGGAGCTCAAGTCGGCCGAGACCCGGCTCGAGCGGGTGCCGATCGCCGCCAACCTGCGCCACGACCAGCTCGATGAATCGGTCACCGAGGCCAGCCTCACCGGCGAGGCGGTGGCCGAGTACCCGTTCGCGGCCGAGCTGGCCTTCTGCTTCCGGCTGGCGCGGCACCTGAAGGCGCAGCGCGAGGTGGTGCGCGGCAAGCCCGAGAACTTCAACCGCCCTGACTACAACTTCCGCCTGGATGGTGACCGCGAGACCGAGCCCGAAGGGCACGAGACGGTGAGCATCACCGAGCGCCGCCGCGGCGCGCCGCTCGACCTGATCGTCAGCGAGGCCATGATCCTGGCCAACAGCCGCTGGGGTGGCTGGCTGGCCGAGCATGGCGTGCCGGGCATCTACCGCAGCCAGGCCAGCCTGCTGCCGGGCATCAAGGTGCGCATGGGCACCCGGCCGCTGCCGCATGCCGGCATGGGCGTGGCGCAGTACACCTGGGCCACCAGCCCGCTGCGGCGCTATACCGACCTGGTCAACCAGTGGCAGATCATCGCCTGCGCGCGCCATGGCCGCACCGCCGCGCTGGCCGCGCCGTTCAAGCCCAAGGACGCGATGCTGTTCTCGGTGATCTCGTCCTTCGACACCGCCTACAGCGCCTACAACGACTTCCAGCACGGCATCGAACGCTTCTGGGCGCTGCGCTGGCTGCAGCAGCAGGGCGTGGCCGAGCTCGATGCCGCCACCATGAAGGACGGCCTGGTGCGTGCCGATACGCTGCCGCTGGTGTTTCGCGCCCTCGGCTGCGAAGGCCTGCCGCGCGGCACGCATGTGCGCGTGCGCATCACCGGCATCGACCTGCTGACGCTGGACGTGCATGCCTCGCTGGCACAGCGCCTGGACGACGCCGGGGCCGCCCCCGCCGCAGCCGATGACGGCGCCGACGAAGACGACGACGCCGCCCAGGCCGCCAGCCCGCTGGCCCTGGCCATCGACCTGGCGGATGCCGCCGACGGCCCTGACGCGCCCGCGGCCACGGCCACAGACGCCAATGGCCCTGTCGCCGATGGCACGGCCCCCCCCGCCACGGCGCCCGCCGCGCCAGCGGCCGACTGACCCGCCCGCCCGGCAGGCAGGCCACCCGCACCAGCACCCTGACATGGCGCCCACTGGACGCAACAGCAGCGGCCCGGCCATGCCGGTGCCGGGCCGGCCGGCGCGCGGCGTGCTGCCGCCGTCGGCCGGCGATTCGCCCTTCGTCGGCTTTGCCGACACCCAGATGCAGCCATCGGCACCGCCCGAGCCGCGGCCGACGCTGGCCGCTGGCGGCCCGGGCGCCCTGGCGGCCGCGGCGCGCCCGGGGCGCTGGTGGCGGCGCCTGGGCGTGCTGCAGTGGGCGCTGGCACTGTCGGTGGGCGTGCATGCCGGGCTGCTGACGATGCGCTTTGTCGACCCCGAGCGCTTCGAGCGCGTGTTCCGCGACACGCCGCTGGAGGTGATCCTGGTCAACGCGCGGGGCCAGGAGCCGCCCACCCAGGCCCAGGCCATCGCCCAGGCGGCGCTGGCCGGTGGTGGCGATGCGGCCGCCGGCCGCGCCACCTCGCCGCTGCCCGCGGCGGCCCAGGTGGAGCTGGGCGACGCCAGCGACGAAGCCCACCGCCGCATCGAGCAGCTGCAGCAGATGCAGCAGCAGCTGCTGGCCAGCGTGCACCAGGAGCTGGCCAAGCTGCCACCACCCGACCCGCAGCGCGACGAGGGCACGCCCCAGGCCCGCGAGCAGGAGGAGCGCCGCCGCCAGCTGCTCAAGCAGATGGCCGAGATCGAGAAGCGCATCACCGAAGAAAACGCCCGGCCGCGCAAGCGCTTCATCAGCCCGGCCACGCGCGAGGCGGTGTACGCGCTGTACTACGACCGCCTGCGCCGCCGCGTCGAGGAGCGCGGCACGCGCGACTTTCCCACCCACCAGGGCCGCAAGCTGTATGGCGAGCTGACGATGAACATCACCGTCGATGTGGAAGGCCGCGTGGTCGACGCCGAGGTCATGCACAGCTCGGGCAACAAGGCGCTGGACCGGCGCGCGCTGGCCATCGTGCAGGGCGCCGCGCCCTATGGCCGCTTCAACGGCGAAATGCGCAACCAGGCCGACCAGATCGTGGTCTCGTCGCGCTTTCGCTTCACGCGCGACGAGGGCCTGGAAACCTCGCTCAGCGCGCCGCAGATGCGCTGATCTCGCCTGCCCGCTGCCGCCCGCGCCCGCCGCCCGCTCCTGCCTGACCCCGCCTGATCCCGTTCCGCCCCGCATGACCGCCCCGCATGACCGCCCCCCTTCCTGACCGCTACGCCGTGCTCGGCCATCCGGTGGCCCACAGCCAGTCGCCCTTCATCCATGCTGAGTTCGCGCGCCAGACCGGCCAGGCGCTGGTGTACGAGCGCATCGAGTGCCCGCTGGATGGCTTCGAGGCCACGGTGCGTGGCTTCATCGCCAGCGCCGATGCGGCACGCGGCCTGGGCCCGGCGCGTGGCTGCAACATCACCGTGCCCTTCAAGTTCCAGGTGCTGCCGCTGGCGCGCCAGCTCACGCCGCGCGCCGCGCTGGCCCAGGCGGCCAATGTGCTGCGCTTCGATGCCGAGGGCTGGACGGCCGACAACACCGACGGCGAGGGCCTGATGTGCGACATCACCCACGGCGCGGGCGTGCCGCTGGCCGGCCAGCGCGTGCTGCTGGTGGGTGCCGGCGGCGCCGCGGCCGGCGTGCTGGGCCCGCTGCTGGCCTGCCGGCCGGCCCAGGTGTGGCTGGCCAACCGCAGCCGCGACAAGGCCGAGGCCCTGGTCGAGCGCCATGCCGCCTGGGCGCGCACGCATGGCGTGGCGCTGCAGGCCTGCGGCCTGGCCGATGCGGCCCGGGGTGGCGCCTTCGACGTGGTGATCAACAGCAGCGCCAGCAGCCTGGCTGGCGAGGGCGTGCCGGTCGAGGCCGCGGTGCTCCGGCCCGGCGCGCTGGCCGTCGACCTGATGTACGGCCCGGCCGCGCAGCCCTTCATCGACTGGGCCCGGGCCCATGGCGCGGTGGGCCGCGACGGCCTGGGCATGCTGGTCGAGCAGGCGGCCGGCGCCTTTGCGCTGTGGCGCGGCCTGCGGCCCGACACCGCCCCGGTGCTGGCCGCGCTGCGCGCCCGCCTGGCGACCAAGGGCTGAAGGCGCGGCGCGGCACATGGCGGCAAGCAAGCTTCTGTCCGGCTGGCGCGCGCAGGCCTGGCGCGTGCTGGCGCTGCTGCTGCTGTCGGCCCTGTCGCTGCAGCTGTTTTTTGCCGGCCGCATCGCCTTGATGGCGCTGCTGGACCCGGCCTCCACCAGCTTCGAGCGCAGCGAGGCCTGGCGCCTGCTGGTCGAGAAGCAGCGCATTGACTGGCGCCAGGACTGGGCCGACGACAGCCGCATCGCCGCCCACCTCAAGCGCGCCGTGATCGCCAGCGAGGACGCCGGCTTTGCCGACCACAGCGGCGTGGAGTGGGACGCCATCGAACGCGCCTGGGAGAAAAACCAGCGCGCCGAGGCCGCCGCCGAGCGGCGCAACGCCCAGCTGGCGCAACAGGCCGAACGCCAGGCCGAGCGCCAGGCGGCCCGCCAGGCCAGGGGCGCCACCCCGCCGCCCGCCACCGCGGCCAAGCCGCGACCCAGGGTCGAGCCCAAGCTGATCGGCGGCTCCACCATCAGCCAGCAGCTGGCCAAGAACCTGTTCCTGTCGGGCGAACGCACGGCGCTGCGCAAGCTGCAGGAGATCGTGCTGACCTACGAGCTCGAGCTGATCCTGGGCAAGCGCCGCATGCTCGAGATCTACCTCAACCATGTCGAATGGGGTGAGGGCGTGTTCGGCGCCCAGGCCGCGGCGCGGCACTACTTTCGGGTGGATGCCGCGGCGCTGGGCCCCGGCCAGGCGGCACGCCTGGCGGTGATGCTGCCGGCGCCCAAGCGCTTCGAAAAATCTCCCGGCTCGGCCTACCTGGCCGGGCGCAGCGGCACCATCGCGGCGCGCATGGGCGCGGTGGAACTGCCCTGATGCGCCGCCACGGCGCTTGGCCCCTGCGGCGGCACGGCTGAGCCGGCTTTCTACAATCGCGCCCATGGTCACCCTTGCCGAAGAGATCGCCGCCACCGCCGCCCGGCTGGTGGTCGACGAAGACCTCGACTACGCCGGCGCCAAGCGCAAGGCGCTGCGGGCGCTGGGCCGCCAGGGTGCGCGCCAGTCCGAGCTGCCGTCCAACGAGCAGGTCGAAGACGAGGTGCGTGAGTACCTCGCCCTGTTCTGCGCCGACACCCAGCCGGCCGAGCTGCGCGAACTGCGCGAGCTGGCCCTGCCCTGGATGCAGCGCCTGGCCGAGTTCCGCCCGCACCTGGCCGGCGCGGTGTGGCGCGGCACGGCCACCCGGCGCTCGGCCATCGTGCTCGACCTGTACTGCGACGACACCAAGTCGACCGAGATCGCGCTGATCAACCTGGGCCTCGACTACGACGTGGGCAGCCGCCCCGACGGCCATGGCGGCGGCATCGACGTGCTGAGCCTGGCCCAGCGCTCGCGCGTGCTCGGCGACTGGGTCACCGTGCACCTGGTGATCCGCGACCACGACGACCTGCGCGGCGCGCTCAAGCCCGACGCCCGCGGCCGCAGCTGGCGTGGCGACCTGGCCGCCCTGCGCCGCCTGCTCGACACCGCCCCCCACCCGGCGCCCGCGCCATGAGCGAGCCCGAGCACCCCACCCGGGCCACGCGCCGGCCGCTGCTGATCGGCGCGGTGGCGGCGGTGGCCGCCGCCGCCGGTGCCGGCCTGGCCTGGCGGCAGCAGGCGGCCGGCCACGCGGACAGCGGGCACGGCACGGCGGCGGCCGGCCAAGGCGGCGCCGCCGCCGGCGGCTCGCCCGAGCTGCAGGCGCTGTGGCCGCTGCGTTTTGACCGGCCCGAGGGCGGCGAGCTGGCCATGGCCAGCCTGCGCGGCAAGCCGCTGGTCATCAACTTCTGGGCCACCTGGTGCGCCCCGTGCGTGCGCGAACTGCCCGAGCTCGACCGTTTTCACCGCGATTTCGCCGGCCGTGGCTGGCAGGTGCTGGGCCTGGCCATCGACGGGCCGACGCCGGTGCGCGAGTTTCTCGGCCGCGTGAAGCTGGGCTTTCCGATCGGCCTGGCCGGGCTGGACGGCACCGAGCTCGTGCGGGCACTGGGCAACACCCACGGCGGCCTGCCGTTTTCGGTGCTGGTGGATGCGGCCGGGCGCATTGCGCAGCGCAAGCTGGGCGAAACCAGCTATGCCGAGCTGAGCGGCTGGGCGGCCCGCCTCTGACGCCAGACCCGGCGGCCACGCAGAAGCCGCCCCCAGGCCGCGCGCCAATGGCGAAAATCGCGCATCGTCGTTGAAGTTCAAGCCATTACCGGTCAACGCGCCGCCAACGGCCGCCAGCCAGAAAATCGGCAAAATTCACGGCGCCGGGTCATCACTGTGCCACAATCCGCCCTCTTTTCGGTGCCGTACGCAGCACCAGCGGGCCTCAGTCCCTGCAGATGAATTCAGATCGCGACAAGGCGGTCTGCCGTCCCACCGTGGCGCCGCTTGCGGCGCCGCCGAACCGGAGCAACACCCCCATGGACCTGCGCAAGCTCAAGACGCTGATCGACCTGGTGTCGGAATCGAACATCTCTGAACTCGAGATCACCGAGGCCGAAGGCAAGGTGCGCATCGTCAAGGCCGGCGCCGCCCCTGCCGGCATGGTGCAGCCGCAGATGATGATGATGGCCGCCCCGCAGGCGCCCGCCGGTGCACCGGTGGCCGCCGCCCCGGGCGCCGCAGCGGCCGTGGCCGCCGCGCCGGCCGAAGAGACCGGCCATGTGGTCAAGTCGCCGATGGTGGGCACCTTCTACCGCGCGTCGAGCCCCGGCGCCAAGCCGCTGGGCGAGGTCGGCCAGCAGGTCAAGGAAGGCGAGGCCATCTGCATCATCGAGGCGATGAAGATCATGAACGAGATCGAGGCCGACAAGTCCGGCACCATCACCAAGGTGATGGCCGAGAACGGTCTGGCGGTCGAGTTCGGCCAGCCGCTGTTCATCATCGAGTGAGCGTCGGCAGCACCGCATGTTCAAGAAGATCCTGATCGCCAACCGCGGAGAGATCGCACTCCGCATCCAGCGGGCCTGTCGCGAGATGGGCATCAAGTCGGTGGTGGTGTATTCCGAGGCCGACCGCGAAGCCAAGTACGTCAAGCTGGCCGACGAGTCGGTGTGCATCGGCCCGCCCGCCTCGGGTCAGAGCTACCTCAACATGCCGGCCATCATCGCGGCCGCCGAGGTGACCGACGCCGAGGCCATCCACCCCGGTTACGGCTTTCTCAGCGAAAACGCCGACTTTGCCGAGCGGGTCGAGAAAAGCGGCTTCACCTTCATCGGCCCGACGCCCGACGCCATCCGCATGATGGGCGACAAGGTCTCGGCCAAGCAGGCCATGATCCGCTCGGGCGTGCCCTGCGTGCCGGGCTCGGAAGGCGCGCTGCCCGACGACGCCAAGGCCATCGTGCAGGCGGCGCGGGCCATTGGCTACCCGGTGATCATCAAGGCCGCCGGCGGCGGCGGTGGCCGCGGCATGCGCGTGGTGCACACCGAGGCGGCGCTGCTGCACGCGGTGCAGACCACCCGCGCCGAGGCGGGTGCAGCCTTCAACAATCCGTCGGTGTACATGGAGAAGTTTCTCCAGAACCCGCGCCACATCGAGATCCAGGTGCTGGCCGACCAGCACAAGAACGCGGTGTGGCTGGGCGAGCGCGACTGCTCGATGCAGCGCCGCCACCAGAAGATCATCGAAGAGGCGCCGGCGCCGGGCATCCCGCGCCGCATCATCGAGCGCATCGGCGACCGCTGCGCCGCGGCCTGCAAGAAGATCGGCTACCGCGGCGCCGGCACCTTCGAGTTCCTGTTCGAGAACGGCGAGTTCTATTTCATCGAGATGAACACCCGCGTGCAGGTGGAGCATCCGGTGACCGAGCTGGTCACCGGCGTCGACATCGTGCAGATGCAGATCCGCATCGCCGCCAACGAGAAGCTGCCGTTCACGCAGCGCCAGGTGCAGATGCGCGGCCACGCCATCGAGGTGCGGGTCAACGCCGAAGACCCGTTCAAGTTCACGCCCTCGCCCGGCCGCATCACCGTGTGGCACGCCCCGGGCGGCCCCGGCGTGCGGGTCGATTCGCATGTCTACACCAACTACATGGTGCCGCCCAACTACGACTCGATGATCGGCAAGATCATCGTGCACGGCGACACCCGCGAGCAGGCGCTGGCGCGCATGCGCACCGCGCTGAGCGAGACGGTGGTGGAGGGCATCTCCACCAACATCCCGCTGCACCGCGAGCTGATGGTGGACGCCAAGTTCGTCGAGGGCGGCACCAGCATCCACTACCTCGAGAAGTGGCTGGAACACCATAAACGCTGAGGTGACATCGCATGCATGAACTGGTGTTGCGCCTGCCCGAGGCGCTGGTGGAGTCGGTCAGCGAGGCGCTGGTCGACGAGCTGGAGGCGCTGTCGGTCTCGGTGGCCGATGCCGATGCCGGCACCGAGGCCGAGCAGGCCTTGTTCGGCGAGCCCGGCATGCCCGCGCCGCGCGAGGGCTGGCAGCGCAGCGACATCACCGCGCTGTTTGCCAGCGAGGCCGAGGCCACCGAGGCCGCCGCGCTGGTGATGGCCCAGGAATGGGCCGCCACGGTGCAGGTGCTGGCGCTGCGCGAGGTGGCCGACCAGGACTGGGTGCGGCTCACCCAGTCGCAGTTCACGCCGGTGGAGATCACGCCCAGCTTCTGGGTCGTGCCCAGCTGGCACGAGGCGCCGGCCGCGGCCGAGAAGGTGATCCGGCTCGACCCCGGCCTGGCCTTTGGCACCGGCACCCACCCGACCACGCGCATGTGCCTGCGCTGGACCGCCAACCACGCCCCGGCGCTGGCCGCCGGCTGGCAGCGCGTGCTCGACTACGGCTGCGGCTCGGGCATCCTGGCCATCGGCGCGGCGCTGCATGGCGCCAGCGGCATCGACGCGGTGGACATCGACGAAGCCGCGGTGCAATCCACCCGCGACAACGCCGCCGCCAACGGCGTGACGCTGCAGGCGGCGCTGCCCGACGGTGCCGAGGGCGGCGCGCGTGGCGAGTACCCGCTGGTGCTGGCCAACATCCTGGCCACGCCGCTGAAGCTGCTGGCCCCGCTGCTGGCCAGCCATGTGGCGCCCGGCGGCCACCTGGTGCTGGCCGGCATCCTGGAACGCCAGGCCGACGAGCTGAAGGCCGCCTACGCGCCCTGGCTGGCGCTCGAGGTCAGCGACAGCGAAGACGGCTGGATCCTGATGACCGCGCAGCGCCCGCTGCGCTGAGTCCGCCGCCGGCCCGGCGGCCGGGCCGATCTGCATGGCATCATCGCCGCCACCATGCGCGCCCGCCCCCCAGCCATCGACACCCGGCACCTGCCACCCGGGCCGCCACGCCGATGAGCCTGGCTTCACGTTGCCCGACCTGCGGCACCGTGTTCCGCGTGGTGCACGACCAGCTGCGTGTGTCCGAGGGCTGGGTGCGCTGCGGCCGCTGCGCCGGCGTGTTCAATGCCGCCGATGACCTGATCGACATGGCCACTGGCCAGCCGGTGCCGCCCCAGGCCGCCGCCGCGCGGCCGTTGCCGTCGGCCGCGCCGGCCGAGGCGCCCGACCTGGCCGAGCGCTGGGACGAGGCGCCCCTCTCGCCGCCCATCTCGCCGCAAGCCGCAGCGCAAGCCGCACCGCCAGCCCTGCCGCGCGATCTGCCGAACGGTGCCGACGATGCCCTCGCCCACCTCGACGCGCTGGGCAGCACCGTCGACCCGCTGCCGGGCCTGCTGCTGCGCACGCCATCGCGCGAGCCGGTGGACGCGCCGGCCGCCGCGGGCGCGCCCGCACCTGCCGCGCCAGCGTCCGCACCTGCCACAGCCACGGCCGAGCCGGCGCTCGAAGCGTCAGCGCAACAAGCCGCCGATGCCGCCCCGCCGCCCAGCGCCGAGGCCCCGAGCCCAGACCTGGCCGCGGCGCCCGACAGCCCCCCGGCCATCCCCCCGCACAGCCACCCCGACGCGCCCGCCGCCACCCGCGTGGCGGCGCACGACCCGGGCCTGCCCGGCCGCCTGGCGCGCCAGGACGACACGCCGGCCGACACGCCCTCGGCCCCGGTGGCCGACGGCCTGGCCGCCACGCTGGCCGATCCGGCGCATGCCGCGGCGCCGGCCCTGGCGGCGATGGCGGCGTTTCCGCAGCCGCCCGCTGCACCGCCCGAGCCCACGCTCGAGTTCGTGCGGGTGGCCGAGCGCGCCGCGCTGTGGCGGCGCAAGCCGGTGCGCGTGGCCGCCAGCGTGGCGGCCGCGCTGCTGCTGCTGCTGGCCCTGGCCCAGGCCACGCTGCTGTGGCGCGACACGCTGGCCGCCCGCCACCCGCACTGGGCCGGGCCGCTGCAGCGGCTGTGCGGCCTGGCCGGCTGCACGCTGCAGCCGGTGCAGCGCATCGGCGCCTTCTCGGTGGATGCCTCGGGCATGGCACGGCTGGAGGCCGCCACGCCCGAGGGCGCGCAATACCGCTTCAGCGTCAGCCTGCGCAACCGGGCCGACCTGGCGCTGGCGATGCCGGCGGTGGAGTTGTCGCTCACCGATGCCAGCGGGCGCCTGGTGGTGCGCAAGGTGCTGCGCGCGGCCGAACTGGGCGCGCCGCAGGCCCTGGTGGCGGCCGGTCAGGAGCTCAGCCTGCAGGCCCTGGTGGCCACTGGCGGACAATCGATCGACGGCTACACCGTCGAGCTGTTCTACCCATGACCCCGGCCCCGCTGTGCGCCCGACGCGCAGCGGCAGGCGCGGGGGCATTTTTTGCAACATGAACCGGGGCCCCTTGCCGGGCCCGATGACACCATGTCCGTCCTGATCTGCGGCTCGCTCGCCTTCGACACGATCACCAATTTCCACGGCCGCTTCGCGCAGCAGATCATGCCCGACAAGGTGCACATGCTGAATGTGTCGTTCCTGGTGCCCACGCTGCGCCGCGAGTACGGCGGCTGCGCCGGCAACATCGCCTACACGCTGCACCTGCTGGGCGGCGAGCCGCTGGTCAAGGGCGCCATCGGCAACGACGGCGGCGACTACATGGCGCGGCTCAAGGGCTGGGGCGTGGACACCTCGCTGGTGCTGCAGGCGCAAGAGACCTACACCGCGCAGTGCATGATCATCACCGACGAGGACAACAACCAGATCACCGCCTTCCACCCCGGCGCGATGATGCTGGCCCACACCACGCCGGTGCCGGTGGAGCGCAAGGACATCACGCTGGCCATCGTGGCGCCCGACGGCCGCGAAGCCATGCTGGGCCATTGCCAGCAGCTGGCCGACGCGAAGATCCCGTTCATCTTCGATCCGGGCCAGAACCTGCCGCTGTTCAGCGGCCCCGAGCTGCAGCGCTTCACCGAACAGGCCACCTGGGTGGCGGTGAACGACTACGAGGGCGCGATGCTGACCGAGCGCATCGGCACCACCATCGAGGCGCTGTCGCGCCAGCCCAACCTGAAGGGCGTGATCGTGACGCTGGGCGCCGAGGGCTGCGAGGTGTGGATCAACGGCAGCCGCACCCATGTGCCGGGCGTGGCCGCCGAGGCCGTGGTCGACCCCACCGGCTGCGGCGACGCCTTCCGCGCCGCGCTGCTGCACGGCCTGTCGCAAGGCTGGAGCCTGGCGCGCTGCGTGGCGCTGGGCAACCAGATCGGCGCGCTCAAGATCGCGCAGCGCGGCGGCCAGAACCACACCGTGCCGCCGGCCCTGCTGGCCGCGGCCTGATTGGCCCGCCGGGCGGCCGCCTGGCCGCCCACGCGCTCACACCGGCTGCAGAGGCAGGGCCTGCGCGGGCCCGGGTGCCCGCACGATCGGGTCGCCCGGGCGCACCGGGCCGCCGCTGAGCACCACGCCCATCACGCCGGCCTTGCGCAGCAGCTGGCCGTCGGGGCGGCGCACCAGCACGGCGGCCAGCAGGCCCGGCTGAAAGGCCTCGATCTGCGCGCACGGGTTGCGCAGGCCGGTGATCTGCACACGCGCCTGGGCCCCCAGGTGCAGCACGGCGCCGGTGGGCAGGCCCAGCAGGTCGATACCGCGGGTGGTGATGTTTTCGCCCAGCGCGCCGGGCGCCACCGCAAAGCCCTGCGCCGCCAGCTCGGCCAGCAGCTCGGCGTGCAGCAGGTGCACCTGGCGCAGGTTGGGCTGGCTGGCATCACGCGCCACCCGCGAGCGGTGCTGCACGGTGTGCCCGGCATGGCCGTCATCGGCCACACCCAGACCGGCCAGCAGCTCGATGACCGGCCGCGCGTCCTTCGAGAAGCTGTGGCCCGCGCGGGCACTCACCGACAGCACCTCGGCCACGGCGAGCGGCCCGGCCGCGCCGGTCATCGCGCCGCGCCGGTGGCCACGGCCACGTAGCGCGCCACGGCCTGCATCTCGGCCTCGCTGAGCTTGTCGGCAAAGGCCGGCATGGCGCCGAAGCCGCTGCGCAGGATCTTCAGCACGCGCGCGGCGTCGGGCTTGAGCTCGTCGAGCGGCGGGCCGATCTGGCCCTCGGCGTCGGCATCGCGCAGCGTGTGGCACAACGCACAGGCCGGCTTGGCGCCCTGCTTGAAGACCTGCCGGCCCAGCGCCAGCTCGGCGTCGCCGGCCTGGGCCTGGGCCTGGGCCTGCCCGGCCGCCGCCGCCAGCAGCGCCAGCATGGCGGCACCGGCCACACGGGCCAAGCCGGCAAGAGGGGCCAGGGGGGCCATGCGGGCTTCGCAGGCCAGGGGGGCCGCCGGCCGGCCCGCCATCAGGCCACCACCACCGTCACCGCGTGGTCGGCCCAGCTGTTGTTGTTGTAGCCGCCGGCGTTTTCGGCGCGGTCGCGCGGCTGCACCTGGCCGGTGGAGTCGGTGGCGCGGCTCATCAGGCGGTGGCTGCCGGCGGACAGGCGTGCCTCGAGCACGAAATTGCGCCAGGCATAGCGGCCGAGGTCGGGCCCGACAAAACGCGCCGGCAGCCAGGTGCTGCCACCATCCACCGACACTTCCACCGCAAACACCGCGTTCACGCCACCAAAGGCCACACCGGCAATCTGCACCGTGCCGGGCTTGAGCGGCGCGCCGTCGCCGGCCGGGCTGTTGATCCAGCTCTTGACCGCCATCTCCTGCACCGAGGGCTGGCTCGGGTCGCCCTTGGCGCCCGGCGGGCTGATGCGGTAGCCGTGCGACATGATGCGGGCATCGCTCTCCTGCGCCGTGAAGGCCAGGCGCTTGACGTACTTGATGCTGTTCACGCCGGTGTAGCCGGGCACCACCAGCCGCAGCGGGCCGCCGTGGGCCAGCGCGATCGGCGCGCCGTTCATCTCCCAGGCCAGCAGCGCGTCGGCCAGCGCCGCCATCGGCACCGAGCGCTCGACGATCACGCTCTTGGGGTCCACCCCCTCGGGCAGCTTCTCGCCACCGGTGCCGGTGATGAAGCGCATGCCCTCGGCCACGCCGCCCAGCGCGGCGGCCACCTGGCGCAGCGGCACGCCGCTCCACATCACGCAGCCGGCCGCGCCCACACCCCAGGGCGTGCCGCTGGGCTTGCTGGGAAAGAACCCGCGGCCATTGCCCGAGCACTGCAGCACCATGGCCACGGTCTCCACGCCCAGGCCCTTCAGCTCGGCCAGGCTCAGGCTGCGCGGCTGCTTGACGCCCTCGATGGCGACCACCCAGGCATCGCGGTCGGCCACGATGGCGGCATCGGGTGCCGGCAGGTTGTTGCGGATGTACAGGCGCTCGGCCGGCGTGATCGGGCTGGTGCCGAAGGCGCTGCGCCGGGTCTCGATGGTGGTGCCGCTGTGCTGGATCAGCGTGGCGGGGTCCTTCCAGGCCACGTAGGCCGGCA
The DNA here is from genome assembly GCF_025290835.2 of Aquabacterium sp. OR-4. NCBI lineage: Bacteria > Pseudomonadati > Pseudomonadota > Betaproteobacteria > Burkholderiales > Sphaerotilaceae > Pseudaquabacterium > Pseudaquabacterium prasiolae. The sequence continues at coordinate 1,015,033 of NZ_JAOCQD020000001.1, read as the reverse complement.
GCGGTTTGGCGGCACCCGGGGCGGCCGGGGCGGCCGGGGTGGCCGGCGTGACGGCGGTCTGCGCCCCGGCCGTGCGCGCGGCGCCCAAGCCGGCAGCCGCCAGCGCGGCCGCGCCGCCGGCCATCAGGCGGCGCCGGGCGGGCAGTGCGGGCGTTTCGCCTGCGGCGGCTTGCGCAATCGAATCGGGGGGCAGAACACGACGCATGGGTACTTCCTTGCAGCAGTCCGAACAGGGGGAAGGGATGGCCGGGCGGCCGGTTGGCGCAGCGGCGGCGTGCCCCGGCCCGGGGCCGGCCGCTGGGCACATTCTGCGTTGTGCAAGGCCCGGGCCCGGGCCGGGCGGCATCCCCAGTTCAAGGGCGGGAGAACACCATGGTGATTTTGTAATTACAGCATTACGATAGTGGCATGAGCGATCCGATCCCGCTGCGCGGTGTCTCGATGCACGATGGCGTGGCCGCCCGGCTGCGGGCCATGGTCTTCGAGCGTGAACTGGCGCCCGGCAGCTTCATCGACGAAAACGCGCTGGCCGAGGCCTGGCAGATCAGCCGCACGCCGGTGCGCGAGGCGCTCAAGGTGCTGGCCTCCGAGGGCCTGGTCGACTGGGTGCCGCGGCGCGGCGCCCGCGTCACCGAGCTGGGCGATGGCGACGCCGAGCAGCTGTTTCCGGTGATGGCCATGCTGGAAGGCCGCTGCGCGCTGGAGGCCACCCACCGCGCCACGCCCACCGACCTGGCCCAGCTGCAGCAGCTGCACGACCAGCTCGAGCACCACGCCGCCGCGCAAGACCTCGACGGCTACTACCGCGCCAACCACGACTTCCACACCCGGGTGCAGCAACTGGCCGCCAACCGCTGGCTCGACCGCGCCACCGGCGACCTGCGCCGCTTCATGCGCCTGTGGCGGGGCCGCCAGCTGGCCGCACCGGGCCGGCTGCAGGACTCGATCAACGAACACCGCGTCTTGATCGCGGCCATGCGCAGCGGCGATGCCGAGCGCGCCGGCCGCGCCATGCACGACCACCTGATGGCCCAACTGGCCGCGCTGAAGGCGCTGCAGCACCAGGAGCAGGCCGCCCGCCATGCCGGATGACACCCCCACCCCCCGCCCCGCCGCCGTGAAACGCCGCGCGCCCCGTGCCACGCCGGCCACCGGCAACGCCGCCGCCCCAGCCGGCAAGGCCGCCAGCCCCACCGGCAAAGCCGCCAGCCCCACCGGCAAGCCCGCCACGCCCGCCGGCAAGGCCGCCAGCCCGCGCCTGGCCCGCGCCGAGGCCGACCGTGCGCTGCGGCCGCTGCTGCAAGACTGCCGGCGCCTGCTGTCGGAAGACGGCGAGGCCAACGGCCCGGCCATCGCGCGCGCCATCCTGGCCCGACTGGAGCCGCTGCTCGATGCGCCGCGCCATCCGCTGCTCGACCGCTTTTTCGAGCACCTGGCGCGCGACTTCTCGCCCGATCCCAAGAAGGTGCTGGCCGCCGCGGTGGCCTATGCCAATGCCCCGCAGCTGCCCGACACGCTGCTGCAGCTGGGCCGCCTGGCCGAGCCGCCGCGCCAGGAGCTGCTGCGTCGCATCAACCGCGCGCCCGGCGGCTGCGCGGCCCTGGTGCGGCTGCGCCGGGCCTTGCTGGAGCGCCTGCCGCGCCAGCGCGCGCTGGCGGTGGTGGAGCACGACCTGCTGCACCTGCTGTCGAGCTGGTTCAACCCCGGCTTCCTGCAGCTGCAGCGGGTCGACTGGAACTCGCCCGCGCAACTGCTCGAGCAGATCATCCACCACGAGGCGGTGCACGAGATCGACGGCTGGGACGACCTGCGCCGCCGCCTGCAGCCTGACCGCCGCTGCTTCGCGTTTTTCCACCCGCAGCTGCCGCAGGAGCCGCTGATCTTCGTCGAGGTGGCGCTGGTCGACGCGATGGCCGAGGCGATTGCGCCGCTGATCGACAAGAAGGCCGCGCCGCGCCCGCCCGAGGCGGCCAAGGTGGCGGTGTTCTATTCGATCAGCAACTGCCAGCCGGGCCTGCGCGGCGTGTCGCTGGGCAACTTTCTGATCAAGCGGGTGGCGGCCGAGCTCAAGCGCGAGTTTCCGCAGCTCAGCACCTTCTGCACGCTGTCGCCCATTCCGGGCCTGATGGCCTGGCTGCACAGCGCGCGCGATCCGGCCCAGGTGGCGCGGGCGCTGATCGGCCTGCCGCAGCCGGTGACCGAGCGCGCCGTGCATGCCCTGGCCACGCTGCGCGAGGCCGCCGGCGACGATCTGGCCGGCCTCGGCCAGCTGGCCGCGCTGCAGGCCCTGCCGGCGCCGGCGCAGCAGGCCCTCAAGCGCCTGGCCACGATCTACCTCACCCAGGTCACGGCGCAGCCGCTGGGCGATCCGGTGGCGCGTTTCCACCTCGACAACGGCGCGCGGCTCGAGCGCCTGAACCCGCTGGCCAACCTGGCGCCCAAGGGCCTCAAGCAGTCGGCCGGCCTGATGGTGAACTACCTGTACGACCTGCAGCACATCGAGCGCCGGCACCAGCGCTATGTGCGTGGCGAGGTGGTGCAGGCACGGGCGATCCAGAGCCTGATCTGAGGCAGCAGAGTGCCGGGGCGCTGGTGGCATCATCGCCCGCCAGCCCCCGGGGCACGCGCCGGGGCAAGGCCCGGCCGGCCGGACTTCACAACACGAACGTCGCAGGAGACATGATGCGCAGCAACCCGATTTCCATCCGCCGCCGCGGTGCCCTGGCGCTGGCCACGGCCGCCGCCAGCCTGCTGGCGCTGCCGCTGGCCGCCCAGGCGCAAGCCCAGGCCTGGCCCAGCAAGCCGGTCAACATCGTCGTGCCCTTCCCGGCCGGCGGCGGCACCGACGCCTTTGCACGGCCGCTGTTTGCGGCCATGAGCAAGAGCACCGGCAAGCAGTTCCTGATCGACAACAAGGGCGGCGCCGGCGGCACCGTGGGCGCCGGCGTGGCGGCCAAGGCCGCGCCCGATGGCTACACCTTCTTCATGGGCGCGGTGCACCACGCCATCGCGCCGTCGATGTACCCCCGGCTCGACTACGAGCTCGAGCGCGACTTCGTGCCGGTGGGCCTGCTCAGCAGCGTGCCGCAGGTCATCGTGGTCAATGCCCAGCGCGTGCCGGTGAGCGATCTGAAGGGCCTGCTGGAGTACCTGCGCAAGAACCCCGGCAAGCTCAACTACGGCTCGGCCGGCAACGGCACCAGCCACCACCTGGCCGGCGAGCTGTTCAAGCTGCAGACCAAGACCTTCATCACCCACATTCCGTACCGCGGCGCCGGCCCGGCGCTGCAAGACCTGATCGCCGGCCAGGTGGACCTGATGTTCGACGGCCTGGGCTCCTCGGCCGCGCACATCAAGGCCGGCCGCATCAAGGCCCTGGCGGTGGCCGGCACCCAGCGCGCGCCGGGCTTTGCCGACGTGCCCACCAGCACCGAGGGCGGCGTGGCCACCTACCAGGTGGCCACCTGGTACGGCCTGTGGGCGCCCAAGGGCACGCCGCAGCCCATCATCGACGCGATGAGCGCCGAGCTGAAGAAGACGCTGAACTCCGACGAGGTCAAGGCCGCCTGGGCCAACCTGGGCGCGCTGCCGCCCAACCTGTGGGGCGCCGACTTCGGCCGCTTCGTGGCCGCCGAGACCCGGCGCTGGCACGAGGTCGTCAAGTCGTCCGGAGCCAAACTCGACTGACACGCACGATGAGCGACAACCACAACCTCTTCAGCGCGCTGCGCGCCGCCTTTCCGGCCGATCTCGACCGCCCGGCCATCGAGGTGCTGGACGGCCCCTGCGCCGGCAGCCTCTACAGCTGGCGCGATCTCGATCGCGCCACGGCCATGATGGCCAACCTGATCGACAGCCTGGGCCTGCCGCCGGCCAGCCGCATCGCGGTGCAGACCGAGAAGAGCGTGGAGGCCCTGGTGCTGTACCTGGCCGTGCTGCGCGCCGGCCATGTGTTTCTGCCGCTGAACACCGCCTACCAGGAAGCCGAGATCGGCTACTTCATCGGCAATGCCGAGCCGGCGGTGGTGGTCTGCGCGCCCAAGAACTTCACCTGGGTCAGCCGCATCGCGTTTGCCAGCGGCACGGCGCATGTGTTCACGCTGGGCGACGACCGCAGCGGCAGCCTGCTGGAACGCGCCGCGCACCACGGCGACCAGCACACGCCGGCGGTGAAGCCGGCCGACGCGCTGGCCGCCATCCTCTACACCAGCGGCACCACCGGGCGCAGCAAGGGCGCGATGCTGAGCCACGGCAACCTGCTGTCCAACGCCCAGGTGCTCAAGTCGTATTGGGACTGGCAGCCCGATGACGTGCTGATCCACGCGCTGCCGATCTTCCATGTGCACGGCCTGTTCGTGGCCAGCCACGGCGCGCTGCTCAACGGCAGCACCATGCTGTGGCTGAACCGGTTCGAGCCCAAGACGGTGATTGCGCAGTTTCCGCGCGCCACGGTGTTCATGGGCGTGCCCACGCTGTACGTGCGCATGCTGGGCGAGGCGGCGCTGAGCACGGCGCAGGCCGCGCACATGCGCCTGTTCATCAGCGGCTCGGCGCCGCTGCTGGTGGAAACCTTCGACGACTGGACCACCCGCACCGGCCACGTGATCCTCGAGCGCTACGGCATGAGCGAGACCGTGATGCTGACCAGCAACCCCGGCCGCGCCAGCGACGGCGCACGCCAGCGCGGCACCGTGGGCCCGGCCCTGCCCGGCGTGGCGGTGCGCGTGGTGCGCGACGACGGCAGTGCCTGCAACAGCGGCGAGATCGGCCACATCCAGGTGCGCGGCCCCAATGTGTTTGCCGGCTACTGGCGCATGCCCGAAAAAACCGCCGAGGAGTTCGCCAGCGACGCCCAGGGCCAGCGCTGGTTCAAGACCGGCGACGTGGGCCAGCGTGCGGCCGACGGCTTCATCACCATCGTGGGCCGCAGCAAGGACTTGATCATCAGCGGCGGCTACAACGTCTACCCGGCCGAGATCGAGGGCTTCATCAACGAGATGCCGGGCGTGGCCGAAAGCGCCGTGATCGGCGTGCCCCACCCCGACTTTGGCGAAGCGGTGGTGGCCGTGGTGGTGGCCCGCCCCGGCGCCACGCTCGACGCCGCGGCCATGGTGGCCGGGCTCAAGGCGCAGATCGCCAACTTCAAGGTGCCCAAGCAACTGTTCGTGGTGGCCGACCTGCCGCGCAACGCCATGGGCAAGGTGCAGAAGAACCTGCTGCGCGAGCAGCACCAGGGCCTGTTCGCGTGACGGGCCTGGCCGCCGGCACCGGTGCCACCACGGCCGAGCCGGCGGGCAACACCCCGGCCACAACCCCGGCCACCACCCCTGCCGACACCGCGGCCAAGCCCGCGGCAGACACCCCGCCCCCCGACCGCTGCCCGCGCTGCGGCGGCGGCTTCCACTGCGGCGTGCAGGGCCCGGCACCCTGCCCCTGCAGCACGCTGAGCCTGGCCCCCGCGCTGCAGGCCACGCTGCGCCAGCGCTACCGCGGCTGCCTGTGCCTGGCCTGCCTGCAAGCGCTGGCGGCCGGCGCCGAGCCTTGATCGTCTGAGCGGCTGATCTGCCAGGCCACGCCGCCACGCCGCCGCGGCGCGGCTGAGCGCCCCGGCGGGCAGCCACGCACCGGGCCGATTCACGACCGAAAGCCTGCACTCATCGCGGCTTTGCCCGCAGGCCGCGCGCCCACACTGACGGCCTGTTGCCCACTGTCCGTTCGCGCCCCCGTCCCCATGAATCTGCTGCTCCGCGCCCTGCTGGCCTCGGCCACCCTGCTGTTCACGCCGCAGGTGCCGGCCCAGGCGGCCGGCGCTGACCCGGCGCCGCTGCTGATCCATGCCGACCTGCTGGCCGGCGCGCAGGCCTTCGATGCCGGCGTGGCGGCCATCGGCCGGCCCGTGCACACCCAGACCCTGCACGGTCTGAGCGACGGCGCGCGCCGCTTCGCGCTGCCCGGCCTGGACATCCTGGGCGCCGACGGCCTGCCGCGCCTGGTGGACCCCGACTACGCCGCGCTGCGCGCGCTGGGCCTGCCGGGCGCGCTGAGCGGCGCCGCCATCGGCCTGGTGCCCAGCACCGCGGGGCCGGCCTCGGGCCTGCTGTTCCGGTTCGAGCAGCCGATCAGCGCCTTCGGGCTGGAGATCGGCGACTGGGGCACCTGCTGCTTTGCCTCCAGCCTGTACCTGGCCTTTGACGGCGGGCCGGGCCTGGCCGTGGCCACCGCGCAGTCGGCGGCCGACAACCCCGGCTGGCTGCTGCACGGCCAGTACACCCAGTTCGTCGGTGCCATCGCACCGGCCGGCCGCTTCAGCCAGGTGGCGCTGTACGGCGATGGCCTGGGCGAGTACCTGGTGGCCGGCGGCACGCTGCGCTGGGCCCAGGCGGCCGCCCTGCCCGGCAGCGGTGCGCTGGGCGGTGGCGTGGCCGCACCGGTGCCCGAACTGAAGACCGGCGCACTGCTGCTGGCCGGCCTGATCGCGCTGCCCTGGCTGTCGCGCCGCCGTGTGCGGCCGCTGCCGGTGCGCCGCCTGCGCTGACCCGGCGTGATTGAGCCTGCTGCGCGGGCGCTTTCTTCACACCGGGTGAACACCCGCAGCAAGGCATTGAACCTGCACAGGTAGGCTGCGGGCATGAACGCCAGCCGCCCGCCCAGCCCTGCCCCCAGCCCCGACACCCCGGACGGGATCACCGACCTCGACGCCCACGCCCTCTCGGCCGCCATCCATGCGCGCCAGCTGTCGTGCCGCGAGGTGATGGCCGCCTACCTGGCACGCATCCACCGCCTGAACCCGGCGCTGCGGGCCATCGTCAACCTGGCGCCCGACGAACGCCTGCTGGCCCAGGCCGACCGCCACGACGCCGAGCTGGCCCCCGGCCATGCGCGCACGGGCTCGCGTGGCTGGCTGCACGGCATTCCGCAGGCCATCAAGGACGCGGCCATGGCCGAGGGCTTTGCCACCACCGTGGGCAGCCCGCTGCTGGCCGGCGCCGTGGCCCCGCACGACGGGCTGATGGCCGCGCGCATGAAGGCCGCCGGCGCCATCGTCATCGGCAAGACCAACATGCCCGAGCTGGGCCTGGGCTCGCACACCTTCAACCCGCTGTTCGGCGCCACGCCCAATGCCTGGGATGCCACGGTCAGCGCCGGCGGCTCCAGCGGCGGCGCCGCGGTGGCGCTGGCCCAGCGCCTGTTGCCGGTGGCCGACGGCTCCGACTTCATGGGCTCGCTGCGCAACCCGGCGGCCTGGAACCATGTCTTCGGCCTGCGCCCCAGCCAGGGCCGCGTGCCGCTGTGGCCGGCGCAGGAGCTGTGGATCAGCCAGCTCGGCACCGAAGGCCCGATGGCCCGCAGCGTGCGCGACCTGGCCGCGCTGCTGGCCACCCAGGCCGGGCCCGATCCGCGCACGCCGCTGGCGCTGGCCGACGGTGCCAGCTTCGCGCTCAGCCCGGCGCATGCCGATCCGGCCTCGCTGCGCGGCCTGCGCATCGGCTGGCTGGGCGACCTGGGCGGCCATCTGGCGCTGGAAGACGGCATCCTGCCCGCCTGCCAGGCCGCACTGGCGCGCTTCGAGTCGGCCGGTGCCGAGGTGCAGCCGGTGCGCTTTGCGGTCGATCTCGACGCGCTGTGGCAGGCCTGGCTGGTGTGGCGGCGCGCGCTGGTGGCGCCGCGTGTGGCCGCCCTGCTGGCGCTGCGGCCCGATGCCCGCCAGCACATCAAGCCCGAGGCGCTGTGGGAGCACGACCAGGCCCAGGGCCTGGACGCCATGGCCCTGCTGCGCGCCGGCGAGCTGCGCAGCCGCTTCCACGACGCCTGCCTGGCACTGTGGCGCCAGGTCGACCTGCTGGCCCTGCCGGTGACCCAGGCCTGGCCCTTTGCCCTGGGCGAGCGCTGGCCGGCGCAGATTGCCGGCCGGCCGATGGACACCTACCACCGCTGGATGGAGAGCACGCTGTACGCCACCTTTGCCGGCGCACCGGCGATCAGCCTGCCGGCCGGCTTTCATGCCAACGGCCGCTGGCCCGCCGGCCTGCAGCTGATCGCACCGCCGCGCGCCGATGCCCGCCTGCTGCAGGCGGCGGCGGCCTACGAGACGCTGGCCGCCGGGCTGCTGGCACGGCGGCCGCCGGCACCGGCCGGGCCGCCGGCCTGAGCCGCTGCCGGCGCCCGCAGCCACCCACCCGCAGCCACCGGTTCTGCCGGTTCTGCCGCTTGTGCTGCGCCAGGGGTGCGCCGGGCCGGCGGCGGCCCGATCACCCTGCCGGCCTCGGTAGGGCAAGCTTGATTCACGGGGTGGGGAATGACATGGATCAATTCGCGCCCCTGGCGCGGACTGGCCATGCGCGGCAGCATCGCGGCTCGTCAAGACGCCGTCACGCTGGCCGCTCATCCTGGGCGGCAGGCCGCCACGGCCACCGCCAGGAGACGACATGCCCCAACGGCCCGCCCCACCGGCCCCCACGGCCTCCACGGCGCGCCCGCGCGCGCCGCACCGGGTGGCCCCGGCCGCCGCCGCCCGCGCCGCCGCCGATCTGGCGCACCGCATGCAGCATGTGTATGCCGTGGTGCTGGCCGGCGGCCGCGGCTCGCGGCTCTACCAGCTGACAGACCGCCGCGCCAAGCCCGCGCTGCCCTTTGCCGGCAAGCTCAACATCATCGATTTCGCGCTCAGCAACTGCGTCAACTCGGGCATCCGCCGCGTTGGCGTGCTCACCCAGTACAAGGCGCAAAGCCTGATCCGCCACATCGAGCGTGGCTGGGGCTTTCTGCAGTCGGCGCTGGGCGAGTTCATCGACGTGGTGCCGGCCCAGCAGCAGCTGGACGAGCGCTGGTACAGCGGCACCGCCAACGCCGTGTGGCAGAACCTCGAGATCGTGCGCGAGGCGCGGCCCGAGTACGTGCTGGTGCTGGCCGGCGACCATGTCTACAAGATGGACTACGCGCGCCTGCTGGCCGACCACATCACCGCCGGCGCCGATGCCACGGTGGCCTGCATCGAGGTGCCGCTCGACCAGGCGCGCGGCTTCGGCGTGATGAGCGTGGACGCGGACGACCGCATCACCGCCTTCACCGAAAAGCCGGCCCAGCCGCAGGCCCTGCCGGGCAAGCCCGACCAGGCGCTGGCCAGCATGGGCATCTACGTGTTCGGCACCGAGTTCCTGTGCGCCAAGCTGGCGGCCGATGCGGCCGACCCCGACTCGCGCCACGACTTCGGCCACGACGTGATTCCCCGCCTGGTGGCCGGCGGCCACCATGTGCTGGCGCACCGCTTCACCGAGAGCTGCGTCAACATGGTCGGCAACAAGCCCTACTGGCGCGACGTGGGCACGGTGGATGCCTTCTGGGAGGCCAACATCGACCTCACCCACGTGGTACCCGAGCTCAACCTCTACGACGACGAGTGGCCCATCCTGAGCCTGCAGCGCCAGGTGCCGCCGGCCAAGTTCGTGTTCGACGACGAGGGCCGGCGTGGCATGGCCATGGACTCGCTGATCTCGGGCGGCTGCATCGTCAGCGGCGCCACGGTGCGGCGCTCGATCCTGTTCTCGAAGGTGCGCGTGGCCGAGGCCAGCCTGGTGGAGGATTCGGTGATCCTGCCCAATGTGCAGATCGGCCGCCGCGTGGTGCTCAAGCGCGCCATCGTCGACAAGGGCTGCGTGCTGCCCGACGGCTTTCGCGCCGGGCTGAACCTCGACGAGGACCGCGCGCGCTTCCATGTCAGCCCGCGCGGCGTGGTGCTGATCACCCCCGACATGCTGGCCGCGCCACGCCCCGGCGAGCCGCCCGCCCACGCGCTGCCGGCCACCGACGAGGATTCGGCCGCCATGCCGCTGTCACCGCTGTCGCTGTAGCAGCGGCCACCGCCGGTCCTGCCTGCCCCGCGGCGCCCAGCGATGTCGGCCGCCCCCGCCGGTGAACCTGGCCAGCTGCTGCAGCGGCTGGTGGCCTTGCAGGCGCAGCGGGGCTGGCTGCCGCCCGCCGCACTGGAGGCCCTGGCCGTTGAGATGGCCCTGCCGCTGGCCGAGCTGCGCGGCGTGGCCGGCTTCTACCGCTTTCTGCACCTGGCGCCGGTGGGGCGGCTGCGGCTGCTGTTCTCCGACCATGTGTCAGACCGCCACCAGGGCGCGCCGGCCCTGATGGCCCGGCTGTGCGCGCGCCTGGGCGTGGCGCCCGGCCAGGTGCGTGCCGATGGCGCGCTCAGCATCGACCGCTGCTCGTGCATCGGCCTGGCCGACCAGGGCCCCTCGCTGCTGGTCAACCATGGCCAGGTCATCACCCGGCTGGATGCGGCGCGCATCGACGCGCTGGCCCAGGCCATCGAGGCTGGCCTGCCGCCCGCCGCCTGGCCGGCCGAGTGGCAGCAGGTGGACGAGCCGGTGCGTCGCGCCGATGTGCTGCTGGGCGCCGCCGATGCCCCCGGCGCCGCGCTGGCCGCCGCGCTGGCGCAGCCCGGCAGCGCGCTGATCGAGGCCCTGGCCAGCGCGCGCCTGCTGGGCCGCGGCGGCGCCGGCTACCCGGTGGCCGACAAGTGGCGCGCCTGCGCCGCCCAGCCGGTGACCGAGCGCGTGGTGGTCTGCAATGCCGACGAAGGCGAGCCCGGCACCTTCAAGGACCGCACGCTGCTGCGCCTGCAACCCGATGCGCTGATCGAGGGCATGACCCTGGCCGCCTGGGCCCTGGGCGCGCGCCATGGCCTGATCTACCTGCGTGGTGAGTACCGCTGGCTGCTGCCCGGCCTGCAGCAGGTGCTGGCGCGCCGCCGCGCCGCCGGGCTGCTGGGCGCGGCCATCGCCGGCCGGCCGGGTTTCGATTTCGACATCGCCATCCACCTGGGCGCCGGCGCCTATGTGTGCGGTGAAGAAAGCGCGCTGCTCGAATCGCTGGAGGGCCGGCGCGGCGTGCCACGCATCCGCCCGCCCTACCCGTCCAGCCACGGCTGGCGCGGCCTGCCCACGGTGGTGAACAACGTCGAGACCTTCTGCTGCGTGGCGCAGATCGCGCTGCGCGGTGCCGCGCGCTGGGCCGCCATCGGCACCGCGCGCGCCACCGGCACCAAGATCCACTCGGTGTCGGGCGACTGCGCGCGGCCGGGGCTGTACGAGTACCCGCTGGGCACGCCGGTGGCGCGCATCCTGGCCGATTGCGGCGCTGTCGATGCCCAGGCGGTGCAGGTGGGCGGGCCCTCGGGCCATTGCGTGCCGGCGCGCGACTTCGGCCGCCGCATCGCGCAGGAAGACCTGCCCAGCGCCGGCGCGTTCACGGTGTTCGGCCCGGGGCGCGACCTGTTCGAGGTGGCCCGCCACGCGGCCGACTTTTTTGCCCACGAGAGCTGCGGCTTCTGCACGCCCTGCCGTGTGGGCACCACGCTGATGGCCCGCCGCTTCGACAAGATCGCCGCCGGCAGCGGCTCGCGCCACGATCTGGACGCGCTGCGGTCGCTCACCGAGCTGCTGGGCAGCAGCAGCCACTGCGGCCTGGGCGCCAGCGCCGGGCGCATGCTGCACGACACGCTGCGCCACCACCGGCCGGCCTACGAGCAGCGGCTGCAGTCGCTGCAGTTCGTGCCCGGCTTCGACCTCGACGCCGAGCTGTCGCAGGCCCGCGCGCTGACCGGCCGCCACGATGCCGGCGCGCATCTGGCCACGCGCGAGACCGATGTCACGCGCAAGCACGAGGTCATGCCCGAGCCCGATGCCCCCACCAACCCGCAGCCGCAGCCGCAGCGCATTGCGCCATGACCCCCGCCGCACCGCTGTTCCTGCTCGATGGCCACCCGGTGCCCTTCAAGCCCGGCGAGACGCTGATCGAGGCCGCCACGCGCGCCGGGCGCCACATCCCCCACCTGTGCTGGCACCCGGGCTTTGCGCCGCACGGCTCGTGCCGGCTGTGCATGGTGGCCATTGGCGAGCGCCAGTTGGCGGCCTGCAGCACCGCCGCCGAAGCCGGGCTCGAGGTGCGCCTGCACGGCGAGGCACTGGCCGCCCAGCGCCGCACGCTGCTGCAGCTGCTGTTCGTCGAAGGCAATCACTTCTGCCCCAGCTGCGAGCGCAGCGGCGCGTGCAAGCTGCAGGCCGAGGCCTGCGAGGCCGGCGTCGAGGGCCCGCATTTCGAGCAGCTCTACCCCGACCGCCCGGTGGATGCCAGCCACCCCGATGTGCTGCTCGATCTCAACCGCTGCATCCTGTGCGGGCTGTGCGTGCGCGCCTCGGCCCAGCACGACGGCAAGGCGGTGTTTGCGCTGGGCGGCCGCGGCCTGGGCACGCAGCTGGTGGTGGGCAGCGCCAGCGGCCGCCTGGGCGACACCGACCTGGCCGCCAGCGACCTGGCCGCGCGCATTTGCCCGGTGGGCGCCATCCTGCCCAAGCGCCGCGGCTTTGCCGTGCCCATCGGCCAGCGCCGCTACGACGCCGCGCCGATCTCGGCCCTGCCCGAGACCGACGACGGCATGCCGCCGCCATGAACGCAGCACCGCCCCCCGCACCGCGCAAGCTGCGCCTGGCCACGGTGTCGCTGGCCGGCTGCTTTGGCTGCCACATGTCGTTTCTGGACATCGACGAGCGCCTGTTCGCGCTGATCGAGCGGGTCGAGTTCGACCGCTCGCCGCTGACCGACCTGAAGGCCGTGGGCCGCTGCGACATCGGCCTGGTGGAAGGCGGCCTGTGCAATGCCGAGAACGTGCAGGTGCTGCGCGAGTTTCGCGCGCACTGCAAGACGCTGGTGGCCGTGGGCGCCTGCGCCATCAACGGCGGCCTGCCGGCGCAGCGCAACCACCTGCGCATCGACGAGCTGCTGCGCGCCGTGTACCAGCAGCGCGACGGCCTGGCCGCTGGCGCGCAGGTGCCCGATGACCCCGAGCTGCCGCTGCCGCTGAACCGCGTGCACCCGATCCACGAGGTGGTGCACATCGACTACAGCCTGCCGGGCTGCCCGCCCAGCGCCGATGCGTTCTGGCAGTTCCTCACCGACCTGATGGCCGGCCGCACACCGCAGCTGGGCCATGGCCTGATGCACTACGACTGAAGCCCATGCCCTTCGACCTGGAAACCGCCGCCCACCCCGAGCGCCTGCGCCGCGTGGCCATCGACCCGGTCTCGCGCGTCGAGGGCCATGGCAAGGTGACCCTGCTGCTCGATGAGGCCGGCCGCGTGCAGCAGGCGCGGCTGCACATCGTCGAGTTTCGCGGCTTCGAGCAGTTCATCGTCGGCCGGCCGTATTGGGAGGTGCCGGTGATGGTGCAGCGCCTGTGCGGCATCTGCCCGGTGAGCCACCACCTGGCGGCCAGCAAGGCGCTCGATGCGGTGGTGGGCGTCACCGGCCGCGGCGGCGCGCACCCGCTGCCGGCCTCGGCCACCGCCATGCGCCGGCTGATGCACTACGGCCAGGTGATGCAAAGCCATGCGCTGCACTTTTTTCACCTGGCCTCGCCCGACCTGCTGTTTGGCTTTGACAGCGAGCCGCAGCGCCGCCACATCGTGGGCGTGGCCGAGGCCCACCCCGAGATCGCGCGCCAGGGCGTGCTGCTGCGCCAGTATGGCCAGGAGGTGATCCGCGCCACCGCCGGCAAGCGCATCCACGGCACCGGCTCGGTGCCCGGCGGCGTGAACCGCCTGCTCAGCGATGACGACCATGCGCTGCTCAAGGGCCAGGCCGCCGAGCGCATTGCCTGGGCCGAGGGTGCGGTGGCGCTGGCCGCGCGCCTGCACGAGAGCGAGCCCGCGCTGTACCGCCACTTCGGCGAGGTGCCGGCGATGATGCTGTCGCTGGTGCGCCCGGGCGACGGCGCGATGGAGCTCTACGACGGCGTGCTGCGCGTGCGCCATGCCGACGGCAGCCTGCTGCTCGATGGCCACAGCGACCAGCGCTACCTCGACCTGATCGAGGAAGAGGTGCGGCCCTGGAGCTACATGAAGTTCCCGTACCTGCGCGCCCTCGGCCCCGAGCGGGGCTGGTACCGCGTGGGGCCGCTGGCGCGGGTGCAGAACTGCAGCCACATCCCCACACCGCGGGCCGAGGCCGCGCGCCAGGCCTTCGTGGCCGCGGCCGGCGGCGCCGTGGCGCATGGCGCGCTCAGCACCCACTGGGCGCGCATGATCGAGCTGCTGTACGCCATGGAGGTGATTGCCGAGCTGCTGGACGAGCCCGCGCTGCGCGCCGGCGAGCTGACGGCCAGCGCGCCGCGCCAGGGCGGGCCCGGGGGCGACAGCGAAGGCGAACGCGAGGGCATCGCCAGCATCGAGGCGCCGTGCGGCACGCTGATTCACCACTACCGGGTGGGCCGTGACGAGCTCGTCACCCACTGCAACCTGATCGTCAGCACCACGCACAACAACCAGGCCATGAACGAGGCCGTGCGCGCGGTGGCCCGCCACTACTTCGACGGCCGCGCGCTCACCGAGGGCCTGCTCAACCGCATCGAGGTGGCGATCCGCGCCTACGACCCCTGCCTGTCGTGCGCCACCCATGCGCTGGGCCGCATGCCGCTGGATGTGCAGCTGAGCGCCGCCGACGGCCGGCCGCTCGACCGCCTGCTGCGCGACGGCGATGGCCGGTGCACGCGGTGAGCCGGCCATGAACCCAGGCCACCCGCCCCACCCGCCCCACCCGGGCAGCGGCACACGCGCGGCCACGCTGGTGGTCGGCTGGGGCAACCGCGCCCGTGGCGACGATGCGCTGGGCCCGCTGTGCCTGGATGCCCTGGCCGCGGCGCTGCCGGTGGCGCTGCCGGCCCTGGTGGCGCAAGTCGAGCTGCTCGAGCTGCACCAGCTGCAGCCCGAGCAGGTGCTCGACCTGGCCGGCCGCGCGCGCGTGCTGTTCATCGACTGCCAGATCGCGCTGGACGCGCCCTGGTCCGTGCGCGCGCTGCTGCCGCAGGCCGATGCCAGCGCCTTCAGCCACGCGCTGTCGCCGGCCGCGCTGCTGCACATCCACCGCCAGGTGCTGGGCCTGACGCCGCCAGCGGCCACGCTGCTGGCCCTGCGCGGCACGCGGTTCGGCCTGGGTGAGCCGCCCGCAGCGGCGGCGCTGGCGGCGCTGGATGCCGCGGTGGCCTGGGTGCTGGACTGGCTGCAGGACGCGCCCTTGGCCGCCTAGGCCCACCAGCGGCGGCGCGGTATGCTGATCGCCCCCCGCCACGCCCCCCACTGCAAGGAGCCCCCTGCCATGGCCACTGTCCGCCCCTCGGCCCTCCAGGGCACGACCGCCCTCGAGCTCAACGGCCAGTTCGCCGGCTGGCTGCGCAGCCTGCAGCCGCCGGGCTACCAGCTCAGCCCGGTGGTGGTGCCGGCCGGCCCCGGTGCCGCGGCGCGCCTGGCGGCCCAGGTGGCGATCACCGAGATGGCGGCCGAGTTCACGCTGGGCGGCCAGGGCGCCCTGCTGGACTGGGCGCTGTCGCTGCCCGAGGCACGGCCCGAGCCGGTGGCCGGCGCGGCCCTGGTGCTGGATGCGCGCGGCCGCGTGGCCCGCCGCATCGCCTGGAGCGAGGGCCTGATCACCGCACTGCAGCTGCCCACGCTGGACGCCGCCAGCAAGCTGCCCTTCAGCATCGGCCTGCGCTGGCAGCCGGGCACCGTGGCCTACCCCAAGGCCGAGGGCAGCAGCCCGCCCGGCGCGGTGGCCGGCTCCCGCAAGGGCCCGATGCTCGCCAACTTCCGCGTGGGCGGCCTGCCCTTCGACAGCCGCCATGTGCTGCGCGTGGCCCTGCCCACCGTGACCGCCACGCTGGCCGAAGAGGCCTACGGCGTTGCCCGGCTGCCGGCACGCCATCGCTACAGCATTGATCTGGGCGAGGTGCAGCTCGACTTCCTGGCCAGCGCGCGCGACGAGCTGCTGGCCTGGGTGGGCAAGGTCATCGCCGATGGCCTGATCGCCGACAGCGACTACCTCACGCTGGCCGTCGAGCTGCTCGACCCGGCGATGAAGAAGGTGCTGGGCACGATCACGCTGCACGGCTGCAGCCTGCTGGACTACGCCGAAGCGCCGCTGGGCCAGGCCAGCGACGCGCTGCCCACCGTCTCGCTGCGCTTCGGCGTGGGGCAGTTCGCGATGGCGATGGCCAGCTGACAAGCTGTGATTGAACCCGCTGCGCGGGCACATGGCGGCCCGGCGGCGCCGTGCCGCCGGGCCCATCGCCGACAATGGGGGCCGACCACCGCCTGCCGCCATGCGCATCGCCGACCTCCTCGACCAACTGCGCACGCTGGGCGCCGGCCCGGCCCACCAGCAGCGCGTCTTGCGCCACTGGGCCCAGGCGGCCAGCCTTGATCGCGGCGCCCACGCTCCCGAGCACTTCTACCCCAAGGCCTTGCTCGAGGCCCTGCCCGGCCTGCGCGCGGCGCTGGCCGGCCTGGCCCGGCTGCACACCAGCCACCCGGGCGACGATGGCTCGGCCCGCCTGCTGGTGGCCCTGCACGATGGCCAGATGGTGGAGAGCGTGCTGCTGCCGGTGGGCGCCAAGGGCGGTGGCGTGTGCGTGTCCACCCAGGTGGGCTGCGCGGTGGGCTGCCGCTTCTGCATGACCGGCCAGGGCGGCCTGGTGCGCCAGCTGGGCAGCGCCGAGATCGTGGCCCAGGTGGTGTTGGCGCGGCAGCAGCGGCCCGCGCTGCGGCACGGCGTGCGCCGGGTGGTGTTCATGGGCATGGGCGAGCCGGCGCACAACCTCGACGAGGTGCTGGACGCCATCGAGCTGCTGGGCACGGCCGGCAACATCGGCCACAAGGAGCTGGTGTTCTCCACCGTGGGCGATGCGCGGGTGTTCGAGCGCCTGCTGGGCCCGCAGGCGGGCCGGGTGAAGCCGGCGCTGGCGCTGTCGCTGCACACCACCAAGCCGGCCCTGCGCGCCGAGCTGCTGCCGCGCGCGCCGGCCCTCACGCCGGCCGAGCTGGTGGCCCTGGGCGAAACCTATGCCCAGGCCACCGGCTACCCGATCCAGTTTCAATGGACGCTGCTGGAAGGCGTGAACGACGGCGACGACGAGCTCGAAGGCATTGCCAGGCTGCTGGCCGGCAAGCGCGCGATGATGAACCTGATTCCGTTCAACAGCGTGGAAGGCACGGGCTACCGCCGCCCCAGCTGGGAGCGCGCCGCCGAGATGGCCCGCTGGCTCAACCGCCGCGGCGTGCTCACCCGCCTGCGCCGCTCGGCCGGGCAGGACGTGGACGCCGGCTGCGGCCAGCTGCGCGCCCGTGCCGAGCGGCCGGCGCGGGGCCAGGCGGGCAGCGCCCGGCGCGTGATCGGCATCGCGCCCGCCGCCTGACCCGCGGTGAAGGGCCCGGCTGCGCAGGCCCATGCCGCGCGGGGGGGGCACGTTCACCGCACGCTCAACGCACGCTCAGCGCCGGCGCACCACGCGCCCTGCCGGCGCCCCTGCGGCCGGGCCGGCCAGGCCGGCCGGTGGCTCGCCCACATAGGCCGCGCGTGGCCGGATCAGGCTGCCCTGCGCGCGCTGCTCCAGCGCATGCGCGATCCAGCCCACCGTGCGGCCGATGGCAAACAGTGCAAAGGCGGCGCCCTCGGGCAGGCCCAGCGCATGGCGCAGCGCCACCAGTGCGAAGTCGATGGTGGGTGCCCAGCCGGTCTGTGCCTGCACCTCGCGCAGCAGGCGCGCCACCCGGGCATCGGGCGGCAGGCGCGCCAGCAGATGCCGCGCCCGCGGATCGCCCTGCGGGTACAGCGGATGGCCGAAGCCCACGGTGAACGCGCCGCCGCGGCCCGGGCCGGCCTCGGGCGGTGCCGCCAGCGTGGCCACCAGGCGGCGCAGGCGGCGGGCGTCGCCGGCGGCGGCCATCCACCCGGGCCAGCGCGCTTCCAGCCGCGTCGTCACGCCGCCATGGCGCGGGCCCGACAAGGCGCCCAGCCCGGCCAGCACGCAGGCCCCCAGATCGGCCCCGGTGGCCGCCACGCAGCGTGCGGTGAAGCTCGAGGCATTGAGCTCATGGTCGGCACACAGCAGCAGGGCGCGCCGCAGCAGATCGGCCTGGCCCGCGTCCAGCCGCCACGCGGCCTGCAGGCGGCGGTGCAGCGGCGCGGCGCGCAGGCGCGCGGGCACCGCCTGCTGGGTGCAGGCCGCGCGCACCGTGGCCAGCAGGGCCAGGGCTTCGATGGCCAGCGGCTCGGGCGGGGTGGCCGCGGCCAGCGGCGCGGCACCGGCCCATGCCGCACGGGCCGCCGGCGGCGCTGAGGCCTGCGCCAGCGCCTGCCCCGCGCGCAGCGCCTGCAGCGTGGCCAGGCAGCGCGCGGGGCCGGGCGTGGCCACGCGGCGCCAGGGTGCCAGCAGCGCGGCGGCAGGCTCGGCCGCCAGCACGGCAGGGGCCATCGCGGCCCGGGCCAGCACCGCCGCATCCAGCTGCCACAGCCGCGCGGCCACGTCTTCCAGCGTGGCCTGTTCGGCCAGGGCCTCGGCGTCCATGCCGCGGTAGTGCAGCCGGCCCGATTCGATCAGGGTGAGCGCCGAGGGCAGCACCGGCAGGCCCCAGTCCAGCGTGGCCTGCGCGGCCTGGCGCGGGTTGCGGGCAGCGCGGCGCTGGTTGGCCAGGCGCAGCACCGCATCGGCCGGGTAGCGGCTGCGGCGCGCGCCCGCGCCGGGCAGCGCCTCGCGCTGCAGCAGGCCGCGGCTGACATAGGCATACAGCGTGGCGCGGCTCACGCCCAGGTGGCGCGCCGCCTCGTCGGCGCTCATCCAGCGGTCGGCAGGGCTCATGGGGGCATTCTCGGGCCGCGCCTGGCGGGGCGAGTGCCTGGCCTGGCCTGGCCAGGCGTGGCGCGGCGATGGTCGCCCACCTGGCCTGATCGCCAGAGGCCGCGCCGGCGGCCCAGGCCGCCAGGGCCCCGGCCCCCGGATCGCCAGCTGGATCGGCAGCTTGATCGGCCCGATCAAGATTGACGCTGGCGCTGCGCGCGACATCCAATGCGCGCACGCCCCAGGGCACAGCCAGGCACGCCGCCACCACCATGACCAGCACGCCCGCCGACCCGCCCGCCGACACGCCCGCCAACACCCCCGTCTCTGCCGCCGCGGCCCTGGCCGGGCTGTGGCAACTGGGCGGTCTGCCGCCCGAGGCGCTGGCCCAGGTGGCGCTGCCGGGCCAGGGCGCGGCGGTGCTGCCATCGTCGTTTGCGGTGACCACGGCCGCGCAGTCGAGCCTGGCCGCCGCGGCCCTGGCGGCGGCCGAGCTGTGGCACCTGCGCCAGGCTGCGGGTGGCCCGCGCCAGCAGGTGACGGTGGACGCCACCCATGCCACGCTGGACAGCACGGCCTGGTTCACGCTGGATGGCGTGGTGCCCTCGATCTGGGACAAGCTCTCGGGCCTGTACCGCTGCGGCGAGGCCGTGGGCACGCCCGGCTGGGTGCGCATCCACGCCAACTTTGCCCACCACCGCGATGGCGCACTGCGCCTGCTGGGCCTGCCCCCGGGCCCCGACACCGAGCGCGCGCAGGTCAGCCAGGCGCTGCGCCACTGGCGCGCCGAGCATTTCGAGAGCGCCGCGGCCGAGGCCGGCCTGGTGGTGGCCGCCGCACGCCGCTTCAGCGACTGGGATGCCCACCCGCAAGGCCAGGCGCTGGCCGGCACACCCGTGCTGCGCATCGCGCCGATCGAGGGTGCGCCGCCCGCCGCCGCCATCGCCTGGCCCGCCCTGCACCCTGCTGGGCGCCCGCTGGCCGGCCTGCGCGTGCTCGAGCTCACCCGCATCCTGGCCGGGCCGGTGGCCGGTCGCACGCTGGCCGCGCATGGCGCCGATGTGCTGCTGGTCAACTCGCCCCGGCTGCCCAACATCGAGGCCCTTGCCGACACCAGCCGCGGCAAGCGCTCGGCCCATGTCGACCTGGCCACCGCCGACGGCGGCGCCAGGCTGACCGCGCTGCTGGGTGAGGCGCATGTGTTCCTGCAGGGTTACCGGCCCGGCGGGCTGGCGGCGCGGGGCTTTGCGCCGCGCGATCTGGCGCGGCTGCGCCCGGGCATCGTGTGCGTGTCGCTGTCGGCCTACGGCAGCAACGACGGCCGCAGCGACAGCCCCTGGGCGCGGCGCCGCGGCTTTGATTCACTGGTGCAGACGGCCACCGGCTTCAACTGGGCCGAGGCCGAGGCCGCAGGTTCGGACCAACCCAAGGCCATGCCCCTGCAGATCCTGGACTACGCCGCCGGCTACCTGCTGGCCTTTGGCGCCCAGGCCGCGCTGTGGCGCCAGGCACGCGAAGGCGGCAGCTGGCAGGTGGACGTGAGCCTGGCCGGCGTGGCCCGCTGGCTGCGCGGCCTGGGCCGGGTGCCGGGCGGGCTGCAGGCTGTGGCGCCCGAGGTGACGCCCTATCTCGATGCGCCGCAGGCCAGCGGCTTTGGCCGGCTGCAGGGCCTGCGCCACGGCGCGATGCTGTCGCTCACGCCGCCGGCCTACACCCTGCCCTCGATGCCGCCGGGCTCGCACCCGGCGCAGTGGCTGCAGGACTGACGCCCGACCTCAGTCAAAGCCGCGCAGGGGCAGACGCCCGCGCTGCAGCCAGTTGTGCGCCGCATAGTGCGCGCGCCCGTCGGTGGCATGCAGCGTGTACGCGTGGCGCGACTGCGCCGAGCGGTTGGGTGCGCTCCAGTGCGGCAGCAGGCCGTGGAAGGCCACCAGCGCCCCGGCCGCCACCTCCACCGGCACGGCATCGGTGCCTGGCGCGCGGGCGTCGGGCCAGGGCGTGGTGTCCAGCGCCAGCATGCGCGTGCCGCCGCCCTGGGCCTCGGGCACGCGCTCGAAGCGCTCGCGCAGCGGGCTGCGGTGGCCGCCGGGCTGCACCCACAGGCAGCCGTTGTCGCGCGTGGCGTCTTCCAGGGCGAACCAGAAGCCGGTCACGCTGGTGGGCGTGGTGTCGAGAAAGCTCGCGTCCTGGTGCCACTTGACCTCGCCGCCGATGGCCGGCTGCTTGAAGATGTACATCGACTGCCACAGCTGCACTTGCTGCAGGCCCAGATCGGTGGCCAGCTCGGCCAGCGCGGGGCCGTGCGAGAAGGCCTCGAACACCGGGTCGAGGTCGTGCATGGCATGGCCGATCTTGTTGATCGACAGGCGCTGGTGCTGCCGCAGCCGGCCTTGCGCATCGAAGGCCTCTTCCTCGAAGAAGCACTCGATGCCTTCGGCCGAGGCCATGAACACCTCGTCGCTGCTGCGCCGCGCCTGGTCTTGTGTGCTGAACACGCTGTGGTGACGCCCGGCATCGAAGGCGTCAACGATGGCCAGCGCGCGTGCGCGCAGCGCCGCCACCTCATCGGCACGCTTGAAGCCGGGCAGCACGATGAAACCCTGGGTCTGGTACTGGTCTTGCTGGGCAGGGGTGAGCATCGCTTGATGATGCCATCGCATACCCTTGCCAGCCATGCCCGCACCGCAGGAGCCCCATCCATGCCGACCATGCCGACCCTGCCGCCGCTGCTGATCCGCCAGGCCACCTTGCCCGATGGCCGCAGCGGCGTCGACCTGCTGGCCATCGACGGCCGCATCGCCGAGATCCGCGAGTCGACCGACCCGGTGCTGACGCCCCCGGCCGGCACCACGCTGCTCGACGCGCAAGGCTGGCTGCTGAGCCCGCCCTTCGTCGACGCGCATTTCCACATGGACGCCACGCTCAGCCACGGCCTGCCGCGCATCAACCGCAGCGGCACGCTGCTGGAGGGCATTGCGCTGTGGGGCGAGCTCAAGCCGCTGCTCACGGCCGAGGCGCTGATCGAACGCGCCATGGCCTATTGCGACTGGGCCGTGGCCCGCGGCCTGCTGGCCATCCGCAGCCATGTCGACGTCTGCGACGACCGCCTGCTGGCCGTGCAGGCGCTGCTGGAGGTCAAGCGCCGCGTCGCGCCCTACCTCGACCTGCAGCTGGTGGCCTTTCCGCAGGACGGCGTGCTGCGCAGCGCCACGGCCCTGGCCAACCTGAAGCGCGCGCTCGACCTGGGCGTCGAGGTGGTCGGCGGCATCCCGCACTTCGAGCGCACGGCCGAACAAGGCGCCGAGAGCGTGAAGCTGCTGTGCGAGCTGGCCGCCGCGCGCGGCCTGCGCGTCGACATGCACTGCGACGAGAGCGACGACCCCCTGAGCCGCCACATCGAGACCCTGGCCTGGCACACCCAGCGCCTGGGCCTGCAGGGCCGCGTCACCGGTTCGCACCTCACCTCGATGCACTCGATGGACAACTACTACGTCAGCAAGCTGCTGCCGCTGATCGCCGAGGCCGGCGTGCAGGCCGTGGCCAACCCGCTGATCAACATCACGCTGCAGGGCCGGCACGACAGCTACCCCAAGCGCCGCGGCATGACCCGCGTGCCCGAGCTGATGGCCGCCGGCGTGAACGTGGCCTTCGGCCACGACTGCGTGATGGACCCCTGGTACAGCCTGGGCTCGGGCGACATGCTCGAGGTGGCGGCCATGGGCCTGCATGTGGCGCAGATGACCAGCCAGGACGCGATGCGCGCCTGCTTCGACGCCGTGACCGTGAATCCGGCCCGCATCCTGGGCCTGCCCGGCTACGGCCTGGCGGTGGGCTGCGAGGCCAGCTTCGTGCTGCTGCAGGCGCGCTCGCCGGTCGAGGCCATCCGCCTGCGCGCCACGCGGCTGGCCGTGGTGCGGCGCGGCCGGGTGCTGGCGCGCACGCCGGCCGCCACCGCCACGCTCGACCTGCCGGGCCGGCCGGACCGGCTCGACTGGACGCTGCCGCACTGAGTCAGCCACTGCGCGCACCCCGCCCGAACCGATGGCCCGCCCCCGTGGCCGGCAGGGGCCCTTGGCTAGAATGAATCGAACAGGGAAGCCCCAGGCCCAGAACCAGAACAGCACATGAAACTCATCGGATCACTCACCAGCCCCTACGTCCGCAAGGTCCGCATCGTGATGGCCGAGAAGAAGCTCGACTACCAGCTGGTGCTGGAAGACGTGTGGGGGCAGGAGGCGATCCTGGCGTCCAACCCGCTCGGCAAGGTGCCCTGCCTGATCATGGAAGGCGGCGAGGCGGTGTTCGACTCGCGCGTGATCGTCGAGTACGTCGACACCCTCAGCCCGGTGGGCAAGCTGATCCCGCCCTCGGGCCGCGAGCGCGTGGAAGTGCGCACCTGGGAGGCACTGGCCGACGGCGTGTGCGATGCCGCCATCCTGGCCCGGCTGGAAGCCACCTGGGCCCCGCGCGAAGGCCTGCGCAGCGAGGCCTGGATCGAGCGCCAGATGAGCCGCGTGCACAGCGCCCTGAAGGCCATGAGCCTGGGCCTGGGCGACAAGCCCTGGTGCAGTGGCAACCACCTCACTCTGGCCGATGTGTCGGTGGGCGTGGCGCTGGCCTACCTCGACTTCCGCTTCGCCCACATCGACTGGCGCACCGACTACCCCAACCTGGCCCGGCTGGCGCTCAAGCTGGCGGCCCGCCCGAGCTTCATCGACACCGCACCGCCGCCCTGAGAGGCCGAGCCAGCGCGGCGCGGCATGTGCCGCGGCCGCCCGCCAATGAAAAAAGGCCGGTCACTGACCGGCCTTTTTTTGCCTGCGGACCGCGGCGGCCGGATGGGGCCCGCCGCCGCCGCGGCGATCACACCGCGCGGCGACGCCCGGCCAGAAAGCCCACACCCACCAGGCCGGCCAGCAGCAGCGCGGCCGAGGTGGGCTCGGGCACTGCGGCGCTGACGCCGGTGAACTGCACCTCGCCCACGCTGTAGGCGTTGTCGCCAAACAGCGCCACGACACGCGCGTACTTGTAGCCGGGGCCGGTGGTGACCACGCTGGGCGTGAAGGTTTCCTGGCCTCCGGTGACCGCGCCCTCGAAGGCCAGAATGGTGACGTACTGCGACCAGCTCAGACCGTCCTTGGAGATCTGCACCTGGTAGAAGTCGTTGTTGTCGACGGTGAGCGTCACGCCGCTCAGGCTGTAGGCCTGATCGAAGCTGAAGGTCACGGCCTCGGTCGTGCCAAACCACCAGGCGCTCTGGGTCTGCCAGTAGGTGCTGTCGGCCGGAAACAGGCCATCGCCCGCCAGTGCGGCGTTGACGACACCGGCGCTGCCCTGCACCTGGGTGTAGGCCACAGTGCCAGCGGCCTGCGCGCCGGTGGCCATCATCGCGGCAGCGGTCAGGGCCGCGCTCATCCACTTGTTCATGTTCTGACTCCCGGGGCCGTCGCGCCGAAACCATCGCCGGCTGCATGACGCCCTGGCGACGACTGTATGACACCCCTAAATTGTTGTAACCGCCTGGAATGAGGGGCGCGTCAGGCCCCCGCCACCCGGCGGCCCGCGCCGCTACACCAGCTGCAGATCGCCGGCGCGCAGCGTCCACTGCATCTTGCGGTAGATGCGGCGCACGCAGGCGGTGAGCTCGCGGGCGCTCACGTCGGCCTCGCGGGCCAGCTCGCCCAGGCGGTAGCCCAGTGCCAGGCGGCGCAGCAGCTGGCCCTCGTCGGCGGTCAGCGCCAGCGGGTTGCTGAGCTCCTCGACCCGCTGGCTGGCCAGTGCCGGCTGGCCCACGCCAAAGTGCTCGAGCAGGCGTCGCGCCACCCAGGGCGCGATGTCGGCGCCACCGGCCAGCGCGTCGTGCACGGCGCCGGCCAGCAGCTGCGCGTCAAAGGGCCGCGCGAGGATGCTGTCGGCGCCGGCCTGCAGCAGGTCGAGCAGACGGGTGTCGTCTTCGTGCTCGGTGACCACCAGGGTCAGGATGCGCTCAGCGGGCGTGCGCAGCTGCAGCGTGCGCAGCAGCTCGTGCACCGGGCCGTCGACCAGCGCGGGTTCAATCAGCAGCAGGGTGGGCGGCGTGCGGCCCAGCATCAGGCGCGTCTCGGCCAGCGAATGCACCGGCATCAGCACACGCCAGGGGCCTGCACCGTCCAGTGCGGCGGCCCAGCGTGCGCCAGTGTGACCATCGCGCGTGGCCAGCATCAGGCTTCTCATATTCCCAACGACAGGAGCTATTGTTGGGGTTCATTTTTAGCGAATATTGATGATGGCCTGCCCCCCGCAAGCCGGGGGATCCGGGCACTCAAACGCCCAGCGTTTTCCCTGTGTTCAGGGTGTTGTCGGCGCGGCGGGCGGCCTCGGGCGGCACCGCCACCGGCACCGGCTGGAAGCTGTGCGCCGCGGCCTGGTGCCAGTAGCGCGCAAACACGTGCAGCGGCCAGTCGGCCTCGCCGCGGATGGCCGCCAGCAGCGCGCCGGGCTTGACGGTGGGCAGCACGGTTTCGAGCGAACGCACCTGGTGGTCGGCATTGCGCCGCATGATGTGCTGCGGCTGGATCTGCCGCGGATGGCCCAGGCCCGCGGCCTGCACCAGCTCGCGCAGCGCCTCGAGCGTGTTCTGGTGGAAGCGCGCCACACGCTCGATCTTGTCGGGCACCACCAGCGCGCGGCCGCGGGCGGCATCTTGCGTGGCCACGCCGGTGGGGCAGGCGCCGGTGTGGCAGTGCTGGGCCTGGATGCAGCCCAGCGCAAACATGAAGCCGCGCGCCGAGTTGCACCAGTCGGCGCCCAGGGCCATGGCGCGCGCGATGTCGAAGGCGCTGACGATCTTGCCGGCGCAGCCCAGCGTGATGCGCTCGCGCAGATCCAGCCCGACCAGGGTGTTGTGCACCAGGCGCAGGCCCTCCTGCAGCGGCGCGCCGACATGGTCGGTGAACTCCAGCGGTGCCGCGCCGGTGCCGCCCTCGGCGCCATCGACCACGATGAAGTCGGGCAGCAGCCCGGTCTCGAGCATGGCCTTGGCGATGGCGAACCATTCCCACGGGTGACCGACGCAGAACTTGAAGCCCACCGGCTTGCCGCCCGACAGCGTGCGCAACCGGTCGATGAACTGCAGCATCTCCACCGGCGTGGCAAAGGCGCTGTGGCCGGCCGGCGAGATGCAGTCCTCGCCCACCGGCACACCGCGTGCCGCCGCGATCTCGGGCGTGACCTTGGGGCCCGGCAGCATGCCGCCATGGCCGGGCTTGGCGCCCTGGCTGAGCTTGAGCTCGATCAGCTTGACCTGGCTGTCGGCCGCGGTAGCGGCAAAGGCCTCGGCGCTGAAGCGGCCGTCGGCATGGCGGCAGCCGAAGTAGCCCGAGCCGATCTCCCACACCAGATCGCCGCCATGCACGCGGTGGTGGGCGCTGATCGAGCCCTCGCCGGTGTCGTGCATGAAGCCGCCCTTCTTGGCCCCGCCGTTGAGCGCCAGGATGGCATTGGCGCTCAGCGCGCCGAAGCTCATCGCCGAGATGTTGAACAGGCTGGCCGAGTAGGGCTGGCTGCAGCGGCCGCTGCCGGGCCGGCCATCCGGCCCCGACGAGCCGCCGATGAGCACGCGAAAGTCGTGGCTGGCGATGCGGCTGGGCGCCACCGAATGGTTGATCCACTCGTAGCCGTCGGCCCGGACATCGAGCTGGGTGCCGAAGGGGCGCTTGTCGCTCTGGCCCTTGGCGCGCTGGTAGACCAGGCTGCGCTGCTGGCGCGAGAAGGGCACGGCGTCGCGGTCGCTGTCGATGAAGTACTGCCGGATCTCGGGCCGCACCCATTCGAGCAGAAAGCGCACATGGCCGATCAGCGGATAGTTGCGCAGCAGCGCGTGGCGGGTCTGCAGCAGATCGCGCAGGCCTTGGGCCAGGCCCAGCGCGCCGGCCACGGCCAGCCAGCCCGCCCGCGGCTGCCCGGCCCACCAGGCCAGCGCCCCGCCCACAAAGGCGGCGGCGGCCAGCGCCAGCGTGAGCAGGCGCACCGGAAAAAATCGGTCGAGCGTCATCAGCCAGGCGGGCATCGCAGTCTCCTTGATGGCGGCCGGGCCGCACCACCACGGCGCGACCAGCCAGCGGCGCCTGCGAAGACACGGCGCCAGACTGCATTGGAGACACGCCGACCCGCCGGCGATCGGTGCATCAACGCGGCCTTGGCCTGGCAATCCGGGGCTTTGCCGGCCCGGCCGGCTCAGCCCCTGCCCGTGCTCACGCACCCACGGCCGGGCTTGGCATGCCCGGCCGCTTCGGCAGGCGTTCGCCAGCGCGCAGGCGCTGGCTCACGTCCAGCCTGTGCTCACGCACCCACGGCCGGGCTTGGTATGCCCGGCCGCTTCGGCAGGCGTTCGCCAGCGCGCAGGCGCTGGCTCACGTCCAGCCTGTGCCCACGCACCCACGGCCGGGCTTGGCATGCCCGGCCGCTTCGGCAGGCGTTCGCCAGCGCGCAGGCGCTGGCTCACGTCCAGCCTCAGCCACACTGCCCCACGAAGCCGCAGGTGGTGCAGAACTCGCAGCCGTCTTTGTGGATCAGCGTGTGGTTGCCGCACTCGGGGCAGGACTTGCCGGCCATCGGGGGCATGCCGCCGGGGCTGGCCACGGTGGGGTCGGCCGCCGCGTCGGGGCGCCCGGCCGGTGCGGCCAGGATGCCCATGGCCTGCACCGGCAGGCCCTGCTCGTCGAGCACGCCCAGCATGGCGTAGCGGTGGATCACCAGGCGCGCGATGTAGGCCACGGTGCTGGGCCAGACCTGCTGGCGCTTTTCGCCCGGCACGCGGGCCATGAAGTGGCCCAGCGGCTCGCCCAGGTTCAGCAGCTTGCGCAGCTTCATGCCGATCCAGGCCGGATCAACCACCCGCATGTCGAGCGACAGCAGGCGTGCCAGGCCGTCGTAGGCCCGCGGGTAGTTGCCCGAGAAGCCGATGGCGCAGGGCCGGTTGACCGCGACGCCATCGGGCCCGGACAGCGCCACCTCCTTCAGCGTGAGGGTGAAGCGCTCGCCAGTGGCCGGGTTGTCGATGTCGACGCCCCAGGCCAGCGTGCCATCGGGGCCGGTGCGCGGCTCGTCGCGGCTGAACATGGCATCGACCACCGGTGTGGGCCCACCCTCCTGCAGTGCGCCCAGCTGTTCGCAGCGCCAGCGGATCACCGCCGCGGTGGCGGCCACCACGCCGGGGTACAGGCGCTTGTCGCCACCGGGCGGCGAGGGCATCTCGAAGGCGCGCTCCTCGGCCACGGTGGCCAGGGCGTCGAGCTTCAGGCGCAGCCAGGCGGCGTCGTTGGTGCGCAGGTCCATCGACAAGGTCTTGGCCAGCGCGCCCACGCCGCGGGGCTGCTCGGCGCCGTTGACCCACACCTCAAACGGCAGGCTGCGGCCGAACAGGCCGCCATCGGGGCCGGCCTCGGCCGGCATCTCGCCGACGAACAGCGCGAAATCACCGTGCGGATGCTGGATCAGGTAGCTCCAGGCGGCATTGCCGCCGGGCAGCTCGGGCCGGCCGGGCCAGCGCAGGCTGGCCAGCACCGGCGCCGGCAGGCGCTCGACCCGCAGGCGCTGGTTGGCGCCGTCCAGCCCGGCCGGCGTGGCCACCGCCATGGGCGCGGCGGGCTGCGGCTGGGCCACCGGCGCCGCCGTGGCGGCCGCGGCCGGGGCCGGGGCCGGTGCGTCCACGCTCAGCACCGAGCCCAGCACGCTGTTGGGGCGGTAGGTGGCCAGGCCCTTGAGGCCCGCTTGCCAGGCCTGCAGGTACAGGCCCTGGAAGTCTTCGTACGGGTAGTCGGCCGGCACGTTGACCGTCTTGCTGATCGAGGTGTCGATGTAGGGCGCCACCGCGGCCACCATGCTGGCATGGGCCTCGGCGCTCATTTCCAGCGCAGTGACGAAGGCCTCGGTCAGTGGCGCGTCGGCGCCCTTGAGGTGGCGGTACAGGCGCCAGGCATGGTCCTCGACGCTGTACTGCTTGAAGCTGCCGTCGGCCTCGCGCTTCTTGCGGTGGTAGCTCCAGCTGAAGGCCGGCTCGATGCCGTTGCTGGCGTTGTCGGCAAAGGCCAGGCTGATGGTGCCGGTGGGGGCGATCGACAGCAGGTGGCTGTTGCGCAGGCCGTTCGCGCGGATCTTGTCCTTGATGGGCTGCGGCAGGCGCGACGCGAAGCTGCCGCCCTGGCCGCCGCTGGCCTGGCCCGGCGCTGCGGCGGCCTCCTGGGCGCGGCCCGACAGGTACAGGTCGGCATTGAACAGCGGGAACGCGCCGCGCTCGGCCGCCAGGTCGGCGCTGGCCGCATAGGCGGCGTCGCGCATCACGGCCGAGATGTGGCGGGCCATCGCGCGGGCCGGCTCGCTGTCGTAGCGCAGGCCCAGCATCACCAGCGCATCGCCCAGGCCGGTGAAGC
Source organism: Aquabacterium sp. OR-4 (assembly GCF_025290835.2). Lineage (NCBI taxonomy): Bacteria > Pseudomonadati > Pseudomonadota > Betaproteobacteria > Burkholderiales > Sphaerotilaceae > Pseudaquabacterium > Pseudaquabacterium prasiolae. The sequence goes on along the minus strand of NZ_JAOCQD020000001.1, from coordinate 985,954 downwards.
CCAGGCCCACGCGGCGCTTGTTGCGCGCCTCTTCGTGCTGCTGCGGCAGCGGCCACACGGTGACGTCGAGCACGTTGTCGAGCATGCGCGTGGCCACCGCGCACACCTGGGCAAAGCCGGCGTCGTCAAAGGCCGCGTCGGCCTCGAACGGGCGCTGCACGAAGTGGGTGAGATCGACGCTGCCCAGGCAGCAGCAGCCGTAGGGCGGCAGCGGCTGCTCGGCGCAGGGGTTGGTGGCCGCGATGGTTTCGCAGTAGCCCAGGTTGTTGTCGCTGTTGATGCGGTCGAGGAACAGCACACCGGGTTCGGCGTGGTCGTAGGTGCTGCGCATGATCTGGTCCCACAGCTCGCGGGCCTTCACGCGGCGGTAGACCCACAGGCCGTCGGCACGCTGGTAGGCACCCGAGGCCGGATGGGCCGCCGGGCCGCCCTGAGGCGAGTCGCCGCCCTCGGCGGCCTGGGCGCCTTGCTTCAATTTGGGGCCGGGCTCGGCCTTGTGCACCAGTTCAACCGCCTCGTCGGCCTGCACCGCGGCCATGAAGGCATCGGTGACACCGACCGAGATGTTGAAGTTGCGCAGATCGCCCTGGTCCTTGGCGTGGATGAAGCGCTCGATGTCGGGGTGGTCGCAGCGCAGCACGGCCATCTGCGCGCCGCGGCGCGCGCCGGCCGATTCAACCGTTTCGCAGCTGCGGTCGAACACGCGCATGTAGCTCACCGGGCCCGACGCACTGCTTTGCGTGGGCGCCACCCAGGCGCCCGAGGGCCGGATGCGCGAGAAGTCGTAGCCCACGCCGCCGCCGCGGCGCATGGTCTCGGCAGCTTCGGTGAGCGCGGTGTAGATGCCCGGAAAGCCGTCTTCGGACACGGCGATCGAGTCACCCACCGGCTGCACGAAGCAGTTGATCAGGGTGGCCGCCAGGCGCGTGCCGGCGGCCGAGTTGATGCGCCCGGCGGGCACGAAGCCGCGGCGCTGCGCATCCAGAAAACGCTGCGTCCACAGCGCGCGCTGCTCGGGCGCCTCGGCCTCGGCCAGCGCGCGGGCCACGCGCTGGCGCACCGCATCCAGCGTGGTCTCGTCGCCCTTGGCGTACTTTTCGGCCAGCACCTCGGCGCTGATCGGCTGCGGCGGCAGCGAGGCGCGGCTGGGCGCGGCCGGGGTGTCAGGGGCGGCGGAAGGGGCGGCGGCAGGGGTGGCGGCCTGGCGGCCCGTGACGCGGGAGTCGTGCTCATCGGCGGCGTCGGAAAACAGGGCTGGCTGGGTCATGGTGGTTCGCACGCGGGTCAGGAAGCCACAGCGCCGGCGCGGTTCGATCAGAACCACCCGGCGCTGCGATGTTGGATTCGGCTGGCAATTTATACAGTAATCTCGGGCCGCCGACAGCCATCTCCCCACTCGCCCGGCACGGTCTTGACGTGGCCCAAGAACCCCTCTCTGTCCTCGACACGCTGAACCCCGAACAGCGGGCCGCCGTGCTGCACCGCGGCGGCCCGCTGCTGGTGCTGGCCGGCGCCGGCACCGGCAAGACACTGACCCTGGCCGCCCGCGTGGCGCAGCGCGTATTGGACGGCGCCGACCCGAACCGGCTGCTGCTGCTGACCTTTTCGCGCCGCGCCGCGCAGGCGCTGAGCCAGCGCGCGGGCCGCCAGGTGCAGCAGGCGCTGGGCCTGCGCAGCAGCTCGCCCGACGGCGCCGCACCGCTGCTGCCGTGGTCCGGCACCTTTCACGCCGTGGCGGCGCGGCTGCTGCGCGACTACGCCCCGCGCATCGGCCTGGCGCCGCAGTTCAGCATCGTCGACCGTGCCGATGCCGAGAGCCTGATGGGCCTGGCGCGCGAGCGGCTGGGCCTGGCCCAGGCCAATGTGGGCGGCCAGGCCGCGGCCCAGGCCCGTGGCGGCCGGCGTTTTGCGCTGCCGGCCACCTGCCTGGCCATCCACTCGCGCTGCCTGAACACCCAGGCGCCGCTGGGCCAGGTGCTGGCCACCCAGTACCCCTGGTGCCTGGATGCGCACGATGCGCTCACCGCCTTGTTTCGCGCCTATGCGCAAGACAAGCACGCCCAGGCCACGCTCGACTATGACGACCTGCTGCTGGGCTGGCAGCGCCTGCTGGCCGAGCCCACGCTGGCCGCGCACCTGCGCGCACGCTTCGACGAGGTGTTCGTCGACGAGTACCAGGACACCAATCGCCTGCAGGCCGCCATCCTGCGCGGGCTGCGGCCCGATGGCAGCGGCCTCACCGTGGTGGGCGACGACGCGCAAAGCATCTACGCCTTTCGCGGCGCCGAGGTCGGCAACATCCTGGGCTTTGCGCAGCAGTTCGAGCCGCCGGCCCGCGTGGTGGCGCTGCAGCGCAACTACCGCAGCACGCAGCCGATCCTGGATTGCGCCAATGCCCTCATCGCCGAAGCGCCGGGCCATCCCGACAAGCACCTGCACACCGAGCGCACCGAGTCGGCCCGGCCGCAGCTGGTGACCGTGGCCGACGAGCTCGACCAGGCCCGCAGCGTGGCCGACCAGGCCCTGGCCTGGCGCGAGGAAGGCCTGCGCCTGAAGCAGCAGGCGGTGCTGTTTCGCACCAGCACGCACAGCGCGGCGCTCGAGTTCGAGCTGGCGCGGCGCAACATCCCCTTCGTGAAGTTCGGCGGGCTGAAATTTCTGGAGGCCGCGCACATCAAGGACCTGCTGTCGGTGCTGCGCTGGGCGCACAACCCGCGCGCCCGCCTGGCCGGCTGGCGCGTGGTGCAGCGCGTGCCGGGCATCGGCGCGGTCAGTGCGCGCCGCCTGCTGGACGCGATGGACGCCGCACCCGAGCCGCTGGCCGCGCTGCAGGCCTGGCAGCCGCCGCCCGCGGCGCGGGCCGAGTGGCCGGCACTGGTGCAGCTGATGGCCGGCCTGGCCCGGCCCGATTCACCCTGGCCGGGCGAACTGGGCCGCGTGCGCGACTGGCTGGCCCCGCACCTGGAGCGCCTGCACCCCGAAGACCACACGTTGCGCCTGGCCGATCTGGACCAGCTGCAGGCCCTGGCCGCCGGCACCCGCCACCGCGAGCGTTTTCTCACCGACCTGACGCTCGACCCGCCCGAGGCCACCAGCGACGAATCGGGCGTGCCGCACCGCGACGAGGACTACCTGATCCTCAGCACCCTGCACTCGGCCAAGGGCCAGGAGTGGAGCGCGGTGCAGATCCTCAACGTGGTCGACGGCTGCCTGCCGTCCGACCTCTCTACCGGCTCGGCCGGCGAGATCGAGGAGGAGCGCCGCCTGCTCTACGTGGGCATCACCCGCGCACGCCGCCACCTGCGGCTGATGGCGCCGCTGCGCTTTCATGTCACGCAGCAGCACCGCCATGGCGACCGCCACCTCTACGGCAACGTGTCGCGCTTTGTCACCCGCCGCGTGATGGCCACGCTGGAGCGCCTGGCCCCGGCCGCGGCGCCGGCCGACGCTGCCGGCGCCGACCTGGCCGGTCTGCCCGACGGCGCGCTCGATCTGGGCGCCGCGCTGCGCAACACCTGGTCATGAGCCTGCGCACCCTCGGCCCCTCGGCCCCTTGGCCCATCGGCCCGTCACCCGTCACCCAGACGACGGGCCGGGCGCAGCCGGGCCGGCACACTGCGGGGCATGACCGACAGCTGTTTCACCCCCCACCCCTTCGACGCCGCGATCGCGCTCACGCCGGCCGGCCCCCAGGCACCGAACGACTTTCTCGGCGCCACCCAGCCGGCCTGGCAGAACATGGTGGGCCCGTTTGGCGGCATCACCGCCGCCATCGCGCTGAACGCCGTGCTGCAGCACCCGCGCCTGCTGGGCGAGCCGGTGTCGCTGACCGTCAACTACGCCGGCGCCACGGCCGATGGCCCGTTCACCGCCACCGCCCGGCCGGTGCGCACCAACCGCAGCACCCAGCACTGGATCGTCGAGATCAGCCAGCCGGATGCCGACGGCCAGCCCCAGGTGTGCACCACGGCCACGGTGTTCACGGCGTTGCGGCGCGAGACCTTCAGCGCCAGCGACATGCCCATGCCCGCCGTGCCGGCGCCCGAGGCCGTGGCCCGCCAGCCGCTGCCGCCGGGCATGGTGGCCTGGCTGCAGCGCTACGAGATGCGGCCGGTCTCCGGTGGCATCCCGATGCAATGGGAAGGCCAGACCCACGCGCACAGCCAGAGCCGCCTGTGGGTGCGCGACGCGCCGCCGCGCGCGCTCGACTTCGCCTCGCTGGCGGCACTGAGCGACATCTTCTTTCCGCGCGTCTGGCTGCGCCGCGCGCGCCGCGTGCCGGCAGGCACGGTGTCGATGACCGTGTACTTCCATGCCGACGGCGCCATGCTGGCCGGCAGCGGCAGCGGCCACCTGCTGGCCCAGGCCCAGGCCCAGGCCTTCCACCAGGGCTACTTCGACCAGACCGGGCAACTGTGGAACGAGGCCGGGCAGTTGCTGGCCACCACGCACCAGGTCGTGTACTTCAAGGAATAGCGGCAAGGCGGGAGGATCACGGACTCAGCGAGGCCGTGGCTCAGTTCTTTCCGAGCTCGGTGATCAGCCGCGTCACCAGGTACAGCCGCGGCACGATCTGATCGATGGCGATGTACTCGTCCTTGGCGTGGTAGCCCCAGCCCGGCAGGCCCAGGCTTTCCAGCACCACGGCCTTGCCCGAGCGGTTGGCAAAGCCGGCATCGGTGCCGCCGCCAGTGATCGGGTGGATGCCCAGCGGCTTGCCTTCGCCCAGCTCGGCGGCGATGGCGCGCACGCGCTCGGCCAGCGCCTGGGTGCGCGGCCCGCCCACAAACGGCGGGCGGCCCACGCGCAGGGCCACGCTCACCTCGGTGTCGGGCACCTGCTTGCCGTCGGCCACCTTGGCCTGTACCGCGGCCAGCAGCTTGTCGGCGGCGTCGGGGCGGGTCAGGCGCACATCGGCGCCGGCCTCGGCGCTGTCGGGGATCTGGTTGCGCACATTGCCGGCCTTCATCGTTGTCCAGTTCAGCTGCGCGCCCGGGATGCCCTTGGCGATGTCGGCGGTGGCCAGCATCTGGTGCGCCAGCTCCAGCGCGGCGTTGCGGCCCAGCTGCGGCGCGGCACCGGCGTGCGAGGCGCGGCCCTTCACCTTCATCAGGATCTCGCCCACGCCGGCGGCGGCCAGCAGCACGCCGGGGTCTTGCGCGCTGGTGGGTTCGAAGGACAGCACCACGTCGTGCTGGTCGGCCAGCGCGGCGATCGCCTCGCCCGAGCCGGGTGAGCCCGACTCCTCGTCGGCGTTGAACAGCACGGTGATCTGGGCATAGTCCTTCCAGCCCTGGGCGCGCAGGACCTCCAGGCCGTGCAGGATCATCGCCACGCCGCCCTTGTCGTCGGCGATGCCGGGGCCGTAGAGGCGGCCGTTCTCCTCGCGGATCGGCGTCTTGGCCAGCTCACCGGGCCAGTAGATGGTGTCCAGGTGCGCCATCAGCATCAGCTTGCGGGTGCCGCTGCCGGCAAAGCGGGCACTCAGCAGCTCGCTGTGGCCGGCGCTGGCCGGCTTGCGCTCGACCTGCCCGCCCAGCGCCTTGAGCCGCTTCTCGGCGTAATCGGTCATGCGCGCCAGGCCCGGCGCGTCCATGGTGCCGGACTCGATGGCCACCATCTCGCGCAGCGTCTGCATCACCGCCGGCTGGGCGCTGCGGGCAGCGGCCAGCAGCGCGGCATCGGGCGCGGCCAGGGTCGGCAGCGGCGCGGCCAGCAGCGCCAGGCTGGCCAGGCTGGCCAGGGCGGCACGGGCGCTGCGGCGCAGCGAATAAGGGCTGAGGGTCAGGGGCAGGGCCATGCAGTCTCCGCAAAAAGGGCTGGTGCAGCCGTAGCAGGATCGATGCCCCAGTGTCGCGCCGGCCGGCGCCGGATGGTGTCGGGCCTTGCCCCGAGTGACACGAACCCGAACCCGGGTTCAGCTTCGGGTTCGGCCGGCACCCAGCCTCAGGCCTTGCGCGTGCCCAGCCAGGTGCCCGACAGCACGGCCGCCAGGCCCACGCCGTGCCACACGGTGAGCGGCTCGCCCAGCAGCAGCACCGCAAAGCCCACGCCGAAGATCGGCACCCAGTAGGCATACAGCGCGGTGCGCGCCACGCCCAGGCGCACCAGCGCGCGGTTCCACACCAGCGCGCCCACGGCGGTGGCCAGCAGGCCCGACAGCGCCACCAGCAGCCAGTCGAGTGCACGCACCGCGCCCCAGTCGGGCAGGCGCGTACCGGGGTCCAGCAGCGCATGCAGCACCACGGCACTGGTGCCCAGCACATTGACCACCGCACTGACCACGGTGGAATCCATGTTGCGCGTGAGCCGCTGCACCAGCACGCCGCCGGCCACCCAGGTGAGCACCGAGCCGAACACCAGCAAGTCGCCCAGCCCGCCCTGGCCCAGCGCCGCGCCGGGCCGGTGCAGCACCACCGCGGCCACGCCCGAAAAACCCAGCACCACGCCCAGCAGCCGCGCCGGCGTGAGCCGCTCGCCCAGCAGCGCCGCGGCGGCCAGCGTCGACACCAGCGGGTTCAGCGCGATCACCAGCGCGGCATTGGCCGCCACGGTGCGCTGCACGCCCAGCGTGAAGCAGATCTGGTTCAGGTAGATCATCAGCAGGCCGCACAGCAGCATGCCGGCGAACTGCCGGCGCGACAGCCGGGGCCAGCCGGGCCCATGCCAGTGCAGCACGGCCAGCAGCGCCAGGGCCGCCACCGCCATGCGCAGCGCCGACAAGGCCATCGGGTCGAAGCGCTCGAGCAGCAGCTTCACCACGGCCAGGTTGCCGCCCCAGATCGCCATGGTGGCCAGCAAGGCCAGGCGCATGGCGCCGGGGGTGTGCACGGTCATGGCGACGCAGTGTGCCAGTGCCATGCGCCGGCCCCGACTGCAGCGCTGCAGGCCGGACGTGCAGGCGGGGCCTGCTGGCCGGGCCAGCAGGCCGGGAGCATGGCCCGGGCGGCCGGCCGGCCTGGCTGGCGCAGGGTTTGTCGAAAGTTTTGACGCCCCCGGGGCTGCGGGGGGGTGCGGCCGGCGTGCGTTGCTTCACGAACGGCGCTGGAGCGTGAAGGACCGCACGTCGCCGCCTTTGACAGCCCGCCGCAGCCCCCGTGGGCGCGGGTGGCAAGTGATTGATTCTTAAGGGAATATCCACTCACACAAGGGCTGGCATGGCGCTCGCTATGAAACCACCCGAGACCGGACCGCACAGGCCCGGCCACCACCTCCAAGAATCGTTGGGATCACTCGTGAAGAAACTCGCCGCCTTCGCGGTTGCGGCCGCCATGGCCACCGCAGCCTCCACCGCCTCTGCCGCGCTGCTGACCCAGAACGTGTCGTTTGCCGACTCGCACACGGGCACCACGAACTGGTACGAGACCACGCTGAGCCTGCCGCAGTTCAGCGCCTCGCTGGGCACGCTGACCGGCGTGACGCTGAGCTACGACGGCCTGTTCGCCAGCACCTTCAAGTACGAGAACACCGGCCGCAACGGCCGCGAGGTGGTGCAGCAGGTCAATGGCGAGCTCAGCTTCGCCAACAGCATCCTGGGCAACATCACGCTCAACACCCAGGCCAAGGTCAAGAACAACGTGTCGGGCAAGGACGACGCCATCGACTACGCCGGCACCGCCGGCTACACCCAGACCGTGGACGCCACCGACAGCCAGGTGCTGACCTGGCTGCTGGGCACGGACGACCTCAGCGCCTTCATCGGTGCCGACCTGCTCGAGTTCGTGGTCTCGGCCCATGGCCAGGCCAACAACAGCGGCAGCGGCAACAGCCGCTCGGGCATCGCCACCACGGCCACCGCCAGCCTGAGCATCACCTATGACTACCGCGAGGCGCTGCTGCCGCCGGCCGTGATTCCGGGCGGCACCGTGCCCGAGCCGGGCTCGGTCGCGCTGCTGGGCCTGGCCCTGCTGGCCGCCGGTGCCGCCAGCCGCCGCAAAGCCCACGCTGCCTGACCCGCCGCCCCATCGCCTCGCCAGACAGGACCACCACATGACCCGCTTCACCCACCACACCGCCGCCCTGCTGGCCGCGCTGAGCCTGCCCTTTGCCACGGCCGCCGCCGTGGCCGCCCCGGCGCTGCCGGGCACCGTGAGCTTCAGCTCCAACATCGTGGCGTTGCAAGACACCGACTGGGACGCGCAGCTCTCGGTGCAGCAGTATGGCGGCAGCGCCACGCTGACCGGCGTGACGGTGGAGCTGTTCGGCTCGCTGGCCGGCAGCCTGGGTGCCGAAAGCACCGACCAGCAGGCCGCGACGCTGACGCTGACCCTGGCCTCGACCATTGCGCTGGCCCTGCCCACCGCCGGCAGCCCGGCGCTGACCGTGACCCCGCAGTACGCCAAGGTGGTGAACTTCAGCGCCTTCGATGGCAGCGAAGACTTTGCCGGCAGCTCGGGCATCGATGTCGACCTGAGCACGCCGGTGACACGCAGCGCCAGCCTCAGCTTCACCGATGCCGCCAGTCTGGCGCTGTTCACCGGCCCCGGCGCCTTGACCCTGGACATCAGCGCACGCGACGGCTCGATGAGCACCGGTGCCGCCAACTATGTTGACGGCTACGCCTCGCAGGCCGGCGCCTATGCCCGTGTGACCTACAGCTTTGCCAGCGCCCCGGTGCCCGAGCCCGGCACCTGGGCCCTGATGGCCGCCGGCCTGGGCATGCTGGGCACGCTGGCCTCGCGCCGCCGCGTCGGCTGAGCGGCTGAGCGGCTGAGCGGCTGAGCGGCTAAGCGGCTAAGCGGCTGGGCGGCTGGGCGCCCGGCTACCATGCCGGGCATGAACCCCAGCTTCACCCGCGTCGTCCTCTTCACCGACACCGATGGCCGCGCGCGCTTCCGCGACGAGGCCGTCGAACTGAACGAGGGCAAGCCGCAGGCGCGGCTGTCCGCGCTGATGCCCAGCGGCGGCTACCAGCTGCGCGAGAGCCCGCTGGGCTTTCGCAGCAGCTTCCATTGCACCGAGAACCCGCAATGGGTGTTCATCCTGGCCGGGCAGATGGAGATCGGCCTGCAGGACGGCAGCTCGCGCGTGTTCGGCCCCGGCCAGCATTTCTACTCGGCCGATCTGCTGCCGGCCGGCGCCAGCTTCGATGCCGAGCTGCACGGCCACTGGAGCCGGCAACTGGGCGAGGTGCCCCTGGTCACCTTGTTCGTGCGCGGCTGAGCGGCCGGCCCGTCTTGATCTTTGTCATTTCGGCCGGCGCTGGTTGAGGCACAGTCCGGCCATGGCCTGTCCTGCCACCATCATCCCGATCCATGCCGCCGAGCCCAGCCGCGGTTGCGCGGCCTGCCTGCAGGCCAGCAGCGGGCCGGTGTGCCGCAGCGCGCTGGGCGAGCCCTGCGGTGCGCCACGGCTGAGCGGGCCGGCCGCCGAGCTGCACCGCGTGATGCAGGCGCTGCAGCAGTCGCTGGGCCTGCCGATCAGCGGCGATGACAACCGCGTGGTGCGGGCCCTGACCCTGGGCGATGGCGAAGCCGAGCTGCAGCTGGCGGTCGACCCGCGCTGCGGCGGTGCCGAACTGGCCGACACCGCCTTCCAGACCCTGCGCCGGCTGCTGCCCGACACCGACATCTACGTCACCCACCACGCCTGAGTGGCTGCGGCGCCAGCACCTCGGGTGCACCGGCCGCCCATTGCGCCAGCACCGACTCAAAGCCGCAGCGCGGCCTCCAGCCCAGGCACTGCACGGCCAGCGAGGGGTCGTACACCCGGTCGATGCCCGCCGGCACCGCCCAGCCCCGCTGCGCAAAGGCCTGCAGCAGGCCCGGGCAGCGCCGCTGCAGCACGCCGGCCAGATCGCTGCCCAAGGCGGCCGCATCGGCCGGCACGAACGGCGGCAGGCCCGAGACGATGAAGCAGGCCACATCGGCCAGCCCGCAGCCACCGGCCAGGCCCGGCCCGGCCGGCGACGCGCTGAGTCCGGCCTGCGGCATGGGCCCGTGGTGCAGCGCCAGCAGATGGGCCTGGGCCACGTCGCGGGCGTCCACACCCCGGTGCAGCCGGTACACGGCCATCAGCGGTGCCGGCTCGGGAAAGCAGCGCGACATGCGCAGCACGCGCAGGCTGAGCGCGCCCTGCGATGCAGCCACCGCCTCGGCCAGCACACGCTCGGCGGCCAGCTTGCTGCGGTGGTAGATGGTGCGTGGCCGCGGCACGGTGGCCTCGGTGATCCAGGGCACGGCGGCCGGCGTGCCGGGCGCGTGCGCAGCCGCCTCGCCGGCGCCATACAGCGCGGTGGTGCTGGTGTAGACCACGCGGCGCACGCCGGCCTGCAGCGCCGCCTGGGCCAGGCGCTGCGTGCCCAGCACATTGACCCGCTCGAACTCGGCATCGGCCAGCTGCCCCACCTGGGGCGCATGCAGGGCCGCCGCATGCACCACGGCCTGCACGCCGCGCAGCGCACGGCTCAGCAGCGCGGCATCGGCCAGGTCGCCCACCCAGGTGCTGCCCGGGCCGGGCCGCTGGTCGAGGCCCTGCACCGCATGGCCCTGGGCCTGCAGGGCCTGCAGCACGGCCTGGCCGATGCGGCCGCTCGAACCGGTGACCAGGACTTTCATGCCGGCATGCGGCCATGCCGCGCCCCGATGGCGCCTTGCGCGCTCATCCTGGGATTTAGGTCTTGGGCTGGCGCGCGGTGCTGGCAAGCGCCGGGTTGGGGCCAAGCGCCGGGCTGGTGCCAAGCGCCGGGCTGGTGGCCGCCAGCGGCTGGCTGGCGGCCTGGGCCAGCAGCTGCTCGCTGCGATAGCCCTCGGCCACACCGAACATCGAACTCACGATGCTCAGCGCGGTGATGGTGGCCAGACCCAGGGCCGTGAGGTGCTGGGTGGTGGCGGCAAAGAGGTGTTGCGGGATCATGGCGGGCGCTCCTGACGGTGCGTGAGGGGTGGTGCGATGAAGTCATCATCGGCACCCCTGCCCGGCCCCGCGAGGCCCTTGCGATGAACGGCCTGCGCGCCCGCTTGAACCGACCAGGCCGGCGACGGGCGGTGGCCCGCCGCAGGGCGTCCACCGGCCGGCGGCCCTCAGTGGCTCACAGCTTGTTGGCCGACTTGCGCTTGGCCTCGGTGGCATCCACCTGGTACTGCGACTCGGCCTCGCGACGCATCTGGATCGCCGAATCCAGCGCCGCCTGGTAACGCTCGGGCGAGTAGGTGTTCTGGTTGGCGATGTAGACGCTGCGGCGCAGCGGCTTGGCACCGAAACGCGGCAGGTTCACCGAGAAGTGGCACTCGGGCACCGAGCGGCCGGGGCGGTGGCGCAGGATCGGGCCGCTGATGCCCACCGGCAGATCGTTCTGCTTGTTGGGGCTGATCTCGCGCTGCAGGCCGGTGGGCGCAGGCAGTTCGGCAATGCGTTGGCGCAGCGCGTCGACAGCGCGCTTGAGCGCCTGCCGCGGGCCGTTGCCGCTGCCTTGGCCGTCCGAGAAGAACAGCGTGGGTTGCCCGTAGCGCATCTGCCAGCCGTGCGTGCTGTGGGTGTCGATGCGCTGGATGTGCTCGGGTACGCGGATGCGCACCCCGGTATGGATGGTGACAGTTCTTGTATTCATCTGGTTTGGCTTTCGAAGGGTTCCTCCCCTTGAAGCCGTCGCTTGCACATGCCGACGACGCCCGCTTTTAGTTCTGCAGTGCCCGTGGTTCAGCCAGGTATCCCAACGCCCCCCCGGCACGGGGCCGGAGGCAGCCTGACCTTCCACGTGATCGGCCTGGTTTGCTCGTCCAGGCTGTCACTGTTGGAAACAATTCTATCGTTTTCGCTGAGATCGCCGCATCAGCAGTAACCGCGATACCGATGCGCCTATCCCGGAACGCCGTGCGGCATTGCACGCCGCACCGCAACTCGCACCGGCCCGCGGTGCCCCGCACCGCGCGATCAATGAACCTCGAACATGCCGCAACGATGACATGTTGGGTGGGCGTCCAGATACCCTCACAAAGGGGTAGTGACAAACCGACACCGCGTTCCGCAAGCAATAAGGCACAGCTTTGCGGCGGGGCGGCCGCCCGCCTTGGCCGCCACCCCGCACAGGCCGGCTTGGCCCGCCTACCAGCGGCAGCCGTCGCCCTTGACCGCATCGCGCACCAGTGGCGCAGCGGCGGCCAGGCCCATGGCGCTGTAGGCGGTGCGGCAGTCGGGCCGGCTGGCCTTGTCCAGTTCCTCGGCCAGCTTTGATTTGGCGGGCGCCTCGGGCGGCCGGGGCAGCAGCGGCAGCATGCCCGCGGTGCTGCTGCGCGACAGCTCGCCGCCGCGCGGGCGCACCAGCTCCAGGTTCAGCCGCGGCGCACTGGCCGGCAGCGATGGCGGCGTGGCCAGGTCGTGTCCCAGCCGCGCGCCCGCATCGGGCGCCCCGGCCAGCGGCCGCGCGCCCAGGCGCGGCGTGGCGGTGGTGCGCGTGGCGGCAGCGTCGGCCAGTGCACCGGGCGATGGTGCGGCCGCGCGGCCTGCCGGGGCGGCCGCCGCGGTGGGCGCTGGCGCGGCGGCGGCCACGCCGGGGACGGGCTGCGTTGGCGTTGGCGTTGGCGTTGGCGTTGGCACGGAGGGCATGGCCAAGGTGGGCGGCGCGGGCAGTGCAGCGTCCTTGGCCTGCAAGGCCTGTGCAGGCGGCACCAGCACGGGAGCCGCCGCCCTGGCCAAGGCTGGCACGGCTGGCCGGGGCGGCTGCGCGGGGGCAGGCGGCATGGGCGGCGCAGGTGGCGCCGGTGGCGCCGGTGGTGCCGGTGGTGCCGGTGGTGCCGGTGGTGCCGATGGCGCGGCCGCCGTGCGCTCGGGCGCGCTCAGCAGCGGCGGCGGTGGCAGCGTGAGGCTGGCCGAGGCCGCCAGCGCCGGACTGGCCACCGCCGCGACCGCGCTGCGCGCCGTCTGCACCCGTGCCGGTGGCTGTCGTGGCACCGGCACATCGGTGGGCGCCGGGCCTGGTGCCGGGAGGTCAACCGCCGGGGGCCGCGCCGATTGAGGAGGCGGCACTGGCAGCGGCACTGGCGCCGGCGCGCCGGGCAGCGGTGGCAGCAGCAGCGGCGGTGCGGCAGGCACCGGCAGGGCCAGGCTGGGTGGCGCCAGATCCCGGGCGGCCGCTGCCGCCAGCGGCGCGGCAGGCACGGCCTTCACGGCACTGGGCGGCAGTGGCGCCACCGGCACCGCGGCACGGAGCGGCAAGGGTTCGGCACCCGGCGCAGGCGCAGGCGCAGGCGCAGGCGCAGGCGCAGGCGCAGGCGCAGGTGCAGGTGCAGGTGCAGGTGCAGGTGCAGGTGCAGGTGCAGGTGCAGGTGCAGGTGCGGGTGCAGGTGCGGGTGCGGGTGCAGGTGCGGGAGCCGGCCGAACCGCCTCGGCCGGCGCAGCGGCCACAGCGCCGGCGTCGGCGGCGTCAGCGGCGTCGGCGGAGGGCGCGTGGTCGTCGGCCGTGGCCTGCGCCTGCCAGGCGCCCAGACGGGCCGCGCCGGGCTGCTGCTCGGGGGGGCGCTGCGCGTCGTGCGGGCGCACCGCCCCGCCCCAGCGCCGTTGCTGGGCGCGGCCTTCGGGGCCGGTGTAGGCGTCGCTGGCCACCGTGCCGTGCGGGCTGTGGCCCGATGCCTCACCGCGCAGCGTCACGTTCAGCGCGCCCCACACGCCCTCACCGGGGCGGGCGCTGCCGCCGGGGGCGTTGCCCAGTGCCAGCATGGCCAGCACATGCAGCAGCAGGGCCAGCCACAGGCATTGCTGCAAGGAGGTCGGCCGCACGCCGGCCGGGCCACGCCAGCGGCCGGGCAGCAGATCGGCGATCAGGTCATCGGCAGACGGAAGGCTCACGGCGCGCAGTGCCAGGGCACCGGCCCGTGGCGCTGCCGCCGCAGTGGCGCGCATCGGCCCGGGCCGGCTGATGGCGCATTCTGGCCGGCCAGCCGACGGCCAAAGCGCCGAACTGCGCGGCCTTCAAGCCCATGCCGGGCGCTACACCCGCAGCCGCCGCAGCGGGTCAGGCCTGGCCGGGCAGCGCCGTGGGCACGGCCACGCCGCGGGTCAGCAGGCGCTCCATCAGCTCGCGCACGCTGCGGATCTGTGCGCCGAAGGGCAACGCGCCCACGCCGCGAAAGAACAGGCCCTTCTTCAGATCGCCGCGCATCGCGGCGGCGAGCTGGTTGTCGATGCAGAACTGGCCCCAGTCCTTGAAGCCGTCGCGCAGTCCGCACTGGGCCAGACAGTCGAAGGCCTTGGTGCAGCGTGCCTTGGCGTGGGCCACGGCCTGCAGCGCCGGTTCGGCCTTGAGGTAGTTCTTGAGCCAGGGCGTGGCCACCGCGCGCGCCGGCAGGCCGGCCACGCTGGTGAACTCGACCATGTCCTCGTCGCGGGCCTCGGCCAGCACGCGCTTGAACTCGAGGCTGGCATCGCCCTCGGTGGTGACGGCAAACGGCGTGCCCAGCTGCACGGCGGCGCCGCCCAGGGCCTGGATGCGGGCGATGTCCTCACAGCTGCGGATGCCGCCGGCGGCGATCAGCGGGATGTCCACGCCCATCCTGGCCAGAAACTCGCGCGATTCGGGAATGACGCGCTCGAAGTCGAAGCGCGGGTCGTTCAGGTCGGCAATGCGCGCGGCGCCCAGGTGGCCGCCGGCCAGGCGCGGGTGCTCGATGACGATGGCATCGGGCAGGCGCTTCTTGCGCTCCCACTTCTTCACCAGCAGGGCCACGCCGCGGCTGTCGCTGAGGATGGGCACCAGCAGCGCATCGGGGTGCTCGGCGGCCAGATCGGGCAGGTCGAGCGGCAGGCCGGCGCCCACCACCACCATGTCGACCCCGGCCTCGAGCGAGCGCTTCACATAGGCGGCGTAGTCGCTCACCGCACGCATCACGTTCATCGCGATCAGGCCCAGGCCGCCGGCCGCCTCGCGCGCGGCCTTGACCTCGCGCGACACCGCCTCGAGGTTGGCCGCATCGATCTGCGCCTTGGTGTCGGCGTCCTGGCCCGGGCGCGCCGACAGGCCCTCGGTGCGCGCCATCAGGTCGGGGTGGTGGCGGCGCAGGTCGACGCTGCTGAGCGTGCCGATGCCGCCCTGGCGCGCCACCGCGCCGGCCAGCTTGTGCGCCGACACGCCCACGCCCATGCCGCCCTGCACGATGGGCAGCAGCAGCCGCCCTGCCAGCCGCAGCGGCTGCAGACCGCTGCTGTGCAGCGTGGGCAGAAGATCGGGCGCGATGCCCGTGTTGGCAGTGATGGGCGACAGCATCGGTGGGGGGCCTGGTGTGCCGCGCAGGAGCGCGCCAGCCAGGCTTTGCAAGGGGAGGCGGCAGGCTAGCCGCCCGCCGCCACGCGGGCCTTGACCAAGATCAGGGACAACCTGGATGCGCAGCCGCACCCGCCACCGCGGCCGGGCATGACGGGCCGCCCGGCGCCCCGGCGCATCGCCCACAATCACGGCCGATGGACATGGACAGCGTGGAATGTGTGGTGATCGGCGCCGGCGTGGTGGGCCTGGCGGTGGCGCGCGCGCTCGCGCAGGCCGGCCGCGAGGTGGTGATCCTGGAGGCCGAGAACGCCTTCGGCACCGTGACCAGCGCGCGCAACAGCGAGGTCATCCACGCCGGCATCTACTACCCGCCGGGCTCGCGCCGCGCCGCGCTGTGCGTGCGCGGCAAGGCCTTGCTGTACGACTTCTGCGCCAGCCACGGCGTGGCGCACCAGCGCTGCGGCAAGCTGATCGTGGCCGGCAGTGCCGACGAACTGCCCGCGCTGGCGCAGCTGCAGGCCACCGCGGCAGCCAATGGCGTGCACGATCTGCAGGCCTTGTCGGCCGCCCAGGCGCAGGCGCTCGAGCCGGCGCTGGCCTGCGTGGGCGCGTTGCTGTCGCCGTCGACCGGCATCGTTGATAGCCACGGCCTGATGCTGGCCCTGCTGGGCGATGCCGAGGCCCATGGCGCGGCGCTGGCGCTGTGCGCCAGCGTCATTGGCGGCCAGCTGCTGCCCGAGGGCGGCGCGGTGCTCGACGTGGCCAACCGCCCGCCGGGCGACAGCGCCGGCATGGCCGACAACGCCGACAAAGCCGGCATGGCCGGCCCGGGTGGCGCAAACACCGCGGCCCGCACCCGCCTGCGCGCGCGCCTGGTGGTCAACGCCGCCGGCCTGGGCGCGCCGGCCCTGGCGCGGCGCATCGCCGGCATGCCGCTGTCCAGCGTGCCGCAGGCCCATCTGGCCAAGGGTTGCTACTTCACGCTGCCCGGGCGCGCGCCGTTCTCGCGCCTGGTGTACCCGGCGCCCGGCCACAGCGGCCACCTGGGCGTGCACCTGACGCTCGATCTGGGCGGCCAGGCACGCTTCGGCCCGAGCTTCGAATGGGTGCAGGCCATCGATTACACGGTCGACGCGGCGCAGGCCGCGCCCTTCTACGACGAGGTGCGCCGCTACTGGCCCGGCCTGCCCGATGGCGTGCTGCAGCCCGGTTATGCCGGCATGCGGCCCAAGATCAGCGGCCCGGGCGAGCCCGCGGCCGATTTCCGCATCGACGGCCCCGAGGTGCACGGCGCGCCCGGCTGGGTGAACCTGTTCGGCATCGAGTCGCCGGGGCTCACCGCCTCGCTGGCGATTGCCGAGGTGGTGGCGGCGCGGCTGGCGCCGGCGGACAACGGCCATGCCGCCGCGGGTTGACCGGGCCATGGCGCTGGCCCTGGTGCTGGGCCTGGCGCTGGCGCTGACCAGCGCTGCGGCCGTCAGGGCGGCCGAGGCGGCTTCACCCTGCCCGCCGGTCGATCTGCCGCAACAGGCGCTGCAGTCGGTCAACGCGCTGCGCGCCCAGGGTGCACGCTGCGCCGGGCGCTGGATGCCGGCGGCACCGGCGCTGCAATGGTCTGGCGCCGCCGCCATGGCCGCCGCGGGCCATGCCGCCGACATGGCCGGCCAGGGCGGCATGGCCCACCGCGGCAGCGACGGCAGCCAGGGCGGCGACCGCCTCGAGCGCGCCGGCTACGTGTGGAGCAGCTGGGGCGAGAACCTGGGCCAGGGCCACCGCAGCGTGCCGGCCCTGGTGGCGCACTGGGCGGTCAGCGCCGGCCACTGCGCCAACCTGTTGAACCCGCGCTTCACCGAGCTGGGCATGGCCTGCGCGCGCAGCGCCGGCGGCGAGCCCTATTGGGCGATGACGCTGGCGCGGCCGTCGGCGGTGCCGGGGGCGCCGGCCGGGGCAACGCCGGCATCGCGCTGAGCGCGGCCGCGCAGCGGTTCCGGCGCCAGGTTTCAGCGCACGCCGCTGAGGGTGCGCGCGGGGTCGGGCCGGGTGCCGGTGAGCGCGCGGCGCAGGCCGTTCTCGAACACCGAGGCGGTCAGCGGCTTGACCCAGTATTCGTAGGCGCCCAGGCTCATGGCCTTGATGATGTCCATGGTGAGCCGGTCGCCGGTGAGGATGCTCACACGCAGCCCGCGTGCCGCGATCTCGCCGCTGATCTGGCGCACCACCTCGAGGCCGTTCATGTCGGGCAGGTGCATGTCGAGCAGCACGAAGTCGGGCTGGGCGCTGCGGGTCAGGCTCACGCCCTCGGCCCCGGTGCCGGCATGCAGCAGATGCACCTGGGGATGCGCCGCCAGCAGGGCCTGCACCAGCTGCACGCTGACCGGCTCGTCCTCGATGTAGAGCACGGTGCCCTGCAGGCAGGTGTCGGCTTTGGCGGCGGCGTTGGCGGTCGGGGGGCTCATCGCGGTCATCCAGGCGGGTCCGGGGGCGTGGGGCCGATCGCCGCAACGCCTCCGGCCGATCCAGACGCGCAGCATAGCGCCGCCCGGGCCGTTCGTCACATGACCCCGGCTGCAGCCGGGCCGCCGATGTGTGCCGGTTTGCAAGCACGCCGGATGAGCGGCATGCCTGGAGGGCCGGGTTTCTGCTAACGCGAAATCGGTGCGGCAGGCGCGATCAGCCGACGCACCGGCACCTGGCTGTCGGTGAACGGGCGGATGCCGATGGCCTCGTGCACCTGGCGCGGCCGCAGCACCCCTCCCTGGGTGAGCACCAGGGCCACCCGGCGCAGGTCGTCGATGCGCTGGGTGGGGTCGCCATCCACCAGCAGCAGGTCGGCACGGCGGCCGGGCAGGATCTCGCCGCGGTCGCCCAGCGTGCCGCTGACCTTGGCGCCGTTGTAGGTGGCGATGCGCAGCGCCTCGCCCGGCGTGAGGCCGGCGTGCACATAGGCGATCACCTCGCTGTGCAGCACCAGGCCCGAGAGGTGGTCGGTGCCGGCCACCAGCGTGACACCGGCGCGGTGCAGGCGCAGCGCAAACTCCGACAGCTTGGCCACCGCGGCGCGGTAGCGCTGGGCCGTGGCCTCGTCGGGGATCTTCATCTGCGCGGCGCGCAGGCTGCGCTGCATGTCGGGCGGCAGGTGCGCGAGCACGCTGGCCAGCTCGGCCGGCGCCTCGCCGTCGCGCTGCTGCAGGAATTGGAAGGTCATCAGCGTCAGGTCGGCCACCGTGCCGCGGGCCTTGAGCTTGGCGATGAACTCGCGCACCGCGGCGCTGTCGAGGTCGAGCGTGCCCAGGCGCTCGGCGGGCAGGTAGAAGCGCTCGAGCGTGCGCGTGTCGGTGCTGGGCGTGACCAGAAAGTTCAGCAGCAGCTGGTTGACATGCGAGACCTCGTCGAAGCCCATGTCCACCACCTCCTCGGCACGCAGAAAAGCCGGCACATGGCCGGCCACGCGCAGGCCGCGCAGGTGGGCGTAGTCGATCGCCTGCTGCAGAAACTCGCGCGGGAAGGAGTTGTAGATCTTGACCGTGCCGTAGCCGCGCTGGGCGTACCAGTCGACCGCGGCCTTGGCCTCGTCGAGCGTGCGCACCATGAAGCCGTTGGCCGACGAGAAGGGGCTGGCGCCCTCGATGAAGCCGGCCGGCACGATCTGCGGATAGGCCAGCTCGCCGCGCGCGGTCTCGTCGAGCAGCTGCTGCAGCTGGGCATTGGTGTTGCCCATGTCGCGCACGGTGGTCACGCCGGCGGCCAGGTGCAGGCCGCCGCTGCCGCGCCAGGCATGGTCGTGCATGTCGAACAGGCCGGGCAGCATCACGCGGCCGCCGGCGTCGATCTCGTGCTCGGGCTCGCGCGCGGCCACGCTGCCGGCCGGCAGCACCGCGGTGATGCGCCCGCGCAGCACATACACATCGCTGGCCGGGCCCAGGCGCGCGGCGGCGCTGTCGAAGACCCGCGCATTGCGCACCACGGTGAGCCCCGGCAGCGGCTGCAGCCACTCGGTGGCACGCCGACGGTGCAGCGCGGCCTCGGCCTGGCGCTGGCGCTCGCGCAGCGTGCCCAGGCTGGCCGCCCAGCCCTCCTCGATCAGCGCGCCCCAGCCCGACCAGACGGCGGCAAACAGCCGCGGCTGGGCCTCGTCGGTGGCCCACACATAGTTGGGCGACAGGCCCAGGCCGGTGTGCTCGAGCAGTTGCAGCGCCAGGCGCCGGCCCTGGTGGCTGAGCTCGGTGCGGTCGACCACGCGCTGGGTCAGGCGGCCGCTGGGCAGCAGCGGCAGGCTGGCATCGGGGCGGCGGCTCAGCGCGCCCAGCGCCACCGCATCCATGGCCGGCGAGCCGCCCATCGAGACATACAGCGCCGGGCCGTCCAGCGCCTGGTCGCCCTGGTCGACCGGCGAGCGCCAGCGCACGCGCCCGCCCTCGCGCTCGAACTGCTCGTCGATGGCGCTGCCGTAGGTGCTGGTGCCCTTGACGCTGTAGCGCTGCGGCGTGCCGTCGTCGGCCAGGCGGATCTGCTCCACCGTCTCGGGACCGCGGCCATTGTCCTTGTACTCGAAGCGCACCGTGAGCTGGCGCGCTCCGTCCACTTGCGCCTGCTCGATCTGCAGCCCGCCCAGGCGCTGGCCGGACGACTCGCTGACCAGGTCGTAGCGCGCACCCGGGGGCGACGCCTGGGCCGCCACCTGGGCCAAGGCCAGCAACGGCAGCAGGGCCAGCAGGGCCTGACGCGCGCGCCTGCACCGCGGCGCCATCCAACGAGACTTGTGCATGGGCTTCTTCACCTGAATCCTTGACCATGTCGCCGCGCAAGGCGGCCTGCAAGCAGTATTGCCCAGGCGCGGCGGCCCGTCCGGCACCGGCTTTGGCGCCGCGCCATCTAGGGATGGCCGCTGTGCGGGTGACAGCGCACTGTGGGCGCCCCCAAACCAGCACGAGGAGACCGTCATGGCCAAGAAAGCCATCTGCGTGGGCATCAACAAGTTCGCCAACTACCCGCAGTTCGCCCTGAACGGCTGCGTCAACGACGCCAAGGACATGGCTGCGCTGGCCAAGGAGGTGCTGGGCTTCAAGGCCGGCGAGATCAAGACCCTGGTCGATGCCCAGGCCACCAAGGCCGCCATCATGGCCGAGCTGCAGGCTGCGGTGGCGGCGGCCAAGGCCGGCAAGCTGAGCTACCTGCTGTTCAGCCTGTCGTCGCACGGCACGCAGATGGCCGACAAGAGCGGCGACGAGCCCGACGGCATGGACGAGGCCTTCGTGCCCTACGACATCGCGCAAAAGGGCAATGCCTGGGACCCGGCGCGCATCATCAGCGACGACGAGCTCAATGGGCTGTTCGCCCAGCTGCCGGCCAGCACCCTGCTCGAGGTCTACCTCGACACCTGCCACTCGGGCAGCGGCTTGCGCGGCGCCGAGTTCAGCCTGCACGCGCCGCGCGCACGCTATGTGGCGCCGCCGGCCGGCGAGCTGCAGGGGGCGGTCAGGCAGCGCACGGTGCGCGGCTTCACGCTGCAGCGCGCGCCCGGCAGCAGCGCGGCCGCCGGCAAGGGCAAGAAGGCCGCCCAGGCTACCGCCGCCGCGGCCGCCGACAAGGCCGTGGCCGGCCGCAACCATGTGCTGTGGAGCGGCTGCAAGGCCAACCAGACCAGTGCCGATGCCTACTTCAGCGGCCGCTACAACGGCGCCTTCACCTACTGGTACGTCAAGACCTTGCGCGACAGCGGCAACAAGCTCTCGCGCAAGGCCGTGGTGACCAAGGTCCGCGCGGCGTTGAAGGGCCAGTTCAGCCAGGTGCCGCAGCTCGAGGGCAACGCCACCAACCGCGCCAGCGCCATCGTCTATTGAGCGCTCATGGCGCGGCCGGATGCTGCAGCGGCCCGCTGGCCGGATGCTGCAACGGCCCGCCGGCCGTGGCCGGCCCACCCAGCAGCCGGCCCGCCAGCAGCCGCGGCACGCTGCGCAGCAGGCCGGGGCCAAAGGCGCGCAGCGTGGGGCGTGGCCAGTCGTCGAGCACCCAGGCCACGCTGCCCAGCCAGCGCGCCACCCGCAACGCGTCGGTCTGCGCCTGGGCCAACGGCCACAGACCGCGCTGCGTGTCGTAGCCGGCCAGCAGCGCGTCGCGCAGCGCCGGATAGCGGTTGCGGTGGTCGTGGTTGCGGGCCAGCGGATGCTGCAGGTACTGCAGCACCGAGGCCAGATCCTGTGCCCGCCAGTCGAGCCCGCAGTCGGTGAAGTCGATCGCGCCGGCCTGGCCGCGGCGAAACAGCAGGTT
Source organism: Aquabacterium sp. OR-4 (assembly GCF_025290835.2). Lineage (NCBI taxonomy): Bacteria > Pseudomonadati > Pseudomonadota > Betaproteobacteria > Burkholderiales > Sphaerotilaceae > Pseudaquabacterium > Pseudaquabacterium prasiolae. The sequence continues at coordinate 964,491 of NZ_JAOCQD020000001.1, read as the reverse complement.
CCACAAGTGCATGTCGCCATGCACCAGGCCCCAGCTGGCGGCGTTGCGCGGCCAGCCGGCGATCTCGGCCTGCAGTTCGCGCGCCACCGCGGTGGCCAGGCGGCAGGCGCCCAGCGGCCACAGCGGCGTGGCGCGGCGCTGTCCTGCGGCCCAGCCGCCAAGCAGGTCGACGCCGGGCGGCGGCGCCGCATGCTGGCGCGCCAGCACACGCTCGCCGGCGTGGTGGATGGCGGCAATCAAGCGGCCGGTGGCCTGCAGGTGCGCCGGGCGCACCGCCGCGTCCAGGCAGCGGCCGTCCAGCCAGTCCAGCAGCACGGCCACGCGGCCGTCGGCCAGGCGCGGCAGCGTGGTGGCGTCGGGCGCCGTCCAGGGCCGCGGCACACGCCAGCCTTCGGCCGCCAGGTCGGCCAGCAGCGCCAGCTCGAAGGCGATGTGCGCGTCGCTGCGGCGGCCGGGCGGGTAGATGCGCAGCGCCAGGTCATGCCCGGCGCTGCTGCGCAGGCGCAGCACGGTGCAGTCGAGCGCGGCGATGCGGCGCCAGTGCTGCAGGCGCAGGCCGTGGGCGGCCAGCAGGCGCGGCAGCTCGTGCGCCAGCGGGCTGGGGGCGGCGCGCGCGGGCCGGGACGGCGGCGGGCGCAGCTGCGGCGGCGGCGAACGGCGGTCGGCGGGTGGTGAGCGCATGGCGGCGGTGCGATCTTGCCGCAGCCTGAAACCCGCGGCCAGCCGCACGGCACGCGGCTTGCACCAGGGCCGTGCATGCCTCAATTGCTGCTGATCAACCCGAACACCAGCGCCGCCGTGACCGAGCTGCTGGCGCACCACGCCGGTGCGCTGGCACCCCACGATGGCGTCTTGCACGCACGCACCGCACCGTTCGGTGAACCCTATATCGCCAGCGCTGCGGCCTGTGCGCTGGCCGAGCAGGCGGTGCCTGCCGCCTGGGCCAGCCATGTGGCGGCGCACGGCGAGCCCGACGCGGTGCTGGTGGCCTGTTTTGGTGACCCCGGTGTGGCCGCGCTGCGCGCCCGCACCCGGGTGCCGGTGCTGGGCCTGGCCGAGGTGGCCATGCGCCAGGCCCAGGCCCTGGCCGCCACGCACGGGGGGCCTGACGGGCGCTATGCCATCGTTACCGGCGGCGCCGCCTGGCGGCCCATGCTGTGGGCCCTGGCCGAGCGCCTGGGCCTGGCCGCCCGCCTGGCCGAGGTGGTGACCGTGGCGCCCAGCGGCGCCGAGCTGATGGCCGACCCCGCCGCCGCCCAGACGCTGCTGCGCGCTGCCTGCCACGAAGCGCTGGCGCGCCCGGGCGTGCAGGCCATCGTGATCGGCGGCGCGGCCCTGGCCGACCTGGCCGCACCGCTGTCGGCCGAGCTGCAGGTGCCCCTGGTCGACAACGTGCAGGTTGGCCTGCGGGCCGCGTGGCACACCGCTTGCAGTGCTCGCCCCACCGTCTGATGGAGCGTTTGCCGAATGAAAACCCTGCCCCGACCCCTGGTTTCCCGCGCCGCCACGGCCACGCTGTCGGCGGTGGCGGCCACCACCGCCCTGCTGGCCAGTCCCGCCGCGCTGGCCCAGGAAAAGGTGCTGCGCATCGCCATGACCGCGGCAGACATCCCGCGCACGCTGGGCCAGCCCGACCAGGGTTTCGAGGGCAACCGCTTCACCGGCATTCCGCTGTACGACGCGCTGGTGCACTGGGATCTGAGCAAGACCGATGCGCCCAGCGTGCCGGTGCCCGGCCTGGCCCTGAGCTGGGCCGTGGATGCCAAGGACAAGACCAAGTGGGTGTTCAAGCTGCGCCCCGGCGTGAAGTTCCATGACGGCAGCGCCTTCACCGCCGACGCCGTCGTGTGGAACGTGCGCAAGGTGCTCGACAAGGACGCGCCGCACTTCGACGCCAGCCAGGTGGGCGTGACCGCCAGCCGCATGCCCACGTTGCGCAGCGCGAAAAAGATCGACGACCTGACGGTGGAACTCACCACCAGCGAGCCCGATGCGTTCCTGCCGCTGAACCTGACCAACCTGTTCATGGCCTCGCCGGCGCATTGGCAGAAGAAGTTCGATGCTGCGGCAGGCGCCACGCCGGCCGACAAGGCCAAGGCCGCCTGGCCCGCCTTTGCCGCCGATGCCTCGGGCTCGGGCCCCTACCGCATGACCCGCTTCGTGGCGCGCGAGCGGCTCGAGCTGTCACCCAACAAGGCCTACTGGGACCCCAAGCGCACGCCCAAGATCGACAAGCTGGTGCTGCTGCCCATGCCCGAGGCCAATGCGCGCACCGCCGCGCTGCTGTCGGGCCAGGTGGACTGGATCGAGGCGCCGGCGCCCGATGCCATGGCCGCCATCCAGGGCCGCGGCCACAAGATCTACTTCAACCAGCAGCCACATGTGTGGCCCTGGCAGCTGAGCTTTGCCGAGGGCTCGCCCTGGCTCGACAAGCGGGTGCGCCACGCCGCCAACCTGTGCGTCGACCGCACCGGCCTGCTCAAGCTGCTGGGCGGCATGATGGCCATTCCCAAGGGCACCGTGCCGCCCGGCCACCCGTGGTGGGGCAACCCGAAGTTCGACATCCGCTACGACCCCACCGAAGGCAAGCGCCTGATGGCCGAGGCCGGCCACACGCCGGCCAAGCCGCTGAAGGTGAAGGTGCAGATCAGCGCCAGCGGTTCGGGCCAGATGCAGCCGCTGCCGATGAACGAGTTTGCGCAGCAAAGTCTCAAGCAATGTGGCTTCGACGTGCAGTTCGACGTGATCGAGTGGAACACCTTGTTCACCAACTGGCGCAAGGGCGCCAAGGACCCCTCGGCCAACGGCGCCAACGCCATCAACGTGAGCTACGCGGCGATGGACCCGTTCTTCGCGATGGTGCGTTTTGCCAGCACCAAGACCTTCCCGCCGGTGAGCAACAACTGGGGCTACTTCGGCAATGCCGAGATCGACAAGCTGATCGCCGATGCGCGCGGCAGCTTCGACGACAAGGCGCGTGACGGCGCGCTGGCCAAGCTGCATGCGCGCATCGTGGAAGAGGCGCCCTTCGTGTGGATTGCGCACGACGTGGGCCCGCGCGCCATCGCCGCCAAGGTCAAGGGCGTGGTGCAGCCGCGCAGCTGGTTCATCGATCTCGCCCCGCTGACCATCGACTGATGCTGGCCACCCTGCTGCAGCGCGTGCTGTACGCGCTGCCCATCATGGCCGGCGTGGCGCTGGTGTGCTTTGCGCTGGTGCACCTGGCGCCGGGCGATCCGCTGGTGGCCATCCTGCCGCCCGACGCCTCGGCCGAGCTGGCGGCGCAGATGCGCCAGATCTACGGCTTCGACCGCAGCCTGCCCGAGCAGTTCGGCGTGTGGGTGTGGCGCGCGCTGCAGGGCGATCTGGGCACCAGCATCGCCAGCGGCCGGCCGGTGGCCAGCGAGGTGCTCAACGCCGTGGGCAACACGCTGCGCCTGGCGGTGCTGGCCACGGCCATCGGCTTTGTGCTGGGCAGCCTGTTCGGCTTTGTGGCGGGCTACTTCCAGGGCAGCTGGCCCGACCGCCTGGCGTCGATGCTGAGCGTGCTGGGCGTCAGCGTGCCGCACTACTGGCTGGGCATGGTGGGGGTGATCGTGTTCTCGGCGCTGACCGGCTGGCTGCCCAGTACCGGCGCCGGGCCCGACGGCTCCAGCAGCTGGGCCTGGGACTGGAACCACCTGCAGTACATGGTGCTGCCGGCGGCCACGATGAGCGTCATTCCGATGGGCATCATCGCCCGCACCGTGCGCGCGCTGGTGGCCGAGCTGCTGGCGCAGGAGTTCATCGTGGGCCTGAAGGCCAAGGGCCTGACCGACTTCGGCATCTTCTGCCATGTGGTGAAGAACGCCGCGCCCACCGCGCTGGCGGTGATGGGCCTGCAGCTGGGCTACCTGCTGGGCGGCAGCATCCTGATCGAGACGGTGTTCGCCTGGCCGGGCACCGGCTTCCTGCTCAACAGCGCCATCTTCCAGCGCGATCTGCCGCTGCTGCAGGGCACGATCCTGGTGCTGGCGATGTTCTTCGTGGTGCTGAACCTGTTGGTGGACATCGTTCAATCCACGCTCGATCCGCGGATCGCCCGTGGCTGATGGAGGCAAGGACATGAGCACCCTCGCCCCTGCCGCCGCCTCGCCGGCCGCCCACGCGCTGGCCACGGCCGCCGTGCAAACCTCCCCCGGCTACTGGGCCAGCGTGCTGCGCCGCCTGCTGGCCGACCGCGTGGCCATGGGCGCCGGCCTGGTGGTGCTGGCGCTGCTGCTGCTGGCCGCCTTCGGGCCCTGGCTGGCGCCGGCCGATCCGTACCAGAGCTCGATGCTCAAGCGCCTGCAGCCCATCGGTGCCGAGGGCTATCTGCTGGGCAGCGACGAGCTCGGCCGCGACCTGCTCAGCCGCCTGATCGTGGGCACGCGGCTGAGCCTGTTCATGGGCCTCACGCCGGTGCTGATGGCCTTTGTGATCGGCTCGGGCCTGGGCATCCTGGCGGGCTATGCGGGCGGCTGGGTCAACAGCGCCATCATGCGCACCATCGACGTGTTCTACGCCTTCCCGTCGGTGCTGCTGGCGATTGCGCTGTCGGGTGCGCTGGGGGCAGGCATCCTCAACTCGCTGATCTCGCTGACCATCGTGTTCGTGCCGCAGATCGCCCGCGTGGCCGAGGCCGTCACCGCCCAGGCCAAGGGGCGTGACTACGTGGAGGCCGCGCGCGCCTCGGGCGCCAGCGCCTTCACCATCGTGCGGGTGCACGTGCTGGGCAATGTGCTGGGGCCGATCTTCGTCTACAGCACCAGCCTGATCGCGGTGAGCCTGATCCTGGCCTCGGGCCTCTCGTTCCTGGGCCTGGGCGTCAAGCCGCCCGAGCCCGAATGGGGCCTGATGCTCAACACCCTGCGCACGGCCATCTACACCCAGCCGGCCGTGGCCGCGCTGCCCGGGGCGATGATCTTCATCACCTCGATCGCCTTCAACCTGCTGTCGGACGGCCTGCGTTCGGCGATGGACAACAAGCGATGAGCGCTGCCCCCCACACCGACATCGGCGGCCCCGCCCAGCCGCTGCTCAGCATCCGCGGCCTGACCAAGCATTTCGGCCTTCAGCGTGGCCTGTTCGGCGGCCTGCTGCCGGGCGACGGCCGTGTGGTGCGCGCGGTGGATGGCGTCGACTTTGCCGTGCGCAAGGGCGAGACCCTGGGCGTGGTGGGCGAGTCGGGCTGCGGCAAGAGCACCACCGCGCGGCTGATGATGCAGCTGATCGCGCCCACCGCCGGCGAGGTGGTGTTCGATGGCCGCGTGGTCGGCACGCGCGACCTGCCGCTGAAGGCGTTTCGGCGCCAGGTGCAGATGGTGTTCCAGGACAGCTATGCCTCGCTGAACCCGCGCCTGACCATCGAGGATTCCATCGCCTTCGGCCCCATGGTGCATGGCGTGTCGCGCCGCGAGGCGGTGGCGCGCGCCCACGACCTGCTGGCCCGCGTGGGCCTGGAGCCGGCGCGTTTTGCCGGCCGCTGGCCGCATGAACTGTCGGGCGGCCAGCGTCAGCGCGTCAACATCGCCCGTGCGCTGGCGCTGCAGCCGCGCCTGGTGATCCTGGACGAGGCCGTGTCGGCGCTGGACAAGAGCGTCGAGGCCCAGGTGCTGAACCTGCTGATGGACCTGAAGGACGCCTTCGGCCTGACCTATGTGTTCATCAGCCACGATCTGCAGGTGGTGCGCCACATCAGCGACCGGGTGATGGTGATGTACCTCGGCCGCGTGGCCGAACTGGGCCCCACCGAGGCGCTGTACGAGGCGCCGTTGCACCTCTACACCAAGGCCCTGCTGTCCAGCATGCCGGCCCTCGACCCCGACCACCGCACCGAGGTGCCGCCGCTGGCCGGCGACCCGCCCAACCCGATTGCGCCGCCGCCGGGCTGCCGGTTTCACCCGCGCTGTGCGATGGCGGCGCCGGTGTGCAGCCAGCAGGTGCCGCGGTCGGTGGCGCCGGGTGATGCGCATGGCGTGGCCTGCCTGATGCACGAGGCGGGCAGCGGGCATCCGGCGGCTATGGGAGACGCGGCATGACGTCGTTCGCAGCACCAGGCGGGCCGAGCGCCGGGCCGCGCCCAGGCCGGCCCGCCGTCCCCGCGGGGGGCCGGCCGACCTGCCCGTCGGGCGAGGGGCAGGCATGACGGCGCTGGTCGAGATCAGGAACCTGCAGGTCACCTTTGCCGGCAGCGGCGCCAAGGGCCGGCCGGTGCGGGCGGTCAGCGATGTCAACCTCAGCGTGCAGCGCGGCGAGGTGCTGGCGCTGATCGGTGAATCGGGCTCGGGCAAGAGCGTCACGCTGCGCACCCTGCTCAAGCTGCACCCCGAGCGCCGCACCACCATCGGCGGCCAGGTGCAGGTGGCCGGCACCGATGTGCTGGCGCTGCAGGGCCGGGCGCTGGCCGCCTACCGCGGCAAGACCACGGCCATGATCTTCCAGGAGCCGCTGCTGGCGCTCGACCCGGTGTACACCGTGGGCGCGCAGATCGTCGAGGCCATCCGCCGCCACGAGCCGGTGAGCGCGGCCGAGGCCAAGGCGCGCGCGCTGGCGCTGTTCGAGCAGGTGCGCATTCCCAGCCCCGAGCGGCGGCTGGCGGCCTATCCCCACGAGATGAGCGGCGGCATGCGCCAGCGCGCGATGATCGCCCTGGCCCTGGCCTGCCGGCCGCAGCTGCTGCTGGCCGACGAGCCCACCACCGCGCTCGACGCCACGGTGCAGATCCAGGTGCTGCTGCTGCTGCGCGAGCTGCAGCAGCGCCTGAGCCTGGGGGTGATCTTCGTCACCCACGACATCGGCGCCGCGGTGGAGGTGGCCGACCGCATCGCGGTGATGTATGGCGGGCGCATCGTCGAGGAAGGCACGGTGCGCCAGCTGATCCGCAGCCCGCGCCACCCCTACACGCAAGCCCTGCTGGCCAGCCGCCAGCATGGCGCCATGGTGCGCGGCCAGCGCCTGCCCACCATTGCCGGCAGCCCGCCCGACCTGGCCGCCCTGCCACCCGGCTGCGCCTTTGCCGAGCGCTGCCCGCTGGCCACCCCGGCCTGCCGCGAGGCGCTGCCGCCGGCGGTGACCATCGCCGCGGGCCACATCGCGCGCTGCCACCGCAGCGATGCCACGGCCGCAGAATCTCCCGCGCCCACCGCCACCGAGGCCTGAACCCGCCATGCCGCTGCACGACCCCGCCCACGCCTTCGTGCCCTACCCCGAGGCACCGGTGCCGCATGCCGCCAGCGGCCCGCTGGCCGGCCTGCGCTTTGGCGTGAAGGACTTGTTCGACGTAGCCGGCCACCCCACCGGCGGCGGCAACCCCATCGTGCTGGCCCTGTCGGGCATCAAGACCCGCAGCGCGCCCACGGTGCAGCGCCTGCTCGATGCCGGCGCGGCCTTTGCCGGCAAGACCGTCACCGACGAGCTGGCGTTCTCGATGAACGGCCAGAACGCGCACTTCGGCGCGCCCGTCAACGGCGCGGCACCCGAGCGCATCAGCGGCGGCTCGAGCTCGGGCTCGGCGGCGGCGGTGTCGAACCGCCTGGTCGACTTTGCGCTGGGCACCGACACCGGCGGCAGCGTGCGCGCGCCGGCCAGCCACTGCCACCTGCTGGGCCTGCGGCCCACACATGGCCGCGTGAGCCTGGACGGTGCGCTGGATCTGGCCCCCAGCCTCGACACCTGCGGCTGGTTTGCCCGCGATGCCGCCACCTTTGCCCGCGTGGCCGAGGTGCTGCTGGGCGCCGACGCCCGCCCCCTGCCGGCCAGCGTGCGCCTGCTGTGGCCCACCGCGCTGTGGACCCTGCTGGTGCCCGAGGCCGCACCAGCGGTGAAAGACGCCGCCGGCCGTGTGCAGGCCGTGCTGGGCGGCGCCACGCCGGTGGACGTGGTGCACGAGAGCCTGGACGCGATGTACTGGCACTTTCGCCACCTGCAGGGCCGCGAGGCCTGGATGACCGACGGCCCGCTGATCGAGCGTTACGCGCCGCCGCTGGGCCCCGGCGTGGCCGAGCGCTTTGCCTGGTCGCGCCAGGTCAGCGATGCCCAGGTGGCCGCGGCCTGGGTGCACCGCCGCGCCATCAGCGCCCGGCTCGACGACCTGCTGGGCGACGATGGCGTGCTGCTGCTGCCCACCATGCCCGATGTGGCGCCGCTGCGCGCCGCACCCGAAAGCGCGCTGGAGGACTACCGCAACCGCGCCATCCGCCTGCTGTGCCTGGCCGGCCTGACCGGCCTGCCGCAGCTGAGCCTGCCGCTGCTGTGGCGCGAGGATGCCGCGGGCGGCCGCGCGCCGATGGGCCTGTCGCTGCTGGGCCCGCGCGGGTCTGACCGCAGCCTGGTGGCGCTGGCCGAGCGGCTGGCCGCCGCCGGCGTGGGGGTGTGAGCCGGCGCGCGCTCAGCGCCTGAGCGGCCGGCCCGATCCCGCCGGGCCGCCCCAAGGGGCTGAGGCCCCCTCGGGTCGCAGGAGCGCAGCGACGTGGGGGCTGCCAGGCGCCGGAGGCCTGCTACGACAGCGCCAGCTGCAGCGGCTGCGCCAGCGCCACGGTGTCGCAGTCGGGCAGTTCGCCGCGGCGCTCGATGACCAGGAAGTCGCCCGCATCCAGCGCCAGCAGCGCGTGATGCCAGGTGCCCGGCGCCAGCCACACGCCCTGCGTGCCATCGGTGACAAAACATGCCAGCTGCGCCGCATCGGTCGGCGCCGGCCCTGGCCGCGCCACCACCAGCACGAAGCGCCGCGGCGCACCCAGCGGCACGAAGCTCTGGCTGCCCAGGCGGTGGCGCTCGAGCTCGGTGATGGCCAGCGGCAGCGTGCGCGCCTGCGCGCGCATCAGCGCGAGCACCGGCCGGTCGGCGCCGGCGCCCAGGCGGGCATCGGGCACCAGCTCCACACGCTGGGCGGTGCCGGCGTTGAGGGTTTCCGCGCCGGCAAGGGCGCCGGCCTCGGCCTGCAGCACGCGGCCATAGGGCGCAAAGGCCGCGGCCGTGAGCGGCTGCGGATGAAGCAAGGCGTTGACGGTGGACATGGCGGTCGCGATGCAAGCGCCGCGCCAGGCCGCTGGCCGCCGCGGCCGCCGTGCTTGCGGTGGCCGCCGCGGCCGTTCTCGCAGCTCAGCGCCGGCCGCGCCGAGTGCCAGGCAACCCATGCGCGGCCCCACGCTGCCGCAAATGACGCTGCCGCTGCAGAACGGCGAGGGCGCCAGGTAGGAGATCCACGACACCTGCGCCCGGTTGCCGCGGCCGGCCAGGCCGTCGATCAGGATGCTGTGGCGGCGTCGTTGAACGGCGCCGCGGGCTCCCAGTTGCGGTGGATCACGCCACCCACCGCGCTGTTGTTGCTGAACCAGAGCGTGTCCACCTGGCCCAGCCACACATGGACGCGCGCCTGCGCCGGCCGCGCCGGCCCGCCACGGCCGAGACGCCGCCGGGCCGGGCCTGCCCGCGCCGCCTCAGGCGCGCAGAAAGCCCAGGTTGCGCGCGCTGCCGAAGTTGGCCAGGTTGGGCAGGGCGGTGTCGAGCTGCCCTTCGCCGAGGCCCCACCAGCGCATCAGCGTGGCGGCGTACTGGTCCACCGACAGGCCGGGGATCCAGCGGCCCTGCAGCTCCCAGTCGTCCACGCCCACGTCATCAGGGCCGCCGAGGGCCAGCGTGGGATAGCGACCGTAGCTGCGGCCACCGGCCACCGCGCCGCCCAGCACCAGCTGGTGGTTGCCCCAGGCATGGTCGGTGCCGGCGGTCTCGTTGGGCGCGAAGGTGCGGCCGAAGTCGCTCTCGGTGAACAGGGTCACGCGATCGCCCATGCCGATGGTCTTGAGCGCCTGCCAGAAGGCGGCCAGTCCGGCCGCCATCTCGGCCATCAGGTCGGCATGGGTGCCGTCCATCGCGGTGGTGCCCACCTGGCCCGAGTGGTTGTCGAAGCCCCCCATCTGCACAAAAAACACCTGCCGCGTGCCGCGCACCGTGCTGCGCGCATGGACGAAGCGCGCCACCTGGTACAGCTGCGCGCCAAGCTGGTTGGTGAAGTAGCCCCCCGCGGCGTCGATCTGGCCGGCAAAGGCCTGGGCGATGCCGCTGCGGTCGTTGACCGGATCGACCGCCGCGCCGATCAGCGGCGCCAGCCGCGACTCGATCTCGAAGGCCTCGCGCATGCCGCCGGCATAGGCCTCGGTGAGCGGGCTCTTCTGCGCCTCGGCGAACAGCGCGTTCAGCGCGGCGCGACGGGCGGTGACCGGGCTCCAGTCGTAGAAGCCCTCGGCGCCGAAGGCCGAGCCCGGCCCCGGCAGCACCCAGGGCGCGCGCAGGTCCGACAGCGTGAAGTGCGCATTGCCGCCAAAGCTGATCGGCGGGTTGGTGGTGGCCATCAGCGCCGCGGCGCGGCCGCCCCAGCCGGTGCGCTCGATCGAGCGCGTGCCGCCCGACTCCCACTGCATCTGCTGGTCGGAGTGCGAGAACAGGCTCTCGGGGATCAGTACATCGCCGGACGCCGCGGCGCGGTACTGCGCCTTGCTCAGCGGCGCGTACAGCGGGCCCACGTTGAGCACCGGCGCCAGCGCGCCATCGGCCCAGGCGGTGGCCAGCGGGGCCATGGCCGGGTGCAGGCCCAGGTCGGCGCCCAGCGGCACCAGGCTGGCGCGCGGCAGCGCCAGCGGGCCGCGCACCGCGGCGTACTGGGCGTGGCGGGTGGCGTCGCGCGGCACCACCATGTTCATGCCGTCGTTGCCGCCGTACAGAAACAGGCAGACCAGGGCCTTGTAGTCGTCGGCGGCGGCCTGCACGCCGCCTCCGGCCAGCAGCGGGCCGAGCAGTGGCGCACCCACGGCGCCGGCAGACAGGGCACCGCCCCAGCCCAGCAGGCGGCGGCGCGAGAGCAGCGGGTTCGGGCGGGAGGAATTCTTGGCGTTCATGTCGTGTCCTTGGTCGGCCGCGTCAGTTCAGCACCTGGTAGGCCGGCGAGGCGTACACCAGGTAGGCCGCCGTGCGCACGCGCTCGGTGCGCCAGTCGATGCCGGCGTCGGTGGTGGGCCAGGCGTTGACCGCTTCGACGATGCGCGCCTTGGCCGCCGCGCTCAGGCGCCCGCCGGTGGCCAGCGCCACCAGGCGCTCGACCAGCAGCGTGGCATCGGCCGCATCGGCGCGAAACGCCGCCAGGTTGACCCCGGTGCCCAGCGCGCCGGGCACGCTGCTTTCGGGCGCAAAGCCGTCCCAGTACAGCAGGGCGTTGATGAAGTTCAGCCGCGCAAACGCCGTGTTGGCGTTGTAGACGCCGAACGCCGGCCCCACCAGCCGCGTGCCGGCCACCGGGTAGTTGGGCGGGTAGAAGCCGAACACCGAGGGCGACATGAAGACATGCTGGCGCAGGCCTTCGCCCCACCACCAGCCCAGCGCGGCGCCATCGCTGCGGCCGTTCAGGCCGCGCAGCACGCCGGTCATCATCAGCACCGGTTCGCGCAGCTTCTCGGCCACCAGCGGCGGCGCGCTGTTGCGCGCCTCGCTGTCGAGCAGCACTGCAGCCACGGTGGCTGCCAGGTCGCCGCGCGTGCCGGTGCCGAAGCTGCGGGTGCCCTTCAGGAAGCGGCCGCTGCTGAAGGCGGTGGCCACACGCTTGACATAGGCCGGCGTGGGATTGCTCTTGACCAGCTGCTGGATCAGCTGCCGGCCGATGAAGGGCGCCATGTTGGGATGGGCCATCAGCGAGTCGAGCACCAGGTTCAGCGCCTGCGCCGGCGTGCGGCTGGCCGGCACGGTCACGCCGCCGAGCAGGCTGCGGGCCTGGTTGTCCTGCAGCACGGGCTTGGCCACCATGTCGCCGGCCAGGTAGCGGCAGTTGGCGCCCTCGGGCCAGCAGCCCCATTGCGAGCTGCCGCCGGCCGGATAGCTCCAGCCGGTCAGCGCATAGGCATAGGCGCGCACGGTGGCGTTGTCGTAGGTGGGCAGGCAGCGGCTGCCGGCCAGCGTGCCGTCGGCATTGAGCTGGCAGGTGCCCAGCGCAAACAGCTGCAGCAGCTCGCGCGCGAAGTTCTCGTTGGGCGCCAGCTTGTCGTTGTTGACATGGTCGAGGTACTCGCCCATCAGCGGCGACAGCGTCACCTTGCGCAGCACCTCGCGGTAGTTGCCGAAGGCGTTGCTGAGCAGCGCGTTGTGATAGACCCGCCAGCCGTAGGTGCCCGACACCTCGTGTGCCGACACCACCAGGATCTGCCCCAGCGCAAAGGCCACGCGCTGGCGCAGCTGGTCGGAGCGGCCGATGGCGTTGCGGTAGAAGTCCCACAGCAGCGGTTCGGTGCTGTAGTAGTCGCGCCAGCAGGTGTCGCCCGCCCCGGCGCAGGGGTCGACGCCGTCGGCGGTGCGGTCGATGCGGGCATCGCCGCCGCGGGTGTAGCTCGAGCCGCTGGTGGTCAGCTGCGCCGCCACCCAGGCCTCGGTGCCGGCCGTGCGGATGGCGGTGACCAGCGCCTCGTTGGCACCGAAGCTGGCCTGGTCGGCCAGACGCACCGCATCGCGCTGGGTGGCCAGCAGCGGCGTGGCGGCCGCGGCGATCGACTTGGTGCCCTCGTCGGCCGCGCTGGCCTGGCTGGAGGCCTCACCGCCACCACCGCCGCCACCGCAGGCGGACAGCAGCAGGGCCAGGGCACCCGACAGCAGCAGGCGCGGTGCGTGTCGGTGCGCGCACACTGGAGAACCTCCAGGCTGTGCCGTCCGGTATTCACCCTTGGGGCGGCCCGGCGCGCTCATGAGCGGCCTGCACCAACAGATACAGATTGAGCGCCCGAACCCCCGGCTCCGGGGGGCGTCGGCAGCGCCTGGCGGCCGCGCCAGCGGCGCCCGGCCAATGCCGCGGCGCCCAGCAGCCACAGCGCGGCGCTGGCCGGTTCGGGCACCGGGCTGACCGTCTCGAAACGGATTTGCTGCAGCACGAAGCCCTGCAGCGGCACCGGCTGATCGTGGTGGAAATAGAAGACGTTGAAACCGTCGCTGCCCATCGCCGTGAAGGTCAGCGTGGCGCGGCCGTCCTCCTCGGTGGGCACCAGGCTGTTGGCCACCAGGCTGGCGCTGCCGTCGGCACTGCTGACCGACAGGTTGCCCGGCGCATCGGCCGCAAAGCCTGCGAGCGTCTCGGTGCCTTCGCCGGCCACCGCGCTGAGCGCGATCAGGTCCAGCGAGAGCCAGGCCAAGGCCCGCTGGCTGCTCAGGCTGTAGTGGCCGGAATCGCCGCCGCTGCCCAGCCACAGGCCTTCAAAGCCGAACAGTTCGCTGCCAGTCATCGTGGCCGTGATCTGCTCGCTCACGCGCAGCCAGCCGTCCGCGGTGTCGAACTGGGCCTGGCCGCTGTCGGGCGCCACCAGCATCAGCTGCGCCGCGCTGATCACCTGCGGCACCGCCAGCGCGGCCTGCGCCGCCAGAGCCAATGCGCCTGCGGCGACGCCGCGAATCCATGTCTGCCTTGCCATCCCATCCTCCTGTGCCTGCGTGGATGGGCGGCACCGTACGGTGTCCGAACCGAAACACTGCAACCAGACGTTTCAGGGCGCAGCGCCCGCTGGGCCCGCCGCCGCCTGCGCCAGATCAGGGGCGGCCGGGGCTGCGCACCCACAATCGGCGGGTGCTGATCAACCTGTTTCTGGCGCTGCCAGCCCTGGCCCTGGCGCTGGCCTTGCGCCCCTGGCGCGCCGTGGGCCAGGGCGGCCCGCCGTGGCCCTGGCTGGCCTGGTGCGCCACGCTGCCGCTGCTGTGGGCGGCCGATCACCTGGCGCGTGCGCCCATCGTGCAGCCGCTGTCGGGCGCCTCGCTGCTGGTGTTGCTGGCCGGCTGGCCGCTGGCCATGCTGGCGCTGCTGCCGGTGGCCCTGCTGATGACCCTGGCCGGCGACCTGCCCTGGCACGAAGGCCTGCACCGGCTGGTGTGGCTGGGCGTCGTGCCGGGCACGCTGGCCCTGCTGCTGGGCGCGGCGCTGCGGCGCTGGCTGCCCGGGCACCTGTTCATCTACATCCTGGGTCGCGGCTTTTTCACCACCTGGATCGCCGCGGCGCTGGCGGGTGCGCTGGCCTTGGCCCTGACCGGCGCGCCGCAGGGCACCGAGCCGGCCGACCTGCTGATCGGCCGCTTTCTGTCGGCCAGCGGCGAGGCCTTTCTGACCGGCATGTTCGCGGCCATCTTCGTGGCCTTCCGGCCGCACTGGCTGGCCACCTACTCCGACCGGCTGTACCTGCCCAAGGATTGACGCGGCCAGGCGGCCGCGCCGGCAGTGCACGGCGCACGGCACGCCGCATGCTAGAAGCCGGCATGGCCGCCCCCACGCCCGCCCCCACGCCCGCCCCCGCCCCGGCGCCGCTGCACAGCTGGCTGGACGACGGCCATGCGCTGCTGGCCGGCACGCTGTTCGTGGCGCTGGGCCTGGTGATGTTTGCCAATGCCGGGCTGCTGACCGGCGGCGTGGCCGGCGTGGCCTTTCTGGTGAGCTACGCCACCGGCTGGAGCCTGGCGGCCTGCTTCTGGCTGTTCAGCCTGCCGTTCTTCTTGCTGGCCTGGCGGCGGCTGGGGCCGGAGTTCACGCTCAAGAGCCTGGCCGCGGTGACGGCGGTGTCGCTGTTCACCGCGCTGGCGCCGCGGGTGGTGCGCTTCGAGCTGCTGAACCCCTGGCTGGCTTCGGTGCTGGGCGGCTTTCTGATCGGCTTCGGCCTGCTGGCCCTGCTGCGCCACCAGGCCAGCGTGGGCGGCGTGAACATCGTGGCGCAGTGGCTGCAGCGCTCGCGCGGCATCCGCGCCGGCCATGTGCAGATGGCCGTGGACATCGCCGTGGTGCTGGCCGCGCTGGCCGTGGTGCCGCCGCTGCGGGTGCTGCAGTCGGTGCTGGGCGCGGTGGCCATCGGCGCCATCCTGACGCTGAACCACCGCCCCGGGCGCTACCTGGGGGTGTGATTCAGGCCAGCGCCCGCGCGATCAAGATCTTCTGCACCTCGGAGGTGCCCTCGTAGATCTGGCACACGCGCACGTCGCGGTAGATGCGCTCGACCGGAAAGTCGCTCACATAGCCATAGCCGCCCAGCACCTGGATGGCCGCCGAGCACACGCGCTCGGCCATCTCGCTGGCATTGAGCTTGGCCATCGCGGCCTCCTTCAGGCAGGGGCGGCCGGCGTCCTTCAGCACGGCGGCATGCCAGATCAGCTGGCGCGCGGCCTCGATCTGCATGGCCATCTCGGCCAGCTTGAACTGCACCGCCTGGTGGTTGAAGATGGCCGTGCCGAAGGCCTGGCGCTCCCTGGCATAGGCCAGCGCGCAGTCAAACGCCGCGCGGGCCATGCCCACGCACTGGCTGGCGATGCCGATGCGCCCGCCCTCCAGGCCCGACAGCGCGATCTTCAGGCCCTCGCCCTCCTGGCCGATGCGGTTGGCGGCGGGCACGCGGCAGTTCTCGAACACGATCTGCGCCGTGTCGGACGCATGCTGGCCCATCTTGTCTTCCACCCGCGCCACGGTGTAGCCGGGCGTGCCGGTGGGCACCAGAAAGGCGCTGATGCCGCGCTTGCCGGCGGCTTTGTCGGTGACCGCCATGACGATGGCCACATCGCCGTTCTTGCCGCTGGTGATGAACTGCTTGACGCCGTTGAGCACGTAGCCGTCGCCATCGCCAGCCTGAGCACGCACGGCGGTGGTCTTCAGCCCGTCGGCCTGGCTGCCCACATGCGGCTCGGTGAGGCAGAACGCGCCCAGCATGTCACCGCGCGCCAGCGGCTTGAGAAACGCCTGCTTTTGCGCCTCGCTGCCCCAGGCCATCAGGATCGAGCACACCGGGCAGTTGTTGACGCTGACCACGGTGCTGGTGGCGCCGTCGCCAGCGGCGATCTCCTCCAGGATCACGGCCAGCGCCAGGTAGTCGAGCCCCGCACCGTCATAGGCCTGCGGCACGGCCACGCCGTAGCAGCCCAGCGCGGCCAGGCCCTTGAGCTGGGCCGCCGGGAACTGGTGGCTCTTGTCCCAGGCGGCGGCATGCGGCGCGATCTCGGCCTGCACAAAGCTGCGCACGGCGTCCTGCACCGCCACGTGGTCGTCGCTCAACAGCATGGGCTGGGTCTCCTGGGGATGTTTTGGGGGAGGGCCGGCGCGGCCGGGTGGCGCGCGCGGCGCGGGCCTCACCAGGCGAGTGGCTGGCCGTCGTGGTTGAAGAAGCCGCCGTTGTCGGCCGGCGTCAGCCGGGCCACGGTGGCGCGCAGGTCGGCGGCGCTGCGCTCGACCGTGAGGTCGGCGCCGCCACCCCCCATGTCGGTGCGCACCCAGCCGGGGTGCAGCGCGGCGCAGATGGCGCGGCCGGCCAGGCTCAGCGAGACATCCTTCAGCACCGAGTTGAGCGCCGCCTTCGAGGCGCGGTACAGCCAGCCGGCGGGGCTCTGGCGCAGGCCCAGCGAGCCCATGCGCGACGAGATCACCGCCAGCCGCCCGCCTGGCGCCAGCGCCTCGCCCAGCTGCGGCAGCAGGCGCATGGCGGCCAGCACATTGGTGTGCATCACCTGGTCGAACTCGGCCTCGGTGGGCGCCTGCAGGCCCTGGCTGCGCGGGCCGTAGATGCCGGCCACCAGCCAGGCGGCGTCGAACTGCTCGCCGTCGATCGGCCAGGCCAGGCCGGCGCACCCGGCGGCGCTGGCCACATCCAGCCGCAGCGGCCGGGCGCCCAGTGCGGCCAGGCGCGCCAGGCCGGCGTCATCGCGCGCGGTGGCGACCACCGGCACGCCGTCGGCACGGTACTGGCGCACCAGCTCCAGGCCGATGCCGCGCGAGGCACCGACCACCAGCACCTGCGCAGGGCTCACACCGGCACCGGCTTGACCAGGAAGGTGCCGCGCGCCACCACCGCCGGCTTGGCCAGGCGCACGCCGGCCTGGCCATGGGCCTGCACCAGCCAGCCGCCCAGGCGCTCATGCCATTCGGCCTCGGTCACGGCCCAGCTGAGCTCGAGCGACTGGTCGGCAAACACCGGTGCCTTGAAGGCGAAATTGGTGTTCAGGCACAGGTATTCGCGCGTGAAACCTTCGCCGGCCCGCGAAAAATGGCTGGCCGCCAGGCCCATCAGCATGGCCGACACCTGCTGGCCGCTGGCAATGATCTCGCCATGCCGGGCACGCAGCGCGGCCTGCTGATCGTGGTGCAGCGGGTTGGCATCGCCCGACAACTGGGCAAAGGCGGCAATGTCATCGCGGCTGAAGCGCAGCGTGCGCTGGCAGCGTTCACCTTGTTCGGCGGCAATCATCGGCGGGTTGACTCGTGTATCCAAGGGTTCTCCCTGTATTTTTAGGTTACAGGGCGAGCATAGAGCTCAGAGCATCTCCAATGCCAAGGCTGTGGCTTCACCCCCCCCAATGCACAGGGCTGCCACGCCGCGGCGCAGGCCCTGCTTCTTGAGGGCGCCCAGCAGCGTGACGACGATGCGCGCGCCCGAGGCGCCGATCGGGTGGCCCAGCGCGCAGGCGCCGCCATGCACGTTGACGATCTCGTGCGGCAGCTTGAACTCGGCCATCGCGGCCATGGTCACGGCGGCAAAGGCCTCGTTCACTTCCCACAGGTTCACGCTCTTGGCGTCCCAGCCGGCCTTCTTCAGCACCTTGTCGATGGCGCCGGCCGGCGCGGTGCTGAACCACTCGGGCGCCTGGGCGTGCACCGCCTGGCTGACGATGCGGGCGATGGGCGCGAGGCCCAGGCGCGCCGCGGTGGATTCGCGCACCAGCACCAGCGCGGCGGCGCCGTCGGAGATGCTGCTGGCATTGGCGGCGGTGATCGTGCCGTCCTTCTTGAACGCGGGCTTCAGGCCGGGAATCTTGTCGAGCTTGGCCTTGAAGGGCTGCTCGTCGCGCGTGACCACGGTGTCGCCGGTCTTGCCGGGCAACGTCACCGGCGCGATCTCCCAATCGAAGCTGCCGTCCTCGTTGGCCTGCCGGGCGCGCGTGGTGCTGGCAATGGCGAAATTGTCCTGCGCCTCGCGCGTGAAGCCGTACTTGGCCACGCACTGTTCGGCAAACACGCCCATGGCCTTGCCACGCTCGTACGCGTCTTCCAGGCCGTCCATGGCCATGTGGTCGAACATCTGCGCCGCGCCGTAGCGCACGCCCTTGCGCGCAAACATCAGGTGCGGCGCGTTGGTCATGCTCTCCATGCCGCCGGCCACCATCACGTCGGCGCTGCCGGCGGCCAGCATGTCGTGCGCGAACATCATCGTGCGCATGCCGCTGCCGCACATCTTGCTCATCGTCACCGCCCCGGCTGAATCGGGCAGGCCGGCGCGGCGCAGCGCCTGGCGTGCCGGCGCCTGGCCCTGGCCGGCCATCAGGCAATTGCCCATCAGCACCTCGTCGATGGCTTCGGCGGGCACGCCGGCGCGCTGCACCGCGGCCTGGATCGCCACCGCGCCCAGCTCCCACGCGGCCAGCGGGGCGAAATCACCCAGCAGGCCGCCGATGGGCGTGCGGGCAGCGGAAACGATGACGATGGGATCGGCAGCCATGGCGTGCTCCTTGGGGGATGGGTGGGGGAAATGACCGTTCAGGCCGCTCAGGCCGCGGCCGGCTCGGCGGCGCTGGCGCCGGCCTGGCCGGCAGCCCGCGCCAGGCGCAGCTGGGCAAAACGCTTGTGCGGCTCGTAGGGAAACACGTCGTGCACATGGCCGGCCTGGATGCGCTGCTTGTGGCCTTGCCAGAAGGCGGCATCGAGCAGGTCGCCATGGTGCTTCATGAAGATCTCGCGCACCTGCGGGTTGCCCAGCAGGAACGGGCCGAAGGTCTCGGGGAACACATCCTTGGGGCCCACCGCGTACCAGACCTCGCCCGACATCTCGTCTTCCTCGTTGCGCGGCGTGGGCACGCGGCGGAAGTTGCAGTCGGTGATGTACTCGATCTCGTCGTAGTCGTAGAACACCACCTTGCCGTGACGGGTGACGCCGAAGTTCTTCCACAGCATGTCGCCCGGGAAGATGTTGGCCGCCACCAGGTCCTTGATGGCATTGCCGTACTCCACCACCGCGTGGTTCATCTGCTCGGGCGAGGCGTCCTGCAGGTAGATGTTCAGCGGGATCATGCGGCGCTCGATGTAGAGGTGCTTGATGATCAGCTGGTCGCCGTCTTCCTCGATCAGGCTGGGGCAGAACTTCATCAGCTCGTCGATCAGCTCCTGCTCGATGCGCGCGCGCTCGAAGGCCACGCTGGTGTACTCCAGCGTGTCGGCCATGCGGCCGACGCGGTCGTGGGTCTTGACCAGCAGGTACTTGCCCTTGATCTGCTCGCGCGTGGTGTCCTTTTGCGGCGGGTAGTAGTCCTTGATGACCTTGAACACGTACGGAAACGACGGCAGGTCGAACACCAGCATCACCATGCCCTTGATGCCGGGCGCGATGCGGAACTTGTCGCTGCTGTGGCGCAGGTGGTGCAGAAAGTCGCGGTAAAAGGCGTTCTTGCCCTGCTTTTGCAGGCCCAGCGCGGCATACAGCTCGCTGCGCGGCTTGCGCGGCATCAGCGAGCGCAAGAACTGCACGTAGGCCGAGGGAATCTCCATGTCCACCATGAAGTAGGCCCGCGCAAAGCTGAACAGCATCAGCAGGTCGTCTTCGGTGAACAGCGCGGTGTCGATCAGCAGCCGGCCATCGGCGGCGTGCAGGATCGGCAGCGCGAAGGGCGTGGTGGCAAAGCCGTTGACGATCTTGCCGATGATGTAGGCGCCCTTGTTGCGAAAGAACAGCGAGCTGAGCACCTGGATCTGGAAGTTGGCGCGCAGGCGCACATTGCCGCCCACTTCGTCGCGCAGGGCCAGCATCACGTCGTCGATGTCGCGCTCGAGATCCTCGAACTCGCGCTGCAGGCGGAAGTTGTCGACGATGCGGATCAGCGTCTCGCGCAGCGTCTCGCGCGTGGGGTAGTAGGCGCGGTAGGTGGGCAGCGCGGCGGGCTCGTCGTTCTCGATGTACTCGGTGCTCACCGCCGGCCGCACGAAGATGAAATCGTTGCGGAAGTAGCTGTGGTGCAGGATGCGCGTGGTGACCGAGTTGAAGAAGGTCTCGGCCAGCTCGGGCTGGTGGTGATCGACCAGCAGGCCGATGTAGTGCAGCTTCACCTGCTGCCAGGCGTCGTCGGCCAGGTGGCCGATGTCGAACTCGGTCTGCAGGCGCTGCACGGCCTCGTCGACACGGATGTCGTAGAACTCGATGCGCTCGCGCTGGGCGCGCTGCTGGCCGTGCCAGTCGGCCTGCTCGAAGCGCAGCTTGGCCTCGCGGTTGGTCTCTGAGAACAGCCGGTAATGGCGGTTGAAGCCTTCCATCATCGCCTTGGCGATGTCGTAGGCGCGCGGGTCGGACAGGCGGTGGGGAAACATCGGCGCGGGTCTTTCTACTGCAATGCGGCAGGCGGCCACGGCGTCGCAAGGAAACGCCGGGCCGCCCCAGGTTTCCTTGACCGCCTCGGGGGGCCTGACGGCGGTGAGCCGGCAGGTCTGGGGGCACTCTCAGCGCACCGCCCAAAGCCAGCGAACGCCGCAGAACCGGCTTGGCCGGGCTGCTGGCGCTGCCCCATCGAGGGGGCGCGCAAGGCGCGTACGGGGTGGGTCATGTTTGGGCGTTGCGCTGGCGCCAGCGCTGGTGCAGCTGCGCCAGCGCCGTGGCGTAGGCCAGGTTCACGTCCTCCGACGAGGCGGCGGTGAGCTTCAGGTCCTGCAGCAGGCCGTTGTGCAGGCCGTACACCCAGCCGTGCACCACCACCGCCTGGCCGCGCTGCCAGGCGTCGCGCACCACGGTGGTGTGGCACACGTTGCGCGCCTGCTCCAGCACGTTCAGCTCGACCAGGGCGTCCACGCGCAGGCCCTCGTGCAGGCCGGCCAGGAAGCCCTCGTGCGCGTCGCGCACGTCCTGCACATGGCGCAGCCAGTTGTCCACCAGGCCGGCGCGCTGGTTCAGCAGCGCCGCCCGCACGCCGCCGCAGCCGCTGTGGCCCACCACGATCACATGCTTGACCTGCAGCGCGTCCACCGCGTACTGGATGACGCTGAGCGCATTGAGATCGCTGTGCACCAGCAGGTTGGCCACGTTGCGGTGCACGAACAGCTCGCCCGGCAGCAGGCCCACCAGCTCGTTGGCCGGCACGCGGCTGTCGGCACAGCCGATCCACAGGTATTGCGGCGTCTGCTGCGCCAGCAGGCGGGTGAAGAAACCGGGTTCGCGCGCCTCGGTGGCGGCGGCCCATTGCTGGTTGTTCTCGAACAGGTCGTCCAGTGCGTTGCTCATCGTGTTGGTCTCGTCAGGCGCGCCCACCCCGATGGGAGGCTCCGGCCATGTTGCAGCGCACAGTTTACGAAGGGCTGTCGGGCATCCTGTCCGCATGCCCCAGCACCCACCCAGCACCCACCCAGCGGCCGCCGGGGGGCGGCCTTGGCCGCTTCTGCGGTGGCTACATCGTCTCGGCAAACAACTCGCGGCCGATCAGCATGCGGCGGATCTCTGACGTGCCGGCGCCAATCTCGTAGAGCTTGGCGTCGCGCCACAGGCGGCCGAGCGGGTAGTCGTTGATGTAGCCGTTGCCGCCGAAG
Source organism: Aquabacterium sp. OR-4 (assembly GCF_025290835.2). Lineage (NCBI taxonomy): Bacteria > Pseudomonadati > Pseudomonadota > Betaproteobacteria > Burkholderiales > Sphaerotilaceae > Pseudaquabacterium > Pseudaquabacterium prasiolae. Next base: position 942,932 of record NZ_JAOCQD020000001.1, on the reverse strand, counting down.
ATCTGCACGCCCTCGCCGGCCATCCAGGTGGCCTTCTCGGCGCACCACAGGATCACCGAGGCGCAGTCCTTGCGCACCTGGCGCACATGTTCGGTGCCCAGCAGGTCGAGGTTCTTGCCGATGGTGTAGCAAAAGGCCCGGCCGGCCTGCAGCACGGTGTACATGTCGGCCAGCTTGCCCTGGATGAGCTGGAACTCGCCGATGCTCTGGCCGAACTGCTTGCGGTCGTGCACATAGGGCACCACGTTGTCCATCACCGCCTGCATGATGCCGATGGGCCCGGCGGCCAGCACCGCGCGCTCGTAGTCGAGCCCGCTCATCAGCACCCGGGCGCCCCCGCCCACCTGGCCCAGCACGTTCTCGGCCGGCACCTCGACGTTGTGGAACACCAGCTCGCCGGTGTGGCTGCCGCGCATGCCCAGCTTGTCGAGCTTCTGGGCGATCGAGAAGCCCTTCATGCCCTTCTCGATCAGGAAGGCGGTGACCCCGCGCGCGCCCAGCTCGGGCTCGGTCTTGGCGTACACCACCAGGGTGTCGGCGTCTGGGCCGTTGGTGATCCAGAACTTGCTGCCGTTGAGCAGGTAGTGGCTGCCCTGGTCCTGGGCGCGCAGCTTCATGCTGATGACATCGCTGCCGGCATTGGGCTCGCTCATCGCCAGTGCGCCCACGTGCTCGCCGCTGATCAGCTTGGGCAGGTACTTGCGCTTTTGCGCCTCGCTGCCGTTGCGCTTGATCTGGTTGACGCACAGGTTGCTGTGCGCGCCATAGCTCAGGCCCACCGAGGCGCTGGCCCGGCTGATCTCCTCCATGGCGATCATGTGGGCCAGATAGCCCATGCCGGCGCCGCCGTACTCCTCGGGCACGGTGATGCCCAGCACGCCCAGATCACCCATCTTGCGCCACAGGTCCATCGGGAACTGGTCGCTGCGGTCGATCTCGGCGGCCCGCGGCGCGATCTCGGCGGCGCAGAAGTCGCGCACCGCGTCGCGCAGCGCATTGATGTCCTCGCCGAGCTGGAAATCGAGGCCGGGAAGCTGGCTCATGAAGGGTCTCCAAGTCGTGGCAGTGGGCGCCGGCCGCCTGCGCGGTGGCGGCGCGAGTGACGTTTACGTAAACGTCAATCATAGCGAGGCCGGCCGGCCTTGCGAAGGGGTGGGAAAGCTCGGGGGCCCCGGCGGGCTCAGTCGCCGCTGCGGGGCCGCGGCCGGCGTGCGGCCACGGCCGGCAACGCCTTGTCGGCCAGCAGCTGGCGGCACTTGCTCTCGTGCTGCTGCAGCTCTTCCAGCGTGACGCGGATGTCTTCCAGCTGCTGCTCCAGCGCCTGGCGATGGGCACCCAGCGCCGACTGGAAGGCCTCCAGCTGCGGCACCGTGTCGGCCTCGGTGTCGTACATGGTCACCAGCTGCTTGATGTCCTGCAGCGAGAAGCCCAGGCGCTTGCCGCGCAGCGTGAGCTTGAGCCGGGTGCGGTCGCGCCCGGTGTAGACGCGGTTGCGGCCCTCGCGGCCGGGTTCGAGCAGTCCCATGTCCTCGTAGAAGCGGATGGCGCGCGGCGTCACGTCGAACTCCTGCGCCAGCTCGGTGATCGTGAAGGTCTTGCCGTCCTTGGGGCGGGGGGTGGCGGGCATCGCGCGGTCTTTACGTTGACGTCAACGTCAATCGTACCGTCACCGCGGCAGGCCCGCGCGCACTCGGTCTGACTCCGCGCTCAAGCTGTGTGCCGGCCTGCGCGAACCCGGCGGCCGCCACGCGCCCGCGCAGCCGGGCCCCTCACGGCCTGCCAGCCGGTCAGTCGAACGACGGCAGCAGATCCGAACGCAGCGCGCCGCGGTGGCGCTCGTAGTCGGGCAGCACCGAGCGCACCACCTCCCAGAAGGCCGGGCTGTGGTTCATCTCGCGCAGGTGGGCCAGCTCGTGCGTGACCACATAGTCGATCACCGGCAGCGCAAAGTGGATCAGGCGCCAGTTCAGCCGCACCGAGCCGTCGGCGCTGGCCGAGCCCCAGCGCGTGCTGGCCGAGCTGAGCGCCAGGCGCTTGATGCGCACGCGCAGCAGCGGCGCAAAGTGGTTGCAGCGCTCCTCGAACACGCGGCGGGCCTGGCGCTGCAGCCAGCTTTGCACCGCCTCGGCCACCTGGTTCTCGCTGGCCGATTGCGGCAGGCCCACATGCAGCGTGAGCCGCGGCACGCCGGGCAGGGTGTCGTCGGCGGTGCGCAGCTGCGCGCCCGTGACCCGCGCATCGAGCACCACGATCACCGTCTCGCCCAGAAAGGGCAGCGTGGCGCCGTCGCGCCACACCACGCGCGAGGCGGCCACGCGCTGGGCGCGCTCATGCTGCTCGTGCAGCTTGCGCAGAATCCAGCCGGCCTTGGCGCGCAGCGCGTTCTCGACCTCGCCCACACCCACCCAGCGCGGCGCCGAGACGCTCAGGCCTTCGGCGCCCACCACAAAGCCGATCGAGCGGCGCCGCGCACGGCGGAACTCGTAGCCCACGCGGTGTTCGCCCAGATCGATCTGGCGCTGCGCGCGGGGATGCTGGAAGCGCGTGCTGGCCGGTGACGGCACCTGCGGCATCCCGGGCGGCCGGGCCGCGGCATCGGGCCCGCGCGTCGGGGTCGATCCGGCGGCCTGGGGCGCCAGCGGCGCCGCCGCAGGGGCGGCCGCCGGCGGCGCTGCGTCAAACAGCGACAGCTGCGTCTGGGCGGGGTTGGCCGGATCCGGGCCTGGGTTGCGCATGATGAGCACGCATTCTACGAAGGCCCGCCAGGCCTTGTGCGCGCCCGCCCATGCAGGGTGCTGGGCGGCGCGGCCTGAGCGCCGGCTCAGCGGTAGGCGTCGGGGTCGATGCGGCGCATCTCGGCCTCGATCCAGGCTTCCACGTCCTTCATCACCGCGGTGGGCTCGCGCCCGACGGTGGCCATCGGCGCGCCGATCGACACGTCGATCACGCCGGGGCGCAGCAGCCAGCTCTTGCGCGGCCAGCACTTGGCCGAGCTGGCGGCAATCGGCACGATCGGGATGCCGGCGGCCGCGGCCAGGCGCGAGGCGCCGCTCTTGTACTCGCCGGCCTCGCCGCGCTCGACGCGCGTGCCTTCGGGAAACATGATCACCCACACGCCCTTGGCCGCCAGGCGCTTGCCCTGGCTCAGCACCTTGGACCAGGCCTCGGCACGGCGGCCGCGGTCGATGTGCACCATGTCCATGCGGCTCATGGCCCAGCCGAAAAACGGCACGTAGAGCAGCTCGCGCTTGAACACATAGGCCAGCGGGTGCGGCATCAGCGCCGGAAACGCGAAGGTCTCCCAGGTGCTCTGGTGCTTGGCCGCCAGCAGCACCGCGGCATTGGCATCGGCCGCGCTGGGCACGTTCTCCATGCCGTGCACGCGCCAGCGCACGCCGCAGATCACGCGCGCGCCGTGCACCGCCACCTTCAGCCAGCCGGCGCACATCCAGTACACCTGCGTGCTGTTGAGCACCAGCGAGGCCAGCAGCACCGCCAGCGCCCAGGGAATCACCGTGACGATCAGCCACAGCACGAACAGGAAGGAACGCAGGTAGATCATCAGTTCAACAGCGGGTGCGCACGGCTCGAAACCGTGCAATCAAAGAAGGGCAGGTGCGCAAACCAAGCAGTCGCCGCAGATCCGGCTCTGCCGGTCTGCTGGCGACGCCCCTTGGGGGGAGGCGCCGAAGGCGCTTCGGGGGGGGGGTCAATGAAAGGCGCCGGGCGTGGTGATCTGCACCTGGCCACGGCGCAGCAGGTGCTCGACGAAGGCACCCAGACTGTCGTGCACCTCGGCCCCGGGCACCTGGCCCAGGATGTGGGCGATCTGCGCATCGTCGAGCGCCGCGGCGCGGCCCGAGCGCACCAGGTGCGGCTCGCAGCCGGCGGCGGCCGCAGCCTGCAGGTCGCGCAGCGTGTCGGCCACCATCGGCACCTGATCCAGGTCGATGCCGTAGCGCTTGCCGATGTCGATCATCAGGCCGGGCTGCGGCTTGCGGCAGTCGCACTGGTCTTCGGGCGTGTGCGGACAGAAGAACACCGCGTCGATGCGCCCGCCCACCGCGGCCAGCTGCTTGAACAGATGGGCATGCACGGCATTCACCGAGGCCATGTCGATCATGCCGCGGCCGATGCCCGACTGGTTGGTGGCCAGCACCGCATGCCAGCCGGCATGGTTGAGCCGCGCCACCGCCTCCAGCGCGCCGGCAATCAGCTCCAGCTCCTCGGGCGCCTTGACATGGTCGTCGCGGAACTCGTTGAGGATGCCGTCGCGGCCCAGGATCACGAGCTTGTCGAGGTGCTGCATTGCGCGTGCGCCAAAGATGTTTGCAAGTCGAGAACTCAGCCGCGCCGGGCCGCTCCGAGGGCCTGGGCGCCCCAAGGCTGCGAAGCGGCCCTTCGCGGGGCCACGGCGGCCTGAGTGCAGCGACGTGGCGGCATCATGCCGCCAGGCGCGAGAGGTCGGCCACCCGGTTCATCGAAGCATGCAGCGTGCCCAGCAGGGCCAGGCGGTTGGCGCGCAGCGCGGCATCGTCGGCATTGACCATCACCGCGTCGAAAAACGCGTCCACCGGCGCCTTCAGACCGGCCAGGGCCTGCAGCGAGGCGGCGTACTCACCGGCCTCGAAGGCCTTGTCGGCCAGCGGCGCCAGCGCGGCCAGCGCCTGGTGCAGCGTGGCCTCGGCGGGTTCGTTCAGCAGCGCGGTGTCCACCGTGGTGCCCACCGCGCCGTCCACCTTCTTCAGGATGTTGCCCACGCGCTTGTTGGCCGCGGCCAGCGAAGCGGCCTCGGGCAGATCGGCAAAGGCGCGCACGGCGGCCAGGCGCTTGGCCACATCGCCCAGACGCGGCGGCTGCAGCGCCAGCACGGCATCCACCTCCTGCGCGCTGTAGCCCTGCTCGCGCAGGCTCACGGCCAGGCGGTCGTAGAAGAAGGGCAGCAGCTTGGCCACCGTGTCGTCGGCCAGCGCCAGCTCGGCCGGAAAGGCCTCGAAGGCCGCCGCCAGCAGCGCCGGCAGGGCCAGCGGCAGGTTCTTCTCGGCCAGGATGCGGATCACGCCCAGCGCGTGGCGGCGCAGCGCGAAGGGGTCCTTGTCGCCGGTGGGCAGCTGGCCGATGCCGAACAGGCCGGCCAGCGTCTCGAGCTTATCGGCCAGCGCCAGCACCGTGCCGGTGTGGTTGCGCGGCAGCGCATCGCCGGCAAAACGCGGCTTGTAGTGGTCTTCGATGGCGATGGCCACGCCGTCGCGCAGGCCCTCGTGGCGGGCGTAGTACGCGCCCATCACGCCCTGCAGCTCGGGAAACTCGCCCACCATGTCGGTCAGCAGATCGGTCTTGGCCAGGCGCGCGGCCTGCTGGGCCTTGCTGTCGAGCACCTCGAACTCGTCGCGCGCCTCCACCGTGTAGGGCACCGTGGCCGTGCGCAGCTGGTTGACGATGGCGTGCGCGATGGCGCGCACCCGCTCGGCGCGGTCGCCCTGGCTGCCCAGCTTGCCGTGGTAGACCACCTTGGCCAGTCCGGGCACGCGGCTTTCCAGCGTCTTCTTGCGGTCTTGATCAAAGAAGAACTTGGCGTCGGCCAGGCGCGGGCGCACCACGCGCTCGTTGCCGCCGATCACCGCGCTGGCATCGGCCGGGCGGATGTTGCTGACGATCAGGAACCGGTTCGTCAGCTTGCCGGCGGCATCGAGCAGCGGAAAGTACTTCTGGTTGGCCTTCATCGTCAGGATCAGGCATTCCTGCGGCACGTCGAGAAACTCGCGCTCGAACTGGCAGCCCAGCACATTGGGGCGCTCGACCAGGGCCGTCACCTCATCCAGCAGGGCCTCGTCATCGATCGGCTGCAGGCCCTGCGCGGCAGCGGCGGCGGCCAGCTGGCGCACGATCTCGGCGCGGCGCTCGTCGAAGCTGGCGATCACGGCGCCCTGCTCGCGCAGCTGCTGCGCGTAGCTGTCGGCGGTGTCGATGGCCAGCACCGGCGTGGCGGCCTCGAAGCGGTGGCCCAGCGTCTCGCGGCCGGCCTGCAGGCCCAGCGCCTGCACCGGCACCACTTGCGTGCCGTGCAGCGCCACCAGGCGGTGCGCCGGGCGCACGAACTTCACATCGCTCCAGCCATCGGCCAGCTGGTAGGTCATCACCTTGGGGATCGGCAGCCTGGCGATGGCGTCATCGAGCGCCTTCTGCAGGCCTTCGGCCAGCGTGGCGCCGGGCACCAGGCTGTCGAGGAACAGCGTCTCGGCACCCTTGCCACCCGCGTCGGGCAGGCGCTTGAGCTGCGGCAGCACCGAGCCGTCGGTGCCCAGCGCCGCCAGCTTCTTCAGCAGCGCCGGCGTGGGCTGGCCGCCGGCATCCAGCGCCACGGCCACCGGCATCAGCTTTTGCTGCACGGCGCGGTCGGGTGCGCGGCTGGCCACGCCGGCCACCTGCACCGCCAGCCGGCGCGGCGAGGCATAGGCGGTGACGGCCGCATCGGCCGCCGCCAGGCCTTGCGCCTTGAGGCTGGCGGCCAGCACCGACGAGAAGGCCTCGCCCAGCTTCTTCAGCGCCTTGGGCGGCAGCTCCTCGACAAAGAGTTCGACCAGCAGATGGGGTTGCGCGGCGGTCATGTCGGCTCAGGCCTTTGCGGTGTTGTTCTTGTCGGCCGCGGCAGCGCCGGCCTTGGCGGCCTTCTCGGCCTTGTCGGCCAGCTGCGCCAGCACTTCCTCGCCCCAGGCCTTGGGCGCCATCGGGAAGCCCAGGCGCGCCCGGCTGTCCAGATAGCCCGCGGCCACGCTGCGGGCGAGATTGCGGATGCGGCCGATGTAGGCCGCGCGTTCGGTCACGCTGATCGCGCCGCGCGCGTCCAGCAGGTTGAAGGTGTGGGCCGCCTTGAGCACCTGCTCGTAGGCCGGCAGCGCCAGCTGCTGCGCGATCAGGTGCTGGGCATTGCCCTCGTGCGCGCCGAAGGCCTGCAGCAGGAACTCGACGTTGCTGTGCTCGAAGTTGTAGGTGCTCTGCTCCACCTCGTTCTGGTGGTAGACGTCGCCGTAGCTGAGTGAGTCGGTCCACTTCAGGTTGTAGACGTTGTCCACGCCCTGCAGGTACATCGCCAGGCGCTCCAGGCCGTAGGTGATCTCGCCGGTGATCGGCTTGCAGTCGATGCCGCCCACCTGCTGGAAGTAGGTGAACTGTGTCACCTCCATGCCGTTGAGCCAGACCTCCCAGCCCAGGCCCCAGGCACCCAGCGTGGGGTTCTCCCAGTCGTCCTCGACGAAGCGCACGTCGTTTTTCTTCAGGTCGAAGCCCAGCGCCTCCAGGCTGCCCAGGTACAGCTCCAGGATGTTGGCCGGCGCCGGCTTGAGCACCACCTGGTACTGGTAGTAGTGCTGCAGGCGGTTGGGGTTCTGGCCGTAGCGGCCGTCCTTGGGGCGGCGGCTGGGCTGCACATAGGCGGCCTTCCAGGGCTCGGGGCCGAGGGCGCGCAGGAAGGTGGCGGTGTGGCTGGTGCCGGCGCCCACTTCCATGTCATAGGGTTGCAGCAGCGCACAGCCCTGGGCGTCCCAGTAGTCCTGCAGGCGGAGGATGATCTGTTGGAAGGTGAGCATGGACGGATGCAGGTTCGCGACCGGGATCGCTGGGGTTCACTGGCACAGGGCGGGCCGGCGGGCCGCCGTTCGAGCGCCGGGCTCGGCCGCCGAGTTTACTGGCCGCCCCCGGGCCCGGCGGCCGCTGGCACGCGGCGTGGCCGCCAGGCCATCGCGCCCACCACGGCCAGCGCCAGCGCCCACAGCGGCTGCAGCCCGGCGGCGGCCAGCCAGCGCGCATAGGGCGTGTCGCCGGTGCGGCCGTCCACCTCGGCCTCCAGCGTGGCGGCCACCTCGGGCGGCAGCCGGGCGCTGACACGGCCGTGGTGGTCGACCACCGCGGTGGCGCCGGTGTTGGTGCTGCGCACCACCGGCCGCTGGAACTCCAGCGCCCGCATGCGCGAGAACTGCAGGTGCTGGTCCTGCACCATCCGCGGGCCGAACCAGGCCAGGTTGCTGGCGTTGACGTACACCGTGGCCGAGTCCGGGCCCACGGCGCTGTCGGCCAGGTCTTCGCCGAACAGGTCCTCGTAGCAGATCAGCGGCCGCAGGCGCTGCGCGCCCAGGCGCATCGGCGCAGTGCTCTGGCCGCGCGCCTGGTCGTCGAGCGGAATGGCCATCGCGCGCACGAACCAGCCAAAACCCGGCGGAATGAACTCGCCAAACGGCAGCAGGTGGCGCTTGCCGTAGCGGTAGAAGTCGTCACCGGCCACGCCGCGGCCGGCCTGGGCCGCGCCCAGGCCGATCATCGAGTTGACGTAGCCGGCCTGCTCGTCGCCCAGAAACACGCCCACCAGCGCCGCACGGCCCGGCGCCGCCACGGCCCCGGCCAGGCGCGTCCAGTACTCGGCCGGCACCGCCGGCAGCGGCAGCGGCACCACCGATTCAGGCGTCACCACCAGCGTGCCGCGCGCGCCTTCCACCGCGCGCGCCAGCGCGTCGAGGTTGGCGTCGATGCGGGCGGCGTCAAACTTGAGGTCCTGCGCGATGTTGGGCTGCACCAGGCTCACCGCCAGGCGGCCGGTGCTGCGGGTGAAGGCCTGCGGCAGCCCTTGGCCCAGCGCCGCCAGGCCGCTCACCAGCAGCAGCGGCAACCAGCGCGACCAGGCGCCGGCGCGCGGCTGGGCCGCCACGCCCGCCCCCGCCAGCCGATCGGCCGGCCGATCCGCCAGCCCATCGGCCGGCCCGCGCCAGGCCAGCGCCAGCGCGGCACTGGCCGCCGCAGCGATGGCCAGGATGCCGTACACGCCCAGCCAGGGCGCCCACGCCGCCAGCGGGCCGGTGCTGTGGGCATAGCCCGAGGCGATCCACGGAAAACCGGTGAAGAAGCTGGCCCGCGCCAGCTCGGCCAGCAGCCAGCAGGCGGCAAACAGGGCCACGTCCTGCCCGGCTCGGCCGCGGCGCCAGCGCGCCCAGGCGGCCAGCGCCGCCGCCGGGTAGAGCGCCAGAAACAGCGCCAGCAGCCCCACCGCGCCAGCCGCCAGCGGCGCCGCCAGGCCACCGTAGTGGTGCATGCTGATGAACAGCCACCACAGGCCGCTGGCAAACCAGCCCAGGCCGAACCAGACCCCCAGCGCCGCGGCACGGCGCGTGGCGCCGGCACCGGCGGAGGCGGCCCGGGCCACCAGCGCCACCAGCCCGGCCAGCGCCAGGATCTGCAGCCACCAGGCTTCCACCGGGGCAAAGGCCGCGGTGTGCAATGCGCCCAGGCCCAGCGCCGCCGGGCCGGCCAGGCGCGGCCAGCGCATCAGTCGGCAGCCGCGGGGCGGCGTGTCACGCGGAACCAGCGCACCGCGCCGCCCCGGGTGAGCATCACGCTGAACACCAGCCCCCCGGCCTGCACCACCTCGCCACGCCGCGGCACCTGGCCGAGCTGGTGCACGATCAGGCCGCCGATGGTGTCGAAATCTTCTTCGGGCAGCTCGGTGCCGAACACCGCGTTGACGGCGCTGATTCCGGTGTCGCCGGCCACGCGCCAGCTGCCATCGGCCAGCGAGACGATGCCGTTGTCGGCCGCCGTGGCCTGGTCGTCGAACTCGTCCTCGATCTCGCCGACGATCTCCTCGAGCACATCCTCGATGGTGATCAGCCCGGCGGTGTTGCCGAACTCGTCGATCACGATCGCCAGGTGGTTGCGGTTGCTGCGGAAGTCGCGCAGCAGCTCGTTCAACTTCTTGCTCTCGGGCACGAACACCGCCGGCCGCAGCAGCGTGCGCAGGTTCAGCTCGGGCGCGCGCTGCAGCTTCAGCAGATCCTTGGCCATCAGGATGCCGATGATGCTGTCGCGCTGGCCCTCGTAGACCGGAAAGCGCGAATGGCCGGTGTCGATCACCGCGGCCAGCAGTTCGTCATAGGGCGCGTCGATGTCGAGCAGGTCCATGCGCGGCGCGGCCACCATCACATCGCCGGCAATCATGTCGGCCATGCGGATCACGCCCTCGAGCATCAGGCGTGATTCGGTGGGGATGAGCTCGCGCTGCTCGGCGTCGGCCAGCGTCTCGATCAGTTCGGCGCGGGAATCGGGGCCGGGCGAGATGAACTCGACCATGCGCTCGAACAAGGTGCGCCGCTCGGCGGCCAGGGCCGGACGGCCAGAGCCATGCCTGGGCGGCCGACTCGAAGGGGGTTCTGACACAGCGGGTGCCGGAAGTCGCGATGCGCGCAAGAATACCCGATCACCTTGACACGGCGCGGGTCTTGCAAGACAGTCCGCCGCCCTCACCTGCCGGGGTTGACCCGCGCCACTGGCGCCGCCCCTTGGAGCCTGTTCACCATGTCTGCTGCCGTCGGCCTGATCCCCGCCACCATCCTCACCGGCTTTCTCGGCTCGGGCAAGACCACGCTGCTCAAGCGCGTGCTGACCGAAAGCCATGGCCAGAAGATCGCCGTCATCGAGAACGAATTCGGTGAGGAGAACATCGACAACGACATCCTGGTGGCCGATACCGAGGAACAGATCATCCAGATGAGCAACGGCTGCGTGTGCTGCACCATCCGCGAGGATCTGCGCACCACGCTGTCGGAGCTGGCCACCAAGCGCCGCAAGGGCGAACTGCACTTCGACCGCATCGTGATCGAGACCACCGGCCTGGCCGACCCCGGCCCGGTGGCGCAAACCTTCTTCATGGACGACGAGGTGGCCGAGAGCTACCTGCTCGACTCCATCCTCACGCTGGTGGACGCCAAGCATGCCGAGCAGCAGCTCGACACCCGCGTCGAGGCACAGCGCCAGGTGGGCTTTGCCGACCAGATCTTCATCAGCAAGACCGACCTGTGCGAGCCGGCCGCCGTGGCGGCGCTGGCCCACCGCCTGAAGCACATGAACCCTCGCGCGCCGCAGCACCAGGTGCATTTTGGCGAGGTGCCGATCGCCAGCGTGTTCGATCTGAAGGGCTTCAACCTCAACGCCAAGCTCGAGATCGACCCCGAGTTCCTGGCCGCCGGGGATTCGCACGGCCACCACCATCACCATCACCATGATCACGGCCACGACCATGGCCACGAGGGCCACGACCACGCCCCCGGCGAGGCCTGCAACCACCCGCACCACCATCACCACGACGACGACGTCAAGAGCTTCGTGTTCCGCAGCACGCGGCCCTTCGACGCCGCCAAGCTGGAAGACTTTCTCGGCTCGATCGTGCAGGTCTACGGCCCCAAGATGCTGCGTTACAAGGGCGTGCTCTACATGAAGGGCACCGACCGCAAGGTGGTGTTCCAGGGCGTGCACCAGCTGATGGGCAGCGATCTGGGCCCCAAATGGGTGCCGCAAGAAACCAAGCAGAGCAAGATGGTGTTCATCGGCCTCGACCTGCCGCGTGAGATCCTGCTGCAAGGCCTGGACGGCTGCCTGGCCTGATGGCCGACGGCGCCGCCCAGCCGTGGGCCTGGCGTCAAATTTGCGTGGCTACAATCCGCGCGCCCGAACCGATGCGGTGATCGCACAGGCGGTGGCACAGAACAGGTATAAAGCCACTGCGAGGAGTCCCGAAGTGAGCAAGACCTCGGCCAAATCCGCCCCTCCGGGCGGGGCCCCTGAAAAAGCCAGCCCTGCTGCGCCTGCCACCAAAGCCGCCAAGACCCCGGCGGCCCCGAAACCCGCGTCCACACCCCAGGCCACGGCGGCGCCCGAACCCGCGCGCAACCGTTTTGCCGAACGTTTTTCTCCGCCCAAGCCTCCCGCCCGGGGTTACCCAGAACCGATGGAAACTGTGAAGCCTGCCCACAAGGCAGATCCCAAACTCGCCAATGCCTGGAAGTCCAAGGCTGGCCGCGACCTGTCCGAAGCCGAACTCATGGCCATGCCCGAGTCGGAGTACATGAACGAGAAGCAGATCGAATTCTTCCGCGTGCGGCTCACCGCCCTGAAGGACGACCTGCTGAGCAATGCCGGCGAAACCACCGAGCACCTGCGCGAAGACACCTCGATCGTGCCCGATCCGGCCGACCGCGCCACCATCGAGGAAGAGCATGCGCTGGAACTGCGCACGCGCGACCGCGAGCGCAAGCTGCTGAAGAAGATCTCGCAGTCGCTGACCCGCCTCGATTCGGGCGAGTACGGCTACTGCGACGAGACCGGCGAGCCGATCGGCCTGGGTCGCCTGCTGGCGCGGCCCACGGCCACGCTGTCGCTCGAGGCGCAGCAGCGCCGCGAGCTCAAGCAGAAGATGTTCGGAGACTGAGCATGCACCGCGGGCCCTGCTCCCGCCGCGGGTCGGCACGCTGCGCCTTGCGCGCGGCATGTGCCGGTGCGCGCGGCAGTCGGGTGGCGATGGTGCCCGGCGCCACCACGCACTGAAGACAGGGCGGCGGATGGCAGAACCCAAGGACAACGAGAGCTTCTTCCGCAAAGTGGTGCGGTTCGTGGCCAATCCGGCCACCGACTGGAACGAACTCGCCACGCGGCAGGACGACAGCCTTGATCTGGAGAAATCCGAGCTCAAGGCGATGATCGAGCGCAAGAAGCGCAACGACTTCGTGCGCAAGCGCGAGTTCGACACGCTGCGCCGGCTGCGCCGCGACGGCCTGTCGCCCGAGCAGCTGGCAGCGCTGGGCGGCTCGTCGCGCGTCGACGATTCCGAAGGCCGGCTGTCCGAGCCCGCGGCGCTGGGCGTCAAGGCCAAGATCGACGAGATCGAGCAGCAGATGGTCGGCGAGGCCCAGGGCCCGCTGTCGCAGCGTGCCATGGGCGTGGTGGCCCCGCCGATTCCGGCGCGCCGGCCGGCGGCCGACGCGCCGCGGCGAGCCCCGGCGCCGCCGCTGCCCTCGGGTTTCCACACCGCACCCACCGAGCCGCAGGCCTTCGACACCTTGCCACCGGCGCCAGGCAATGGCGCGCTGTCCGGCCTGCCGCTGTCGGGGCTGGATTCGATGCCGCCGCTGCCCGATCTGGGCACGGCCCCCACCGCGCCGGCCGAGTTGTCGTCGCTGGGCGGCATGCCGCAACGCGACCTGCCGCGCCCGGCGATGCCGCCCGACCGGCCCACCGACCGCTCGGCCATGCGCCATGCGGCGGCGTCGTCGCCCGCGTCCTTCGATGCCAGCCGCACCACGGCCTCGCGCCGACCGCCCGCACCGGCCATGGGCCTGGGCGGCCCGGCCGGTGATGACCCCGCCGCGCACAGCCTCACCGGCGTGCCGCCGCGGCGCGCGGTGGTCGAGACGGCGCTGTCCAGCAAGTTCGTGGTCGAGGTCAGCGAGCTGGTGCACGACCCCGAGCTGGACGAGGCGGTGATCGCCTTCGCCAATGCCGATTTCGAGCACTGCGAGCAGTCGCTCACCACGCTGTGCCGCCTGCACGGGCCACGCCGCCAGCATGCCGAAACCTGGCATGTGCTGTTCGACCTGTACCGCGCCACCGGCCAGCAGGCCAAGTTCGAGGCCCTGGTGCCCGACTATGTGAACCTGTTCGGGCGCTCGCCGCCGCAGTGGTTCTCGCTGCCCAAGCTGGTGGCCGATGCCGCCGCCGACGAGCGCCCCGACACCCGCGGCGTGCAAGGCGATGTGGGCTGGGTCAGCCCGGCCATGCTGGACGACGAGGGCGTGGCGCGGCTGCGCTCGGCCACGCTTCAGCTGCCGCTGCCCTGGGTGCTGGACTGGCAGGCGCTCGAGCGGGTGGAGATCGGCGCCGCCGTTCACCTGCAGCAGCTGCTGCGCCAATGGGCGCCGCAGCCGCTGGACATGCGCTGGCTGGGCGCCGACCGCTTGTTTGCCGCGTTGCAGGAAGCTGCGCCCACCGGCGTGCGCGATGCCGACCCGGCCTACTGGATGGCCCGGCTGGAGGCCTTGCGCCTGGTGAACCGGCCCGACCAGTTCGACGAGACGGCCATCGACTACTGCGTCACCTACGAGGTGTCGCCGCCGTCCTGGGAGCGTGCCCGCTGCGCGGTGCGCTGCGTGGGCTCGGGCCATTCCACCACCGCGCCGCCGCTGTCCATCGTCACCGAGGTGCAGAGCAGCTTCTTCGAGTCGCGCCTCACCGACGAAACCCAGGGCCCGCAGCGCGCCACGGTGGAGCTGTCGGGTCAGCTGGTGGGCGACATCGGCCACACGCTGCAGCAGCTCGACCAGCGGCTGGGGCAGGATCGGCTGGTCACCGTGTCGTGCGCGCGCCTGATCCGGGTCGATTTCATCGCCGCCGGCGACCTGCTGAACTGGGTGCTCAGCAAGCAGGGCGAGCAGCGCAACGTCACCTTTGCCGAGGCGCACCGCCTGGTGGCGCTGTTCTTCGGCGCGATGGGCATCAACGAGCACGCCCGCGTGCAAGTGCCGCGCAACTGATGCCCGGGCCCGGCGCGGCCGCCGCGGCCGGCCTTGCAGCGGCGCAGTTCGCCCCGCAGATGGCCCACGGCAGCCACTGAAGCAGGCCGCAGCAGCGCCAGCGGCCCGGTGCCGCCGGCCCGGCCGAAACCCCTTTTCTCACCGAGATCTCCATGGAATCCTTCCACGGCACCACCATCCTCAGCGTCCGCCGCTTAACGCCTCAGGGCTGGCAGGTGGCGCTGGGCGGCGACGGCCAGGTCACGCTGGGCCACATCGTCGTCAAGGCCAGCGCGCGCAAGGTGCGCAAGCTCTACCGCGAGCAGGTGCTGGCCGGCTTTGCCGGCGCCACCGCCGACGCGTTCACGCTGTTCGAGCGCTTCGAGGCCAAACTCGAGAAGCACCAGGGCCATCTGCAGCGCGCCGCCATCGAGCTCACCAAGGACTGGCGCACCGACCGCGTGCTGCGCCGCCTGGAGGCCATGCTGGCCGTGGCCGACCGCGAGAGCAGCCTGATCATCACCGGCAACGGCGACGTGCTCGAGCCCGAGCAGGGCATCGTGGCCATCGGTTCGGGCGGCGCCTATGCGCAGGCGGCGGCGCGGGCGCTGCTGAACCACACCGAGCTGAGCGCCGAGCAGATCGTCAAGCAAAGCCTGGTGATCGCCGGCGACCTGTGCATCTACACCAACCAGAACCACACCATCGAAACGCTCTGACCCCCGGCCGTCGCGGCAGACCCTGCGGCCTGAACCGCGCGCCCCTGCGCGCGCTGCCCGCCCTGCCCGCCAGCCGCGGCCTGTCCTCCCAGCCGGGATGCCGACCTCATTGAAAGCTCCAGCATGTCGATGACGCCCAAAGAAATCGTTTCCGAGCTCGACCGCCACATCGTCGGCCAGGCCGCCGCCAAGCGCGCGGTGGCGATCGCGCTGCGCAACCGCTGGCGCCGCCAGCAGGTGCCCGAGGGCCTGCGCGCCGAGATCACGCCCAAGAACATCCTGATGATCGGCCCCACCGGCGTGGGCAAGACCGAGATCGCACGCCGCCTGGCGCGGCTGGCCGATGCGCCCTTCATCAAGGTGGAGGCCACCAAGTTCACCGAGGTGGGTTATGTGGGCAAGGACGTGGACACCATCATCCGCGACCTGATCGACATGGCCGTCAAGCAAGAGCGCGAGGCTGCCATCGTGCGCCAGCGCATGCGCGCCGAGGATGCCGCCGAAGACCGCATCCTCGACGTGCTGGTGCCGCCGCCGCGGCACAGCGTGGGCTTTGACACCGCCGCCGCCGAGCCCAGGGACGGCACCGCGCGCCAGGTGATGCGCAAGCGCCTGCGCGAGGGGCTGCTGGACGACAAGGAGATCGAGCTCGAACTGGCCGACACCAAGGCCAGCGTCGACATCATGAGCCCGCCGGGCATGGAAGAGATGGCCGAGCAGCTCAAGGGCCTGTTCAGCCAGATGGGCCAGGCCAAGAAGACCACGCGCAAGCTCAGGATCGGCGAGGCGCGCAAGCTGCTGGTCGACGAAGAGGCCGCCAAGCTGGTCAACGAAGACGAGATCAAGGCCCGCGCGCTGGCCAATGCCGAGCACAACGGCATCGTGTTCATCGACGAGATCGACAAGGTGGCCTCGCGCAGCGAGCACGGCGGTGCCGAGGTCAGCCGCCAGGGCGTGCAGCGCGACCTGCTGCCGCTGGTGGAGGGCACCACGGTCAGCACCAAGTACGGCATGGTCAAGACCGACCACATCCTGTTCATCGCCTCGGGCGCCTTTCACCTGGCCAAGCCCAGCGACCTGATCCCCGAGCTGCAGGGCCGCTTTCCGATCCGCGTGGAGCTGGGCGCCTTGAGCGTGGACGATTTCGAGGCCATCCTCAACAGCACGCATGCCAGCCTGATCAAGCAGTACCAGGCCCTGCTGGCCACCGAGGGCGTGACGCTGGAGATCGCGCCCGAGGGCATCCGCCGCCTGGCACAGATCGCCTGCGACGTGAACGAACGCACCGAGAACATCGGCGCGCGCCGCCTGGCCACGGTGATGGAGCGCCTGCTCGACGAGGTGAGCTACGACGCGCCCGACCGCAGCGGCCAGACGGTGCGCATCGACGCCGCGGCGGTGGACGCCAAGCTGGCCGCCCTGGCCGGCAACGAAGACCTGTCGCGCTTCATCCTGTGATCGGCCCGGCTTGACCGGCATCAAGGGCCACCCCCCGGCCCCGCTGCCAGACTGGGCACACGATGCTGGCCGAGTTCTCGCGACGATTTGCCCCGGGCACCCTGTGGGGCCTGCGCCAGGCGCCCCGCGAGGCGGCGCATGGCCGGCGGGTCGAGCGGCACTGGCGCTGGCCCACACTGCTGCTGCTGTCGGCCACCGTGCCGGCCTTCTATGCCGAGCTGCTGGACGAGCCCACGCCGCTGGTGGCCAAGCTGGCCTACATGCTGGCGGCGGTGGTCACCGGCCTGGCGCTGCTGCACACCGCGGCGCGCAGCGGCGGCTTCGGCCGGCACCTGTGGGCCAATCCGCTCGACCTGCTGCTGGTGCTGGGGCTGGGCGTGTCGGCCTGGCTGCCTGAAAGCAGCCAGTCGACCTGGGCGCTGATGTTCCGGCTGGGCGTGGCGCTGATGACCCTGGTGCGCATGGTGTGGGGCATCCAGCACCTGATCACGCGCGGCGGCCTGACCTACCTGCTGCTGCTGGCCGCCACGGTGCTGGGCCTGTGCGGCATCGGCTTCTGGTGGCTGGAGCCCAAGGCGCATTCGCTGGCCGACGGCCTGTGGCTGGCCTTTGCCACCGCGGCCACGGTGGGCTATGGCGACATCGTGCCGTCCACGCCGGCGTCGAAGATCTTCTCGGTGTTTGTCGTGATGCTGGGCTACGGCGTGCTGTCGCTGGTGACGGCGGCCATTGCCACGCGCTGGGTCGAGACCGAAGAACGCATGATCGAGCGCGAGATCCTGCGCGACATGCACCGCCAGATCGATTCACTGCGGCACGAGATCGCCGGCCTGCGCCACGATCTGGGCGCGTCGCGGCGCGAGGTCCACGGCCACTCGGCGGCCGACGACAGCGTCACTTGAGCCGCAGCTGAGCGGCAACGCAGGCGGCGCGCCGGCGCGCCGGCGCGGCCCGGGCGGCAGCGCCTACAGCGCCAGCCGGTGCGACTGCAGCGCCAGCAGGCCGTCGAAGATCAGCGAGTCGACCAGCTCGTGCGCCAGCTCGAGCGAAGGCGCCACCTTCCAGCCGGCGCCGCCGGTCATCAGCAGCAGCGGCGCCTGGCCGGTGTGGGTGGCCAGGTTGCGGTGCATGCGCTCGATGGCGCCGGTGATGGCGTAGGTGCCGCCGCTGGTGAGTGCGTCGCTGGTGTTGGTGGGAAAGTCACGCACCTCGCCGGTGGGCACGCGCAGGCCGGCGGTACCGCTTTCCAGCGAGCGCAGCATGATGCCGTGGCCCGGCAGGATCAAGCCGCCGAGAAAGCGGCCGTGGTGGTCGAGCGCGTCCACCGTTACCGCGGTGCCCACCATCACCACGATCACCGGCTGCGCCGGGCCGCGGGCCAGCACATGCTGGCGCGCCCCGATCAGGGCCACGAAGCGGTCGGTGCCCAGGCGGCCGGGGTGGTCGTAGCCATTGACGATGCCGCCGGCCTGGGCGCTGGAGACCACCCAGCGCGGCTCCAGGTCCCACAGCTCGAGCTGTTCTTCGACGCGGCGGCGCACGGCGTCGCCGGCCACGTTGCAGCCCAGCACCGAGCCGGGCGTGGGCAGCTCGCGCCACTGGTCATCGGCCAGCGTGTCGATGTGCTCGAGAAACACCACGCCATGTGCCAGCACCGGCGCACCGGGCTGGGGCGCCGCGTACAGCGACCATTTGAGCCGCGTGTTGCCGATGTCGATCGCGAAAAAACTCATAACCCTGGGCAACGCCCCGAACCGGGGCACAGGCTGCATGACGGGGAGGCGCGCAGCGTAACAGGCCCGGCCGCGCGCGCCAGCGCGGCGGCGACACGCCGGCGTGCAGCGTGGCGCATCGGCCACGGCGCCGGGGCTGGCACCGCGCTTGCATACAAGCCTGGTCAATCAAGCCCGTGCACCAAGGCACTGCATGCCAGCCCACCCCGCAGCCGACGCCACCGCCAGCCGCCCCGACCAGATCGCCGACCGCATCGTCGACGCCATCCTGGCCGGCCGCCTGGCACCTGGCCAGCGCCTGGGCGAGCAGGACCTGGCGCTGCTGTTCGGCGTCAGCCGCACCCTGGTGCGCGAGGCGCTGGCGCGCTTGTCGGCGCGCGGCATGGTCACGGTGAACGCGCGCCGCGGCTGGTATGTGGTGCAGCCCTCGCTGGCCGAGGCGCGCGAGGCCTTCGGCGCCCGCGTGGCCATCGAGACCGGCCTGCTGCACACGCTGCAGGGCCGGCCATCGGCCGCCGCGGTGCAGCGCCTGAAAGACCATGTGGCGCAGGAGCAGGCCGCCATCCGCGATGGCGAGCCGGGCCAGCGCAGCTGGCTGCTGGGCGACTTTCATGTCTGCCTGGCCGACTGCCTGGGCAATGCGCTGCTGGCCGACATCCTGCGTGACCTGACCGCGCGCACCACGCTGATCGCCACGCTGTACCAGAGCACCCACGCTGCCGGCAGCAGCTGCGCCGAGCACGGCGAGATCGTGGCCGCGCTGGAGGCCGGTGACATCGCGCTGGCGGTGCAGCGCCTGCAGGCCCACATCGGCGGCGTGGCCGAGCACCTCGACCGCGCCAGCCGCCGGCCCGACGCCGACCCGCTGGCGCCGCTGCGCGCCGCACTCGGCCCGCTGGCCACCACCGCGCAATCGCCGGCCGCGCAGGCCGGCACCGCCACCCGCCGCCGGCCACGGCGCGCGCTGTTCACCTCGCTGGTCGGCACACCGGCCGCCAGCGACCCCACCCCCGCCCATCCCGCCACCCCGGAGACCTGATCCCCATGCAACGCCTGCACCGCCGCCCCTTGCTCGGTTCCACCCTCGGCCTGGCCGCGAGCGCACTGCTCGGGCTGGCCCTGCCCGGCGCCGCCCAGGCGCAGAACGCGCTGGACGAGATCGTCGCCAAGAAGCTGATCACGGTGGCCATCCCCACCGACTACCCGCCCTACGGCTATGTGGGCACCGACCTCAAGCCGCAGGGCCTGGACATCGACATGGCCCACCTGATCGCCGCCAAGCTGGGCGTGAAGGTGGAGCTGGTGCCGGTGGTCAGCGCCAACCGCATCCCCTACCTGCAGACCAGGAAGGCCGACCTGGTGATCTCGACCCTGGGCAAGAACCCCGAGCGCGAGAAGGTGATCGACTTCAGCGCCGCCTACTCGCCCTTCTACCAGGCGGTGTTTGCGCCCAAGACGCTCAGCATCAAGGGCCCGGCCGACCTGGCCGGCAAGAGCGTGGGCGTGACCCGCGGCGCGATGGAAGACCAGGAACTGGCCAAGGTGGCGCCCCCCGGCGTGGAGGTGCGCCGCTTCGAGGACAACAACGCCACCGTCTCGGCCTTCGTGGCCGGCCAGGTGCAGGCCATTGCCACCGGGGCCTCGGTGGCCGGCAACATGATGGCGCGCAACCCCGGCCTGGGCGCCGAGTACAAGTTCGTGCTGAAGGATTCGCCCAACTTCATCGGCGTGGCCAAGGGCGAGGACAAGCTGCGCGCCAAGGTCAACGAGATCATCGCCGCGGCCAAGGCCGCCGGCGACCTCGACAAGATGGCGCAGAAGTGGCTCGGCCGCCCGGCCGGCGATCTGCCGAACTGAACCCACCCCCGAAGCGCCTGCGGCGCCTCCCCCTCGGGACCTGCAAGGTCCCCTTCGGGCCCAGGGGGCGCCGCCAGTGGCCCGGCGGAGCCGGATCCACAGCGGCCGCCGGGCCTGGTCACCGTTTGCTGGGGGGCTGTTCGCTCATGATCCAACTGGACTTTGGGGCGGTGCTGGCCGAATGGCCGGCGCTGCTGCGCGGTGCCGGCGTGACGCTGGCGCTGACCGCCACCGCGGCGCTGCTGGGCGGCGCGCTGGGCACGGCCTGCGGCTGGGCGCGCGCCTGGGGGCCGCGGCCGCTGGCGCGACTGGTGGCGCTGTATGTGGAGCTGATCCGCAACACGCCCTTCATCGTGCAGCTGTTCTTCGTGTTCTTCGGCCTGCCGGGGCTGGGCATCAAGCTCTCGCCCGAGGCGGCCTCGGTGATCGCGATGGTGCTGAACCTGGGCGCCTATGCCGCCGAGATCGTGCGCGCCGGGCTCGAGAGCACGCCACGCGGCCAGATCGAGGCCGCGCGCAGCCTGGCGCTGAACGAATGGCAGGTGCTCAGCCGGGTGGTGCTGCCGCCGGCGCTGGGCCGGGTGTGGCCGGCGCTGGTGGGCCAGATCGTCATCGTGATGCTGGGCTCGGCGGTGTGCGGGCAGATCTCGACCGAAGAGCTGAGCTTTGCCGCCAACCTGATCCACAGCCGCAACTTCCGCGCCTTCGAGGCCTGCATCGTGGCCACCGCCATGTACCTGGTGCTGGCCATGGCGCTGCGCCGGCTGCTCGAGTGGGCCGGCCCGCGCTGGGTGTTCGGCCACCTGCCGCCGGCCGGCAAATAACCCGCAGGAGACGCGAACATGGTCGACTTCACGCTGTGGGACATGCTGCGCAACCTGCTGCTGGCCGCGCGCTGGACGGTGGCGCTGTCGCTGATCGCCTTCATCGGCGGCGGCCTGGTGGGCGCGCTGCTGCTGTGGTCGCGCCTGGCACGCTGGCCGGGCGCCGAGCCGCTGGTGCGCGCCTGGGTGCAGCTGTTCCAGGGCACGCCGCTGCTGATGCAGCTGTTTCTGGCCTACTTCGGCCTGGCGCTGCTGGGCCTCAATGTCTCGGCCTGGGTGGCCGCGGCGCTGGCGCTCACGCTGTATGCCAGCGCCTTTCTCACCGAGATCTGGCGCGGCAGCGTGGCGGCCATCGCGCGCGGCCAGTGGGAGGCGGCGCAAAGCCTGGGCCTGGGCTTTGGTGAAACCCTGCGCCATGTGGTGGGCCCGCAGGCGCTGCGCATTGCCGTGGCGCCCACCGTGGGCTTTGCGGTGCAGGTCATCAAGGGCACCGCGCTGGCCTCGGTGATCGGTTTCATCGAACTGACCAAGGCCGGCACCATGATCACCAACGCCAGCTTCCGGCCGTTCACCGTGTATGCGTTGGTGGCCCTGCTGTACTTTGCGCTGTGCTGGCCGATCTCGGCCGCCAGCCGCCGACTGGAAAGGAACCTGCGCCGTGCCCACTGAGCCCATGCCCGCCGCTGCCGCCGCTGCCGCCGCTGCCGCCGGCACCCCCGGCACCCCCGAACCCATCGTGCGCATCAGCGGCCTGCGCAAGCGCTTCGGCGCCAACGAGGTGCTCAAGGGCATCGACCTGAGCGTGCAGCGCGGCGAGGTGCTGGCCATCATCGGCAAGAGCGGCTCGGGCAAGAGCACGCTGCTGCGCTGCATCAACGGGCTGGAAGCGTTTCAGGACGGTGCGCTCAGTGTCGACGGCCAGCCGCTCAGGCACGGCGACGCCGCCGCCATGCGCGCGCTGCGCCAGCACGTGGGCATGATCTTCCAGGGCTTCAACCTGTTTCCGCACCTCAGCGTGGGCCGCAACGTGATGCTGGCACCGGGCCTGGTCAGGCAGCAGGGCCGCGCCGAGGGCGAGGCCCAGGCGCGCGCGCTGCTGGGGCGCGTGGGCCTGGCCGAGAAGTTCGAGGCCTGGCCCGACCAGCTCTCGGGCGGCCAGCAGCAGCGCGTGGCCATTGCGCGGGCGCTGGCCATGCAGCCCAGCGTGCTGCTGTGCGACGAAATCACCAGCGCGCTCGACCCCGAGCTGGTGGGCGAGGTGCTGCGCGTGGTGGAAGCCCTGGCCGACGATGGCATGACGCTGCTGATGGTGACCCACGAGATGGGCTTTGCCCGCAAGGTGGCCGACCGCGTGGTGTTCATGCATGCCGGGCGCATCCACGAGATGGGGCCGCCGCAGACCTTGTTTGCCGATCCGCAGACGCCCGAGCTGCGCCAGTTTCTGTCGGCGCTGCACCTGGCCCCCGCATGACATGAGCGCCCCCGAAGCGGCTTCGCCGCCTCCCCCCAAGGGGGCGGCTGGCCACCCTGGAAAACTGACACGCTGAGCAGCGAACATAATCCGCCATGTCAAGCACAACACTCATCGTCACCCAGAGCTTCACCGATCCCGACGCTGCCCTGGCCCATGCCAGGACGATCTACGACAGCGGCATTGCCCACCTGCGCCAGAGCCTGCAGGAGTTTGTGGCGGGCAAGGATCACGGCCAGCGCATCCGCGCCTGCTACCCGTTCGTGCGGATCCGCACCGAGCGCTCCACCCGCACCGACTCGCGCCTGAGCTACGGCTTCGTGGCCGGCCCCGGCACCTACGAGACCACCCTCACCCGGCCCGACCTGTTTGCCAGCTACTACCGCGAACAGTTCGCGCTGCTGCTGCAAAACCACGGCGGCGTGCTCGAGGTGGGCATGAGCAAGCAGCCGATCCCGATCCACTTCTCGTTCGCGCAGCACGACCACGTGGAAGGCAGCATGAGCACCGAGCGCCGCGCGCTGATGCGCGACGTGTTCGACCTGCCCGACCTGGCGGCCATGGACGACGGCATCGCCAACGGCAGCCACGAGCCCGGCCCGCGCGACCCGCTGCCGCTGGCGCTGTTCACCGCGCCGCGGGTGGACTACTCGCTGCAGCGCCTGCGCCACTACACCGGCACCTCGCCCGAGCACTTCCAGAACTTCGTGCTGTTCACGAACTACCAGTTCTACATCGACGAGTTCGTGCGCCTGGGCCACGAGATGATGGCCAAGGCCACCGGCGAGGGCGGCCTGCTGGGCGACTGGCCCAAGCACGCCGCCGACAGCAATGGCTACACCGCCTTCGTGGAACCCGGCAACGTGGTCACCCGCCGCAACGGCCAGGCCGCGCAGCCCGAAGACGCGCTGGGCGCGCCGCTGCCGCGCCTGCCACAGATGCCGGCCTACCACCTGGTGCGGCCCGACAACTCGGGCATCACCATGGTCAACATCGGCGTCGGGCCGGCCAACGCCAAGAACATCTCCGACCACATTGCCGTGCTGCGCCCGCACACCTGGCTGATGCTGGGCCACTGCGCCGGCCTGCGCAACACGCAGGAGCTGGGCGACTACGTGCTGGCCCACGGCTATGTGCGCGAAGACCATGTGCTCGACGAAGAGCTGCCGCTGTGGGTGCCGATCCCGGCGCTGGCCGAGATCCAGCTGGCGCTGGAAAAGGCGGTGGCCGACGTGACCCAGCTCGAGGGCTTCGAGCTGAAGAAGATCCTGCGCACCGGCACCGTGGCCTCAACAGACAACCGCAACTGGGAGCTGCTGCCGCATCCGGGCCCCGAGCGCCGCTTCAGCCAGAGCCGCGCGGTGGCGCTCGACATGGAAAGCGCCACGCTGGCCGCCAACGGCTTTCGCTTTCGCGTGCCCTACGGCACCTTGCTGTGCGTGAGCGACAAGCCGCTGCACGGCGAGATCAAGCTGCCCGGCATGGCCAACGCCTTCTACCGCGAGCGCGTGGATCAGCACCTGCGCATCGGCATGCGGGCCATCGAGATCCTGCGCCGCCAGCGGCTCGATCAGCTGCACAGCCGCAAGCTGCGCAGCTTTGCCGAGGTGGCGTTCCAGTGAGCGCCGCGCCGGCACGCTGAGCCGGCAATGGCCGCGCCGCGCCGGCAGGCCCCCGCTCAGCGCCGGCAGGCCGCATACGCATCCAGGGCCGGCAGGTAGGCGCGGGTCTGCACCGCCGCCAGGCCCAGCAGCGAGTGAAACAGGTGGTCGTGGCTCAGCGGCTGGTCGGCGCGGGCGGCCAGGCAGGCGGCATCGAGCTGCTGGCGCGCGGCAAAGGCCGGGCTCAGCCAGGTCAGCCAGGGCACCTGCTTTTGCACATCGGGCGCCATGGCATAGGGCAGACCGTGCAGGTAGAGGCCGTTTTCGCCCAGTGATTCGCCGTGGTCCGACAGGTAGACCAGGGCCGTGTCGTGCTGCGCCGACTGGCGCTTGAGCCAGTCGATGGTGGCGGCCAGCATCGCGTCGGTGGCGGCGATGCTGTTGTCGTAGGCGTTGAGCACCTGCTCGCGGCTGCAGTCGGGCAGCGTGGTGCTGGCGCACTCGGGCCCGAAGCGCTTGAGCTCGGGCGGCGAGCGCTTGTAGTACGCCGGGCCGTGGCTGCCCATCATGTGCAGCACCAGCACCGTGCCGCGCGCGCGGCTGGCCTGCCACTGCGCGGCCGGCACGCCGGGCGCTGCGGCCAGGCGGGCGTCCAGGCCGTGCAGCAGCGCAGTGTCGAAGCATTCGCCGTCGGCGGCGCAGGTGCCCGCCGGGTAGGGCGGCACGCCGGTCGGCAGGGCATCGGCGGTGCTGGCATGCGGCACGCGCTCGCACACGCCCTTGCAGCCGCCCTGGTTGTCCAGCCACAGCACGGCCAGGCCGGCGCGCTGCAGCACATCCAGCACGTTCTCGTGGCGGCGCGGGTCGGCCACAAAACCCTCGCGGCCCAGGTGCGAGAACATGCAGGGCAGCGAAGCCGCGGTGCTGGTGCCGCACGAGCGCACCTGCCGGAAGCTGAGCACCGTGCCCTCGCGCGCCAGCGCCGGCGTGGTGTCGCGCGCATAGCCGTTGAGGCCGAAGTTGGCGGCGCGGGCGGTCTCGCCCAGCACCAGCACCACCAGCGGGCTGCGGCCCGCGGCCGGCGAGGCGGTGGCGGCCTGGGCCGTGGCCAGCCCCAGCGCGCCCAGCGCCCCCGGGCCTGCCGGCGCCGGCGGGTTGGCGGCCAGGTGCGCGTCCTCGCCCACCGGGTGCAGGCGCGCATCGCGCTGGCGCAGCGGTGCGCTGGCCACCCAGGCGCCCGAGAACAGCGTGGTCAGCGGATTGATCAGGTAGCGCACATGCTTGTGGTTGCGCATGGCCGACGACAGCGGCTGATAGCTGGCCAGCACCGCGCCCAGCAGCAGCAGCAGCGCGGCCAGCAGCAGCGCCAGGTTGTGCAGCGCCCGGCGCGGCCATGGCCGGTAGTGCAGCGGCTGGCGCCACACCCACAGCGCCGGCAGGCCGCCGGCCAGCGCCAGCGCCAGCAGCAGGCGCGGGCCGATCAGGTCGCCGGCCTCGTGCACATCGGTCTGCGCCACGTTGAGCATCATCGCGGGGTCGATCACCACGTGGTAGGTGTGCATGAAGTAGCCCCCCGCGGCGGCGATCAGCAGCAGCGCGATGGCCGTGCCCTTGAGCGTGTGGCGCCAGGCCAGCAGGCTTTGCAGCGCCATCAGCGCGGCGGCAATCGCCAGCATCAGCCCGGCGCCCAGCCAGGGGCCGCCACGGCCCTGCAACAGGCCCAGCCGGTCCAGCTCCAGCCACAGCGGCAGGTTGCCCACGCTGGCCAGCCACAGGCTGACCAGCAGCATCAGCGCCACCGGGCGCTGGCGCCAGTGCGGCGTGTGGCCGACCGACCGGCGCAGCGCAGAGGCTGCGGGCCATGGCCAGCCCGCGCGGGCCGGGCCGCCGGGCACGGGCACGGGCACGGACATTGGTGCGCTGCCGAACGTGCTCATGCGTCGGCCCCGGCGTCGGCGTCGGCCCCGGCGACGGCCGTTGCCAGGCCCGTGGCGGCCAGGCGCCGGTGCAGGCCATCACACAGCCAGGCCACCACCGCGCACAGCACGGCGGCCCACAGCGTGTGGCTCATGAAGTGCGCGCCACGCCACTGCTGGGCCAGGCCCAGCAGCAGGCCGCAAGCCAGCGCCGTGCCGAGCCAGGCGCGGGCCAGCGCCGGCGCCGCCTCGCGAAACACGAACCAGCCCGACACGAAGGCAAAGCCGGCGCTGGCATGGCCGGCCGGAAAGCAGTGGCCGCCGGCACCGGGCCGGGCCCAGGCGTCCCAGTGCGACACCGC
The DNA here is from genome assembly GCF_025290835.2 of Aquabacterium sp. OR-4. Lineage (NCBI taxonomy): Bacteria > Pseudomonadati > Pseudomonadota > Betaproteobacteria > Burkholderiales > Sphaerotilaceae > Pseudaquabacterium > Pseudaquabacterium prasiolae. Next base: position 916,667 of record NZ_JAOCQD020000001.1, on the reverse strand, counting down.
CTGCGCCAGGCCACCAAACTCGGCCAGATCCCAGGGGCACGGCGCCGGGCTGGCACTCTTGAGCAGCGCCACCAGCGCCACCGCCAGCAGCGTGCTGCCGGCCAGTTGCAGCCGCCGCGACAGCGCCAGCCGGCGCAGCGGCCCCCACGGCCACCACACGCCCAGGCACAGGGCCAGCGCTGCGGCCCAGGCCAGGCCACGCCCGCCGCGGTGCAGCAGGCCTTCGAGCAGCCAGTGTTCGCGCCCGGCAAAGCCGGCCTGGCCGCCGGCCCAGCGGGCCAGGGCCATGTCCCAGCCCAGGTGGTCCCACGTGGTGGCCAGCAGCAGCAGGCCGCCGATCCAGAGCGCGGCGCCCAGGCCGCTGCCAGGCGCTGCGGCACGGGTGTGATGGGCGGCGGGGGCCAGCGGGCGCGGGGCTGGCAGAAGGCGGGTCGACGGGGGGCTGAAGGGCATAGGGCGCGCAGTGTGTTGCGGCCCGGCTTAAGCGGTCATTAAGTGCCGCGCCCGGTGCCGGCGCCACAATCCGCGCATGCGGGTGCTGCTGATCGAGGACGACACCGGACTGGCCCAGGCCCTGGCCGAGCACCTGGGCGCGCGCGGCCATGCGGTGGATTGCGCCGGCACGCTGGCCGCCGGCTGGGCCTGCCTGACGGCCGAGCCCTTCGACCTGCTGCTGCTCGACCTGGGCCTGCCCGATGGCGACGGCCTGTCGCTGCTGCGCCGCCTGCGCGCGGCGCGCAGCACGGCCCAGGCCCTGCCCGAGCGCGAACTGCCGGTGCTGGTGATGACGGCGCGCGACGACGTGGCCTCGCGCATCGCCGCGCTGGACGAAGGCGCCGACGACCATGTCGGCAAGCCCTTCGACCCCGACGAGCTGGCCGCGCGCATGCGCGCACTGCGGCGGCGCAGTGCCGGCCGCGCCGACCCGCGCCTGCAATGCGGCGCGCTGAGCATCGATCCATCCACCCGCCAGGTCACGCGGCAGGGGCAGGCGGTGGCGCTGTCGGGGCGCGAATTCGCGCTGCTGCTGGCGCTGGCCGAGCAGCGGCCGCAGCTGCTGTCACGGGCGCAGCTGCAGGCGCGGCTGTATGCCTTCGAGCAGGGGCCCGACAGCAACACCATCGAGGTGCACATCCACCACCTGCGGCGCAAGCTGGGCGAGGACGTGATCCGCACCGTGCGCGGCGTGGGCTACCACATGCCCGCCGATCCGGCATGAGGCCGGGCCGCAGCCTGTTCGGCCAGCTGCTGGCCTGGGTGCTGGGCACGCTGGTGGTGCTGTGGGTGTGCGCGGTGGTCATCGGCCACCGCACCGGCAGCGAAGAAACCGACGAGCTGGCCGATGGCATGCTGGCCAGCGTGGCCATGCTGGTGCTGGCCCAGGCCCCGCAGCTGCAGGGCCGCCAGGCCCTGCAGGCCGATGTGCCCGAGACGCCGCTGCTGCACGAGTACCAGCAGCGCCTGAGCGTGCAGCTGTGGGACGGCCAGGGCCGGCTGCTGCTGCAGCTGGGCCCGGCGCCGCGCACACCGCTGCCGGCCACCGACGGCTTTGCGATGCGGCAGCTGGGCCAGCCGCCCGAGGCCTGGCGCAGCTTCACCCGCCATGCGCCGCCCGACCCGGCCGGGGTGGCCGGCGCCGGCACGCCCGGGGTGATGGTGTTGCTGCATGCCGACGACCGCAAGGACCTGTCCTGGGACATCGCCGGCCACATGGCGCTGCCCGGCCTGTGGCTGCTGCCGGTGGCCACCGTGGTGCTGGGGCTGGCGCTGCGCCGCGGCCTGCGGCCGCTGGACGCGCTGGCGCGGCGGCTGCGCGGGCTCGACCCGCTGGCGCCGCCCGACCTGGCGCGCGAGCACCCCGAACGCGAATTCGCCGCCGTGGCGGCCACGGTGGAGACGCTGGTGCAGCGCTTTCAGGCCGCGCTGGCCCACGAGCGCGATGTCAGCGGCATGCTGGCGCATGAGCTGCGCACCCCGCTGACCACCCTGGTGCTGCGCTGCCGCACGCTGCGCGAACAGGCCGAGCAGGGCCAGCCGCCCTCGCCGCAGGCCCTGGCCACGCTGGAGCGCGAGGCGCTGCGCGCCGGCCAGGTGCTGGGCGAGCTGCTGGCGCTGGCCCGTGCCGACCGCGCCGCGCTGGGCGAAGCCCCGGTGCCGGTGGATCTGCAGGCCCTGGCGCAGGAGGTGATCGCCGACGCGGTGCCGGCCGCCAGCGCCCGCGGCCACGAGCTGGCGCTGGCCAGCCCCGGCCCCTGGGTGCGGCCGGCGCATGGCCTGCTGCTGGCTTTGGCCCTGCGCAACCTGGTGGACAACGCGCTGGCCCACACGCCGGCCGGCACCCTGGTAGAGCTGCAACTCGACCCGGCCGCGGGCTGGCTGCAGGTGTGCGATGGCCCGCGCGAGGCGGGCGCGGCGGGTGCGGCGGGTGCGGCGGCCGAGCCACCCGCCGCCGCGGCGCCGGCCCCGCTGGGCCTGGGCCTGGGCCACCGCATCGTCGAGCGCGTGGCGGCGGCGCATGGCGCGCGCTTTGCGGCCGTGCCGCCGCCGGCCGGCTTTCGCCAGGCCTGGCGGCTGCAGTTCGCGCCCGCCACGGGCGCGGCGCTCAGCGCCCCAGGGCCTTGAACAAGGTCACGCGGCTGGTCTGCTCGGCCAGCCGGCCCTGCAGCCAGGCCTGCTCGGCGGCGTAGAGGCCGCGCTGCGCCTCCAGCTGCTCGAGCACGCTGGCGGCACCCTGGCTGGCCTTCAGGTCGGTGAGGCGGGCGGTCTCGCGCGCGGCCTCGCGCTGCTGCGCCAGCGCCGCCAGCTGGGCGCGCCAGCTGCTCAGGCCCACCAGCGCATCGGCGGTCTCGCGGAAGGCCGACTGCACCGCGCGCTCGTACTGCGCCAGCGCGATCTGCTCGGCCGCGTCGGCCTGATCGATGGCGGCGCGGCGGCGGCCGCCGTCAAACACCGTGAACACCAGGTTGGCGGCCAGCGTGTAGGCGAAGTGCCCGCCCTCGAACAGGCCCGACAGCTGGCCTGAGGCCTGACCGGCCTGCCCGGTGAGCGTGATGGTGGGCCACAGCGCGGCACGCGCCGCACCCAGGTTGGCACGGGCGGCCAGCAGCGCCTGCTCGGCCTGCACCACGTCGGGCCGCGCCAGCAGCACCGCCGACGGCAGGCCCACCGGCACCTCGGCCAGCGCTTCGGTGGCGATTGCGGTTGCGGTGGCGGTGACGGCTGGGCCGGTGGCCGGGGTGGCCGCAGCGGCCGGCGGCGCCAGCACCTCGGCCGGCACCGCGGTGCCCAGCAGCAGGGCCAGCGCGTTTTCGTCCTGCGCGCGCTGGCGCTGCCATTGCGCCAGCGTGGCCCGCGCCTGGGCGCTGAGGGTGCGCTGGGCCTGCAGCTCGAGCGCCGAGGCCGCGCCCACCTGCTCGCGCAGCGTGGTCAGGCGCAGCGTCTCGTCGCGCGTGGCCAGGGTGCGCTGGGCCAGGGCCAGCTGGGCGCTGTCGTGGCGCAGGGTCAGCGCGGTGGCCAGCACCTGGCTCACCAGTGCCAGCTCGGCGGCGCGCTGGCCGGCGCGGCTGCCCAGCAGGCTGGCGCGGGCCGCGTCGTCCAGCTGGCGCAGGCGGCCAAACAGGTCGAGCTCCCAGCTCGCCAGCTGCAGGCCGGCGGTGTAGCTGTTGACCTGGTTGCCACTGCTGTTGGGCGCCCGCTGGGCGCCGGCGCCCACGCCGATCACCGGCATGCGGCCGGCCTCGCTGCCGGCCAGGGCGGCCTGCGCGCGCTCGACATTGAGCACCGCCACGCGCAGGTCGCGGTTGTTGGCCAGCGCCAGCTCGGCCAGGCGCTGCAGCGCGGGGTCGGTGGCCAGCGCGCGCCAGTCGGCCAGGGTGCCGGGCGTGCCGCTGTCGGGCAGGCCGGCCAGCGGCAGTTGGGCGGGGATGCCGGGCTGGGCCACGGCCGGCGCGCGCGCCGGGCCGCTGGCGCAGCCGGCCAGCAGGGCCAGGGCGGCGGCTGCTGCCACGCTGGCGCGGCGCAGGGAGGGTTGAACGGTCATGGCAGTCAAGAACTCGGGGCGGGCGGCGCTCATGCCTGGCCCGCCGTGTTGGAACCCGTGGCATCGCCGGCGGCGGCCGGCAGCGCATGGTGCGGCACCGGTGAGGTCGGCAGCGGCGCCGAGATCGGCGTGCCGTGCGGCGCCGGGTGGCGCGCCGGCAGCAGCTTGCGCACCACCACGTAGAACACCGGCACCAGAAACACCGCCAGCACCGTGGCAGCGATCATGCCGCCCATCACGCCGGTGCCGATGGCACGCTGGCTGTTGGCACCGGCACCACTGGCCAGGGCCAGCGGCAGCACGCCCAGGATGAAGGCCAGCGAGGTCATGACGATCGGGCGAAAGCGCAGGTGGCAGGCCTCCAGCGTGGCCTGCAGCAGGCTCTTGCCTTCCTCCTGCAGGTCCTTCGCGAACTCGACGATCAGGATGGCGTTTTTCGCGCTCAGGCCGATCACGGTGATCAGGCCGACCTTGAAGTACACGTCGTTGGGCATGTCGCGCAGCCACACGCCCAGCAGCGCGCCCAGCACCCCCAGCGGCACCACCAGCAGCACGGCGACAGGGATGCTCCAGCTCTCGTACAGCGCGGCCAGGCACAAGAACACCGCCAGCATCGAGAACGCCAGCAGGATGGTGGCCTGCGAGCCCGACAGCTTCTCCTCGTACGACTGGCCGGTCCACTCGAAGCCGAAGCCCGCCGGCAGCTGGCCGGCCAGGCGCTCGAGCTCGTTCATGGCCTCGCCGGTGGAGCGGCCAGCCGCGGCGTCGCCGGCCAGCTTCATGGCCGGATAGCCGTTGTAGCGCACGGTCTGCATCGGGCCGGTGATCCAGCGCGTGGTGGCAAAGCTCGACACCGGCACCAGCTGGCCGCGGCTGTTCATCACCTGCAGCTTGAGCACGTCTTCCGGCACCATGCGCGCCTTGGGTTCGGCCTGCACGATCACGCGCTGCAGGCGGCCCTTGGCCGGAAAGTCGTTGACATAGGCCGAGCCCAGGGCGGTGGCCAGCAGGCTGTTGATGGCGTCGAAGCTCACACCTTGGGCATAGGCACGCTCGCGGTCGATGTCCACCTGCAGCTGCGGCGCGTCTTCCAGGCCGTCGGGGCGCATGCCGGTGATCAGCGGGCTCTGGCTGGCCATGCCCAGCAGCTGGTTGCGCGCCGCCAGCAAGGCCTCGTGGCCATGGCCGGCGCGGTCTTGCAGGCGGAAGTTGAAGCCGGTGGCGGTGCCCAGCTCGGGGATCGGTGGCGGGCTCAGCGGAAACACGAATGCATCGCGGATGCCCATCATCGGCCCGAACGAGCGCCCGGCCAGGGCCTGCGCGGTGTGCTCGGCGCCCTTGCGCTCGTCCCAGCTCTTGAGCGGCACGAACACCAGGCCGGCGTTCTGGCCCTGGCCCGAGAAGCTGAAGCCGATCACGGCCACCACCTGGTCCACCTCGGGCTGCTTCATGAAGTAGCCCTCCACCTGCTCCATCACGGCCTGGGTGCGCTCCACCGTGGCGCCGGGCGGCAATTGCACGTTGACGATCAGGTAGCCCTGGTCCTCGTTGGGCAGAAAGCTCGACGGCAGGCGCTGGTACATCCAGCCCACCGCGCCGACGATGACAACGAACACGATCAGCCAGCGCCCGGCCTTGGCGATGATGCGGCCCACCAGGCCCTCGTAGCCCTTGGCGGTGCGCGCGAACGCGCGGTTGAACAGGCCGAAGAAGCCGCGCCGCTCGTGGTGCGCGCTCACCGGCTTGAGGAAGGTGGCGCACAGCGCCGGCGTGAGCGTGAGGGCCAGGAAGGCCGAGAACATGATCGACGCCGCCATCGACAGCGAGAACTGGCGGTAGATGGCACCCACCGCACCGCCGAAGAAGGCCATCGGCAGGAACACCGACACCAGCACCACGGTGATGCCGATCACCGCGCCGGTGATCTGGCCCATGGCCTTGCGCGTGGCCTCGCGCGGGCTCAGGCCTTCTTCGGCCATCAGGCGCTCGACGTTCTCGACCACCACGATCGCGTCGTCGACCAGGATGCCGATGGCCAGCACCATGCCAAACAACGTGAGCACGTTGATCGAGAAGCCGAACATCAGCAGCATGCCGAAGGTGCCCAGCAGCGCCACCGGCACCACGATGGTGGGAATCAGCGTGTAGCGGATGTTCTGCAGGAACACCAGCATCACGATGAACACCAGCACCATGGCCTCGGCCAGGGTCTGGATCACCTGGGTGATCGAGATGCGCACGAACTTCGAGGTGTCGTACGGAATGGCGTAGTCCATGCCCTGCGGGAAGAAGGGCTTCAGCTCCTTCATGCGCTGGCGCACCGCCTCGGCCGTGGCCAGGGCGTTGCCGGTGGGCGAGAGCTGCACGCCCACGCCGGCCGAGGGCTGGCCGTTCAGGCGCGAGTAGCTGCCGTAGCTCTGGCCGCCCAGTTCAACGCGGGCCACGTCCGACAGGCGCACCGTGCTGCCGTCGGCATTGGCACGCAGCACGATGGCCCCGAAGGCACGCGCATCGGCCAGCTGGCCGTTGACCACGATGGTGGCGCTCATCGGCTGGCCGGGCACCGCGGGCTGGTCACCCAGGGTACCGCCGGGCACCTGCAGGTTCTGCGCGCGGATGGCGTTGACCACGTCCACCGGCGTGAGCCCGAAGGACACCAGCTTGGTGGGCTCGACCCAGATGCGCATGGCGCGCTCGGTGCCGAACAGCTGCGCCTGGCCAACGCCGGCAATGCGCTGCAGCTCGGGCTGGATGTTGCGCGCGGCGTAGTCGCCGATGCTCACCGGGTCGTCGTTCGGGTTGGTCGAGGTGAGCGACACGAACATCAGGAAGTTGAAGCGCGCCTTGTCGATGCGCACACCCTGCTGCACCACCGAGGCCGGCAGCCGCGAGGTGGCACGGCTGACGCGGTTCTGGATCTCGACCTGGGCCAGGTCGATGTCGGTGCCGGTGGCAAAGGTCACGGCGATCGAGCCCACGCCGTTGGCCTGGGCGGTCGACTCCATGTAGATCATGCCCGGCGCGCCGTTGAGCTCCTGCTCCAGCACCGACAGCACGCTGTCTTCGAGCACCTTGGCCGAGGCGCCGGGGTAGACCACCGCCACCTGCAGCGCCGGCGGCGCCACCGAGGGGTACTGCGACACCGGCAGCTGGGTGATGGCCGCGGCGCCCAGCACCGCGATGAAGAGCGCGATCACCCAGGCGAAGACCGGGCGATCGATGAAGTATTTCGAGAACATGGTGTGTGCGGCTCCGGGCGATCAGCGGCTGGCCGCGGCCGTGGCCGAGGCGGCGGCCGGGGCGGCCGTGGCGGCGCCACCCGCCCCGGAAGCCCCCCCGGGGCCCGCGGCAGGCTTGGCCGCAGCCGGCGCCCAGGGCACCGGCGTCACCGGCGCGCCGGGCACGAACATCTTCTGGAAGCCGTCGACGATGACCCGCTCGCCGGCCTTCAGGCCGCCGGTCACCACCCAGTCGGCGCCCATGGCGCCGGCGATCTGGATCGGGCGCTTCATCGGCTTGTTGCCCTCGCCCACCACCAGCACGGTGTCGCCCGAGGTTTCGCGCGTGACGGCCTGCTGCGGCAGGCGGATGGCCTGCTCGCTCACCGCCTGCGTGACCCGCACCTTGACGAACAGGCCCGGCAGCAGCACGCCGTTGGGGTTGGGCAATTCGGCGCGCAGGCTCACCTGGCCGGTGGCGGCATCCACCGTCGGGTCGGCAAACAGCAGCTTGCCGGGCAGCGGGTACTCGCTGCCATCGTCGAGCACCACGCGCACCTCGGCGGCAGCGCCGGCGGCGGCGCGCTTGAGCTGCCCGCCGTCGAAGGCGCGGCGCAGGCGCAGCGCCTCGGCGGCCGACTGGGTGAAGTTCACGTACAGCGGATGGGTCTGCTGCACCACGGCCAGCGCGGTGGCGTCGGTGGGGCCCACCAGCGCGCCCTCGCTCACCTGGGCACGGCCGATGCGGCCGGCGATCGGCGACTTGATCGCCGTGTAGTCGAGGTTCACGCGCGCCGCCTGCACCGCGGCCTTGGCCGCCGCCACATCGGCCACGGCGGCCTTGGCGGTGGTCTGCGTGGCCAGCCACTCCTGCGCGCTGATGGCCTTGCCCTCGGCCAGCGGCCGGTTGCGCTCGAGCTGGGCGTTGGCCTGGGCCAGCGCGGCCTCGGCGCGGGCCTGGCTGGCCTCGGCACTGGCCAGCGCGGCGCGGAAGGCATCGGCATCCAGCGTGAACAGCGGCTCGTTGGCCTTCACGGTGCCGCCTTCGGTGAACTGGCGCTTCTGCACGATGCCGGCCACGCGGGCGCGCACCTGGGCCACGCGCCAGGCCTCCAGCCGGCCGGGCAGCTCGGTGGGCAGGGCCACGGCGCCGGGCTGCACGGTGAACACGCCCACCTGCGGCGGCGGCGGCATGCCGCCGGCCCCGGCGCCGGCCTTGGCGCCGGCGTCACCGCCGCCGCAGCCGGCCAGCGTCAACACCGTGGCGGCGGCCAGGGCGGTCAGGGCCACCGAAGGAAACATGAACAGGGGACGAGGGTTGTGCAGCGGCATGGCAGATCGTGCGCGTGGAAGGTTTCTGCGGGGCGGGCGCAACGCCGGATCACGGCGCCGGCCCGCACGGGCGGGGCAAGGCGGGTTGGGGTGGCGTCCGGCGCAAGCGGGTGGCCCGGCGCGCCGGAACCGCCCGGCGCGGCCGGACAAACGGACAACGAAGCACAGGGGCTCGTTTCGACGCGATCTTACATACAATCGCGAATGTATGTTTTGAACCGCCATGCCCTCCAGCGAATACAGGGTTATGCCTTGCATTCGCTGCGCCGATACTGACATCAGTCCCGCCCTCCCACGTTTCCAGCCACCATGCGACGCACCAAGGAAGAAGCCCAGGCCACGCGCGAGCAGCTGCTCGAGGCGGCCGAGCGCCTGTTCCTCGAGCGCGGGCTGGCCGCCACCTCGCTGCAGGACATCGCCCGCGCGGCCGGCGTCACCCGCGGTGCGGTGTACTGGCACTTTGCCGACAAGGTGGCGCTGGCCGAGGCGTTGTTCGAGCGCGTGGACCTGCCGATGGAGCAGGTGATGGCCGAGGCCGAGCGCGATGGGGCGGCCGATCCGCTGGCCCAGCTGCGCAACCTGGCCGGCTCGGCCATCCGCCTGATCCGCGACGACGCGCCGGCGCGCCGGGCCTTCACCATCTTGCTGCACAGCGGCCCGTTCATCGGCGAGCTGGCGCCGCTGGCGCAGCGCCACGATGAATCGCTCAACGACTGCAGCGGCCGCATGGAGCGGCTGTTTGCCGCCGCCATGGCCGCCGGCCAGCTGCGCCGCGACATCACGCCGCGCCAGGCCGTGACCGCGCTGTTCGGCCTGGTGGACGGCCTGCTGCGCCTGTGCACCCTGAACGAGGCCGGCGTGAGCCGCTGCGCCGAGGCCGAGCGCGCCATCGAGCTGCTGTTCGACGGCCTGCTGCCGCGCGCCGCCGCCAGCGGCGCTTGATTCAGCCCAAGCTCGGTGCTGGCACGCTTGCGCGCCGGCGCCGTCCGGCATAGGCTGCCAGCCACCCAAAGCCACACGACGCCCGGCCGCCTCCCGGCCGGTGCTGGGCGCCATGGCCTGTTTGACCGGGGCTCGCCAACAGCCTGAGGAGAACAGCCATGCCAAGCCCACAATCAGCCGGCGCGGTGCCGGTGCACGCCATTCGCACCCTGGCCCTGGTGGGGCCCGCCGCCGCCGGCAAGACCACCTTGGCCGAGCAGCTGCTGCTGGCCAGTGGCGCCATCGCCAGCGCCGGCAGCCTCGAGCGCGGCAGCACGGTGAGCGACTTCGACCCGCTCGAGCGCCGGCTGCAGCACTCGCTCAACTCGGCCGTGATGCACACGCGCTGGCGCGACAGCCGCATCCACTTCATCGACACCCCGGGCGCGGCCGATTTTGTCGGCCAGAGCCTGCCGCCGATCGAGGCGGTGGAAACCGCCGCGGTGGTGATCAGCGCGGTCAACGGCATCGAGCCGATGGCCGTGCGCATGATGCAGTACGCCGCCGACCGCGGCCTCGACCGCCTCATCATCGTCAACAAGATCGACGCGCAGGGCGTCGACCTGGCCGGCCTGCTGGCCCAGATCCAGGCCACCTTCGGCAAGGAGTGCCTGCCGCTGAACCTGCCCGATGCCGGTGGCAGCCAGGTGGTCGACTGCTTCTTCGCGCGCAGCGGCCACAGCGACTTCGGCAGCGTCGAGGCCGCCCACCGCGCGCTGGTGGAGCAGGTGGTGGAGGTGGATGCCGCGTTCGTCGAGCGTTACCTGAACGACGGCGACATCGACGCCACCGAGCTGCACGCCCCGCTCGAGCAGGCGCTGCGCGAGGGCCACCTGATCCCGGTGTGCTTCGTCTCGGCGCGCACCGGCGCCGGCGTGGGCGAGCTGCTCGACATCATCGACCGCCTGCTGCCCCACCCCGGCGAGGGCAACCCACCCGACTTTCTGCGCGGCGAGGGTGACGCCGCGGTGCGCATGCACGCCACGCCCGACCCCGCCCTGCATGTGCTGGCCCATGTGTTCAAGGTGACGGTCGACCCCTATGTGGGCAAGCTGGGCGTGATGCGCGTGCACCAGGGCAGCATCACACCCGGCACCCTGCTGTACGTGGGCGACGCGCGCAAGCCCTTCAAGGTGCAGCACCTGTACATGCTGCAGGGCAAGGAGCATGTCGAGGTGCCGCGCGCGGTGCCCGGCGACATCTGCGCCATCGCCAAGGTGGACGAGCTGCACTACGACGCGGTGCTGCACGACGCGGCCGAGGACGACCACATCCACCTCGCCCCGCTGGCCCTGCCGCGGCCGGTGCACGGCCTGGCCATCGCGCCCAAGCGCCGCGGCGACGAGCAGCGCATGTGGGAGATCCTGGCCAAGCTGGTGGACGAAGACCCCTGCCTGCGCGTCGAGCAGGACGCGGGCACGCACGAATCGGTGGTGTACGGCCTGGGTGAGCTGCACCTGCGCATCCTGCTCGAGCGGCTGCGCGAGCTGCACCGCTTCGAGGTCGAGACGCAGCCGCCGCGCGTGGCCTACCGCGAGACCGTCACCGCCAGCGCCGAGGGCCACTACCGCCACAAGAAGCAGACCGGCGGCGCGGGCCAGTTCGGCGAGGTGTATCTGCGGGTCGAGCCGCTGCCGCGCGGCGCCGGCTTCGAGTTCGTGGACGCGGTCAAGGGCGGCACCATTCCGGGCCAGTTCATGCCGGCGGTCGAGAAGGGCGTGCGCGAGGTGCTGGCGCTGGGCGCCATCTCGGGCCACCCGGTGGTGGATGTGCGGGTGGTGGTCTACGACGGCAAGCACCACAGCGTGGACAGCAAGGAGATCGCCTTCGTCACCGCCGCACGCATGGCCTTTCTGGGCGCAGTGCGCGAGGCCCGGCCAGTGGTGCTGGAACCGATCGTCGAGGTCGAGATCCAGGCGCCCACGCCGGCCATCGGCGACATCACCGGCGATCTGTCGGCGCGCCGCGGCCATGTGGTGGGCACCTCGGGCGCCGGCTCGGGTGGTGCCGCCGGCCCGGGCGTGACCGGGCTGTCGCTGGTGCGGGGCCTGGCCCCGCTGGCCGAGCTGACCAGCTACCAGAACCGCCTCAATGCCCTAACCAGCGGCCAGGGCCGCTTTGCGCTGGCGCTGTCGCACTACGAGCCGGCGCCGCCGGCCGTGCAGCAGCAGCTGATGGCCGCCTGGCGGCCTGCCGAAGACCACTGAGCCGCTGAGTCGCCCCGTGCGGGGCAGGGCCGCTGCCACGGCACGCGGCGCCCCCCCCCCCCCGCGCCCGTTGCCCCCCGCCCGTTGGCACCGGCGCACGCTGCTCTGGCGCTGCCCGGGCGCCACCAGGGCTGGCGCCGCACACCTCGCAACACGTTTCACGCCCGGCGCAGCCACATCGGCACGCCGGGCGTTTTTTCCTCCGCGCAAACCCGACTAAAAAACAACAAATGTCGGAATTATTGCGAATTACTCGCATTCACTCTAGCATTCAGTTGTCGTTGGATACAGCCGCCCACCACCATGAACAGCCCCGCCCTGCCCTTGCCGTCCGGCCAGATGCTGGGTTCGCGCCGCAGCGATGCCCGGCGCAACGCCGCGCCCGCAGGTGCGCCGCCACGGCCACCCGAAGCGCACTCGCGTGCGGACGCGGCCGGCTCGCGGCTGGGCATGACGCCCTACCAGGGCAGCACCCAGCGTCCGCTGGGCCTGGTGGTGGTGGCCCTGCACGTGGCGGCGCTGTGGGGCCTGACGCAGATGGCGCCGGTGCGCCAGGCGCTGCTGAAGGTGGCCCCGGTGGTGGTCAGTCTGGTCGAGGCGCCGGCCACCACGCCCGCCGCGCCACCGCCCATGCCGGCACCGCCCAAGCCGGCCCGCCCCGAACCCATGCCCCTGATGCCGCCGCCCCCGGTGGTGATCCAGACCGCGCCACCGGCGCCCGCGCCGCCGCCGGTGCTGCCATCGGTGCAGCCTGCGGTGGCGGCCGCGCCCACGACGGCTGCGGTCACCGCCACGGCCGCGGCGCCCGCCGCGGTGGCGGTGGCCAATGTGGCGCCGGCCCCCACCGGGCCGCGCATGCTGCCCAGCGCGGCCGTGCAGTACCTGGTGGCGCCGGTGGTGGAGTACCCACGCGCCTCGCGCCGCCTGCAGGAGACCGGCCGCGTGATCGTGCGGGTGCTGATCAGCGAGACCGGCATGCCCGAACGCCTGTCGATCGAACGCTCCTCGGGCCATCCACGGCTTGACGAGGCGGCCCTGGCCGCCGTGCGCCAGGCGCGCTTTCGCCCGTATGTCGAAAACGGCCAGGCGCAATCGGGTTGGGCGCAGGTGCCGGTGAGCTTCGAACTCGATCCCTGACGCCGCGGCGCACGGCGCCCGCCCCTCCAACAAGGCGCTTCGGCGCAACAGGCCGCCCCCCGGCGTGCGCCAGGCCATGCCGGGGGAGCGGCAGGCGCCGCCCCGATCCAGTTACCAATTCCAACAACCCCACTGACTGAGGAAGTTCCCGCCATGAGCAAGCCCACCCAAGACGCCGGCATTCGACGCCCGGCCAGCCTGCGCACCCTGGCCACGCCGGCCGCAAGCCCGGCCCTGCGCAGCGGCCTGGCCCTGGGCCTGAGCGCGGCCATGCTGGCTCCGCTGGCCGCCACCGCGCAGACCGCCGCGGCCACGCCCGGCGCCGCCACGGCCAAGAAGGACGAGACCCAGCTGCCCGAGGTGAAGACCCGCGCCCAGGTGATCGACCCCAACCCGAATGCCCAGACCGGCGTGCCCTACAAGGCCCGCACCTCGGGCGATTCGCGCCACACCCGCCCGCTGGCCGAGACGCCGCAGACCATCACGGTGATCACCAAGGCGGCGATCGACGAGTCGGGCGTGTCCGACCTGCGCAGCCTGCTCGACGCCCAGCCGGGCATCACGCTGGGCACCGGTGAAAACGGCAACGCCTTCGGCGACCGCTACATCATCCGCGGCCAGGAGGCACGCAGCGACGTGTTCGTCGACGGCCTGCGCGACCCCGGCATGACCACCCGCGAAAGCTTCGCGCTGGAGCAGATCGAAGTCTCCAAGGGCCCGAACTCGAGCTTTGCCGGCCGCGGCACGGTGGGTGGCGCGGTCAACGCGATCACCAAGCAGGCCACGCTCGACTATGACTTCAAGCGCCTGTCGGCCAGCGTCGGCAGCGACGGCGCCCTGCGCGGCACGCTCGACCTGAACCACATCTTCAGCGACCAGATGGCACTGCGCATCAACGCGCTGCATGGCCAGGAAGACGTGCCCGGCCGCGCCCCGTCGGAGCGCCGCCGCCAGGGTCTGGCGCTGTCGGGCGTCTACGAGTTTGGCAAGGACCGCCAGGTCACGCTCGACTACTACGGCCTGCGCGCCTACGACCGCCTCGATCTGGGCAGCTACCTGGTGGGCACGGTGCCCAACCGCGGCCCCGCCAACCCGGTGCCGCCGGCGTATGCGCAGGAGCAGGACTTCCTCAACTCCAAGGTCGACACAGTGACCGCCCGCGTCAAGTGGCGCCTGGACGACAACCGCGTCATCACCAGCCTGACCCGCTACGGCACCACCGACAACGGCTACATCGTGACCGGTGCGCGCAGCGCCACGGCCTACAGCGGCACCGGCACCACGGGCGCCTACACCACCGCCAGCCTGAGCACGCACAACGCCTGGCAAGAGGTGGAGTACTTTGCCCACCAGACCAATCTGCAGTGGAACAACCAGCTCTTCGGCCTGAAGAACGAGCTGATCCTGGGCGCCGAACTGAGCGACCACAAGGTGGAGCGCGGCACCTACGCCATCACCAACAGCGGCGCGTTCAACTGCCGCACCAGCGGCACCGCCACGGCCAACAACGGCTACTGCATCTACGACAGCACCGGTGCCGTGGTCAGCGGCCTGAGCAACCTGATGGGCCGCGGCTACACGCAAAACATCTGGGCCTCGCATTGGCAGGTCAAGACCCTGGCGCTGTCGGCCATGGACACGATGGACTTCACCGACAAGCTGTCGGGCTTTGCCGGCCTGCGCGTTGACCGGTTCGACTTCGACTTCACCACGCGCAACATCACCACGCTGGCGGTGGTGGACTACCGCTACAACGACACGCTGTTCAACGGCCACCTCGGCCTGACCTACAAGCTCAAGCCCAACCTGATTGTCTACGGCACCGTGTCCAGCGCGTCCGACATCAACGGTGGTGAATCCGACGTGGGCACCAACAGCGGCTACGGCGGCCTGATCATCGACCCCAGCAACGGCGCCATCAACGCCCAGCCCGAGAAGTCGACCAACCTCGAGGTCGGCACCAAGTGGGACCTGATGGACGGCAAGCTGCTGGCCAGCGCGGCGGTGTTCCACACCGTCAAGCGCGGCGTCATGGAAGGCAGCGGCTACGCCAGCGCGGGCACGGCCAACAGCGGCAAGAACCGGGTCTACGGCCTCGAGCTGAGCCTGGTGGGGGCCCTCACCGACAAGCTCAGCGGCCAGCTGGGCCTGACGACGATGAAGTCCACCGTGCTGGCCTCGGCCACCGCGGCCAACGTGGGCCTGCCGCTGAGCAACTTTGCCGACCATTCGGCCAGCGCCCAGCTGAAGTACCAGGCCAATGACGCCATCGCCTTTGGCGGCATGGTCAAGTACGAGAGCGCGCGCTGTGCCGGCCAGCCCGACACCGCGGCCGGCTACACCAATGGCACCTGCGGCCAGCCGGTGCCCGACTACACCACGCTCGACCTGTTTGCCAGCTACCGCTTCAACCGCGCGCTGGAGGCCCGCGTGAACGTGCTCAACGTCACCGACAAGGACTACTACCTGGCGGCCTACCGCTCGGGTTCGTTCCTGTACAAGGGTGACGCACGTGCCGTGCGCGTGACGGTCGACTACAAGTTCTGACCTGCAGCGCCCCGGCCCCGGGGCTGCTCGTTCGCGGGCGGCCCCGGGGCCGGCAGGCCGATCATGGCCTGCCCCCCCCCGCCACGGCCCAGCCCGACGCCAACCCACCGTGCGCCAAGAATCCAGCCCCGCCAGCGTGCAGCCGCCGCTGAGCCAACTGCCCGCCGGCCTGTGCGCGGCGGCCGACTACGCGCGCCTGGCGCCGCAGTTCATCGCCGCGCCGCTGCTGGCCCACATTGACGGCGGCAGCGGCCGCGACCGCACCGCCACCGCCAACCTGGCCGCGTTCGAACGCTGGCAGATCCTGCCGCGCCTGCTGCGCGACCTGCGCCACGGCCACACCCGGCGCACCCTGGCCGGCACCGCACTGCGCCACCCGCTGATGCTGGCCGCCGTGGCCCAGCTGGGCGCGGTGCATCCGCAGGCCGAGCGCGCGGTGGCCCAGGCGGCCGAAGCCACGCAGACCCCGATGGTGCTGAGCACGCTCTCCAGCCTGTCGCTGGAAGACGTGGCCGCAGCCGGTGGCGCCACGCGCTGGTTCCAGCTCTACCTGCAACCGCAACGCGCGGCCACGCTGCAGCTGGTGCGGCGTGCCGAGCAGGCCGGCTACCAGGCCCTGGTGCTGACCCTCGACACCCCGGTGCAAACGCCCAGCCACCGCGCCCTGCGGGCCGGCTACCGCGCGCCGCAGGCACTGCCGCCCAATCTGCAGCCGATGGCCGGGCTGCCCGCGGCACCCACGGCGCCTGCGCCGGCCCTGGGCGCCGATGACAGCCGCATCTTCCAGGGCGCGATGCAGGCCGCACCGCGGCCTGAAGACCTCGACTGGCTGCTCGGCCAGACCCGGCTGCCGCTGTGGATCAAGGGCGTGCTGCATCCCGACGATGCGCGCCTGCTGGCCGGGCACGGCGTGGCCGGCCTGGTGGTCTCCAACCATGGCGGCCGCAGCCTGGACGGCGCGCCCGCCAGCCTCGACTGCCTGCCCGCCGTGCGCGCCGCCGTCGGCCCCGCCCTGCCGCTGCTGCTGGATGGCGGCATCCGCAGCGGCGACGACGCGTTCAAGGCCCTGGCCCTGGGCGCCGACGCGGTGATGCTGGGCCGCCTGCAGGCCCATGCGCTGGCGGTGGCCGGCGCGCTGGGCGTGGCCCACATGCTCAAGCTGCTGCGCGAGGAGCTTGAGCTCACGATGGCCCTGGCCGGCTGCGCCACGCTGGCCGACATCGGCCCGCACTGCCTGGTGGCCGCGCCCGGTCAGGCCCACTCCAGCCCTGTTGTCTGAGTTTTTCTCATCATGCTGATCATTCTGGAATCCGTGCTCGACGGCGCCACGCTGGCCCAGTTTCGGCAGTTGCTGGCCGACGCCCGCTGGCAGGACGGCAGCGCCACCGCCGGTACGCTGGCGCGCAGCGTCAAGCGCAACCACCAGCTGGCCGACAGCGACCCGCTGGCCGTGCGCCTGGGCGAGCAGATCCTGCAGGCCCTGGGCCGCAACCCGCGCTTCATCTCGGCCGCGCTGCCGCGCCGCATCTACCCGCCCAAGTTCAACCGCTACGCCGAACAGGGCAGCTACGGCGTGCACGTCGACAGCGCCATCATGGGCGTGCCCGGCAGCGGCCAGAGCCTGCGCACCGACCTGTCGGCCACGCTGTTTCTGGCCGAGCCGGCCGAGTACGAAGGCGGCGAGCTCGAGATCGAGACGCCCTTCGGCGCCCAGGTGGTCAAGCTGGCGGCCGGTGACATGGTGCTCTACCCGTCCACCAGCCTGCACCGCGTGGCGCCGGTCACGCGCGGCGCGCGCGTGGCCTCGTTCTTCTGGATCGAGAGCATGGTGGCCGACGAGGCCGCCCGCAGCCTGCTGTTCGACCTCGACCAGGCCATCCAGGGCCTGACCCCCGGCCTGGCCGCCGATGACGACCGCCTGCTCAAGCTCACCAGCGTTTATCACAACCTGCTGCGGCGCTGGGCGCAGGCCTGACGCGCCGGCTCAGGCCACCCGCACCGGCCCCGCATCCATCCATCCTCGCTACAAGGAGCCTCTCGATGACCCGCACCCCCATGCTGCGCGCAGCCGCACCGCTGCTGCTGCTGACCCTGGCCACCTGGCTGCTGCTGGTGCCGCTGGGCGCGCGCGCCCATGGCGACGTGAAATGCGCCCCGGTGCCCAAGGCCGAATGGCGGCCGCACACCGAGCTGGAGCGCAAGCTCACCGGCGAAGGCTGGGTGGTGCGCCGCATGGTGGCCACCGACACCTGCTACGAGGTGTATGCCAAAGACCCGCAAGGCAAGCGCATCGAGGCCTTCTTTCACCCCAAGACCTTCGAGCGCGTCGACCCGAAATGACCGCCGACGCCAGACCCGCCACCGTGCCCGTATGGGACCGCGCGGTGCGCGGCCTGCACCTGGCGCTGGCCGGCGGCACGCTGGCCACCTGGGCCACCGGCCAGTGGTGGCACGACAGCCACGAATGGCTGGGCTACGGCGTGGGCGGCGTGATCCTGCTGCGCCTGGCATGGGGCTTTGTCGGCAGCCCGCCGGCGCGGTTTGCGCGCTTCGTGCGCGGCCCGCGCAGCACCTGGGCCTATGCCCGCGCGGTGGCCGGCGGGCAGGCCCTGCGCCATCTGGGCCACAACCCCCTGGGCGGCTGGATGGTGCTGGCCCTGCTGGGGTGCGCCGCGGCCACCGTGGCCACCGGCATCCTCTACACCACCGACTGGCTGTGGGGCTTCGAGTGGCTGCACCGCCTGCACCAGGCGCTGGCCTGGACGATGCTGCTGCTGGTGCTGCTGCATGTGGCCGGCGTGGTCTTCACCAGCCTGCAGCACCGTGAGTCCCTGGTGGCCGCCATGTGGCACGGCCGCAAGCGCGCACCTGCCGAGCACGACCTGCCGGCCTGAGGCCGCTCGGGCCGCCCAGGCCGCCCAGGCCGCCAAGGCCGCCAAGGCTGCGATACGGCCCGTCGGCCTGGGCCTGACTCGGGCGGCGGCGAGGCTGTACCTGGGTTGCGCCTGGGCAGCACCTGGGCAAGACCGGGCGCCTGGGCGGCAAGGGGCCACCCGGGCCACAACCAGCCGGCATCCGGTGCGGCTTCGGGCCGCGCGCAAATCCCGCCAGGCCCCGCTGCTGGCCGAGCCGGCGCGATGGCCCTGCGTCACTCGTGCGGGGCATCGAAGCTTTACCATGCCGCATGTCCGAACCTGTCGATCTGGCGCGCGTCCGCCATGACAACGCGCTGCGCCTGTTCGACGAATTCGTGCATGCGCATGTGCGCTCGGCCGATGCCGCCACCTTGCGTGGTCTCGAACGCCGTTTCGCCGAACGCCTGCAGATCCAGCCCAGCTACTGGAGCCAGATCAAGGCCCGATCACGACAAATCGGCGAGCGCCTGGCGCGCCAGTTCGAGCAACTGTGCCGCAAGCCGCCAGGCTGGATGGACCAGCCGCACGGCGAACCCGCCGCAGCAACGTCAGACAGGCGATCCAGTGCGACGGTCGGCAGCACCGTCTCGCCGTCGTTGCCCCTCGCCATCCCCATGCCCGGCGCGGGCCTTGCCGAGCCGCTTCCCGACAATGCCCCGATCGACGACGACGAGCGCTTCATTGTCGGCCTGGTGCTCACCTACTACCGCCGCCATCCGCAGCGCGCACGCGTCAGACTGCTCGACCTGCTGGGCGAGGTGCTGTCACCGGCGGCCGCCCCGCCGCCGGCCCCGGCCGCGGCACTGTCTGGCAAGCCCAGACCGGTGCCCGGTGCCGGGTCATCCAGCGCTGCCGCCAAGGCCCCGGCCGGTAGCAAGCCGGCCCCGGCCGACGACGACCTGGCCCTCTGGCAACGCAGTCAGGCCGGCGTCGCCCCACTGCCGCGCAAGCGCTGAGCGTGCGCTCCGTCGGGCGTGCGCACGGACGTGCGGCGGTCGGAGATGCGGCGTGCGGCGTGCGGCGTGCGGCGTGCGGCGTGCGGCGTGCAGCGTGCAGCGTGCGGTGTGGTGCGTGGGGCGTGCCGCGTAAGGCGCACGGCGAAGGGCGCAGGACGCAGGACGCAGGACGCAGGACTCAGGACTCAGGACTCAGAGCCTGCGGACGTTAGGCGCTAGACGTTCGGCTTTCCGCGCTCGGCGCTCGGCGCTCGGCGCTCGGCGCTTGGCATGCGGCGAGGGACACGGGCATACCCCATCCCTAGATTGCGGTACTTGCCTTTGATAAACAATTGTTTATCATCGCACCCAAGCAAGCTGATTCAAGCGTCCGCCGCGGGCGGCCACCTTCGGATCCCGCGCTTGCGACACCCTGCGTTTCAACCCCAACGATCGCGCCGTACCTGCCATGTTCCGCTCCGCTCACCTACGCACCACCGCCCGGCCAGTTGGCCTGGCGCCGCTGCACATCGGTGGTTCGGCGTTGAATTCGCTGCCGGTGCTGCACGCCCCATTCGCAGGTGCTCCGCCCGGCACCGCGGCAGGTTGAGGCTCTCGCCCGTCGAGCCAGCCTCTTCCCACCCGGCCCGGAGCGCGCACCGCACTCCGGGCCGTTTTGTTTTGTGGCGCTGCCTTGGCGCCAAGGAGATCTCTGATGACCCATCGCCCCATGTCCCTCAAGCCGCGCAACCCGCTGGTGGCCGCAGCCCTGCATCGCCAGGCGGGCGCCCATCGCAAGAGCCCAGGTGCGCTGCGTCAGCAAGCGCACCGCACACTGCGCCGCGAACTGCGACACGAACACCCCCCCTCGCCCTGAACGCGCCGAGGGCGAGTACCGGCCTGGTCCGGTGACGTCCTCCCGGAGAAGAACATGTCCGACAGCCTCCTGGGCTTCCACGGCCCTCTCGCCGACCGCTACAGCCATCCGCTGCTGGCCGCCGCCGCCCTTCGTCAACTCAGCCGCTTGCTGGCGCGCCTGGCACGCCGGCTTGAATCCCGCCACCGCTCGCGCGCACGCCGCGCATCCGAGCTCGAGTTCTACGCCGACTCCTGCGCCCCCGAAGGCGCGCTGTACGCCGATGGTGAGTTGGTCGGCTACCTGCCGGGCATCAGGCGCCTTTGAAGCGGAAGACCGGCGCTTCGGCGCCGGTCTCTCCTCAAAAGAGAAGCGGTCAAGCACTGTCATCGTTTGGCTGCTCGCTTCCGGGCGAAGAATCTTCCGGTTGCCTTGCCCCCACCGCATCACCGCCCGCCGTTGGTTCTCCTGCGCATTGCGCGCTGCGGTGGGCGGATTTGCACGACCGGCAGCGCGCATCGGCAGCGCGCATCGGCAAGCATGCGGCGGGGCAGGAGCAGACCAGCTCAAGCACCGCCGATCTGCGTCCGATATGCCTTAGGACGACACAGCGGGAGCCAGCCGATGCAGCCCTCCACCACCAGCGCCGCAGCGCCGCCCTTTCTTACTCGTGCACCAGTGGACGTGGCCGGGTGGGTGCGCGCGTTCGACAGCCGAGAACTGCCCGTTCTGGCTGACAGCGCGCGATTGCTCGACGACCTGCGCAGCATCGAGGACGACGTCGACGCGCACATGATTGCCGAAGGCATCGCCGAGGATCCGTTGATGATCCTGAAGCTGCTGCGCCACGTGGCGCTCCTGCGCCGCACGACCACACGCGAACACACCGACGCAGAGACTGCCACCGAGGCACTGGTGATGCTGGGCATCACCCCGTTCTTTCGCGACTTCGGGCCTCAACCCACACTGGAAGATGGCCTGGCCGGCCATCCCCTGGCCATGCTCGGACTGCGTGAGGTCATCCGCCGGGCGCGCCGCTCCGCCCGCTTCGCACTGGCGTTCGCGGTCCATCGGCAAGACCATGACGCTGCAGTCATCCACGAAGCCGCGCTGCTGCATGACTTTGCCGAGATGCTGCTGTGGGTCCACGCGCCCGCCATGGCGCTTGACATCGCCCGCTACCAGCACCAAGACCCGAACCTCCGATCAGTCGACGCTCAACGCGCAGTCTTGAACGTGCCCTTGTCCGAAGTGCAGCAAGCCTTGATGAAGGCCTGGCGCCTGCCTGAACTGCTGGTGCGCATCAGCGACGACCAGGCCAGCGATCAAACCCAGGTGCGCAATGTGCAGCTCGCCATCCGCGTCGCCCGGCACAGTGCCCACGGCTGGGCCAACCCTGCACTGCCAGACGATGTCGACGAAATTGCGTCGCTGCTTACCCTCGGCACCACCCCCACCTGGACATTGCTGCACGAAATTGACGGCTGAGTACAGCACCATATCCCGAACATCCCACTGGGCACGGATTCACTGCCTCACACCGTCATCACGTCCGCAGGCCCTGCGCCCGGCTGGCGACTGAATAGCGCTGAAACCAACACACACCTGCGCTGACTAACACGCGAAGACGGAAAACAAAAAGCCCCTGTTGAACAAATCAACAGGGGCTTTTTTTATTAGCCTGACAATGTCCTACTTTCACACGGGAATCCGCACTATCATCGGCGCAGAGGCGTTTCACGGTCCTGTTCGGGATGGGAAGGAGTGGGACCACCTCGCTATGGTCATCAGGCTTAACTTGTTGCCGAACTGACTTTGCCTTTGCGGCGTCAGCCCGACCAATTCACAGAGTATCGAATCAGCTTTTTGATTGCGTTTGCCAGATACGGCACAACGTCGTTTGACGTATTGTACAGCATATTTGCTGTACCGTCAAAATTATAGGGTCAAGCCTCACGAGCAATTAGTACTGGTTAGCTTAACGCATTACTGCGCTTCCACACCCAGCCTATCAACGTCCTGGTCTTGAACGACTCTTCAGGGGGCTCAAGGCCCCGGCAAGACTCATCTTGAGACGAGTTTCCCGCTTAGATGCTTTCAGCGGTTATCTCTTCCGCACTTAGCTACTCGGCAATGCCACTGGCGTGACAACCGATACACCAGAGGTGCGTCCACTCCGGTCCTCTCGTACTAGGAGCAGGCTCTCTCAATCTTGCAGCGCCCACGGAAGATAGGGACCAAACTGTCTCACGACGTTTTAAACCCAGCTCACGTACCTCTTTAAATGGCGAACAGCCATACCCTTGGGACCGGCTACAGCCCCAGGATGAGATGAGCCGACATCGAGGTGCCAAACACCGCCGTCGATATGAACTCTTGGGCGGTATCAGCCTGTTATCCCCAGAGTACCTTTTATCCGTTGAGCGATGGCCCTTCCATACAGAACCACCGGATCACTTTGTCCTACTTTCGTACCTGCTCGACTTGTCAGTCTCGCAGTCAAGCACGCTTATGCCAATGCACTATCACCACGATTTCCGACCGTGGCTAGCGTACCTTCGAACTCCTCCGTTACGCTTTGGGAGGAGACCGCCCCAGTCAAACTGCCTACCATACACTGTCCCCATCCCGGATAACGGGACAAGGTTAGAACCTCAAACACACCAGGGTGGTATTTCAACGTTGGCTCCACCAGAACTAGCGTCCTGGCTTCAAAGCCTCCCACCTATCCTACACAGATCTGTTCAAAGTCCAATGTAAAGCTACAGTAAAGGTTCATGGGGTCTTTCCGTCTTTCCGCGGGGAGATTGCATCATCACAAACATTTCAACTTCGCTGAGTCTCTGGAGGAGACAGTGTGGCCATCGTTACGCCATTCGTGCAGGTCGGAACTTACCCGACAAGGAATTTCGCTACCTTAGGACCGTTATAGTTACGGCCGCCGTTTACTGGGACTTCAATCAAGAGCTTGCACCCCATCATTTAATCTTCCAGCACCGGGCAGGCGTCACACCCTATACGTCGACTTTCGTCTTTGCAGAGTGCTGTGTTTTTATTAAACAGTCGCAGCCACCGATTCTCTGCGGCCTCATTGGGCTCCCCCTGTACGGGTTCACCTACTAAAGGCACACCTTCTTCCGAAGTTACGGTGTCAATTTGCC
This sequence comes from Aquabacterium sp. OR-4, assembly GCF_025290835.2. Lineage (NCBI taxonomy): Bacteria > Pseudomonadati > Pseudomonadota > Betaproteobacteria > Burkholderiales > Sphaerotilaceae > Pseudaquabacterium > Pseudaquabacterium prasiolae. The sequence continues at coordinate 893,339 of NZ_JAOCQD020000001.1, read as the reverse complement.
GAGTTCCTTCTCCAGAGTTCTCTCAAGCGCCTGAGAATACTCATCACGCGCACCAGTGTCGGTTTGCGGTACGGTCGTCTATAGCTGAAGCTTAGTGGCTTTTCCTGGAAGCAGGGTATCACTCACTTCGACGGCAAGCCGTCTCGTTATCACCCCTCATCTAAGCCTGGCGGATTTGCCTACCAGGCACGACTACAGGCTTGAACCGGGACATCCAACACCCGGCTGAGCTAACCTTCTCCGTCCCCACATCGCACTATAGATCGGTACAGGAATATTGACCTGTTTCCCATCAGCTACGCATCTCTGCCTCGCCTTAGGGGCCGACTCACCCTACGCCGATGAACGTTGCGTAGGAAACCTTGCGCTTACGGCGAGGGGGCTTTTCACCCCCTTTAACGCTACTCATGTCAGCATTCGCACTTCTGATACCTCCAGCAGACCTCACGATCCACCTTCACAGGCGTACAGAACGCTCTCCTACCACTCACACTTGCGTGTGAATCCGCAGCTTCGGTTACTGGCTTAGCCCCGTTACATCTTCCGCGCAGGACGACTCGATCAGTGAGCTATTACGCTTTCTTTAAATGGTGGCTGCTTCTAAGCCAACATCCTGACTGTTTTAGCCTTCCCACTTCGTTTCCCACTTAGCCAATATTAGGGACCTTAGCTGGCGGTCTGGGTTGTTTCCCTCTTGTGTCCGGACGTTAGCACCCGGTGCACTGTCTCCCAAGCTGTACTCATCGGTATTCGGAGTTTGCAATGGTTTGGTAAGTCGCCATGACCCCCTAGCCATAACAGTGCTCTACCCCCGATGGTAATACTTGAGGCACTACCTAAATAGTTTTCGGAGAGAACCAGCTATCTCCAGGTTTGTTTAGCCTTTCACCCCTATCCACAGCTCATCCGCTAGTTTTGCAACACTAGTCGGTTCGGACCTCCAGTGCGTGTTACCGCACCTTCATCCTGGCCATGGATAGATCACCTGGTTTCGGGTCTACACCCAGCGACTGAAACGCCCTATTCGGACTCGGTTTCCCTGCGCCTTCCCTATTCGGTTAAGCTTGCCACTGAATGTAAGTCGCTGACCCATTATACAAAAGGTACGCCGTCACCCTTTCGGGCTCCGACTTTTTGTATGCATGCGGTTTCAGGATCTATTTCACTCCCCTCCCGGGGTTCTTTTCGCCTTTCCCTCACGGTACTTGTTCGCTATCGGTCGATTACGAGTATTTAGCCTTGGAGGATGGTCCCCCCATGTTCAGACAAGGTTTCACGTGCCCCGCCCTACTTGTTCCGCACCTAGTACCACCACCGACTTTTTCCATACGGGACTATCACCCTCTTTGGTCGGCCTTTCCATGCCGTTTTGATGAATCGATGGCTATCTTGCGCAGGCTGTTCCGATTTCGCTCGCCACTACTTTCGGAATCTCGGTTGATGTCTTTTCCTCGAGGTACTGAGATGTTTCAGTTCTCCCGGTTCGCCTCGCACACCTATGTATTCAGTGTGCGATACCCTTGCGGGTGGGTTTCCCCATTCGGAAATCTTCGGATCAAAGCTAATTTGCCAGCTCCCCGAAGCTTATCGCAGGCTATCACGTCCTTCATCGCCTGTAATCGCCAAGGCATCCACCACATGCACTTAGTCACTTGACCCTATAATTTTGACGCCTTCTGACAAAGGCATCGTCAAGGACTGCATTTGATCTTTCGATCAATTGAGTATTTACGCGTTATGCCGTTCTTCAATCTTCCCAATCTTGCGATTGCGATATTGAATATCTGGTGACGCAATCAAAATGTTGCCGACGGCACGGTTCCTGCGACCCCTATACGAGCCTCAAGATTTCCGTCGACAACGCTGATTCGACTCTATGAATTGTTAAAGAACAACAGCCGACTTACGACGACTGACTCAAGCACCCGCACATGGCAGATGCTTGAGTCAGTATCGAACAAATGGATTGGTGGAGGATGACGGGATCGAACCGACGACCCCCTGCTTGCAAAGCAGGTGCTCTCCCAGCTGAGCTAATCCCCCAACGAATAGTGCCTTCGAATGGTTGGTGGGTCTGGTTGGATTCGAACCAACGACCCCCGCCTTATCAAGACGGTGCTCTAACCGACTGAGCTACAGACCCGCGCATTCGCTGTGGAAGCGCCAGGCCATCAATGCAGCGTCACTGGCGATGCACATCGCTTGTCGACGCTCACCAGACTCACGCTCCACTTGTCACTGTTGCCAAGATACAGCCGATAAGTGTGGGTGCGAGAATTTGAGTGCTTTTTCCAGAAAGGAGGTGATCCAGCCGCACCTTCCGATACGGCTACCTTGTTACGACTTCACCCCAGTCACGAACCCTGCCGTGGTAATCGCCCCCCTTGCGGTTAGGCTAACTACTTCTGGCAGAACCCGCTCCCATGGTGTGACGGGCGGTGTGTACAAGACCCGGGAACGTATTCACCGCGGCAAGCTGATCCGCGATTACTAGCGATTCCGACTTCACGCAGTCGAGTTGCAGACTGCGATCCGGACTACGACCGGTTTTCTGGGATTGGCTCCCCCTCGCGGGTTGGCAGCCCTCTGTACCGGCCATTGTATGACGTGTGTAGCCCTACCCATAAGGGCCATGAGGACCTGACGTCATCCCCACCTTCCTCCGGTTTGTCACCGGCAGTCTCATTAGAGTGCCCTTTCGTAGCAACTAATGACAAGGGTTGCGCTCGTTGCGGGACTTAACCCAACATCTCACGACACGAGCTGACGACGGCCATGCAGCACCTGTGTCCAGGTTCTCTTTCGAGCACTCCCACATCTCTGCAGGATTCCTGGCATGTCAAGGGTAGGTAAGGTTTTTCGCGTTGCATCGAATTAAACCACATCATCCACCGCTTGTGCGGGTCCCCGTCAATTCCTTTGAGTTTCAACCTTGCGGCCGTACTCCCCAGGCGGTCAACTTCACGCGTTAGCTACGTTACTGAACAGCAAGCCGTCCAACAACCAGTTGACATCGTTTAGGGCGTGGACTACCAGGGTATCTAATCCTGTTTGCTCCCCACGCTTTCGTGCATGAGCGTCAGTACAGGCCCAGGGGATTGCCTTCGCCATCGGTGTTCCTCCGCATATCTACGCATTTCACTGCTACACGCGGAATTCCATCCCCCTCTGCCGTACTCCAGCTGTGCAGTCACAAGTGCAGTTCCCAGGTTAAGCCCGGGGATTTCACACCTGTCTTGCACAACCGCCTGCGCACGCTTTACGCCCAGTAATTCCGATTAACGCTTGCACCCTACGTATTACCGCGGCTGCTGGCACGTAGTTAGCCGGTGCTTATTCTTCAGGTACCGTCATCCTCCCGAGGTATTAACCCAGAAGATTTCTTCCCTGACAAAAGCGGTTTACAACCCGAAGGCCTTCTTCCCGCACGCGGCATGGCTGGATCAGGCTTTCGCCCATTGTCCAAAATTCCCCACTGCTGCCTCCCGTAGGAGTCTGGGCCGTGTCTCAGTCCCAGTGTGGCTGGTCGTCCTCTCAGACCAGCTACAGATCGTCGGCTTGGTAGGCCTTTACCCCACCAACTACCTAATCTGACATCGGCCGCTCCAATAGCGAGAGGTCTTGCGATCCCCCCCTTTCACCCGTAGGTCGTATGCGGTATTAATCCGGCTTTCGCCGGGCTATCCCCCACTACTGGGCACGTTCCGATGCATTACTCACCCGTTCGCCACTCGTCGCCAGGTTGCCCCGCGTTACCGTTCGACTTGCATGTGTAAGGCATGCCGCCAGCGTTCAATCTGAGCCAGGATCAAACTCTTCAGTTCGATCTTGAAATTTTGCTCAAAACGGAATTGAAGTGAACATTTCACTTCTCTTACCGTGAGCATCTGATAAGCCTTGCGGCCTCGCTAAATGACTTTCGCCATCCAGCAAATTCGCACTCGCCTTCAAACACCCACGCTTATCGGCTGTATGTTGTTAAAGAACTCGAGCAATCAGCTCGCTTAGCTTTCGCTAAAGGCTGCAATCCAAAACAAGGATCACACTCTTTAGAGAAGAAAACGCCCGGCGATCACCGGGCGTTTCTCACTCAATATTAGCCTGACAATGTCCTACTTTCACACGGGAATCCGCACTATCATCGGCGCAGAGGCGTTTCACGGTCCTGTTCGGGATGGGAAGGAGTGGGACCACCTCGCTATGGTCATCAGGCTTAACTTGTTGCCGAACTGACTTTGCCTTTGCGGCGTCAGCCCGACCAATTCACAGAGTATCGAATCAGCTTTTTGATTGCGTTTGCCAGATACGGCACAACGTCGTTTGACGTATTGTACAGCATATTTGCTGTACCGTCAAAATTATAGGGTCAAGCCTCACGAGCAATTAGTACTGGTTAGCTTAACGCATTACTGCGCTTCCACACCCAGCCTATCAACGTCCTGGTCTTGAACGACTCTTCAGGGGGCTCAAGGCCCCGGCAAGACTCATCTTGAGACGAGTTTCCCGCTTAGATGCTTTCAGCGGTTATCTCTTCCGCACTTAGCTACTCGGCAATGCCACTGGCGTGACAACCGATACACCAGAGGTGCGTCCACTCCGGTCCTCTCGTACTAGGAGCAGGCTCTCTCAATCTTGCAGCGCCCACGGAAGATAGGGACCAAACTGTCTCACGACGTTTTAAACCCAGCTCACGTACCTCTTTAAATGGCGAACAGCCATACCCTTGGGACCGGCTACAGCCCCAGGATGAGATGAGCCGACATCGAGGTGCCAAACACCGCCGTCGATATGAACTCTTGGGCGGTATCAGCCTGTTATCCCCAGAGTACCTTTTATCCGTTGAGCGATGGCCCTTCCATACAGAACCACCGGATCACTTTGTCCTACTTTCGTACCTGCTCGACTTGTCAGTCTCGCAGTCAAGCACGCTTATGCCAATGCACTATCACCACGATTTCCGACCGTGGCTAGCGTACCTTCGAACTCCTCCGTTACGCTTTGGGAGGAGACCGCCCCAGTCAAACTGCCTACCATACACTGTCCCCATCCCGGATAACGGGACAAGGTTAGAACCTCAAACACACCAGGGTGGTATTTCAACGTTGGCTCCACCAGAACTAGCGTCCTGGCTTCAAAGCCTCCCACCTATCCTACACAGATCTGTTCAAAGTCCAATGTAAAGCTACAGTAAAGGTTCATGGGGTCTTTCCGTCTTTCCGCGGGGAGATTGCATCATCACAAACATTTCAACTTCGCTGAGTCTCTGGAGGAGACAGTGTGGCCATCGTTACGCCATTCGTGCAGGTCGGAACTTACCCGACAAGGAATTTCGCTACCTTAGGACCGTTATAGTTACGGCCGCCGTTTACTGGGACTTCAATCAAGAGCTTGCACCCCATCATTTAATCTTCCAGCACCGGGCAGGCGTCACACCCTATACGTCGACTTTCGTCTTTGCAGAGTGCTGTGTTTTTATTAAACAGTCGCAGCCACCGATTCTCTGCGGCCTCATTGGGCTCCCCCTGTACGGGTTCACCTACTAAAGGCACACCTTCTTCCGAAGTTACGGTGTCAATTTGCCGAGTTCCTTCTCCAGAGTTCTCTCAAGCGCCTGAGAATACTCATCACGCGCACCAGTGTCGGTTTGCGGTACGGTCGTCTATAGCTGAAGCTTAGTGGCTTTTCCTGGAAGCAGGGTATCACTCACTTCGACGGCAAGCCGTCTCGTTATCACCCCTCATCTAAGCCTGGCGGATTTGCCTACCAGGCACGACTACAGGCTTGAACCGGGACATCCAACACCCGGCTGAGCTAACCTTCTCCGTCCCCACATCGCACTATAGATCGGTACAGGAATATTGACCTGTTTCCCATCAGCTACGCATCTCTGCCTCGCCTTAGGGGCCGACTCACCCTACGCCGATGAACGTTGCGTAGGAAACCTTGCGCTTACGGCGAGGGGGCTTTTCACCCCCTTTAACGCTACTCATGTCAGCATTCGCACTTCTGATACCTCCAGCAGACCTCACGATCCACCTTCACAGGCGTACAGAACGCTCTCCTACCACTCACACTTGCGTGTGAATCCGCAGCTTCGGTTACTGGCTTAGCCCCGTTACATCTTCCGCGCAGGACGACTCGATCAGTGAGCTATTACGCTTTCTTTAAATGGTGGCTGCTTCTAAGCCAACATCCTGACTGTTTTAGCCTTCCCACTTCGTTTCCCACTTAGCCAATATTAGGGACCTTAGCTGGCGGTCTGGGTTGTTTCCCTCTTGTGTCCGGACGTTAGCACCCGGTGCACTGTCTCCCAAGCTGTACTCATCGGTATTCGGAGTTTGCAATGGTTTGGTAAGTCGCCATGACCCCCTAGCCATAACAGTGCTCTACCCCCGATGGTAATACTTGAGGCACTACCTAAATAGTTTTCGGAGAGAACCAGCTATCTCCAGGTTTGTTTAGCCTTTCACCCCTATCCACAGCTCATCCGCTAGTTTTGCAACACTAGTCGGTTCGGACCTCCAGTGCGTGTTACCGCACCTTCATCCTGGCCATGGATAGATCACCTGGTTTCGGGTCTACACCCAGCGACTGAAACGCCCTATTCGGACTCGGTTTCCCTGCGCCTTCCCTATTCGGTTAAGCTTGCCACTGAATGTAAGTCGCTGACCCATTATACAAAAGGTACGCCGTCACCCTTTCGGGCTCCGACTTTTTGTATGCATGCGGTTTCAGGATCTATTTCACTCCCCTCCCGGGGTTCTTTTCGCCTTTCCCTCACGGTACTTGTTCGCTATCGGTCGATTACGAGTATTTAGCCTTGGAGGATGGTCCCCCCATGTTCAGACAAGGTTTCACGTGCCCCGCCCTACTTGTTCCGCACCTAGTACCACCACCGACTTTTTCCATACGGGACTATCACCCTCTTTGGTCGGCCTTTCCATGCCGTTTTGATGAATCGATGGCTATCTTGCGCAGGCTGTTCCGATTTCGCTCGCCACTACTTTCGGAATCTCGGTTGATGTCTTTTCCTCGAGGTACTGAGATGTTTCAGTTCTCCCGGTTCGCCTCGCACACCTATGTATTCAGTGTGCGATACCCTTGCGGGTGGGTTTCCCCATTCGGAAATCTTCGGATCAAAGCTAATTTGCCAGCTCCCCGAAGCTTATCGCAGGCTATCACGTCCTTCATCGCCTGTAATCGCCAAGGCATCCACCACATGCACTTAGTCACTTGACCCTATAATTTTGACGCCTTCTGACAAAGGCATCGTCAAGGACTGCATTTGATCTTTCGATCAATTGAGTATTTACGCGTTATGCCGTTCTTCAATCTTCCCAATCTTGCGATTGCGATATTGAATATCTGGTGACGCAATCAAAATGTTGCCGACGGCACGGTTCCTGCGACCCCTATACGAGCCTCAAGATTTCCGTCGACAACGCTGATTCGACTCTATGAATTGTTAAAGAACAACAGCCGACTTACGACGACTGACTCAAGCACCCGCACATGGCAGATGCTTGAGTCAGTATCGAACAAATGGATTGGTGGAGGATGACGGGATCGAACCGACGACCCCCTGCTTGCAAAGCAGGTGCTCTCCCAGCTGAGCTAATCCCCCAACGAATAGTGCCTTCGAATGGTTGGTGGGTCTGGTTGGATTCGAACCAACGACCCCCGCCTTATCAAGACGGTGCTCTAACCGACTGAGCTACAGACCCGCGCATTCGCTGTGGAAGCGCCAGGCCATCAATGCAGCGTCACTGGCGATGCACATCGCTTGTCGACGCTCACCAGACTCACGCTCCACTTGTCACTGTTGCCAAGATACAGCCGATAAGTGTGGGTGCGAGAATTTGAGTGCTTTTTCCAGAAAGGAGGTGATCCAGCCGCACCTTCCGATACGGCTACCTTGTTACGACTTCACCCCAGTCACGAACCCTGCCGTGGTAATCGCCCCCCTTGCGGTTAGGCTAACTACTTCTGGCAGAACCCGCTCCCATGGTGTGACGGGCGGTGTGTACAAGACCCGGGAACGTATTCACCGCGGCAAGCTGATCCGCGATTACTAGCGATTCCGACTTCACGCAGTCGAGTTGCAGACTGCGATCCGGACTACGACCGGTTTTCTGGGATTGGCTCCCCCTCGCGGGTTGGCAGCCCTCTGTACCGGCCATTGTATGACGTGTGTAGCCCTACCCATAAGGGCCATGAGGACCTGACGTCATCCCCACCTTCCTCCGGTTTGTCACCGGCAGTCTCATTAGAGTGCCCTTTCGTAGCAACTAATGACAAGGGTTGCGCTCGTTGCGGGACTTAACCCAACATCTCACGACACGAGCTGACGACGGCCATGCAGCACCTGTGTCCAGGTTCTCTTTCGAGCACTCCCACATCTCTGCAGGATTCCTGGCATGTCAAGGGTAGGTAAGGTTTTTCGCGTTGCATCGAATTAAACCACATCATCCACCGCTTGTGCGGGTCCCCGTCAATTCCTTTGAGTTTCAACCTTGCGGCCGTACTCCCCAGGCGGTCAACTTCACGCGTTAGCTACGTTACTGAACAGCAAGCCGTCCAACAACCAGTTGACATCGTTTAGGGCGTGGACTACCAGGGTATCTAATCCTGTTTGCTCCCCACGCTTTCGTGCATGAGCGTCAGTACAGGCCCAGGGGATTGCCTTCGCCATCGGTGTTCCTCCGCATATCTACGCATTTCACTGCTACACGCGGAATTCCATCCCCCTCTGCCGTACTCCAGCTGTGCAGTCACAAGTGCAGTTCCCAGGTTAAGCCCGGGGATTTCACACCTGTCTTGCACAACCGCCTGCGCACGCTTTACGCCCAGTAATTCCGATTAACGCTTGCACCCTACGTATTACCGCGGCTGCTGGCACGTAGTTAGCCGGTGCTTATTCTTCAGGTACCGTCATCCTCCCGAGGTATTAACCCAGAAGATTTCTTCCCTGACAAAAGCGGTTTACAACCCGAAGGCCTTCTTCCCGCACGCGGCATGGCTGGATCAGGCTTTCGCCCATTGTCCAAAATTCCCCACTGCTGCCTCCCGTAGGAGTCTGGGCCGTGTCTCAGTCCCAGTGTGGCTGGTCGTCCTCTCAGACCAGCTACAGATCGTCGGCTTGGTAGGCCTTTACCCCACCAACTACCTAATCTGACATCGGCCGCTCCAATAGCGAGAGGTCTTGCGATCCCCCCCTTTCACCCGTAGGTCGTATGCGGTATTAATCCGGCTTTCGCCGGGCTATCCCCCACTACTGGGCACGTTCCGATGCATTACTCACCCGTTCGCCACTCGTCGCCAGGTTGCCCCGCGTTACCGTTCGACTTGCATGTGTAAGGCATGCCGCCAGCGTTCAATCTGAGCCAGGATCAAACTCTTCAGTTCGATCTTGAAATTTTGCTCAAAACGGAATTGAAGTGAACATTTCACTTCTCTTACCGTGAGCATCTGATAAGCCTTGCGGCCTCGCTAAATGACTTTCGCCATCCAGCAAATTCGCACTCGCCTTCAAACACCCACGCTTATCGGCTGTATGTTGTTAAAGAACTCGAGCAATCAGCTCGCTTAGCTTTCGCTAAAGGCTGCAATCCAAAACAAGGATCACACTCTTTAGAGAAGAAAACGCCCGGCGATCACCGGGCGTTTCTCACTCAATATTAGCCTGACAATGTCCTACTTTCACACGGGAATCCGCACTATCATCGGCGCAGAGGCGTTTCACGGTCCTGTTCGGGATGGGAAGGAGTGGGACCACCTCGCTATGGTCATCAGGCTTAACTTGTTGCCGAACTGACTTTGCCTTTGCGGCGTCAGCCCGACCAATTCACAGAGTATCGAATCAGCTTTTTGATTGCGTTTGCCAGATACGGCACAACGTCGTTTGACGTATTGTACAGCATATTTGCTGTACCGTCAAAATTATAGGGTCAAGCCTCACGAGCAATTAGTACTGGTTAGCTTAACGCATTACTGCGCTTCCACACCCAGCCTATCAACGTCCTGGTCTTGAACGACTCTTCAGGGGGCTCAAGGCCCCGGCAAGACTCATCTTGAGACGAGTTTCCCGCTTAGATGCTTTCAGCGGTTATCTCTTCCGCACTTAGCTACTCGGCAATGCCACTGGCGTGACAACCGATACACCAGAGGTGCGTCCACTCCGGTCCTCTCGTACTAGGAGCAGGCTCTCTCAATCTTGCAGCGCCCACGGAAGATAGGGACCAAACTGTCTCACGACGTTTTAAACCCAGCTCACGTACCTCTTTAAATGGCGAACAGCCATACCCTTGGGACCGGCTACAGCCCCAGGATGAGATGAGCCGACATCGAGGTGCCAAACACCGCCGTCGATATGAACTCTTGGGCGGTATCAGCCTGTTATCCCCAGAGTACCTTTTATCCGTTGAGCGATGGCCCTTCCATACAGAACCACCGGATCACTTTGTCCTACTTTCGTACCTGCTCGACTTGTCAGTCTCGCAGTCAAGCACGCTTATGCCAATGCACTATCACCACGATTTCCGACCGTGGCTAGCGTACCTTCGAACTCCTCCGTTACGCTTTGGGAGGAGACCGCCCCAGTCAAACTGCCTACCATACACTGTCCCCATCCCGGATAACGGGACAAGGTTAGAACCTCAAACACACCAGGGTGGTATTTCAACGTTGGCTCCACCAGAACTAGCGTCCTGGCTTCAAAGCCTCCCACCTATCCTACACAGATCTGTTCAAAGTCCAATGTAAAGCTACAGTAAAGGTTCATGGGGTCTTTCCGTCTTTCCGCGGGGAGATTGCATCATCACAAACATTTCAACTTCGCTGAGTCTCTGGAGGAGACAGTGTGGCCATCGTTACGCCATTCGTGCAGGTCGGAACTTACCCGACAAGGAATTTCGCTACCTTAGGACCGTTATAGTTACGGCCGCCGTTTACTGGGACTTCAATCAAGAGCTTGCACCCCATCATTTAATCTTCCAGCACCGGGCAGGCGTCACACCCTATACGTCGACTTTCGTCTTTGCAGAGTGCTGTGTTTTTATTAAACAGTCGCAGCCACCGATTCTCTGCGGCCTCATTGGGCTCCCCCTGTACGGGTTCACCTACTAAAGGCACACCTTCTTCCGAAGTTACGGTGTCAATTTGCCGAGTTCCTTCTCCAGAGTTCTCTCAAGCGCCTGAGAATACTCATCACGCGCACCAGTGTCGGTTTGCGGTACGGTCGTCTATAGCTGAAGCTTAGTGGCTTTTCCTGGAAGCAGGGTATCACTCACTTCGACGGCAAGCCGTCTCGTTATCACCCCTCATCTAAGCCTGGCGGATTTGCCTACCAGGCACGACTACAGGCTTGAACCGGGACATCCAACACCCGGCTGAGCTAACCTTCTCCGTCCCCACATCGCACTATAGATCGGTACAGGAATATTGACCTGTTTCCCATCAGCTACGCATCTCTGCCTCGCCTTAGGGGCCGACTCACCCTACGCCGATGAACGTTGCGTAGGAAACCTTGCGCTTACGGCGAGGGGGCTTTTCACCCCCTTTAACGCTACTCATGTCAGCATTCGCACTTCTGATACCTCCAGCAGACCTCACGATCCACCTTCACAGGCGTACAGAACGCTCTCCTACCACTCACACTTGCGTGTGAATCCGCAGCTTCGGTTACTGGCTTAGCCCCGTTACATCTTCCGCGCAGGACGACTCGATCAGTGAGCTATTACGCTTTCTTTAAATGGTGGCTGCTTCTAAGCCAACATCCTGACTGTTTTAGCCTTCCCACTTCGTTTCCCACTTAGCCAATATTAGGGACCTTAGCTGGCGGTCTGGGTTGTTTCCCTCTTGTGTCCGGACGTTAGCACCCGGTGCACTGTCTCCCAAGCTGTACTCATCGGTATTCGGAGTTTGCAATGGTTTGGTAAGTCGCCATGACCCCCTAGCCATAACAGTGCTCTACCCCCGATGGTAATACTTGAGGCACTACCTAAATAGTTTTCGGAGAGAACCAGCTATCTCCAGGTTTGTTTAGCCTTTCACCCCTATCCACAGCTCATCCGCTAGTTTTGCAACACTAGTCGGTTCGGACCTCCAGTGCGTGTTACCGCACCTTCATCCTGGCCATGGATAGATCACCTGGTTTCGGGTCTACACCCAGCGACTGAAACGCCCTATTCGGACTCGGTTTCCCTGCGCCTTCCCTATTCGGTTAAGCTTGCCACTGAATGTAAGTCGCTGACCCATTATACAAAAGGTACGCCGTCACCCTTTCGGGCTCCGACTTTTTGTATGCATGCGGTTTCAGGATCTATTTCACTCCCCTCCCGGGGTTCTTTTCGCCTTTCCCTCACGGTACTTGTTCGCTATCGGTCGATTACGAGTATTTAGCCTTGGAGGATGGTCCCCCCATGTTCAGACAAGGTTTCACGTGCCCCGCCCTACTTGTTCCGCACCTAGTACCACCACCGACTTTTTCCATACGGGACTATCACCCTCTTTGGTCGGCCTTTCCATGCCGTTTTGATGAATCGATGGCTATCTTGCGCAGGCTGTTCCGATTTCGCTCGCCACTACTTTCGGAATCTCGGTTGATGTCTTTTCCTCGAGGTACTGAGATGTTTCAGTTCTCCCGGTTCGCCTCGCACACCTATGTATTCAGTGTGCGATACCCTTGCGGGTGGGTTTCCCCATTCGGAAATCTTCGGATCAAAGCTAATTTGCCAGCTCCCCGAAGCTTATCGCAGGCTATCACGTCCTTCATCGCCTGTAATCGCCAAGGCATCCACCACATGCACTTAGTCACTTGACCCTATAATTTTGACGCCTTCTGACAAAGGCATCGTCAAGGACTGCATTTGATCTTTCGATCAATTGAGTATTTACGCGTTATGCCGTTCTTCAATCTTCCCAATCTTGCGATTGCGATATTGAATATCTGGTGACGCAATCAAAATGTTGCCGACGGCACGGTTCCTGCGACCCCTATACGAGCCTCAAGATTTCCGTCGACAACGCTGATTCGACTCTATGAATTGTTAAAGAACAACAGCCGACTTACGACGACTGACTCAAGCACCCGCACATGGCAGATGCTTGAGTCAGTATCGAACAAATGGATTGGTGGAGGATGACGGGATCGAACCGACGACCCCCTGCTTGCAAAGCAGGTGCTCTCCCAGCTGAGCTAATCCCCCAACGAATAGTGCCTTCGAATGGTTGGTGGGTCTGGTTGGATTCGAACCAACGACCCCCGCCTTATCAAGACGGTGCTCTAACCGACTGAGCTACAGACCCGCGCATTCGCTGTGGAAGCGCCAGGCCATCAATGCAGCGTCACTGGCGATGCACATCGCTTGTCGACGCTCACCAGACTCACGCTCCACTTGTCACTGTTGCCAAGATACAGCCGATAAGTGTGGGTGCGAGAATTTGAGTGCTTTTTCCAGAAAGGAGGTGATCCAGCCGCACCTTCCGATACGGCTACCTTGTTACGACTTCACCCCAGTCACGAACCCTGCCGTGGTAATCGCCCCCCTTGCGGTTAGGCTAACTACTTCTGGCAGAACCCGCTCCCATGGTGTGACGGGCGGTGTGTACAAGACCCGGGAACGTATTCACCGCGGCAAGCTGATCCGCGATTACTAGCGATTCCGACTTCACGCAGTCGAGTTGCAGACTGCGATCCGGACTACGACCGGTTTTCTGGGATTGGCTCCCCCTCGCGGGTTGGCAGCCCTCTGTACCGGCCATTGTATGACGTGTGTAGCCCTACCCATAAGGGCCATGAGGACCTGACGTCATCCCCACCTTCCTCCGGTTTGTCACCGGCAGTCTCATTAGAGTGCCCTTTCGTAGCAACTAATGACAAGGGTTGCGCTCGTTGCGGGACTTAACCCAACATCTCACGACACGAGCTGACGACGGCCATGCAGCACCTGTGTCCAGGTTCTCTTTCGAGCACTCCCACATCTCTGCAGGATTCCTGGCATGTCAAGGGTAGGTAAGGTTTTTCGCGTTGCATCGAATTAAACCACATCATCCACCGCTTGTGCGGGTCCCCGTCAATTCCTTTGAGTTTCAACCTTGCGGCCGTACTCCCCAGGCGGTCAACTTCACGCGTTAGCTACGTTACTGAACAGCAAGCCGTCCAACAACCAGTTGACATCGTTTAGGGCGTGGACTACCAGGGTATCTAATCCTGTTTGCTCCCCACGCTTTCGTGCATGAGCGTCAGTACAGGCCCAGGGGATTGCCTTCGCCATCGGTGTTCCTCCGCATATCTACGCATTTCACTGCTACACGCGGAATTCCATCCCCCTCTGCCGTACTCCAGCTGTGCAGTCACAAGTGCAGTTCCCAGGTTAAGCCCGGGGATTTCACACCTGTCTTGCACAACCGCCTGCGCACGCTTTACGCCCAGTAATTCCGATTAACGCTTGCACCCTACGTATTACCGCGGCTGCTGGCACGTAGTTAGCCGGTGCTTATTCTTCAGGTACCGTCATCCTCCCGAGGTATTAACCCAGAAGATTTCTTCCCTGACAAAAGCGGTTTACAACCCGAAGGCCTTCTTCCCGCACGCGGCATGGCTGGATCAGGCTTTCGCCCATTGTCCAAAATTCCCCACTGCTGCCTCCCGTAGGAGTCTGGGCCGTGTCTCAGTCCCAGTGTGGCTGGTCGTCCTCTCAGACCAGCTACAGATCGTCGGCTTGGTAGGCCTTTACCCCACCAACTACCTAATCTGACATCGGCCGCTCCAATAGCGAGAGGTCTTGCGATCCCCCCCTTTCACCCGTAGGTCGTATGCGGTATTAATCCGGCTTTCGCCGGGCTATCCCCCACTACTGGGCACGTTCCGATGCATTACTCACCCGTTCGCCACTCGTCGCCAGGTTGCCCCGCGTTACCGTTCGACTTGCATGTGTAAGGCATGCCGCCAGCGTTCAATCTGAGCCAGGATCAAACTCTTCAGTTCGATCTTGAAATTTTGCTCAAAACGGAATTGAAGTGAACATTTCACTTCTCTTACCGTGAGCATCTGATAAGCCTTGCGGCCTCGCTAAATGACTTTCGCCATCCAGCAAATTCGCACTCGCCTTCAAACACCCACGCTTATCGGCTGTATGTTGTTAAAGAACTTCGCTTTGCAGCGCGCTGACTTGTTATCAGCAAAGAAGCGGGATTATGCGTCGAAATAAAGACCCTGTCAACCGCTTGGTTTCTTCCGGCTGCTGCGCTGTTTGCTTTCGCGGTTTGCGCTGCGTCCTGAAGAGCCTTCTATTCTGGCATGCGTTTTGGGCGGTGTAAACCCTTGCCTGGAAAAAAGTTGTCATGGGCCTGTCATCACATCCGCCCGCCTACCGCCTACCGCCTACCGCCTACCGCCTACCGCCTACCGCCTGTGCACTGAAAGGCATGCCTGGGCATCTTGAACGCGCTTCTGGTTCCTACGTCTTCCGCCCGCAACCGCCGTGGGCCTCGTCACGGGTGACTGTCAGGGGCATGGAGCCCGGCTTTGCCCGCGGGCTGGTGTCGCGTTTGGGCAGGCGGTGGCCGGTGGTACTGGAATCGCCGTCAGCACGCAGCGGTGTGGCGCTTGCTGAGTGGTGGCCCGCAGTTGTCGTGCAGGCACAGCACTCTGGTCGCGCTTCAGTGCGTGCTGCTTTTGGGGTTGGGGCCGGTCATCGCGGCTTGCCAGGCCTGAGCAGGATCCTCGGCCTGCAGCGCGCTGGGCAGCAATCGCGCAACGCGCTGGCTGTCGGTGCGCAGTACCCGCTGCTTGACCGATGCCATCTGGCTGGGGTGCATGGACAGGCTGCGCAGGCCCATCGCCACCAGCATCTCGGTGAAGGCGGTGTCGCCCGCCATCTCGCCGCACACCGAGACATGCTTGCCAGCGCTGTTGGCGGCGCTGATGACGTTGGCGATCATGGTCAGCACCGCGGGGTGCCAGGGGTCGTAGAGATGGGCCACGCTCTCGTCGGCGCGGTCGATGGCCAGCGTGTACTGGATCAGATCGTTGGTGCCGATCGAGACGAAGTCGAAGTGCTGCATCAGCATCGGCATGGCCAGCGCGGCGGCCGGTACTTCGACCATCGCCCCCAGCTCGACGTTGTTGAAGGGCACTGCGTGGTCTTGCAGGTGCTGCTTGGCGCGGTTCAGTGCGTCGACGATAGCCAGCACCTCGCGCCGGTGCGCCACCATGGGCACCAGCACCCGCACCTTGCCGTAGGCGCTGGCGCGCAGGATGGCGCGCAGCTGCTGGCGGAACATCGCCGGCTCGGACAGGCTCCAGCGGATCGCCCGCAGGCCAAGCGCCGGGTTGAGGGCGTGCTCGTGGCGCAGCTCATTCACCGACATGCGGTCCAGCGGCTTGTCGGCGCCGATGTCGACCGTGCGGATGGTGACCGGCAGGCCCTTCATTGCCTCGACGGCGCTGCGGTAGGCCTCGAACTGCTCATCTTCGTCGGGCAGGTCGCCGCCGCGGTTCATGAACAGGAACTCGGTGCGGAACAGGCCGACCCCGACCGCTCCGGCTTCTAGCGCGGCCGGTGCGTCGCCCGGCAGCTCGATGTTGGCCAGCAGCTCGACCTGCACGCCATCGAGCGTGACGGCCGGCGTGTGGCGCAGCCGGTGCAGGCGCGCCCGCTCGAGCTCGCTCTGGCGTTGGCGGAAGCGGTATTCCTCGAGCACGATCGGCGACGGGTTGATGAGCACCGCGCCGGTGTCGCCATCGATGATCAGCCAATCGTCCTGGCGCACCAGCCGGCTGGCTTCGCGCGCGCCCACGACGGCCGGGATGTCCATGCTGCGCGCCACGATGGCCGTGTGCGAGGTGCGTCCGCCCACATCGGTGACGAAGCCGGTGAAGACGCTGCCCTTGAACTGCAGCATGTCGGCCGGGGCGATGTCGTTGGCCACCAGCACCAGCGGGTCTTCGCCGGCAAAGTCGCGCGGGTGAGCCACCACCGGCAGGGTGTTGCCCTCGCGGGCCAGCGCGCGCAGCAGGCGTTCGGCCACCTGCTCGATGTCGGCCTTGCGTTCGCGCAGATAGGGATCGTCCATCTCGTCGAACTGCCGCACCAGCACCTCGGTCTGGGCGCTGACGGCCCATTCGGCGTTGTAGTGCCGCACGTCGATCCACTGGCGCAGCGCGTCGGTGATCATCGGATCGTGCAGCAGCATCAGGTGCACATCGAGCAGGGCTGCCAGCTCGGACGGCGCCTCGGCGGGCAGGTCGCGCTTGAGCGTACCCAGCTCCTCGGCCACCGTGTTGCGCGCCTGGCGCAGCCGGTCGATCTCGCCGGACAGGCGCTCGGGTTCGACGAAGTAGTGCGCCACGTCGACCCGGCTGGAATCAACCAGCACGGCGCGGCCGATGGCCACGCCGCGTGAGACGGGAAGCCCGAACATCTGGATGCTCATGCTGGCAATGTAGCAGCGCGGCCCCGTCGCCGCGCGGCGGTGGCCTTGGGGGCTTTCGCGGGGGGCTGGCCGTCCGGCCATCACGCAATGGTCATGCAGGGGTCATGGGTCGGTCACAGCGCGGCCGCAGCATTCGCGGCGAGTCCAACACCTGATCGACCGCGCCATGGAACTGATGCTGCACGCCCCGGTGATGCCCAGCCACGCCAAGCCCGCCGCGCTGGCCGAGCCGGCCCAGCCCGTGCCGGCCCGGATGCCGACGCCGGATGCCGAGCCCGCCATCGAGGTGACCTGGGCCCGCCATGACGAGGATGTGCGCGCCGCGCAGCGTCTGCGTTACCGGGTGTTTGCCGAAGAACTGGGCGCGCGCCTGTCGCCGCCCAGCGGCACGCCGGCCGGGCACGATGCCGACGCGTTCGATGCCCATTGCGAGCACCTGCTGGTGCGCTCGGTCGGCAGCGAGACCCGCGCGCCCGAGGTCATCGGCACCTACCGTGTGCTGACGCCCGCCGCCGCGCGCCGCGCCGGTGGCCTGTACAGCGAGTCAGAGTTCGACCTGGCGCCGTTGGCCCATCTGCGCAACGACATGGTGGAGCTGGGCCGCTCCTGCGTGCACCCCGACTGGCGCGCCGGCGGCGTGATCATCGCGCTGTGGGCCGCATTGGCGGCCTTCATGCAGCGCAACGCGCTGGGCACGATGGTGGGTTGCGCCAGCATCGGCATGCGCGATGGCGGCCACGCCGCGGCCAGCCTGTGGGATCAGCTGCGCCAGCGCCACCTGGCCGCCCCGGAGCTGCAGGTCAGCGCCAGGCTGCCGCTGCCGGTGGCGCAACTGGCGCAGGATGGCCATGCGGCCGACATGCCGCCGCTGATCAAGGGCTACCTGCGCTGCGGCGCCCATGTGCTGGGCGCGCCCGCCTGGGACCCCGACTTCAACACCGCCGACCTGCCGATGATGATGCAGCTGGCCAACCTGCCAGCGCGTTATCGCCGCCACTTCCTGGGCTGAGCCGCGGCTGCCGCGGCGGCACCCCTTGGCCCGATGCGCGCCGCGGGACGCCTGGCGTTTATTCGCCTTCGCCGAACTTGTCGTTGATCAGCGCCAGCAGGCCATCGATGGCGGCCTGTTCGTCGGCGCCGTCGGCTTCGATCTCAACCTCGCTGCCCAGTCCGGCGGCCAGCATCATCACGCCCATGATGCTCTTGGCGTTGATGCGCCGGCCATTGCGGCTGAGGTGGATTTCGCAGCGAAAGCTGCCGGCCAGCTTGGTGAGCTTGGCCGAGGCCCGGGCGTGCAGCCCGAGCTTATTGCTGATGGTGACGGTCGTTCGGAGCATGGGCGCTGGCCTTCTGGGCCTGGTTCTGGGGCGGCGGGGTGCTCACCGGCTGCACGGCGGCCAGGGCGCCGTCGCGCGCCTTCGACCACAGTTCGTCCAGTGGCAGGTGGGCATTGGCATGGGCGCGCCACACCATGGGCACGTTGACGCCGGCCAGGGCGCGGCGGCGGCCCTGCTTGACCAGCTGCGCGGCCAGGTTGGCCGGTGTGGCGCCAACCACATCGGTGAGGATCAGCGTTTCGGGCCAGGGCATCGCGGCCACCAGCGCCTCGGCTTCACCCAGGTAACGCTCGGTATCGCAGCCGGCCGGCACGTCGTAGACCGCGATCGCGGCGGCGCTGTCGGGAAACGCATGCAGGGCCGTTGACCGCAGCGCAGTGGCCAGCGGCTGGTGAGCGATGATGAACAGACCGGTGGGCATGCGGGGTGTCGGGTTGCCGGCCATTATCGGCCGGCGATCCCTGCCGTGGCGGCCCGATCCGCACGCCAACGCAACAGGTTGAGCCACAAGCCGGCCAGCACGCACAACACCAGGAACACGCCAAACGCCAGGCGGTGGGCCTGCGCCACCGGCCAGCCGGCGGCACGCAGCGCGTCGATGAGCAGGCCGATGCCCCATTGCACGGCGAACACGCCGCTGAAGATCATCAGGTTGAAGGCCGACAGCGCGCGCCCGGCCAGCGCCGCAGCAAAGGCCTGGCCCACGGCCGGCTGGCTGAGCGAGATGACGCTGGTCGACACGCACCACAGCGCCCACGAGAACGCGCCCGCCTCGCTGCCGCGCCACAGGATCCAGGCCAGGCACAGCGGGCCCAGCGGCCAGGCCCAGGCGATCAGGCGCTCGCCGGCCCAGCCCGCGCGGGTCAGGCGTGGCATCGCCAGGCCCCAGCACAAGAAGGCCAGCAGCATGGCCAGGTTGACGATGAACAGGCCCCGCGCCGCGTCGCCCGGCGACTGGCCGCCCACCTGGGTGAGCCACGGGCCGATCCACAGCGACTGCATGGCCACCATGCCGCCATACACCACCAGGCCCAGCGGCGCCACGCGCACGAAGGCCGGATGACCGAACACCGTGCGGTAGCCCGCCGTGGCGGGCGGGGGCGAGCCCGGGGTCGCGGGTTCCGGTGCGCTGCGCGGCGCATCGGCCGGCACGGCCAACGCCAGCGCCGCCATGGCCAGCAGCAGCAGCAGCCCGACGATGGCGAACAGCCCGCGCCAGCCGATGAGCGGCAGCAGCCACTGCACCGGCAGGGTCGAGGCCAGCATGCCCAGCGAGCCGGTCATCAGCATCCATGAATTGGCGCGCAGCTGGGCCGCCGTCGACATGCGGTGGCGAAAGCAGGTCAGCGGCGCCATCAGGCAGGCCGCGACGCCCACGCCGATCAGCAGCCGCGCGAGCAGCAGCTCGACAAAGCCGCGGGCCAGCGCGAAGGCCCCGCAACCCAGCACGGCCACGGCCAGAAAGCACAGCAGCACCCGCCGAGGGCCCCAGCGGTCCAGCGCGCTGCCCAGCGGCAGCTGCATGCTCGAAAAGCCCAGGAAGTAGGCACCGGCCAGCAGGCCCAGCTGGCCGGCCGCCAGCTGCAGCTCGGCACTGAACACCGGCGCCAGCGTGGCCGTGACGGCACGCAGCAGGGCCGAGAAGAAGTAGGCGAACGCAAAGGCCAGGAACATGGCCACGGCGGCACCCGGGCCCATCGGACGCACCGGGTGCGCCACGCCGGCAGCCAGGGCAGCTGCGCTCAACGCCGCACCTGCAGTGCATCAAACAAGGGGCGCGCCAATGCCGGGCTGGCCTGCGGGCCGAGCACCGTGGCCTGATAGACCCGCGTGCCATACGCAAACACCAGCACCTCGGCGCGCAGCGGCTGGCCGTCGGGCCGGCGCCCGGCCAGTTGCAGCTGGCGCGCGGCGGCATGCGGGGTCATGCCGGGCACGCTGGCCGCCAGGCCGGGCTCGGCCGGGGCTGCGAGGTTGGCGCTGGCCGCAGCGGCCAGCGCCTGCAGCGCGGGGCCCACGCGGGTCGGATCGGCCAGCTCGGCCGACGCGATGGCGTACAGGTGGCCATCGACGCTGCACGACCACAGCATCAACAGCACCGGTGCGCCGGCCAACGGCACCGGGCGCTCGGCGGTGTCGGGCCGGCAGGGCAGCGCGGCCACCAGCGACCAGCCGGGCGGCTGCACCTGGCGCCAGTCAAGCGCCGGCGAGCAGGCCATCAGCCCGACCGGCAGGGCCAGCCACAGGGCGCTGCGGCGGGTGGCGCGCCCGCCGCGTTGCAGGATGTCAGAGAGCATCGCCCGGATTATCCCGGCCTGGCTTCAGCGCCCAGGGTGTGACAGGCATCACGGTCTGCGGCACCCCGCTCGCCCCGCCTTCGCCCTCGCCTTCACCGTCACCTGCCAAGGTAACCGTAAATAAGCTTTTACCTCGTCGACACCAGCCCCCGCCGGTGGCGTGCTAGTGTCATTGGTTGGTGATTCCCGCAGCCGCCGCAGACCGGGTCTGGAGGTGCTGCACCCGACGCTGCACCGAGCTTCTGCCGATCCCGGACCCTGCCGACATGACTGCCGCCCCCCGCCCTGCCGTCGAATCCGCCAACCCCGCCACCGCGGCGCATGACACGCCCACACTGGGCGATGTGGTGGCGCGCCTGGCGGCCGAGGTGGCCGTGCCGCTGACCCAGGCGCTCGAGCGCGTGATGCAGCTGGCCCACAGCGGCAAGATCGACCGGCTGGGCGTGCAGGCGCTGCGCGACGAAATCGACCTGGCGCGCACTGCCGGCCTGCGCGGGCAGCAGATCGCGCGCTTCATCGATGGCCAGGCGCATCCCTCGGTCGAGCGCGTGTCGCTCACCGAGGTGCTGGGCGCAGTGATTGCCGAACGCGCCAGCGACGCCGGCCCGCAAGGCCCCGGGCAGCGCCAGCTGCTGGCCGACCTGCAGGTGATGGGCGACGCCACGCTGATCCACCGCCTGCTGCGCGCAGCGGCCGACTGGGCCGGCGGAGCCACGCGCTCGGCGCTTGACTGGCGGCTCGACCTCAAGTCCTGGCCGGTGCGCGCGCGCGTCACCTGCCAGTTCGACCACCGCCCGGTCGACCACGCCGAGATGGCCGCCACGGCGCAGGAGCTTGAGGCGCTGGACACTCTCGACTGGCTCTTGCTGCAGTACGCCGCCCATGTGGCGGGCGTGCTCGTGCTGCGCGAGCTGGGCGCGGTGCATTGCACGCTGACGCTCGAGTTTCCGCACACGGTGGGCGACACGGTCGAGCACAGCGAGGCCCAGCCCGCGGCCCGCACCAGCCACGCCACGTTGACGGCCGGTGGCCAGGTGCTGGTGCTGGCGGCCCGGCGCGAGGCGCGCCAGCTGGTGCGCGAGGCCTTGCGCGGCCACGACCTGTTCATCGACTACGTGGCCACCGTGCTGGCGGCGCGCGAGTACTGCGCCGACGGCACGCCGCAGGTGCTGATCTACGAGGCCGGTTTTGCCGGCGACGGGCTCAAGACCCTGCTGGGCGCGCTGGCCGCCGCCCCCCGGCCGGTGGCCCTGGTGGAAATTGCGCCGGACGGCCAGGACTACGAGATGGGCGCCCAGGGCGCGCGCGTGGGCGCCGACGGCCTGCGCCACACCCTGCCGGCAGTGCTGATGATGGAGCTGGCCCGCGCCCGCTGAACACCGCTCAGCCTCTCAGCCGAACACCTTCTTGAGGATCGCGCTGCCGGTGCCGGTCGGGTCGCGGCGGATCTTCTTCTCCTCCTCGCCGATCAGCCGGTACAGGCCATCCAGCGCCTTGCCGGTGACATAGCGCTGGATGTTGGTGTCGTCGCCCTTCAGCAAGCCCAGCTGGCTGGCCTTGCCGGCCACCGCGTTGTACTTGTCGGCCAGCGAAACCTTCTCGGTGGCCTGGGTGACGATGGGCAGGAACTGCTCGCCCAGCGGCGTGCGCGTCTTGCCCGAGAAATAGTCGGTGACCGAGGTCTCGCCGCCGCGCACGATGCGGATCGCATCCTCCACCGACACCGCCTTGGCGGTGTTCACCAGCAGGGTCTTGGCCTTGGGCACGGCCTGCTCGGCAGCGCGGTTCATCGCGGTGACCAGTTCGTCCACGCGCTTTTGCTGGCCGGTGGCCTTGAGCAGCTTGGCCGCGTCGTGAAGGATACCCGGCAGCGGAATCTTCACCAGCGGGTTGCCCAGAAAGCCGTCGGGCTTGCCCAGCGAGGCCACGGCCAGCTCGGCGCCGCGCTGCAGCGCACTGCGGATGCCTTGTGCCGCCTCCGATTCACTGAACCCGCCGGCCCGGGCGGGATCCCACAGCAACACACCGGGCAGCACCAGCCCAACCGTAAACTCACGCCGTTTCATACGAGGCCTCCCATGTCGATTGCCCGCCGCCATCTTGCCACCGCTGCCTTGCTGGCCACCGCTGCCGTTGCCGGCTGGCTGGTCTGGGGCGGCAGCGCCGGCGAACGCCAGCCCGCGCCCGCCGTGAGCTACACCCTGCTCGATGGCCAGCAGCAGGCGCTGTCGCAGCTCAAGGGCCAGGTGGTGCTGGTGAACTTCTGGGCCACCAGCTGCAGCACCTGCGTGGCCGAGATGCCCGAGATCGTGGCCACCTTCGAGAAGTACAAGGGCCGCGGTTACCAGACCGTGGCCGTGGCCATGAGCTACGACCCGCCGGCCTACGTGGCCAACTTCGCCAGCTCGCGCAAGCTGCCCTTCGGCGTGGCCATCGACAACACCGGCGCGGTGGCGCAGGGCTTCGGCCAGGTGCAGCTCACGCCCACCACCTTCTTGATCAACAAGCGCGGCGAGATCGTCAAGCGCTACGTGGGCAAGCCCGACTTCGAGGCGCTGCATGCGCTGGTGGAGAAGCTGCTGGCCGAAGCCGCCTGAGCGGGCGCGGGCCACCCGCGGGCCTGGCAGCGGGCCTGGCAGCAAAAAAGCCGGCACCCCTTGGCGGGGTGGCCGGCTTTTGTCATGGCGGGTGGCGGGTGACTCAGCCGGCGTCGCCCACGCCGGCCTGGGCCGCCTGCTTGTCGGCGTGGTAGCTGCTGCGCACCATGGCGCCCACGGCGGCATGGGTAAAGCCCATGGCCTGCGCCTCGGCCTCGAACATCTTGAAGGTGTCGGGGTGCACATAGCGCCGCACCGGCAGGTGGTGGCCGCTGGGCGCCAGGTACTGGCCGATGGTGAGCATGTCGATGTCGTGCGCGCGCATGTCGCGCATCACCGCCAGGATCTCGTCGTCGGTCTCGCCCAGGCCCAGCATCAGGCCACTCTTGGTGGGCACGTCGGGGTGCAGGGCCTTGAACTTCTTCAGCAGGCTCAGGCTGAACTGGTAGTCGCTGCCCGGGCGCGCCTCTTTGTACAGGCGCGGCACGGTCTCGAGGTTGTGGTTCATCACATCGGGCGGTGCGGCCTTCAGGATCTCGAGCGCGCGGTCGTCGCGGCCGCGGAAGTCGGGCACCAGGATCTCGATGCGCGTGGCCGGTGACTGCGCGCGCACCTGGCGGATGCACTCGACAAAGTGGCCGGCGCCACCGTCGCGCAGGTCGTCGCGATCGACGCTGGTGATGACCACGTACTTGAGCTTCAGTGCGGCAATCGTCTTGGCCAGGTTGGCCGGCTCGTCCACGTCCAGCGGGTCGGGGCGGCCATGGCCCACGTCGCAGAACGGGCAGCGCCGCGTGCACTTGTCGCCCATGATCATGAAGGTGGCCGTGCCGTGGCCGAAGCACTCGCCGATGTTGGGGCACGAGGCTTCCTCGCACACCGTGTGCAGCTTGTGCTCGCGCAGGATCTGCTTGATCTCGTAAAAGCGCGTGCTGGGGCTGCCGGCCTTGACGCGGATCCACTCGGGCTTTTTCAGCACCTCGGCAGGCACCACCTTGATCGGGATGCGCGCCGTCTTGGCCTGCGCCTTCTGCTTGGCGCTGGCGTCGTAGGTGGCGCTGTCCTGCGCCTGGTGCACGACCTTGTCGGTGGCCATCGGATTGCTCTCGGGGATGAACGGAAGGCGCGGCGGGCTCAGGCGCTGCGCGGCAGGAACTGCGTGGCCAGCCGCTCGCCCAGCAGGGTGGCAACCGCCGCCCAGTCCGCGGGGACGCCGAGTGTAGCGAGGTCGACCGTGACCAGCCCGGCATAGCCGCAGGGGTTGATGCGCGAAAAGGGCGACAGGTCCATGGCCACGTTCAGCGACACGCCGTGGTAGGTGCAGTGCCGGCTCACCTTGATGCCCAGCGCGGCAATCTTGCCCAGCCCGCGAAACGGGTCGGTCGCCGGCATCGGCCCGCTCAGCGCGGCATGGCCGAAGGGGTCGTCCAGGCGCACATAGATGCCCGGCGCGCCGGCCAGGCGGTGGCCGGTGACGCCCTGAGCCTGCAGCACCTTGAGCACCGCGCTCTCGAGCCGGTAGACGTATTCCTTGACGTAGATGCCCAGGCGCTTGAGGTCGATCAGCGGATAGGCCACCACCTGGCCGGGGCCGTGGTACGTGACCTGGCCACCGCGGTTGGTGGGCACCACCGCGATGCCGCCGGCATCCAGCACATGCTCGGCCTTGCCCGACAGGCCCTGCGTGAACACCGGCGGGTGCTCGACCAGCCAGATTTCGTCGGGCGTGTCCGGCGTGCGGGCCTCGGTGAAGGCGCGCATGGCGTCCAGCGTGTGGGCATAGGGCTGGCGGCCCAGGTTCTGGATCAGCATGGGCCGGCCGACGGGCGCCGCCGCCCCGAGGGCATGGCGCCGCCGGTGCTTCGGGGCGGGGTCATAGGACGATCTTGACCATCGGGTGCGTGGACAGCGTGCGGTACAGCTCGTCAAGCTGCTCGCGGCTGGTGGCGGTGATGGTGATGGTCAGGCCCAGGTACTTGCCGCTGCTGCTGGGCCGGTGCTCGATGGTGGCGGGGTCGAAGCCGGGGTCGAAATGCAGCGCCACCGCGGTGATGGCCTCGACATAGCCTTCGACATGCGGGCCCATCACCTTGATCGGAAAGGCGCTGGGGTACTCGATCAGCGATTGTTCGGGCGGGATGTCGGGCATGGGGCACCTGGGCTTGTTCTGGCGGGGCAAGCGGCGCAGATCGGGGCGGCTGGGCCGATCTCAAGCCGGCAGCACCTAGATGGACTGTTCACGCTTGGCGCGCTGGTAGGCCTCGTACAGGCGGCCGTACACCGGGCCGGGCTTGCCGCGCAGCGCGCCGTGGCCCACCTGCTCGCCGTCCAGCCGGGTGACGGGCAGCACCTCCTTGCTGGCCGAGCTGAGCAGCAGCTCGTCGGCGGCCCGCACATCGGCCTCGGCGATGGGGCGGCGGTTGAAGGCGATGCCGACCTCCTCGCACAGCTCGCGCAGCAGCTCGGCCCGAATGCCTTCGAGCAGCAGCTCGCTCCTGGGCGGGCCGAGCAGCGCGCCTTCGTGCACCACCCACACATTGCTTTGCGAGGCCTCGGTGAGCCAGCCGTCGCGCAGCATCACGGTTTCCACCGCGCCATGGTCGGCGGCTTGCTGGCGCGCCAGCACATTGCCCAGCAGGCTGGTGCTCTTGATGTCGCCATGCTGCCAGCGCAGGTCGCGCGCGGTGATGCAGACCACGCCATGGTGGCGCTGCTCGGCTGTGGGGGCCTTCAGCGGGTTGGCCATCGCAAACACCGTGGGCACCAGGCCCTCGGGCATCACATGGTCGCGCAGGGCCACGCCGCGCGTGACCTGCAGGTAAACCATCTGGTCGTCGGCCGGCTGCGCCGCCACCAGCTCACGCAGCAGGGCCAGCCACTGCTCGGGCGTGTGCGGGTTGGGGATGCGCAGTTTCTCGAGGCTGCGCGCCAGCCGCGCCATGTGCTCGTCAAAACGAAAGAAGCGCCGGCCATAGACCGGCAGGCCCTCGTAGGCGCCGTCGCCGAAGATGAAACCGCGGTCGAGCACCGACACGGTGGCCTCGCGCAGCGGCAGCAGCCGGCCGTTCAGGTGGCACAGGGTGGCGGGCAGTTCGGTCATGGCGATCCTCTGGGCAGCATCCGGACGGATGCAGGCAGATTAGCCCAAGCCGGCAGCACGCGGCTTGATCCGCCTGCAACTCGGCATAAGGTGGGCAGAAACCGTCGCGAGCGGGCTCAGGTTGGGTCGAGCAGCGCCGCCGTACACCCGTACGGCGAGCAGCGCAGGCCCGAGATGTGCCCGCGCAGCAGGTTCATGCCCGCCTTGTCATTTGATCCACAGACGGATCGCATCCCAGGCGCGGCCGACGATGCCGGCCTCGGGCACGCTGTCCATCACCACCAGCGGCACGCTGGCCACCTTGGCGCCGCCGGCGGTGCTGACCTCGAGCGTGCCCACGCGCTGGCCCTTGGCCAGGGGGGCCACCAGCGGGTCGGTGCGCTGCACCACGGTCTTGAGCTTGTCGCCCTCGCCCTTGGGCACGGCCACCACCACGCCCTGCGCCGCCCCCAGCGCGGCGGTGGGCGCCTTGCCCTTCCACACCGGCACGCTGGCCGCGGCCTTGCCGGGCTCGAACAGGCGCACCGCGTCCCAGGCGGTCCAGCCCCAGTTCAGCAGCTTCTGGCTCTCGGCGGCCCGCGCTTCGCGCGAGACCGTGCCCAGCACCACGCTGACCAGCCGGCGCTTGCCGTTGGTCATGTCGCGCTGGGCGCTGGCCACCAGGCAATAGCCGGCGGCATCGGTGTAGCCGGTCTTCATGCCGTCGACCGTGGGGTCGCGGCCGAGCAGCATGTTGCGGTTGTCCTGCTTGATGTTGTTGAAGCTGTAGTTGCGCTGCGCATAGTAGGCGGCGTACTGCTCGGGAAAGTCGCGCACGATGTGCGAAGCGATCGTGGCCAGGTCGCGTGCGCTGCTGTGGTGGCCGGCCTCGCTGAGGCCGGTGACGTTCTTGAACTGGGTGTTCTTCAGGCCCCAGGCCTGGGCCTGGCGGTTCATCATCGCGACAAACTGCTCCAGCGAGCCGCCCACGCCCTCGGCCAGCGCCACCGCGGCGTCGTTGCCCGAGACGATGATCATGCCGCGCAGCAGCTCGTCGACCGTGGGCGACATGGTGGTGTCGATGAACATCAGCGAGCCGCCGCCCTTGCGCTCGGCCCAGGCGCGCAGCGAGACCGGCAGCGTCTGCGTGGGCGACAGCTTCTTGGCCTTGATCGCGTCAAAGGCCAGCCAGGCGGTCATCAGCTTGGTCAGCGAGGCCGGGTCGACGCGGGCATCGGCATCGCGCTCGCCCAGCACCTGGTTGGCGGTGACATCCAGCAGCAGCCAGTTCTTGGCCGCCACCTCGGGCGGGGCGGGGGTCTGCGCCTGTGCGCAGGCCATGCCCAGGCAGGCCAGCAGGGTGACGAGGAAACGTTTCATCGGGATCGGCAGCAAGAAGAGGAAAAAAAGACGAAGCGGGCCGCCGGTGTGCGGCCGCCCGTCCTGGAGTGATCCGCCGCGGCGGCGGGAAGTTCAGCGCAGCGCCTGCACCAGCACGTGTTTCAGCAAACCGAGCTGGCCGTGGAAAAAATGGCCGACGCCCGGCAGCACGGTGACCGGCAGGGTCTGCGGCCGCGCCCAGTCGAAGGTGGCCTGCAGCGGCACCACCTCGTCGGCCTCGCCATGCACCACCACCGTGTCGGGCGGCACGGCGGGCAGCGCAAAGCGGCTGGTGGCCGGCCCCACCAGCACCAGCCGGTCGGCCGGCGTGCCGGCCTCGGCCAGGCGGGCAGCGGCCTGCGCCGCGCAATAGCTGCCGAACGAGAAGCCGGCCAGCCACAACGGCAGCGCGGCGTCGCGGTGGGCGGCCACCGCGGCCAGCGCGTCGTCGGTCTCGCCGCGGCCGTCGTCGTAGGTGCCGGCGGATTCACCCACGCCGCGGAAGTTGAAGCGCACGGTGCGAAAACCCAGCTGCAGCGCCGCCCGTGCCAAGGTGTGCACCACCTTGTTGTCCATCGTGCCGCCATGCAGCGGGTGCGGATGGCAGATCACCGCCACGCCGCGCGGCGCGCCGGCGGGGGTTGCGCTGGCCGGCGGCTCGTCGATGGCGCAGGCCAGCGCGCCGGCCGGGCCGGCAATGCTCAGCAGTTGGGTGTCGCGGTTCATTGCACCGGGTGCCGCCTCAGCGCCCCACCTCGGCGGGCAGCACCAGGCGCTCGACGATGCGGCCGTTCTTGAGGTGCGACTCGACGATCTCGTCGATGTCGGCGTTGTCGACGAAGGTGTACCAGACCGCCTCGGGATAGACCACCGCCACCGGGCCGCCGGCGCAGCGATCCAGGCAGCCGGCCTTGTTGACGCGCACGCCGCCGGGGCCGGCCAGGCCCTCGGCCTTGACCTTGGCCTTGCAATGATCGAACGCCGCCTGGGCGCCCATCTGGGCGCAGCATGATTCGCCGTTGCTGCGCTGGTTCAGGCAGACGAACAGATGGTGGCGGTAATAGCTCATCGCCTGATTTTAGGCGGCCCCGGCCGCCGCGCCGGCGGCTGGCCGAGGTTCAGGGCCGCCTCACACCCGCCGCGTGCCGCCCAGGCGCACCAGCAACCAGGCCAGCGCGCCATAGGGCCACAGCCAGCCCAGCCACTGCGCCAACCCGTGAAAGCGGATGAAGCGGCCCTGCTCCCAGCCCTGCAGGCTTTGCGCAAAGTACGGATCGCTGGGCGCCTGGTGCACCAGCATCACCAGGCCGGTGAACGCCACCAGGGCCAGCGCCGCGGCCGCGCGGGCCCCCAGCCAGGCCAGCATCAGCGCCAGCACCAGGCCCACGGCCATCGGCACCAGCGTGTCGGGCACGGCCCAGGCCAGCGCATGGTCGGGGCCGAAGTTCAGCGTGGTCGACAGCGTGGTGGCCAGCAGGGCCAGCAGCGTGGCCCCCAGGGCCAGACCCAGGCGCCGCCAGCCGCGGCGCGAGGCGGCATAGGCCAGCAGGCACGGCGCCAGCAGGCCCAGCGCCACGGCCAGGCCCTCGGCCAGCGGCGACAGCCGCTCGCTGGGCACCGGGGCTGAATCAAGCCACAGCGTCACCGACTGCGCCCAGGGCACGTCCAGCAGCAGCACGAACAGCCAGTCGCGCAGCGCGCCACCCACCTGGCCCAGCCCCAGCGGCACCGGGGTGGGAAACAGCAGCGCCACCGGCCACAGCAGCAGCAAGGCCACCGCGCCCGACTGCCCACCCTCCAGCCAGCGCTCGCGCGTGGCCTGCCAGCCGCGCAGCAGGCCCAGCAGGGCCGCCAGCACCGCCAGCAGCGCGCCGGCCAGCGCGCCCAGGCTGTTGAGCAGCCAGTCCAGCAGCGAGGGCACGCGCTGCGACAGCAGATGCTGGCTCACTTCGAGCCCGTACGACAGGGCCGCTCCGGCCAGCACGCCCCCGGCCAGCGCCGACCAGCGCCCCGCGCCATGGCGCAGCCGCGCCAGCGCCACCAGCAGGCCCAGCGGCAGGTAGCCGCCCAGGTTGCTGGTGATGTCAAAGGGGATGAAGTACTGGGGCCAGGGCAGGCGCAGCATCTCGGCCACACCCAGGCCCACCGGCCAGCGCCAGCCGGTGAACGGAAACAGGCTGGCGTAGACGATGGTGGCCGCCCAGGCCAGGGCCAGCGGCACCGCCGTGCTGGCATGGCGGCCACGCGGGCCTGGCACGGCGGGCACGCTAGAACGGCCGCACCACCGCCAGCACCACGATGGCGGCAAACAACAGCACCGTCAGCTCGTTGAACACCCGGTACCAGCGGTGGCTGCGGCGGTTGTTCATGGCCTCGAACTGGCGCAGGTGCGCGCGGCACATGTGCTGGTAGCCGATGGCGCCCAGCACCAGCAGCAGCTTGGCATGCAGCCAGTACTGCCCGGCCAGGCGCTGAACGCCGAAGCCCAGCCACAGCCACACGCCCAGCAGCAGCGCGGCAACCATCAGCAGGTTGGAGAAGCGGTAGAGCTTGCGCCCCATCAGCAGCAGGCGTTCGCGCTCGGCGTGGCTGTCGGCCGGCACCATGGCCAGGTTCACGAAGATGCGCGGCAGGTAGAACAGACCGGCAAACCAGCTGGCAACAAAAACGATGTGGAAGGCCTTGACCCAGAGCAGCGCAGAACTCATCGCGCGATTATGGCGGCCACAAAAAAAAGAACCCCGGCCAGGGGCCGGGGTGGTAAGCCTTGTCATTGTGTTCAACGCCAAGGCACCTGCTCAGGGAGGAAAAGCAGGGAGACGACACCTCGCGGCATCGCCTCGCTTTCAATATTAGCAAATTGAAACGTCGCGCGAGCACGAGACCCTGAAAAGTTCGTGTCATCTGCACGACGCGTGCGGCCCGCCCGGCCGGCCATGCGCCACGGCAACGGCCGGAAAGCGCCCGATTTGCCGCTACGCTGCGCGCCTGAACAAGACCTGCCTGGAGCGCCCGCCATGCACACCCCGCCGCCCTTTCCGGCCAGCCGGCCGCGCCGCCTGCGCCGCGACGCCTTCACCCGTGAGCTGGTGCGCGAGCATCGCCTGCACCCGTCGGACCTGATCTACCCGGTGTTCATCCTGGATGGCCACAACCAGGTGCAGGATGTGGCCAGCATGCCCGGCGTGCAGCGCCTGTCGATCGACCGCCTGCTGGGCGTGGCCGAGCAGTGCGTGGCACTCGGTGTGCCGGTGATCGCGCTGTTTCCGGTGATCGACACCGGCCTGAAGACGCCCGACGGCATCGAGGCCACCAACCCCGACGGCCTGGTGCCGCGCGCCGTGCGGGCACTGAAGGACCGCTTTCCGCAGCTGGGCGTGCTCACCGACGTGGCGCTCGACCCCTTCACCAGCCACGGCCAGGACGGCCTGCTGGACGACAGCGGCTACATCCTCAACGACGCCACCGTGGCCATGCTGACGCGCCAGGCCCTGGTGCAGGCCGCCGCCGGCGTGGACATCGTGGCGCCCAGCGACATGATGGACGGCAGGATCGGGGCGATCCGCTCGGCGCTCGAATCGCAGGGCGCCATCCACACCCGCATCATGGCTTACAGCGCCAAGTACGCCAGCGCCTTCTACGGCCCCTTCCGCGACGCCGTGGGTTCGGCCAAGAACCTGGGCAAGGCCGACAAGAAGGTCTACCAGATGGACCCCGGCAACAGCGACGAGGCGCTGCGCGAGGTGGCGCTCGACCTGGCCGAGGGCGCCGACATGGTGATGGTCAAGCCCGGCATGCCCTACCTCGACATCGTGCGCCGCGTGAAGACCGAGTTCCGCGTACCCACCTTCGCCTACCAGGTGAGCGGCGAGTACGCCATGCTCAAGGCCGCCGCCGCCAACGGCTGGCTCGACCACGACGCGGTGATGATGGAAAGCCTGCTGGCCTTCAAGCGCGCCGGCGCCGATGGCGTGCTGACCTACTTCGCGCTCGACGTCGCGCGGCTGCTGCGCCAGGGCTGACCGGCCGCCGCCAGCCATGCGCATCTTCCACATCCACGGCGAACGCTTCACCGAGCTGCCGCACCTGCCCGAGGCCCTGCCCGACGAAGGCTTCATCTGGGTGGGCAGCTCGCGCCGGGTGTTCGAGCTGTCGGTGCCCAAGCTGCAGCAGGCGCTGCAGCGCTGGGGCGCCGGCACGCTGGTGGATCTGCATGTCTCCGATCTGCTGAACAACCAGCTGCCCAGCCAGTTCGACTACACCTCTTGGTACGACCTGCTGGTGTTTCGCCGTCTGGCCGCCAGCCCCGGCAGCGCCGACCTGTTTGTCGACGAGCACCACGGCACGCTGGCCGGCGCCCGGCGGGCGCTGGCCGCCATCGACACCAGCCCGGTGGGCTTTGCGGTGTTCGACCGCATCCTGATCACCGTGCACCCCGCCGACTGCGCGGTGCGCGACCACTTCGCGCAGCGCCTGTCGGCGCTGGCCCAGGGCGCCGGCACCGGCACCGACGCCCGCGGCGCGCGCCTGCCCAGCAACCCGGCCGACCTGATGCTGCGCATGGCCAACCACATGGTCGACAGCTACCTCGACCTGCGCCGCCTGCTCACCCGCCAGCTCGGCTACCTGCAGCAGCTGCTGCTCGACCCGCACAGCCGCTTCACCGACTGGCAGGTGCTGCTGGATTCGCGCAACAGCCTGCACCTGCTGGAAGACACCTGCGAAGACCAGCGCAGCGCGGTGCAGGAGTGGATCGACGCCCTCGACGACTGGCCCGACGAAGGCGGTGCCGCGGCGCGGCGCGAGCGCGAGCTGCTGCGCGTGCGCTCGCGCGACGTGCTCGAGCACATCGAGCGCGTGCTGAGCCATGTGCGGCGGCTCGAGCACTCGGCCGAAACCGCCGTGCAGCTGCACTTCTCGGCACTGGGCCACCGCACCAACGACATCATGCGCACGCTCACCGTGCTGACCGCGGTGTTCATGCCGCTGAACCTGATCACCGGCTTCTTCGGCATGAACTTCGAAGGCCTGCCGCTGATCCACTCGGCCACCGGCGTGTGGTTTGCCGCCGGCATGATGGCCGTGGTGGCCCTGGCGCTGGGCGCGTTTTTCTGGCGCCGGCGCTACATCGACACTTCGCGACGGTAAGCAGAGCATCCGGCCCCGCAGCGCCGCCCTGCGCTGCTCGATCAGCCGGCGTCGAACAGCCCGCCGGCCGATTGCGGCGGCGCCACGCCCAGGTGGCGGTAGGCGGCCAGTGTGGCCACGCGGCCGCGCGGCGTGCGCTGCAGAAAGCCCTGCTGGATCAGGTAGGGCTCGATCACGTCCTCGATGGTGCCGGGCTCCTCGCCGATGGCGGCAGCCACGTTGTCCAGGCCCACCGGGCCACCGTCGAAGCGGTGCACCACGGCCTCGAGAAACTTGCGGTCCATCAGGTCGAAACCCTCGGGGTCGACATCCAGCATCTTCAGCGCCAGGTCGGCGATCTGGCGCGTGATGACGCCGTCGCCCTTGACCTCGGCGTAGTCGCGCACCCGGCGCAGCAACCGGTTGGCGATGCGCGGCGTACCGCGCGAACGGCGTGCGATCTCGAACGCGCCCTCGGCCTGGATCGGCACGCTGAGCAGGCCGGCCGAGCGCTTGACGATGGTGCCCAGCTCGGCCGGCGTGTAGAACTCGAGCCGCGCGACGATGCCGAAACGGTCGCGCAGCGGGTTGGTGAGCATGCCCGCGCGCGTGGTGGCGCCCACCAGCGTGAAGGGCTGCAGATCGAGCTTGATGCTGCGCGCGGCCGGGCCCTCGCCGATCATGATGTCGATCTGGTAGTCCTCGAGCGCCGGGTACAGGATCTCCTCGACCACCGGTGAGAGCCGGTGGATCTCGTCGATGAAGAGCACATCGTTCTTCTCGAGGTTGGTCAGCAGCGCGGCCAGGTCCTTGGGCTTCTCGAGCACCGGGCCGCTGGTCTGGCGCAGGTTCACGCCCAGTTCGGCGGCGATGATGTGGCTCAGCGTGGTCTTGCCCAGGCCCGGCGGGCCGAACAGCAGCACGTGGTCGAGCGCCTCCTCGCGCTTGCGCGCCGCGCCGATGAAGATCTCGAGCTGCTCGCGCGCCTTGGCCTGGCCGATGTACTCCTGCAGCAGCTTGGGCCGCAGCGCGCGCTCCAGCGCTTCTTCCTGCGGCGAGGCGCGGCTGGCACTCACCACGCGCGGTGCGGGCGGTGCGGCAAAGTCGTCGGTCTGGATGCCCATCCAGTCATTGTGGCTCAAACCACCCGCCCTGACCCCAGCCCGCGCCGGGTCGCCTCAGGCGGCTGGAGGCCGGCCGTACAGACGGCTGGCGGCCGGCCGCTCAGGTGGCTGGCGGCGCGCACCGGTCATGGCGGGCGCGCCGCTGCGTCAGGACAAGGCCTTCAGCGCGGCCTTGATGCCCTCGGACACGCCAATGTCGGGCGGCAGGGTCTTGAGCACGGCGCCGGCCTCCTTCTCGCTGTAGCCCAGCGCGATCAGCGCCTGCACGATGTCGGCCTGGGCATCGCTGGCCGCCGCGGCGCCACCGGCCAGGGCCAGCTCGGGGCCCAGCTTGCCCTTCAGCTCGAGCAGCAGGCGCTCGGCGGTCTTCTTGCCGATGCCCGGCACCTTAACCAGCCGCCCGGCCTGCTGCTGGGCCACGGCCTGGGTGAGCTCGGCCACGCTCAGGCCCGACAGCAGGCTGAGCGCCATCTTGGGCCCGACGCCGGTGATGCGGATCAGCTGGCGAAAGGCCGCGCGCTCTTCATGCGTGAGAAAGCCGTAGAGCAGCTGCGCGTCCTCGCGCACCACCTGGTGCGTGAGCAGCACCACGCGCTCGCCCAGCGGCGGCAGGTTGTAAAAGCTCGACATCGGCACGTCGACCTCGTAGCCGACACCGTTGACATCGATGAGTACCTGGGGCGGAGCCTTCTCCGCCAGCGTGCCGCTGAGCCGTCCGATCATGGACGGCGATTGTGGCCTATCGCCTGAACAGACCCAGGCGCTGCGCTTCGAGCGCGGCCTCGGCGCGCGAACTCACGTTGAGCTTGCGGTAGATCTGCTTGACGTAGTCGGCGATGGTGTGGCGGCTCAGGCCCAGCTGCACGCCGATCTCGGGCAGCGTGAAGCCCTTGGCCACGCGCAGCAGCACCTCGCTCTCGCGCTCGGTGAGCTGCACGTCGGGCATGGCATTGGCCTGCGGCTTGGCCTGGGCGGCAAAGTACTTGATGACCTTGCGTGCGATCGACGGCGACAGCGGCGGCTCGCCCTGGCTGATGCGCTGCAGCTGCTCGGTGATCAGTTCGCGCGGCTGCTCCTTCAGGATGTAGCCGTAGGCGCCGGCCTGCAGGGCCGGGAACAGGTGCTCGTCGTCATCGTGGATCGTGACCACCACGCTTTGCGCGTCGGGCTGCAGGTCGCGCAGGCGGGCCACCACATCGGTGTCGCTGCCATCGGGCAGGCCCAGGTCGATCAGCGCGAGGTCGAAGCGCAGCTGCTGCACCTGCTGCAGCGCGTCGTGCACGCGCGAGCATTCGGTGATGCGCCCGGCAGGAAACACCTGCAGCACCAGGCTCTTGAGCCAGGCGCGGATTTCAGGCAGGTCTTCGAGCAGCAGGATCTGATTCATGACGGGTCCGTCGGCAACATCTCAACACGGGATCCCGCAGGCGGGAATCCCATCGTAACAGCGGGTTCACACGGACGCGAGCTGGCGCTCCAGCGGCAATGTGAGGCGTATCACGGTTCCATAGCCGGGGCTCGACTCGACCAGGCACTGGCCCTGCAGCTGCTTGGCGCGGCCCTTCATGCTGGCCATGCCGTGGCCCTTGTCGAGCCGGCCGTCCAGTTCGACCGGAATGCCCTGGCCGTTGTCCTGGATCAGCAGCTGGAAGTCGCCGTCGGCGATGGCGCAGCGCACGCTGCACTGCGAGGCGCCGCTGTGCTTGATGATGTTGCTGATGGCCTCGCGCAGGATGCGGGTGGTCTGCACATAGGCGCGCGACGACAGCGTCTGCGGTGTCTCGTCGTCGGTGGGGGCGCTCCATTCACCCTGGATGCCCGACTGGGTGAGCCGCGACATGACCTCGGCGCGCCAGTCGCCAAAGGCATCGGCCAGCTTCACCGGCTTGCCGGTGAGGCCGCGCACCGACAGGCGCATTTCTTCCAGCGCCTCGCGGGCCAGCGTGCTGATGCGGTCGTTGTCGCTGGTGTGCACGATGGTCAGCAGCTTGGCGCCCAGGTCGTCGTGCAGGTCGGCGGCGATGCGCTTGCGCTCGCGGTCGGTGACCTGCTCGACCTTCAGCTCGGCCAGCTGCGAGAAGTTGCGCTCGATCTGCGCGGTGGCCTCGCGGATGCGCACCTCGAGCTCGGCGCGGCTTTGCTCGCTGGTCTGGAAGGCGCGGCCGAACTGTTGCACCAGACGCAGGCCCATGGCGATGAAGGCCAGCGGCGGCACCAGCTCGGCCACGTAGCCGATGCGGCTGTCCAGCTGCGCCAGGATGGTGGTGGCCTGCACCAGCAGGGCCAGGCCCACCACCACCAGCAGCCCGGCCATGGGCCACAGCTGGCGGCTGCGCTGGCGCCGCGCGCGGGTGAGGTAGAACACCGCCGCGGCCACCGCCTGGGCCGCCAGCAGCACGAACCACAGGCCCGACACCCAGTGCAGGTGCCGGGCGTCGGCGGCCAGCATCGAGCCCAGCATCACCAGCAGCTGCAAGGGCAGTGCCAGGCTCACCCACGGCAGCTTGCGGTTGGCGTGGCGCAGCAGGAACTGCACCGCGGCCCAGGTGAGAAAGCCCACCAGCGCGGCCAGCGTGACCTCGGTCAGGCGGTTGCTGACCGGCAGCTCCGAGGCCCACAGCCGCGCCAGCAGCACCGCCCAGCCGACCATCAGCGCCCCGAAATAGGCCAGGTAGCTCTGCGCGCGGTTGAACCAGCCCATCACGAACATCAGCCCGCCCATCAGCAGCAGCGTGCCGCTCATCACCTCGGGCAGGCGCACCGCAAACAAGGCACGCCGGGCGTGGTGATCGGCCAGCACCGCATGGCTGCCGAACTCGACCACCGACAGCCCGCCCACCCGCTGGCGCGAGCTGACCAGCGGCAGGTCGTAGCCCTTGACGCGCAGCTCGACGATGTTGGTGCCCGGCAGCAGCAGCGCATCGGGCACGGCCACCAGCTGGGGGTGGTGGCACAGGCGGCTGACCGGCTCGGCAAACTGGCCGCCGTCGTGCACCAGCTGGCCGTTCACGCGCACCTGCAGCACGCTGCAGGCCCGCTCGACATACAGCGCATGCAGCGCGCCACTGCCGGGCACGCTGGCCGCTGCATTGGTGGCACTGGCGGCACTGGCGGCACTGGCGGCACTGGCGGCACTGGCGGCACTGGCTGCACTGGCTGCAGCCGCTGCGCTGGCGGCACTGGCTGGGCTGGCCGCCGGCGCTGCGACGGGCACGGGCCGCTGCAGGCGGGCGCCGCTGAAGCTCAGCCGGTACCAGCGCTCGCCGGCCGCGCCCACCGGGTGCACGGCCCAGTCGTCGGGCAGCACCACGGTCTTGGCGCCGGTCCAGTCGGGCGGGCGCTCGCCCTGCCCCGGCGCGGCCAGGGCCTCGCGCAGCACCAGCACCTCGGCACGCAGGCCGGGCGTGGCCAGCAGGCCCAACAGGCACAGCAGCAGCAGGGCCAGCGCAGGCCACGGCCTGGTGGCGATGCGGCGCGCACGCGCCGCGGTTCCAATGTCAGACAGGCACGGGGCGGGCGCCCGGTGCGGCAGGGGCACGGCGAACATGCACCGATTGTGGGGCCGGCCTGCCGGGCCTCCGGCGCAGCCCGGGCTGCCGGCGCGGCCGGTTCGTTGGAGAATCCGCAACCCGGCGCGCCCGCCCGGCCCACCCGCCCCCAGCCTGCCCCACTGCACCGTGATCCTGCGCCACGTCTTCGAACCCACCGACAACGCCCGCCTGGCCCATCTGAGCGGCGCCTTCGACGAGCACCTGCGCGCCATCGAAGACGCGCTGACGGTGCGCATCAGCCGCCGCGGCGGCGCGTTCCGCGTCGAAGGCGACAAGGCGGCCGCCGGCCGCGCACTGGCGCTGCTGCAGGCACTGTACGAGCGTGCGGCGCGGCCGATCGCGGTCGAGGCCCTGCAGCTGGCGCTGGTGGAGGCGCATGCGCAGGGTCTGGCGCCGCGCGCCGGGGGCAGCGCCGCGGCCGACACGCCGGTGGTGACCACACCCGACGCCGAGGCCATCGTGCTGCACACCCGGCGCAGCGACCTGCGCGGCCGCACACCCAACCAGGTGCAGTACCTGCGCAACATCCTCAGCCACGACATCACGCTGGGCCTGGGCCCGGCCGGCACCGGCAAGACCTTTCTGGCCGTGGCCTGCGCGGTGGATGCGCTCGAGCGCAGCGGCGTGCAGCGCATCGTGCTCACCCGCCCGGCGGTGGAGGCCGGCGAACGCCTGGGGTTTCTGCCCGGCGATCTGGCGCAGAAGGTCGACCCCTACCTGCGCCCGCTGTACGACGCGCTGTACGACCTGATGGGCTTCGAGCGCGTGCAGGCGGCGTTCGAGAAGGGCCAGCTCGAGATCGCGCCGCTGGCCTTCATGCGCGGGCGCACGCTCAACCATGCCTTCGTGATCCTCGACGAGGCCCAGAACACCACGCCCGAGCAGATGAAGATGTTTCTCACCCGCATCGGCTTCGGCAGCCGCGCGGTGGTCACCGGCGACACCAGCCAGGTCGATCTGCCCAAGGGCGTGACCAGCGGCCTGAGCGACGCCGCGCGGGTGCTGGACGGCGTGCGCGGCATCGCGTTCTCGCGCTTCACCGCCGCCGATGTGGTGCGCCACCCGCTGGTGGCCCGCATCGTCGAGGCCTACGAGGCCGCCAAGCCCGGCGCCGGCGATCGGGGTGCGGCATGACGCGCACGCCCCGGCCCGAGCTGAGCCTGTCGCTGCAGTTTGCCGATGCCAGCCTGCGCGCCCTGCTGCCGCGGCACAAGGTGATGCGCTGGATTCGCGCGGCACTGGACGCGCCGGCCGAAATGACGGTGCGTTTTGTCGGCGATGAGGAAGGCCGCGCGCTCAACCGCGACTACCGCGGCAAGGACTACGCCACCAACGTGCTCACCTTCGACTACGCGCAAGAGCCGCTGGTGATGGCCGACCTGGTGCTGGCCGCCGGCGTGGTGGCGCGCGAGGCGGCCGAGCTAGGCCTGTCGCCCGCCGATCACGTGGCCCACCTGCTGGTGCACGGCACCCTGCACGCCCAGGGCTGGGACCACGAGACCAGCGACGAAGACGCCACCGAGATGGAAGCGCACGAGTCGCAGATCCTCCTCGGCCTGGGACTGCACGACCCCTACACGCGCTGACCGCCCGGGGCCGCGCCGACAGCGGTGCCCGTGGGCCCGGCCTTGAGCTTGCCGGCCACCAGCACCGCAGCCCAGGCCTGGGCCTCGGCCAGCAGGGCCTGGCGGTAGCCCTCGGGTGTGCCGCCGGACGCCGGCTGGCGCATGCCGATGCGCTGCAGCAGCTCGCGCAGCCGGCCTTCGGTCTGCAGCGCGCGCACGGCGGCGGCCAGCGCCTCGAGCTGGCCGGGCGCGGTATCGCCATGCATGAACAGGCCCAGGGTCTCGACCACCGGCACCTCGAACAGACCCAGTTCGGCCAGCGTGGGCCAGTCGGGCACCGAGGGCCAGCGCGCCTCGCTGGTCACCGCCAGGCCGCGCAGGCGGCCTGAGGCAAAGGCCTCCGGCGCCGCGCCCACGATGACCAGCGCACTGGCGATCGCGCCCGACAGCAGATCAGCCACCAGCGGTCCGGTGCCCTGGAAGGTGACGAAGTTGAAGGTTGCGCCCGCGCGCCGGCCGATCGCGCTGGCCAGCACATGCGCGCCGGTGTTGAGGCCCGGCACGCCCACGGTGGCCTGGTCGGGGTTGGCCTGCATCCAGGCCAGGTAGTCGGCCATGCTGCGCACACTGGCCGGCACCCGGGGCCCGACCGCCACGCAGAAGGTGATGGCGGCCACCGACGCCACCGGCGCCAGCTCACGCAGCACGCCCTCGCCCTTGCTGCCGCCCAGCTGCGGCAGCAGGGTCAGCAGCGAGCTGGGCAACAAGATCATCTGGCTGCCGTCGGCCGGGCCGCGGCGCAGCGCGTCGATGGCCACCCGCCCGGCGTTGCCC
Organism: Aquabacterium sp. OR-4; assembly: GCF_025290835.2. NCBI lineage: Bacteria > Pseudomonadati > Pseudomonadota > Betaproteobacteria > Burkholderiales > Sphaerotilaceae > Pseudaquabacterium > Pseudaquabacterium prasiolae. Next base: position 853,012 of record NZ_JAOCQD020000001.1, on the reverse strand, counting down.
GGCAGGTAGCGAACGGGGCCCTTCAGCTCGGGCTGGTAGCGGCCCGCCAGGCCGGCCACCAGGGCGTCAAGCACCGGCGAGATCGGCCCGCCGTTCGGAAAGCCGTACAGCAGCGAGGCCGGCCCGCCGGCCGGGGCCTGCGCCCAGGCCGGGCCGCCGCCCAGCAGGCCGCCCAGGCCGCCCAGGCCCAGGGCACCCAGCAGGCGGCGACGGCTGGGGCTGTTGCGCCGGCGCGCCGGCGTGGCAGTGTCGGTTGCGGCCATGGCTCACTCCTGTGCCGAGAAGCGGGTCTTCTGCACCACCTGGGCCCAGCGGGCCGAGTCGCTCTGGATGTACTGCTGGAAGGCCTCTGGCGCCAGCGCGATCACCTTCAGCGATTGCGCCGTGGCCTCGCGCTGCATCGCCTCGCTGGCCATGAAGCGCGCCACGCGTTGCTGCAGCGCCTGAGCCACCGGCAGCGGCAGGGCCGCGGGGCCTAGCAGGCCATGCCACTCGACGATGGCGCAGTCGGCAACGCCCTGCTCCAGCAGCGTGGGCACGCCCGGCAGCGAGGGCCAGCGCTCGGCGCTGGACACGCCCAGGCTGCGCAGCCGGCCGCTGCGGAAGTCGTCCAGGTTCTGGCCCACGATGGTCAGGCCGGCCGCCAGGCTGCCGCTGACCAGGTCCTTGATCAGCGTGGCCGAGCCACGGTAGGGCGTGGGGCGCAGCGTGACATCGCGGGCCCGGGCCACCAGCATGCCGGCCAGGTGCGCCGCCGAGCCGATGGCCGGCACGCCGTAGGCGGCCTGCGCCGGGTCCTGCATCACCCAGCGCACATAGTCGTCCAGCGTGCGCACCGCCTCGGGCACCCGCGGCCCCACCGTGAACGAGCGCGTGAACTCGTACAGCGGCGACACCGCGCGGTAGTCGTCCAGCGCATAGCCCAGCTTGCGGTACAGGTGCGGCATCAGCGTCAGCGAACTCGATGAGGCATACAGCAGCGTGCGCCCGTCGGGCGCGGCGCGGCGCACCTGGTCATGGGCCAGCTTGCCGCCCGAGCCCGGGGTGTGGCGAAACACCATGCGCCCCTGCGACGTGCCCGACAGGGCCTCGGCCAGGGCCAGGCCCACGGTGGTGGCCACGCCACCCTCGCTGAACCCGTAGATGATTTGTCCGGCCTCGCTGCCGGCGGCGGCCTGGGCAGCCGCCCAGCCTGGACAGGTGCCCGCGGCCAATGCCGCCAGGCGACCCAGCAGGCTGCGCCGATCTGTGTCGGTCATGCCTCGTCTCCATCAAAAAAAGGGGTTTGGCAGGTCCTGGGCTAGATGCGGCTGAGCCGTGCCTGCCGCACGGCTTGCGCGTACTGCGTCGTCTCGGTGGCGATGCGCTCCCGCAGTTGCTCGGGCGTCTCGCGCAAGGGGCGCATCGACAGGCGCTCGAGCGCCTGGGTCAGTTCGGGCGTGGCCATGGCCTCGCCGATGGCCGCGCGCAGGCGCTGCACCACCGGCTCGGCCATGCCGGCCGGGCCGAACCAGCCGTACCAGCCGGTCATGGCCATGCCGCTCAGGCCGATCTCGTCGAAGCAGGGCGTGTCGGGCAGGCCCAGCCAGCGCTGGGGGCTGCTGACCGCCAGCGCACGCAGGCGGCCGTCGGCCAGGGCCTCGCGCGCATTGCCGGTGACCACGATGCCGGCCGCCAGGCCGCCGCCCAGCAGCTCGTTGACCACCGGCGTGGTGCCGGCATAGGCCACCGGCTGCAGCGGCGCGTCGCGGTCGCGCACCAGGTGCTGCGCCATCAGCCAGCCCTGCGAGCCCTTCAGCACCACCCCCACCTGGCGTGCCGCGGGGTTGTCGCCCACCCAGCGCAGGAAGTCGTCGAGCGTCCTGACGCTGGCCGGCACGCGCGGCCCCACCAGCAGCATGAAGGCGTACTCGGACAGCGAGGCCAGCGGCGTGAAGTCGGCCTGCGGCGCATAGCCCAGCTCGCGGTAGACGGACGGAAACAGCGTGATCAGCGCCGACTGCGCATGCAGCAGGGTGTTGCCGTCGGGCAGCGCCGACTTCACCACCTCGGCCGAGCGGCGGGCTTCACGGCCCAACACATGCTCGATCTTGATCGGCGGCGTGTAGCGCGACACCATCTGCCCGATCAGGGCCTGGGCCAGCGTGGTGCCGGCCGCGCCGGGCGGAATGCCGAACAGCAGGCGCGCCGAACCATCGGCCGCCGAGGCCGCCGCCGACGGGACCTGCTGGGCCAAGGCCGCCGGCACGCCCGAGGCGCCCAGGGCGCCCAGGCCGATCCGGCGCAAGGCCTGCCGTCTCGCCAAATGTGTCATCGCCCATCCTCTCGTCGGTTGAACACCGCCCGCCGGGCGGCATCGGTCACAGGCCGGCTGGCCTAGCCCTGCAGTTCGCGCAGCAACAGCTGCCACATGCGCCGGCCCGACTGCACCGCCAGACTCTCGGGCTCGGCCTCGATCTGCACCTGCCCGCGCAACAGCCGCGACGCCAGTGGCGCCCCGGCCTGCATCACCTCGAAGCGCGCCCGGTGCACCGGCTGCTGCGGCACGGCACGGCCGCGCTTGTCCAGCACCGTGGGCACGCTGCCGCCGTGCACCGAGGCCAGCAGCTCGGGCGTGACCTGCTCGGCCGTGGCCTGCTCCACCGCGCTCAGGCGCAGCGTGACGGGCGCCAGGCTCAGGTCGTCGGCCAGAAACACCGCCGGCGCGCCGGCCTGCAGGCGCCGCAGCGCGGCGTCGTCGACATAGCCCTGCACCTCGAGCCGCTGGCCCAGCAGCACGCGGCCCAGGGTGCGCTCGGGCCGCACCCACTGGCCCGGCTGCAGCCAGGCCGGCATGTCGACCAGGTGGCCGTCGGCCTGGGCGCGCAGCTCGAGCTGCGCCACGCGCAGACGCAGGCCCTGCACCGCGGCATCGGCCTCGGCGCGCTGCTGCTCGAGCACCAGCAGGTCGTTGCGGTCGCGCGCGTCGCCGGCAATGCGCGCCAGGCGCTCGAGGGTCAGCACGCGCTGGTTCTCGGCCTCGGCCAGGCGGCGTTGCAGCTCGGGCGAGCGCAGGCGCAGCAGCAGCTGGCCGGCGCGCACCGGCTGGCCATCGCGCACCAGCAGCGCATCCACCGTGGCCACCTCGGGCGCCTGCAGCAGCTGCTCGTGCTGCCAGCCCAGCACGGCGGCGCCGCGCACCCGCTGGTCCAGCGGCGCCTGCACGACCCAGCCCAGGCCGGCCAGCAGCAGCGCCAGGCCCAGCCAGCGGCCCATGCCCACCGCGCCGCGCAACTGCCACCAGGCGGCCAGCTGGCGCAGCAGCGGCGCCAGCAGCAGCCACCACAGCGTGGCCGCGGCCAGCACCAGGCCGGCCAGCTGGAACAGCAGCGCATACGCCAGCCCAGCCGCGGCCAGGCCCAGCGACAGCCGGAACAGCCACACCCCCGCGCCAAACACGATCAGGCCGGCGCGCCGCGCGGGCCCGGCCGGCTCGGGCGCGGCCATCACCGGCCCCAGCAGCAGGCGCCCGGCGGCCCAGCCGGCGTGGTCGAGCGCACGCTGCTGCAGATTGGCCAGGCCCAGCGCGTCGGACAGCATGTAGTAGCCGTCAAAGCGCCCCAGCGGGTTGAGGTTGATGGCCAGCGTGGTGAGCCAGCTCGAGGTGGCCACGACGAAGCAGGCCGAGCGCAGCGGCCCGTCGGCCAGCAGCGCCCAGGCCAGCGTGCACAGGCCGGCCAGCATTGATTCGGCCAGCATGCCGGCGCCGCCGATCCACAGCCGCGCAGCGCGCCGCGGCAGGCGCACGGCGCCGCTGGTGTCGGTGTAGAACATCGGCACGCCCATGGCCACCGACAGGCCCATGCTGGGCACCTGCACGCCGTGCTGCACGGCGGCATAGGCATGGCCCAGCTCGTGCAGCAGCTTCAGCGCCAGCAGCACCAGCGCATAGGCCAGCCAGCCCTCGGGCTGGTTGAACTGCGCAAAACTGCCGATGAAGGCATCCCACTGGCGCGACACCAGGTACAGGCCCAGCAGCGTGCACAGCGCCCACAGCAGCAGCGCCGGCCAGGTCCACAGGCCGCGCACCAGCGGCAGGGTGGCCTCCAGGAAACCCTGAGGCCGCAGCAGCGGCAGCTGCCAGCCCATCCAGCGGCCGAACCAGCCGCGCAGGCCCGGGTGGGCCTGGCGTGCGGCCTGCTCGGCCAGCGCCGTGCTGTCGCGCCCCGGCTGTGCCACCAGCAGGTGGTGCTGGCGCAGAAAATCCATCAGGCCGCCCAGCTGCTGCTCGAACTGGCTGTCGGGCCCGGCCAGGCTGCGCTGCCAGGCCGCACGCAGCGCCCCCACGCGGCCCAGCGGCCACAGCGCCAGCAGGCGCAGATCGCCCTCGGCGAGCAAGAAGCTGCGCTGGCGCAGCGGATCGTCGAGCCGCCAGCGGGCCGCACCGCCGGGCTCGGGCGGCGCCTCGGCCAGCTGCAGCTCGGGGCGCAGCGGCGGCAGCGGCAGGGCGTCGTCCAGCGCTTGCATCTCGGGCTCTGTGGCGTCAGACGCCGACGAACTGGCGCACCGCCGACAGCGGCCGGCGCAGCAGCTGCACCACCAGCGGCACCTCGTCGCCGTACAGCCGCGCGGTGCCGCGCGCGCCGATGCGCGGCAGATGGCCCGGTTCGGCCGCCAGCATCACGGTATAGGCGGTGTCGCCACCCGGCAGCGTGCGCGGCGTGTACGAGGCATGGCGCACCCGGGCCGGAATGCCGCCGAAGGGCACGTTGTCGAGGTACACGTCACCGCGCCCGCCGGTGGCCAGCGGCAGGCTGTTGCCGGTGGGCACCTCCACGCGCAGGGCAATGCGCTGCGGATCGGCCACCTGCACGATCTCCTCGCCCACCTGCACGGCGCGGCCCTCCCAGTCGCGCCGGTCGGTGTAGATCACCACGCCGGCCTGCGGCGCGCGCACCGCGGTGCGGGCCAGCACCTCGACCGCATAGTCGTGGTTGACGCGCGCCAGCTCGTACTCGGCGCGTGCGGTGGCCAGCTCGTGCGCGGCCTCGGGGTTCTGGAAGGCGGCCGCCGCGGTGCGCGCGTCGCGCGCCTGGGCCACCGCCAGACGCTGCTGCGCCAGCAGCATCTCGTTGCGCGGCTGGATGTCGTCGAACTGCACCACCACCTCGCCCGCCGCCACCGTGGCGCTGGGCGCCACGTTGATGCGGCGCACCACGCCGTTGATCGGCGCGGTCAGCACCTGCGGCTCGGCGGCCACCACCTCCACCGGCGCCATCACGCTCAGGCGCACCGGCATGGCACCCAGCGCGGTGAGCAGCAGCAGCGCCGCCAGCACCAGCCAGGGCGTGCGCGCCTGGCCCAGGGTGCGCCGGCGCGGGCCCGACAAGGCCGTCCACGCATGGGCATAGGTCTGGCCCAGGCGGCGCAGCAGCACCGTGGCGCCGGGGTTGAAGGGCGCCTCGCGCAGGAACAGCACGCCGGCATCCACCCGGTCGGCCGCATCGGGCAGCGGCACCCACAGGCCCTGCGGCAGCGCAAAGCCGCGCAGCGTGCCGCGGCTGCGCTCGTCCAGGCCCGGCCAAGCGCTGGCCGACTGCAGGTCGAGCGACTTCATGTCCTGCAGCGTGCTGCCGGTCTGCCGCGCCAGGCCGCGGCCCAGCGCCACCAGCAGCGGCGAGTTGGCATCCACCGAGGGCAGGCCCGACACCGCCACCGGGCGCCAGCCGCGGCCGCCGCCACGGCGCCGGAAGACGATGGCCTGGCCATAGGGCACCAGGCTGCGGGCCTCGTTGACCAGGTGCATCAGCAAGGCCTGCTCGCCCTGCACGCGGCGCACCTCGGCCTCGTACTGCAACAGGCGCAGCGCCGACGAGGACGAGCCCGGCGGCGGCGACGGCGCCGCCGTGCCCGAGCGCGGCAGGCTGCCGGGCGGCGCGGGCTCGGCCGCCGCTGCCGCGGCGCTGCGCGCCAGCAGATCGGCGGCCAGCGCGCCGGGCGACCGCTCGAGCGTCAGCTCATCGCTGCCGCTCATCGTGGCACCCGCCAGCCGGCACCGGTGCCGCTCATGCCGGGCAATACGCGCGCGGCGGCATCGTCAAAGCTGGCGGTGATCTTCATCGTGCGGCTGACCGGATCGACCGTGGCCGACAGGCGCTGCACCTTGGCCGGCAGCTGGGCGCCGGTTTCGTCGATGCGGAACACGAAGGCGGTGCCGGGTCGCAGCCAGGCCAGCCACTGCGAGGGCACGATCAGGTCGACCTCGATGGCGCTGGTGTCGACGATGCGCAGCAGCGGCGCGCCGGCCTGCACCGATTCATGCTGGCGCGCCTGGCGCGTCATCACCCGGCCGGCAAACGGCGCCTGCAGGCGGCACTCGCGCAGCTGGGTGTTCAGCGCATCGGCCTCGGCCTGCGCCTTGTCGAGCTGCGACTTCGACACCAGCAGGTCGTTCTTGCCGATGGCGTTGAAGCGGTCGAGCTCCTCGTTGGTCTCGACCTGCTTGCGCTGGGCGGCCAGGGCCGCTGCCGCGGCGCGGGCCTCGGCCTGCGGCCGCTCGCACTCGAAGGCCACCAGCAGATCGCCCTTGGCAAAGGTGGCGCCCTCGGCCAGCGGCATCTCGGTGATGCGCGCCGACAGGCGGGCGGTGAGCGTGGCCTCGGCCGTGGCGCGCACCACGCCGCGGGCGATGCCGCTGCTGCTGCCCGGGTGGCTGCGCACCACGGCGGCGCCGCTGCCCACCGGGGCGGGTGCAGGGCTGGCCACCACCGCCGCCGCTGCGGCCGCCGGCGTGGGTGCCGGGCGGGTCTGCGCCTGGCTGAGCGTGGCGGCGCAGGCCAGCAGCAAGGCCAGCGCGCCGGCCGGCCGGGGCTTGGATTGGCGTGGGATGCTCATGAAGTCAGGGGTTCAGGACAGTTTTGTCAGGAGCTCTTGTCCGGCATGGCCGGCAAGCTCAGGGCACGTTCCGTCCAGTGTTCTTCGAGCGTTTCGGTCAGCTTCTTGAGCGGCACTTCGGCCCCGGCGTCGATGTCGAAGTTGTCCAGGCCCATGGACGCGTACAAATTCGCATAGGCGTTCTGAAGATCGGAGTAGGCGACGTCGTAGCGCACCTCGGACAGCACGCCGTTCATCTCTTCGCGAACCAGCTGCTGCTGGCTGATCGCGCGGGCCTTGAAGGCGCCGCGGGCCTGGGCCAGCAGGCGCTCCTGCACCCCCTGCGAGCGCTGCACCGTGCTCAGCTCCTGCGACAGGCGCACGAAGCGCACGCGCGCCACGTAGACCTGGGTCATCACCGCCATGGTGAGGGCCAGGTCGCGCTGATCGAGCGTGGCCACCTCGGCGTCGAGCGCACGCTTGTTGGCCGGGTAGCGGAACACGTCCAGCAGGTTCCAGCTGAGCCGCGCGCTCAGGTTCAGCCACTGCGGGTTGTAGAGGAACTCGTTGCTGTCGTGGTTGAGGCCCAGCACGGTGCGCACCGTGGGCAGCGCGCGCAGGAAGGCGGCATCGAACTCGCCGCGCAGGATGCGCTGGCGGTAGGCCGCCTCGCGCACCTCGGGCCGGAAGCGCAGGCCGGTGAGCACCATCTCGTCGGCCGAGCCCGGCAGCTCGGGCACCACGTCGGTCCGGTCGGGCAGCACCAGGCGGAACGCGGCATCGGGGCGCAGGTTCATCAGCGCGGCCAGCTGGCTCTTGGCCAGCGACAGCTCGCGCTGCAGCTTCTGCACATCGGCCTGCACCTGCAGCAGGTCGCGCTGGTAGGCCAGCACCATGTTGGGCGAGGCCACGCGGCGCTGCTCCAGCTCCTCGGCCTGGCGCATCGCGCGGCCGGCCAGCACCTCCAGGTCGGCCAGCTTCTTGGCGGTGCGGTCGGCACTGACCGCGCGCCAGTAGGCGGTGCGCACATCCTCGAGGATGCGGTTGATGACCTTGCGCCGGCGCTCGGCCGAGATCAGGCGCTCGTCGGCCTGCTGGCGGTGGCGCACCCGGGCCAGGCCGAAGTCGAGCACGTCCCAGCTCAGCGCCAGCTCGGAGGTGGTGCTCTGCCGCTCACTCGAGCTGGAAGGTTCCAGCGATTCGCGGCCGGTGAGCAGCGAGCGGCTGCGCGAGCCGGCGTCGTTGTTGCGGGCACTGAAGCCCGAGCCGGCCACCAGGGTGGGCAGCTGGTCGGCGCTGCGGGCCTCGAACTGGCGCTCGCGCAGCACCACTTCCATCATCTCGATCTTCTGGTCGAGGTTGTACTTCAGCGCCCGCGCCATGGCCTCGTACAGCGAGATCGGGCCTTCGACCCGGTCTTCGCCGGAGATCTGGCGTTCGAGCTGGCCGCGCAGCTTCACCGCGTTGGCCGGGGCGTCGATGGCCTGCGGGCGCGAGGCGCAGCCGCCCAGGCCCAGGGCAGCGCCCAGCGCCGAGGCGCCGGCCAGGCCGCCCAGGCACTGGCGGCGCGTCATGCTCGGGATTTCTGGGCGCTCGTCTTGCAGGTTGGGTTTTGACATCGCCAGGGGCTCCCTGATGCTGCGGGCCACGGGCATCAGCCCAGTGCGCGGCCCAGTTCGTCGACTTCGGCGGCGCGGCGCTGCAGCGCGTCCAGCAGTTGCTGCTGCACCGGCTGCGGTGCCAGGCCGGCATCGGCCACCACGCGCGGCAGGGCGCGGTTGTCGGGCAGGCCGGCCAGGGTGTCGGTGCCGCCCAGCATGCCGGGCGGCAGGGCCGCGCCGGCCGAGATGCCGAACGGGCCGCTGCCGATCTCGTCGAGCCGGGTGGGCTCGCGAAAGCCGGCGCTGAGGTCGCCCACGGCGGTGGCCATGGGCGGGGCATCGGCCGCGATCTCGGCCGGCCGGCCCAGCGACTGCACGCCGCCGATGGCCGCCACCAGGGGCGAGTCGCCACTGATGTCGGCCACGCTCTCGAGCGACTTCACGGCATTGATGGCCTTCAGCAGCACCGGCTCGATATCGCGCTCGGTGGGCGGCTCGCCCGGATCGCTGCCGAGCTGGCCCAGCAGGCCATTGCCATCGCGGTCGGCCAGGGCGGCATCGGCCTGGGTGAAGCCACCGGTGTCGAACACCGGCGGCGCCAGCGGCTCTTCGGCCGGCGTGCTGGGCTCGGCCACGCTGGCGGCGGCCACCTCGATGCGCAGCGCCACGTCCACCACCGCGCCGGCGGGGTCGGTGGCGCGCACCACCACGTCAAAGCTGCCGGGCTGCGTGGGCGTGCCGCTGATCTCACCGCTGACCGGGTCGATCACCAGGCCCGGCGGCAGGTTGATGGCGCCAAAGCCGAGCGCGTCGCCGTCGGCGTCCTGCACCAGCGGCGCCATGGCCAGCGGCGTGGCGGCGCTGCCGGCGGTCAGGCTGGCCGGCGGGCTGGCACTGGCGGTGGGGGCGTCGTTGCCGGGCGTGACGGTGAGCGTGACCGTGGCCGTGCTGCTGCCGCCGTCGGCATCGAGCACGCGGTAGCTGAAGCTGTCGCTGCCGGCAAAGTTGGCGTCGGGCGTGTAGGTGAAGCTGCCGTCGGCATTGAGCACCAGGCTGCCGTTGGCCGGGCCGGCCACCGGCGTGGTGTCGACGCGCAGCGCGTCGCCATCGGCATCGCGGTCGTTGGCCAGCACGTTGCCGCTGGCGGCGCTGTCTTCGGCCAGGGTCAGGCGGTCGTCGGCGGCGGCCGGGCCGACATTGCCCACGCTCAGCGTGAAAGCCTGGCTGACCTGGCCGCCGCGGCCGTCGCTGGCGGTGACGGTGACGGTGTACACGCCGCCCGGCACGGCGGCCGAGGCGCCGCTGCCCAGCGTGCCGCTGATCACGCCGGTGGCGGCATCGATGGCCAGGCCGGCCGGCAGGCCGCTGGCGCTGTAGGCCAGGGCGTCGCCATCGGCATCGCTGAAACCGCCGGCGGTGGCCAGGCTGATCGTCTGGCCGTCGCTGGCCGTGCCGGTGGGCAGGCTGCCCACGGTGTCGGGGCCGTTGTTGGCGGCGGCGGCCACGCTCCACTGGAAGCTCTGGCTCACGCTGCCGCCGTTGCCATCGGCCGCGCTGAGGGTCACCGCAAAGCTGCCGGCGGTGCTGGGCGTGCCGCTGATCAGGCCGGTGGCCGCGTCCAGGCTCAGGCCCGGCGGCAGGCCGGTGGCGCTGTACTGCAGTGCGTCGCCATCGGCATCGGCAAACACCGCGCCGGCATTGAAGTTCACCGCCGCGCCGATGGCATTGCTGCGGTCGGCCAGCGCCGCGGCGCTGGGGGCGTCGTTGCCCGGCGCGACGCTGATGTTGACCGTGGCCACGCTGCTGCCGCCGTCGGCATCGATCACGCGGTAGCGGAAGCTGTCGCTGCCCGAAAAGTTGGCCTCGGGCGTGTAGACGAAGCTGCCGTCGGCGTTGAGCACCAGCGTGCCGTGCGCCGGGGCAGCCACCGGCGTGGTGTCGACCCGCAGCGCGTCGCCGTCGGCGTCGCTGTCGTTGGCCAGCACGTTGCCGCTGGCGCTGGTGTCTTCGGTCAGGCTCAGGCTGTCGTCGGCCGCCTGCGGGCCGAGATTGCCCACGCTCAGCGTGAAGGCCTGGCTGACCTGGCCGCCGCGGCCATCGTCGGCCGTGACGGTGACGGTGTACACCCCACCCGCCACGGCGCCCGAGGCGCCGCTGCCCACGGTGCCGCTGATCACGCCGGTGGCGGCATCGATGGCCAGGCCGGCCGGCAGGCCGCTGGCGCTGTAGGCCAGGCCGTCGCCATCGGGGTCGTTGAAGCCGGCGGCGGTGGGCAGGCTCACGGCCTGGCCGTCGCTGGCCACGGCCAGCGGCAGGCTGCCCACGGTGTTGGGGCCGTTGTTGGCCGCCACGGCCACGGCCCACACAAAGCTCTGGCTGACGCTGCCGCCGTTGCCGTCGGCCGCGCTGAGCGTCACCGCAAAGCTGCCCGGGGTGCTGGGCGTGCCGCTGATCAGGCCGGTGGCGGCATCCAGGCTCAGGCCCGGCGGCAGGCCGGTGGCGCTGTACTGCAGGGCATCGCCATCGGCATCGGCAAACACGGTGCCGGCGTTGAAGTTGACCGGCACGCCGGTGGTGTTGCTGCGGTCGGCAATGGCGCCGGCACTGGGGCCGTCGTTGCTGGCCTGCACCGTGACATTGACGGTGGCGGTGCTGCTGCCGCCATCGGCATCGACCACGCGGTAGCTGAAGCTGTCGCTGCCCGAGAAGTTGGCGTCGGGCGTGTAGACGAAGCTGCCGTCGGCGTTGAGCACCAGCGTGCCGTGCGCCGGGGCGGCCACCGGCGTGGTGTCGACCCGCAGCGCATCGCCATCGGCGTCGCTGTCGTTGAGCAGCACATTGCCGCTGGCGCTGGCGTCTTCGGCCAGCGTCAGGTTGTCGTTGGCGGCGCTGGGGCCGACATTGCCCACGCTCAGCGTGAAGGCCTGGCTGACCTGGCCGCCGCGGCCGTCGCTGGCGGTGACGGTGACGGTGTACACGCCGTCGGGCACGAGCGCCGAGGCGCCGGCCGCCACGGTGCCGCTGATCACGCCGGTGGCGGCGTCGATGGCCAGGCCGGCCGGCAGGCCGCTGGCGCTGTAGGCCAGGGCATCGCCATCCGGATCGCTGAAACCGCCGGCGGTGGCCACGCTGAACGTCTGGCCATCGCTGGCGCTGGCGGTGGCCAGGCTGCCCACGGTGTTGGGGCCATTGTTGGCGGCCGCCGCCACGGCCCACTGGAAGCTCTGGCTCACCGTGCCGCCATTGCCGTCGGCGGCGCTCACCGTCACGCTGTAGCTGCCGGGCGTGCTGGGCGTGCCGCTGATCAGGCCGGTGGCCGCGTCCAGGCTCAGGCCCGGCGGCAGGCCGGTGGCGCTGAACTGCAGCGCGTCGCCATCGGCATCGGCAAAGGCCGCCGCGGCGTTGAAGCTCACCGCCGCGCCGGTGGCGTTGCTGCGGTCGGCCAGCGCGCTGGCGGTGGGGGCGTCGTTGGCGGCGTTGACCGAGAGGTTCACCGTGGCGGTGCTGCTGCCGCCATCGGCATCGATCAAGCGGTAGCTGAAGCTGTCGCTGCCCGAGAAGTTGGCATCGGGCGTGTAGACGAAGCTGCCATCGGCGTTGAGCACCAGCGTGCCGTGGGCCGGGGCGGCCACGGGCGTGGTGTCGACGGTCAGCGCGTCGCCATCGGCGTCGCTGTCGTTGGCGCGCACATTGCCGCTGAGGCTGCCGTCTTCGGCCAGGCTGGCGCTGTCGTTGACGGCACTGGGGCCGACATTGCCCACGCTCAGCGTGAAGGCCTGGCTGACCTGGCCGCCGCGGCCGTCGCTGGCCGTGACCATCACGGTGTACACGCCGCCGGGCACCGCGGCCGAGGCGCCGCTGCCCAGCGTGCCGCTGATCACGCCGGTGCCGGCATCGATGGCCAGGCCGGCCGGCAGGCCGCTGGCGCTGTAGGCCAGGGCGTCGCCATCGGCATCGCTGAAACCGCCGGCGGTGGCCGTGCCGGTGGGCAGGCTGCCCACGGTGTCGGGGCCGTTGTTGGCGGCGGCGGCCACGCTCCACTGGAAGCTCTGGCTCACGCTGCCGCCGTTGCCATCGGCCGCGCTGAGGGTCACCGCAAAGCTGCCGGCGGTGCTGGGCGTGCCGCTGATCAGGCCGGTGGCCGCGTCCAGGCTCAGGCCCGGCGGCAGGCCGCTGGCGCTGAACTGCAGCGCATCGCCATCGGCATCGGCAAACACCGCGCCGGCATTGAAGTTCACCGTCGCGCCGATGGCATTGCTGCGGTCGGCCAAAGCGGCGGCGCTGGGGGCGTCGTTGGCGGCGGTGACGGTGAGGGTCACGGTGGCCGTGCTGCTGGCACCGTCGGCATCGACGATGCGGTAGCTGAAGCTGTCGGTGCCCGAGAAGTTGGCGTCGGGCGTGTAGACGAAGCTGCCGTCGGTGTTGAGCACCAGGCTGCCATGCGCCGGGCCGCTGAGCGCGGGCGTGTCCACGGCCAGCGCATCGCCATCGGCGTCGCTGTCGTTGGCCAGCACATTGCCGCTGACGCTGCCGTCTTCGGCCAGGCTCAGGTTGTCGTTGGCGGCCTGCGGGCCGACATTGCCCACGCTCAGCGTGAAGGCCTGGCTGACCTGGCCGCCGCGGCCATCGCTGGCCGTGACGGTGACGGTGTACACCCCACCCGCCACCGCGCCCGAGGCGCCGCTGCCCAGCGTGCCGCTGATCACCCCGGTGGCGGCGTCGATGGCCAGGCCGGCCGGCAGGCCGCTGGCGCTGTAGGCCAGGGCATCGCCATCGGCATCGCTGAAGCCGCCGGCGGTGGCCAGGCTGAGCGTCTGGCCATCGCTGGCGCTGGCGGTGGCCAGGCTGCCCACGGTGTTGGGGCCGTTGTTGGGCGCGGCAGCCACGGTCCACACAAAGCTCTGGCTGACGCTGCCGCCGTTGCCGTCGGCCGCGCTGACCGTCACCGCAAAGCTGCCCGGGGTGCTGGGCGTGCCGCTGATCAGGCCGGTGGCAGCATCCAGGCTCAGGCCCGGCGGCAGGCCGGTGGCGCTGAACTGCAGCGCGTCGCCATCGGCATCGGCAAACACCGCGCCGGCATTGAAGCTGACCGGCGTGCCCACGGCGTTGCTGTGGTCGGCCAGCGGGCCGGCGGTGGGCGCGTCGTTGCTGGGCGCCACGCTGAGCGTGACGGTGGCGGTGCTGCTGCCGCCATCGGCATCGACCACGCGGTAGCTGAAGCTGTCGCTGCCCGAGAAGTTGGCGTCGGGCGTGTAGACAAAGCTGCCGTCGGCGTTGAGCACCAGCGTGCCGTGCGCCGGGGCGGCCACCGGCGTGGTGTCCACGCGCAGCGCATCGCCGTCGGCGTCGCTGTCGTTGAGCAGCACATTGCCGCTGGCGCTGGCGTCTTCGGCCAGCGTCACGTTGTCGTTGGCCGCGCTGGGGCCGACATTGCCCACGCTCAGCGTGAAGGCCTGGCTGACCTGGCCGCCGCGGCCGTCGCTGGCGGTGACGGTGACGGTGTACACGCCGTCGGGCACGAGCGCCGAGGCGCCGCTGCCCAGCGTGCCGCTGATCACGCCGGTGGCGGCATCGATGGCCAGGCCGGCCGGCAGGCCGCTGGCGCTGTAGGTCAGGGCATCGCCATCCGGATCGCTGAAACCACCGGCAGTGGCCAGGCTGAATGTCTGGCCATCGCTGGCGTTGGCGGTGGCCAGGCTGCCCACGGTGTTGGGGCCGTTGTTGGCGGCCGCCGCCACGGTCCACTGGAAGCTCTGGCTCACCGTGCCGCCGTTGCCGTCGGCGGCGCTCACCGTCACGCTGTAGCTGCCGGGCGTGCTGGGCGTGCCGCTGATCAGGCCGGTGGCCGCGTCCAGGCTCAGGCCCGGCGGCAGGCCGGTGGCGCTGAACTGCAGCGCGTCGCCATCGGCATCGGCAAAGGCCGCGCCCGCCTGCAGGCTGACCGCCGTGCCCACGGTGTTGGCATGGTCGGCCAGGGGCCCGGCGGTGGGCGCATCGTTGACGGCCACGACCGTGACGCTGACCTGCGCCGTGCTGCTGCCGCCCTGGCCGTCGCTGACCGTGTAGGTGATCGTGTCGCTGCCGTGGAAGTGGGCCGCCGGGGTGTACTGCAGCACACCGCCCGGGCCGATGCTGACGCTGCCATGGCCGGCACTGGCGGCGCTGACGCTGAGCGTGTCGCCATCGGCGTCGCTGTCGTTGGCCAGCACCGCGATGCTGACGGCGGTGTCCTCCTGCGTGCTGACGCCGTCGTTCACCGCCACCGGCGCATCGTTGACCGGGCTCACGGTGATGTGCACCGTGGCCACGGTGACGCCGCCATCGGCGTCGATCAGGCGGTAGCTGAAGCTGTCGCTGCCGTGGAAGTTGGCCACCGGCGTGTAGGTGTAGCTGCCATCGGCGCGCAGCACCAGGCCGCCATGCGCCGGGCCGCTGACCGGCGTGGTGTCCACGCGCAGGCTGTCGCCGTCGGGGTCGCTGTCGTTGGCCAGCAGCTGGTCGTTCAGCACGCCGTCTTCGGCCACCGTGGCGCTGTCGTCGCCGGCCAGCGGCGGCGGGTTGGCCACGGTCAGCTCGAAGGCCCGGGTCACCGTGCCGCCGCGGCCGTCGCTGGCGGTGATGACCACGGTGTACACGCCGCCCGGCACGGCGCTGGAGGCATGGCGGTCGAGCGTGCCGCTGATCACGCCGCTGGCGCTGTCGATCTGCAGCCCGGCCGGCAGGCCGCTGGCGCTGAACTGCAGCGCGTCGCCATCGGCATCGGCAAAGGCGGCAGAGAGGTTCAGCGACACGCTGGCGCCGTCGTTGCGCTGCAGGTCGGACAGGCTGGCACCGGTGGGGGCCTGGTTGGGCGCCGCGCCGATGCTCACCGTGACCGTGGCGGTCTCGGTGGTGCCGTTGCTGGTGACGGTGTAGGTGAAGCTGTCGGTGCCCACATAACCCGCCACCGGCGTGTACACCGCCTGGCCCTGGGCATTGATGCTCACCGTGCCGTGCGCCGGCGTCTGGTAGGCGCTGACCACGCGCCCGGCGTGCTCGAAGCTGTCGTTGTCCAGCACATTGAAGCCCACCGCCTGGCCGGCCACGGTGCTGACGCTGTCGGCCACGATGTCGGCCACCGCCACGATGCCCAGCGGCAGCGTGGCACTGACCCCCAGCGTCTGCCCCAGCGGGCCGAGCGAGACGCTCAGCGTGAGCGGGCCGTTGTAGTCGGCCCCGGGCAGCAGCTGCAGCTGCTCGAGCGCGGCCTGCAGGTTCACCGCCGTGCCCGACATGCGGATCAGGCTGTCGTCCACGCCATCGCCCTGGCTGATGTTGACGCCGGCCGTCTGCCCCAGCGTGAGCAGGCCGCCGGGCACCGAGAGCTCGATCTCGAGCACCTGACCGTCCACATCGCCGACCGCGATCTGGGTGCCCAGCAGCGAGGCAAAGATGATCGGCGTGTCTTCGACAAAAACCGGGATCGTGGGCAGCTGCAGCGTGGGCAGATCGGCCACCGCGGCCACCGTGACGGCGATGCTGCCGGTGGCGGTGCCGCCATCGGCGTCGAGCACCGTGTAGGTGATGGTGTCCAGGCCGTTGAAGTGCGCCGCCGGCGTGTAGCTCAGCGACCCGTCGGGGTTGATCGTCACCGTGCCGTTGAGCGCTGCCGCGGCGGCGATGCTCAGCGCGTCGCCGTCGGCGTCGCTGGCATTGAGCAGCGCCTCCACGCGCAGGTTGCTGTCTTCCTGGCCCGCGGCCACGCCGGCCACCACCAGCGGCGCCGGGTTGCTGACGTTGATCTGCAGCGTGGCGGTGGCGCTGAGGCCGCCGCTGTCGGTGGCCGTGACCTGCACCGCATAGCTGCCGCCCTGGGCCTGCGAGGCATGGCCGCCCAGCTGGCCCGAGATCAGGCCGGTGGCCGCATGGATCGACAGCCCGGCCGGCAGGCCGGTGGCCGAGAAGCTGAGCGTGTCGACCAGGTCGCTGTCGCTGAAGCCGGCGGCCACCGAGGCCGAGACCAGGGCCGCATCCTGCGTGCTGATGCCGCCCAGCGAGCCGCTCAGCACCGGTGCATGGTTGATGCCCACGGTGACGGCCACGGTCTGCGTCTCGATCACGCCGCCGGCGCTCACCGCCACGGTGAAGCTGTCGCTGCCGCGGTAGCCGGCATCGGGGGTGTAGGTCACCGCGCCGCCCAGGCCCAGCAGCAGCGTGCCATGCGCGGCACCGGTGGCCGAGACGATGCTGGCGGCACCGTCGAAACCGTCGTTGGCCAGCGGGTAGAGGGTGACCGGCGTGAGCACGTCGGTGATCACGCTGTCGGCCACGGCATCGGCCTGGGCGCCCAGCGTGATGGCCACGCTGGCCGACTGGCTGGCCTGGCCGTCGCTGGCCGCCAGGCTGAGCGTGGCGCTGCCGTGGTAATCGGCCGTGGGCGTGTAGCGCAGACCTTCCAGCGCCTGGTTGATGGCCGCCGCGCTGCCGCTGAACACCAAGCTGGCATCGGCCGTGCCGTCGCCGCTGCTGAAGCTCAGGCCGCTGGTGCCGGCCAGCGACAGCGTGCCCTGGCTGACCGACAACGTGGCGGTGAGCGTGCCGCCGTCCACATCGGCCACGCTCAGCGCATTGCCCTGGGCGCTGGCAAACACCAGGTCCTGGTCTTCGCTGCCGCTGGCGGTGGCGGGGGCCCCCACGCTGGGCGGCGTGTTGGGCACGGCCACGGTCAGCGCCACGGTGGTGGTCTCGCTGACCGAGCCACTGGTCACGGTGTAGCTGAAGCTGTCGGCGCCGGTGTAGCCGGCCGCCGGCGTGTAGGTGGCCACGTTGCCGACCAGGGCCACCGTGCCATGCGCCGGCTGGGTGACGCTGCTGACCGCGGCGCTGCCACGCTCGAAATGGTCGTTGGCCATCAGGTTGACGGCCACCGCCTGGTCGCGCAGCGTGCTGGCGCTGTCGGCCACGATGTCGGCCACCGCGCCGATCTGCAGCCCGAGGTTGATCGGCGCCGAGATGCTCAGGATGCCCAGCACAGTCTGGCGCACCACCAGCTGCAGCGTGTCGCTGCCGTGGTAATCGGGGTCGGCGTTGTAGAGCAGGCCGCTGAGCACGCTGTTGATCGCCGTGGCGCTGCCGCGCAGGGTCACGGCGGTGTCGGCGCTGCCATCGCCCTCGGTGACCGTGACACCGGCGATCGAGCCGAAGCTCACCGTGCCGTGCTGCACCGTCAGCCGCACCTCGGTGCTGGTGGCCAGGATGTTGGACAGCGAGATCTGCAGCAGGTTGCTGCCGGTGAAGGCCAGCGTCGAATCCTCGGCCACGGTGAGCGGGGTGTTGACGTTCAGGCTGATGCCCACCGATAGCAGCGCCAGCGTGCCGAACCAGTCGCCGCCCTCCAGCACCATGGCCTCGATGGCGCCGCTGCGCTGCTCGAGCTGCCAGTCGGCACCCAGCGCCGCGGCGCCGGTGGCGTCGTCCGAGGCGGCCAGGTCGGCATCCAGCGCCAGCGCCAGGCGCTCCATGCCGGCCACCGCGGCGGCCGAGCCGGCCGCCTGGCAGCCATACAGCAGCACATCGGCGCCGCTGGCCAGGTGCTGGCCCAGCGTGGCCAGGGCCTGGGCATGGTCCTCGGCGGCGCTGGCCAGGTCGAGCCGGGTGCTGCCCAGCATCACCGCGCCCAGTTCGCCATGGGTGATCAGGTGGATGGCCTGCACCTCGGTCTGGCCGGCCAGCGCCTCGTTGACCTGGGCCAGCCCGTCGCGCGCGGGGTCCAGCAGCACCAGCTGGGCGCCCGGCGGCAGCTGCTGCAGCAGTTGCGGCAGCTGCGGCAGGTCGCGGTCGACAAACGCGAACTCGCGCACGGCGGGTGCGGCATCGGCGCCATCGCCCGCGCGCAGCGGGTCGGCCTCGCCCAGGCCGTGGGCGGTGGCCCCGTCGGCCGGCACGTTGTCACTGCCTTGCGGGCCCGGGCCGTTGGTGCCGGCGCCGTCCGGCGTGCAGGCCGCTGCGGCGGATTCAGCGGTGGTGGTGGCGGTTGGGGTGGCCGCGGCGGCCGTGGCCGCCTGGCCGATGCCGGCGGCCAGCGCCGCATCGGCCAGCATGGCGCCATCGAACATGATGCGTGGCTCGAGCGCCAGACGGGGTTCGCGGGGCAGGGGCAGGGGCGCCCGACGCGGTGTGCGTCGGCGGAGCAGCGAGAACATGGTGCGTCCTGGACAGGTTGCGACTGCCGCGAAACTGCTCGGCAACCGGCATGGCAGGGCCATTCCGGTACGGGTTGTCACAGTCTTCGGACGCGCCCCGCGCCGCTTGAGGGACTTGAGTCGGGGAGTTCTTGACCCGCCGCGTCAGGGCTTCTGGATACCGGCGTGTCCGGCCCGGCGCAGCAGGCTCACGGGCGTTCGCCCGGCAGGGCGGCGTCGGCCCCGGCCCGCTCGCCGGTGAGCCAGCCGGCCAGCACCAGCAGCAGCAGCACCACCGCCGCGCCGGCCAGCAGCCGCGGCGTGGACAGGCCGTGCGCCTGCCACAGCAGCGCCGCCACCAGCGCCAGCGCGCCCAGCCACAGCAGCAGCGCGCCGGCCTGGGCGCCGGGCGACGGCTGCGGGTTCCAGCGCCGCACCTGGGCCAGCGCAAAGGCCGGCCGCGGCAACCGCGCCGCCACATCGGCCGGCCGCCAGCCCGGCGGCTTGAGCCACACGCGCAGCTTGTCGGCCCAGTGGCGGGTGTGCCAGCTGTCGTGGGCCAGCGCGGCATACACCTGCAGGTTGGCGCGCAGCGGGTTCCAGCTGCGCAGCGGCAGGCGCGTGCCGTAGACGCAGGGCTCGTCGTCGCGCTCGTCGGCAAAGCTGCCGAACAGGTGATCCCACAGCATCAGGATGCCGCCGTAGTTGCGGTCGACATAGGCGTCGTTGACGGCATGGTGCACGCGGTGGTTCGACGGGCTGCAGAACCAGCGGTCAAACCAGCCCAGCCGCCCCACCTGCCGGGTGTGCACCCAGAACTGGTACAGCAGATCGACCAGCGCCACCGTGCCCACCACCAGCGGCGGGTAGCCCAGCAGCGCCAGCGGCAGGTAGAACAGCCAGCCCAGCAGCCAGTTGCTGCCGGTCTGGCGCAGCGCGGTGGAGAGGTTGTAGTCCTCGCTCTGGTGGTGCACGGCATGCGCCGCCCACAGCACCGCCACGCGGTGGCCCAGGCGGTGGTGCCAGTAGTAGGCCAGGTCGTACAGCAGCAGCGCGCTCAGCCACACCCAGGCGGCGTCGGCGGCCAGGCGCCACGGCGCCCAGCGCTCGAACACCAGGATGTACAGGCCCATGCCGCCCAGCGTGGCGATCACCCCGGCCAGCTGGTTGAGCATGCCCAGGCCGATGCTGGCCATGGCGTCGTGCAGGCGGTAGGTGTCGCGGCCGCGGCGCCGGCCCAGCCACCATTCAAAGGCGATCAGGCCCAGGAACACGGGCGTGGCCAGGACGATGATCTGGGCGGGCTGCAGCATGCGGTGGAGGGCTCCTCGCGCGATGCTGCCGCAGCGCCGTGCGGGTGGCCAGCGCAGGGATTCCCGGGGTGGGCCGGTTTCGGCCCGGCGGCGGCCGCGGGCTGCTCAGCTCACTGCCAGCACTTGCCGGCGCTGAGCGTGGCGGCGCTGCTCACCGTCTGCTCGCCCAGGTGGTTGTAGCCGAAGGCGGCGCAGGCGTCGCCCGTCTGGCTGCCGGTGGGCGTGGCGGTGATGGTGAAGCCGTCGGCCGACTGCGAGCCGATGGCCAGCGTGTAGTGGCCGGCCTGCGAGGTGGTGGGGTAGAGGCCGCTGCCGCCGCCCAGCGTGGCGCCGGCATAGGTGCCGCGCTCGGTGTAGAAGCGCTCGAGCCGCTGCGCCAGATCCAGCAGCGACTGCTTGGCATCGGCCCGGCGGCTGCGCGCCACATGGCCGTGGTAGCTGGGGTAGGCAATGGCCGACAGCAGCGCCACCACCACCAGCACGATGCAGACCTCGATCAGCGTGAAGCCGCGGCGCCTGGCGGCAGGCCGGCGGGTGAAGTGGACACGGCGCATGGGCAAGACCTCGGGGGGCATCGGTCAGCGGTCGATGAAGATGAGCACGATGCGGCGCTCAGGCGCCGTGCCGGGCTCGAGGGCGAAGCGCAGCGTCTGCCCGGCCGCCAGCGCGCTGGCACCCGACATCGGCTGCCCGGCCGGGCCGAACACCCGCAGCGCCGTGGGGTGCAGCGTGGCGCTGCGGCCATTGACCACCACGCGGCCGGTGGCCAGGTTCAGCGCGTCCAGCCGCGCGCCCACCAGCTCCAGCGTGGCGCTGGCCGCGGCCGGGGCGGGTGCGCTCAGCACCGTGCGCCGGCCCTGCTCGAGGGTGCCGCCGGGGCCGTCCTGCAGGATGGCCTGCGCGGCCAGCGGCAATGCCAGCAGGCTGCCGGCCAGGGCGCAGGTGAGTGCGCGACTGAAGGTGCGGCTGAAAGCGCGGGGCACGGCACGGGGCACGGCACCAGCAAGGGCGCAGGCCGGCGCGCTGTGGCGCCCGGTGCCTGCCGGGGTGTGGCAAAGGTGGCTCACTGCAGTTGCTCCCAGGCGGCGCGGCGCGAGCGCTCGGCATTGGATTTCTCGTCGATCAGCACCAGCGCACCCGACGAGGTGTTGCCGAACTTGCGGTCGCGTTTCTTGACCTTCATGATCGTCACCGCCGCCGGCACCGAGCCCACGTTGACGGCCGAGGCCCAGCTGCCGTTGATCTTGTCGCGGTCATCGATCACCGCATCGCCGTTGGTGTCCAGCGCCTCGGCGCGGTTGCCGGTGATCACATCGACATCGATGATCCAGCCGTCGCCACCGAAGGCGCACACCGCCGTGCTGGGCACCAGTGACGACAGCACCAGCCGGCCGCCGCGCACCGTGGCCTGCGACACCACGCGCTCGCCGCTGCTGGGCAGGGCCAGCTTCCAGCCCTTCTTGGTGAGGTAGTAGTTGGCCAGGGTGATGGCGTTGTCGCCGGTGATCAGCGTGTCCTTGGGCACGCCCACCGCATGCGTGCTCATGCGGTAGGACTTGCCGTCGCTGCCGCTCACCGTGGTGCTGCCAAAGCTCTGCGTCTGCAGGTCGCCCAGGGCCACCGGGGCGCCGTTGTCCCAGATGCCGTAGACCGACTGCCCGCTGCCGGCGCTGTTGTCGGTGATGTCGATGTAGCGGCCGGTGCCGAAGCTGATCATCCAGCCGCCACTGGGAAAGCGCGTCACGTCGGGCCGCGCGGTGATGGGCTGGCCGCTGGCGGCGGTGAACAGCGGCTGCGCCACGTTGCTGGCGTTCTTGTAGGCCACCGTCCAGGCGCTGCTGCTGGCCGAGGACAGATCAAACTTCCACAGGTTGCCGCGCAGGTCGCCGGCGTAGACGATGTCGACCACGCCGTTGTCGGCCGTGGACACCGCGGTCACCGACGACAGGCCGTTGGGGTTGTCGGCGGCGCCCACGCCGGTGTCGATCTTGGTGATGGCGCCGTTCTCCAGATCCACCAGCATCAGCACGGCGCGGCCGTTGGCGCTGTTGTAGCCGTTGCCGACGATGGCGCGCCAGCGGCCGTCGCGGGTCTTGCTGAGGATGGCGCGGCCGAAGATGTGGCCCACGTCGGCATCGCTGTCGCCGATCTCCCAGCGCACCACCTGAGCGGCCTTGGCCTCGGTGAAGTTGCCGGGGTTGGACACGTCCAGCGCAAACAGGCCCGGTGCGCCGGCGCTCATGCCGCTGACCAGCAGCGTCTTCCAGCTGCCGCCCACCGAGACATCGCCCACCGCCGGCGAGCCGTCCACGCTGAAGTAGTGGGTGTAGGGGTTGCTGGTCAGGGCCGACAGGCGGTTGCGCACCGCATAGGGCACATAGGCGAACACCTCGCCACCGGTGCTGGCGTTGAAGGCATGCAGCATGCCGTCGTTGGCGCCCACGTAGATCATCGGCGTCTGGCTGGCGCGGCTGTTGGCGTAGGTGCTGTAGCGCGCGGTCTCCATGGTGTCGCGGTAGTCGCCGGTGGGCCCGCCCACGTACACCGGGGCCGAGTTGACGATGTCGCCCAGCACCGAGATCGGCCGGTCGCGAAAGGTCGGTGCGCTGCAGCCGGCGCAGTTGCGCACCTCGCGCGCAGTGTTGCCGCGGATGTACTCCAGGCGCTGGCTGCCGTAGCCGTCGGCCGTGCCGCTGCCGTTCTTGTTGAGGGCGGTCACCACGGCCAGGTCCATCTCGCCGGCGGCGGGCGCGGCGGCATTGGCCGGCCAGCGGAAGGGCACGCCGCGGCTGCCAAGGGCGGCCGAGGGCTTGTAGGTGAGGATCTGGCGGCCGGTGCTCCAGTGCTGGGCATTGAGCTTCTGGCCGGCGTCCCAGTCGGGCGTGCTGCCGGGCGTGCCGTCGCCGCCGATGGGCAGCGACAGCAGCTGGCCCGACCAGTCGCCGCTGGAGAAGCGGCCCTGGTAGACCTTGGCGCCGGTGTTCCACGAGCCGGCGTTGAGCGACACCGACGAGGCCGCCGCGGTGCGCGAGATGATGTCCACGCTGATCGCGCGAAAGGCCGCGGCCAGCGCGTTCTGGTCGCTCGCCAGGTAGGCCGCATCGGTGCCGCCCAGGCTGGCCATGCGGTTGAGCGTGGCCACCGAGCTGGCATTGGCCACCGAGTCGCCCAGGCCCACCACGTAGGTCTGCACGTCGTAGGTCTTGGTGTTGTAGCTGGTGCTGCGCAGGTTGGTGATGCGCGTGAACACGTCGTTGGCCGCGGTGCCGAAGCTCCAGGTGCCGGTGGCCGGGTTGTAGGTGTTGACCTGGTCGGCCAGCGCGTACATGTTGCCGTCGGTCTTGCCGGTCGGGTTGCCGTCGGTGGCCAGCAGCACGAAGTTGCGCTGGCAGCTCTGCGTGATCGGCGTGGCCTTGCCGCTGAGGGTGTTGCCGAAGTAGTCCTTCACCGTGCCCAGCGTGCCGGCCAGCGGCGTGAACACGGCGGCGTTCTTCAGCTCGCCGGTGGTGTTGTCGCCGGTCTCCCTGGCCAGCAGGGCCATCAGCGCGTTGTACTGGGTGTCGCTGTCGGCGGCCACCGACTGGTTGATCTTGCCCTTGCCGGAGATGCCGGCGTAGTAGCCCCAGGCCCGTTTGACGAACACCAGGCGCCGGTTGGGCGGCGTGGCCGGCAGGTAGCCGGCGTCGGTGGCCGAGAAGCTCCAGGGGCTGCCGTACTTCTCGCCGGTGAAGTCGCCGTCGTTCCAGCCGCTGGTGTTGCGGTGGTCGCCAAACACCTTGTACTTGGTGCTGCCGTTGACGCCGATGCCCCAGATCTGCGTGCCGTTGTCGCCGGCGTAGAGCACGTCGTTGATCGCCGGGTCGTCGCCCGAGAGCTTGTAGGTCAGGAAGTTGAAGCCGTTGGCCGGCTGCGGGTTGGGCATGCAGCGCAGGTTGGCGTTGCTGGCCGACAGGCCGTTGACGCAATCGTTGGTGAACAGCACCTCGGCGTCGGCGCCGAAGAAGTAGGCGTAGGTGGTGTAGACGCTGGACGACTGGATGTCGAAGCTGGCCAGACCCCAGTTGAACGAGTTGCGGTAGCTGGCGATGGTGGAGCGCAGCACGCTGCGCGCGATGTTGCCGCGCGTGGTGTCGTCGTTGCCGGCGATCAGCTTGCCGGCCATGGTGCCGTCCATCGACTGCGAGTTGTCGTAGACCACCAGCACGTTCGGCTTGACCGTCGTGCCCAGGAACAGCGGCGTCTGCGCAAAGTTCAGCGCCTGGGCGCTGGCGCCCGGTGGCAGCCAGGCCAGGCAGGTCAGCAGGCCCAGCAGGGCCGGGCGGGGGGCGTGCGCGCGGCGCAGCGCCGCAGCCATGGCAGAGAGCGGGTTCATTGCTTGACGTAGACCGATTGAAGCATCACCAGCGTGCTGGCTCGCACCCCCGAGGCCCGCGCGGTGATGCGGTACGCGCGCGCCTTGTCGGTGGGGGCATTGCCGCAGCCGCCGCCCACGCAGGCGCTGTCGCCGCTGCGCGGTGGCAAGGTGGGCAGGCGCTCGATGACGTAGCGCGGCTGGCTCGACAAGGCCTCGTTGCCCGGGCCCAGCAGGGCCGGCGCGCCGGTGCGGCTGCCGTAGGCGCGGGCCTGGGTGGCCCAGTCGAGGGTCTGCCAGATCGGCGCCGAGGTCGGGCCGCTGGCGGTGTCGGACGGCGGAATGCACAGGCCGGTGCTGCAGTCTTCGGTGAAGCCGTTGGCCGAGTTGGGGTTGGCCTCGATCTCGGCCTCGGCATCGCGCAGCGCGGCCTCGGCGGCCTGCAGCGCCACGTTGCGGTCGCGCGCATTGCCGGCCATGCGCTCCTGCACGATCGAGCTGTTCATCGCGCCCAGCGCCAGAAACGACAGCACCAGCATCGTCAGCAGGATGACGATCAGCGAGAAGCCGCGCGCGGGCCGGCCGCGCCGCAGCCTGGCGGCCGCGGCGGGCCGGCAATGCCCCGCGGCGGGGGGGCGCACGAGGCGCAGGGCGCGTGGGAGGTGGGTCATGGCATCGCGTTGCGCAAGGTCACCAGCGTGGACATCACGGCGCGCGGGCGGCCATCGGTCGGCGTGGTGGTGGCGCCGTTGAAGGTGTAGGGCTGGGCCGTGCTGGTGCGGGTGTCGCGGCTGCCGGCCAGCAGCAGCTCGACCCGGGCGTTGACCACCTGGGCCCAGTTGGGCACCGTGTCGGCGCCGGCAAAGCGGTCGGCCGACAGGTCGCCGTCGGTGTCCAGCCCGTAGCGGATGGCCATGCGCTCGACGCCGGTGACCAGCTCGGTGCGCTGCGCCTCGCCATAGGTGGGGTTGCGGTAGACCCACAGCGCCACCTGGCCGGTGTGGCGGGCGCTGGCCGCCAGGTAGTACACCAGGGTCTGCATCCGCCACACGCGGGCGTCGTGGGCGTAGGTGCGGCCCAGGCTGTTTTGCGCCAGGCCCGGCACCAGGCCGCCGCCCATCACATGCTCGATCGTGCCCGACGGGCCCGGCGTGGCATTGCTGGCCTGCAGCACGCTGGCGCCCACGCAATCGGCCACCACCAGCAGATCACCCTGCGCAAAGGCGGCGGTGGGCGTGATCGGCAGCGCGGCGTTCACGCTGGCCATCTCGCCCACCAGGGCCCAGGCCACGCCGGCCGGGCGGCGCACCACCAGCACGTCGCCACCGGCATGGGGCGCCAGGCCGTTGACCGGTGCGCCCAGCACCGGCGTCCAGACCCCGGCCACGCTGCGGCTGCCCCACACCGGCTGGGCAAAGTCGTAGAGCACGCCCTGCGGCGTGTTGAGGGTGTTGACCACCGCGTTCTGGCCCAGGCAGCCGCGAAAGCCCGACATGCGCAGGTCTTGCGTGATGGTGTCCATCGCGAAGCGGCCGTTCTCCTGCATGCGGCCGGTCGACTCCTGGGCCATGAAGGTGCTGCGGCTGCCCACGTACACGGCCCCCATCACCGCCACCACAAACAGGCCGATGACCATGCCGATCATCAGCTCGACCAGGGTCATGCCACGCGCCGGCGGGTGTCTCATGGCCGCACCGCCACGGTCAGGCGCGAGGCTTCGCCGCGCTCGCGCCAGAACACCTTGACGGCAAACACCGCGCCGGCGCCGTCGCAGGCCGGGCTGTCGACCTGGCCGTCGTCGGGGGTGGCGTCCAGGCAGACCACGCCGCGGCCCTGCGGCAGGTCATTGGCCAGGGCCGCCGACCATTGCACATGGTCCAGCCGCGCCATGTTGGCCGGCGTGCAGGCGCTCGCCTCGCCGCAGGCCGGAGCCTCGGCGCTGCTCAACGCGGCGTAGCGGCCCTCGGCCACGCCGGTGGGGTTGGCGCGCAGGCGGTCGGCCATCTCGGTGGCCAGCAGCGTGGCCTTGCTGCGCCACATGGCGCTGGCATTGCCGGTCAGGCCGCGCACCTGAAGCGCGGCATAGGCCAGCGCTGCCATCGACAGCAGCAGCACGCCGATCAGGGCCTCCATCAGCGCGACGCCGCGGCTACGGCGCCACCGCGCTCGAGCCCGGGGCTGCGGCGGGCGGGCCGGGGTACGGGTCGGCGCGCTCATGTGGCGCAATCGTCGATGCTGGCCACATCGGCCAGGCCACTGGGCGTGACCGTGACGCTGTAGCCGCGGGCGCTGCCGCTGGCGCGGCAGACGGTGAACACCTGGTCGCTGGCAGCAGACAGCGCGCCGCTGGCCCGAAAGCTCAGGCTGGCGTCACCGGCCACGCGCACCGCCGCCGGCAGCGCCGCCACGCGGCGGATGCGCGGCTCGCTGTCGCCGGCGCTGCCGTTGCTGTCTTCATCGACCACCACCTCCCAGCCATTGGCGTACTCGTTGCCGTCGCTGCCACCGGCCAGCGGCTGCACGATCACCGGGCGGCTGCGCTTGGCGGCCTCCGAGCGTGCCAGCGCCAGCGTGGCCGACAGCGACGAGCGCGCCGCCACCACCTGGTTGTTGGCGGTGAACTCCGACATCGCCGGCGCGGCCACCGACATCAGCAGCAGCATCACGACCAGCACCACGGCCAGTTCGACCAGCGTGACGCCGGCCGCCACGCGCCGGGGTGGCGCACGGCGTCGGCTGACGTTCGGCAAGGACAGGGATGACTTCATGGCGGCACTCGTGACGGGGGGTCTGCCACCGGTTTATCGGCAGGGCAGGCCCGCCGCCATAGGGCGCGGCCTCGTAACGCTTTGCGTCAGGCGTGTGGACTTGCACGCCCTTCGCGCGCCGCGCGGCTCAAGTTTTGGCTCGCGCTGCCGCCGGCCCCATGCGGGGGTGCGCGGCCCCCTCGGGGCGCCGAAGCGACGTGCGGGCGCCGCCCTCAGCTGGCGGCTTCGTCGCGCGCCAGGCTGTCCAGGTGCGACTGGTCGTTCCAGCCCACCAGCGTGAGGCCCTGCGGCGTGTGCAGCAGGCGGTTCACCGCCGCATTGCCCAGCTGCCAGGTGCGTGGCGCGTCCAGCGGCAGGCGGGTGGCGGCGCGGTACAGGCAGTCGAGCACGCCGCCATGGCACACCAGGGCCACGGCCTGGCCGGCATGGGCCAGCGCCACGCGCTCGACGGCGGCCACGCAGCGTGCGTAGAAGCCGGTCAGGCTCTCGCCACCCTCGGGCGCGGCAAAGCCGGCATCGCGCGCCTTCCAGCGCGCCGACCAGTCGGGCCAGCGAGCCTCGATGTCTTCGTAGGTGTGGCCTTCCATCGCCCCGAACGCCCGCTCGCGCAGCCCGGGCTCGGCCGCCACCGGCAGGCCCAGCGGCGCGGCCAGGGCCTGGGCGGTCTGCCAGGCGCGGCCCAGGTCGCTGGCCACCACGGCCTGCAGGCCCTCGTCGCGCAGGGCTTCGGCCAGGCTGGCGGCCTGGCGCTGGCCCAGCGCGTTGAGCGGGATGTCGAGCTGGCCCTGCAGCCGGCGCTCGACGTTCCAGGCCGTCTCGCCGTGGCGGATGGCGATCAGGCGGGTGGGGTCAGACACCGGCGCGGGCCCTCATGGGCGCAGCCGGCGGTTGAGCGTGTAGGTGCCCGACAGCGTGGCCGCGTCCAGCACATGGCCGGCCAGCGCGCCGCGCAGCGCGCCGCCGTCGAACGGGCCCTCGACGGCCAGGCGCGGCACGTCCAGCGCATACAGCGCAAACAGGTAGTGGTGCACCAGCGAGTCGTTGAACGGCGGAAACGGGCCGTCGTAGCCGAAGTAGCAGCCGGCGAGTTCGGCATCGGCGGCGAACCAGGCGGTGTAGTCGTTGCGGCCGTGGCGCACGCCCTCGCCCAGGCCCATGGCCGGTGCCGCCGCCGGGCCCGGCTTGCCGCGTGGCGTGAAGCCGCGGCTGCACTGGCCTTCGGCCAGCCCGGTCAGCGTGGGCGGCAGATCGACCAGCAGCCAGTGGAAAAAGTCGATGCGCGGCAGGTCGGCCGGCACTTCGCGGTCGGGCTGGTTCACGTCGTCGGGCCGGCTGGGCACGTCGAAGTCGTGGCACATCAGCACCAGCGAGCGGGTGCCCGCCGGCAGATCGGCCCATTGCAGCGGCGGGCTCAGGTTGTCGCCGAACAGCACGCTGCCGTCGGCGGCCAGGCGGCCGGCGGCAAAGCGCTCGGGAATGCTTTCGCCGTTGGCCCAGGCCTCGCTCCAGAGTCTCATGGTCGGTACTGCCTTCGTGATCTCAGCGCCGGCATGGCCGCGCGGCCCTCAAACGCCCCACACCACCGGCACCTCGGCGGCGGCGGCGCGGCGCAGCATGTCGACCATCGGCCACATGCGCTGGCGCAGGCCCACGCCCTCGGCGGGCGCCAGGCTCTCGCCGCGGGCCTCGGCCTCGCGTTCGGCCTGGGCGCGTGCGGCCTCGGCGGCCAGCACCGCCTGCTCGATGGCGGCCATGGCTGCGGCCATGGCCGCCGGCTCGACGATGCCCTTGGCCGCCGGCTCGCGGCCCAGCAGGCGCAGCAGCGCGTCGCCATGCGGCGCCAGCATGATCAGGTCGGGCGTGGCCTGGCTCTTGAACTTGTAGATCACGCGGTGGGCTGCGGTGGTGGCGGTCGGGTGTGACATTCTGCCCCGCCCGGGCCGCCTGTGCCCGGCCGGTCAGCGCATCAGCGCACCAGGCTCAGGCGCGGCCGGGTGCGGTCGCGGCTGGCGCGCACGCGGTCGACAAAGGTCTCGGCGTCCAGCGCCGGGGCATACAGGAAGCCCTGAAACTCGTCGCAGCCGGCATCGGTGAGGAACATGCGCTGCGGCTCGGTCTCCACGCCTTCGGCAATCACCGTCAGGCCCAGCGCCTGGGCCATCTGCACGATGGCGCGCACGATGGTGGCATCGCTCTCGTCGGCCGGCAGGGCCTTGACGAAGCTGCGGTCGATCTTGAGCCGGTCGATCGGGAAGCGCTTCAGGTAGGCCAGGCTGGAATAGCCGGTGCCGAAGTCGTCGATGGCCATGCGCACGCCCAGCGCCGACAGCTGCGACATGCGCGCCAGCGCCTCGTCGGCGTCGTGCACCAGCAGGCTCTCGGTGAGCTCGAGCTCGAGCAGCTCGCCCGGCAGCTCGTGCTCGCGCAGCACGGCACCCACCCGCTCGATGAAGTCGGCCTGCTGGAACTGCAGCGCCGAGACATTGACCGACACCGGCAGCTCGAGCCCGGTGCTGCGCCAGGCCGCGGCCTGCTGCACCGCCTGGGCCAGCACCCAGTCGCCGATGGCGATGATGAAGCCGGTTTCTTCGGCCACCGGAATGAACTGCCCGGGCGAGACCTCGCCCAGCTCGGGATCACGCCAGCGGATCAGCGCCTCGGCGCCGATCACGCGGCCGGTGGTCAGCTGCACCTGCGGCTGGTAATGCAGGCGAAAGCGGTGGCTGGCCAGGGCCTGGCGCATGGCATGGTCGATGCGCATGCGCTGGCGCAGGTTGGCGTCGTGCTGCGGCTGGTGGAAGCGGAAACACGCGCGCCCGCCCTGCTTGGCGCGCAGCATGGCGCTCTCGGCATGGCGCAGCAGGTGGTCGGCGTCGTTGGCATCGCCCGGAAACAGCGCCACGCCCACGCTGCAGGTCTGGGTGAACTGCAGGCCGTCCACCGCCATCGGCTGGGCCACCACCTCCAGCGCACGGCGCGCGGTGGCCTCGGCGGCCCGGCTGTCGGCCTCGTGCACCAGCACGGCAAACTGGTCGCCGCCCACGCGGGCCACCAGGTCGCCCTGGCGCAGGCAGCCCTTCAGGCGCTCGGCGGTCTCGCCCAGCACGCGGTCGCCCACCTCGTGGCCGAGGCTGTCATTGATCTGCTTGAAGCGGTCCAGGTCCAGCAGCAGCAGCGCCAGCGAGCCCCCCGCGCGGCGCGCCTGGCGCAGCGACTCGGTGATCGTGGCCACCATCTGGCGGCGGTTGAACAGGCCGGTCAGTGCGTCGGTGGTGCTCAGCGCCTCGATGCGCTGGCCGGCGCTGACCAGCTCGGTGTGGTCGCGAAAGCTCCACACCCGGCCGCAGGGCCGGCCATGGCAGTGCTGCGGCCGCGTGACGCGCTCGATCACCTGGCCCGAGTGCAGCGTGATGCGCTCGGTGGCCTGCAGCAGCGTGGCCTCCTGGATCGCACCGATGCGGCGCTGGTAGGCCTCAGGCTCGTCGACGCTGCGGCGCATCCAGTCGTACACCGCCTCGTCCTGGCGCTCGGTGAGCAGGCTCTCGGGCAGGCCCCAGATCTGCGCGAAGCGGCGGTTGAAGGCGCGGATGCGGCCGGCCAGGTCGGTGACCAGGATGCCGTCGGCGGTGGATTCAAGCGTGGCCTGCAGCTCCGACAGCAGCAGCTCGCGCTCGTCCTGCTGGCGCTGGGCCTCGCTGCGGTCGTGCACCACCACCAGGTAGTGCGTGGCCCGTGCCGCGGCGGGCTGGACGGCGGGGTCGGGTCCGGGTTCGGCGCCGTGCCCGGATGCGTGCGCGGCGTCGGGCTCGGCCAGGATCGGCTGCACGCGGCGCGTCACCTGCACCAGGCGGCCGCTGGCATCGACCAGCACGGTGTCCGAGGCCAGCGCATCGGCATGGCCGTGCTGCACCTCGTCCCAGAAGGCCTGGTCTTCAGGCGTGGCAATCAGCGCCTGGGCCCGCTGGCCCAGCACGCCGGCCGCCGCACGCCCCAGCAGCCGCAGGGCGGCCGGGTTGGCGGCGCACACGGTGAGGCCCGAGGCCTCGACCAGCCAGGCCGCATCGGGCAGCGCGGCGAGCACCGCGGACCACGACGCGCCGGCAGGCGCGGCGGTACCCGTGTTTGCGCCGGCAGGCGCGGCGGTGCCCACGCTGGCGCCGGCAGGCGCGGCGGTGCCCGTGTTTGCGCCGGCAGGCGCAGCCACCCCCGCGCCCGGCGGCGCCGCCGCGCCACCGCCCGACGCGTCAGGCGACTGGTAGGGAACGAGGGCGCGACTCACGCAGCCAGCTCCTCCGCCGCGGCACCGTTGGCAGCAGCCAGCGGCTCGAAGAAGTACACCATGCGCTGGCGCGGCGACAGGTAGTCGCGCACCGCCGCGGGCAGCTGCAGCGGCTTGAGGCTGCGGCGGATGCCCAGGTTGTGCTCGCGGTCCAGGCTCAGCAGCAGCGCCTCCTCGGGCGGCACGGCCGGATCGCACACCAGCACCCGCGGCTTGAGCGGGCGGGTGGAGTTGACGCTCACCACGGTGGCGTAGCGGTCGTCGGTGAGCTGCACCACCGAGCCCGGCGGGTAGACCCCCATCATGCGCACGAAGGCATTGAGCATCGACGCGTCGAACTTGGTCTTGCACTGGGCAAAGATCATCGACAGCGCCTCGTGCGGCGTCAGCGCCTGCGCCGCGTGGCGCGGGTTGCACAGCTTGTCGTAGCGGTTGACCAGGGCCACGATGCGCGCCGGCCCGCCCATGCGGTCGAGGATCAGGCGCTGCGGAAAGCCGCTGGCGTCGGCCATCTCGTGGTGCTGGGCAATGACCTGCAGCGCGCCCTCGCTCAGGCCCATGCGCCGGCCCTGGGCCACGCCCAGGCCCACATGCTCGCGGTACAGCGCCTGCTCGCTGGGGCCGCAGCGGTCGTCGTCGTGGCGGGCGCGCTCGGGCAGCTCGAGCTTGCCGATGTCGTGCATCAGCGCGCCCACGCCCATGTCGAGCATGTCCTCGGCCGGAAAACCGAACACCCGGCCCATCAGCAGCGAGACCACGGCCACGTTCAGCGCATGGCCGGCCACGGGGTCGCAGCCGTCGTCGGACAGCACGCGCACGCACATGTCCTGGTCGACCATCATCTTGTCGAGCAGCGCGCGCGTCAGGCCCTCGGCGATCTCGCGCGACTGCTGCGGCGTGCTGCTGACCAGGCGCGCGGCCTCGGCCCAGGCATCACGCGCCTCGCCCACCTGGCGCTGGCACAGGGCCTGCGCCTCGCGCTGCGCCGCCAGCGCCACACGCTGGCGCGCGCGCTCAAGGGCCACCGGCGCGCCGGCGCCCGGCGCCGCAGGGCCGGCCGCAGCGGCGCCCCGCGGGCCGCCGGGCGGGGGCGTGCCGCCCGCGGCGCTGGCGTTGCCGGCCGCGCTGGCACCGGCTTGGGCCGGTGCGGCGCCCCCCGTCGCGGCGCGCGGGCTGGATGCGCTGGGGGATGGCGCCTGGCCCGCGCCCGCCACGGCGGGCGGGCGGCCGGGCGCCAGGCCCTTCTGGGCGGCAAGCGCGGGGGCGGCAGGCTTGGCGGCGGATGTGGCGGCGGCGGCCTGGGCGGCCGGCGGCACCGGCGCCGCATTGACGGTGGTGGCCGGCGCAGCGGTGGCCGGATGGACAGGCGCGGTGGTGACTTCGGTGGTGGCCGCAGGGGTGGCCGCCGTGGTGGCCGCAGGGGTCGCCGCCGTAGTGGCCGCAGGGGTGGCCACACTGTCGCTGTTGGCCGCCGTGTCGGCCGGCGCAGCCGGGCTGGCTGCGGCCTGGGCCGGTTCGGCCGCGGTGGCCGGCAGCGTGCTCGGCCCATCTTGCGGCCGGCTCTTTTCAGGGCTCCAGCGGAACTGGCGTTTGCCCAGCGCGCGGATCTGCTCGATCTGCTCGGGGCTGGTGATCATGAAACTCGAGAGCGCAAAGGGATGCGCCCACCACCCCAGATCGAGGTGGATGAACATCCCGACCCGCAGGCCCCCAACGTCGACCATCGTCGCCATGCTGATTGATCTCTCGCGAATGCACACTGCCACGGGCCACGCCCGCTTGTGCTGCTGTTTCGGCAGACCTGAGGCCCGACTTGAACGCCAGGGCGAGTGACACGCCCTGGCGTGCATTGCGTCACGCCGACGCGGCCGGTCCGGTGCCGGCGGCCGCGCTCAGCGCGCGCCAGCGGCTGGGTGCATGCCCTGTGTGGTGGCGAAAGAAGCGGCTGAAATACCCGGCATCCGCAAAGCCCAGGCCCAGCGCCACCTGCTTGATGCTGAGCGTGGTGTAGGCCAGGTCGCGCTGCGCCTCGAGCAGCAGGCGGTTGTGCAGCACCGCCAGCGCCGCATGGCCCAGCACCTGGTGGCACACGCGGTTGAGCTGGGTGGGCGTGATGCCCACCTCGGCCGCCAGCGCGGCCAGCGCCGGCTGCTGGCGGAACTGCGCCTCCACCAGCGCGCGGTAGCGCCGCACATGGGCCGTGGCACGGGCCGGACCGGTGGCGGATTCGGCACTGCGGCCCGGCAGCGCCGGCGCGGCGCGGCCCAGCGCCACCGCCAGCTGCAGCAGCGCGGCGTCGAGCATCAGGTCGCGCCAGGCCTCGGCCGCGCGGAACTCGGCCTGCAGCCGCGCCAGCGCCTCGGCCACCGCGCGCGCGGCCGGCGCCTGCGCGCTGGGCCAGGCCAGGTGCCGGGCCTGCATCAGCGCGGCGGCCAGTGCCGGCGTGGCGGCCAGGCGCTGCGCCAGATGCGCCTCGAGCACGGTGAGCACCAGACCGTCGATGCCGGGCTCGAAGCTGAAGCCATGCGGCACCAGCGCCGGCACCAGCAGCACGCAGGGCCCGCGCAGCGCCAGCGCCCGGCCCTCCAGCTGGGCCTGGGCGCGGCCGCGGGCGATGTACAGAATTTGAAACAGCACCGCATGCCGGTGCGGGCGGATCTCCCAGTCGTGGCGGCTGCTGCGGCTGGCGATGTCTTCGCAGTGCAGCCAGTCCACCGCCTCGGTGCGCCCATGCTCGCCATAGAGCGCATAGCTGGGCAAGCCGGGTGGCGCGGCGGCGGCGGGGCTGGCCGGCGGCCCGGCCTGGGGGCCCGGCAAGGCATCTTCGGCGGCATGGGATGGGCGCTGGGGCATGTTCGAATTGTTCAAGTGCTGGCCGATTGTGTCCATTGCCGGCCCGGCCCCTGCGCGCTGACACTCTTGAGCATCGTCAAGCAGCACAACGGAGACATCGCCATGCAGACCACCCAGGTTGCCATCGTCGGCGCCGGCCCCTCGGGCCTGCTGCTGGGCCAGTTGCTGGCCCGCTCGGGCATTGCCAATGTGGTGATCGAGCAGCGCAGCGCCGACTACGTGCTGGGCCGCATCCGCGCCGGCGTGCTGGAGCACACCTGCACCGATCTGCTCGAGGCCGCCGGCGTCTCGGCCCGCCTGCACGCCGAGGGCCTGCCGCACGACGGCGTGTGCCTGTCCTTCGACGACCGGCTGCACCGCATCGACCTGCTGGGCCTGACCGGCAAGCGCGTCACGGTCTACGGCCAGACCGAGGTCACGCGCGACCTGATGGACGCCCGCCGTGCCGCCGCGCTGAGCACCGTGTACCAGGCCGACGAGGTGCGCGTGCACGACTTTCTCGATGGCAGCGCACCGCGTGTCACCTGGGTGCAGGACGGCCAGGCCCACGAGCTGCGCGCCGACTTCATCGCCGGCTGCGACGGTTTTCACGGTGTCTGCCGGGCCAGCGTGCCGGCCGAGAAGATCGCGCTGCACGAGAAGGTCTACCCCTTCGGCTGGCTGGGCGTGCTGAGCGACACGCCGCCGGTGCACGAGGAGCTGATCTACGCCCACCACCCGCGCGGCTTTGCGCTGTGCAGCCAGCGCAGCCACACGCGCAGCCGCTACTACGTGCAGTGCAGCCTGGACGACAAGGTCGAGAACTGGAGCGACGAGGCCTTCTGGAACGAGCTGCGCCTGCGCCTGCCGGCCGAGGTGGCGGCGCGGCTGGTCACCGGCGCGTCGATCGAGAAGAGCATTGCGCCGCTGCGCAGCTTCGTGGCCGAGCCGCTGCGCTTTGGCCGCCTGTTCCTGGTGGGCGATGCCGGCCACATCGTGCCGCCCACCGGGGCCAAGGGCCTGAACCTGGCCGCCAGCGACGTGGGTTATCTGTGGCAGGCGCTCGAAGGCTTCTACGCCGGCCGCCGCGGCGAGATCGACCATTACTCGCAGCGCGCGCTGGCGCGCATCTGGAAGGCCGAGCGCTTCTCGTGGAGCATGACGCTGCTGCTGCACAGGTTTCCCGAGAACGGCAGCTTCGGCGCCAGGATGCAGCGCGCCGAGCTCGACTACCTGTTCAGCTCGCAGGCCGCCATGACGGCACTGGCCGAAAACTACGTCGGCCTGCCGATGTAGTGCCCTGCCGCTGGCTGGCAGGCCGCATGCGACAGGCGGCGGGAACTCCCTGCGCGCAGCGGGGTCGGTGAGCTCATGCTCTCATCGCGCGATGCCCGCCATGCCCACTGAACCCCGCCCCGCCATGCCGCCACGCTGGCGCGCCCGCACCGCCCTGGCCACGCTGGCGCTGGCCGGCGCCGGCCTGCTGGGCGGCTGCGCCACGCTCGACGAGAAGCAGCGCGAGTGGATCTTCCAGCCCGGCGCGCGCACCTGGGCCGGTGGCCAGGCCGCCGCCCAGGGCATGCAGGACGTGTGGATCGACTTCCACAGCGCCGAGGCCGGCCAGGCGGCGCGCCTGCACGGCCTGTGGCTGGCCCAGCCGCAGGCCGACGCGCCGGTGCTGCTGTATCTGCACGGCGCGCGTTTTGATGTGCGCGGCAGCGCGCCGCGCATGCGCCGGCTGCACGAGCTGGGGTTTGCCGTGCTGGCGGTCGACTACCGCGGCTTCGGCCAGAGTACGCCCGCCCTGCCCTCTGAAACCCTGGCCCACGAAGACGCCCAGGCCGCCTGGCGCTGGCTGGCGGCGCAACACCCGCAGGCCCGGCGCTACCTGTTTGGCCACTCGCTGGGTGGCGCCATCGCGGTGCGCCTGGCCGCCGAGACCGCCGACGTGGCCGGCCTGATGGTCGAAGGCAGCTTCACCTCGATCCCCGACGTGGTGAAGAACTTCGAGTACGGCTGGCTGCCGCTGGCGCCGCTGATCACCCAGTGCTTCGACGCCGCCGAGCGCATTGCCGCGGTCAAGGCGCCGGTGCTGGTGGTGCATGGCAGCGCCGACCGGCTGATCCCGCCGGCGCTGGGCCAGGCGCTGTTCGAGCGCGCCACCGCGCCCAAGCGCTTCGTGCTGGTGGAAGGCGGCTCGCACCACAACACCAACAGCGTGGGCCTGGCCCAGTACCGCGAGGCGGTGGCCGGGCTGTTCGGCATCGGCCTGCGCGCCACCAGCCCGGGCCCGTGATCGGCCGCCGCGCGGCGGCCATCAGGTGCTGCCCCGATGGCAAGCCGGCCGGGCCGGGCTAGCGTGGCGGCAACCCCTGTTGCCACCCGCCGGAGCCCCGCCATGCTGCCCCCTGCCCTGCGCCGCCACACCCTGGCCGACCTGCTGCGCCGCACCGCGGCGCGCCACCCGCACAAGCCCGGCATCGTCTGCGGCGAGGTGGCCTGGACCTGGGCGCAGTTTGCCGATGTGGTCGAGCGCCTGGCCGCCGGCCTGCACCGCCAGGGCGTGGCCCAGGGCGAGCGCGTGGCCGTGCTGGCGCGCAACTCGCACGGCTTTGCCGCGCTGCGTTATGCGCTGGCGCGGCTGGGCGCGGTGCTGGTGCCGGTGAACTTCATGCTCACGGCCGACGAGGCGGCATACATCCTGCGCCACAGCGGCGCCCGCCTGCTGGCGGTGGACAGCGGCCTGGCCGCACTGGGCCGCGCCGCCGCCGCGCGCGACACCGGCGTGGTGCAGCTGGTGTGGATTCCCGGCGAGCAAGGCAGCGCCTGCCCCGACGACTGCCTGGACTTCCACGCGCTGGCCGACACCGACGCCGCCGCCCATCCGGCGCCCGAGATGGCCTTCGACCGCGATCACCTGCTGCAGATCGTCTACACCAGCGGCACCGAGAGCCTGCCCAAGGGCGCCATGCTGACCCACGGCGCGGTGATCGACCAGTACCTCAGCTGCATCGTCGATGGCGAGATGGCGGCCGGCGATGTGGTGCTGCACGCGCTGCCGCTGTACCACTGCGCGCAGCTCGACGTGTTTCTGGGCCCCAGCGTGTACCTGGGCAGCACCAGCCACATCACCAGCCAGCCCACGCCCGACAACCTGCTGACGCTGATCGCCCGGCACCGCATCACGCAGTTCTTCGCGCCACCCACGGTGTGGATCGGCCTGCTGCGCCACCCGCTGTTCGACGAGGTCGATCTGCGCTGCCTGCGCAAGGGCTACTACGGCGCGTCGATCATGCCGGTGGCGGTGATCGAGGAGCTGATCCGCCGCGTGCCGCAGATGCGGCTGTGGAATTTTTATGGCCAGACCGAGATCGCGCCACTGGCCACCGTGCTGGGCCCGGACGACCAGCTGCGCAAGCCCGGCTCGGCCGGCCGCG
Organism: Aquabacterium sp. OR-4; assembly: GCF_025290835.2. Lineage (NCBI taxonomy): Bacteria > Pseudomonadati > Pseudomonadota > Betaproteobacteria > Burkholderiales > Sphaerotilaceae > Pseudaquabacterium > Pseudaquabacterium prasiolae. The sequence goes on along the minus strand of NZ_JAOCQD020000001.1, from coordinate 815,419 downwards.
CCGCGCTGAACGTGGAAACCCGCGTGGTCGACGACGACATGAACGACCTGCCGCCGGGCACCGTGGGCGAGATCGTGCACCGCAGCCCGCAACTGCTGCAGGGCTACTTCAACGACCCCGAGCGCACGGCCGCGGCCTTTGCCGGCGGCTGGTTTCACAGCGGCGACCTGGGCGTGCTGGACGCCGACGGCTACCTCAGCGTGGTCGACCGCAAGAAGGACATGATCAAGACCGGCGGCGAGAACGTGGCCAGCCGCGAGGTGGAGGAGGCGCTGTACCGCCACGACGCGATCAGCGAGGTGGCCGTGGTGGGCCTGCCGCACCCGCGCTGGATCGAGGCCGTCGCCGCGGTGGTGGTGCGCAAGGCCGGGCGCGGGCTGGGCGAGGCCGAGGTCATCGCCCACGCCGCCCAGCACCTGGCGCCGTTCAAGTGCCCCAAGGCCGTGCTGTTTGTCGACGCCCTGCCCAAGAACCCCAGCGGCAAGCTGCTCAAGCGCGAGCTGCGGCTGAAGTTCGAAGGGCATTTCGGTCATTGACGCCCTCCCCCGAAGCGGCTTCGCCGCCGCCCCCCAGCGGGCGCCGCCAGCGAACCGGCAAAGCCGGATCCGCGGCGACCGCTGGGCTGCGCCTCGATGACGCCCACGTGCTTGGCGCTGGCATCATCAGACGATGCTGATCACCATCGCCCCTGACGTCCGCCTGTTCGTCGACATCGAAGGCCCGGGCTGGGTACCCGACGGGCCCCGCCTGCGCGAAAAACCCACGCTGATCCTGCTGCACGGCGGGCCGGGCTACGACCATTCCAGCTTCAAGCCGATCTTCAGCCAGCTGGCCGATGTGGCGCAGATCGTCTACGTGGACCACCGCGGCCATGGCCGCGGCAGCCGCCGCCCGGCCGACGAATGGACGCTGGACACCTTTGCCGACGACGTGGTGCGCCTCAGCGACGCGCTGGGCATCGAGCGGCCCATCGTGCTGGGCCAGAGCTTTGGCGGCATGGTGGCGCAGCGCTACCTGGCGCGCCACCCGGGCCACCCGGCCAAGGTGGTGCTGTCGTCCACCGCGGCGCGCTTCAACCTCGGGCGCAAGCTGGCCATGTTCGAGCGCCTGGGCGGCCCGGCCGCACGCGCGGCGGCTGAAGCCTTCTGGACGGCGCCGGGCGAGGCCAGCTGGGCCGCCTACCAGGCCGCCTGCATGCACCTGTACAACCCCACGCCCGGCAAGCCCGAGGCGCGCCAGCGCAACCTGTTCAACGAGCAGATCCTCTACACCTGGTCGGCTGCCGAGTTTCCGGTGATGGACCTGCGCCCCGGCCTGGCCAGCGCCACATGCCCGGTGCTGGTGATGGCCGGCGCACTCGACCCGGTGACCCCGATCGACGACGCCCGCGAGATCTTCGACGCCCTGCCCGCCGCCCACCGCCAGTGGGCCGAGTTTGCGCAGGCCGGCCATGGCGCCTGGCGCGACATGCCCGAGGCGGCGATGGCCGTGCTGCGCGGCTTCATCCAGGGCTGAACCGGCCTGGCGGCGGCCGCGGATACACGGCGGCGGCAGCAGCGGATACACGGCGGCAACATGCCCCGCCTACATTGCGCCGCCTGTGCACCGCCCCGCCACCACCATCTCTCCCGCCGCGCCCCGGCGCTGCCTGCTGGTCGATGACGACCCGGTGATCCGCACCGAGCTGGCCGCCTACCTGCCGCGCTTCGGCCTGCAGCTCGACACGGTGGCCCATGGCCAGGCCATGCGCATGGCGCTGGCCGCCGCGCCGGTGCAGGCCCTGCTGCTGGACCTGATGCTGCCCGGCGAGGACGGGCTCAGCCTGTGCCGCTGGCTGCGCCGCCAGGCGCCGCCGCTGCAGAACCTGCCGGTGCTGATGCTCACCGCCCAGGGCGACGCCACCAGCCGCGTGCTGGGCCTGGAGCTGGGCGCCGACGACTACCTGCCCAAGCCCTTCGAGCCGCGCGAGCTGGTGGCGCGCCTGCAGGCGCTGCTGCGCCGCGCCCATGGCCAGCTGGGCCAGGGCGGGCTGCAGCAGGCCACCCATGTGGCGGTGGGCGGCTGGCTGTTCGACCGGCTGAACCGCACACTGCGCACGCCGCAGGGCCTGAGCCTGGCGCTGTCGGCCGCCGAGAGCCGGCTGTTCACCGCCTTTGTGGCCCATCCGCGCCTGCTGCTCACGCGCGACCGCCTGCTGCAGCTGACCCGCAGCGAAGCCGGCGATGCCGGCGACAGCCGCGACGCCGCCGAGCCGCGGCTGCGCGCCGTCGATCTGGCGGTGTCGCGCCTGCGCGCCAAGCTCGAGGCCGGCGCCCAGGCCGCGCCGATGATCCTGACCCTGCGCGGCCAGGGCTACCTGCTGGATGCCGACATCACCCGCGCCTGAGCTGCCGCTGCCCGAGCGCGGGCCCGGTGACCCGCCCGAGCCGCCGGCACGCTGGTGGAGCGACACCCTGGCCAAGCGCCTGTTCGCCTGGCTGTGGGTGGCGCTGGTGGTGAGCCATGTGGTGGCCATCGTGCTCACGCATGCGGTGTTCGGCTCGCCGCACCGGCTGCGCCTGGCCAGCATGCCGGTGCTGCCGGCCCTGCCCCCCACGCCGGGCCTGCACGACACGCCGCAACGCCTGGGTGCGCAGCTGGCCGCGCAATGGCAGGCCCCGGCCGGGCCCGCCACGGCCGCCATGGCCGCCGCGGCAGCGCCCGCCGGCCCGCCGCCGCTGCCCACCCGGCACCTGCTGCTGGACTACCTGCTGCGCACCCTGCTGCTGGCGGCCTTTGCCTGGGCCGGCGCGCGCTGGCTGGCGAGGCCGATGGGCCAGTTGTCACAGGCCGCGCGGCGCCTGGCCGCGGCCCCCGGCAGCGCCACGCCACCGCGCCTGGCCGAGACCGGCATGGCCGAGGTGCGGCGCACCGCGCATGCCTTCAACCGCATGGCGCAGCAGCTCAACCGCCATGTGCGCGAACGCGAGCTGACCATGGCCGCCATCTCGCACGACCTGCGCACGCCGCTCACCCGCATGCGCCTGCGGCTCGAGCGCCTGCGTGCCCAGCCCGGCGCCGAAGCCTGCATTGCCGATGTGCGCGAGATGGACGCGCTGATCGGCCAGGTGCTGGCGCTGCTGCGCGACGCCCAGGCCGCCGAGCCGGCCACGCTGCTCGACCTGCCGGCGCTGCTGCAGGCCCTGCTCGACGACCGTGCCGAGCTGGGCGCCAGCGTCAGCCTGCAGCACGGGCCGCCCGGCGCGCCGCCGGATGCACCCAAGCACCCAACACCAGAACTGCGCGACTCGGCAAGCACCAGCGGCCACAGCGGTACCACCGACACCACCGACACCACCGACATCACCGGCACCTTCGGCACCCTCGGCACCCCCGGTGCCGTGCTGGCCCCGCCGCTGAGCCTGCGCCGCCTGCTCGACAACCTGCTCGACAACGCCATCCGCCATGGCAGCCGGGCCGATGTGCGGCTGTGGCGCAGCGGGCCGGCGCACTGGACCGTCCGCATCGACGACCGCGGCCCGGGCCTCAGCGCCACCCAGCTGCACCGCGCCCTGCAGCCCTGGCAGCAGCTGGGTGCCGGTGCGCCGGCCGATGCCCGTGGCGGCAGCGGCCTGGGCCTGTACATCGCCGACCAGCTGGCGCGCGGCCTGGGGGCCACGCTGCAGTGGCGCAACCGCGCCGGGGGCGGGCTGAGCGTCAGCCTGTGCCTGCCGCTGGGCGTGGCGGGTGCGGCCCCGGTGGCCTCACAGCGGCACTGAGGTTTGCACTTCGCCGGCAAACATGTCGGCCCCGACACGGGCACGCAGCCCGCGCGCAAAGAACGGTTTCCAGAATGCGGCGCAAGGCGAAGCGCCGTTGCCCTGGGTCAAGCCCGGTTCCGATGGCGGCTGCGCCTGCCACCGGTCCACCTTGTCCAGCCTTTCGGAGCCACGCCCCGCCATGAACCCGCGCGTCCCATCCCGCAGCACCGCCCTCGCCGCGGCTGCCTCGCTTTGTCTGCTGGCCCTGGTGGCCGCCTGTGGCGGCGGCAGCGGCGGCAGCACCTCCAGCGCCTCGGCCGACAGCAGCACCAGCGCCGCCGCCGCCGCGGCCGAAACCGCCACCATGAGCGCCACCGCCGCGCGTGGCGCCACCACCAGCGCACCGGTGATCGGCACCCAGCCGGCATCACAGGCGGTGGCGGCGGGCGCCAGCGTGAACCTGCGCGTGGCCGCCTACGGCGCCGCCACGCTGAGCTACCAGTGGTTCAAGGACGGCGCGGCGATCAGCGGCGCCACCGCCGCCACCTACACCCTGGCCGCAGCGGCCACCGAGCATGCCGGCAGCTACCACGTGGTGGTCAGCAATGCCAAGGGCACGGCCACCAGCGCCAGTGCCACGCTCAGCGTCACCGCCAACCTGGCCGCCGGCGGCCTGGGCGCCGCCACGCTGAGCGCGGCACAAGGCTTCATCGCCACGCTCAGCAGCAGCCAGCAAGCCAGCGCCGTGCTGGCCTGGAACCTGGACACCGCACGCCACTGGTCCAACCTGCCGGCGGCCATGGTCTCGCGCAACGGCCTGGCCTGGTCGGGCCTGAGCACGGCGCAAAAGACCGCCGCCCGCAACCTGATCGCCACCGCGCTGGGCAGCGCCGGCGCGCAGCTGCTGATCGGCATGCAGGCGGCCGACAACTACCTCTACAGCATCGGCGGCGGCTCGACCTACGGCGAAGGCAACTACTACCTGTCGTTCCTGGGCACGCCCTCGGCCAGCGGCTTCTGGATGCTGCAGGTCACCGGCCACCACCTGACCTACAACGTGGCCTTCAACGGCAGTGTCAAGTCGACCACGCCGATGTTCCTGGCCATCGAGCCCAAGGCCACGTTCAGCCATGCGGGCGTGAGCTACGACCCGATGCTGGCCCAGCGCAGCGCCATGGCCAGCCTGGGCACGGCGCTCACCGGCTACGGCGCGGCCAAGCTGGCCGGCACCTATGGCGACCTGCTGTTCGGCGCCAACGGCACCGGTGGCATCGACGGCAGCTGCCCGCATGCGTACGGCGGCGTCACCGAGCGCGGCCTGCCGTTCAGCAGCCTGTCGAGCGCGCACCAGGGCCTGGCCAAGGCGGTGATCGAGGCCTATGTGGCCACCCAGGCCAGCGAGCATGTGAGCGAGCTGCTGGCCGCCTACCTGAGCGACGCGGCCCTGGCCCAGACCTACGTGGCCTACGCCGGCAACGGCACGGTCAGCACGCGCGGCGACTACTTCCGCATCGACGGCCCGCGGGTGTGGATCGAGTTCTCGGTGCAGAACGGCGTGATCGTGGCCAACGACATCCACTTCCACACCATCTGGCGAGACAAGACGGCCGATTACGGCGGCCTGTGCACCAGCGCTGCCAGCGCAACCACTGCGGCCACGGCGGCCACGGCGGCCACTGCGGCCACCGCAGCCGCCGCCACCTCCTGAGCCCCGGCGCTTCAACCCCCTTTTTCAGACGAGTTCATCCATGCGCTTGACACCCACTCTCCTGGCCCTGGCGGTCGCCGGCTTTGCGCTGCAGGCGCAGGCCCAGTTCGCCCCTGGCGGCCCCACGCCCGGTGGCACGCCGCCTGGCGGCACCACCCCCGGGGGCGGCACGCCACCCGGCGGCACCACACCCGGCACCGGCACGGCCGCGGCCACGCTGGTGGGCAGCACCGTGACGGTGAGCTACCTCTACCCCGACACCGCCAGCGCCCTGGTGGCCAGCAGCGCCACGGTGGATGCCAGCGCGGTGGAGTTCGCCTGCCCCGACACCACGCTGGCGCTGTGCGACTCGACCTCCGGCCTGGGCGCCGGCCTGGTGGATGGCGAAAGCCTCGACATCGGCGCCACCACCCTCACCGGCACCCTGCTGGCCAGCTTTGACGCCAGCGCCGGCACCAGCTTCAACGGCCTGGTGTTCAGCGGCCTGAGCCTGGGCAGCGGCTACACGTTGGCCGGCTTCACGCTCAGCACCAACATCGTGGGCCTGGACAGCAGCGACATCAGCTACACCGCCAGCAGCCTGTCACTCAACCTGATGGGCCTGGACCCCAGCGTCACCACCGACGGCTCGGCCGTTGGCAGCTTCACCATCACGCTGCTGGCCAGCGCGGTGCCCGAGCCCGAGCCCGCCGCCCTGCTGGCCGCCGGCCTGCTGACGCTGGGCCTGCTGCGCCGCAAGGGGGGGCAGGCACGCAGCAACGTGGCGGCGGCAGTTCGCTAGCGCTGCACCCACACCACCGCACTGCGCCCCGGCACCTCGAAGCGGCCGCGGGCCGCGTCCACCGTGGCCTGGCGGCGCAGCCGTGCGTCGGCGGCGCCAGGCGCGGCCAGTACCGGGTGCAGCTGCCAGCGCTGGCCGGCGGCGCCGGGCAGCTGGATGGCCTGCGCCTCGGGGTGGGTGTTGAGCAGCAGCATCAGCCGCCGCCAGCCGGCGCCGGCCAGGCCGCGGCCATCGAGCTCGGCCACCACCAGGGCAGGGTTCTGTGCCGGGCCGGTGTCGTGAAACACCAGCCGCTGCTGCACCGCGTCGGCCGTGCGCAGGCGAAACAGCGTGCTGCTGCGGCGGATGGCCAGCCAGTCGCGCAGCGCCTGGCGCGCCAGCGCAATGTCGGCCGGCTGCGCCTTCAGCGCCGCATCGGCCAGGCGCGGTGCCATCAGCGCATGCAGCGCGGCGTTGTCGGCCGCCGGTGGCAGGCCGCTGCCGAAGTGGTGGGTCTGGCCGCTCCAGTCGAGCCGGTTGAACCAGTCGCCCGAATCGAAGCTGTTGCCGTCCAGGCTCTTGCTGCGCAGCAGGTCGACGCCGGCATGAAAGTAGGGCACGCCCTGGCTGATGGCGGTGATGGCCAGTCCCAGCACCTGCACCCGCGCGCGCTCGGCCGACGCGGTGGCCAGCGGCAGCTTGAAGGCGTTGCTGTCCCACAGCGTGGCGTTGTCGTGGTTCTCCACGTAGTTCACCACCTCGTCGGGCTGGGCCGCGTAGCCGGCGCCGGGGCGGCCGGCGTACAGCATCTCGGCGCCGCTGCGCCGCACGCCGTCATGGCCGGTAAAGCGGTAGCCGGCCAGCGTGCCGGCCAGGCCCAGGCGCAGCAGGTCGGCGGCGGCCAGCAGCTCGCGGCGCTGCGCCTCGGCACCCTGGCGCGCCGACACCGCGTTGGGCGCCGTGCCCAGGCCGTTGAGCCAGCCCTGGCGGCCGATCACCGCCTCGCCGGCATCGCCCACGCCGCCGCCGCGCAGTGCGTCGCGGGCGCGGTCGCTGAAGGTGGCGATGGCGGTGCCGGCCAGGCGGCCCTGGGCGGCCTGCACGAAGCGTGCGCCGTCGGCCACCTCGCCAAAGTTCCAGCCCTCGCCCAGCAGCTGGATGTCGCGGCCCAGCTCGGCACGCAGCTCGGCCTGCAGGGCCAGCATCTGCTCGCGCGGCTGGTGGCCCATCAGGTCAAAGCGGAACGAGTCGATGCGGTGGTGGCGCGCCCACAGCCGCACCGAGTCGCGCATCAGCCGGCCCATCATCGCGTGCTCGGTGGCGCTGTTGTCGCAGCAGGTGCTGCGCTCGACCACGCCCTTGGCGTCGAGCCGGTGGTAGTAGCCGGGCACGATGCGGTCGAGCACCGAATGCGGCTGCTGGCCGCTGGCCGACAGGTGGTTGTAGACCACGTCCATGCCCACGCGCAGGCCGGCGGCATGCAGCGCCATCACCATCTGGCGGAACTCGCGGATGCGCACCGCGCCATCGCCGGCACTGCTGGCGTAGCTGCCCTCGGGGGCATTGAAGTGCAGCGGGTCGTAGCCCCAGTTGAAGCAGTCGCGCGCGGCCGTGGCCATCACCGCGGCCTGCTGGGCCAGGCTGTCGGGCGGCGCCTCGGGCACGGCGGGCGTGACGCAGCCCTGCTCGGGCACGGTGGCCAGGTCGAACACCGGCAGCAGGTGCACATCGGTCAGGCCGGCGCGGGCCAGGGCCCGCAGGTGGCGCATGCCGGTGCTGCCGGGGTGCGCAAAGGCCGCGTACTTGCCGCGCTGGGCGGCGGGCACGCCGGCATCGTCGCGCGAGAAGTCGCGCACATGCAGCTCGTAGACCGCCATCTCGGTGTTGGCCGCCAGCGGCCGGCCCCGCGGCGCGCTGGCCCAGCCACGCGGCGCCAGCTGCGGATCGTCGAGCCGGCCGATCCAGCCGAGCTGTGAATCGGCCGACAGGCTCAGCGCGTACGGATCGGTGACCCGCTGGCGCAGCAGGCCGTGGCCGGGCACGTACACATCCACCAGGTAGCGGTAGTTGCGGCCGCGGTGGTCGCCAGGGGCCGTGAGCTGCCAGACGCCGCTGCCGGCCTGCAGCGCCAGCGGCTGCACGGCCTGCGCCGCGGCCTGCGGGCCGGCATGCAGGCACACCGCCACCTGGCGCGCCGTGGGTGCCCACAGCGCAAAACGGGTGGCAAACGGCGTGCGCAGCGTGGGCGTGGCGCCCAGTGCGGCGGCCAGGTCGGGCGCACCGGCCCTGGCGGCCGTTGGCGCGGCGGCAACGGGCGGGCTGGCCGTTGCCGCGCTGGCATACAGCGCGTCCAGCGCGCCGGCGGCCTGCAGGCGGGTGGCCGCCAGGATGCGGCCGGCGGCGTCTTCCAGCACCAGGCGCAGCTGGCCGCGGTGCAGGCTGCGCAGCGCCTCGGGCGTGGCGGCCTCGGGCGGCAGCTGCCAGCGCGCGCCAGGCAGCAGATGGGCAAAGCGGGTGGCCAGCGCGGCCGGCAGCGCCGTGCGGTCGGGCTGCAGCACCCAGGCCAGATCGGCCCCGCCGGCGCTGCCGCCGGGCTCGGTGTGCAGCGTGGGCCCGGCGGCCCACAACAGGCGGGCGCGGCCCTCGCCGGCGGCGGCGGGTGCCGTGCCGGGCCATTGCAGGCGGGTGGCATCGAGCCAGATGCCGCGCGCCTCGGGCAGGGCCTGGGCTTCGGGCTGCAGCGTGCCGGCGATGCCGGGGGCATCGCAATCGGCCAGGCTCATGGCCGGCAGCGTGGGCAGCGCGGGCAGGGCCTGGCCCTGCGCGCTGGCCACCGCCAGGGCCCCGCCAAAGCTAGCAAAACTACGAACCCATGCACCCAAACCAAACACTGCCATAGAGACTTTCTCGGAGAGCCGTGGAAGGCCGCGACCGATAAAGTGTAGTTTCACTACAAACCAGAGTCTCTCCATGCGAACACCAAGTCGCCTGTGCCGGGCCGCCGCCGGGGCCCTGGCCCTGCTGTGGGTGGCTGGTGCCGCCAACGCCAACGCCGGCACCAGCGCCGCCACCAGCACGACCACCAGCACGACCACCAGCACGGCCACCAGCACGGCCACGCCGCCCTGGCCCGACACCCGCCCGGTGCCGGCACGCAGCGCCGAGCGCGGGCTGAAGCCGCTGCCGCCGCACTGGCAGCACGGCGCGTTCATGGAGATCTTCGTGCGCGCCTATGCCGACAGCAACGGCGACGGCATCGGCGACCTGCGCGGCCTCATCGGCAAGCTTGACGAGCTGCAGGCGCTGGGCATCCGCGGCATCTGGCTGATGCCGATCACCGCCAGCGGCGACCACGACCACGGCTACGCCACCACCGACCACCGCGCCATCGAGCCGGCCTACGGCACGCTGGCCGATCTGGACGAGCTGGTGCGCCAGGCCCGCCAGCGCGGCATCGGCATCATCATGGATTACGTGGTCAACCATGCCGCGGCGGCGCATGCGTTTTTCGTGGCGGCGCGCGCCAATCCGGCCAGCCGCTGGCGCGACTGGTTCGTGTGGGCCGACGGCGAGCGCCCGCGCGGCTGGGACATCTGGGGCCAGGACCCCTGGTACCACCTGGCCAGCGCGCCCTGGGATTTCAACGGCGATCCGAAAGCCCTGCCGCGCCCCGACGACACGGCACGCGGCTTCTACTTCGCCACCTTCGGGCCGCACATGCCCGACTTCAACCTGCGCCACCCGGCCGTGCTGCGCTACCACCGCGACAGCCTGCGCTTCTGGCTCAACCGCGGGCTGGCCGGCTTTCGGCTGGACGCCGTGCCGCACCTGATCGAGAACAGCGCCAAGGACTGGAACGACCAGCCCGAAAGCCGGCGCATCACCAAAGGCCTGCAAGACCTGATCCGCGCCTACCCGCGCCGCCATGTGGTGTGCGAGGCCACCGCACAGCCGCAGGCCTGGGGCGACCCGGCCGTGTGCGGCGGCGCGTTTGCGTTCGGCTACACCCAGCACTTCGTGGGCGCGGCCATGGGCCGGCCCGAATCGGTGGCCGAGCTGGCGCGCTACTACCGCAGCGCGCGGCCCGGCATGGCCAGCTTTGTCTCCAACCACGACATCTTTGCCGGCCAGCGCCTGTGGGACCAGGTGGGCGGCGGCACGCCCGGCTGGCAGGCCCGCTACCAGCTGGCCGCCGCCGGCTACCTGCTGCAGCCCGGCACACCCTTCATCTACTACGGCGAAGAAGTGGGCCAGGCCGGCGTGGCCGAGCTGCCCGGCGATCTGCCGCTGCGCGCCCCCATGAGCTGGACGGCCGACACCGCCGACGGCCGCAACACCGGCTTCAGCACCGGCACGCCCTTCCGCCCGCTGGCACCCAACCGCGCCACGCACAACCTGCAATCGCAGCGGCAGCAGGCCGACTCGCTGTGGCACTTCTACCGCGCCATGATCGGCCTGCGCAACACGCTGCCCAGCATCGCCCGCGGCCGCTTCGAGCACAGTTTTGCCGACGGCCTGCTGCTGGGCTGGCAGCGCGCGCTGGGCCGCGAGCGCACGCTGGTACTGATGAACTACGCCACCACGCCCGGCCAGGCCCGTGTGCCCGGGTTGCCGCGCGGCGCACGCCTGCAGGCGCTGTGGCCGGCCGATGCGCCGCCCGCCGCGGCCGATGGCAGCGGCCAGGCCCAGGTGGCGCTGCCGGCGCAAAGCCTGCGCGTGTACCGCGTGATCGGGCGCTGAGCCCCGCGGGCCGCGCCCGGCTACATCAGCGCCACGCCCTTGATCTGGGCATACAGCACCTCACCGGGCTGCAGCGCCAGCGTCTCCAGGCTGCGGCGGGTGATGCGGGCCAGCAGGTGCACCGGCCCGGCCACCGGCGCGCCCTGGGCCGCATCGGCGCACACCGCCAGGCGCAGCAGCGCGGTGCTGCGGTCGGTGTGCAGGCTTTGCAGCACCACCGGCAGCACGTTGAGCACGCTGGTTTCCTGCGGCGGCTGGCGCGTCACGCTCACGTCGCGGGCCAGCACGCGGGCGCGCACACGCTGGCCCAGCGGCACGGCGGCCTGGCCCAGCCACAGGCCGCCACCGGCAAAGCCGATGCGGGTGAGGCCGTAACGCGCATCGTGCTCGGCCACCGCAGCGTCGATCACCACGCCGGCCTCGTCGTGCCGGGCCAGCGGCAACTCGGGCCGGGCCAGCAGCTCGGCCAGCGGGCCGGCGGCCAGCACCTGGCCGCGCGCCATCAGCACCAGGTGATCGGCCAGGCGTGCGGCCTCGTCGATGGCATGGGTGACCAGCACCACCGGCAGTGCCAGCTCGCGGTGCAGGCGCTCGAGGTAGGGCAGGATCTCGGCCTTGCGCGCGGCGTCCAGCGCGGCCAGCGGCTCGTCCATCAGCAGCAGGCGCGGGCCGGTGGCCAGCGCGCGGGCAATGGCCACGCGCTGGCGCTCGCCGCCCGACAGCGTGGCCGGCCGCCGCGCCATCAGCGCACCGATGCCCAGCAGATCGACCACCGCATCCAGCGCGATGCGCTGCGCATCGGCGCGGCTGCGCTGGCGGCCATAGGCCAGGTTGGCGGCCACGTCCAGGTGCGGGAACAGCGCCGCCTCCTGGATCACATAGCCCAGCGGCCGCTGGTGCGTGGGCACGAACACGCCCGCGGCATCGTCCTGCCAGACCTGGCCATCGACCACGATGCGACCGGCCGCGCGCTCCAGCCCGGCCAGCGCGCGCAGCACCGTGGTCTTGCCGCAGCCCGAGGGGCCGAACAGGGCGCTGACGCCCTGGCCCGGCAACGCCAGATCGACCGCCAGCGTGAAATCACGCCGCGGCAGGCGCAGCGTGGCAACGATGTTGCTCATTGGACGCCCCTCCGGTCGCTGCGCGACCACCTCCCCGCGGGAGGAACGCGCGCTCCTCGGAGCGGCCGGGCGGGAGCGCTCATGGCGCCTCCGGCGTCACGGCCTTGCGCCGCTGCGCCCACTGCAGGCCCAGCAGCACGACCAGCGAGAACAGCACCATCATCAGCGACAGGCGGTGCGCAGCGCCGAATTCGCCGGCTTCCACATGGTCGTAGATGGACACCGAGAGCACGCGGGTCTGGCCGCTGATGTTGCCGCCCACCATCAGCACCACACCGAACTCGCCCACGGTGTGCGCAAAGCCCACCACGCTGGCGGTGAGAAAGCCCGGCCGCGCCAGCGGCAGGGCCACGGTGACGAAGCGGTCCCAGGGACCTGCGCGCAGCGTGGCCGCGGCTTCCAGCGCGCGCTCGGGAATGGCCTCGAAGGCCTGCTGCAGCGGCTGCACCACGAAGGGCATGGAGTACAGCACCGAGGCCACCACCAGGCCGGTGAAGGTGAACGGCAACCGCCCCAGGCCCAGCGCCGTGGTGAGCTGGCCCAGCGGCCCCTGCGGCCCCATCAGCAGCAGCAGGTAGAAGCCCAGCACCGATGGCGGCAACACGATGGGCATGGCCACCAGCGAGGCCACCAGCAGCTTGGCCGGCGAGCGCGTGCGCGCCAGCCACCAGGCCACCGGCGTGCCCACCAGCAGCAGCAGCACGGTGGTCAGCGCGGCCAGCCGGGCGGTCAGGCCGATGGCCGTCCAGTCGTCAGGCGTCATCACGTGGCGACCCCCGGCAGCTCAGTGGCGGTAGCCATAGGCCTGGATCACGGCCTGGGCCGGCGCCGTCTTCAGATAGGCCAGCAGCGCCTTCGCGCCGGCACTCCTTTCGCCGGGCTTGAGCAGCACGGCGTCCTGGCGGATCTCACCGTACAGCGACTGCGGCACCTTCCACATCGAGCCCGTGGCGGGCTTGCCCGGCACCTGCACCTGGGACAGCGCCACGAAGGCCAGCTCGGCATTGCCCGTCACCGCGAACTGGTAGGCCTGGGAAATGGACTCGGCCGTCACCAGCTTGGGCGTGATGGCCTCGGTGTGGCCCCTGGCCTTGACCACCTCCAAGCCCGCGACGCCATAGGGCGCGATCCTGGGGTTGGCGATCGCCAACTTGCTGAACCTGGCCGCGGCCGCCAGCACCGCGCCCTGCTCATCCACCAGGTCCGGCGTGGCGCTCCACAGCACCAGCTGGCCGATGGCATAGGTGAAGTTGCTGCCGGCCACCGCGTGGCCTTCGGCGACCAGCTTCTTGGGCGTCTCGTCGTCGGCGGCGATCAGCACCTGGAAGGGCGCGCCGCCGGCCACGATCTGCGTATAGAACTTGCCGGTGGCGCCGGCCGAGGGCTTGATCACATGGCCGGTGGCAGCGGCAAAGCCTTCGGCAATCTTCTGCAGCGGCGCGGCGAAGTTGGCGGCCACGGCCACCAGCACTTCGTCAGCATGCGCCGGCAGCGCGGCCAGGCTGGTGACGGTGGCCAGCGCAGTCAGCCAGATGCGGCGCGGAGCCATGTGGGCAGGTTGCATGTCGGGTTCCTCTCGATGCTTGAACTTCAATCGATCACGGCCAGGATCACGCTCGACACCTTGAACGCCGCGCAGGCGCGCACGCCCTCGGCCAGGCCCAGCGCGGCCACCGAATCGCGCGTGAGCACCGCCACCGCGCTGCGGGCGCTGCCCAGATCGATCACCACCTCGGCGTTCACCGGCCCATCGACCACGCGCGCCACCGTGCCCCACAGCTGGTTGCGGGCACTGACACGCAGCGCCGCGTCGGTGAACACCAGCAGCGACGAGGCCTTGACCAGCGCGATCACCTCGCTGCCGATGGCCAGCCCCAGCGTCTCGGCCGATTCACGCGTGACCACCGCGGCCAGCTCCAGCGATTCATCGAGCCGCAGGCGCACCTCGAAATCCACCGGCCCCTCGCGCAGCGCGCACACCGTGCCGACGAACTGGTTGCGCGCGCTGGTGCGCACCGCCATGCGCCGCAGCAGGCGCTGGAAGCTGCGCGCATCGCCACCGGGCAGCGCGCTGAACTGCGCAGCCAGCCGGTCGAGCGCGGCCTGGTACTCGGCCTGCATCGCGCGGTACAGCGCGATGACACGCCGGCCATGCTCGGTGAGCCGCGTGCCGCCGCCGGCCTTGCCGCCGGTGCTGCGCGCCACCAGCGGCTGGTCGGCCAGGTTGTTCATCGCGTCCACCGCGTCCCAGGCGGCCTTGTACGACAGCGGCACATGCTTGGCCGCCTGCGAGATGGAGCCGTGCACATCGATGGCTTCGAGCAGGCGCACGCGGGTGTCGCCGAGAAAGCTGCCCAGGTCGGTGTCCACCTCCAGCCGGCCGGTGAGCCGCGGCACCCCCTGGCGCGGCTTGGGCGGCGCCGACGGAAGCGCGGGCTCAGCCATGCCAGGCTCCGTCAGGGTTGTATGGTTCACAACATAACGAACGGCTGGGCCAAGCGCTCAAGCCTGCGCCGAGGCTGGTTGCGCACCGTTGGAGGGCAGGCGTTATGGTTGCGGCGTGCACGGGGCTGGGCATAGGCTGGCTCTGTCAGAAAGCCGACAAGCGTCGTATCTTGAACGATACAACGCAATCGGCGTGCCAAGCCTCCCCACTCTCCCGATGTCAGGAAGCGCCATGCCCAATCTCCTGCCCCGCACAGGCCTGCAAACCAGTGCCCGCAACCAGTTCGACGGCCTCGTCGGCGCCCTCACCGCCGGCCCGGTGAACTGCGAGGTGCGGCTGCAGCTGCCCGGCGGCGATGCGCTCACCGCCGTGATCACCCAGGCCGCCGCCCGCGAGTTGGGCCTGGCCGTGGGCGGCCGCGCCGTGGCCATCGTCAAGGCGCCGTGGGTGATCGTGGCCACGGCTGGGGCAGACAGCGGGGCCGACGCCGGCCTGCGCGACTCGGCCCGCAACCAGCTCAGCGGCACCGTCAGCGCCCTGACCCTCGGCCCGGTGAATGCCGAGGTGGCGATCACCTTGCCGGGCGGCAGCGTGGTGCATGCGGTGATCACGCAAGAAGCGGTGGCCGATCTGGGCCTGGCCGTGGGCCAGGCGGCACGGGCCATCATCAAGGCAAGCCACATCGTGCTGGCGGCGTGAAAGCAACTTGCCGCAATCAGGTTCGCAGTAAAGTACGCAAGCGACAAAGCAGTCTGACTACTTAATCCATTGATGACAATGGGTTATGGCAGCATCTGAGTTCGCAAGAGCGTACATGTACAACGCCCCCCACCAGTTTGAACCCCTGCTGCCTTCTGCCGCGCGGCAAGAGCCGCTGCTGGCTAAGGCGCATGACCTGGCGCTGGCGGCCACCTCGCTGGCCAGCCAGCCGCTGGGCACCGAATTGCGCACGCTGCTGCGGGCCATGAATTCGTACTACTCCAACCGCATCGAGGGCCAGCACACGCGCCCCTACGAGCTGGAGCAGGCGCTGCACAAGGATTTTTCGCAAGACGCCCAGCTGGCCGCGCGCCAGCGCCTGGCCATCGCGCACATCGACACGGAGGCCGATCTGGAGGCGCGCTTTGCCGGCCCGGACGGCATGGCGGCGCTGTACACGCCCGGCGCCGTGCAGCACATCCACCGCGCGCTGTTTGCCAGGCTGCCCGCCGCCGATCTAAACACCGATGAAGGCACGCCCATCGAGCCCGGCCAATGGCGCACACGCGAGGTGAGTGTGGGCCAGCATGTGGCGCCCACCGCCGCCAGCCTGGGCGAGTTTCTGGCGCGCTGGGCGTCGTTCTACGGTGGCGTGCGGCGGGGTGACGCCACGCTGGTGGCGGTGGCCGCGGCGCACCAGCGCCTGGGCTGGATTCACCCTTTCGTTGATGGCAACGGACGGGTGATGCGCCTGCACACGCATGCGGCCCTCAATGCGCTGGGCTACACCGGTGGCCTGTGGTCGCCGCTGCGCGGCTTTGCACGCAGCGTGGACCGGTACTACGCGCTGCTGGCGGCTGCCGACGAGCCACGCCGCGGCGACCTGGATGGCCGCGGCAACCTCAGCGAAGCGGCGCTGGTGAGCTGGATCGACTATGTGCTCGATGTCTGCCTGGATCAGGTGGCCTTCATGCGCGGCATGCTGAACCTGGGCGCCATCGATCAACGAATCGCCGCCTGCCTGAGCTTCGAGCAGGAGGTGCTGAAAAACGGCGTGCGCCTGGAAGCCTTGCGGCCGCTGCACTACCTGTTCGTCACCGGCCTGGAAATCGAGCGGGGCGAGTTCAAGCGCATGACCGGCCTGGGTGACCGCACGGCGGTGAACCTGCTCACGGCCCTTGTCAAGCGCGGGCTGCTGGTCAGCGACAGCGTGCAGGGCAAGGTCAGGTTCGGCCTGCCGCTGCACGCGCTGCGCTTTTACTTTCCGGCGCTGTGGCCGGAGGCGGAGGCCGACAGCGCCTTGCCGATGCGGGCCGGCTGAAGCTCAGTAAGAAGCCGGCGGCGGCCGCTTCTCCGGCACGCCCACGCCCAGCAGCTCGAACGCGCCACGGCCGCTGGCGGCGGTCAGCAGGCCCAGCACGCGGCCGGGCTCGTCGCCCACCATGGGCCAGTCGAAGCGCCAGGTCCAGTTCGGGTCGCCCAGGGTGCCGGGCACGTTCATGCGGTGGGCGCTGGGCAGGCCCAGCACGTCCTGCAGCGGAAAGATGGCCAGGTTGGCCACCGAGTTGAGCGCGGCGCGGATCATGGCCCAGTGCACATCGTGCGCGCCGCAGGCCAGGTAGGTGCCGGCATAACGCCGCTCGCGCTCGGGCGCGGCATGCCACCAGCCGTGGGCGGTGTCGTTGTCGTGCGTGCCGGTGTACACCACCACGTCGCGGCGCCAGTTGTGCGGCAGAAACTCGTGCTCGCCGTCGCCGCCAAAGCCGAACTGCAGGATCTTCATGCCGGGGTAGCCCAGCGCATCGCGCAGTTCGTGCACGTCGGGCGTGATGAAGCCCAGGTCTTCGGCCACGATGGGCACATCACCCAAGGCCTTGGAAATGGCATCGAACAGCGCCTTGCCCGGGCCCTTCTTCCACTGGCCGGTGCGCGCATCGGGGCTGCTGGACGGGATCTCGTAGTAGCCCGCAAAGCCGCGGAAGTGGTCGATGCGGAAGGCATCGGCCTGGTGCAGCATGCGTTTCACGCGCGCCGTCCACCAGGCCCAGCCCTCGGCGGCCATGCGCTCCCAGCGGTACATGGGGTTGCCCCAGCGCTGGCCTTCGGGGCCCAGGTCGTCGGGCGGCACGCCGGCCACCACGGTGGGCTGGAAGT
Source organism: Aquabacterium sp. OR-4 (assembly GCF_025290835.2). Lineage (NCBI taxonomy): Bacteria > Pseudomonadati > Pseudomonadota > Betaproteobacteria > Burkholderiales > Sphaerotilaceae > Pseudaquabacterium > Pseudaquabacterium prasiolae. The sequence continues at coordinate 798,051 of NZ_JAOCQD020000001.1, read as the reverse complement.
GCGCGTCCAGCTCGTACAGGTCAGGGCGTGCCCAGCAGTCGGCGCTGTGGTGGGCGATGAAGATGGGCAGGTCGCCCAGGATGCTCACGCCCTTGCTGTTGGCATAGGCCTTGAGCGCCACGCACTGGGTGTCAAAACACCATTGCAGCCATTGCCAGAAGGCGATCTCGGTGGCGTGCTCGGCGCGCGCGGCGCTCAGCGCTGCGGCGTCGCGGGCGCGCAGCGGCGCCGGCCACAGCCACCAGGGCTGGCCGCCGTGGGCGGTCTCCAGTGCCATGAACAGGCAGTAGTCGTCCAGCCAGTCGCCGGTTTCAGCCTGGGCCTGGGCCCAGGCCGCCAGCGCCACGCGCTCGGCCGGCGTGCTGCGCGCGCTGTAGCCGGCAAAGGCCTCGCGCAGCTGGGCCATGCGCCAGGGAATCACGGCGCCGAAGTCGACGCGCGCAATGCCCAGCGCGTCGCGGTGCGGTGGCGGCACGGTGGCCGGTGCGGCCAGCCAGCCGGCCGCGATCAGCGGCTCCAGCGCCACCATCAGCGGGCTGCCGGCAAAGGCCGAGACGCTTTGGTAGGGCGAGTTGCCGGGGCCGATCGGCGTGGTGGGCAGCCATTGCCAGATGCGCTGGCCGCAGCCGGCCAGCCAGTCGACGAAATGCCGCGCCGCCGGGCCGAAGTCGCCAATGCCATGCGGGCCGGGCAGCGAGGTGATGTGCAGCAGCACGCCCGAGGCGCGTTGGTGGAGGTTCATGGCGCGTTGTCTCTCGTGTTCGCGGTTCGTGGTGCCGTGGCCGGGCGGCGATCAGGGGTTGAGCTGCCGCAGCACCACCACCGACTGCGGCGGCACGCGCAGCACCTCGCCCGCGCCTTGCGGATGGGCGGCGCGGTGAGCGGCGCTCAGGTCGCCGCTGCTGTCGAGCAGCAGCGTCCACGGCCCGGGCGCGGGCAGCGTGAAGGGCAGCGCCAGGGCCTCGGGGTTGAAGGCCAGCAGCAGCGCATGGTGGCCCACGCGCTCGGGCGGCTCGCCGTTGATGCGGCAGGCCAGGGCCTGCTGCTGGGCGTCGTGCCAGTCATTGACCTGCATCTCGTGGCCGCTGGGCGCAAACCAGCTCAGCGAGCGCTCGTCGGGCCCGGTGCTGCGCGCCTGAAACCAGCGGTCGTGGCGCAGCGCCGGCTCGGCCCGGCGCAGGGCCGCCAGCTCGCCCACAAACGCGGCCAGGTCGGTGTCGGCGCCGGCCCAGTCGAGCCAGGTGGTCGGGTTGTCCTGGCAGTAGGCGTTGTTGTTGCCGCCCTGGGTGTTGCCGATCTCGTCGCCGGCGCACAGCATCGGCGTGCCCTGGGCCAGCATCAGCGTGGTCAGCATGGCGCGGCGCACGCGCTGGCGCAGCGCCACCAGGCCGGGCTCGGCGGTGGGGCCCTCGGTGCCGAAGCCGGTGGCGGGCTCGTCGTTGCGGCCGTCGCGGTTGTCTTCGCCGTTGGCCTGGTTGTGCTTGCGGCTGTAGCTCACCAGGTCCATCAGCGTGAAGCCGTCGTGCGCGACGATGAAGTTCACGCTGGCGCTCGGCCGCCGCTGGCCGTGGTGGAACAGGTCGCTGCTGGCGGTGAAGCGCCGCGCAAACTCGCCGCGGCTCACGCCCATGCCGTTGCTGCGGCCGATCCAGTAGCGGCGCGCCGTGTCGCGGAACTTGTCGTTCCACTCCAGCCAGCGGCCCGGAAAGCGGCCCACCTGGTAGCCGTCGGGGCCGATGTCCCAGGGCTCGGCGATCAGGTGCGCGCGGTTGAGCACCGGGTCCTGCTTCAGCGCGGTAAAAAACGCGGCATGCGGGTCGAAGCCGTGGCGGGTGCGGCCCAGCACCGGCGCCAGGTCGAAGCGAAAACCGTCCACGCCCATCTCCTGCACCCAGTAGCGCAGCGAGTCCAGCACGAACTGCGACACGCGCGGATGCGCGGTGTGCACGGTGTTGCCGCAGCCGGTGAGGTTTTCGCAGCGGCTGTGGTCGCCCGACACCAGGCGGTACCAGCTGGCGTGATCCAGCCCGCGAAAGCTGATCGTCGGGCCGGCCTCGCTGCCCTCGGCGGTGTGGTTGTAGACCACGTCCAGCAGCACCTCCAGGCCATGGTCGTGCAGCGTGGCCACCATGGCGCGGAACTCGTCGTTCACCGCACTGGGGTCGTCGGGCCGCTGGGCAAATCGCGGGTCGGGGCAGAAGAAGCCCAGCGTGTTGTAGCCCCAGTAGTTGACCGCGCCGCGCGCGGCCAGGCCGGCTTCATCGAGGTGGTACTGCACCGGCAGCAGGCTCAGGCTGGTGACGCCCAGGCGCTTGAAGTGGGCAATGGCCGCCGGATGCGCCAGGCCGGCATAGGTGCCGCGCAACTCGGCCGGCACACCCGGCAGCTGCATCGAGAAGCCACGCACATGCACCTCGTAGAGCACCAGGTCGGCCGGCGCCACGCGCGGGTGGTGGTTCACCGCCGGCAGCGGCGGCGGTGGCACGCGGGCCTTGAGCGCCTGCGCCGCGTTGTCGCGCTTGTCGAGCGAACGTGTGCCCTCCGGGTGGCCCACCTCGTAGCCGTGGTGCTCGGGCGCCCAGCGAAAGCGGCCGACGATCTCGCGCGCGCAGGGGTCGAGCAGCAGCTTGTGCGGGTTGAAGCGGTGGCCGTGCTCGGGCTGGTAGGGGCCGTGCGCGCGCAGGCCGTACACCAGGCCCGGGCCCACGCCGCGCAGAAAGCCGTGCCACAGCCCGTCGTGCGGGCCATGCAGCGGGTAGCGGCGCAGCTCGCGCACGCCGTCGCCATCAAACACGCACAGGTCGATGCGCTGGGCATGCTGCGAGAACACCGCGAAATTGACGCCACCGTCGCGGGCCAGCGCGCCCATGGGTTCGTGGCGGCCTTCTTCGATCGTGTCGGGCAATGCGGTCATGTCGATTCAACAGGGGCAGGAACCAGAAACAGCGTGGCCAGCGGCGGCAAGGTCAGCGTGATCGACTGCATGCGCCCGTGCGCCGGCTGCGGCCGCACCCGCAGCGGCGCGCCGCCATTGCCCAGGTTGCTGCCGCCGTAGTGGGCCGAGTCGGTGTTGAGCACCTCCTGCCAGGCGGCGACACCCTCCGGAACCCCCAGGCGAAAGCCCTCGCGCGGCACCGGCGTGAGGTTGCTGAGCACGATCACCTGACCCCCCTGGCCGTCGCGCCGCACCCAGGCCAGCACCGATTCGTCGGCCGCGTCGGCGCTGACCCATTCGAAGCCGCTGGCCTCGGCATCCAGCCGGTGCAGCGCGGGCTGGGCACGCATCAGGCGGTTCAGGTCGCCCACCAGGCGCTGCACGCCGGCGTGGCGGGCATCGCCCAGCAGCTGCCAGGGCAGCTCGGTGTCGTGGTTCCACTCGGTGGGCTGCGCAAACTCCTGGCCCATGAACAGCAGCTTCTTGCCGGGGTGGCCCCACATGAAGCCGTAGTAGGCGCGCAGGTTGGCAAAGCGCTGCCAGTCATCACCGGGCATGCGGCCCAGGATGCTGCGCTTGCCGTGCACCACCTCGTCGTGCGAGAGCGGCAGCACGAAGTTCTCGCTGAACGCGTAGACCATGCCGAAGGTCATGCGGCCGTGGTGCCAGCGGCGGTTGACCGGGTCTTCGGCCATGTAGGCCAGGGTGTCGTTCATCCAGCCCATGTTCCACTTGAAGTGAAAACCCAGGCCGCCGGCAAAGGTGGGCGCGCTGACGCCCGCAAAGGCCGTGCTCTCCTCGGCCACGGTGATGGCGCCGGGGCATTCGGCGCCGATGACCTCGTTGGTGCGCTTCAGGAAGGCGATGGCCTCGAGGTTCTCGCGCCCGCCCTGGGCATTGGGAATCCACTGCCCTGCGGGGCGCGAGTAGTCGCGGTAGAGCATCGAGGCCACGGCGTCGACGCGCAGGCCATCCACGCCGCAGCGCTCGATCCAGTACAGCGCCGAGCCGACCAGGAAGTTGCGCACCTCGTGGCGGCCGAAGTTGTAGATCAGCGTGTTCCAGTCGCGGTGGAAACCTTCGCGCGGGTCGGCGTACTCGTACAGCGCGCTGCCGTCGAACTGGGCCAGGCCATGGGCATCGGACGGAAAGTGCGCCGGCACCCAGTCCAGCAGCACGCCCACGCCCTGCGCATGGCAGGCGGCGACAAAGCGCATGAAGCCCTCGGGGTCGCCGCTGCGGGCGCCGTCATCGGTGGGCGCGGTAAAGCGGGCGCTGGTGGCATACAGGCCCAGGGTCTGGTAACCCCAGCTGCCGTCGAACGGGTGCTCGCTGATCGGCAGCAGCTCGATGTGGGTGAAGCCCAGGCCGGCGGCATAGGCCGGCAGCGCGGCGGCCAGGTCGTCCCAGCTGTGAAAGCGGCCATCGGGATGGCGCCGCCACGAGCCCAGGTGCACCTCGTACACCGCCATCGGCGCATCGCGCCGGTTGGCCTCGGCGCGGCCGGCCGGCAGCGCGCGGCGCGGCGGCAGCGGCGCGGCCACCACGCTGGCGGTGGCCGGGCGCAGCTGGCTGGCGCGGGCGTAGGGGTCGGCCTTGAGCGGCAGCACGGCGCCACCATCGCCCATGTCGCGCGTGCGGATCTCGAACTTGTACAGGTCGCCCGGCGCCACGCCGGGAATGAACAGCTCCCACACGCCCGACGGGCCGCGCCCGCGCATCGGGTGGCGGCGGCCGTCCCAGCCATTGAAGCTGCCCACCACGCTGACCCGCGCCGCATTGGGCGCCCACACCGCGAACTGCGTGCCGGCGATGGCCTGCACGCCCTCGCCCAGGGTTTGCGGATGCGCGCCCAGCACCTCGAACGGCCGCAGGTGCGAGCCCTCGCCCAGGTAGTGCAGATCCTGCTCGCCGATCAGCGGGCCGCAGCGGTAGGCATCGCCCAGCAGGCTGCTGCTGCCATCGGCCCAGGTGATGTCGAGCCGGTAGTCGAAGGCATTGACGCGGCGCGGCACCGGGGCCTCGAACAGGCCGCTGGCCTGGCCTTGGGCATCCAGCCGCGGCGGCAGATCCACCACGGCGCGGCCGGTGGCCGTGTCGCGCAGGGTCACGGCCCGCGCACCGGGCAGGAAGGCGCGCGCCCACAGCGCCTTGCCCACCGCGTGCAGGCCCAGCACGGCAAAGGGGTCGGGGTGCCGCGCCTCGCGCAGCGCGGCCAGATCGTCGTCGCTCAGCATGGGGGTTGAGTGTGCGCCAGCCGGATGACATGCGGCGATCTAACCCAGCGGCCGCCGCGGAACCGGCTTTGCCGGGCCGCTGGCGGCGCCCCCCGGGGGGAGGCGCCGCAGGCGCTTCGGGGGGGACTCAAATGACCGCCCAGACGCGGTCGCGGTACTCGCCGATGGTGCGGTCGACGCTGAAGAAACCCATGCCGGCGATGTTGCGCAGCGCGCGCTCGGCCCAGGCGGCGGGCTGGGCGTACAGCGCATCCACCTCGAGCTGCGTGGCCAGGTAGCTGCCAAAGTCGGCCAGCAGCAGGTACGGATCACGCGTCAGCAGGGTGTGCACCAGGCCCTTGTAGCGGTCGTGGTCGTGGTGCGAGAAGGCGCCGCCGGCAATCGCGTCGAGCACGCCCTTGAGCTGCCGGTTTTCTTCGTAGTGCAGGCGCGGGTCGTAGCCGGCGGCCTTGACCTGTGCCACCTGCTCGGTGCGCAGGCCGAACACGAACATGTTGTCTTCGCCCATGCCTTGCGCCATCTCGATGTTGGCGCCGTCCCAGGTGCCGATGGTGCAGGCGCCGTTGAGCGCGAACTTCATGTTGCCGGTGCCGCTGGCCTCGGTGCCGGCGGTGCTGATCTGCTCGCTCAGGTCGGCCGCCGGGATGATGATCTCGGCCAGGCTGACGCCGTAGTTGGGCAGGAACACGAGCTTCAAGCGGTCGCCCACGCGCGGATCGCTGTTGACCACCCGCGCCACGTCGTGGATCAGCTGGATGATCTGCTTGGCCGCCACGTAGGCCGAGGCGGCCTTGCCGGCAAAGATCACCGTGCGCGGCTGCCAGCCCTGGCCATCGGGGCCCTCGGGATGGGCCACGATGGCCTGGTAGCGCGCCACCACATGCAGCAGGTTCAGCAGCTGGCGCTTGTACTCGTGGATGCGCTTGATCTGCACATCGAACAGGCTGTCGGGGTTTACCGCCAGGCCCAGCTCGCGGCGGATGTACTCGGTCAGGCGCAGCTTGTTGGCGCGCTTGGTCTTGAGGAAGTCCTGGCCCAGCTTCTTGCCGGCGGCCTTGGCGGCCAGCTTGCCCAGCTGGCCCAGATCGGCGCGCCAGCCCTCGCCCACGGTCTTGTCGAGCAGGGCCGTGAGGCCGGGGTTGGCCTGGGCCAGCCACCGCCGCGGCGTGACGCCGTTGGTGACATTGGTGAAGCGCTCGGGCCACAGCGCGGCAAAGTCGGCAAACAGGGTCTGCACCATCAGCTCGGAATGCAGCGCCGACACGCCGTTGACGGTGTGCGAGGCCACCACCGCCAGCGTGGCCATGCGCACACGGCGCTCGCCCTGCTCGTCGATCAGCGACATGCGCGAGACACGCGCCTCGTCGTGCGGGAAGCGCGCGCGCACCTCGGCCAGGAAGCGGGCGTTGATCTCGTAGACGATTTCCAGGTGCCGCGGCAGCAGGCGCTCGAACAGCGGCATGGCCCAGGTTTCCAGCGCCTCGGGCATCAGCGTGTGGTTGGTGTAGCTGGTGGCCTGGCGGGTGATGGCCCAGGCTTCGTCCCAGCCCAGGCCGTGTTCATCGAGCAGCAGGCGCATCAACTCGGCCGGGGCCAGGGCCGGGTGGGTGTCGTTCAGGTGCACCGCGTTGCAGCGGCCGAAGCTGTGGATGTCGTCGCGGGCCTCGCGCAGGTGGCGCGCCAGCATGTCCTGCACCGAGGCGCTGACCAGAAAGAACTCCTGGCGCAGCCGCAGCTCGCGGCCGGCCGGCGTGCTGTCGTCGGGGTACAGCACCCAGTTCAGGCGTTCGCTCTCCAGCAGATGGGCGGCGGCGGCCAGGTGCTCGCCGCGGCAGAAGGCGGCAAAGTCGATGGAATGCGAGGGCTGGGCGTTCCACTGGCGCAGCGTGCTCACGCGCTCGGTGGCGTGGCCGGGCACGATGAAGTCGTAGGCCTGGGCCAGGATGATCTCGGCCGGCACCCAGCGGCGCAGGCCGCCCTCGGCCACCACCATGCCGCCAAAGCCCACCGGGTAGCGCAGCTCGGGGCGCAGCAGCTCCCACGGGTTGCCGTTGCGCAGCCACTCGTCGGGCAGCTCGATCTGGCGGCCGTCCTGGATCAGCTGCGCGAACATGCCGTGCTCGTAGCGCAGGCCGTAGCCAAAGCTGGGCAGGCCCAGCGAGGCAAAGGCATCGAGAAAACACGCCGCCAGCCGGCCCAGGCCGCCGTTGCCCAACGCGGCATCGGGCTCGTGCTCGATCAGCGCCTGCAGCGAGGGCGCAGCCTTGCCGAGGGTGGCGCTCAACTGGCCGTCCAGCCCCAGCGCGGCCAGCGCGTTGTGCATGGCGCGGCCCATCAGAAATTCCATCGACAGGTAGTGCACCCGCTTGGCCTTGGCGCCGCGCTGGGCATCGGCCGCCTGGGTGGCGGCCCAGCGCTCGGCCAGCAGCGTGCGGGCGGCTTCGGCCGCGGCGGCCGAGGTGGCGCTGTCGCGCTCGGCATCGCTGCGCTGGGCCAGCGCACGGCGGTACAGGCGCTGGAACTCGGCCGCCAGGCCGGCGGCCTGGGAGGCAGCCGCATCGGCAGACGCAGCAGAGGACAGGGTCTTGGGCATGGGCACCACTCCTTGGGGACGGAAAGTATCGCCACTGGCGGCCTGTTTGTGTAGTTATCCTACATCGGGATTCCCCGAGGTTGGTCTTGAAAATCGCTAAGTGCTTGTTTTTTCAAGTGTTCGGCATTTGGCGATGCGGGCAAGCACCGTTGTCACCGCACCAAACGATCTGTATATTCTCTACAACAGGCCACCCACACCCCATGCATGGGCCGTGCCGGCCTGGCCACAGCAACAACAAGGCAGCCCGCCCCAGCGCGGTGCAGCCCGAGGTGACAAACCCATGGCCGATGTGCGACTGGTGAATGTGCAAAAGAGCTACGGCGACACGCATGTGCTGCGTGACGTGAACCTCGAGGTGCGCGATGGCGAGTTCATGGTCTTCGTCGGCCCCTCGGGCTGCGGCAAGAGCACGCTGCTGCGCACCATTGCCGGGCTGGAAGACATCAGCGGCGGCGAACTGAGCATCGGCGGCCGCCTGGTCAACGAGGTGCCGCCGGCCGAGCGCGGCATCGCGATGGTGTTCCAGAGTTATGCGCTGTATCCGCACATGGACCTCTACGAGAACATGGCCTTCGGCCTGCAGCTGGCCAAGGTGCCCAAGGCCGAGATCGACACCGCGGTGCACAACGCCGCCAAGATCCTGCACATCGAGCACCTGCTCAAGCGCAAGCCCAAGGATTTGTCGGGCGGCCAGCGCCAGCGCGTGGCCATCGGCCGCGCCATCGTGCGCAAGCCCGAGGTGTTTTTGTTCGACGAGCCGCTGAGCAACCTGGACGCCGCGCTGCGCGTGAAGATGCGCTACGAGTTTGCCAAGCTGCACGACGAGCTCAAGACCACGATGATCTACGTCACCCACGACCAGGTCGAGGCCATGACCCTGGCCGACCGCATCGTGGTGCTGAGCGCCGGCCGCATCGAGCAGGTGGGTTCGCCGCTGGCGCTGTACGAGCACCCCGACAACCTGTTCGTGGCCGGCTTCATCGGCAGCCCCAAGATGAACCTGATCGGCGCCGAGCTGGTGGCCGTGGTGGCGGGCGAGGCCACCGTGAAGCTGCCCGACGGCAGCCTGATCCGCGCCCGGGTGGATGCCACCCGCGCCAAGGCCGGCGACAAGGTGACGCTGGGCATCCGCCCCGAGCACCTGGGCGCCGCCGAAGGGGGCAGCGACGGCAACACCATCGACGCCCGCATCACCTTTGTGGAATCGCTGGGCTCCAGCACCCAGGCCTACAGCCACTTTGCCGGCGCCGAGGACGACACCCTCACCTGCCAGCTCGACGGCCGCCTGCGCCCGCGCCAGGGCGATGCCATGCCGCTGTGGCTGCCGCCCGAGGCCTGCTACCTGTTCGACGCCCAGGGCCTGGCCTTCCGGCGCCTGGTGCAGGCCACGCCGGCGGCGGGCCTGCGGCCGGCGGTGGCGGCTTGAGCGGTCGCACAGGCCCACGGCCGCCGCTGACCGTGCGGGCCGCGCACCGGGCCGCACCCCAGCCGGCCGATCGCGCCCATGCGGCCCGCGGGCGATCGGCCGGCCGGCTCGCCAGGCGCGGGGCCTGCATGCTGGCGCTGCTGGGCGCTGCACTGCAGGCCGCGGCCGCGCCGCCGCGCCTGCTGGTGTGGATCAACGGCGACAAGGGCTACAACGGCCTGCAGCAGGTGGGCGACGCCTTCACCCGCGCCTCGGGCGTGACGGTGGTGGTGCAGCACCCCGAGGCCGCGCCCGACAAGTTCCAGGCCGCGGCCGCCGCCGGCAAGGGCCCCGACATCTTCTGCTGGCCGCATGACCGCACCGGCGAGTGGGCCCGCGCCGGCCTGATCGTGCCGGTGCACACCGGCCGCGCGGTGCGCGACGCCATCGATCCCGCCGCCTGGCGTGCCTGGACCTGGCGCGGCAAGGTCTGGGGCTATCCCGTGAGCTTCGAGGCCATCGGCCTGATCCACAACAAGGCCCTGGTGCCGGTGGCGCCCACGCGCTTCGAGGACGTGCCGGCACTCGATGCCCAGCTCAAGGCCGGCGGCGCCCGCGCACTGCTGTGGGACTACAACAAGGCCTTCTTCACCTGGCCGATGCTGGCCGCGGCTGGTGGCCAGATCTTCGGCGCCGATGCCCGCGGCGAGCCCGACACGCGGCAGGTGGGCATCAACAACCCCGGCGCGCTGGCCGGCGCGCAGATGCTGTCGCGCCTGATCGAGGGCGGCACGCTGCCGCGTGGCGCGCGCTACAGCGACATGGAGTCGCAGTTCGCCGCCGGCAAGGTGGCCATGATGATCAGCGGCCCCTGGGCCTGGGACAACGCGCGCAAGGCCGGCATCGATTTCGGCGTGGCGGCGATCCCCTCGGTGGCCGGGCAGGCGGCCAAGCCCTTCGTGGGCGTGCTGGGCTGCATGATCACCGCGCCCAGCCCGCACAAGGACATCGCGCGCGAGTTCCTCGAGCACCATGTGCTGTCGCTGAGCGGCCTGAAGACCATCTCGGCCGACGTGCCGCTGGGCACGCCGGCCAACAAGGCCTATTACGCCGAGCTGTCGGCCGATCCGCTGATCCGCGCCACCATGGCCAATGTCCGCGCCGGCGCGCCGATTCCAAACATCCCCGAGGTCGGCCGCTTCTGGCCGGCGATGGACGCGGCGCTGGAGGCCATCACCCAGGGCCGACAGCCGCCCAAAGAGGCGCTGGATGGCGCGGCGGCGCGGATGCTTGTGAAATGAGCGTCACAGGCGCCTGGCCCTTGCGGGCCGCGGCTTGCGGCAACCGCGACGACAAGCACAAGAAACAAGCAACGTGAGCGCACCAAGAGCCTCCTCGCTGACGCGACATGCCGTCGCAGCGGCCACGGCACTCATCCTGCTGTGGGCCGTTTTCCGCACCTACGCCGCCGGCCAGCCGATGTGGGCGCTGGGCCTGCTCGCCGCCGGCGCCACCGCACTCACCCTCTACGCCAGCGCCGGCAAGAACGTCGCCTGGAAGTACCTGTTCCCGGGCGTGGCCGGCATGCTGCTGTTTGCCGCGTTTCCGCTGCTGTACACGGTGCAGATCGGCTTCACCAACTACGCCTCGGCGCACCTGCTCAGCCAGGAGCGTGCCCGCGCCTACCTGCTGGACCAGCGCGAGTTCGACGAGGCCGGCGCCTACGACTTCGCGCTGCTGCGCGAGGCCTCGGGCCACCGCCTGACGCTGACCCCGGCCGATGGCCGCGACGGCCCGGTGCTGAGCACGGCGGTGCTCGACCTCGACCGCCCGCCCGCTGCCGATGCCGCGCCCATCACCGCCACACTCAATGCCGGCACGGCCACCGGCACGCCCGCCGACCTGCGCCAGCGCATCGCGCTGCGCCCGGCGCTGCAGGCCCTGCGCATCCAGGTCCCCGGCGGCGCGGTGCTGGGCTATGCCGGCCTGCGCGAGTTCGCCCCGGTCAAGCCGCTGTGGCTGGGGCAGGCCGATGGCAGCCTCAGGAGCACGGCCGATGGCACGCTGGCCAGGCCCAACCTCGACACCGGCTATTTCGAGACCGCGCCGGGCCAGGTGCTGACGCCCGGCTTCAAGGTGGGCATCGGCTTCGCGCACTACCAGCGCATGCTCGCCGATGCCGATTTCCGCGGCCCCTTCGTCGCCATCTTCGGCTGGACGGTCACCTTCTCGGCGCTCACCGTGATCTTCTCAACCGCGCTGGGCCTGGGCCTGGCCGTGGCGCTGAACTGGGAGGGGCTGAAGCACCGCACGCTGTACCGCACGCTGCTGTTCCTGCCCTATGCCGTGCCGGGCTTCATCTCGATCCTGGTGTTCAAGGGCCTGTTCAACCAGAACTTCGGCGAGATCAACGCCATCCTCGATGGCCTGTTCGGCATCCGCCCGGCCTGGTTTGCCGATCCGCTGCTGGCCAAGGCCATGCTGCTGATCGTCAACACCTGGCTGGGCTACCCGTACATCATGGTGCTGGCCACCGGGCTGCTGAAGGCCATTCCGGCCGATCTGTACGAGGCCTCGGCGATTGCCGGCGCCGGCCCCTGGACCAACTTCCGCCGCATCACCGCGCCGCTGATCGTGCGGCCGCTGATGCCGCTGCTGATCAGCGCCTTCGCGTTCAACTTCAACAACTTCGTGCTGATCAGCCTGCTCACCGACGGCCGGCCCGACGTCCTGAACACCAAGCTGCCGGCCGGCACCACCGACATCCTGGTCAGCTACACCTACCGCATCGCCTTCACCGACGCCGGCCAGAACTTCGGCCTGGCCGCGGCCATCTCCACCCTGATCTTCGGCATGGTGGCGCTGATGGCGCTGCTGCAGCTGCGCTTCATGCGCAGCGCCGATGCGCCACCCGCCAAGAGGTAAGCACCATGGCCCTGGTCACCGGCAAGAGCCACCGCTGGCGCGTGCGCGCGCTGCATGTCGGGCTGTGGGTGCTGATCGCGCTGACGCTGTTTCCGCTGCTGGCGGTGGTGTCGATCAGCCTGCGGCCGGGCAACTTTGCCACCGGCTCGCTGATCCCCAGCACCATCAGCTGGGAGCACTGGCAGCTGGCGCTGGGCATGGCCGTGACGCGGCCCGACGGCACGCTGGTGCAGCCGCCCTTTCCAGTGCTGCTGTGGCTGTGGAACAGCATCAAGATCGCCACCGTCTCGGCGCTGCTGATCGTGGCCATCTCCACCACCGCGGCCTATGCCTTTGCGCGGCTGCGCTTTGCGCACAAGACGCTCATCCTCAACAGCATGCTGCTGCTGCAGATGTTTCCGGTGGCGGTGGCGCTGGTGGCCATCTACGCCATCTTCGAAGGCATCGGCCAGAGCCTGCCCTGGCTGGGCGTTGAAACGCATGCCGGCCTGGTGGTGGCCTATTGCGGCGGCGTGGCCACGCACATCTGGACGATCAAGGGCTACTTCGAGACCATCCCGGTCGAGATCGAGGAAAACGCCAAGATCGACGGCGCCACGCACTGGCAGGCCTTTCGCCGCGTGCTGCTGCCGATGGCCGTGCCGATCCTGATGGTGGTGTTCGTGCTGGCCTTCATCGGCACCATCATCGAGTACCCGGTGGCCAGCGTGCTGCTGCGCGAAGAGCCCAACCTCACGCTGGCCGTGGGCAGCAAGTTCTACCTGTACGAGCAGAAGTACCTGTGGGGCGACTTCGCCGCCGCCGCGGTGCTGAGCGGCCTGCCGATCACGCTGGTGTTCCTGGCGGCGCAGCGCTGGATCGTCTCGGGCCTCACCGCCGGTGGCGTGAAAGGATGACCCGCCTCATGAAGCCCCTTCTTGTTGCCGCCACGCTGGCGGCCCAGCTCGGAGCCGGCGCGCTGGCCCAGACCCCCACCCCGATGACCTACGCCAACAGTTTTGACGCGCCGCTGGCCGGCCGCTACACCCAGCGCGAGGCCGACTGGCGCAACGGCGCCATCGTCTACCAGGTGCTGGTCGACCGCTTTGCGCCCAGCGCCAACCTGGCGGCCAAGCGCGCGCTGTACCCGGCGCCCAAGACCCTGCGCGGCTGGACCGAGGAGCCGCGCCGCGGCCGCTACCTCGAGGCCGAAAAGCTCTGGAGCCACGAGATCGACTTCTGGGGCGGCGACCTGGCCAGCACCACCGCGCGCCTCGACCATGTGCAGCAGCTCGGCGCCGAGGTGCTGTACCTCAACCCGATCGTGCTGGCCTACACCAACCACAAGTACGACGCGCTCGACTACCAGCAGATCTCGCCCGAGTACGGCACGCGCGACGACCTGCGCCGCCTGGCCGCCGAGGCCCGCGCCCGCGGCCTGAAGCTGGTGCTCGACGGCGTGTTCAACCACATGGGCCGCAACGCGCCACGCTACCGCGCCGCCGAGGCCGAGCGCGAAGGCCGCGTGCCCGCCGCCGGCGAGGCCGGCAGCAAGGACTGGTTCGTGTTCGGCCCGCAGTACCAGGGCGGCACCCGCACCTGGTGGAACGCACAGAACCTGCCCGAGCTGAACCTCGAGCTGCCGGCCGTGCGCCAGCACCTGTGGGGCGCACCCGATTCGGTGGTGCGCAGCTACCTGCGCGACGGCGCCGACGGCTGGCGCCTGGACGTGGCCTTCGACATCGGCTTTCGCTACCTCGACGAGCTGACCCGCGCCGCGCATGCCGAGAAGCCCGGCTCGCTGGTGCTGGGCGAGATTCCGAACTACCCGCGCGAGTGGTTCCCGTCGGTCGACGGCGTGATGCACTTCGGCCTGCGCAAGCTGCTGATCGCGCTGGCCAACGGCACGCTGGACGCGCCCGCCTTCCAGCGCATGACGGCCCGCATGCTGCGCGACGCCGACTACGAGCACCTGCTCAAGAGCTGGCTCTACCTCGACAACCACGACACCTTCCGCGTGGCCACCACCATCCCCGACGCCAAGGCCCGCCGTCTGGCCCAGGTGCTGATGTTCACGCTGCCCGGCGCGGTGAACCTGTACTACGGCAGCGAGGTGGGCATGGAAGGTGGCGACGACCCCGAGATGCGCGGCCCGATGCGCTGGGACCGCGTGGCCGCCCAGCACCCCGACCTGGCCTGGACACGCCAGCTCACCGCGCTGCGCAAGGCCCACCGCGCGCTGCGCGTGGGCGACTTCCGCAGCGCCGAGGCCAGCGGCAACGTGCTGGCCTTCGAGCGCCACACCGACCGCGCCACCGACACCGTGCTGGTGATCGCCAACCCGGGCAAGACCGCCATCGACACCACGGTGATGGTGGCCAACTCCAAGCTGATGGACGGCGACAACCTGGTCGACCAGCTCAGCGGCCAGGTGGTCAATCTGCAGGCCGGCATGGTGATGGCCAGCCTGCCGCCGCAGACCGTGTGGGTGCTCAAGCCGCAACCCAGCACGGCCGGCGGCTACAGCAACTACAAGCGCGTGCAATGAGCGCCGCGCTGCGCCGCGCGCTGACGCCGGCAAGCTGGCGTCCCCTGCTGTTGCCGCTGCTGCTGGCCGCCGCGGGCAGCGCCACGGCGGCCGAGCCCGCACCCGCGCCCTCGACCGCCAATATCGCCAGCACCGCAGCGAACGCAGCCAACGCACCCAACGCAGCCACCACGCCCGCCGCCCCCGGCAGCCCGCCGGCCGGCTGCCAGCCCGACCCGCTGGCCGGCCGCACGCTGTACCTGCGCGGCAGCCTCAACGGCTGGACGGCCGACGAGCGCCAGCGCCTGCCCTGGGCCTGCGATCGCCACGAGCTGGTGCTGCCGCTGGAGGGCGAGCAGCGCTTCAAGCTCGGCGACGAGGCCTGGAGCGCCGATGCCGATTTCGGCCAGCCCGCCGGGCCCGGCGGCGCGGCCATGCCGCCCGCCAGCGGCCCGCTCACGCTGGCCGCCCGCGGCCGCGAGCTGCAGCGCCACTTTGCCGGCGGCCTGCACCGCCTGGTGCTGCGCTGGCCGGTGGCCGGCGGCCCGCCGCAACTGCAGATCGACGACTGCCAGGCGCTGATGCCCGGCCAGCCGCGCTGCCAGCTCACCGAGCTGCGCGCAGCCGAGGTCAGCGACCCGGTGGCCCGCAGCCTGCGCTACGACTCGCGCGCGCTGGCGCACAAGCAGCCCTTTGGCGCCGTGCCGGCCGGGCAGCGCGTGCGCTTCGCGGTGGCGGCGGCCGCGGGCGTGGACAGCCTCACGCTGGTGCTCGAGCAGCGCACACTCGAAGGCGACCAGAGCGTGCTGCGCTACACCGCGCTGGCACGGGTGCCGATGCAGCGCACACGCCTGGGCGCGGGCCGCGAGCAGTTCAGCGCGACCTGGCAGTTCAACGCCGTGGGCGTGCAGGGCTACTGGTTCGAGGCCCGCATCGGCGGCCAGACCTGGGTGCTGCACAACAACGCCGAACCCCTGGCCTGGACGCGCGAGAAGGGTGTGGGCGGCCTGGCCACGGTGGCGGCCATGCCGGCCGCCGGCCCGGCCTCGCCCACCGCCATCCGGCGCTACCGGCTCAGCGTCTACCAGCCGGGCTTCCGGGTGCCGGCCTGGGCACAGCAGGCGGTGTACTACTACGTCTTTCCCGAGCGCTTTCGCAACGGCGACCGGCGCAACGACCCGCAGCCCGGCACGCGCCGCTACCACCAGCACCACCAGATCGAGGCCCAGGCGCGCTGGATCGGCACGCCCTACCGGCCCGGCAGCGGCGATGGCTCGGACTCGTTCTATAACAACGACTTCTTCGGCGGCGACATCGCCGGCCTGATCGACAAGCTGCCGCACCTGCAGCGCCTGGGCATCACCGCGATCTACAGCACGCCGCTGTTCCTGGCCGCCAGCAACCACAAGTACGACACGGCCGACTACCACCGCATCGATCCCGGCTTTGGCAGCAATGCCGATTTCGAGCGCCTCACCGCCAGCGCCGCGCGCCTGGGCCTGCGCTTCATCCCCGATGCCTCGCTCAACCACACCGGCAGCGACTCGGTGTACTTCGACCGCTTTGGCAACCACGCGGGCAGCGGGCCGTCGGCCGGCGCTCCTGTCGGTGCTTTTGCCGGCGGCCGGCCCAACCCGGCCTCGCCCTATGCCAGCTGGTACCGCTTCGACACCAGCCAGAGCGAGCCCGACAAGCAGTACCAGGGCTGGGTTGGCGTGACCGACCTGCCCGAGCTCGACAAGAACGCCCCCGCGTGGCGCCACTTTGCCTACCGCGCGCCCGACTCGGTCACGCGCCACTGGCTGCAGCGCGGCGCCGCCGGCTGGCGCATGGATGTGGCGCCCTGGGTGCCCGACGACTTCTGGCGCGAATGGCGCGGCGTGGTCAAGGCCACCCGGCCCGACGCGCTGACCATCGCCGAGACCTGGTTCGACCCCGCCAAGCACCTGCTGGGCGACATGTTCGACTCGACGATGAACTACATCTTCCGCAACGCGGTGCTCGACTGGGCCGCGGGCGGCAGTGCCCAGGCCATGGCGGCCCAGCTGGAGCACCTGCGCGAGCAGGTGCCGCCACCGGCCTTTCATGCGCTGATGAACCTGCTCTCCAGCCACGACCAGCCCCGGGCCAGCTGGGTGCTGGGCGACAAGGGCGCCACCACGCCCGCGCCGCAGCGCGCCCTGGCACGCCAGCGCCTGCGCCTGGCCATGCTGCTGCAGCTGAGCTACCCCGGCGCGCCGGCCATCTACTACGGCGACGAGGTCGGCCTGGGCGGCGGCGAAGACCCGTACAACCGCGCGCCCTACCCCTGGGCCGACGAAGGCGGCCAGCCCGACACCGTGCTCGAAGACGAGGTGCGCCGCCTGATCGCGCTGCGCAAGGCCCACCCGGTGCTCAGCCGCGGCACGCTGCTGGCGCCGCTGCATGTGGACGAGCAGGCGCTGGTGCTGGCGCGCCGCCTGGCGCCCGGCCCGGGCACGGGTGGCGGCACCGGCCAGGCCGCCGCGCCGGCCCGCTGGGCCATCACCGGCTACAGCAATGCCGATGGGCCGCGCAGCCTGCGCGTGGCCCTGCCGGCCGGCCTGCCGGCCGACACGCGCTTTGCCGATCTGCTGGGCGGCCCGGCGCTGCAGGCGCGCCAGGGCTGGCTGCAGCTGCAGCTGCCGGCACGCCACGGCGTGCTGCTGGTGCCGGCGCCGACGCCGAGGGCGCCGCGCCAGTAGGCCGCGGCCGGAGCCCGGCCGCTCAGCGGTACGACTCGATCTCGGTCAACCGGCCGCTGAGCAGATCGAACATCGCCACCACGCGCGCCAGGTTCGACAGCCGGTGCTTGTCGGCCGAGCCCATGCGCAGCTTGCGCAGGCCCAGCATGCTGCGGTAGCCGAAGCGGTTGCCGCCCAGGTGCTCGAGGCTCACGCCCCACTGGATCTCGCCGGGCGCCAGCACCGTGAAGCCCATGAAGCGCACATCGCCCAGGTTCTCCACACGCAGCGCAAAGCTGCCCGGGCCCTGCTGGGTCAGGCGCATGGCAAAGGGCACCAGGGCCGACGAGCGGTTGTCGCTGTGCACGAAGAACACGTCCTGCCCGCGGCGCAGCTCGGCCGGCGCAAAGTCGGGCCGCGGCTTCGTGCTGCCGGGCGACTCGATGGCATAGGCCTCGCGGATCAGCGGCTGGCGCTGGCGGTCGGTGAACGACCAGTAGGGCATGCCCTTCAGGTTGGACACCGCGCCGATGCGGCCCAGCTGCTCCTCGATGCCACCGGCGGCCACATAGCTGGCGCTCAGGCGGATCAGCAGCACATGGTCTTGCTGGCGCAGCGGGCTGCAGTCGGGCAGCGGGCCGTCCTGGCGCAGGCCGTCCACCCAGCACTGCAGCAGCGGCGGCTTGTCCACCGGCGGATAGGCCGGCGGTGCGCCCTTGCCGCACTGCGGCACCGGGTCGGCCCCCCAGGCGCGCAGCGGCAGCGGCAGCGTGCCGGCGCACAGCCCGGCCAGGGCCTGCAGCAGCGCGCGGCGCCCGGCCGCGCCGGCACGGCCGGTGGGCACATCCGCGCCGGCACGGACGGTGGACACATCGGCGCCGGAGGTCGGGTTGGCGGCGGGCAGGGGCATGTGGCCATCCTAGCCGAGCATGACCGGGCGATGACGCAGCGGTGACCGTGTGGCGTCAGGCGGCGCGGCAGTGCGCGGCCAGGTAGTCGGCATGCAGCGGCATGGCGGCCGCATGCCGCGCCACGCCCTGCTCGATGTTGCCCAGGAAGAAGGCCACCTCGTCGTGGCTCAGCACGTCGGCCAGCGGCTGGTGCGCCTGCGGCACCAGGCCCTGGCCCACCGCCACCTGCAGCCAGCTGGGCTCGCTGAAGATGTCCTGCGGCGCGCGAAACAGCCGCCCGGTGGCGCCAAACAGCGCCAGCTTCTCGCGCAGGCTGTCGGGCACCTCCATCGTGCGCACATGGTTCCAGAACGGCGTGTCGTCGCGCCGGGTGAGGTGGTAGTGCAGGATGATGAAGTCGCGCACGCGTTCGAACTCGGCATCGGCCTGGCGGTTGTGCTCGGCGGTGTTGAGCGGCTCGAAGTCGCGCGTGGGAAAAAACTGCAGCAGCCGCGAGATGCTGGCCTGCACCAGGTACAGGCTGGTGGATTCCAGCGGCTCGAGAAAGCCGCTGGCCAGGCCCACCGCCACCACGTTGCGGTGCCACAGCTTGCGCCGCTTGCCGGTGACGAAGCGCAGCGCCCGCGGCTCGGCCAGCGCCGGGCCGTCCAGCGTGGCCAGCAGTTGCGCGGTGGCCTCGTCCTCGCTGAGGTGGCGGCTGCTGAACACCTGGCCGTTGCCGATGCGGTGCTGCAGCGGAATGCGCCACTGCCAGCCCGCGCCGCGCGCACTGGCGCGGGTGTAGGGCTGGGGCGCCGCGCGGTGCTCGCAGGGCACGGCCACGGCGCGGTCGCACGGCAGCCAGTGGCTCCAGTCGTCGTAGCCGGTGTGCAGCGCGCGCTCGATCAGCAGGCCGGCAAAGCCCGAGCAATCGATGAACAGCTCGCCCTCGATGCGCCGGCCGTCGGCCAGCTGCAGTGCCTGCACATGGCCGTCGCCCGCACGCAGCTGCACATCGGCAATGCGGCCTTCGGTGCGCAGCACGCCCCGGGCCTCGCTGTAGTGGCGCAGATAGCGCGCGTACAGCCCGGCGTCGAAGTGGTAGGCGTAGGCGGTGTCCAGCGTCGGCAGGCCGGGCGCCCGGGCCTGCGGCGCAAAGCGCGCGGCCAGCGCCGCCACGGTGTTCAGGCAGTAGTGGCCCAGCGGCCGCGCGCCGCCCTGGCGCTGCATCTTCAGCCAGTAGTGGTGAAAGGGCACCAGGCCCAGGTCCTGCCCCACGCTGCCAAAGCTGTGCAGGTAGCGCTCGCCGCGCTGGCCCCAGTCGACGAACTCGATGCCCAGCTTGTAGGTGCCCTGGGTGGCGCGCAGGAACTCGTGCTCGTCGATGCCCAGCGCGCCGTTGAACAGGCGCATCTGCGGAATGGTGGCCTCGCCCACGCCCACGGTGCCGATCTCGTCGGACTCCACCAGCTGGATGCGCACGCGCCCCTCCAGCACCTGGGCCAGCGCGGCGGCCACCATCCAGCCGGCGCTGCCGCCGCCCACGACCACCACCTCGCGCACTGCACGTTCGTCCTGCATGCCAGCCTCGCCTGCGTTCAATGCACAAGGCCCTGGCTGCAGCGGCAGCGCAGGGCCCGGGGTACCCGACGCGGCGCCGTGGCGGCAGGCCGCGGCGCCGGCGGCATCACATCTTGTAGTTGATGCCGAAGAGCATGGTGCGGCCGTACTTGGTGTTCTGGCGCACCTGGGTCGGGTCGTTGTTGTAGTACTCCTCGTAGGGCTCGTTGGTGGCGTTGTTCACCTGCACCAGCAGCGACAGGCCCTTGGCCGGCCCGCTGCTGAACTCGTAGCCCAGCTGCAGGTCGACGATGCTCTCGGCCTTGGCGTACTCGAACGCGCGGTCGGCGCCGAAGCCGGTGACCTCGGCCACGTACGGGCCGCGGTAGCGGTAGCTGGCACGTGCCGAGAAGCCGTACTTCTCGTAGTAGCCGGTCAGGTTCCAGACCTTCTTCGACAGGCCCGGCAGCGGCCGCGTGTCACCCGGCCCGAAGGGCTGGATCTGGCTCTCGGTGACCGACGCGGTGTAGACCACGCCAAAGCCGTCGAGCGACTTGCTCAGCATCGACAGCGGCACCGACAGCGAGAACTCGGCACCGCTGATCGACCCGCCGCTGCCATTGGCCGGCTGCTCGAACAGGCCGATGTCGGAGGTGGGCGCGGTCTTGCCGGTGGGCACCGTGACGCCGGCAAAGCTGCGCGGCACCTTCTGCTTGTAGATGTAGCTCTTCAGGTCCTTGTAGTAGCCGGCCAGGGCCACGTAGCCCTTGTTGCCGAAGTACTGCTCGAACGACAGGTCCAGCGCGTCGGCGCGCCAGGGCTTGAGCTCGGGGTTGCCGCCGTCGCCGGTCCACACCGTCGGCACGCGGCTGGTGTCCACGTCGAACTTGCGCGTGGCGCGCATGTCGTCCATGCGTGGCCGGGCCATCTGCTTGGCCATGCCCAGGCGCACCACCTGCGACTCGTTCAGCGACAGCGCCAGGTTCAGGCTGGGCAGCACATCGGTGTAGGTGGTGCCGGCGGTCTGCTGGCGCTGCTTGGAGCGGTCGGACAGATCCACGTCGTAGGCGGTCGAGCTCTGGTTGGTGTGCACCACCTGCACGCCGGCATTGCCGCGCAGGCCCTTGCCCATCACCTCGGTGTCGATGTCGGCCTTCAGGTAGCCGGTGCTGATCTTCTCGCGCACCGTCCACTGCTTGTTGATGATGTCGGCGTTGTTGACGTTGGCGCGCAGCGTGTACAGCTGGGCCAGGGCCTGGGCCGGGTCGTAGCTGAGCATCGACGGAATGCCGACGAAGGCCAGCGAGGTGCTGCCGCGCAGCATGCTGGCCGGCACCGTGGTGGGCGCGGCCTTCAGGTCGGTGAAGAACTCGGGCACGTCGCGCGACTTCTCGCGCTCGGTGTAGTTGGCGCCCAGGTCGATGCGGCTGACGAAGCCCGCCGAGACATCGCGTTGCAGCCCCATGCGCACCGACTTGAGCTCGTCGCTCACCTTGGGCTGCTTCAGGTAGCCGGCCTGGCCCCAGCCGCCCGAATCGACCAGGCGGATGATCGACGGATCGGCGTAGTTCAGCCCGGCGCGGATGCTGGGCACGCCGCCGCCATCGGGCAGGTTGACGGTGAAGGTGTCGGTGGCGCCGGTGCTGCCGGGCACGGTGCCCGAGTACAGCTCGAGGATCGACTCCGAGCGCGTGGCCTTCGACCAGCTCAGGTCGGTGGTGGCGGTCCAGCCGGCGAGCTTGAGCTTGTTGTTCCAGCCAATGGCCTTGATCTCGTCCTCGCGGGTGTTCAGGTCATGCCGGAACACCGGCTTGACGCCCACGTAGTCTGCCGAGGTGAGCACGCCGCCGCTGTAGGTGTTGGGCGCGGTCTGCGTGGCGCCGCTCACCTTGGGGTTGGTGAGCGTGGCACCCGACCAGGCCAGGCCGCTCTCGAAGCCGCGCTGCAGCGCGGTTTTCTCGAACTTCGAGTAGTACAGGTCGACCAGGCTCTCGAAGTCCTTGTTCGGCTTGTACTGCAGCACCGCCATCAGGCCGTCGCGCACCTGCTCGGCCGACTCGGCCCGCACCTGGATGCCGCCCGGCAGGCGCACATCGTTGTAGGTGGTGGCGCCGATCGTGCCGCTGCCGCTGGGGTAGCCCCAGCTGCGGTAGTACTGGTTCTGGTTGGGCGAATCCAGGCGCGCATAGCCCAGCGCCACGCCGATGGTGCGGTTGGCGAACTGGTCGATGTACGAGGCGCTGAAGCGGCTGCCATTGGCCCCGGAACCGCCGTCATTGAGGCTGCCCATCGAGTTGCGCTCGCCGCGCAGGTTCACCGCGATCGAGCGGCTGGCAAAGTTGAGCGGCCGCACCGTCTGCAGGTCGATGGTGCCCGACAGGCCCTGACCCACCAGGTTGGCGTAGGGCGTCTTGTAGATCGACACGCCGCCCAGCAGCTCGGACGGGTACTGGTCGAACTCGGCCGCCCGGTTGTCGCCGGTGCTGACCTGCTCGCGCCCGTTGAGCAGCGTGCTCGCAAACTGCCCGGCCAGACCGCGCACCTGGATCTCCTGGGCACGGCCGTTCACGCGTTGCGCCGTCAGGCCCGGCAGGCGTGCCAGCGCTTCGGCGATGCTGCTGTCGGGCAGCTTGCCGATGTCTTCGGCCGACACCGCCTCGACGATGCCGTCGGCGTTTTTCTTCACCGAGATCGCGCTCTCGATGCCGCGGCGGATGCCGGTCACCACCACTTCCTGGCTGGCCTGCTGCGCCATGGCCAGCTCGCTGGCGCCCAGCAACAGCATGGCGCAGCCCACGGCCACCGGCCGCACCTGGAACCCCGCTTGGCCGCGACCGCTGCGCGCGCGCCGGATGGATGTCGTCATGTTGATCTCCTCGTGCCCTTGATCGCCCCGCCCCCTGGCGGCCGTGCGGCCAGGGCATTCCGACAGGGATTGCAAAATCTGCAACGACACAAGTTTGTACTAAAACTAGATTGACGGGCAAGCGCAGGCGCGGTGCCAACCTCTCGGATCGAGGCCTGAATGGCCCCATTTGATCGGTGTAATCCCTTGGAAATACGGGAAAATCCGGGGGCAATGTGGCCAATCAACCACAGCCCATCGTGGTGTGACTTGTAGCTGAACTACAAATCTCGCCGGCCAGGTTTGTAGGCACCAATGCGGACGGAGCGCGGGTGGCCAACGGGCTGCGGCACCGCCACGCCGCCACGCTGCCCGAGGCCGAGCCTGCACCTGTGCGGCGCCACGCGGGTACAGCCGGCCGCCGCGAGCGCGGCGCCACCCACCCCGCGGGTGAGCGCAGGCGGGGCGATGAGCCCAAGGCAAATGGAGGAAAGCTGGGGCGGCGCACCGCCCCTTTCACTGCACGGCGCGGCACGGCACCCAACGGCCGCGCGCGACCCGCACGGTGGCGGGCGCCGCTCAACCGTTGCGGATCAACCCAGCGCCACCTGCTGCTCGATGGCCAGCGCGCCGCCGGTCAGCGCCGCCAGCGTGTCGGTGATCAGCGCGGTGGGAATGGCCGCCAGATAGGCCTGGAAGCGGCCCTTGGCCTCGAAGCGCTCGCGGAAGGCCGACGCAAAGAAACGGTCGGCAAACCGCGGCACGATGCCGCCGCCGATGTACACGCCACCGCGTGCACCCAGCGTGAGCGCCACATTGCCGGCAAAGCTGCCCAGCAAGGCACAGAACAGGTCGACGGTGTCGCCGCACAGCGCCTGATCGCCGGCCAGCGCGCCGTTGACGATGGCCTCGGCGCTCCAGGGTGCGGCCACGGGCTGGCCGTGCACCTCGCCCAAGGCCTGGTGCAGCAGCGGCAGGCCAATGCCCGACAGCAGGCGCTCGGCCGACACATGCGCAAACTGCCGCCGCACCACACCGATCACCTCGGCCTCGAGGGCATGGCCGGCAGCCAGCGTGGCATGCCCCCCTTCGCCAGGCAGGGCCACCCAGCCCTGGCGGGTGTGCACCACCGCCCCCACGCCCAGGCCGGTGCCCGGCCCCACCACGGCCAGAGGCGCCGGTGTGCCGGGCGCGGCGTGGCCCGGCGCCCGCGGCAGCCGCCCATCCGGGCAGCGCAGTTGCGCTGCGCCCAGACAGGGCAGCGACAGCGCCAGCGCCTCGAAGTCGTTGAGCATCAGCAGTTGCTCGACGCCCAGCGCCTGGCGCACCGCCTCGCGCGAAAAATCCCAGTGGCTGTTGGTGAACGCCACCCGGTCACCGGCCACCGCGGTGGCCACGGCAAAGGCCGCGTGGCGTGGTGCGCGCCACGCGCCACCCTGCTGGGTGGCCAGGTCATCCAGGTAGCTGCGCGCTGCCTCGCCCGGCCCGGCAAAGGCCGGCACCGAAAGCGTGCGCACCAGCGACACCGGTGCACCGGGCGCCTCGATCCAGCCAAAACGGGCGTTGGTGCCGCCAATGTCGGCCACCAGTCGGGGGAAATCGCGCGCCTGCGCCGCTGCCTCGTCGCGCGAGGCGGCAGTGGTGGCAGGCATGAGAACTGCTGGGGTCTCGGTCGTCGGCGTCAAGGCCACAGTGCGGAGGCTCGGGTTGTCGGGGACGGGCACCGTGATCGAACAGGCCCTTGCTGCGCTGCGTTCAACCCGGCCACCCAACCCGAGCAATCACCGGGCCAGGCCGCGCAAACACTGCACGCCGCGGGCCGAAGGTAGCAAAACTACAGCACCACAGCAAGCGGCAACATCCCCAAGGCAACTCAGAATTTGGCCGCTCTCTTAGAGGGAAATGCCTTGGTAAACCACTAGCACGCCGAACGCGGCGTCAGATGTAGTCAGGCTACAGGCTATGACATACTCTTCGCACCAGGCGTTTCGGGCACCTGCAACGCTGCCTGACGCAGCGTCCCGGCCGGTGCGCACCGGCGGCGTGCCCGATCCGACCGCAGCGATTATCGGCAAAACCACCGCGGCGGGCGGCTCCCCCGCCATCCGCACCATGGCGACTTTCGACAGCCCACGGCTCATCGCCGACATCGGCGGCACCTTTGCCCGCTTTGCGCTCGAGACCGCGCCGGGCGAGTTCACGCGCCCGGCGTCACTGCGCTGCGCCGAGCATGCCGATTTCCATGCCGCGGTGCGCGCCTACCTCGACACCCTGCCGCCCGATCTGCACGTGGGCCATGCGGCCGTGGCCCTGGCCAACCCGGTCGAGGGCGACCAGGTGCGCATGACCAACTACCACTGGGAGTTCTCGATCGAGGCCATGCGCCAGCGCCTGGGCTTCGACACGCTGCTGGTGGTCAACGACTTCACCGCGCTGGCCATGTCGCTGCCGCGCCTGCCCGCCGGCGGCGTGCGCCAGGTGGGCGGCGGCCAGGCACGGCCGCGCAGCGTGATCGGCCTGCTGGGCTCGGGCAGCGGCCTGGGCGTGTCGGCGCTGATTCCGGCCGGCGACGGCTGGGTGTCGCTGGGCTCCGAAGGCGGCCACACCAGCTTCTCGCCGCGCGACGAGCGCGAGATCGCGGTGCTGCGCCACGCCTGGCGGCAGTTCGAGCATGTCTCGTTCGAGCGCCTGCTGTCGGGCCCGGGCCTCGAGCTGATGTACCGCGCGCTGGCCGAGCATGCCGGCGCGCCGATCGACCCCGCCACCGCCACCCCGGCCGCACCCGAGATCACCCGCCGCGCGCTCGACGGCGGCGACCCGCTGGCCGAGCAGACGCTGGACGTCTTCTGCAGCATGCTGGGCACCACGGCCGCCAACCTGGCCGTGACCCTGGGCGCCACCGGCGGCATCTACATCGGCGGCAGCATCGTGCCGCGGCTGGCCGAGTACTTCGACCGCTCGAGCTTTCGCCAGCGCTTCGAGGACAAGGGCCGCTTCAGCCGCTACGTGGCGGCCATCCCCACCTACGTGATCACGGCCGCCGAGGCCACCTTCATCGGCGTCTCGGCCATTCTGGAATCACAGCTCAAGGTGATGCAGATGGCGCCCGGCGCCACCATCCTGGCGCAGATCCGGCGCGCCTGCAGCGAGCTCTCGCCGGCCGAGCTGCGCGTGGCCGAGCATGTGCTGGCCCAGCCACGCACCGTGCTCAACCAGCCGATCGCCGACATCGCCAAGGCCGCACAGGTGAGCCAGCCCACGGTGATCCGCTTTTGCCGCTCGCTGGGCTGCGAGGGCCTGTCCGATTTCAAGCTGCGCCTGGCCTCGGGCCTGACCGGCACACTGCCCATCACCCATGTGCAGGTCACCAACGACGACTCGACGGTCGAGCTGGGCGCCAAGGTGCTGGGCAACACGGCCAGCGCCATCCTGCAGGTGCGCAGCCAGCTCAACCGCGAAATGATCGACCGCACCATCGATCTGCTGGTGGCCGCCAACCGGGTGGAGTTCTGCACCGTGGGCCAGTACGGCGCGGTGGCGCACGATGCGCAGTTCAAGTTCCTGCGCTTCGGCATCCCCGCTGGCGCCTACACCGATCCGCGCATGCAGCTGCTGGCGGTGGGCGTGCTCAAGCGCGGCGATGTGGCGGTGATCATCAGCGCCAACGGCCGCCTGCCCGAGCTGCTGGAGGTGGCCGACCGCGCCCATGAGCGCGGCGCCGCCGTGGTGGCCATCACCGCCAGCCAGAGCCCGCTGGCCCGCAAGGCCGACACCGTGCTGGCGGTTGACCACGTCGAGGATTCAGCCACCCAGGTGCCCATGGTCAGCCGCATCCTGCAGTTGCTGGTCATCGACATCCTGACCGTGGGGGTGGCGATGCGCCGCGCCCCGGACGGCGCCGCGCCGATCGAGCTGCCACCCGCCGCCACCGGCCATGCCGCCAGCAGCCGCAGCCTGAGCGCCGAAAGCGCCAGCGCCTCGGGCACGCCCACGCTGTCGCACATGACCATGCACAGCCGCTGAGCCAGGTCGCCCGAGGCCGCACCCGCAACACGGCACAACGCAGGCCAAGCGCCTCACCGCCGCATCAGCAACCCAGTTGGGCCGCCAGCGCCAGCAGGCTGTCGGCGCTGGCGTCCACCGCGCAACTGGCGCGTTGCTCGCCACGGCCCGGGCCGCTCTCGTCGGGCCGCGGGATGAAGGCCGTGCGCAGGCCCGCCGCACGGGCCGCCGCCAGATCCGACGAATGCGCCGCCACCATCAGCAGCTGCGCCGGCGGCAGATCAAAGGCCGCGGCCGCTGCCTGGTAGACCACGGCCTGGGGCTTGTAGTCACGCGCCAGTTCGGCGCCGCAGACGGCATCCCACACCATGCCATTGCGGCGCGCCAGCGCCACCATCAACGCGATGTGCCCGTTGGAGCAGGGGGCCAGCAGGAAACGACGACGCAGGCGGGCCAGGGCCGGCACCACATCGGGCCAGGCATCCAGCCGATGCCAGGCGCGGTTGAGCGACTGCCGGGTGGCGTCGTCCACCTGCGCGGCCCACCCACGCTGCTGCAGTACCAGGTCAAGGTTGCGGCGGTGCAGGGCGTCCAGCCGGGCGTACGGCAGGCGGCCGCTGCGCACCTCTTCCATCGCCGGCTGATACTGCGCGCGCCAGTCGTCGGCCAGCTCGGCCCAGTCGGCCTGCAGGCCCAGCGGCGCCAGCGCCAGCTCGGCCTCACGCGCAACGCCGCCGCGCCAATCCACCAGGGTGCCGAACACGTCGAACACCAGCGCCTTCACATCGGCCAGGGAATCGTTCACGTCGAGACCTCCTGGCCGGCAGCATGCCATGGCCTGGCGGCCGCCTGCAGCCGCAAACCGGCTCCCCGGCGCAGGCTTCAGGCGGCCGTGAGGGCCATCAGCACTTCGGCATACCAGGCGCGGCCCAGGCCGGCGTCATCGCCGCCATCACCAGCGCCCAGACGCGCCGAGAGCACGCCCAGCAGCAGCCACGGTAGGCCGTCGGCCCGCTGGCCGGCATGCGGGGCACTGCCCAGCACCGGCGACCCGCTCAAACCGGCTTGCCCGCGGGTATCCAGCAGAAAGCAGCCGCGGCCCTGGTAGGGCACACCGTACGACGAGGCGATGCTGGCCTGCCGCACCAGCGGCAGGTGATGCACGGCATCCTGAAGCCCCGGCGCAAAGCCCACGATGGCCACCGGACACGCCGCCTCCACCGTGGCTTGCGGGCCGGGCAGATGGGCCGGCGTGAAGGCACGCAGCAGCGCCGACGGCGGCAGCGCCGCGCGATCGATTTCCAGCGCGGCCACATCGATCACGCCGCTGCCGTCGCGGCTTTCGCGCCAGCCAGCCTGGCCTTGCCGGTAGAGCGGCACGGCGCAGTCGCTGCAGCGGGTCAGGTCGCTCTCGTCACAGTGCAGTCGCAGCGCGATGTGGTCGGGCCGGTGCCCGCTGGCTTCATCAAGCAGCACATGCCGGCTGGTCACGAGAAACAGCCGCGCATCGCGCTCAAAGAAAAAGCCCGTCGCGGCAGTGAGCACGCGCGGGCCTTCGAATGTGTGGATGCGCACCGTGGTGCGCATCATCGGCTCAACCGATCGCCGCGGAGCGGCGGCGTCGCCAATCAGCCCGAGGCTGCGTGCAACGCTGTGCTCGAAAGCACCGATGGTGAGCTCGGAAATGGGCGCATGGATCAAGACTGATCGCGCCACTTCCGCATGCCGTTCGAGTACCTGGCGCAGCCGCTGCCGCTGCTCGTCAGAGATGACATGCAGCATGGCCGCAGCCAGCGTTTCCAGGGCCACCAGGCTGCCCTTGAGTTCGCAGATGCGCTCGGTGGCTTCCTGGAGGTTTCTCACGGCGGCTGGCGGCTGGTCCGGTGCCTAGAACCGGAGCCGTCCGCCTGCCCGTCCGGCGATCAGACCGGGCGGATGTTCGAGGCTTGGGGGCCCTTCTTGCCGTCGGTCACTTCGAACTCGACGCGCTGGTTCTCGGCCAGGGTCTTGAAGCCCGTGCCCTTGATCTCGCTGAAGTGAGCGAAGAGATCCTTGCTGCCGTCATCAGGGGCGATGAAGCCGAAGCCCTTGCCCTCGTTGAACCACTTCACGGTGCCGGTTTGAGTCGTCATGTCGATTTCCTTTGAAAATGCTGCGCAGCACACTGCCACGCAGTGCCAGTAGCACAGAAGTTCAACGGGGGG
Source organism: Aquabacterium sp. OR-4 (assembly GCF_025290835.2). Classification (NCBI taxonomy): domain Bacteria; kingdom Pseudomonadati; phylum Pseudomonadota; class Betaproteobacteria; order Burkholderiales; family Sphaerotilaceae; genus Pseudaquabacterium; species Pseudaquabacterium prasiolae. Next base: position 769,244 of record NZ_JAOCQD020000001.1, on the reverse strand, counting down.
ATTCGACCGGGACCCGGTGGCGACACCAGCGGGGAACAGAGGAGACCTCGAGAGACGGTCTATAGCAAGCCTGACTTTCCCGATGGTACACCGTTGCAGCCCGATCCGTTCGGACTATTTCTAGGCAGAAGCGTCAAACAACGGCCAAAGTGCCGCGCAGGCGAAACGCCAAGAAGCCGCAGCCCCGCCTGACGGTGAGCGGCTAGCCATCCCATCTTGAACGACAGCGATCGTCGCGCCAGTCTCGTGTCCACGACAACTCTGTCATGGACACGATGGAACACTCGACACGCAAGAAGGTGCGCCAGCATCCCCCCGCGCTGAGGCAACAGGTGCTGGCGGAATGCGAGCAGCCCGGCGCATCGGTGGCCAGTGTGGCGCAGTCGCACGGTCTGAACGCGAACATGGTGCATGCCTGGCGCCGGCAGGAACGGGTTGCAGCGGCCGCACAGGACGCGAATGCTGCGACTCCAGCCCCGCAGTTCATCGCGCTGCCGCTGCCGCCGAGCACGGCCGGCGCGCTGCCGGACATCCGCATCGAGCTGCGCCGTGGCGCGACCACCGTGAGCATCATCTGGCCCGGCCAGGCCGCCAGCGAGTGCGGGGCTTGGCTGCGGGAGTGGCTGCGTTGATCCGTATCGACACGCTGTGGTTGTGCACCCAGCCGCAGGACATGCGTGCCGGTGCCGACCGGCTGCTGACAGTGGTGGTCAACACGCTGGGCGAGGCGCGCGCGCACCACGGCTACCTCTTCGCCAATGCGCGCGCAAGCCGGCTCAAGCTGCTCGTGCACGACGGCTTCGGCGTGTGGTGCGCCACGCGCCGGCTGCATGCTGGCCGCTTCGTCAGGCACACGGCCGAGGCGGGCTCGGCAGCTTGCGCGTTGCAGCTCAGCACGCAGCAGTTCGAGGCGCTGACGCTGGGCCTGCCCTGGCAGCGCCTGGGCGAACTGGCCACCATACGCCGCTGCTGATCGAGCAATACGACGGCCGGGGGCCGTTGACAGCACAAGTGCCAATGGTGCCGTGGCGGCAGGCGCGGCACCATGCTGCGCATGCCGGGTGAATCTGCCGACGCCATCGATGTGACGAGCCTGCCGGCCGAGGTGGCCGCACTGATTGAGCGATTGAAGCAGCAGGCCCAGGCCGATGCGCATGAGCTGGCCCGGCGCGAGCGCGAGATTGCGCTGGCCCGAGTCAAGATCGACAAGCTCAACTTCGAGCTCGCGCGGCTCAAGCGCTGGAAGTTCGACGCCAAGACCGAGTCGATGACGGCCGCACAGCGGCTGCTGTTCGCTGAAGTCATGGCCGAGGACGAGGCCAGCCTGAGGGCGAAGCTGGCCGAGTTGCAGCGCGGCTTGCCCGAGACACCCAAGGCCCCGAAGGCGCCACCCCGCAAGCCCCGTCGCCGGGCACTGCCCGAGCACCTGGAGCGCGTCGAGCACCGCCACGAGCCCGAGGACACCACCTGCCCAAACACCGACTGCGGCCGGCCGATGCAGCGCATCGGCGAGGACGTCAGCGAGAAGCTGGACATCATCCCGGCGAAGTTCTTCGTGCACCGGCACATCTACGGCAAGTGGGCCTGCAAGTGCTGCCAGCAACTGCACCAGGAGCCGGCCGAGCCGGACGTGGTCGACGGTGGCATCCCGGCTGCGGGCTTGGTGGCGCACACGCTGATCAGCCGCTTCGTCGACCACCTGCCGTACTACCGGCAGGCGCCGATCAACGCACGTTCGGGCGTGCACACGCCGCGCTCGACGCTGGCATCCTGGGGCGGCGCCGGTGGCGTATCGCTGGAGCCGCTGTTCGAGTTGCAGCGGCGCTTCATCCTCAGCTGCACGGTGCTGCACGCCGACGAGACGCCGCTGCCGCTGCTGACCCGGGCGCAGGCAAGACGAAGAAGGTCTACGTCTGGGCCTGGGCGCGCAGCCACCACGATCCGCACCCGGGCGTGATCTACGAGTTCTGCCTGGGACGCGGGGCGCAATACCCGGTGGCCTTCCTGGGCGGCAAGGGGCCGCCATCGCCTGAGCCAGTGTGGAACGGCACCCTGATCACCGATCAGTACGCCGGCTACAACGGCGTACTCGATGCCAAGGTCTACCCGCAGCGCAAGGCAGCGGCCTGCGCCGCGCATGCCCGGCGCCGCTTCGAGGAACTCAGCCGCGGCGGCCACAGTGCCAGCGTGGTGGCCACCGAGGCGATGCTGCGCTGGAGCCGAATCTACCGGGCCGAGGCCGCCTTCGCCGAGATGGGCTGCGAGGAGCGTCGGCACGCACGTCAGGGCTTCAGCCGGCCGCTGTGGGAGGAGTTCGAGGTGTGGCTGAAGCTGCAGCGCACGCAGGTGCCGGACGGCACCAAGATCGCCGAGGCCATCGACTACAGCCTGAACGCCTGGAAGGCGCTCACGCTGCACCTGGACGACGGGGCGGTGGCCATCGACAACAACCTCATCGAGCGGCAGATCAAGCCGTGGAAGCTGGGCGCCAAGAACTGGCTGTTCGCCGGCAGCGCGCTGGCCGGGCAGCGCGCGGCGGTGGTGATGAGCCTGGTTCAGTCGGCCAAGCTCAATGGCCTGGATCCGTGGGCCTACCTGCGCGACGTGCTGGCGCGCATCCACCTGCACCCCAGCCACCGGCTGGACGAACTGCTGCCGCATCGCTGGCGGCCGGCCTGACTGAAGTTGAAGTTGATGGGACGGCTCGCGCAGTGGGTGGTGATCGAGGCCGACGTCGCCGTGCGCCGCATGAGCCACGACCAGAAGGTGCGCCTGGCCGACGAGATCTACGCCCAGCAGCCCAACATGCTCGCCTCGATCCTGGCGCTGCCGGGCATGGGGGCGGACATGTCGCAGCTGGAGGTGGCGCTGCACGTCCTGTTGGTCACCTTCCAGGCGATGAAGCTCAGCGGGCACCAGTGGCCGCTGATCACCGAGGACATCCAGGACGGCTGCCTGCAGCGCCTGACGGCCCGTGCGCGCTTCAACGAAGGCTTGCCGCAGGAACTGGCGACCAAGGTCGTCGAACAGTTCCACACTGAACATGCCGAGCGCTACCTGCTGGCCTTCGTATACGGCTGGCTCGACGAACACGACCTGATGGGCGTTCGCACCGAGGCGGAGAAGTACCTCATGCTGGGCGCGCTCAACCTGGTGGAGTGTGTTGCCTTCGTCGGGGCGGTCAAGCCCAGGCCATAGCAACGGGGCCAGTCCACTCGTCAAGATGGGACGGCCAGACGCTCACGCCTGACGCGCTTGCCGCGCGCTGCACAGACCCAAGCTGAACCAATGCCAATGCCAATGCCAATGCCAATGCCAATGCCAATGCCAATGCCAATGCCAATGCCAATGCCAATGCCAATGCCAATGCCAATGCCAATGCCAATGCCAATGCCAATGCATGGGCGCGGCACAAAGCAAAAAGCCACCCGCTTGGGTGGCTTTCGCTTCGCAGCTGACTCGTTGATTCAACTGCTGATTTCTTGGTTGCGGGGGCAAGATTTGAACTTGCGACCTTTGGGTTATGAGCCCAACGAGCTACCAGGCTGCTCCACCCCGCGACTGAAGCTAGCACTATAGCATGCTTTCAAGCGTCTGCAAGAACTTTCGTTGAGTCACAGGCCAACGGCGTCGAGCGTGCGCTTGAAGCGGGCTGCGTCCTGGTAGCCGATCACCCGGCTGGCCAGCAGCTCACGCCCTTGTCCATCAAAGAACAAGGTGCCCGGCGGACCGAACAGACCGAAGCGCTTGAGCATCGCGCGTTGATCCTCTGTATTGGCCGTGACGTCGGCCTTGATCAGCACGGCGGCCTGCATGCGCTGCGCAACGTTGGCGTCGCGGAACGTGAAGCGCTCCATCTCCTTGCACGAGACACACCAGTCGGCATAGAAATCAAGGATCAGGCGCTGACCACCGGCATCGCGCAGCGCGGCATCGAACTCGGCCTGCGTATGGATGACACGAAAGGCCGGCGCGGCGGGCTCGGCCGCACGGGCCCCGGCCACCAGATGCGCCAGCGGTTGCAGAGGATCGCGGCCTCCGGATGCCGCGCCGACCAATTGCGCCAGGCCCCAGGCCAGTGCCGCCAGACCCATGGCACGCCCGAGGCTGTCGCGCACCGGGTGCTGGTGCGCCGCATGCGGCGCAAAAGGTTTGAGCAAGAAGCCGAGCAACATCAGCAGCAGGCCCCAAATCGCCAACGCCACAGAGACCTGCAGCAGCGGCTGGGCCACCCACAAGGCCACCGCCAGCATCAGCACGCCGAACAGGCGCTTGATCATCTGCATCCAAGGGCCCGCCTTGGGCAACCAGCGTCCCGCCGACGCGCCCAGCAACAGCAAGGGCACGCTCATGCCCATGGCCAGCGCAAACAAGGCCCCGCCGCCCAGCACCACATCGCGACTCTGGCTGATGAACATCAGCGCGCCGGCCAGCGGGGCGCTGACACAGGGGCTGACGATCAGCGCCGACACGCCACCCATCGCAAACACACCCATCAGCTGGCCCGCGCGCAGCCGGTTGCAATGCACCGTCAACTGCGTGGTCATCGCGGCAGGCAGACGCAACTCGTAGACATCGAACATCGACAAGGCCAGCACGACCAGCAGCGCCGAGAAGACCCCGAGGGCCCAGGGCGTTTGCAGCGCAGCAGCAAAACCCTCCCCAGCCAGGCCAGCCGCGATGCCGAGCGCGGTGTACACCAGCGCCATGCCCAGCGAGTAGGCCGTGGCCAGCGCCAGACCGCGCCCGCGTGACGCGCAGGGCTGCTGCCCGACGATCAGCGACGACAGGATGGGCAGCATGGGCAGCACGCAGGGCGTCAGGCTGAGCATCAGGCCGAGGCCGAAGAACACCAGCAGCGCAGGCCAGAGCCGGCCGCTGCGCAGCACCTCGCCTACCGCGGCATCGTCCAGCCAGCCGCGCGCATTGCCCTGGCTTGCGGTGGCGCTGTTCGGCACGATCGGCGCTGGGCTGGTGGTCGCACTGCCGGCCGTCGGACGGCTGGCATCCAGCGCGATCTTCAGGGCCTGCGGTGGATAGCACAGGCCGGCATCCGCACAGCCCTGCACCACGACCTCCAGCGTGACCGGGGCGCTGCCCGCCGGCTGCAGCGGCACGCCCACCTGCAGCTCGCCACGGTAGGTCTCGACCTCCTTGCCGAAGTTCTCGTCGAACTTGACTTTGCCGGCAGGCACCTCGAGTGGGCCCAAGGCTGCACCCTCCGCCGTGATCTTCAGTGGCTCACGGTAGAGGTAGTAGCCCTCGGCGATGCGCACCAGCACCTCGGCACGCTGCGCCGACACCAGGGCAGCCGAAACCTGGAACGCCTGCTCCGGCGCGAGAAACTGCTCTGCGGCCTTGGCAGGAGCAACCCCGCCCAAACCCAGCAGCCAGACCAGAAACACCCCCAGCAAGGCCCACAGCCGCGGCGCGGTGCCAGGTCGGGGTCGCGGCCACGGACGGCAAAGCGGGAGATACATCAAGGCCCTCATGATGAAGACAGATTCTCGCTGCGGCACCGGGTTCCAATGGCGGTGCACATCACCATCCACGCGCACGAACGGGGCATGAAAAAAGCCAGCACTCGGCTGGCTTCTTCTGGGGCATTCAACAGGCACCGTCCTGCGGGTGTGCAGACGCCGCGGCTGTGTCTGCAGTCTTACTCGGCTGCGGCGTCGGCACCTTCGGCAGCGGCGGGCTCGGCGCGATCGACCAGCTCAACGAACGCCATCGGCGCGTTGTCACCCACACGGAACCCCATCTTGAGGATGCGGGTGTAGCCGCCCGGACGGGTTGCGAAACGCGGGCCCAGATCAGCGAACAGCTTGACCACGGCGTCACGGTCGCGCAGGCGCGAGAACGCCAGGCGCTTGTTGGCCAGGGTGGGCTCCTTGCCCAGGGTGATCAGCGGCTCGACCACACGGCGCAGTTCCTTGGCCTTGGGGACCGTGGTCTTGATCGCTTCGTGCGTGATCAGCGAGACGCACATGTTGCGAAGCATGGCTTGGCGATGCTCGCTGGTGCGGTTGAGTTTGCGAAGGCCGTGACGATGGCGCATGGTGCTTTCCTTTCGTTATCGAACCCCGGCCGTTCCAGGTACCGGGGCGTGCACTCAGGCCAGGCCGAAGCCTGACCGGTGGTTGGACGCGCTGGTGATCAGCGCTTGTCCAGGTTCTGCGGGGGCCAGTTCTCGAGACGGGCGCCCAGGGTGAGGCCGCGGGAGGCCAGCACTTCCTTGATTTCGTTGAGCGACTTGCGGCCCAGGTTGGGCGTCTTGAGCAGCTCGGTCTCGGTGCGCTGGATCAGATCGCCGATGTAGTAGATGTTTTCGGCCTTCAGGCAGTTGGCCGAACGCACGGTGAGCTCGAGCTCGTCCACCGGACGCAGCAGGATAGGATCGTGCGTGGGCGTCGAAGCGCCCAGACCTGCCACCGAGCCCAGACCCTCACCACCCGGTTCGACACCGACCAGGCCGGTGAAGATAACCAGCTGATCCACCAGGATCTTGGCCGATGCACGGATGGCCTCTTCAGGCGTCACGGCACCGTTGGTCTCGATCTCCATGACCAGCTTGTCGAGATCGGTGCGCTGCTCGACGCGCGCATTCTCGACCGCGTAGCTCACACGCTTGACCGGCGAGAACGACGCATCCAGCACGATGCGGCCGATGCTCTTGGTGGGCTCGTCACCGTAACGGCGCACGTTGCCCGGCACGTAACCACGGCCCTTCTCGACCTTGATCTGCATGTCGAGCTTGCCGCCTTGCGCCAGATGGGCGATGACATGCTCGGGGTTGATCACCTCGACGTCATGCGGCACCTGGATGTCGGCGGCCGTGACCGGACCCTCGCCTTCCTTGCGCACCACCAGCGTCACTTCGTCGCGGTTGTGCAGGCGGAAGACCACGCCCTTCAGGTTCAGCAGAATGTGCACGACGTCTTCAGCGACGCCATCCACCGTGGAGTACTCGTGCAGCACGCCCGCGATGGTGACTTCTGTGGGTGCGTAACCCACCATCGACGACAGCAGCACGCGGCGCAGGGCGTTGCCCAGCGTGTGACCATAGCCGCGCTCGAACGGTTCCAAGGTGACCTTGGCGCGGTGGTTGCCGAGCGGCTCGACGTGGATGGCTTTGGGTTTCAGCAGATTGGTTTGCATCGAGTCCTGTTCCTCTCAATACCCTCGGCTCGTTACACCGATAAGGCTGGCGGACCATGCCGGGCTGGATTTGTGGCCGCTCCGTGCCCGACACGCGAAGCGGCAGCCAGGGCCGAGGCTGCGCAAACGCGCAGCAGCTCAGCCCCAAACGATTACCGCGAGTACAACTCGACGATCAGCGATTCATTGATCTCGGCACCGAACTCGTCGCGGTCGGGAACCTTCTTGAACACGCCTTCGAGCTTGGCGCCGTCGACCTGCACCCAGGCAGGCATGCCGATCGAATCGGCCAGCTTCACCGCGTCGGTGATGCGCAGCTGCTTCTTGGCCTTCTCGCGCACCGACACCACGTCACCCACCTTCACCAGGTAGGACGGGATGTTCACGCTCTTGCCGTTGACCAGGATGGCCTGGTGCGACACCAGCTGGCGAGCCTCGGCGCGGGTCGAGCCGAAGCCCATGCGATACACCACGTTGTCCAGGCGCGATTCCAGCAGGAACAGCAGGTTGGCACCGGTGTTGCCCTTGCGGCGCTCGGCCTCGGCGAAGTAACGGCGGAACTGACGCTCCAGCACGCCATACATGCGCTTGACCTTCTGCTTCTCGCGCAGCTGGATGCCGAAGTCAGAGGTGCGCTGACCCGAGGTGCGGCCATGCTGGCCAGGCTTGCTTTCCTTCGACTTGTCGCTGATGGCGCGGCGGGCGCTCTTCAGGAAAAGATCGGTGCCTTCACGGCGAGACAGTTTGGCCTTGGGGCCGAGGTAACGTGCCACGGATGTTCCTTCTGGATGGATCTGACGCGAGGCTGGGTCGCGCGAGTCTGGCGAGTGTTGTTCTGGCGCTCAGACGGTGGGCTTGTGTGGGCGCCGACGGCGCCCAACAAAATTGCCGGCCGGTGCTAAGCACCCGCCGGCTGTCGGAAAACTCTACATTATAGCGGCACTGCCCGAAGGCAGCCGACCCGCTGGCCGGCGCTCAGATGCGGCGACGCTTCTGCGGACGGCAGCCGTTGTGCGGCACGGGCGTCACGTCGCTGATCGAGTTGATGCGGATGCCCAGCGCAGCCAGGGCACGCACCGACGACTCGCGACCCGGGCCGGGGCCCTTAATGCGCACGTCGAGGTTCTTGATGCCTTGTTCTTGCGCGGCGCGGCCGGCCACTTCGGCAGCCACCTGGGCAGCGAAGGGCGTCGACTTGCGCGAACCCTTGAAGCCCTGGCCACCCGACGAGGCCCAGGACAGTGCACCGCCTTGACGGTCGGTGATCGTGATGATGGTGTTATTGAACGAGGCATGCACGTGAGCGATGCCGTCCGCGACGTTCTTGCGGACCTTCTTGCTCACGCGGCGAGCCGCGTTATTGGCAGGTGCTTTGGCCATGTCGAATCTCGGTCAGGGGCTGTTCTGTGCGGCGGCTTACTTCTTGAGCGCGGCCGCACCCTTGCGCGGACCCTTGCGGGTGCGGGCGTTGGTGCGGGTGCGCTGGCCGCGCATCGGCAGGCCACGGCGATGACGGAAGCCGCGATAGCAGCCCAGGTCCATCAGCCGCTTGATGTTCATCGTGGTTTCGCGACGCAGGTCGCCCTCGATGGTCATCTTGTTGATCTCGTCACGGATCTTCTCGAGTTCCGCGTCGTTGAGATCCTTGATCTTCTTCGAGTACGGCACGCCGACGGCGTCGCAGATCTTCTGCGCGGTCGGACGGCCAATGCCGAAAATGGAAGTCAGGCCGATTTCGGCGTGCTTGTGCGGCGGGATGTTGATGCCGGCAATACGAGCCATGGTTCTAGGTCCTTGGTATCAGTTCGTCGCGATGCGTTCAGCGGCGCGGGGCATCAGCCCTGGCGCTGCTTGTGACGCGGATCGGTGCAGATCACGCGGACCACACCCTTGCGGCGAATGATCTTGCAATTGCGGCACATCTTCTTGACCGATGCAGAGACTTTCATCGTCTTCTCCTGTAGCGCCTGTACCGCATTCGGCATCGCAGGCGCGGATTCAATCGCTGGCTTCGCCCGGGCGGTCAAACCCCGGCGGGCCGCTCAACTTGCCTTGAAGTTGGCCTTCTTCAGCAAGGATTCGTACTGCTGGCTCATCACGTAGCTCTGGACCTGAGCCCAGAAATCCATCGTGACCACCACGATGATCAGCAGCGAGGTGCCACCAAAGTAGAACGGGACGTTGTACTTCAGCACCAGGAACTCGGGCAGCAGACAGACCAGCGTGATGTACACCGCGCCGGCCAGCGTCAAGCGGCCCAGGATCTTGTCAATGTGGCGGGCCGTCTGCTCACCTGGGCGAATGCCCGGGATGAACGCACCGCTCTTCTTGAGGTTGTCTGCCGTCTCTCGGCTGTTGAACACCAGCGCCGTGTAGAAGAAGCAGAAAAACACGATCATCGCGGCATAGAGCATCACGTAGATCGGTTGCCCCGGCGACAAGGCCGACGAGATGTCTTTCAGCCAGCGCAGGCCGTCTCCGGTGGCGAACCAGCCCACCACCGTGGCCGGCAGCAGGATGATCGACGACGCAAAGATCGGCGGGATCACCCCCGACATGTTCAGCTTGAGCGGCAGGTGCGACGACTGGCCGCCGTACACCTTGTTGCCCACCTGGCGCTTGGCATAGTTCACCAGGATCTTGCGCTGACCGCGCTCGACGAACACCACGGCAAACGTCACACCCACCACCAGCGCAACGATGAAGATCGATGCGAAGGGGCTCATGGCGCCGGTGCGCACCAGCTCGAACAAGCCGCCGATGGCGCTTGGCAGACCTGCCGCAATGCCGCCGAAGATCAGGATCGAGATGCCGTTGCCCAGACCACGCTCGGTGATCTGCTCACCCAGCCACATCAGGAACATCGTGCCGGCCGTCAGGCTGACCACGGTCGACAGACGGAAGCCGAAACCCGGATCGAGCACCAGGCCCGCCGAGCCCTCGAGCGCCAGCGCGATGCCCAGCGACTGGAAGATCGCCAGTCCCAGCGTGCCGTAGCGCGTGTACTGCGTGATCCTGCGGCGACCGGCTTCGCCTTCCTTCTTCAGCGCCTCGAGCGAGGGCACCACGTAGGTCATCAACTGCATGATGATCGACGCCGAGATGTACGGCGTGATCCCCAGTGCGAACACGGCGAAGCGCGCCATCGCGCCACCCGAGAACATGTTGAACAGTCCCAGGATGCCGCCCTGCTGGCTCTTGAAGAGCTGCTGCAGCTGTGCGGGATCGATGCCGGGCACCGGGATGTGCGCCCCGATGCGATAGACCACCAGCGCCAACAAGAGAAAGACAAGTCGGCGACGAAGGTCGCCGAACTTGCCGCTCTTGGCCAGCTGGTTTGCCGAGGTTGCCAAAGCGCGAGTCCTTACAGCCGATCAGATCAGCTCAGCGAGCCGCCAGCCGCCTCGATGGCAGCCTTGGCGCCAGCGGTGGCGCCGATGCCCTTGAGCACGACCTTGCGGCTGATCTCGCCGCTCTTGATGACCTTGACGTGCTTGATCAGCTCGCCCACCAGGCCGGCGGCCTTGAGCATCAGCAGATCGACTTCGTCCTGGCCCAGCAGCTCAAGCGCCGTGAGGCTGATCTCGCCGTTGTACTTGAGCGTCTGCGACTTGAAGCCACGCTTGGGCAGGCGACGCTGCAGCGGCATCTGGCCGCCTTCGAAGCCCACCTTGTGGTAGCCACCGGCGCGCGACTTCTGGCCCTTGTGGCCACGACCTGCGGTCTTGCCCAGACCCGAGCCGATGCCGCGACCCACGCGACGGCGCGGCTTCTTGGAGCCGGCGCTGGGCTTGATGGTGTTCAGTTCCATGATTGTCCTCGTGATGCGGCGGGTGCCTTACAGCACCTGCACCAGGTAGGCGATCTTGTTGATCATGCCGCGCACCGCGGGCGTGTCCTCAAGCTCGCTGACGCTGTTCATGCGGCGCAGGCCGAGGCCGCGCACGGTGTCACGATGCGACTGCTTGCAGCCGATCGGGCTCTTCACGAGCTTGACCTTGAGGGTTTTCTTGTCGGACATGGTGTTCTCCGTCAGCGCTGCTTCAGTTGAACAGCTCTTCGACCGTCTTGCCACGCTTGGCGGCCACTGCGGACGGCGTGGAAGAGCGACGCAGGGCGTCCAACGTGGCGCGAACCATGTTGTAAGGATTGGTCGAACCGAGGCTCTTGGCCACGATGTCGGTCACGCCCATCACCTCGAACACGGCACGCATCGGGCCGCCGGCGATGATGCCGGTACCGGCCGGCGCGGGCGCCAGCAGCACCTTGGCAGCGCCGTGCTCGCCGCGCACGTTATGGAACACGGTGCCGTTCTTCAACGCCACCTTGAACATGTTGCGGCGGGCCGATTCCATGGCCTTCTGCACCGAGACCGGCACTTCCTTGGCCTTGCCCTTGCCCATGCCGATGCGACCGTCGCCATCGCCAACCACGGTCAGCGCCGCGAAGCTGAGCGTGCGACCGCCCTTGACGACCTTGGTGACGCGGTTGACCGCGATCATCTTTTCCTTCAGACCGTCGTCGTTGCCTTCGGTCTGCGCGCGGGGAGTGAACTTTGCCATTTGCTTGATTCCTTAAGCCGCGTCAGAACTGCAGGCCGGCTTCACGCGCCGCCTCGGCCAGCGCCTTCACGCGGCCGTGGTAAGCGAAACCAGCACGGTCGAAAGCCACCTTCTCGACACCGGCTGCCTTGGCCTTCTCGGCGATGCGCTTGCCCACCAGCACGGCAGCAGCGGTGTTGCCGCCCTTGTCCTTGCCGATCTGCTCGCGCACTTCCTTCTCGACCGTCGAGGCCGAGGCCAGCACGGTCGCGCCGTCGCCGGAGGTGACGCTGGCGTAGATGTGCAGATTGGTGCGGAAGACGGTCAGGCGCACCGCGCCTTGATCGGCGATGCGGACGCGGGTCTGACGTGCGCGACGAAGGCGCTGTTCCTTCTTGTTCAGCATGATCAGCCCCTTACTTCTTCTTGGTTTCCTTGATCACCACGCGCTCGTCGGCGTAGCGGATGCCCTTGCCCTTGTAAGGCTCGGGGGGACGGATGGCGCGCACTTCGGCGGCGATCTGGCCCACAACCTGGCGGTCGGCACCCTTGATCAGGATTTCAGTTTGGCTCGGGGTCTCGACCTTGATGCCGGCGGGCATGTCTTTGACCACCGGGTGCGAGAAACCGATCTGCAGGTTCAGCTTGGCACCCTGGGCCTGGGCACGAAAGCCCACGCCAACCAGGTTGAGCTTCTTCTCGAAGCCCTTGCTGACACCCGTGACCATGTTGTTGAGCAGTGCACGCATGGTGCCGCTCATGGCATTGGCTTCGGTGCTGTCATTGGCCGGAGCCAGCTTGAGCACCGCACCATCCTTCTCGATGGTGACCAGCGAATTGGCCGCACGGCTGAGGGTGCCGTTGGCGCCCTTGACCGTGATCTGTTCGGCCGAGATCTGCACATCCACACCTTGCGGGACGGCGATCGGCATCTTTCCAACGCGGGACATTGTTGCCTCTCCTTCGCCCGTCAGGCCACGTAGCACAGCACTTCGCCGCCCACGCCCGTCTGGCGCGCCTTGCGGTCGGTCATCACACCCTTGGGCGTGGTGACAATGGCGACGCCCAGGCCGTTCATGACCTGCGGAATCTCGTCACGGCCCTTGTAGATGCGCAGGCCAGGACGGCTCACGCGCTCGATGCGCTCGATGACCGGGCGGCCGGCATAGTACTTCAGCGCCACTTCCAGCTCGCTCTTGGCGCCATCGGCCTTGATCTGGAAGCCGTCGATGTAACCCTCGTCCTTCAGGACTTGGGCGATCGCGACCTTCAGCTTCGACGAGGGCATCACGACCACAGCCTTTTGCACCATCTGCGCGTTGCGGATGCGCGTCAGCATGTCGGCAATCGGATCACTCATGCTCATTGCGTTATCTCCTGCTCGTGCCCGCGCTTACCAGCTGGCCTTGGTCACGCCCGGGATGTCGCCCTTGAAGGCGAGCTCACGGATCTTCATGCGGCCCAGACCGAAGGTGCGGAACACGCCATTCGGACGACCGGTCAGTTCGCAGCGGTTGCGCAAACGGGTCGGGTTGGCGTTGCGCGGCAGCTTCTGCAGCTCCAGACGCGCCAGGTAACGCTCTTCGTCCGAACGCTTGCTGTCGCCAATGACGGCCTTCAGCTCGGCGTACTTCTTCGCGTACTTGGCAACCAGCTTCTCGCGCTTCTCTTCACGCTGCTTGAGGGAAAGTTTGGCCACAAAGCACCTCAGTTCTTGAACGGGAAGCGGAAGGCAGCCAGCAGCGCCTTGCACTCGTCGTCGGTCTTGGCCGTGGTGGTGAAGCTGATGTTCAGGCCACGCAGCGCGTCGATCTTGTCGTACTCGATCTCGGGAAAGATGATCTGTTCTTTGACGCCAACGTTGTAGTTGCCGCGACCATCGAACGAGCGACCCGAGATGCCGCGGAAGTCACGCACGCGCGGCAGCGCGATGGTGACGAAGCGGTCGAGGAATTCGAACATGCGCACACCGCGCAGCGTGACCATGCAGCCGATGGGCAGGTTCTCGCGGATCTTGAAGCCTGCGATGGCCTTGCGGCTCTTGGTCACCACCGGCTTCTGGCCGGAGATCTTGGTCAGATCACCCACAGCGTGATCCATGACCTTCTTGTCGGCGACCGCCTCGCTCACACCCATGTTGAGCGTGATCTTGGTCAGGCGCGGCACTTCCATCACCGACGTGTAGCCGAACTTCGCCATCAGGTCGGGAACGACCTTCTCGCGGTAAAACTGTTGCAGACGAGCCATGAGGAACCTCGTTACGCCTTGATCTCTTCGCCGCTGGACTTGAAGACGCGAACCTTCTTGCCATCGGCCAGCAACTTCACGCCAACCCGGTCACCCTTGCCGGTGGCCGGATTGAAGATCGCGACGTTGGATTGGTGGATCGGCATGGTCTTGTCGATCACGCCACCCGTGGTGCCCTTCATGGGGTTGGGCTTGACGTGCTTCTTCACCACGTTGATGCCCTCAACGAGGATCTTTTCCTCGTCGACGCGCAGCGTCACCGTGCCGCGCTTGCCCTTGTCGCGACCGGTGGTCACGATGACCTGGTCGCCCTTGCGAATCTTGTTCATGGCTACAGTCCTTTGACCTGCGCTCGTTACAGCACTTCAGGCGCCAGCGACACGATCTTCATGAAGCGCTCGCTGCGCAGTTCACGCGTGACCGGGCCGAAGATGCGGGTGCCGATCGGCTCGAGCTTGGCGTTGAGCAGCACGGCGGCATTGCCGTCGAACTTCACCAGCGAGCCGTCCTGGCGGCGCACGCCCTTGGCAGTGCGAACCACCACAGCGCTGTAGACCTCGCCCTTTTTGACGCGGCCACGCGGAGCGGCTTCTTTGATCGACACCTTGATGATGTCGCCGATTCCGGCATAACGGCGCTTGGAACCACCGAGCACCTTGATGCACATGACGGACTTCGCGCCCGTGTTGTCAGCGACGTCGAGTCGCGATTGCATTTGGATCATGTGTGTCCCCAACTTGATCCGCATGCGCAAGGGCAACAACGCCCCTGGCAGCAAATCAGTCTTGGGCCCGTCATCGCCTGCAGAGGATCTGCAGGCTTTGTTTGGGCGGATCCGCTGAAGCCACACTGCGCGAACGCGCATATGCCTTCAGCGGCGAAGCTGCGGATTATGGCTGCATTCGACGCGACGCGTCAAGCAGCCCCTCCGATATTTTTCAGGCGGCGCGTTGTTGCGCCTGACCCAGCAGGGTGGCTGCGTCGGACACCTCGAACTTGCCCGGTCCTTCGACGTTGAGCGCCACAACCACGCCATCGACCACCAGCATCGAGTAGCGATTGCTGCGCAGGCCCATGCCGCGAGCGGCCAGGTCCAGCGTCAGGCCGGTGGCACGGGCGAAGTCGCCACTGCCGTCGGCCATCATTCGCAGCTTGCCGGTGCTGCCTTGCGCGCGGCCCCAGGCGCCCATCACGAAGGCATCGTTGACGCTGACGCACCAGATCTCGTCGACGCCGGCGGCGCGCAGCGCCTCGGCCTGTTCCACATAACCCGGCACATGCTTGGCCGAGCAGGTGGGCGTGAAGGCACCCGGCAGTGCGAACAGCGCAATCGTCTTGCCCGCCGTGGCCTTCTCGATGTCGAACGGATTCGGCCCGATGGCGCAACCCTCGCCCTCGACCTCGATGAATTCGTACAGGGTGCCGCCAGGCAGGCGGTCGCCGATTTGGATCATGGCTTTGTCTCCTGAAGTGGAAAGGCCGTCGCAGAAATGGCGACGGCCGGGGCACCAGTATCCCAGTGTCCCGGCCGTCGTGGCCTGTGGCAGCGGCCGTGGCCCCTGCCAGCGTCCGGTTTAGATCAGACCGGCCTTTTGCACCAGACGGGTCACCGTCCAGTTCTTGGTCTTGCTGAGCGGACGGCTCTCGGCGATCTCGACGGTGTCACCCATCTTGTATTCGCCGTTTTCGTCGTGCGCGTGGTACTTGCGCGACTGGCCGACGATCTTGCCGTACAGCTCGTGCTTGACACGGCTTTCGACCAGAACGGTAACCGTCTTGGCGCGCTTGTCGCTGACAACGCGACCCACCAGCGTACGCGTGTTCTTCTCGCGTTGGACTTGGGCTTCGCTCACTTGGCGGCTCCCTTCTTCTTCTCGGCCAGGATGGTCTTGGCACGAGCGATGTCACGGCGGGTCTTGCCCAGCTGCGACGTGTTGTTCAGCTGCTGCGTGCCTTTTTGCATGCGCAGGCCGAAGTGGGCCCTCAGGAGATCGGTGACCTCCTTTTCGAGGCCCGCGATGTCCTTGGCGCGGAGATCGGATGCTTTGGTCATGTTGGTCTCCGTGATCACGTGCCGACGTGGCGCGCGACGAAGGTGCAGCGCAGCGGCAGCTTGGCAGCGGCCAGCGTGAACGCCTCGCGGGCCAGCGCCTCGGGCACGCCGTTGAGCTCGTAGAGCACCTTGCCCGGAACGATCTCGGCCACGTAGTACTCGGGGTTGCCCTTGCCGTTGCCCATACGAACTTCGGCCGGCTTTTGCGAGATCGGCTTGTCGGGGAAGATGCGGATGAAGATCCGACCGCCGCGCTTGATGTGACGCGAGATCGCGCGGCGAGCCGCCTCGATCTGACGCGCCGTCAAGCGGCCGCGCTCGGTGGCCTTCAGGCCGAACTCGCCGAACGACACATTGGCGCCGCGGGTGGCGACACCCGTGTTGCGGCCCTTCTGTTCCTTGCGGAATTTGCGACGTGCTGGTTGCAGCATGTTGTGAACTCCTTAGGCTGCGCCGGTGCCGGGCGTGACCTTGCGGACACGCTTGGCAGCGGGTTGGCCTGCGCCGCCGGCGTCGGCCGGACGGGCGTCGGCGGTCGGCGCACGGTCGGTGCGCGGGCCACGGCGGTCGGCACCCGGCGCACCAGGGCGCGGGCCACGGCGCGGGCGACGATCTTCTTCAGGCGTCTGCGGCTGGTTGGCGCCCGGCGCGTCACCGCGGCCGAGGTTGTCACCGCGGTACACCCACACCTTGACGCCGATGACGCCATAGGTGGTCTTGGCCTCGGAGAAGCCGTAGTCGATGTCGGCGCGCAGCGTGTGCAGCGGCACGCGACCTTCGCGGTACCACTCGGTGCGGGCGATCTCGATGCCGTTCAGACGACCGGCGCTCATGATCTTGATGCCCTGCGCACCCAGGCGCATCGCGTTCTGCATCGCACGCTTCATGGCGCGGCGGAACATGATGCGCTTCTCGAGCTGCTGGGTGATCGAGTCGGCGATCAGCTGCGCATCGATTTCCGGCTTGCGGATTTCTTCGATGTTCACGGCCACCGGCACGCCCAGACGCTTGGTCAGTTCGGCCTTCAGGTTCTCGATGTCCTCGCCCTTCTTGCCGATCACCACACCCGGACGCGCCGAGAAGATGGTGATGCGCGCGTTCTTGGCGGGGCGCTCGATGAGGATGCGCGAGACGGCGGCGTTCTTCAGCTTCTTCTTGAGGAACTCACGCACGTCGAGGTCTTCGGCCAGCATGCCCGCAAAGTTGCGGTTCGATGCGTACCAGCGCGAAGCCCAGGCACGGGTCACCGCCAGGCGGAAGCCGGTCGGATGGATCTTCTGTCCCATGTTTTTCCCTCAGCCTTTCAGTTGCCGACCGTCACAAAGATGTGACAGGTGGGCTTGCTGATGCGGTTGCCGCGGCCTTTGGCCCGGGCCGCAAAACGCTTGAGCGTGGCGCCTTGCTCGACGTAGATCGACTTGACGGTCAGTTCGTCGATGTCGGCCCCGTCGTTGTGCTCGGCGTTGGCGATGGCCGACTCGAGCGCCTTGCGCACGATGCCGGCGGCCTTCTTCTGCGTGAAGGTCAGGATGTTGAGAGCCTGGTCCACCTTCTTGCCACGAATCAGGTCAGCCACGAGGCGGCCCTTGTCCACCGAAAGGCGGACGCCGCGGACGATTGCTTTCGTTTCCATCGTCGTGCCCCTTTACTTCTTGGCTTTCTTGTCCGCCGGGTGACCCTTGAACGTGCGGGTCAGGGCGAACTCGCCGAGCTTGTGGCCAACCATCTGGTCGGTCACATACACGGGCACGTGCTGCTTGCCGTTGTGGACGGCGATCGTCAGGCCGATGAAATCGGGCAGGATCGTCGAGCGGCGCGACCAGGTCTTGATCGGCTTCTTGTCCTTGTTGGCGGCGGCCTTTTCGGCCTTGGCCATCAAGTGGTGGTCCACGAACGGACCCTTCTTGAGCGAACGAGTCATGTTCTGTGCCCCTTACTTCTTGCGACGCGAGACGATCATGCCTTGCGTGCGCTTGTTGTTACGGGTGCGATAGCCCTTGGTCAGCGTGTTCCACGGCGACACCTGGGCACGACCCTCGCCGGTACGGCCTTCGCCACCACCGTGCGGGTGATCCACCGGGTTCATCGCGACGCCGCGCACGGTCGGGCGAATGCCCTTCCAGCGGATGGCACCGGCCTTGCCGTACTGGCGCAGGTTGTGTTCCTCGTTCGACACTTCGCCGATCGTGGCGCGGCAATCGATGTGGATCTTGCGCACTTCACCCGAACGCAGGCGAACCTGCGCGTAGATGCCTTCGCGGGCCATCAGCGTGACCGAGGTGCCGGCCGAGCGCGCGATCTGCGCACCCTTGCCAGGCAGCATCTCCACGCAGTGGATCGTGGAACCCACCGGGATGTTGCGGATCGGCAGCGTGTTGCCCGCCTTGATCGGGGCCTCGGCACCGCTCAGCAGCGTGGCGCCCACTTCGAGACCGCGCGGGGCGATCACGTAGCGGCGCTCGCCGTCGGCGTAGCACACCAGCGCGATGTGCGCCGTGCGGTTCGGGTCGTACTCGATGCGCTCAACCTTGGCCGGAATACCGTCCTTGTTGCGCTTGAAGTCGACCACACGGTAGTGGTGCTTGTGGCCACCACCCTTGTGACGCACCGTGATGTGACCGTTGTTGTTGCGGCCAGAGTTCTGCTTCTGCGGCTCGAGCAGCGAAGCCTCGGGCGCGCCCTTGTGCAGGTGCTTGTGCACCACCTTGACCACGGCACGGCGGCCGGGCGAAGTGGGCTTGACTTTGACGACGGCCATGACTTACGCAGCCTCCCCGGAGAAGTTGAGCTCCTGGCCCTGCTTCAGCGACACATACGCCTTCTTGGCGTGGTCGCGGCGGCCGATGCGGCCCCCGAAGCGCTTGACCTTGCCCTTCTGATTGGCAACGCGGACAGCCTCGACCTCGACCTTGAACAGCAGCTCGACGGCGGCCTTGATCTCGGGCTTGGTGGCGTCACGCATCACCTTGAAGAGCACCTGGTTGTGCTTCTCGGCAACGTTCGTGGCCTTCTCGGACACGATCGGTGCAATCAGCACCTGGGCCAGACGGCCCTCGGTGTACTTGGGAGCGGTCATGCGAACATCTCCTTGAGCTGCTCGATCGCGGCCTTGGTCACCAGCACCTTCTTGTAGAAGACCAGCGACAGCGGATCGGCGTAGCGCGGCTCAACCACCAGCACATTGGCCAGGTTGCGCGAGGCCAGCGCGAGGTTGTCGTCGATGGTGTCGGCAATGACCAGCACCGAGTCCAGACCCATGGCCTTGAACTTGGCGGCCAGCAGCTTGGTCTTGGGCGCCTCGATCGAGATCGAGTCCACCACCGCCAGGCGACCGTCACGGGCCAGCTGCGACAGGATCGACGCCATGCCGGCGCGATACATCTTCTTGTTCAGCTTCTGCGAGAAGTTCTCGTCAGGCTTGTTCGGGAAGATGCGACCGCCCCCGCGCCACAGCGGCGACGAGGTCATACCGGCGCGAGCGCGGCCGGTGCCCTTCTGGCGGAAAGGCTTCTTGGTCGAGTGATGAACCTCGGCGCGCGTGAGTTGCGAGCGCGTGCCTTGGCGGGCATTGGCCTGATAGGCCACGACCACCTGGTGCACCAGCGCTTCGTTGTAGTCACGGGCGAACACGGTATCGGGAGCGTCCACCTTGGCGGTGGCCTGGCCCTGTTCGTTCAGGAGCTCGAGTTGCATCACTGGGCTCCCTTCTGCTTGGCCTTGATCGCGGGACGCACGGTGACGAAACCGGTCTTCGCACCCGGAACAGCGCCACGCACCAGCAGCAGCTGGCGGGCCTCATCGACACGCACGATGTCGAGGTTCTGGGTGGTGACAGTCACGTCGCCGCGGTGGCCGGACATCTTCTTGCCCGGGAACACGCGGCCCGGATCCTGCGCCATCGAGATCGAACCCGGCACGTTGTGCGAACGGCTGTTGCCGTGCGACGCGCGCTGCGAGCCGAAGTTGTGGCGCTTGATGGTGCCCGTGAAGCCCTTGCCGATCGACGTGCCCTGCACGTCGACCTTCTGGCCCACGGCAAACAGCGTCACCGGCACCGTGGCACCAGCGGCGTACTGGCCGACCACGTCGGCCGGCACACGGAATTCTTGGAGGATCTCACCGGCTTCCACACCCGCCTTGGCGAGGTGGCCGGCTTGCGGCTTGGTCACGCGCGATGCCTTGCGCGAACCAAACGTCACCTGGACGGCGTTGTAGCCGTCCGTGGCTTCGGTCTTGACCTGGGCGATGCGGTTGTTCGACACGTCGAGCACCGTCACGGGGATGGTGTCGCCATCGTCCGTGAAGATGCGCATCATGCCGACCTTGCGGCCCAGCAAACCGAGGCGATAGCCTGCTGCGGCTGTCGTCATGGCTCTTCTCCAGCCTCCAACGATTGGGAGGCCTTTGTTACGTACACCCGACATCGATTGGCCGGGGCGGTGTTTGCGTGGCCTTCTTGAGGCGCACACCAGGCAGAAGGTTCTGCCCGACATTCACCCCAGGAAGCACGCATGCGCCAAGCCCACGAAAGGCCTGGCGCGAAAAGTCTGCGATTCTAGCCTGCTTGCGGAGAAACCCGCAAGCAGGCGGCCGTTCGCACGGCCTGGCGCTCGATTACTGCAGCTTGATCTCGACGTCCACGCCGGCCGGCAGGTCGAGCTTCATCAGCGCGTCCACGGTCTTGTCGGTGGGGTCGACGATATCCATCAGGCGCTGATGGGTGCGGATCTCGAACTGGTCGCGGCTGGTCTTGTTGACGTGCGGCGAACGCAGGATGTCGAAACGCTGCATGCGCGTGGGCAGGGGCACGGGGCCCTTGACGATGGCACCGGTGCGCTTGGCGGTCTCGACGATCTCGAGGGCCGACTGGTCGATCAGCTTGTAATCGAAGGCCTTCAGGCGGATGCGGATCTTTTGCTTGGACATGTCCGCTCCTTACTCGATGATCTTGGCGACGACGCCGGCGCCGACGGTGCGGCCGCCTTCACGGATGGCGAAGCGCAGGCCTTCTTCCATCGCGATCGGGGCGATCAGCTTGACCGTGATGCTCACGTTGTCGCCGGGCATCACCATTTCCTTGTCCTTCGGCAGCTCCACCGCGCCGGTCACGTCCGTCGTGCGGAAGTAGAACTGGGGACGGTAGTTGTTGAAGAACGGGGTGTGGCGGCCGCCCTCTTCCTTGCTGAGCACGTAGATCTCGGCGGTGAAGTGGGTGTGCGGCTTGACCGAACCCGGCTTGCACAGCACCTGGCCGCGCTCGACGTCTTCACGCTTGGTGCCGCGCAGCAGGATGCCCACGTTGTCGCCAGCCTGGCCCTGATCGAGCAGCTTGCGGAACATTTCCACGCCGGTGCAGGTGGTCTTGACCGTGGCACGGATGCCCACGATCTCGATTTCTTCGCCGACCTTGACGATGCCGCGCTCGACGCGACCGGTCACCACCGTGCCGCGGCCCGAGATCGAGAACACGTCTTCCACCGGCATCAGGAAGGCACCGTCCACGGCGCGCTCGGGCGTCGGGATGTAGCTGTCGAGTGCGTCGGCCAGACGGAAGATCGCCTGCTCGCCCAGATCACCGGTGTCGCCTTCGATGGCCAGCTTGGCCGAGCCCTTGACGATCGGGGTGTCGTCGCCCGGGAAGTCGTACTTGCTGAGCAGCTCGCGCACTTCCATTTCGACCAGCTCGAGCAGCTCGGCGTCGTCGACCATGTCGCACTTGTTCAGGAAGACGATGATGTAGGGCACGCCCACCTGACGCGCCAGCAGGATGTGCTCGCGGGTCTGGGGCATCGGGCCGTCAGCGGCCGAGCACACCAGGATCGCGCCGTCCATCTGCGCCGCACCCGTGATCATGTTCTTCACGTAGTCGGCGTGGCCCGGGCAGTCCACGTGCGCGTAGTGGCGGTTGGCCGTCTCGTACTCGACGTGCGCGGTGTTGATCGTGATGCCGCGCGCCTTCTCTTCGGGCGCTGCGTCGATCTGGTCGTAGGCCTTGGCCTCGCCGCCGAACTTCTTGGCCAGAATCGTCGTGATCGCCGCCGTCAGCGTCGTCTTGCCGTGGTCAACGTGACCAATCGTGCCCACGTTCACGTGCGGCTTGGTACGTTCGAACTTGCCTTTTGCCATTTCAATCTCCGTCTCGAAAGAGCGTTTCCCGTGGAGGTTTTAGGTCTCCAGCGATGGGGCTGCCACGGGCAGCAGCCCCGGCCCGGGCTGCTGCCCGGGTGCCAAAGACCGAAGAGGTGTTTACTTGGCGCGCGCGGTGATGATCGCGTCGGCCACGTTCTTGGGCGCTTCGGAGTAGTGCTTGAACTCCATCGTGTACGTGGCACGACCTTGCGTGGCCGAACGCAGCGAGGTCGAGTAGCCGAACATTTCCGACAGCGGCACTTCGGCCTTGATGACCTTGCCACCGCCGACCATGTCGTCCATGCCCTGCACCATGCCGCGGCGGCTGGACAGGTCGCCCATCACCGTGCCGGCGTAGTCTTCGGGCGTCTCAACTTCCACGGCCATCATCGGCTCGAGGATCACCGGGCTGGCCTTGCGGCAGCCGTCCTTGAAGCCGATCGACGCGGCCATCTTGAACGCGTTTTCGTTCGAGTCCACATCGTGGTACGAACCGAAGGTCAGCGTGACCTTCACGTCCACCACCGGGAAGCCGGCCAGCACGCCGTTCGGCAGCGTGTCGATCAGGCCCTTCTCGACCGCGGGGATGAACTCGCGCGGCACCACGCCGCCCTTGATGGCGTCGACGAAGAGGAAGCCCTTGCCCGGCTCTTGCGGCTCGACGGTCAGCACGACGTGGCCGTACTGGCCCTTGCCGCCCGACTGGCGCACGAACTTGCCTTCGACGTCGGTGACCGCCTTGCGGATGGTTTCGCGGTAGGCCACCTGCGGCTTGCCGACGTTGGCCTCGACACCGAACTCGCGCTTCATGCGGTCGACGATGATTTCCAGGTGCAGCTCGCCCATGCCGGAAATGATGGTCTGACCCGACTCTTCGTCGGTGCGCACGCGGAACGAGGGGTCTTCTGCAGCCAGACGACCCAGCGCGATGCCCATCTTCTCCTGGTCGGCCTTGGTCTTGGGCTCGACAGCCTGCGAGATCACCGGCTCGGGGAAGATCATCTTTTCCAGCGTGATCACGTGGTCGGGATCGCACAGGGTTTCGCCCGTGGTCACTTCCTTCAGGCCCACGCAGGCGGCGATGTCGCCGGCCAGAATTTCCTTGATTTCTTCACGCTGGTTGGCGTGCATCTGCAGAATCCGGCCGATGCGCTCCTTCTTGCCCTTGATCGGGTTGAAGACGGTCGAGCCCGACTGCAGCACGCCCGAGTACACGCGCACGAAGGTCAGCTGGCCGACGAACGGGTCGGTCATCAGCTTGAACGCCAGCGCGGCGAACTTCTCGTCGTCCGCCGCACGGCGGGTGACGGGCTGCTCGTCCTCGTCGGTGCCGGGCACCGGGGGGATGTCGATCGGCGAGGGCATGAAGTCGATCACGCCGTCCAGCATGCGCTGCACGCCCTTGTTCTTGAACGCGGTGCCGCAGAACATCGGCTGGATCTCGGCCGCGATGGTGCGGGTGCGGATCGCCGTCTTGATCTCGTCCTCGGTCAGGTCGCCCGACTCGAGGTACTTGTTCATCAGCTCTTCGTTGGCCTCGGCCGCAGCCTCGACCATCTTCTCGCGCCATTCCTGGGCCAGCTCGACCAGATCCGCCGGGATCTCTTCGTAGGTGAACTTCATGCCCTGCGAGGCCTCATCCCAGAAGATGGCCTTCATCTTGAGCAGGTCGACCACGCCCTTGAAGTTTTCTTCGGCGCCGATCGGAATCACGATGGGCACGGGGTTGGCCTTCAGGCGCGTCTTCATCTGGTCAACGACCTTGAAGAAGTTGGCGCCGGTGCGGTCCATCTTGTTGACGAAGGCCAGACGCGGCACGTGGTACTTGTTGGCCTGGCGCCAGACGGTTTCCGACTGGGGCTGCACACCACCCACTGCGCAATAGACCATGCAGGCGCCGTCGAGCACGCGCATCGAACGCTCCACCTCGATGGTGAAGTCGACGTGCCCGGGGGTGTCGATGATGTTGATGCGGTGCTCGGGCAGCGACAGATCCATGCCCTTCCAGAAACAGGTGGTGGCAGCCGAGGTGATCGTGATGCCGCGTTCCTGCTCCTGCTCCATCCAGTC
This sequence comes from Aquabacterium sp. OR-4, assembly GCF_025290835.2. Taxonomy (NCBI): domain Bacteria; kingdom Pseudomonadati; phylum Pseudomonadota; class Betaproteobacteria; order Burkholderiales; family Sphaerotilaceae; genus Pseudaquabacterium; species Pseudaquabacterium prasiolae. Next base: position 745,046 of record NZ_JAOCQD020000001.1, on the reverse strand, counting down.
CATCGTGGCCGCACCGTCGTGCACTTCACCGATCTTGTGGTTCACACCGGTGTAGTACAGGATGCGTTCGGTGGTGGTGGTTTTGCCAGCATCGATGTGCGCACTGATACCGATGTTGCGGTAGCGCTCGATGGGGGTCTTGCGGGCCATGATGGATCTCCAAATGCAGGGGCCGCCCTCGGGTCAGTGATAACCCGCAGGGGCGGCCGAAGGGCTGGTACGGGGCTTAGAAGCGGAAGTGCGAGAACGCCTTGTTGGCTTCGGCCATGCGGTGAACTTCGTCGCGCTTCTTCATCGCGCCGCCACGGCCTTCGCTGGCTTCCAGCAGCTCGTTGGCAAGGCGTGCAGCCATCGACTTCTCGCCGCGCTTGCGGGCCGATTCCTTGAGCCAGCGCATGGCCAGGGCCATCCGGCGGACAGGACGAACTTCCACGGGAACTTGGTAGTTCGCACCACCCACACGGCGGGACTTCACCTCGACCATGGGCTTCACGTTGTTCAGCGCAACCATGAACACCTCGAGCGGGTCTTTGGCGGCCTTCTTCTCGACCTGGTCGAGGGCGCCATAGATGATGCGCTCAGCCACGGCCTTCTTGCCGGACTCCATGATGACGTTCATGAACTTGGACAGGTCCACCGAACCGAATTTCGGGTCAGGGAGGATCTCGCGCTTCGGTACTTCGCGACGACGTGGCATTTCACTCTTCCTTTGTCAGCTTCAGCTGGCAGGGCCATCAAGGCTCACCGCCTGGGAGGTCACGCAACGAACCCCCTCGCTTACTCGGCCATCCGCACGTTGGCGAATGCGCCGCAAAAACCATGAGCCGGCAGCATGGCAGCCGGTCATGACCACCGCTTGACGAACCCGGCGTCAGCGCCAGGGCCCGCAGCGGCCATTTACTTCTTCGGACGCTTCGCGCCGTACTTCGAGCGCGACTGCTTGCGATCCTTGACGCCCTGCAGGTCGAGCGAGCCGCGCACGATGTGGTAGCGCACGCCCGGCAGGTCCTTCACACGGCCGCCGCGCACGAGCACAACACTGTGCTCTTGCAGGTTGTGGCCTTCACCGCCGATGTAGCTGATGACCTCGAAGCCGTTGGTCAGACGCACCTTGGCGACCTTCCGCAGCGCCGAGTTCGGCTTCTTGGGGGTGGTGGTGTACACGCGGGTGCACACGCCGCGGCGCTGCGGGCAGTTCTGCATCGCAGGCGACTTGCTCTTGGTGACCTCGACCTCACGGCCGTGGCGCACGAGCTGGTTGATGGTTGGCATAGGTAACTTGTTCCCGTTTGAAGTCACGCACATTTCGGCCACCGGAAAGCCACAGCGGCTTCCGAAAATCCGAGCGAAAAGCGCGAACGGCGCCGAACCCCGCCAGACTGCCGAATGACCGACATCTGGTTGCGGAGTTCGACGCCTGTCTTGACGTCTGCCCGGAGTCACCCGTCGATGCGGATGACGTAACTGCCGAAAAGCCCGCGATTATATTCAGCGCCTGGTTTTTCCACAAGGTCACTGATGTCTCGGCCCACCCACGCCATGGATGCACCGGCCCACAGGGCCCCCCAGCCGACCGCGGACCACGCCGTGGCGGCGCCGGCAGAGTGCGCCGTGATCGACACCAACGTGGTGCTGGACTGGCTGGTGTTCGGTGATGTCGGCGTGCAGCCGCTGGTGCGCGCGCTGGCTGCCGGGCAGCTGCGCTGGGTGGCCACCCAGGCCATGGTCGACGAACTGGCGCACGTGCTGGGCCGACCGTTTGACGCGCGCTGGACGCTTGACCCTGACCGCGTCCTGGCCACGGTGCACCAGCATGTGAGCCTGGTGCCCGCGGCCGCTGTCCCCGGGCCGCCATTGATCTGCCGCGACCCTGACGACCAGAAGTTCATCGATCTGGCCCTGGCCTGGCCGGCCCGCTGGCTGTTCAGCCGCGACCGCGCGCTGCTGCACCTGGCGCGGCGCGCGCTGCCGCGCGGCGTGACCGTGCTGGCCCCCGCTCGCTGGCAGGCGAGCGGCGGCGCAACACCCTCGGCCGCGGCCTGAAACGACAAAGGGGCGACCTCGCGGCCGCCCCTTGGGGGGTGTGGTCGACATCGGTGCGGGCCAGCCGTCGCCGGCCGCGCACCGCGGACGATCAGTCGCCCGCGCGGTCCTCGCCGCCAGCGGCCGGTGCCGCGGCATCCACCGCCGCCATCTGCACGGCGGCCAGTTCTTCGGCCTCCTGCATGGCGATGGCGCGACGCTCGGTGTCGTCGAGCTCTTCCTTGACCTTGCGGGCCTGGTGGTAGGCCATGCCGGTGCCTGCAGGGATCAGGCGGCCGACGATGACGTTTTCCTTCAGACCGCGCAGCTCGTCGCGCTTGCCCATGATGGCCGCCTCGGTGAGCACCCGGGTGGTTTCCTGGAACGAAGCGGCCGAGATGAACGAGTCGGTCGACAGCGAGGCCTTGGTGATACCCAGCAGCACGTCGGCGTAGGTGGCGGGCATCTTCTCCTCGCCACGCAGCCGGTCGTTGGTGTCGAACAGCTCCGAGCGCTCGACCTGCTCGCCGACGATGTAGTGGCTGTCGCCGCTGTTGGTGATCTGCACGCGACGCAGCATCTGGCGAACGATCACCTCGATGTGCTTGTCGTTGATCTTCACACCCTGCAGTCGGTACACGTCCTGCACTTCGTCGACGATGTAGCGCGCCAGTTCCTCGACGCCCAGCAGACGCAGGATGTCCTGCGGATCGGCTGCGCCGTCGACGATCAGTTCGCCCTTGTTCACCACCTGGCCTTCGTGCACCAGGATGTTCTTTTCCTTGGGCACCAGGATCTCTTCGACCTTGCCGTCCGGATCGGTGATCTGCAGGCGAACCTTGCCCTTGGTCTCCTTGCCGAACGACACGGTGCCGGTGATCTCGGCCAGGGTGCCGGCGTCCTTGGGCGAACGGGCCTCGAACAGCTCGGCCACCCGCGGCAGACCGCCGGTGATGTCGCGCGTCTTCTGGCCTTCGACCGGAATACGTGCCAGCACCTCGCCCGGCGCCAGGTCCTGGCCGTCGCGGATCTGGACCAGCGAGCCGACCGGGAAGCCGATGGTCACCGAGTGGTCGGTGCCGGGGATCTTGACCTCGTGGCCTTGAGTGTCGAGCAGCTTGACCTGCGGACGGATGACCTTGGCCGCGCCGCGGCGCTTGGGGTCGATCACCACCAGGGTCGACAGGCCGGTGACCTCGTCGACCTGCTTGGCGACGGTGACACCTTCCTCGACGTTCTCGAAGCGCGCCTTGCCGGCGAACTCGGTGATGATCGGGCGGGTCAGCGGATCCCAGTTGGCGAGCACCAGGCCGGCCTTGATGGTCTGGTCGGCCTTGATGTTCAGCGTGGCGCCGTACGGCACCTTGTGGCGCTCGCGCTCGCGGCCGTGCTGGTCGGAGATGATGATCTCGCCCGAACGCGAAATGACCACCAGCTCGCCCTTGCCGTTGGTGACGTAGCGCATCGTCGGGTTGAACCCGATGATGCCGTCGCTCTTGGCTTCGACACTCGAGGCGATGGCTGCACGCGACGCCGCACCACCGATGTGGAACGTGCGCATGGTCAGCTGCGTGCCGGGTTCGCCGATCGACTGCGCGGCGATCACGCCCACGGCCTCACCGATGTTCACCAGGCCGCCGCGGCCCAGGTCGCGGCCATAGCAGCGAGCGCAGATGCCGAAACGGGTGGCGCAGGTCAGCGGCGTGCGGACCTTGACTTCGTCGACACCGGCGGCCTCGAGGATGTCGAGCGCGTCTTCGTCCAGCATGGTGCCGGCGGTCATCAGCAGCTCTTGGGTCTCGGGGTGCAGCACCTCGACCGCGGCGACGCGGCCCAGGATGCGGTCACGCAGCGATTCGATGACTTCACCGCCCTCGACCAGCGCGCGCGTCGCAAAGCCGTTCTCGGTGCCGCAATCGCTCTCGGTGACCACCAGATCCTGGGTCACGTCGACCAGACGGCGGGTCAGGTAGCCCGAGTTCGCGGTCTTCAGCGCCGTGTCCGCCAGGCCCTTTCGGGCGCCGTGGGTGGAGATGAAGTACTGCAGAACGTTCAGGCCTTCGCGGAAGTTGGCCGTGATGGGCGTCTCGATGATCGAGCCGTCCGGCTTGGCCATCAGGCCCCGCATGCCCGCCAGCTGGCGGATCTGCGCGGCGCTGCCGCGGGCACCGGAGTCGGCCATCATGTAGATGGAGTTGAACGACTCCTGGTCCACTTCCTTGCCGTGGCGGTCGATGACCTTCTGCTTGGACAGCTGGGTCATCATGACCTTGCCGACCTCGTCACCGGTCTTGCCCCAGATGTCGACCACCTTGTTGTAGCGCTCGCCGGCCGTGACCAGGCCCGAGACGTACTGCTGCTCGATCTCCTTGACTTCCTTCTCGGCGCGGGCGATCAGGTCGTGCTTCTGCGGCGGCACCAGCATGTCGTCGATGGCGATCGAGATGCCGGCGCGCGTGGCCAGACGGAAACCGCTTTGCAGCAGCTTGTCGGCCAGCACCACGGTTTCCTTCAGGCCGCACTTGCGGAAGCTGGTGTTGATCAGGCGCGAGATTTCCTTCTTCTTGAGCGCCTTGTTGATGTTGGCGAAGGGCAGGCCCTTGGGCAGGATCTCGCTGAGCAGCGCACGACCGACGGTGGTGTCGACCAGCTTGGTCTCGGGCTGGAACTCGCCGTTTTCGTCGCGGCTCCACTCGACCATGCGCACGCTGATCTTGGCGGTGATCTCGACCACGCCGACGTCGAGCGCGCGCTGCAGCTCCTTCATGTCGGAGAAGATCATGCCTTCGCCGCGGCCGTTGGTGCGCTCGCGGGTGGCGTAGTACAGACCCAGCACCACGTCCTGCGAGGGCACGATCGACGGCTCGCCCGAGGCCGGGAACAGCACGTTGTTGGTCGCCAGCATCAGCACGCGGGCTTCCATCTGCGCCTCGATGGACAGCGGCACGTGAACGGCCATCTGGTCACCGTCGAAGTCGGCGTTGAAGGCCGAGCACACCAGCGGGTGCAGCTGGATGGCCTTGCCTTCGATCAGCACCGGCTCGAAAGCCTGGATGCCCAGGCGGTGCAGGGTGGGAGCGCGGTTCAGCAGAACCGGGTGCTCCTTGATGACTTCTTCAAGGATGTCCCACACCACCGGCGTGCCGGACTCGACTTCCTTCTTGGCCGCCTTGATCGTCGTCGCGATGCCCATGGCTTCGAGGCGCGAGAAGATGAAGGGCTTGAACAGCTCCAGCGCCATCAGCTTGGGCAGACCGCACTGATGCAGCTTGAGCGTCGGGCCCACGGTGATCACCGAACGGCCCGAGTAGTCGACGCGCTTGCCCAGCAAGTTCTGGCGGAAGCGGCCGCCCTTGCCCTTGATCATGTCGGCCAGCGACTTGAGCGCGCGCTTGTTGGCGCCGGTCATGGCCTTGCCGCGGCGGCCGTTGTCGAGCAGCGAGTCCACCGCCTCCTGCAGCATGCGCTTTTCGTTGCGCACGATGATCTCGGGCGCCTTCAGCTCCAGCAGCCGCGCCAGGCGGTTGTTGCGGTTGATGACGCGGCGGTACAGGTCGTTCAGATCGCTCGTGGCGAAGCGGCCACCGTCCAGCGGCACCAGCGGGCGCAGGTCGGGCGGCAGCACCGGCAGGACGTTCATCACCATCCACTCGGGCTTCATGCCGCTCTTCTTGAAGGCCTCCATCACCTTCAGGCGCTTGGAGTTCTTCTTGACCTTGAGCTCAGAGCCGGTCATGTCGTTGCGCAGGCGATCGATCTCGACGTCGAGATCCATGTCGGCCAGCAGCTTCTGCACGCCCTCGGCACCCATCAGGGCGACGAACTCCTCACCGAACTCGGCACGCTTCGCGTCGTAGTCCTCCTCGGTCATGATGGAGAACTTCTTCAGCGGGGTCATGCCGGGGTCGACCACGACATAAGCTTCGAAGTACAGCACGCGCTCGATGTCGCGCAGCGTCATGTCGAGCACCAGGCCCAGACGCGACGGCAGCGACTTCAAGAACCAGATGTGCGCGCAGGGCGCGGCCAGGTCGATGTGGCCCATGCGCTCGCGGCGCACCTTGGTCTGGGTGACCTCGACGCCGCACTTCTCGCAGATCACGCCACGGTGCTTCAGGCGCTTGTACTTGCCGCACAGGCACTCGTAGTCCTTGATCGGGCCAAAGATCTTGGCGCAGAACAAGCCGTCACGCTCAGGCTTGAACGTACGGTAGTTGATGGTCTCCGGCTTCTTCACCTCGCCAAACGACCACGACCGAATCTTCTCCGGCGACGCGATGCCGATACGGATCGCGTCGAAGTGCTCGTCGGGGGTGAATTGCTTGAACAGGTCCAGCAAACCCTTCATGTGATTTCTCCTGTGTTCCTGTGTCGGCCGATCAGTTGCGCTCGAGTTCCATGTCGATGCCCAGCGAGCGGATTTCCTTCACCAGCACATTGAAGGATTCCGGCATGCCGGCCACGATGGCGTGCTCGCCCTTGACGATGTTCTCGTAGACCTTGGTACGGCCATTCACGTCGTCGGACTTCACGGTCAGCATTTCCTGCAGCACGTAGGCGGCGCCGTAGGCTTCCAGCGCCCAGACTTCCATTTCGCCGAAGCGCTGGCCGCCGAACTGCGCCTTGCCGCCCAGCGGCTGCTGGGTGACCAGGCTGTACGGGCCGGTGGAACGGGCGTGCATCTTGTCGTCGACCAGGTGGTGCAGCTTGAGCACGTGCATGTAGCCCACGGTGACCGCGCGCTCGAAGCGCTCGCCGGTGCGGCCATCGCTCAGGTAGGCCTGGGTGCGCGTGGGCGTCAGGCCCTTGCGCGCGGCGATGTCCTCGGGGTACGCCAGGTGCAGCATGGCGCGGATCTCTTCTTCCTTGGCGCCATCGAACACCGGCGTGGCAAACGGCACGCCCTTGGACAGGTTGGCGGCCATCTCCAGCACCTCGTCGTCCGACAGCTCGTCCAGGCTTTCGGTCTTGCCGCCCGACTGGTTGTAGAGCTGGTCGAAGAACTTGCGCAGCTCGGCCACGCGGGCCTGCTGCTGCAGCATGTCGCCGATGCGCTGGCCGATGCCCTTGCCGGCCCAGCCCAGATGGACCTCGAGCACCTGACCCACGTTCATCCGTGAGGGCACGCCCAGCGGGTTGAGCACGATGTCGCAAGGCGTGCCGTCGGCCATGTAGGGCATGTCCTCGACCGGCACGATCTTCGACACCACACCCTTGTTGCCGTGGCGGCCGGCCATCTTGTCGCCAGGCTGCAGGCGGCGCTTGACGGCCAGGTACACCTTCACCATCTTCAGCACGCCCGCGGGCAGCTCGTCGCCCTGGGTGAGCTTCTTGCGCTTCTCTTCGAAGGCCAGGTCGAAGTTGTGGCGGGTCTGCTCGAGCGAGTTCTTGATGCTCTCGAGCTGGTTGGCCACGTCGTCATCGGCCGGGCGCACGTCGAACCAGTGGAACTTCTCGACCGACGAGAGGTAGTCCTTGGTGATGACGGTGCCCTTGGCGATCTTCTGCGGGCCGCCGTTGGCGGTCTTGCCCACCAGCAGCTTCTCGATCCGGTCGAAGGCGTCGGCCTCGACGATGCGCAGCTGGTCGTTCAGGTCGAGGCGGAAGCGCTTGAGTTCATCGTCGATGATCTGCTGGGCGCGCTTGTCGCGCTGGATGCCTTCGCGGGTGAACACCTGCACGTCGATGACCGTGCCCTGCGTGCCCTGGTCGACGCGCAGCGAGGTGTCCTTCACGTCGCTGGCCTTCTCGCCGAAGATGGCGCGCAGCAGCTTTTCTTCCGGCGTCAGCGTGGTCTCGCCCTTGGGCGTGACCTTGCCCACCAGCACGTCGCCGGGGTTGACCTCGGCGCCGATGTAGACGATGCCCGATTCGTCCAGGCGGGCCAGTTGCTGCTCGCTCAGGTTCGGGATGTCGCGGGTGATTTCTTCCGAGCCCAGCTTGGTGTCGCGGGCCATCACCACCAGCTCCTCGATGTGGATCGAGGTGTAGCGGTCTTCGGCCACGACGCGTTCGCTGATCAGGATCGAGTCTTCGAAGTTGTAGCCGTTCCAGGGCATGAACGCGACCAGCATGTTCTGGCCCAGGGCCAGCTCACCCAGGTCGGTCGAGGCACCGTCGGCCACCACGTCGCCAGAGCCCACCACATCACCGCGGCGCACGATGGCGCGCTGGTGGATGTTGGTGTTCTGGTTCGAACGCTGGTACTTGATCAGGTTGTAGATGTCGACGCCGACTTCGCCAGCCATCGTTTCAGCGTCGTTCACGCGGATCACGATGCGGTTGGTGTCGACGTAGTCCACGATGCCGCCACGGCGGGCGGTGACCACGGTGCCCGAGTCGACCGCGGCCACGCGCTCGACGCCGGTGCCCACCAGCGCCTTTTCGGGGCGCAGGGTCGGCACGGCCTGACGCTGCATGTTGGCGCCCATCAGCGCGCGGTTCGCATCGTCGTGCTCCAGGAAGGGCACCAGCGAGGCGGCCACCGACACGATCTGCGCCGGTGCCACGTCCATGTACTGGATGCGCTCGGGCGAGGTCAGCACCGATTCGCCGTGCTCACGCGCCGAGACCAGCTCGTCGGTCAGCGCGCCATCCTCGCTGAGCGAGGCGTTGGCCTGGGCGATGACGTACTTGCCTTCCTCGATGGCCGACAGGTAGTCGATCTGGTCGGTCACGCGGCCGTCGCCCACGCGGCGGTACGGCGTCTCGAGGAAGCCGTACTCGTTCAGGCGCGCATACAGCGACAGCGAGTTGATCAGGCCGATGTTCGGGCCTTCCGGCGTCTCGATCGGGCACACGCGGCCGTAGTGGGTGGGGTGCACGTCGCGCACCTCGAAGCCGGCACGCTCGCGGGTCAGACCGCCCGGGCCCAGGGCCGAGACACGACGCTTGTGCGTGATCTCGGACAGCGGGTTGGTCTGGTCCATGAACTGCGACAGCTGCGAGGCACCGAAGAACTCCTTCAGCGCCGCGGAGATCGGCTTGGAGTTGATCAGGTCATGCGGCATCAGCGCGTCGGTCTCGGCCTGGCCCAGACGCTCCTTGACGGCCTTCTCGATGCGGGCGAGGCCCGAGCGGTACTGGTTCTCGGCCAGTTCGCCCACGCAGCGCACGCGGCGGTTGCCCAGGTGGTCGATGTCGTCGACCTCGCCGCGGCCATTGCGCAACTCGACGAGGATCTTCACCACGTCGAGGATGTCCTCGTTGCTGAGGGTCATCGGGCCTTCGGGCGCATCGCGGCCCACACGGGCGTTGAACTTCATGCGGCCCACGCGCGACAGGTCGTACGTGTCGGCGTTGTAGAACAGGCGGCCGAACAGGGCCTGCACGGCGTCTTCGGTCGGCGGCTCGCCGGGGCGCATCATGCGGTAGATGGCCACGCGGGCGGCCAGCTCGTCGGCGGTCTCGTCCGAGGCCAGCGTCTGGCTGATGTAGGCGCCCTGGTCCAGTTCATTGGTGAACAGGCACTGCAGGTCCTTGATGCCGGCCGCGCGCAGCTTCTTCATCAGCGCTTCGGTCAGCTCGTCATTGGCCTTGGCAATGATCTCGCCGGTGTCGCCGTCGACCATGTTGCGGGCAATGATGCGGCCCACCAGGAAGTCTTCGGGCACCGAGATGAACTGCGTGCCGTTGGCCTCGAGCTGCTTGACATGGCGCGCGGTGATGCGCTTGTCCTTCTCGACGATGACCTTGCCTTCCTTGTCGGTGAGGTCAAAGCGCGCCACTTCGCCCTTCAGGCGCTCGGCCACGAACTCCATCTGCGCACCCGCGTCCATCAGGCGGAAGGTGTCGAAGTCGAAGAAGTGGGCGAGGATCTGCTCCGGCTTCATGCCGATGGCCTTGAGCAGGATCGTCACCGGCATCTTGCGGCGGCGGTCGACGCGGAAGTACAGCACGTCCTTCGGGTCGAACTCGAAGTCGAGCCACGAGCCACGGTAGGGAATGATGCGGGCGCTGAACAGCAGCTTGCCGCTGGAGTGCGTCTTGCCCTTGTCGTGCTCGAAGAACACGCCCGGCGAGCGGTGCAGCTGCGACACGATCACGCGCTCGGTGCCGTTCACGATGAACGAGCCGTAGTCGGTCATCAGGGGCACCTCGCCCATGTAGACCTCCTGCTCCTTGATCTCCTTGACCACCTTGGCCGGCGAGGCCTCACGGTCATAGATGATCATCTGCAGCTTGGCGCGCACGGCGGCCGCAAACGTGAGACCACGCTGCTGGCACTCGCGCACGTCGAACGGCGGCTTGGCAATGTTGTATTCGATGAACTTCATCTCGACCATGCCGTTGTGCGACACGATCGGAAACGCCGACAGGAACGCGGCCTGCAGGCCTTCGGGCCGACGCTTTTGCGGCGGCAGATCCTTTTGCAGGAAGGCGACATACGCCTCGCGCTGCATGGTCAGCAGATAGGGAACCTTGAGCACGCTCACGCGCTTGCCGAAGCTCTTGCGGATACGCTTGCGTTCGGTGTAGCTGTAGGGGGTTGCTTGCGCCATGGAAACTCCGTGTCGACGACGCACACCGGGGCCGAAGGTGTGCGTCACGTCGGCGACTGGCTCTCGCGGGGTGGCGTCGCGACGATTGCGACGGCCCGAAAGCTTGGTGGCTGGCCACTACCAGCCGCTGGCGGACAACCCCGGCATTGCACCGGAGCCCGACCAAACCGGTTCTCTGCAGTCGGATCAGAGAACACTTGGAAAAGCCTTGCAGGATAACCTGCCCGGCGTTTCCAGGTGCTCTCCGGGGAAAACCCGGAAAGCGCGAAAAGCCGGCCCGGGTTGCCCCGGGGCCAGCCTGTCGACGGATGGGCCGTGATTACTTCACTTCGGCCTTGGCGCCGGCTTCCACCAGCTTCTTCACAGCGGCTTCGGCGTCGGCCTTCGGCACGGCTTCCTTGACGTTCTTCGGAGCGCCGTCCACCAGGTCCTTGGCTTCCTTCAGGCCCAGGCCCGTCAGTTCGCGCACGGCCTTGATGACCGAAACCTTCTGGGCGCCGGCTTCGAGCAGCACGACGTTGAATTCGGTCTTCTCTTCCACGGCAGCAGCAGCGCCACCGCCACCGCCGGCGGCCGGGGCGGCCATCGCAGCGGCGGACACGCCGAACTTCTCTTCAATGGCCTTCACCAGGTCATTGAGTTCCATGACGGTCATGCTGTCCATCGCGGCCAGGAAAGCGTCTTTGTCGAATGCCATTTTGGTCTTCCTTCAGTCGGAAAAAATTGGGTAGGTTCAGTAGCGGTGTGGCGCGATTCAGGCGGCCGGAGCTTCGGCTGCCGGCGCTTCGGCGCCGCCACCCTTCTGCTCGGCGACAGCGGCGATGACGCCGGCCATGCGCTGAATCGGCGACTTCAACAGGCCGGCCACCTGGGCGATCAGCACTTCGCGGCTCGGGATGGAAGCCAGGGACTTGAGCCCGTTGACGTCCAGTGCCTTGCCGGCGTACGCGCCGCCCTTGATGATCAGCTTGTCGTTGCCCTTGGCAAAGTCGGCGATGACTTTCGCCGCGGCCACCGGATCAGCGGAAAAACCGTAGATCAGGGGACCGGCCATGGTCTCCGCGGCCACCTCGAACGGGGTGCCGGCGACGGCGCGACGGGCCAGGGTGTTCTTCAGCACGTGAAGATACACACCCTTGGCACGCGCTTCGACGCGCAGCTTGTTCAGGTGTTCGACGGTGAGGCCACGGTACTCGGCCAGCGCGAGCGTCTGGGACTTGGCGGCCTGGGCCGACACGTCCGCGACCACGGCCGCTTTCTCGTTGCGATTGAGACTCAAAGGTCTGCTCCTCACTAAAACGCACCGGTGGCAGGGCTTGATTCGACCCACCCCCGGCGCACCCGGGTTGCAGCGACCAAACCTTCCGGCATCCGACCTTCACCTTGCCCGGGGGCATGGCCAAGACCCAATTCCTTCAGGCGGGACCGCCATCTGCGCTGGCCGCGCGGGACATGTGCCCGGCGATTAGGCAGCCGCAGTCGGCTGCACCAGCGGTCTTGGATGGCCCGCCCACGGCATTGCTGCCCCGGGCGGCCCACCAATCTTGTTCAGCCGGCGCGCAAGACCTTCGCGCCGGCCAGATTCAGCTCGCCTTAGCTGGCGGCGACCGTCTGCAGGTCGACGCGCACGCCGACGCCCATGGTCGACGACACGGCCAGCTTGCGCAGGTACACGCCCTTGCTGGTGGCCGGCTTCGACTTGGTCAGTGCGTCCAGCAGCGCAGCCAGGTTGCCCTTGAGCTTGTCGTTGTCGAACGAGCGGCGACCGATCGTGCCGTGGATGATGCCGGCCTTGTCGACGCGGTACTGCACCTGGCCGGCCTTGGCGTTCTTCACCGCGGTGGCCACATCGGGCGTCACGGTGCCGACCTTGGGGTTCGGCATCAGGCCGCGCGGACCCAGGATCTGGCCCAGGGTACCGACGATGCGCATCGTGTCCGGCGAGGCGATCACGATGTCGAAGTTCATGTTGCCGGCCTTGATGTCGGCAGCCAGGTCGTCCATGCCGACGATGTCGGCGCCAGCGGCCTTGGCTTCTTCAGCCTTGGCACCTTGGGCGAACACGGCCACGCGCTTGGTCTTGCCGGTGCCGTTGGGCATCACGACGGCGCCACGCACCACCTGGTCCGACTTCTTGGCGTCCACGCCCAGCTGGACGGCGACGTCGATGGACTCGTCGAACTTGGCGACGGCACATTCGCGGATGAGCGCCATGGCGTCATCGAAGGTGTAGAGCTTGAGGCTGTCGACCTTGCCGGCCGTCGTCTTTTGACGCTTGGTGAGCTTGGCCATGTCAGACCCCTTCCACGATCAGGCCCATCGAGCGGGCCGAGCCGGCGATCGTGCGCACGGCGGCATCCATGTCGGCGGCGGTCAAGTCCTTGACCTTCACCTTGGCGATTTCCTCGAGCTGGGCGCGGTTGATCTTGCCCACCTTGTCCAGGTGCGCGCGACCGGAACCCTTCTCGATCTTGGCGGCCTTCTTCAGCAGCACGGTCGCCGGGGGCGACTTCAGCACGAAGGTGAAGGACTTGTCCGCGTAGGCAGTGATCACCACGGGCAGCTTCAGACCCGGCTCAACGCCCTGGGTCTGGGCGTTGAACGCCTTGCAGAACTCCATGATGTTCAGACCACGCTGACCCAGCGCGGGACCGATCGGGGGCGAAGGATTGGCCTTGCCCGCCGGCACTTGCAGCTTGATGAAGCCGACGATCTTTTTTGCCATGAATGGCTCCTATCGAGTTCAAACGCCGGACACGCGGGCCCGGCTCCTCGTCGATGCGACCCTGTTGCTTTGCCGGGCTGGCGGCGCCGGGTCGCGCCACGCCATCAGCCCCGTGAGAATCAGACCTTCTCGACCTGCGCGAAGTCGAGTTCGACCGGCGTGGCACGACCGAAGATCGTGACCGACACCCGCACCTTGGACTTCTCGTAGTTGACTTCTTCGACCGCGCCATTGAAGTCGGTGAACGGGCCTTCCTTGACCCGCACCAGCTCGCCGACCTGCCACTCGACCTTGGGCCGCGGCTTCTCCAGACCTTCCTGCATCTGGTTGACGATCTTCATGACCTCGGATTCCGAGATCGGTGCCGGCTTGTTCTTGGCACCGCCCACGAAGCCGGTGACCTTGCTGGTGTGTTTGACCAGGTGCCAGGACTCGTCGTCCATCAGCATCTCGACCAGCACGTAACCGGGGAAGAAGCGCCGCTCGGTGACCGACTTCTTGCCGTTCTTCAGCTCAACCACTTCTTCAGTGGGAACCAGGATGCGACCGAACTTGTCGTGCATGCCCGCGCGCTCGATGCGCTCGCGGATGTTGCGCTCGACGGCCTTCTCCATGCCCGAGTAGGCATGCACCACATACCAGCGCATCGGGTTGACCGGGGCAGCGGGGGTCTCGGCCGATTCGGCCTGGGGCGTCAGTTCACTCATTGCTCGGCAACCTCTTCAGCGCTTCCAGCCCAGGATCAGGTCGTACAGCACCCACTCGATCGTCTTGTCGGTGGCGAACAGGAAGATCGCCATCGCAAACACGAACGCAAACACGTAACCCGTCATCTGCATGGCCTCCTTGCGCGCTGGCCAGACGACCTTCTTGGTCTCCTTGACCGAATCGCGACCGAAGGCGATCAGCTGCTTGCCGGTCTCGGCCGCGAAGAAGGTGGCCACGGCGCCAGCCAGCAGCACCAGCAGCGCCAGCACGCGCAGCCACAGATCCTGCTTGCCCAGCAGGTAGTAGGCCACCACAGCCGCCACAACCAGCACACCCGCGGCGGCCAGCTTGGCCTTGTCGGCGCCGGTGGAAACAGTTTCGATCGGAGTGTTGGTGGCCATGTGCTTCTTGCTCGCAGCACCTGCATCGGCCCAGCGGGCAGCGCGGCAGTGCGACGTATCCATCAGCAGCAAAGCCCGCCGGCCTGTTTGGGCCTGCGGGCTGCGCCGTTCAGGGCGGTATCGAAAGGGTGCCGCTGGTGCAGCGTGCCTTTGGCGACGATCAGGTCTTCAGGCGGGTGGCAGGGGCGGAGGGAATCGAACCCCCGACCTTCGGTTTTGGAAACCGGCGCTCTACCAATTGAGCTACACCCCTGCGGACGAACCTCTTACTCGATGATCTTGGCGACGACGCCGGCGCCGACGGTGCGGCCGCCTTCACGGATGGCGAAGCGCAGGCCTTCTTCCATCGCGATCGGGGCGATCAGCTTGACCGTGATGCTCACGTTGTCGCCGGGCATCACCATTTCCTTGTCCTTCGGCAGCTCCACCGCGCCGGTCACGTCCGTCGTGCGGAAGTAGAACTGGGGACGGTAGTTGTTGAAGAACGGGGTGTGGCGGCCGCCCTCTTCCTTGCTGAGCACGTAGATCTCGGCGGTGAAGTGGGTGTGCGGCTTGACCGAACCCGGCTTGCACAGCACCTGGCCGCGCTCGACGTCTTCACGCTTGGTGCCGCGCAGCAGGATGCCCACGTTGTCGCCAGCCTGGCCCTGATCGAGCAGCTTGCGGAACATTTCCACGCCGGTGCAGGTGGTCTTGACCGTGGCACGGATGCCCACGATCTCGATTTCTTCGCCGACCTTGACGATGCCGCGCTCGACGCGACCGGTCACCACCGTGCCGCGGCCCGAGATCGAGAACACGTCTTCCACCGGCATCAGGAACGCACCGTCCACGGCGCGCTCGGGCGTCGGGATGTAGCTGTCGAGTGCATCGGCCAGACGGAAGATCGCCTGCTCGCCCAGATCACCGGTGTCGCCTTCGATGGCCAGCTTGGCCGAGCCCTTGACGATCGGGGTGTCGTCGCCCGGGAAGTCGTACTTGCTGAGCAGCTCGCGCACTTCCATTTCGACCAGCTCGAGCAGCTCGGCGTCGTCGACCATGTCGCACTTGTTCAGGAAGACGATGATGTAGGGCACGCCCACCTGACGCGCCAGCAGGATGTGCTCGCGGGTCTGGGGCATCGGGCCGTCAGCGGCCGAGCACACCAGGATCGCGCCGTCCATCTGCGCCGCACCCGTGATCATGTTCTTCACGTAGTCGGCGTGGCCCGGGCAGTCCACGTGCGCGTAGTGGCGGTTGGCCGTCTCGTACTCGACGTGCGCGGTGTTGATCGTGATGCCGCGCGCCTTCTCTTCGGGCGCTGCGTCGATCTGGTCGTAGGCCTTGGCCTCGCCGCCGAACTTCTTGGCCAGAATCGTCGTGATCGCCGCCGTCAGCGTCGTCTTGCCGTGGTCAACGTGTCCAATCGTGCCCACGTTCACGTGCGGCTTGGTACGTTCGAACTTGCCCTTTGCCATGTTGCGCGCTCCTCGCGATCAAACAGGTAAATGAAGAGAATGATAGGTGGTGCCCATGGCGGGAATCGGACCCGCGACCTCTCCCTTACCAAGGGAGTGCTCTACCACTGAGCCACATGGGCAGTCGACACAGGATTGAACCCGACAAGGCGCAATCCGGTACCGACTTCAAAGAACCATCCGCACGCTGGAGCGGGAAACGGGAATCGAACCCGTGTCATTAGCTTGGAAGGCCAAGGTTCTACCATTGAACTACTCCCGCCTTGCCATACCCCGATGCACTCGCGTGCCGCGCATCAAGGCCCAACAATTTTTTCTTCGCTTGGTGGAGGAGGCTGGATTCGAACCAGCGTAGGCGTAAGCCAACAGATTTACAGTCTGCCCCCTTTAGCCACTCGGGCACCCCTCCGCGGCGAAGAACTGAGGACTATAGCAGAGTTTCCATGACACAACAATGACTGCCGGCTGGGCTGGCGTTCTGAAGCCCCGCGGCCGTTCAGCGCCGCCAGTCCAGCCGCGGCAGGTCGGCATGGCGCTCAGCCGCGAAGGCCTGGGCCGCCGCGAAATGCCCGCAGCCGATGAAGGGCACGGGCGGGCGGCGCGCCGACAAGGGCGAGGGGTGGTTGGCGCACAGCACGCGGTGCCGGCCGGCACCGGCCGCGTCGATCAAGGCCCGCTTGGCCTGCGCATGTGCGCCCCACAACAGGTAGGCCTTGTCGCCCGCGTCGGCGGCGGTGGCGCGGATCAGCGCGTCGGTCAGCGCCTCCCAGCCCTGCCGGGCGTGGCTGGCCGGCTGGCCGTCCTCGACGGTGAGGGTGGTGTTGAGCAGCAGCACGCCCTGGCGCGCCCAGCAGGACAGCTGGCCGTGCGCCGGCGGCAGCAGGCCCAGATCGCGCTGCAGCTCGACATCGATGTTGCGCAGGCTGGGCGGGATGCGCTGGCCGGCGGGCACCGAAAAGGCCAGGCCCTCGGCCTGCCCGGGGCCGTGGTAAGGGTCCTGACCCAGGATCACCACACGCACCGCGGCGCGGGGGGTCAGGCGCAGGGCGTGGAACACGTCGGCCGGGTAGATCGTGGCTCCGGCGGCCTGGCGGCCGGCAATGAAGCGGCGCAGCGCCTGGCCTTCGGCCGATGCCGCCCAGGCCGCGATCAAGGGCGCCCAGTCGCCCAGCCTGGTGGCGGCATGCGCCAGCACGGCATCGATCGGCTCGGCCAGGCGGTTGCTGGCGGCTGGCGGAGGCGCCGGGGCGGCGCCGGCCGGCGCGTCAAACAGGCTGGCCTGCGCCGATCCGGCCACTGCGCGGGTTGCCGCTGGCGCGGCCATGTCGACCGGCGCTGCCGAGCCGCGCCTCACGCGAACAGCCGGGCCAGCTCGGCACCCGGGTCGTCGGCGCGCATGAAGGCCTCGCCCACCAGAAAGGCGTGCACGTTGGCCTCGCGCATGCGGCGCACATCGGCCGGGCCCACGATGCCCGATTCGGTGACCAGCAGGCGGTCGGCAGGCACGCGCGGCAGCAGGCCCAGCGTGGTGTCGAGCGACACGTCAAAGGTGCGCAGATTGCGGTTGTTGATGCCGACCAGCGGCGTCTTCAGGCGCAGCGCGCGCTCGAGCTCGTCGCTGTCGTGCACCTCCACCAGCACATCCAGGCCCAGCTCGACAGCGCAAGCTTCCAGCTCGGCCATCTGCGCATCGGCCAGGCATGCGGCGATCAGCAGGATGGCGTCGGCACCCATTGCCCGCGCTTCCAGCACCTGGTAGGGGTCGACGAGGAAGTCCTTGCGGATCACCGGCAGCGTGCAGGCGGCGCGCGCCTGCTGCAGGTATTCGGTGCAGCCCTGGAAGAACGGCCGGTCGGTCAGCACGCTGAGGCAGGCCGCGCCGCCGCGCTGGTAGCTGGCGGCGATGTCGGCGGGGCGGAAATCGGCGCGGATCACGCCCTTGCTGGGGCTGGCCTTCTTGGCCTCGGCAATCACGGCCGGCAGGCCGGCGGCCACCTTGGCCTGCAGCGCCGCGGCAAAACCGCGTGGCGGGTTGAGTCGGTTGACCTCGTCGGCGCGGATGCGCAGCGCGGCCTCGGATTCGGCGGCGCGCGCAGCGGCCACCTCGGTCCACTTGACCTCGACGATCTTGTTCAGGATGTCGGACATGGCGAGTTCCTCTGGACGGTCAGGCAGCGCCCAGGCGCTGCGTGGCGGCGACAAACTGGTTCAGCCGGGCCACTGCCGCGCCCGAGGCCACGGCCTCGCGGGCACGCTTGACGCCTTCGGCCACGCTGGCGGCCACGCCGGCCGCATACAGCGCCGCACCGGCGTTGAGCAGCACGATGTCGCGCACCGGGCCGTCCTCGTTGGCCAGCGCGCGCTGGATGCACTGCACCGATTCGTCGCGGTTGGCCACGCGCAGCACACGGCTGTCGTAGACCGGCAGGCCGAAGTCGCTGGGGTGCACGACGTACTCGCGCACCTCGCCGTTCTTGAGCTCGCCCACCAGGGTCTCGCCCGACAGCGAGACCTCGTCCATGCCGTTCATGCCGTAGACCACCAGCGCATGCTCGGCGCCCAGGCGCTGCAGCACGCGCACCAGGATGCCCACCAGATCGGGGTGGAACACGCCCAGCAGCGTGTTGGGCGCGCCGGCCGGGTTGGTCAGCGGGCCCAGGATGTTGAACAGGGTGCGCACGCCCAGCTCCTTGCGCACCGGCGCGGCATGCTTCATCGACGCATGGTGGTTGGGCGCGAACATGAAGCCGATGCCGGTCTCGGCGATGCACGCGGCCACCTGCTCGGGCTTCAGGTCGATGCGTGCGCCCAGGGCCTCGATCACGTCGGCCGAGCCCGAGGTGGACGACACGCTGCGCCCGCCGTGCTTGGCCACGCGCGCGCCGGCCGCGGCCGCCACGAAGGTGGACGCGGTGGAGATGTTGAAGGTGTGCGAGCCGTCGCCGCCGGTGCCGACGATGTCGACCAGGTGCGTGCGGTCGGCCACCGCCACCGGCGTGGCGAACTCGCGCATCACCTGGGCGGCGGCGGCGATCTCGCCCACCGTTTCCTTCTTGACGCGCAGACCGATGGCAAAGGCCGCGATCATCACCGGCGACATCTCGCCCTGCATGATGCGGCGCATCAGCGCCAGCATCTCGTCGTGGAAGATCTCGCGGTGCTCGATGACGCGGGTCAGGGCTTCGGTGTTGGTGATCGGCATGGCGGATCTCCTGGCAGCGGTTCAGGGGGTCAGGACAGCAGAAATTCGCGCACCGCGGCAACGGCGCGGTCGATGCCGGCATCGTCGACATCGAGGTGGGTGACGAAGCGCAGGCCGATCAGGCCGGTGGCCAGCACGCCGCGCGTGGCCAGGTGGGCCAGCAGCGCCGCACCGCGGCCCTCGGCCACGCCGTGCAGGCTGGCGAAGACGATGTTGGTCTGCGGCGGCGTCACGCTCAGGCCCGGCAGGCCGCTCAGGCCGTCTGCCAGGCGACGGGCCCGGGCATGGTCGTCGGCCAGACGCGCCACATGGTGGTCCAGCGCATGCAGCGCCGCGGCGGCCAGCAGGCCCACCTGGCGCAGGCCGCCGCCGGTGACCTTGCGCCAGCGCCGCGCACGGGTGATGAACTCCGCCGGGCCGACCAGGGCCGAACCCACCGGCGCGCCCAGGCCCTTGCTGAAGCACACGCTGACCGTGTCGAAGCCGTGCGCCAGTGCGGCCGGCACTGCGCCCGAGGCCACGGCGGCGTTGAACAGGCGCGCGCCGTCCAGGTGCGTGGCCAGGCCGCGGCCATGGGCCAGCGCGGTGGCCTCGGCCACATAGGTGGCGGGCAGCACGTTGCCGTTCCAGGTGTTCTCCAGGCACAGCAGGCGACTGCGGGCGAAGTGCAGGTCGTCGGGCTTGATGGCCGCGGCGATGTCGGCCAGGTCCATCGTGCCGTCGGGGCGCATCGCCAGCGGCTGCGGCTGCAGCCCGCCCAGCACTGCGCCGCCGCCGCCCTCGTAGCGGTAGCAATGCGCCAGCTGGCCGACGATGTACTCGTCGCCGCGCGTGCCATGGGTGAGCAGCGCGCACAGGTTGCTGGCCGTGCCGCTGGGCATGAACAGCGCGGCCTCCTTGCCCAGCAGCGCGGCGATGCGGGCCTGCAGCGCATGCACCGTGGGGTCGTCGTCGAACACGTCGTCGCCCACCTCGGCGGCGGCCATGGCCGCACGCATCGCCGCGGTGGGCCGCGTCACCGTGTCGCTGCGCAGATCAACCACCGGGCCGGCGGCACGGGTGCCGATACCGGATCCGTAGGCCACGCCGCTCATCAGGCGCCTCGGCCCAAGTTGAGGAAGTTGCGCAGCATCGCGTGGCCGTGCTCCGACAGGATGCTCTCGGGGTGGAACTGCACCCCTTCCAGCGGCTGATCGGTGGCGGCCAGGTCGCGGTGGCGCACGCCCATGATCTCGCCGTCCTGGCTGGTGGCCGTGACCACCAGCTCCTTCGGGCAGCTGGCCTGCTCGATCACCAGCGAGTGGTAGCGGATCACGTTGAACTGCCTGGGCAGGCCCAGGTAGACGCCCTGCTGGTCGGTGCTCAGCACATCGGCCTTGCCGTGCATCTGGGTCTTGGCGCGTACGATGTTGCCGCCGAGCGCCGCCCCGATGCTCTGGTGGCCCAGGCACACCCCCAGGATGGGCAGCTTGCCGATGTAGGCCTGGATGGCCGGCACGCACACGCCGGCCTCGGCCGGCGAGCAGGGGCCAGGCGAGAGCACCAGGTACTGCGGCTTGAGCGCACCGATCTCGTCCACCGTGATCTCGTCGTTGCGGATCACGCGCACGTCCTGGCCCAGCTCACCGAAGTACTGCACCAGGTTGAAGGTGAAGGAATCGTAGTTGTCGATCATCAACAGCATGGTCGTTCTCCTTCGTCCTCAGAAGCCTTCTTCCACCAGCTCGGCGGCGCGCAGCAGGGCGCGCGCCTTGTGCTCGGTTTCCTTCCACTCCATCGCCGGCACCGAATCGGCCACCACGCCGGCCGCGGCCTGCACGTACAGGGTGTTGTTCTGCACGATGCCGGTGCGGATGGCGATGGCCACGTCCATGTCGCCGGCAAAGCTGAGGTAGCCACAGGCGCCGCCGTAGATGCCGCGCTTGACGGGCTCCAGCTCGTCGATGATCTCCATGGCGCGGATCTTGGGCGCGCCGCTCAGCGTGCCGGCCGGGAAGGTGGCCTTGAGCACATCCATGTTGCTCATGCCGTCCTTCAGCAGGCCTTCGACGTTGCTGACGATGTGCATCACATGCGAGTAGCGCTCGATCTCGAAGGCCTCGGTCACCTTCACCGTGCCGGTCTTGGCGATGCGGCCGATGTCATTGCGCGCCAGGTCGATCAGCATCAGGTGCTCGGCCCGCTCCTTGGGATCGGCCTGCAGCTCGGCCGCCAGCGCGGCGTCGCGCTCGGGCGTGGCACCGCGCGGGCGTGTGCCGGCCAGCGGGCGGATGGTGACCTTCTGGCCCTCGGGCGTGGCCTCCTCGCGCACCAGGATCTCGGGGCTGGCGCCCACGATCTGGAAGCTGCCCATGTCGTAGTAGTACATGTACGGGCTCGGGTTCAGCGAGCGCAGTGCGCGGTACAGGCTCAGCGGGCTTTCGGTGTAGCGCTTTTTCAGGCGCTGGCCGATCACCACCTGCATGCAGTCGCCGGCGGCGATGTAGTCCTTGGTGCGCTCGACCATGCGCTCGTATTCGGGCTGCGACAGCTCGTATTCGACGCTGTGGCTGGCACCGCGCCTGACCTGCGGCGCGGTGACCGAGTAGCGCAGCTTGTCGGCCAGTTCGGCCAGGCGGCGCTTGGCCTTGAAGTAGGCCTCGGGCTGGCCGGGGTCGGCGTAGACGATCAGGTACAGCCGGCCCGACAGGTTGTCGATGACCGCCAGCTCCTCGGTCTGCAGCAGCTGGATGTCGGGCGTGTCCAGGCCGTCGGCCTTGCGCACCTTGGCCAGCTTGGGCTCCATGAAGCGCACCGCGTCATAGCCGAAATAGCCGGCCAGGCCGCCGCAAAAACGCGGCAGGCCCGGGCGCAGCGCCACCTTGAAGCGCTGCTGGTAGGCGGCGATGAAATCGAGCGGATTGCCCTCGTGGCGCTCGACCACCTGGTCGTCGGTGACCACCTCGGTGGCAAAGCCGGTGGCGCGCAGCAGCGTGCGTGCGGGCAGGCCGATGAAGCTGTAGCGGCCGAAGCGCTCGCCGCCCACCACCGATTCGAGCAGGAAGCTGTGCTTGGCACCGCCAGCCAGCTTGAGGTAGAGCGACAGCGGGGTTTCCAGGTCGGCAAAGGCCTCGGTCAACAGCGGAATGCGGTTGTAGCCTTGCGCGGCCAGGCTCTGGAATTCAAGTTCAGTGATCACGACAACAGGCCTCCGGCGCGCCAGCCGCGGGCGCACATCGAGGCACCGGCTGCGGCATGGCAAGGGTTTGGGGCAGATCGCGGCGCGCGTGCAGCGGCTGCGACAACAGGCAAGGGGGCGGGCCGTGGGGCGCGGGGGCTGTCAGGCACCGCAGGTGCTGCAGACGCCGGCCGGCAGGCGCGTCAGACGAAGGCGGACGAGCGTCGCCAGGGCCAAGCCCCCCGGTCGGCCGACCCTTTGGTCTGAGTGCGCGCAATGAACATGGCAACGAGTGTAGCAGCGGCCATTTGACCCGCCGATGACCCACCGGTGACGGCCTTTGCCGATGGCGGCCCCGCCACGGGGCGGCGGCGCGGCGGCCAGCCACCCCATGTTCGGGGCCTGTGTCATATTTATCGAATACGCTAGATTCACAGGCCGCCTGGTAACCACAAGTACCATCGCGGGCGGCGTGCGCGATCACGCCGCCGTGCCTGCATAGGAGTGTTGTGTTGCCCCGTCCTGTTCACCCCATCGCCATGCGCCTGCTGACGACGGGACTCGCCGCGGCCGGCATCGTGGCCGGCCTGCTGCTGCCGATCACGGCCCGTGCGCAGCCTGACACGGCCGGTGTGCGCTACGAGCCGCAGGTCAGCCTGGGCGGCAGCGTGCTGCAGCTCAACGGGGCCGGCGTGCGCTACAAGGCCATGTTCAAGGTCTACACCGCCGGGCTGTACCTCGGCGCCAAGGCCGGCAGCCCCGAGGCCGTGCTGGCCCAGGGCGGGCCCAAGCGCATCCACGTGGTGATGCTGCGCGACATCGACGCCAACGAGCTCGGCCGCCTGTTCACCCGCGGCATGCAGGACAACGCGCCGCGCGAGGAGTTTTCGCGCAGCATTCCCGGCACCATCCGGCTGGCCGAAATCTTTGCGGCCAAGAAGAAGCTGGTCACCGGCGACCAGTTCAGCGTCGACTGGACCCCCGCCAGCGGCACCGTGGTGCGGGTCAACGGCAAGGCGATGAACGAGCCGATCCCCGAGCCCGAGTTCTTCAACGGCCTGCTGCGCATCTGGCTGGGCAAGTCGCCCGCCGACCACCTGCTCAAGGACGCGCTGCTGGGCCGCCAGCCCGCCACCGCCAGCCCGTTGAACTGACAGGCTGAGAGCCTTTCACCCGCGCCCGGCGCGCGCTCACAGCGGCCAGCGCAGCGCGTCGAGGCGCGAGATCACCGCATCGGGTGCGCTGGCCTGCACCGGCTGGCCATGGTTGTAGCCATAGTCCACCAGCACCACCGGGCAGCCGGCCGCGCGCGCGGCCTGGGCGTCGTTGCTCGAGTCGCCGATCATCAGCGTGCGCGCCGGCACGCTGCCCAGCGCGCGGCAGGTTTCCAGCAGCGGCAGCGGGTCGGGCTTCTTGCGGGCAAAGGCATCGCCCCCGAACACCTGGCTGAAAAAGCCATCCAGGCCCTTGGCCGCCAGCAGCGGCCGCGCAAAGGCGCCCGGCTTGTTGGTCAGGCAGGCCAGCGGCAGGCCGGCAGCGGCCAGGCGCTGCAGGCCCTCCAGCGCACCGGGATAGACCCGCGAGGCCTGGCCGTTGATGGCCAGGTAGTGGCGCTGGTAGAGCGGCCAGGCGCGGTCGGCCAGCGCCTCGGCATCGGCGCCCACGGCCAGCAGCGTGCTGCGGATCAGGTGCTCGCTGCCCTTGCCCACGGTGCGCTCGATGAAGGCCCGCGGCACCTGCGGCAGGCCCAGCTCGTCGAGCATGCGGTTGAGCGCCAGCTCGAAATCGCCCACGGTGTCGACCAGGGTGCCATCCAGGTCGACGATGGCGGCTTGCAGGGGAGCGAACATGGGCAGGGGCGGCAACAAGGGTGGAGGGCCTGCACGCAAGACGCGCGGCGGCCGGGGCGGGGGCGATCACGGCGATGGCCCGCAACGCGCGGCACTGTAGCCCAGGGGCTGACGTAGCATCGGCAGCGATGTCGGCTGTCGCCTTGATCCGCTCGCTGGTTCGCCGGTTCTGCCCACCGGCCAGTGCCCGGCCCGCGGCCGTGGCCAGCGCCCTCAACTGCGCCGCGCTGCTGGTGGGGCTGGCCGCGCCGGCAGCGCACGCGCAGGGCCCGGCCGACGGCCCGGCCCCGCCCAAGGCGCCGGCCAGGGTTCTGCAGCCCCTGAGCCTCGACACCATTGCTGCCGCGCTGCAGCGCCCGGTGGGGCTGGCCATGCCCTCGCCGCGCACCAGCGGCGCTTTGCAGCTCCAGGGCAAGCGTTTCTACATCGCCGAGTACCAGCTGCTGGTGGAGGTGGGCAGCGAGCAGCCCGCCGCGCCCGAGGCCGCGCTGGCCCTGGGCCGCCCGGTGGACAGCCCCGCGCTGCAGCTGGCCCTGCGCGCCCACCCCGACCTGGCCGCGCTGCAGGCCCTGACCGACCGCGCCTGGGCCGATCTGCAGGCCCGCCTGGCGGCCGCCGGCGTGCAGCCCGAGGCCGCGGCCACGCTGCTGGGCCAGGGCCGCGCGGTGTACGAGGCCGATGCCCCGGCCAGCACGGCCGCGGCACCGGTGATCGTGAGCGCGCGCAGCGGCGACACGCTGCGCCGCTACCTGGTGCTGGCCCCCAGCGGCATGGGCATCGTGCCGCGTGTGCCGGGTGGCCTGAACCCGGGCAATCTGGCCGCGCGCCTGGCCTTCGCGGCCCAGGGCATCGAGGGCCTGTCACTGGCCATTGCGGTGAACCTGGGCGGGCTTGACGGCGGCATGGCGCGCCGCTCGGGCTTTGCCGGCAGCGCGCCGGCGCTGTCACCGCTGATGGAGGTGGTGCCCGCGCCGCAGGCCGCCCTGGTGCTGGCCCATGGCCAGCTGGCACTGGTGAACCTGGCCGAGGCGCTGGTGCTGGCACCCGAGTTCGGCCGTCTGGTGCCGGCCGAAGCCGAGGCCGGCCGCGCCCCGGCCGATGCGCTGGCAGCCCTGCTGGCGCTGGGCCGCAAGCTGGGCGTGGCGCCGGGCGACCCGCCGCGCCTGGACACCCTGCTCGAGCTCGACGGCCCGGCCACGGCGCGCGCGCTGCTCTACGGCGCCGCGGCGGCCAACCAGGCGATTGCCGATGCGCTGAAGGCCGCCCGCTGAGCCCGGCCACAGCCCCTTGAGCGGGGCCGCCGCCCCGTGCAGGGTGGCTGCTATCCTCGTTGCACGATGTCCAGCCACGACCCCGCCGATCCACCCAGCGCGCTGCCGCGCGGCACGCGGCTGGGCGAATACGAGATCCGCCGCGTCCTGGGCGTGGGCGGCTTCGGCATCGTCTACCTGGCCTTCGACCACGCGCTCGAGCGCGAGGTGGCCATCAAGGAGTACATGCCCGGCTCGCTGGCCGGCCGCAGCCCAGCCACGCTGGAGGTGGCGGTGCTGTCGCAGGCCAACAGCGAATCGTTTGCCCTGGGCCTGCGCTCTTTCGTCAACGAGGCGCGGCTGCTGGCGCGCTTCGACCACCCCTCGCTGGTGAAGGTGCACCGCTACTGGGAGGCGCACCACACCGCCTACATGGCCATGCCCTTCTACGCCGGGCAGAACCTGCAGCAGGTGCGCCGCCTGCTGCAGCACCCGCCCGACGAGGCCTGGCTGCGCAGCATCGTCGAGCCCCTGCTGGGCGCGTTGGAGCGGCTGCACCGCGAGGGCGTGTTCCACCGCGACGTATCGCCCGACAACGTGCTGCTCGAGCCCGACGGCCGCCCGGTGCTGCTGGACTTCGGCGCCGCGCGGCGCGTCATCGGCGACAAGAGCATGGCGCTCACCGCCATCCTGAAGCCGGCCTATGCGCCGATCGAGCAGTACGGCGAGGCGGTGACGGTCAAGCAGGGCCCGTGGACCGACCTGTATGCGCTGGGCGCCACGCTGCACTTTCTGCTGCTGGGCCGTGCGCCGCCGCCGGCCACTACCCGCACCGTGCACGACGACCTGGTGCCGCTGTCGCTGCAGGCCCTGCCCGGCTGCAGCGAGCGCTTTCTGCGCTGCGTGGACTGGATGCTGCAGCCGCGCCCGGCCGACCGGCCGCAGCAGGTGGCCGAACTGGCCGAGGCCCTGGCCGGCCGCCGCGAGCCGCCGCTGCCCGCCACCCACTACGCGCGCACCCAGACCATGCGCCACGGCGTGCCCGACACCGGCGCGCCGGCGGCGGCGGCCACCACGGCGCCCGACGCCACCACCGAGCTGCTGCCCGCGGCTGGCGCCCCACCCGGCTGGGCACCCACCGCCGTGCTGGGCGACGCCGCATCGCCCGCCCACCTGGACATCGGGCTCGACGGCCCGCTGGCACCCGCGCCCGGCACCGGGCCCGCGGGCGGTGGCGCCAGCGGGCCCGCCAGCGCGGCGGCGGCGGATCGCCCGGCATCGGCCTTGGCGCAGCGCGCGTTGCCGGGTGGCCGGTCGGATGACATTGCGGGCGCCAAGCCAGGCCCGACGCCCCGCCTGGCATCGCAGGCGGCCCCGGGCCTGGCCGGCGCGAACGCACAGCCAGCGCCTGAACCGGCACATCAGCCGGCACATCAACCGGCACAGCAACCGGCACATCAGCCGGCACCTCATCTGGCCCATCCGCCGGCGCCGCCAGCCGACCGGCCCGCGGCCAATGCGCCGACAGGCCCAGCGCCATTGAGCCACGGGCCGCCCGGCCACCCGCTGCCCGCCGGTGCAGCGCCCACCCAGGCCACGGCCGCAGCGCCCACCGGGCCGGCGCCGCCGATCATCGAGCGCCTGTGGCCCACGCCGCAGCCGGCACCGCAAGCTGCGCCAGCCACCGTGCGAGCCCCGGCGCGCTGGCCGCTGCCGGTGGCGCTGAGTGCGGCGCTGGCGGTGGGCGCCGGTGTCTGGTGGAGTCTGGGCGATGGGGCCGCGCCGGTGCCGCCCCCGGCCGCGGCCGCGGCCAGCAGTGCCGCGGCGGCTGCGTCGCAGGCAGCCGTGCCCCTGCCATCGCCCATGCCGGCGGCGCCGCAGGCGCCATCGCCGCAGGCGCCATCGCCGCAAGCGTCATCGCCGCTGGTGCCCTCGCCGCGGCTGGCTGCGCCGGAAGCGGCGATGACGGCCAGCGTCGGTGCGGCCAGCCGGCCGACGCCCGACCCGGCTGGGCGGCCGCTGCCGCAGACCCGGCCAAGCTCGCCCGCCATGCCGGCCGCGCCCGCCGCGACGGGCCAGGCGGCAGCGGGCGCCACCGCCAGCAGCGCGCCGGCGCGCGCCTACCGCTGGCCCATGCTGCCCCCGCCTGCCACGGCCCCCGCCCCAGCCCCGGCGCCCACGGCGGCACCGGCGGCCGCACCGCTTGCGGCGCCCGGTGCGCAGCCCGCGCCGGCCAGCCCGCCAGCGGCGGCTGGCGCCTCGGCCGCTGCCGCGCGCCCGGCGGCCGGCACGGCCGCGCCGTCTCCGGCACCTGCACGCGCTGCAGCGGCGCTGCCGCCGGCCCCCGTGCCGGCGCCAGCCACCACCACCGTGCCAGGCAACAGCCCGCCGGCCACGCCGCCCGCGGCGGCACCGGCACGTGCAGCGGCGGCGGCCGCTGACCTCGACCCCGAGGCCGACGGCATGCTGCTGAAGGCCCGCGTGCTCAGCCCGGCCGAGCGCTGCGAGGGCCGGGTACTGATCGCGCTGTGGGCCTGCATCGAGCGCCAGTGCAACCGGGCACCCGAGCTGCGCAACCATCCCGAATGCGCCAAGGCGCGCCGCGAGGCCGAGCAACGCGGCGAGCCGCGCTGATCAGCGGCCACGGCCCGGCTCGGGCCCCTGGCGGCAGCGCCGCGCCACACCGCGCCGCGCCCCGGTCAGACCTTTGCCGCCCGGTGCGGCGCCATCCAGGCCTGCACCGCGTCGATCACCGCCTGCGGCTGGTCGCGGTGCGGCGAGTGGCCGCAGGCGGGCAGCTCGAGCAGCTGCGTCTGCGGGCAGCGCTCGGCAATGCCGTGGATCTGCGCCAGCGTGCCGTACTCGTCGTCACGCCCCTGGATGGCCAGCAGCGGGCCGCGGATGCCGCGCAGCGCGTCGCCGATGGCCCAATCGCGGAAGGCGGGGTGCAGCCAGATGTCGTTCCAGCCCCAGAAGGCGCTGTCGGGCTGCGCATGGTGGCGCGCCAGCCGGCCGCGCAGCCCGCCGTGCCGGTAGGCCTCGCGCGCCTGGGCGATGCTGTCCAGCGACAGCGGCTCGACCAGGATGTGCGGTGCCAGCACCACGGTGCCGGCCACCCGGTCGGGCCAGCGCGCGGCATGCAGCAGCGCGATCGAGCCGCCGTCGCTGTGGCCGAACAGCCAGGGCGGCTGCGCCTGCACATCCACCGCCAGCGCCGCCAGCAGTGCCGGCAGCAGCTCGTGCGCCTGGCGGTGCATGAAGTCGGGGGCCCAGGCTTCATCGGCCGCCCGCGGCGTCGAGCGGCCATAGCCGGGCCGCGAGTACACCAGTCCGCGGCAGGCCAGCGCGGCGCACAGCCGGGCCGGAAACTCGCGCCACATCGACACCGAACCCAGGCCTTCGTGCAAGAACACCAGCAGCGGCGCGGCGGCGTCGGCCACGCCCAGCCACTGATATTCGATGCACACCCGGCGCGTGGCCCAGTCGATGTCGACGAACTGCACGGGGGTGGCCGGAGCGACAGGGTGGGCCGGTGGAGCCGGTGGAGCCGGTGGAGCCGGTGGAGCCGGTGGAGCCGGTGGAGCCGGTGGAGCCGGTGGGGCCGAAACCGGCCCGGGTGCAGGGGTCATCTCACGCGCCTTGCCGCCGGTCGATTCGGGTTGCGGCGCCGAATCGGATGAATTATTGTGCGTGCCGGCAACGATAGGTTTGAGGAGTTCGGGTGTCAAGCACGATAGTTCATGAGGCGGCCATGGCCGGCGACCCCGACGCCGGCGCCGAGTCCGACGACAAAAACCCGTTCCTGGTGGCCCTGGGCGAGCGCGCGCGAGCGCTGCGGGCGCGCCGCGGCATGACCCGCAAGGCCGTGGCCCTGGCCGCGGCGGTGAGCGAGCGCCACCTGGCCAACCTCGAGTACGGCATTGGCAATGCGTCGATCCTGGTGCTGCAGCAGGTGGCCCAGGCCCTGCATTGCCCGCTGGCCGAGCTGACCGGCGACATCACCACCTCCACGCCCGAGTGGCTGCTGCTGCGCGAGCTGCTCGAGCACCGCGACGAGGCCACGCTGCGCCGCGTGCGCGTGGCCGTGGGCGAGCTGCTGGGCACCGGCGGCGGCAATGCCGGGCGCAGCCCGCGGGTGGCGCTGATCGGCCTGCGCGGGGCCGGCAAGTCCACGCTGGGCCAGCTGCTGGCCGACGACCTGGGCTTTGCCTTCGTGGAGCTGAGCCGCGAGATCGAGAAGTTTGCCGGCTGCAGCATCAGCGAGATCCAGGCGCTGTACGGCCAGAACGCCTACCGCCGCTACGAGCGCCGCGCGCTGGAAGAGGCGATCCAGATCTACCCCGAGGCGGTGATCGCCACGCCCGGCGGCCTGGTGTCCGACCCCGCCACCTTCAACCTGCTGCTGGCGCACTGCACCACGGTGTGGCTGCAGGCCAACCCCGAAGACCACATGAAACGCGTGGCCGCCCAGGGCGACATGCGACCGATGGCCGCCAGCGCCGAGGCCATGGACGACCTCAAGCGCATCCTGGCCGGCCGCGCCGCGTTCTACTCGAAGGCCGAGTTCAGCCTCGACACCAGTGCCCAGGCGCTGGAGCCCAGCTTTGCCGCACTGCGCGAGCTGGTGCGCCAGGCCCTCAGGCTGCCGCTGGCCTGACCCCGCCCGCCGGCACCCGGCCCACCGCCCCTCCCCCGCCGAGCCGGCCCCACCCCGCCACCAGCGCTGCATGCAGCGAATTGCTTGACCACGCCCATTGACATGCACGATACTGCCTGCACTGATTGCAGACCAACGCACTATCCTGCCTAAGCCGCCAGCCGCGGCACCGCCGAGGAGCCCACCGTGAGCCAAGCCGCCCGAGTCGACTACCAGACCGACCCCTCCCGCTACCGCCACTGGGCGCTGAAGGTCGAAGGCGCCATCGCCACGCTGGCGATGGGTGTCGACGAAAACGGCGGCTTGGCGCAGGGCTACAAGCTCAAGCTCAACAGCTACGACCTGGGCGTGGACATCGAGCTGAACGACGCCATCAACCGCGTGCGCTTCGAGCACCCCACGGTGCGCACCCTGGTGCTCACCAGCAGCCGCGACAAGGTGTTCTGCTCGGGCGCCAACATCTTCATGCTGGGCCTCAGCAGCCATGCCTGGAAGGTGAACTTCTGCAAGTTCACCAACGAGACGCGCAACGGCCTGGAGGATTCGTCCAGCCTCGACGGGCTGCGCACCCTGGCCGCCGTCAACGGCGCCTGCGCCGGCGGCGGCTACGAGCTGGCGCTGGCCTGCGACGAGATCATCCTGGTCGATGACCGCAGCAGCGCCGTGAGCCTGCCCGAGGTGCCGCTGCTGGGCGTCCTGCCCGGCACCGGCGGCCTGACCCGCGTGACCGACAAGCGCCGCGTGCGCCACGACCTGGCCGACATCTTCTGCACCACCACCGAGGGCGTGCGCGGGCAACGGGCCAAAGATTGGCGCCTGGTCGACGACATCGCCAAGCCCGCCGTGTTTGCGCAGAAGGTGCACGAGCGCGCCCAGCACCTGGCCGCCACCAGCCACCGCCCGGCGCATGCCGCTGGCGTACGCTTAAGCCCGCTGAACAAGACCCTGGAAGCCGACGCGCTGCGCTACGGCCACGTCACCGTGGAGATCGACCGCGCCCGCCGCACCGCCACCTTCACGGTGCGCGCCCCCAGCGGTGCCCAGCCCGCCGATGTGGCCGGCATCGAGGCCGCCGGTGCCGCCTGGTACCCGCTGGTGCTGGCGCGCGAGCTCGACGACGCCATCCTCGAGATGCGCACCAACGAGCCCGAGATCGGCACCTGGCTGCTCAAGACCCAAGGCGATGCCGCCGCCGTGCTGGCGCTGGACGAGACCCTGGCCGCGCTGGGCGACCACTGGCTGGTGCGCGCCACCATCGGCCACCTGCGCCGCACCTTCAGCCGCCTGGATGTCAGCTCGCGCAGCCTGTTCGCGCTGATCGAGCCGGGCTCGTGCTTTGCGGGCAGCTTCCTCGAGCTGGCGCTGGCCTGCGACCGCAGCTACATGCTGATGCTGCCCGACGACGCCGCGCGCACGCCCAGGCTGGCGGTGAGCGGCGCCAACTTCGGCATGTACCCGATGGCCACCGGCCAGAGCCGCCTGGGCCGGCGCTTCTACGACGAAGCCCCGGCGCTCGACGCCGTGCGCGCCACGCAGGGCCAGCGGCTGGACGCCGACGCAGCCTTCGCGCTGGG
The DNA here is from genome assembly GCF_025290835.2 of Aquabacterium sp. OR-4. Lineage (NCBI taxonomy): Bacteria > Pseudomonadati > Pseudomonadota > Betaproteobacteria > Burkholderiales > Sphaerotilaceae > Pseudaquabacterium > Pseudaquabacterium prasiolae. The sequence continues at coordinate 713,542 of NZ_JAOCQD020000001.1, read as the reverse complement.
CCTGGTGACCAGCAACCCCGACGACATCGACTGGCCCGACGAGACCCGCATCGCGATCGAAGAGCGCGTGGCGATGAGCCCCGACGCCCTCACCGGCATGGAGGCCAACCTGCGCTTCAACGGCGTGGAGAGCATGGCCACCCGCGTGTTCGGCCGCCTCACCGCCTGGCAGAACTGGATCTTCCAGCGGCCCAACGCGGTGGGCGAGAAGGGGGCCCTCAAGGTCTACGGCAAGGGCGACAAGGCCCAGTTCGACTGGCATCGTGTTTGATGGCTCATCCGCCTGCTGCGCGAACCGATCTCGCGCCTGCGCTGCTCGCCGTACGGGTGTACGGCTGCGCTGCTCGACGCCAGCTCGACCCGCTCGCTACGGCGGCTGAACCATCAAACCGTGCTGAATATTCCGACCACGTCACTGTCTGACAGGAGATTTCCGTGAGCAGCATCAACTACAGCGAGAAGATCCCCAACAACGTCAACCTGGCCGAGGACCGCACGCTGCAGCGCGCGCTCGAGCAGTGGCAGCCCAACTACCTGAACTGGTGGGGCGACATGGGGCCCGATGGCAGCCAGAACTTCGATGTCTACCTGCGCACCGCGATCAGCGTCGATCCGCAGGGCTGGGCGCAGTTCGGCCACGTGAAGATGCCCGACTACCGCTGGGGCATCTTCCTGAACCCGGCCGAGCAGAACCGCAAGATCCACTTCGGCGACCACCTCGGTGAAGACGCCTGGCAGGAGGTGCCGGGCGAGCACCGCGCCAACCTGCGCCGCATCATCGTGACGCAAGGCGACACCGAGCCGGCCAGCGTGGAGCAGCAGCGCCACCTGGGCCTCACCGCGCCCAGCCAGTACGACCTGCGCAACCTGTTCCAGGTGAACGTGGAAGAGGGCCGCCACCTGTGGGCCATGGTCTACCTGCTGCACAAGTACTTCGGCCGCGATGGCCGCGAAGAGGGCGAGGCCCTGCTCGAGCGCCGCTCGGGTGACCAGGACAACCCGCGCATCCTGGGCGCCTTCAACGAGAAGACGCCCGACTGGCTGAGCTTCTTCATGTTCACCTACTTCACCGACCGCGACGGCAAGTTCCAGCTCTGTGCGCTGGCCGAAAGCGCCTTCGACCCGCTGGCCCGCACCACCAAGTTCATGCTCACCGAAGAGGCGCACCACATGTTCGTGGGCGAGTCGGGCGTGAGCCGGGTGATCCAGCGCACCTGCCAGGCCATGAACGAGCTGAAGACCGACGATCCGGCCAAGCTGCGCGCCGCCGGCGTGATCGACCTGCCCACGCTGCAGCGCTACCTGAACTTCCACTTCAGCGTCACCATCGACCTGTTCGGCGCCGATCAATCGAGCAATGCCGCCACCTTCTACTCGTCGGGCCTGAAGGGTCGCTACGAGGAGGGCAAGCGCATGGATGACCACATCCTGAAGGGCAGCAGCTACCGCGTGCTCGAGGTGCAGGGCGGGCAACTGGTCGAGAAGGAAGTGCCGATGCTCAATGCCTTGAACGAGGTGCTGCGCGACGACTACATCAAGGATTCGATCGGCGGCGTCGAGCGCTGGAACAAGGTCATCGAGAAGGCCGGCATCCCCTTCAAGCTGAAGGTGCCGCACAAGGCCTTCCACCGCCAGATCGGCACGCTGTCGGGCGTGAAGGTGGCGCCCGAGGGCCGCGTGATCAGCGAGGCCGAATGGCAGGCCAAGGTCAACGACTGGCTGCCCAGCGATGCCGACCGCGCCTTCGTGGCCAGCCTGATGGGCCGCGTGGTCGAGCCCGGCCGCTTTGCCAACTGGATCGCGCCGCCGGCGCTCGGCATCAACCGCCAGCCGGTGAATTTTGAGTACGTGCGATTCGCGTGACGACCGTGGCAGACGCAAGCATTGAACCCAGGGCGGGCGTGGATCCGGCTCTGCCGGTCCACAGCCCGAGCCCCCTCGGGGGGCAGCGACCGGAGGGAGCGTGGGGGCTCATCGTTCGGCAGCACCTGATCGACCCCGAGATCTGCATCCGCTGCAACACCTGCGAGACCATGTGCCCGGTCGGCGCGATCACGCACGACAGCCGCAACTACGTGGTCGATGCCAGCCTCTGCAACTGGTGCAACGCCTGCATCTCGCCCTGCCCCACCGGCTCGATCGACAACTACCGGCGTGTGCCCCAGACGCGTGCCTACACGCTCGACGAACAGCTGGGCTGGGACACCCTGCCGGCCGAGCTGAGCAGCGAGCAGCTGGCCGAAGCCGGTGCCGATGAGTCCGATGCGGTGGTGGCTGAAGCACCGGCACGGCAGGCCGCCGACACCGCCGGCCAGCCCGCCTTCCAGGCCGGCCGCTACGGCGCCACCCTGCCGCCCTGGAGCGCCGCGCACCCGTACACCAACCTCTACGGCCCGAACCTGCGCCACCCCGCGGCGCAGCCCTTCGTCACCGCCACCGTGGTGGGCAACCTGCGCGTCACCGAGGTCGGCACCGAGTACGACACGCACCACATCGTGCTCGATTTCGGCGCCATGCCCTTTCCGGTGCTGGAGGGTCAGAGCATCGGCATCGTGCCGCCGGGCAGCGACGCCAGCGGCCGGCCGCACCATGCGCGCCAGTACAGCGTGGCCAGCCCGCGCAATGGCGAGCGGCCGGGGCACAACAACCTGTCGCTCACCGTCAAGCGCGTGCTCGAGGATCACCAGGGCCGCCCGGTGCGCGGCGTGGCCAGCAACTACGTGTGCGACCTGCAGCTGGGCGACACGGTGCAGGTGATCGGGCCCTTCGGCAGCAGCTTCCTGATGCCCAACCACCCCAGAAGCCACATCGTGATGATCTGCACCGGCACCGGCAGCGCGCCGATGCGGGCGATGACCGAGTGGCGGCGGCGGCAGCGCAGCAGCGGCCAGTTCGAAGGCGGCCGGCTGATGCTGTTCTTCGGTGCGCGCAGCAAGGAGGAGCTGCCCTACTTCGGCCCGCTGCAAAGCCTGCCCAAAGATTTCATCGACATCCACCTGGCCTTCAGCCGCACGCCCGGGCAGCCGCGCAAGTACGTGCAGGACGCGCTGCGCGAGCGCGCCGCCGACCTGGCCGTGCTGCTGGCCGACGCCAACGCGCACTTCTACGTCTGCGGCCTGAAGGCCATGGAAGAAGGCGTGGTGCTGGCGCTGCGCGACATCGCCAGCGGCGCCGGGCTCGACTGGGACACGGTGGGCGCCACGCTGCAGCGCGAAGGCCGGCTGCAGCTCGAAACCTACTGACCGCTGCCCCCCGGGCTCACGAACAAGCGCCCCCCGCCTGGCGGCGGTGCGGACGCCCTGGCCAACGGCCCGATGCCGTCTCGCCGCCGCGCCAGGCATGCAATACGCCCTCACCTGGCGCAATGCCGCGGGATACAGTCAGGCGCATGGTCGAAACCCCGCTCACCGGCCTGGTGCTCAGTGGTGGTGGCGCGCGTGCCGCCTACCAGGTGGGCGTGCTGCGCGCCATTGCACGGCTGCGGCGCGAACGCCTGGGCCACCGCGCCCGGCTGTCCAACCCCTTCGGCGTGATCACCGGCACCTCGGCCGGCGCCATCAATGCCGCCGCGCTGGCCTGCCATGCCGACCGCTTTGAAGGCGCGGTGGAGGTACTGGGCCGGGTGTGGGAGAACTTCAGCGCCGACCAGGTCTACCGTGCCGACGCCCTGGGCGTGCTGCGCACCGGCGCGCGCTGGCTCACCATGCTGTCGGCCGGCTGGCTGATCGCCCGCTTTCGCAAGCTGCGCCCGCGCTCGCTGCTCGACAACGCGCCGCTGGGCGAGCTGCTGCAGCAGGCCGTGCCGCTGCACCGCCTGCCGATGCTGCTGCAGCAGCGCCAGCTGCACGCGCTGGCGGTCACCGCGTCCAGCTACTCCACCGGCGAGCACGTCACCTTCTACAGCGCCGCGCAGCCCATCGAGCCCTGGCTGCGCTCGCAGCGCATCGCCCTGCCCACCGAGCAGATCGGCATCGAGCACCTGCTGGCCTCGTCGGCCATCCCGTTCATCTTTCCGGCCGCACGCGTGGCCGGGCCGGGCGGCCATGCCGGCTGGTATGGCGACGGCAGCATGCGCCAGAGCGCACCGCTGTCGCCGGCCATCCACCTGGGCGCCGAACGGCTGCTGATCATCGGCGCCGGCCGCATGCACGAGCCGCCGGCCCAGGCGCCGCGCCATCCCGATGCCGACTACCCCAGCCTGGCGCAGATCGCCGGCCATGCCATGTCGAGCATCTTTCTGGATGCGCTCACGGTCGACATCGAGCGCATGCAGCGCATCAACCGCACGCTGGCCCTGCTGCCCGACAGCGTGCGCCAGGACACGCCACTGCGGCCGCTGGAGTCGCTGGTGATCTCGCCCAGCCAGCGCATCGACGACATCGCCACCCGCCACCTCGACAACCTGCCCACCCCCGTGCGTGCGCTGCTGCGCGGCGTGGGCGTGGGCGGCGTGGGGCCCGATGCGCGCGGTGCCGCGCTGGCCAGCTACCTGCTGTTCGAGGCGCCGTTCACGAAGGAGCTGATGGCGCTGGGCGAGGCCGACACCCTGGCCCGCGCCGACGAGGTCTACCAGTTCTTCGCCTGGCCGGTGCAGCGCCCCAGCCGCCCGCCCGAGCCGGCGACGCCCGCCGCGGCCTGGGCCCAGGTGACCGCGCCGCTGCCGGTGATCAGCGCGCCACCCGACATCGAACTGCCCTGAGCGCGCATGGACTGGTTCGTGCACTCGCTGCAGCGCTACGCGGTGTTCCACGGTCGCGCGGCGCGCCGCGAGTACGGCTTCTTCCTGCTGTTCTACCTGCTGATCTCGGCCTTTCTGACGGCCATCGACGGCATCACCGGGCAGCTCGATGCCAGCACCGGCATGGGCCTTTTCTCGAGCCTGTTCTCGCTGGCCGTGCTGCTGCCCGCCCTGGGCGTGGCAGTGCGCCGCCTGCACGACACCGGGCGCAGCGGCTGGTGGCTGCTGCTGGGGCTGGTGCCGGTGCTGGGCACCGCGGTGCTGCTGCTGTTTGCGCTGCAGCGCGGCCAGGCCGGGCCCAACGCCCACGGGCCGGCGCCGCCGAGCCTGCGCTGAGGCCGGCCGGTAGCGGCCGGCGCGCGCGGTGCGTCAGGGCACCACGTCGAAGGTGGTCATCGCGGCGCCAAAGGCGTCTTCGCAGGTGCCGCCCGGCGGGCACTGCGCATTGCCGGCCAGCAGCGGCAGCGGGCCGCGGTGCGCGGCCTGCTTGGCAGCCGCAGCCGCCCCGGTGGGAAAGCTGCGAAAGCCGTTGTCCTCGCGCGGGCCGTACTCGCCATGGTCGCGTGGCCAGCGGCTCACCATCACCAGCAGGCGGCTGACGCCGGCCGGGCCGGCCACGTTGAAGTCGAGCCGGCCCTGCGGCAGCTTCAGCGTGCCGCCCTTGGCGATGCGCGGTGCCGGCGTGAGGCCGTTCGGATAGAGCTGCTGCAGCTGGCCGTCGGCGCCGTTGTAGAAGACATAGACATGGCCTTCCTGCAACGAGCGCACGGTAAAGCTCAGCTTGTCGCGGTCGATGCGCAGGCTGCTTTTTTCCAGCGATACGTCCAGGCCGTAGCCCGGCGTCTGCGCCTGCATCACGCGGGCAAACTCGGCCGCGATGTCGAAGCCGGCAGCGGCGGGCGCCGCATTGGCCGCCTGTCCTGCATTGGCCGAATTGGCCGGATTTGTCGCATTGGTCGCTGCAGCGGTTGATTCAGCCCCGGCCGCCGTCGCGCCAGGTGGCGCCACGGGCGCGGCCTGCGCCGGCCCTGCCGTGCTGGCCGGCACCGCCACGGCCCCACCGGCCACCGGCGCGGCCGGCCGCAGCGCCCACCAGGCACCGCCGGCGGCCAGCAGCAGCGCGGCAGCGGCCAGGCCCGCCACCGGCAGGCGGGCGGCGGCCCTGCCGGGCGCGGGCTCGGGCTCGGCGGCGGCCTGGCCGCCGGGCCGCGCCGCGGCATGCGCCGGCGGCGGGGTCTGCATCACCACCGTGGGCGGCAGGGCCGTGACCGGCCCGGCGGCCACGGTGGGCGCCAGCGCGGCCTGGGTGGGCATGCCAGTGGCCACCCCCGGCAGCGGCACGCCCAAGCCACTGGCCGCGCCACCATCGCTGCCGCGGGCCGCATGGCCCGGCGGCAGGGCCGTGGCCGCGGCCGCCATCGGCGCCACCGGTGCCTCGCCCAGGCCCAGCTCGCGCTTGAAGGTGCCGACATCGGGCGTGCGCTGGTCGGGCCGCACCGCCAGCGCGCGGTCGATGGCCGCCAGAAAGCGCTCGCTGAAGCGGCCGGCCAGGCCCGAGGCGGCACCGGCCAGTGCCTCGTAGCTGTCGTTCAGCAGACGGCCCACCGACGGCGGCGGCGTGCGCCCGCGCACCGCAAAGTGCGCCACCGCGGCCAGCGCGTAGACATCGGTCCACGGGCCCTGCTTCATGCCCGGCACCTCGGCGTACTGCTCCACCGGGGCGTAACCGGGTTTCAGGATCACGGTCAGCGCCTGCGTCATGTCGCCGATGACCCGCCGCGCCGCGCCAAAGTCGAGCAGCAGCGGCCGGCCGGTGCCGGCCAGCAGCATGATGTTGTCGGGCGCGATGTCGCGGTGGTACCACTGCTCGGCATGGATCACCGCCAGTGCGTCGGCCACCGGGCCGATCCAGCCCAGGATGGTGGCCTCGTCGGGCCGCTCGCTGCGCGTGCGCAGCAGGTCGCGCAGCGTGACGCCTTCGTAGAACGGCATCACCATGTAGGCCGAGCCGTTGGCCTCCCAGAAGCGGTACACCTTGACCAGCGCCGGGTGGTCGAACTGCGCCAGCATCTGCGCCTCTTTGACGAAGCTCTTGAGGCCGGCGTCAAAGGTCTCGGCATGGCGCTCGCTCTTGACCTGCACCTGCGCCCCGCTGCCCACCCGCAGCGCAATGGCCGAGGGCATGTACTCCTTCACCGCCACCTGGCGCTTGAGCGAGTGGTCCCAGGCGCGGTAGACGATGCCGAAACCGCCCTCGCCCACCACGCCCAGCAGCTCGAACTCGCCCAGGTAGGTGCCCACCGGCAAGGCATTGCCCGAGCTGCCGCCCGCATCGAGCGGGCGCTGCATGAAGGGGTCGACCTGGGTGGGCGCGGACGGGCGTGACGGATCGGGGGGCGTGTTGCTCACGGCGGGCGCCCGGAGCGGGCAGTCGATGGCGGTGGGGCTGGCGCGATGGTAAGCGCTTGGCCGGCAGCGGCCGCCGGTCCGGCCCGAACCGGCCTGCAGGCCAGGGCGTGGCGGCCTGTCCACAGTGTTCGGGATTGCGCACCCCCGATCACGGGCATAAGGTGACGACCGCCGCCCCTCTCGGCCTACCATTCGCACGAATCGAAACAAATCGGAGCGGAGGCGCCATGTTGCGGCAACCCCAACCAGCCAAGCCCCAGGCCCTGCGCATGCCCCGCTGGCCGGTGGCCATGGCCTGCATCCTGGTCTGCGCCGTCGGCGGTGCGGCCAGGGTTCAGGCCCAGACCCCATCTCCAACCCAGGCGCAGGCCACCGCCGCCGGCGCGAGCCCGGCCGCCGAAGCCACCGTGCAGGTCAACGGCTTCTGGATCGAGGGCAACACGCTGCTCGATGCCGGCCTGATCAAGACCACGCTGGAGCCCTATCGCGGCCAGCGCAGCCTGAGCGAGCTCAAGCGCGCCGCCGAGGCGGTGCAGGCCTTGTACGGCGCGGCCGGCTTCGGCGCGGTGGTGGCCTACCTGCCGCCGCAACCGGTGAAGGACGGCGTGGTGACCATCGCCGTGCTCGAAGGCAAGCTGGCCAAGCTGACGGTGCAGGGCCACAAGCGCCTGTCGGCCGAGCGCGCACGCGCCGCACTGCCGGCCCTGGTGAGCGGCAGCACGCCGCGGCTGCAGCGCATCGACCGCGAACTGCAGCTGGCCAACGAGAACCCCGGCCGCCAGCTCGGCGTGCTGCTGGCCCCGGGTGCCGAACCCGGCCAGGTCGAGGCCACGCTGAAGGTCGACGAGCAGGCGGTCACGCGCTGGAACCTGGGCCTCGACAACACCGGCAACGAGCGCACCGGTGACTGGCGGGTCAGCCTGGGCTGGCAGCACAGCGACATCACCGGCCATGACGATGTGCTGAGCGTGCAGGCCCAGACCTCGCCCACCGATCCGGCCAAGGTCAAGGTGCTGAGCGGCGGCTACCGTCTGCCGCTGGTGTCGATGCTGGCGGCGCTGGACCTGTTCGGCGCCTACTCCAACGTCGATGGTGGCGTGCAGTCCACGGCCGCGGGCGGCCTGCGCTTTGCCGGCAAGGGCCGCATCGCCGGCGCGCGCACCCAGTGGTACCTGCCCCGCCTGGGCGAGTTCGACCAGCGCCTGAGCGTGGGCCTGGAGTACCGCGCCTACCTCAACAGCTGCGGCATCGACGGCCTGCCCGACGGCGCCTGCGGCACCGCCGGCCAGAGCGTGACCGTGCACCCGCTCACCGCCGAGTACAGCGTGCAGCGCTCGGGCGCGCTGAGCGCCGGCGCCAGCCTGGGCCTGGCGCACAACCTGGGCCTGGGCGGCAAGCATGGCGAAGCCGCCGCCTTCGACGCGGTGCGGCCCGGCGCCAAGCGCCGCTACACCGTGCTGCGCGCCACCGCCAACCTGAGCCTGCCGGTGTTCGAAGACTGGGCGCTGGGCGGGCGCATGTCGGCTCAGCTGGCCAACGACCCGCTGGTGCCCGGCGAGCAGTTCGGCATTGGCGGCGGCGCCTCGGTGCGTGGCTACCACGAGCGTGAGCTGTCGGGCGACAGCGGCCTGCAGGCCTCGCTCGAGCTCAGCACGCCCAAGCTCGGCTGGCTGGGCCCCGACGCCGACCTGCGCCTGCTGGGCTTTGTGGATGCCGGCCAGATCGACAACCAGGCCGACACCCTGTGCCGCCCCGGCAAGACCCGCTGCACGCTCAGCTCGGCCGGCGTGGGCCTGCGCCTGGGCTGGGGCCCGGTGCAGCTGCGCCTGGCCGCCGCCCAGGCCTTCGACGACGCCGCCAGCACCCAGCGCGGTGACTGGCGTGGCCATGTCTCGCTCGGCGCCAGCTTCTGACGCGCGCGCCGCGCCGCCCCCCATTTCGGAGTTCCCTGCGATGAACCTCCCGCTTCCATCCGCCCCCAAGCGCCGCAGCGCGCGTGCCCGCCACGCCATGCTGCCGGCCCTGCGCCCGCTGGCGCTGGCCGCCGCCGGCCTGTTTGCCACGCTGTCGCTGCAGGCCGCCGGCCCCGCCGCCGTGCTGCCCAGCGGCCTGCAGGTGGTGCAGGGCCAGGCCAGTGCCACCGTCAACGGCCAGCGCATGACCGTGACCAACAGCGCCAACGCCATCCTGAACTGGCAGCAGTTCTCGATCGGCAGCGGCCAGGCCGTGCAGTTTGTGCAGCCAAGTGCCGCCAGCCGGGTGCTCAACCGCGTGACCGGCAGCGATCCGTCGCAGATCTTCGGCAGCCTCACCAGCAATGGCCAGGTGTGGCTGCTCAATCCCAATGGCGTGTTGTTCGGCCAGGGCGCCCGGGTGGACGTGGCCGGCCTGGTGGCCTCCACGCTGGCCATGTCCGACGCCGACTGGGCCCCGCGGCGCTACAACCTGTTCGCGCCGGCCGGCTTCGGCGCCAGCGGCCAGGCCGATGTGATCAACCAGGGCGAGCTGCGCAGCAGCACCGGTGGCCAGGTGATCTTGCTGGGCGTCAGCGGTGTGCGCAACGAGGGCCTGATCGAGGCCCCGGGCGGCCAGGTGCTGCTGGCCGCGGGCGCCACCGCCACACTGGCCGACACCGGCCTGCCCAACCTGGCCATGCAGGTCAGCGCGCCGCAGGGCGAGGTATTGAACCTGGGCCAGGCCCTGGCCAGCGGCGGGCGCATCGACCTGCAGGCGGCCATCGTCAACCAGCAGGGCATCGTGCGCGCCGACAGCCTGGGCAGCGGCGGCAGCGTGCTGCTGGCCGGCACGCAGGCGGTCAACCTGTCGGCCGGCAGCCGCACCAGCGCCAGCGGCGCCAGCGGCGGCCAGATCCAGATCGACGCCGGCGCGGCCGGCACGCTGCTGGTGGCCGGCACGATCGAGGCCACCGGCAGCAGCGGCCTGGGCGGCAGCGCCACGCTGCTGGGCCACCAGGTGGGCCTGCTCGACGGCGCACGGGTGGATGTGTCGGGCCAGACCGGCGGCGGCACGGCCTTGGTGGGCGGTGGCGTGCAGGGCCAGGATGCGCGGCTGCGCAATGCCCAGGCGGTGTTCATGGCCCCCGGCGCCACGGTGGCCGCCGACGCGCTGGGCCTGGGCCAGGGCGGCAGCGTGGTGCTGTGGGGCACCCAGGCCAACCGCAGCTACGGCACGCTGAGCGCGCGCGGTGGCGCCCTGGGCGGCAATGGCGGCTTCATCGAAACCTCGGGCGGCTGGCTGGACGCCCGGCCGTTGGCGGTGCGCGCCGATGCGCCGGCCGGCCAGGCCGGCCGCTGGCTGCTCGACCCCTACGACCTGATCATCAGCGACGAGGGCAATGACACCCGGATCAGCAACGGCCCCAGCTTCACCAGCACCGGCAGCCCCGGCCTGCTGAGCACGGCCACCCTGGTGGCGGCGCTGAACGCCGGCAACAACGTGGTGGTGCAGACCGGCCAGGGCGGCGAGGACGACGGCAACATCAGCGTCATCAACGCCACCATCAAGCCGGCCGCCGGCACCGCGGTCAGCCTGACCCTGCTGGCCGACAACAACATCACCATCGACCGCAGCACCATCCGCAGCGAAGGCGCCGCGCTCAACCTGAGCCTGAGCGCCGGCCGCTCGGGCCAGGCCGGGGCCATCGCGGTGCGCTCGTCCACGCTGGTGTCGGCGGGCGGCGACATCAGCCTCGGCGGCAGCGTGACCAGCTGCGGACCGAACGCCTGCGAAAGCAGCTTCACCGGCGTGGCCGGCGCCCTGGCCACCGATGCCAGCGGCTTGCGCGACGGTGTGTCGGTGGCGGCCTCGGCGCTCGACGCCGGCAGCGGCACGATCAGCATCATCGGCCACAGCCAGGTCAGCAGCGGCGACACCAACGGCGTGGCCATCGTCGATGCCAGCACGCTGAGCGCACGCCGCATCCGGCTGCTGGGCACGGTCGATTCCGACGGCGACGGCATGCGCACCGGCGTCAAGCTGGCCGGCGGGCTGGTCAGCGCCAGCGAGCGCCTGGTGGTTGACGGCGGCGCCTATTCGGGCCGTTACCGGCTGGCCAGCCTGCCGGCTGGCGTGGACATCCTGGCGCCGGTGCAGGTGGGCACGGCCGACGGCAATGCCGAAGCCTACGCCGCGATCACCGGCGAGGTGCTGGACCGCAGCTCGTCCAACGACGACGACACGCCCACGCTCACCCGCTTTGGCCTGGGCCTGCGCGGCGCCAGCGGCAAGCTGGTGGCCCTGGGTGGCGCCCCGGTCACACTGACCGGCCGCGCGCTGTCGGGCGGCAGCGAGGACCTGGCCGTCTACCTGGCCAGCAGTGCCCCGGCGTCGCTCGACATGAGCCTGGGCGGCGCGCTGCAGATCGACGGCGACACCGGCATCAGCATCGGCGGCGAGATCGTGGCCGGCAGCGGCCGCAGCCTGGCCATCACCGCCGGCGGCACGCTGTCGATCGAGGCCGCGCACCTCAGCGGCAATGCCAGCAGCGTGAGCCTGCGCGGCAACGTGCTGACCATCGGCAGCCTGGGCCAGGCCACGCGCCTGGCCTTCGGCGAGAACACCACGCTGGACATCAGCGCCCCCACGGCCATCATCGGCAACTTCGACAGCAGCCTGATCAGCAACGACGACAACGACGACCAGCTTGAAGTGGAAGGCGGTGTGGCCCGCGGCACGCGCCGCGCCCTGGCCGCCAGCCAGGCCGATGGCCAGGCCGCCGCCGGCGCCGGCGCCACCACGCTGAGCGCCGGTGGCGCCATCACCATCCAGGCCAGCAACCTGGGCCTGGGCGCCAATGCCAGCGTGCAGTCCAGCGCCACCGGCACCGCCATCACGGTGCTGGGCTTCAGCTTCTCGCAGGGCAGCCGGGCCGACCGCTCGGCCAGCCTGGTGCAAGAGGGCACCGGCGGCAGCGTGATCGGCTTCTTCAACCAGTCGGGCAGCGAGGCGCTGTCGGCGCCCAACGGCCGCTGGCTGGTCTATGCCTGGGATTCAGCCGCCTTGGGCGACGGCTACGCCTTCCAGAACGGCGCGCTGCAGGCCAGCTTCCGCCAGTACGGGGCCAGCTATGGCGCGGCCGACCCGGCCGAAAGCGGCAACGGCTTCCTGTTCAGCAGCCAGCCGACGCTGGGCCTGAGCAGCCCGTACAGCCGCGTGTACGACGGCAGCACCGCGGTCAATCTGGCCGACGCCGGCAGCTCGCTCAGCGGCCTGCGCGACGGCCTGGCCTACACCGGCTCGCTGGTGCTTGACAGCCGCCATGTCGGCAGCGACATCCCGATGTCGCTGGTGATGACCGGCACCGGCTTTGTCGATGCGCAGGGCGCGCCGGTGTACGGCGTGTCGATCGACAGCAGCAGCCTGGTGGGCAGCATCACGCCCAAGCCGATCACCGTGGCCGCGGTCAACGCCATCGGCAAGGTCTACGACGGCAACGCCAGTGCCCTGCTGGCCGGCGGCACGCTGTCGGGCCCGGTGGAAGGCGACACCGTGGCGCTGGCCGGCATGAGCGGCAGCTTTGCCGACCGGCATGTGGGCCGCGACAAGCTGGTCACGGTCACCGGCTTCACGCTGGTCGGTGCCGACGCGGGCAACTACAGCCTGAGCACCAGCACGGCCACCACCACCGCCAGCATCACGCCGCTGGCGCTGAGCGCCGTGGGCACGGCCAGCGACAAGGTCTACGACGGCAGCACCCGCGCCACGCCGGGCCAGTCGCTCACGCTCAGCGGGGTCCTGGGTGAAGACGCGGTGATGGCCAGCGCCGGCAGCGCCGCCTTCATCGACAAGAACGTCGGCAGCGGCAAGACCGTGCAGCTCGGCAACCTGCTGCTGAGCGGCGCCGACGCCGGCAACTACACCCTCGACAGCGCCACGGCCACGGCCAGCATCAGCCCGCGCACGCTGCAGGTGGGCGCGGCCACCGCCGCCAGCAAGGTGTACGACGGCGGCACCGCCGCCAGCGCCCAGAGCGTCAGCCTGACCGGCGTGATCGAGGGCGACTCGGTCAGCGGCCTGGCCACCGGCCGCTTCGACACCGCCGGCGTGGGCAGCGCCAAGGCCGTGACGCTGAGCAGCTTCAGCCTCACCGGCAGCGACGCCGCCAACTACCGCCTCGACAGCGAGCAGGGCAGCCTGAGCAGCAGCGCCGCCATCACCCCGGCCACGCTGCGCTACGTGGCCGACCGGGTGAGCGTGGTGCAGGGCGGCACCCTGCCCGCACTGACCGGCAGCGTGAGCGGCCTGGTCGGCGAAGAAAGCCTGGCCAGCGCCACCACCGGCACGCTGCAGTTCGGCACCAGCACCGCCACCAGCGCGGCGCCGGGCCGCTACGCCATCACCGGCAGCGGCCTCAGCGCGGCCAACTACAGCTTCGAGCAGGCCGCGGGCAATGCCGTGGCGCTGGCCATCGACGCGCCGGTGGTCGTGCCCCCGGTGGTGACCGACACCCCCAAGATCGCCCAGACCGCCGTGGTGGCGGTGCTGATACCGGCCACCACCAGCTCGGCCACCGAGGGCCGCACGCTCGATGCCGTGCAGGTGGTGGCGCCGGCCGGCAGCGGCGAGCGCCGCGCCTTTGCCAGCCTCGACCTGGACAGCATGTCCAAGGACACCATTGCTGCGGTGCTGACCGCACGCGAGCAGTACAAGAAGAGCGTGTTCGCCCAGGCCATCAACCGCCTCGAGCAGAACCCGGGCCTGGCCGACGCCCCGGGTTGCGCCACCGCCGAGCAGGCGGCCTCGGGCCAGTGCCTGATGTTCTCGCCACTGGCCGGCTTGTCGCCGGCCGGCGGCGCGCCGGCGCGTGTGGTGCAGCAGCTGCCGATGCCGGTGCCGTCGGCCGCGCCGGTGGCCCCCGCCGCACCCACCGCGGGCACCGGCCCGGGTGCCGCCACAGGCGGCGCCACACCGGCGGTGGCGGCCGCAGCGCCGGCCGCCCCCGTGGCCGCAGCGGCGACGCCGGCCGGCGCCGTGACCGTGACGCCGGTGATGGCCAATGTGCCGGGCGCGCGCCTGCTGTCGGCGCGCGCGGTCAAGAGCGCCGCGCTGCCGCAGATCCGGCGCAAGATCGCCGTGCTGGTGGGCATCGACCAGTACAGCGATGCGCGCATCCCGCGGCTGTCCAACGCAGTGGGCGATGCACGGGCGGTGGCCGCCTCGCTCGAAACCAACCTGGGCTACGAGACCCTGGTGCTCGAGAACCCCAGCCGGGCCATGCTGTACCAGACGCTGAACCAGCTGCAGTTCACCGTCGGCCCCGAAGACTCGGTGGTGCTGTACTACGCCGGCCACGGCGAGCTGATCGAGAAAACCGGCCAGGGCTACTGGCAACCGGCCGATGCCGACGCCGCGCGCCCCGAGACCTGGATCTCCAACGCCGACATCGGCAAGCTGCTGCGCCAGCTGCCGGCGCAACAGGTGGCGATGATCTCCGACAGCTGCTTCTCGGGCAGCCTGGTCAGCAACGAGCGCATCCGCACCGGCACTGGCACCGGCAGCCAGGACGCCAGCGCCCTGCTGGCGCGCCGCGCCGCGGTGGTGATGTCGTCGGGCGGCAACGAGCCGGTGTTCGACTCGGGCAAGAACGGCCACTCGCCGTTTGCCTGGAGCCTGATGCAGACGCTGGGCCAGGTGTCGAGCTGGAAGCCGGGCAGCTCGCTGTTCGAGCAGATCCGCTTCGACGTGGCGCGCCAGCTGCCGCAACGCCCGCAGTACGGTGCCGCACGCGACGGCGGCCACGAAGCGGGTGCCGACTACCTGTTCGAGCAGCGTCGCCTCGAGGAGCGCCTGACCCGATGAGCCATCCACACCCCGCCGCCGCGCACGCGGCACACTGCGGCCCTGAACAACCTGCCCCACCGACCGAAAGGTCGACTTCCACCAAGGAGTCCGCGATGAACTTCGCCGCCCCCCATCGGCCCCATCGGCCCCAGCACGGCGCCAAGGCCCGCGCCGGCCTGACCGCCGCGCGCCTGGCCACGGCCGCCGCGCTGGCCCTGTGCGCCGCACTGCCTGCCACCGCCCAAACCGCGCCGGCCGCCCCGTTGCTCAAGGCCGCACAAGTGACCGAAGACGCGCTGGTCGACGCGCTCGAGATCGCGCCGGCCGCATCGGCCGCCGCCAGCGGCGCCACCCGCGCCATCCGGCCGTCGATGCGCCCTGGCGTGCCGGCCAAGCCGCCCGGCCCGGGCAAGGCCAGCCTGCTGATCACCTTTGCCACCGGCTCGTCCGACATCACGCCCGAGACCGTGGCGGTGCTCGAGAAGGTGGCCAAGGCGCTGCAGTCCGATCGCCTGGCCGGCTTCGGCTTCCGCGTGGAAGGCCATGCCGACCCGCGCGGCGGTGACGAGCTCAACCAGAAGCTCTCGGCCGAGCGCGCGCAGGCCGTGGTGAGCTACCTCACCACCAAGCTGGGCGTGCTGCCCGAGCGCCTGTCGTCGGTGGGCAAGGGTGCCAGCGAGCTGCTCAACGCACAGAAGGCCGACGCGCCCGAGAACCGCCGCGTCACGATCGTCACCACCCAGTGAGCGCCGCGCCCGGCCGCCGCCTTGCGGCACCGGGCGCACAAACCGGGCGCACAAAGCAAAACGCCAGCCCGGTTGGGGGCTGGCGTTTGCCGCAAATGCTGGAGCGGGATAAGAGGCTCGAACTCTCGACCTATACCTTGGCAAGGTATCGCTCTACCAACTGAGCTAATCCCGCATTTTCTGGTGGCCTGGGGCGGAATCGAAGGACTCGATAAACCCGCATCAGGACTACAGGATCGAGATGCTACCACACTCGCTACTGCATTTTCTACTGCAGGTCGCGCGCATGGCCGCAACACCGGATTCCCTGGCAAGCAACTGCCAGTCGCACACCCAGTGTATCAAGGTCGATGACAGCAGGCAGCTCGCACCACGGGCTACCCGTCCCAGCCGCGCGTACAGCACGAAGGTGGCGACGGACTGCGTAGCCTGCCCATAGCCAGACTTGCCGCAGACGCACCTCGACCATTCCCCACGGCGATAGATTTGACACTTTTCAATAAAGAGAAGTATCATTTGCCTAGACTGCGGGAAACAGTCATGATCTACCCATGCAGCTACTTGGCCTCATCAAGCTGGACGACTTCAAGCGCAAACATGCTGACGCACGTGGGCCGCTCGACGCGTGGCGCTCGGAGGCCGAGCGTGCTCAATGGGCCGGCCCACAGGACGTCAAGACCCGTTATCCCAACGCCAGCATCCTGGCAGACAACAAGGTCATCTTCAACATCAAGGGCAACACCTATCGACTGGTCATCAAGGCCAAGTACCAAAACGGCTTGATCCTGATCGAGTGGGTTGGCACGCATGCTGAGTACGACAAGCAGAAGTTCTAGGTCGGACGCAGCACATGAAAGGAACGGACATGAAGCAACAGGTGAAAGTGATCAAGACGCAGCGTGACTACGATGCGGCGATCGTTCGTCTGTCGGCTTTGATGGATGAAGACGTGACGCCGGGTTCCAGCAAGGAAGCCGAGTTGGAATTGCTGGCCCTGGTCATCGAGTCTTACGAGCGCAGCAAGGTCGAGCCCGTGGTGCTCGACCCGATCGAAGCCATCCTGTTTCGCATGGACCAGCTCGGCCTCAAGAAGGTGGATTTGGTGCCCTACATGGGCTCTCTGCCCAAGGTGTCCGAGGTGCTCGCGCGCAAGCGCCCGCTCAACCTTGCCATGATCCGAAAACTGCATCAGGGCCTGGGCATCGCGGCTGATGTGTTGCTGGCGCAAACCGATGATGCAGTGGATCTGGACGAGGCGCTCCCCTATGACACGGCCAAGTTCCCCTTCAAGGAGATGTTCGCCCGCGGGTACTTCGAAGGCTTCAGCGGCACCCTCCGAGAAGCCAAGGACAAGACGGAAGAATTGATCCGCGGCTTCATGCGCGGCTTCAACCTGCTGCCGATCCACCAAGCGCGGCTGCGCGCCCCGATGCACCAGAGCGGAAGCCGCCTGATGGACGAGTACGGCCTTTTGACCTGGTATGTGGCGGCGCTCAAGAAGGCCCGCCAACTCAAGCTCAAGTCGGCATACGTGAAGGGCAGCCTGACCGAGGAACGCCTGCGCGAGCTGGCTCGCCTGTCGCGGTTCGAACAAGGGCCGCGGTTGGCGCAGGAGTTCCTGGCCGACATGGGCATTGCCCTGGTGTTCGAAGAACACTTCAGCAAGACATACCTCGATGGTGCCGCCATGTTCGATGGCGATCTCCCCGTGGTGGCTCTGACCCTGAGACACGACCGGCTCGACAATTTCTGGTTCGCGTTGCTGCACGAACTGGTGCACATCCAAAGACACCTGGGTCCGGATCACTGGTTCATCGCAGACAACCTCGAAGACAAGGTCCATCAACAGACCCAGGAAGAACGCGAGGCCGACGACGGCGCTCGGGACATCTTGATCCCACAGGCCGAATGGCTTGCCTCGGGGTTGACCGCAGAGCCGACGATGGAGGCCGCGATGGCCTTGGCGGACAAGCTGCGCATTCACCCCGCCATCGTGGCCGGGCGCGTTCGCTTTGAAGCAGGCAACTGGCGCCTGCTCAGCAGCATCAAGTCAGATGTGCGTCGACTGTTTGCTGACCAACTGCAGGAGCTTGCCCAACCAGCTTGATCAACAAAGAAAAAGCCCTTGAGTGTTAGCGCACTCAAGGGCCTTGGTGAGGTGAAAAGGGGTCTACCAAACCACCCAAGCACATCACGTCTTAGCGAAGACGGCGGATCCTACCAGTTCGCAGTGCGCGGGCCAGAGTGAAAACCCCTCAACCCTTCTACGAGGAGTTGGCATGGCCTACACCCGCTGGAAGAGCGTTTTTGTGCGGGCTTACGTCCGCTTCCGGTACGGACGCCGGGAGCACGTTTGTCAGCACTGGCGTTCGCACCCCGGTCAGATGGAACTGTTCACCTGACCCGTCCCCAGCAGGCACCCTGCGTCATGCAGGGTGCCTGCTTCTCCGTCGCACTCGAAACTGAAAGGTATCCGTCATGGCAAGTAAGAAGCCCACCAACGAGCAGACCTCCGCTCGCGTTGCTTCAACGGCATCGAAGCTGTTGAGCAATCCCAAGACCCCGGCCGCAGTGAAGTCGGTGGCAGCGTCTGCACTGACCCAACGGCCCAGCGCCAAGCCCAAAGGCCGTTGATTTCACAGCAACTCTTTGAACCGGAGCCCGCGTCATGCGGGCTCTCTTTATGTGCAAGGGCTCGGCCCACGCAACAAGAATTCGGTCACCGGCAGCACCAGAACGCATCACAACAAGAACATGGACCAATCGCAACTCAAGTGGATCGCCGACTTCATCTGGAACATCGCAGACGACCGACTGCGTGACGTCTATGTGCGCGGCAAGTACCGCGACGTGATCCTGCCCTTCATCGTGCTGCGCCGTTTGGATGCGCTGCTGGAGCCCACCAAGCAAGCCGTGCTGGCGATGAAGAAGCAGCTGGATGCCGCCCAGGTCGCCAACCAGGATGGCGCGCTGCGCAGCGCAGCTGGCCAGGCCTTCTACAACACGGCAGCCACCACGCTGGCCGACCTGCAAGCCATTGCCAGTGGGCAACGCTTGCGCGACAGCTTCATCGCTTACCTGGATGGCTTCTCGCCCAACGTGCGCGAGATCCTGACCAAGTTCAAGTTCCACGATCAGATCCAGACGCTGGTGGAAGCCGACATCCTGGGCCACCTGATCAGCGACTTCATGAACACCGAAGTCAACCTGTCGCCCAAGGACGTGCTGGACGAGGATGGTCGCGTGCGCCTGCCAGGCCTGGACAACCACGGCATGGGCACGGTGTTTGAAGAGCTGATCCGGCGCTTCAACGAAGAGAACAACGAAGAGGCCGGCGAACACTTCACCCCGCGTGACGTGGTCAGCCTGATGGCCAAGCTGCTGTTCCTGCCGGTGGCCGACAAGATCCAGTCCAGCACCTACTCGCTGTACGACGGCTGCTGCGGCACGGGCGGCATGTTGACGGTGGCGGAAGAGGCTTTGCTGGAACTGGCCAAGGACCATGGCAAAGAGGTATCCATCCATCTCTTTGGGCAAGAGATCAACCCCGAGACCTACGCCATCTGCAAGGCCGATCTGCTGCTGAAGGGCGAAGGTGCAGAGGCCGAGAACATCGTCGGCGGCGCCGACAAGTCCACCCTGTCGGCCGACCAGTTCCCGTCGCGCGACTTCGACTTCATGCTGTCGAACCCGCCCTATGGCAAGAGCTGGAAGACCGACCTGGCCCGCCTGGGCGGCAAGAAGGAGTTCAGCGACCCGCGTTTCATCGTCAAGCACGGCGGTGACCCGGAATTCAAGCTGATCACGCGCTCCAGCGACGGCCAGCTGATGTTCCTGGTCAACAAGGTCCAGAAGATGGTGCACAACACCGAGCTGGGTAGCCGCATCGCGCTGGTCCATAACGGCTCGGCACTGTTCACCGGCGACGCTGGCCAGGGCGAGAGCAACGTCCGCCGCTGGGTGATCGAGAACGACTGGCTGGAAGCCATCATCGCCCTGCCGCTGAACATCTTCTACAACACCGGCATCGCCACCTACGTTTGGGTGCTCACCAACCGCAAGGCCGAGCACCGGCGCGGAAAGGTGCAGCTGATCGATGCCAGCCGCTGGCTGCAACCGCTGCGGCGCAACCTGGGCAAGAAGAACTGCGAGATGTCGAAGGACGACATCCAGCGCGTGATGGACCACTACCTGGCCCAGCCCCCTGCAGACGCTGAAGCCGCCGCCGCCAGGCCGGAATGCAAGTGGTTCAACAACGCCGACTTCGGATACTGGAAGATCACGGTCGAGCGCCCGCAGCGCCTGAAGAGCCAGCTCAGCCATCGTGCCATCGAAGCCCTGCGCTTCGCATCGGGTGACGAAGCCTTGCGCACCGAGGCCCACGGCCGCTGGGGCGAGAAGCTCTACACTGAGTTCCACAAGCTCAAGCCCGAGATGGAGGCCTGGCTAAAGGGCGACGAGGGCGGCTCGGACGACGATGACGACGAAGCCGAGGACGACGGCGAGGCCAAACCCGCGCGCAAGGCTGTGCCCGAGAAGCGTCGCAAGAAGCTGCTGGACCCGAACGCCTGGGCCCGCGACAAGCAGCTGGTGGACCTGGCGCGGCTTGCCCAGAAGGCCCTGGGTGAAGACGTGTTCGACGACCACAACGACTTTCGCGCCAAGTTCGAGGCGGCGATAAAGGCAGCAGGCCAGAAGATCAGCGCCCCCGACAAGAAGCTGATCTACCGTGCCGTGAGCTGGCGTGACGAGATGGCGCCGCCGGTCATCGCCAAGCGCACCAAGCTCAAAGCCAGCGACCATTTCGAGCCCGGCTTTGACGGTGCCTACCTGGAGCAGGATGGCAAGGGCCGCACCATGGTGGAGTACGAGCCCGACACCGACCTGCGCGACACCGAGCAGGTGCCGCTGACCGAGGTGGGCGGCATCGAGGCCTTCTTTCAGCGTGAGGTGTTGCCCCATGCATCGGATGCCTGGATCGACATGACCGCCACCAAGATCGGCTACGAGGTCTCGTTTGCGCGCTACTTCTACAAGCCGGTGCCCATGCGGACGCTGGCAGAGATCCGCGAGGACATCCTGAAGCTGGAGCGGCAGACCGAAGGCCTGCTGCAGAAAGTGGTGGGAGCCGCCTGATGGCTACCGCCTACGACAGCTACCGCCAGCCGCGCATGCGCTGGCTACCGCCCGTGCCTGCCCACTGGGTTGAGCAGCGGGCCAAGACCTTTTTTCGTGAGGTGGACGAACGCTCCCGCACCGGTCAAGAGGAACTGCTCTCGGTATCACACCTCACCGGCGTCACCCCCCGCAGCCAGAAAAAGGTAACGATGTTCAAGGCTGCGAGCTACGTCGGTGCAAAGCTGGCGCGACCTGGTGACATCGTGATCAACACCTTGTGGGCGTGGATGGCTGCGTTGGGTGCCAGCCGCCACCTGGGTATCGTGAGTCCGGCTTACGGCGTATACCGTCCGCACGACGCCAACAGCTTCAACCCCGCGTACCTGGACTACCTGCTGCGTACACGCGCCTACGTTTCGGAGTACATCGGCCGCTCAACGGGCATCCGTTCTTCGCGACTGAGGCTGTATCCCGCGCAATTTCTGGACATTCCGCTGCTGCAGCCGCCGCACGCCGAACAAGACAAGATCGTCGAATACCTGCGCGCGAAGGATGCTCTGATCGCACGCTTCATCAAGGCCAAGCGCGATCTCATAGGGCTATTGGTTGAGCAGAGGTTGGAGCTTGTAGACCGCATCGTCAGGCGTGGGCTTTCCGCTTCAACCAATCTGTGTCCATCTGGCATTGACTGGATTGGTGATGCTCCAGCCCACTGGCAGCCGGCACGTTTGAGCGACTGCATTCAGGTTTGCCGTGCTGGCGTGTGGGGCGTTGATCCCACCGATAAGAATGGGGCGGATCACTTGGTCTGTGTGCGTGTTGCCGACTTCGATACTGACCGCCTCAAGATCGCAACGTCGAAGCTGACGGTTCGTGCAATAACCAAATCAGAGCGTGCAGGGAGGATGTTGTCGCATGGGGACCTCTTGCTTGAAAAGTCAGGAGGCGGAGAGAAGACGCCTGTCGGTCGGGTTGTCGCGTTCGATCTGAATCAGCACGCCGTATGTTCAAACTTCCTATCTAGGCTCGTCCCCAACCGTGCGCGAGTCCGGTCGAACTATCTTCTGCTGTTGCTGAGTCACCTGCACGCTCGCCGTGTGGTCGCGCCCTTCATTAAGCAGACCACTGGCATCCAAAACTTGGATTCGAAGGCCTACTTCAAGCTTGGGGTCGTCTTGCCGAGCTTAGAAGAGCAAGACGAGATCCTCACAGCACTCAGCACAGCTTGCGAGCCAATTGAAAAGGCGATCGCGCAAGCTGAATCGGAGATCCGACTACTTCGCGAGTACCGCGAGAGCCAAATTGCCGATGTAATCACGGGCCAAATCGACGTACGCAGTTGGCAACCCAGCCCCGAAGACCAGATCACCGAGGAAGACCTGACGGCGCTCGGCGATGATGACGACAACGACACCACGGAAGAGGAAACCGATGGCGACGACGGACACGACTGAAAAGGGGCTGGAAAGCCTGATCGTGCGGCACCTGACCGGGCAGCCCCCGGCGCAGGCCGTGCCCGCCGACACCGTGCAGGCTGGCACGGGCCACTATGCGGTGGGCCGCTACGTGCAGGGCGCCCCGGCCGACTACAACCGCGACCTGGCACTGGATGTGCCCAAGCTGCTGGCCTTCCTGCAGGACTCGCAGCCCAAGCTCTTCGCCGCCCTCGGCCTGGCGGAGGAAGGCACCAAGCGAACCCAGTTCCTGCACCGCCTGCAGGGCGAGATCGCCAAGCGGGGCGTGGTGGACGTGCTGCGCAAGGGCGTGAGCCACGGGCCGGCACATGTGGACCTGTACAAGGTGCTGCCCACGCCCACCGACCCGGCCTCGGCCGAGAACTTCAAGAAGAACGTCTTCAGCGTCACGCGCCAGCTGCGCTACAGCAACGACGAAGCCCAGCGTTCGCTGGACATGGTGATCTTCCTGAACGGCCTGCCGCTGATCACCTTCGAGCTGAAGAACTCGCTGACCAAGCAGACGGTGCAGGACGCGGTGGTGCAGTACCAGACCACGCGGCCGCCGCATGAGCTGCTGTTCCAGCTCGGCCGCTGCATGGTGCACTTCGCGGTGGACGACGCCGAGGTGCGCTTCTGCACGCACCTGACGGGCAAGAGTTCGTGGTTCCTGCCCTTCAACAAAGGCCACAACGATGGCGCCGGCAACCCGCCCAACCCGCAGGGCCTGAAGACCGACTACCTGTGGAAGCAGGTGCTGGCCAAGGAGTCGCTGGCCAACATCATCGAGAATTTCGCCCAGGTCGTCGAGGAAGAGGACGAGAAGGGCAAGAATAAGCGCAAACAGGTCTTCCCGCGCTTCCACCAGCTGCGCTCGGTGCGGGCGCTGCTGCAGGCGGCGCGACATGAAGGGGTAGGCCGCCGCTACCTGATCCAGCACTCTGCCGGCAGCGGCAAGAGCAACACCATCGCGTGGCTGGCGCACCAGCTGGTGGAGCTGAAGGCATCCGGCGATCTGCTGAAGCCGTTGTTCGACACGGTGGTGGTCATCACCGATCGCCGCGCACTGGACACCGCCATCGCCCGCACCATCAAGGGCTTCGACCATGTGTCGTCGATCTTCGGCCACTCCGACAGCGCCGATGAGCTGCGCGGCTACCTGAGCCAGGGCAGGAAGATCATCGTCACCACGGTGCAGAAGTTCCCGTGGGTGTTGGATGAGCTGGGCGGCATGGCGGCCAAACGCTTTGCGCTGCTGATCGACGAGGCGCATTCCAGTCAGGGCGGCAAAACGACCGCCAAGATGCATCTGGCCCTGTCGGGCGCCGATGGGGACGAGGAAGGCGACGAGGAGTCGGTGGAGGACAAGGTCAACCACTTGATCGAGTCGCGCAAGATGCTGGGCAACGCCAGCTACTTCGCCTTCACCGCCACGCCAAAGAACAAGACACTGGAACTGTTTGGCGAGCGCGAAGAGGAAGGCGGCAAGGTTCATTTCCGCGCGCGGCCGGAGTTGACCTACACCACCAAGCAGGCGATCGCGGAGGGCTTCATCCTCGATGTGATCAAGAACTACACGCCGGTGGACAGCTTCTACCGCGTGGCCAAGACGGTCGAGGACGATCCAGACTTCGACAAGAAGAAGGCGCTGAAGAAGATGCGCGCCTACGTCGAGTCCCATGAAAAGGCGATCCGCAAGAAGGCCGAGATCATGGTGGACCACTTCACGGTGCAGGTGGCGGGCAAACGCAAGATTGGCGGTCATGCGCGCGCCATGATCGTGTGCAGCGGTATCGCGCGTGCGGTGGACTACTACTTCACCGTCAGCGACTACCTGAAGGAGATGAAGAGCCCGTTCAAGGCCATCGTGGCGTACTCGGGTGAGCACGAGGTCAACGGCGAGAAGCGCACCGAGGCCGACCTGAACGACTTCCCCAGCAAGGACATCCCCGCCAAGCTGAAGCAGGACCCGTATCGCTTTCTGATCGTGGCCAACAAGTACGTCACGGGCTTCGACGAACCGTTGTTGCACACGATGTACGTCGACAAACCGCTGGCCGGCGTGCTGGCGGTGCAGACACTGTCGCGGTTGAACCGGGCACACCCGCAAAAGCACGACACCTTCGTGCTGGACTTCGCCGACAACGAGGAGGCGGTGAAGGCGGCGTTCCAGGATTACTACCGCGCCACGGTCCAGGTGGGCGAGACCGACCCGAACAAGCTACACGATCTGAAGGCCGATCTGGACGGCCACCAGGTCTATGCCTGGGCGCAGGTGGAGCAGCTGGTGGCGTTGTTCGTGAGCGGCGCCGAGCGCGACACCCTTGATCCGATCCTGGATACCTGCGTGGCGGTCTACACCGAGCAGCTCAACGAAGAGCAGCAGGTGGAGTTCAAGGGCAAGGCCAAGGGCTTCGTGCGCAGCTACGGCTTCCTGGGCGCCATCCTGCCCTACGGCCACCCGGCGTGGGAGAAGCTGTCGATCTTCCTGAACTTCCTGATTCCGAAGCTGCCCGCTCCGAAGGAGGAGGACCTGTCCAAAGGCGTGCTCGAAGCCATTGACATGGACAGCTACCGCCCTGAGGTGAACGCCTCACTGGCGATGGCCATGGACGAAGCCGACGGCACGCTGGAGCCAGCGCCGATGGGTGCCGGTGGCGGGCTGCCCGAGCCTGAAGTGGACAAGCTGTCCAACATCATCAAGACCTTCAACGATCTGTTCGGCAACATCGACTGGAAGGACGCCGACAAGATCCGGCAGGTGATCGCCGAAGAGATTCCGGCCAAGGTCGCGCAAGACACGGCCTATCAGAACGCCCAGAAGAACTCCAGCAAGCAGAACGCCAAGCTGGAGCACGACAAGGCGTTGGGGCGCGTGGTGCTGGAGCTGCTGACCGACCACACTGAGCTGTTCAAGCAGTTCAGCGATAACGCGAACTTCAAGCGCTGGCTGACGGATTCGGTATTTGATGCGACGTACAAGATGTTGCCACCGAAACCCTCGGTTGACAGTGGTGGCGCGGCGCGGGCCTGAGGACGTCATGGCAAAGGACCGCGCCACCCTTCTCCTAGGCAAGGGCTACTTTCCATCCCAGTTGCCCCCGGCATTCACCACCCAGCAGCTGGCCGCACATGCGGCCGATCTGCAGGCGGTTTGGGCCGTGAACGACGAGAAGCCCACGTGGCCTGCTTGCAAGGCAGAGCTCTTCAGCGTGGCTCGGGCGGGGCATCAGCGCAGAACGACGAGCATCACCAACCCCGTGCCACAGCTATTCTTGGCGACCTTCGTGGCGCGGCACTGGCGGGACTTTCTTCGGCACTATCGAAAGTCACGACTGAGCAGAAGCCACCCCAGGTTTTTGAACGATGGTGGTCGGGCGGCGTGCATCCCGTCAATGCAGAGGTTGCATGACCTCAAGGTTCTCGAGTCGGCGGGTTACCGCTACATGCTCAGAACCGACATCTCCCGGTTCTTTCCGACGATCTACACGCACTCGGTGCCGTGGGCACTCCATACCAAGGAGGCCGCCAAGGCAAAAGAGAACCGCTACAAGACGACGCCAGACTTCTTCGGCAACCTCATCGACAAAGCGCTCCGGCAGGGTCAAGACGAGCAGACCATGGGGCTGCCGATCGGGCCAGATACATCGCATGTAGTGGCCGAAGCGATTTCGACTTCGGTCGACCTGCTCTTTGCGACGTCGCTTGGCTGCTGGCCTGCTGGGTTTCGCTACGTTGACGACTACTTCCTGTTCTTCCCGAACGTGGCGGCAGCCGAAGCCGCGCTGGCTGCTCTCTCGTCCGCTCTCAAGGAGTTCGAGCTTCAGATCAACTTCGAGAAGACCAAGATCTGCTCGGTGGCAGAAATCGTGGATGACTATTGGACGCACCAGCTACGGAGCTTCCAGATCGATAAGCACGGCCGGCGGCAGCGGTCCGACATTCATCACTTCTTCGAGCTTGCCAACGATCTTGCCAGGACGAACGCAGACGAAAACGTCATGGCGTATGCGCTGAAGCGCGCGTCGTCGGTTCTGATCAGGCATGAGAACTGGGAGCTCTTCGAGGCGCGCCTGTGCCATGTCGCGTTGTCCCATCCGAACACGCTTCAGACGATCGCGCAGGTCCTGGCGACCTACAAGTTTTACGGCTACCCGCTCAACGTCACGCGTATCACTCGAACCGTTGTGGCCTTGATCCAAGAGCATGCCGGGCTGGGTCATCACAGCGAGGTCGCCTGGTGCCTTTGGATGTGCAAAGAGTTGGAAATCCAGCTTGACCCCGCGTGCGTGGGTCTGGTTTCTGTGATGCCAAGTTCCGTCTGCGCGCTGCTTCTTATGGACTTGTCAGCATCAGGCTTCCTAGCCGTGGCGCCGAAGGAAAACTTCTGGCGCACAGTCGATGGGGCTGAGTCACTGCGCGAAGAGCTCTGGTTGATGTGCTACGAGGCCGGTGTTCGAGGTTGGGGCGGTTTCACCTCCGCACACGCTTTGGCTGATAGTCGCTTCAAGGATCTGGCTGAACGGGGCATCCGCTTTTACGACCCGGCCGCAAGATCGAAGCTGCTCTTCAAGATCCGAGAAGCTGTTCTGAAGGAACTGACACCCGAGGACATCGACAAATTCTTTGATCGCGACGACGCCGACGACTTCCTTGAATATGACGAAAGCGACGGGGGCTACGAAGGTGTGATCTTCGACGAAGAGCCGGAGAGTATGCCAGCCCCCGAAGACGACTTGGACGAGGCCCCAGCCGGCAAGGCTCCCTACGAGTTCTAGACAAGCCGCTCCCGCCCCGCCGGACGAAGCCGCCGCACCACCAGACCGCGGCGCATAGCCGCGCACTGCGCCCCGGCGCAGGTGGTCGGCGGCCGGCGCTGATGACGCCTCGCCGCCCGGAACGCGCTGCCTGAAGGTCCGCCGCGCGGATCCGAGCTGGCGCAAGGTTGCCGCTTGCACAAGGCATGCGCCACGGATTCGTCGGCGATCTGGTTTCAAACCAGTTTCTCGCAGACGGACGAAACCAACGAAACGTTCGAAGCGAATGCACAGGGCATTAGCGACCGCTCCGCTCGCACAACCCTGCATTTACCTGGAAGAATTTGAATCACTTGGTTGCCACTTGGATGAGAAAAATAATCATCCTGAACGGTGGCAGCAAGTTTTCCTCATCCAACTTCGAAAGTCTTCCATGAGCAAGTCTGACAAGCCCATTCGCCGCGGCGAGTACCTCATCCGCATCAACGACGTTCTGAAGCGAATTCCTGTGAGCCGCTCCAGTTTTTATGCAGGAATCAGGGCCGGGCATTACCCCCAACCCGTCCGCGTTGGAAAACGCACGGTCGCGTGGCGTGAGCCTGAAATCGATCAAATGATCGCCGACCTCAAGCCTTCGCTCATCCTGCCGCAATAAATCAAGCCTGCAATCAAGCGGGCCGCCGCGCCTTCGGTGTGCGACGGCCCAATTTTCAGTTGAGATTCAAAAATGAGATTCAGCATCGACGCATCCCAGATCAAGGATCAGCCTGGTACGGTGATGATTGCCCCTTGGGGCACAGAAAGCGAGCCCTTGCCCTGCCTGGTTTGGCTGGACCCCAATCCCGGGGCCATGATTCCACACAGCATCATCACCAACCAAAAAGGCAAAGTCGTTACGGCGCGGAGCGAGCGGGGCCTGATCGCAGCCGGCAAAAGATTGGGGCTGCGCTTTCCGCAACTGCCCAACTACTACGTTCCCTGATGCACTCTGAATTGGAAGGCCCTCCAGCCTTCCAATCAGTTCTTCATGGCGCAGCCTTGCCTCGTTTCACATCGACTTTGGCAACCACCGTCTTGCTCGTCAGCCGCTGGGATTTGATGGGCTTGTCTTTGTCCGGGATGAGCAATGCGTCCGAGAAACTGCCGGACCGATAGGCTTTCTTGGAGGACCAAAAAACCCGCGAGTTGACACGGTAGTGCGTCCCCACCGAGCTGGAGCACTTCTGGATCCACTTCTCGTTCTCCAGCAATCTCAGCGCATCGAAGACCGAACTGCGCGAGGCGTCAGCGTCGCGCATCAAGGCTTCGACGCTGTAGCCGATGTCATTGGAAAACGACATCTCCTGCGCCAGGCACAGCAGAACACGTGCCGACACGTTTGACCGAGCCATCAGGCCGCGAAACGGCTTGAACGACTCCCGGTGAAACTGCAGGAAGTTGTGGTTCTTGGACTCTTGCTCGGCCGCCGCGTCGGCGGCGTCCAACTCCTTGAGTCGCTGATCGGCGTTGTGCTCGTTGACAAGTTGCATGATTGAGTAGCTGCGGTGCGCCGGGCCTGGATCGGACTGAAAGTCCAGCCCACTGGACATTTCAACCTCACACTTGGCCCTTCAAGTGCTTGAAGTAACTGAGGTTTTCGGCAAATCTCAGAATCGCCTGCTTCTAAGTAATCTTATGCCGCGGCGAATACATCCCGGACATTTCAAGGAGATCTGTTCCATGGCATTCAAGGAGGCAGGCACGGTGTTCAAGGAGGACGGCCAATCAGGCCACGAGGTGGAGCTGTGTACTTTTTAGCTGGGTGCAACGCTGCGATCTTTCAACTGCGAAGCCGAAGAATTTCGCGCCAACATCAGCACCGGTATTCACGGACGCACCTTCCCTGCCTTTGAAGCCGATCGTGACGATGGTTTCATCGCGCGGGATGGGCTACCGGACGCTGCAAGGCGTTTCCCGCCCAGCCTTGCACACCGGGCATCAATCTCGGCTTGTCGCTGCAGCAGCTTGTTCTTCAGCGTGCGCAAGCGCCGGATGGATTGGTCAATTTGCTCGCACTCGATGTTCCGCTGCCGGTTCATCTCGTTGCGGTAGCGGCGCTGCGGAGCGCCGGGGCCGATGCCGTTGTGAATCGTTGGCCGACGATGGATGCCGCGCACGGCGTGACTGCGGTGGTCGATGCGCGCCCGAGATCCCACTTCTGCGAGCGCGTCGTTGACCGCGCGCTCCCATGCCGGCCTCAGCCAGCTCACGGAATCACCCACGCGCGCCTTTCGGCAATGGATCGGATCCAGCAGGAGTGCCTTGCTGCCGAGCGCACCCGTCCCATCCACATGGCAAGCGCTGATCAGCAAATGTGCGTGGTGATTTCGATCATCGCCACGGCCCGACGGCAGGTGGATCGCACAGTCGACGGCGACACCGTAGCGCGCTGAGATCGCCATGGCGAAGGTGTTGGCCACCCGCGCGCGGTCCACCTCCGCCAGTTCAGCGGGCAAGCCGATCACCACCTCCCTGGCGAGGACGGCGTCCTTGCGGCGGTGGTGGTGTTCAAGCGCGTTCCAGAACGCCGCCCGATCGGTCAGTTCAGCGCCGCCGGGCAAGTGCAGCCGCGCGCACACGACACCATGGCGACGGCGGTAGTCGTGACGGGTGCCGGTGCGCTCGTCCACGATCGCGCAGCCGGCTCGATACGCCGCGGCCGCGGTCGCACAGCGGCCATCGGCCCGGCGAATCGGCGGTTTCGCGCTCAGATGGTAGATCGCCACACTGACAGTCCATTCATGGGGTATCGGGGCCACCCGATCGCACGTATTCGACGCAGTCGAATACTCTAAGTGCGCCCTGCCGGGAGAGGGCCAAATATACGGGGCAGCAAACGCAGCCATCGGCACCAACTGCCGAGACAAACCCAATATACTGAATTTTCAGATAAAGGGATGGCGTATGAGCCAAGAAGACATCGACTCAATTGAGCGACAAATTCAGCGACTGAAGAACCGCAAAGCTACCGTACTGGCCAAAGACGCCGACGCCGAGCGGCGCCGACGCACACGGCAGAACATCATCATCGGCGCCTGGGTTCAGCGACACCAGCCAGACATGATTGAGATAATCAAGTCGACACTGACCCGGCCACAAGACATTTCCGCGTTTCAAGCGTCACAGCCAAGGGCAAAGGCCATGTCGGTGGACATTATTCTTCCATCCGACGACGAATACTCCGGGGACCACGATGCTTGAAGTTTTCAAACCCGTTCCATGGGCAGAGTTCTGCGGCGACCACATCGATCGCCTGTCATCAAACGACCTGGCCCGCGGCTTCACCCTCCGGTTTCGCTGGGTCCTTCAACGGCTGTGCGTGACGGCCGTGTACGCACCAGCTCAGACCGAACTGCCCCCGGCGCCGGGCGAGGCGATGGACCTGCACGTCGCACCGGGCAGCATGGCGGACGTGTGGGGCCAGATCCGCGGTTTTGCGGAAACGGAAGTGCAGCGCCAGCATGCGCTGCACCCGTTCTATGAACGCGTGGCGGAACACGGCCGCGTGCATCTGGCCCGCCCGTTTCGCAGCACCGCGCTCTGCAAGAAGCGGGCGGCGCACTGGGACAGCGCAGCCGGCCGCGACATGACCTGCCGGATCTGCATACGCCGGGCATCGGTCAGCACCCGCATGCAGGACCCCGCCTTCAAGCACATCACCGTGTCACACGCAGAGCGCGTGCGGGCGCGCCTGAGGCTGACGCCAGATCCCATGTTCGAGCTGCTGTTCAGCGCGTTGGACGACACCCTGGCGCGCCAGCGTGGCGGTCGCCCCGGAGGGCGTTGAATTCACCCCGCCCCGTTGATGAAGCCGATCCTGGCCCGCTGGGGCGCCCCAAGCCCCAGATTGGCCAGCGCCCAGTCGCAGCCTTGAACCTCTGTGCGCCCGGCCAGCAGCGCGTGGCCGATGCACGTCTCCAGGCGGCTCTTGATCACCCGCGGGCTCAACACCACGGCCTGCCGCACCACCTCGTCGGGCAGATCTTGCTGCATGGCGATGTTCATGCCCGCAACGAGCGCCCGGTAGATGTTCCGGACGATCTCGGCCAACTGCTGTTCCGTCGGCGGCTCGATCGTGAAGATGGCCAGACGTGACCGCAAGGGCTCGGGAAGCGCATCGATGTCATTTGCGGTGGCGATCAACCGGACATGGCTGGCGTCGATGGTGATGTCCGGGACGGACTGGTCGGTGAAGCACTTGGCGGTGTCCACCTCCAGCAGGCTGTACAGGGCCGACAGCGGATCGAAGGTGTGGCCGGCCCGCTTGTCCAGTTCGTCCACCACCACGAGGGGATTCGCAACGGGGTCCCTGCCCTGGCTGCCCCAAGCCAAATGCTCGAAGAGCTTGCCCGGAGAACTGTTGGACCAGAAGGTGGATGAGCCCGCCAGCGCCGCAGCGTTCGTCTCTTCAGCGAACGACACCACCAAGGGTGGCGGCACGCCGAGAAGGCGCGCAAGCGCGTGCGCAAACTTGGTCTTGCCGACGCCGGGCGGGCCCACCAACAGGATGGGCGGCAGGCGGTGCCGGATGCCCAGTTGGCACATGGCGAGGTGCGGCCGAACCATGGCCTGCAACACGGCCGCGAAGTTGGGCGCCTCACGCTGCAATTGCTCAAG
Organism: Aquabacterium sp. OR-4; assembly: GCF_025290835.2. Lineage (NCBI taxonomy): Bacteria > Pseudomonadati > Pseudomonadota > Betaproteobacteria > Burkholderiales > Sphaerotilaceae > Pseudaquabacterium > Pseudaquabacterium prasiolae. Next base: position 681,864 of record NZ_JAOCQD020000001.1, on the reverse strand, counting down.
CTGGCCGGCCCAATCGCCGGCAGGCTTGGCCAGCGGCCTGGTCGCCCCTGTTTCGTTCAGGCGTGCCATGGCCTGGGCCACCCGCCGCGCGTGCGCTTCGTCGCGCGCCGATGCGCGCTTCTCAAGCTGCGCCATCGAGTCCCACTCGAACACGGTGACTTCCTGAGGCTTCAAGGCACGATCAATCCGATCCTCGATGTACTCGTCGAGGTCGAAGTTCGCCACGTTGTGCGGCGCTGCGGATGGTCGGTAGCCCCACACCGGGGAACTCGGCAAGGCGTGCTCGGCGCCATACTGGTAGCGAGACAGCTGGCATAGCCGAAGTGCGATCCCATGCAGCACTTCCTGCTCTCGGACGGACGGCGCAGGACGGCAGCGCAGGCGAAGCTGCAGTTGCCCATCGGCATGGCCTGCCTGCAGCACACCAGCAGCGGGCGGGCAGTCTCTGAACATCTGGTCGACCAGGCCGATGAACTCATACACCAGGTCCACCCAGGCATCCGGAATGCGCTGAAGGTATTTCAGCCGCAGCCACGGCGGCACCAGACACCGGTTGCGCAGAGGCTCGTGTTTCATGCGTCCTCCGCGGTGTTGCCAGAGTCCACAACAGACGGTGTCAGCTCAGGCGGCCGGCCGGCCATCGCCACAGGCAGAAGCACATTCATCAGCGCGGTGCCGGCATTGATCAGCGCAGCACTCAGCAGGTACAGATCCGACCCGATGCTGTGGGCGTAGATCGTGGACGACAGGCTGGTGGCTGCCGCCAGCAGCGTGGAGCGCCGCAGGTTCAGCCGGCCGGCCGGCCGAGCACGCCACAGCGTGCAAAGGTGGTCGACCAACCGGATGACGGCCAGCACCACCGCGATCAAGCCCAGCGGGCTGATCCAAAAACTGTTCATTGACGACCTCACAGACGCAGCGACTCCCATCGAGCCAAAAGAGCCGCGCCGGCACCGACGGGGCGGCCTACGCGGCCAAGGACCGTGGTCTGCTTATGAGGTGGTGGTGAACGTGCATGTGGGAATGGGTGCGATGTGCGTGTGCAGCAGGGGCAATGTAGGGCGTCGCCCGGCAGATCACCAAGACTTTTCATGCGCCGGCCATGGTGCAGATGCAACGCAGCGGCGGCCTCGCATTTCGTGACGTTTCCAGCGAATCGTGATAACGCTCTTCATGAGCGTCACGCTGATCAAACGCAGCAACACACGACGCCGCAAAACTTGCCACCGGCCGCCGGATCCTGGACAGTGACTGCCATCAACGACAACGCCAAACGCGAGGCCGCATGTATTCAACCCTGGGCGATCAGACCAACTTCCTCAACGCCACGCAAGGTGCCGATGCTCTCGTGAACGCTTTCGATGCCGCCATCGCCAACCTCGTCTTCGACAACGAGGACGAGGACGGCTTCGTCTACGTGTCCGACTACAACGCGCTGGTAGAACGGTTCAATCGGCTGGCACAGCACACGGCGTGGCTGCAGCAGCGATGCGCGCAGCTGTCGGTCGAGGATGAGCAAGCGCGACGGAGGTTGGCTGCGGTGCGTGGACGGTAGGCCGGGGCCTCTGAACCACCCGTGACGCATAGTTTTCGATCTCGCTCCAACCAGCAGGTTCGGCTGGGGCAGCTACGCAGCGGTTGCCGCCGGTCGACTCGGACGCGTGAACTCACGCTGACGGCCATCAAGCCGACCTTCGATTTGGCAGCCGGGTCCGCCGTGAATGTCGGCGAACTGTTGGGCAGCGGCTGTTCGCGTTGCCTGGTAGCAGTGTGGCGCTGTGAACGACCGATCCCTGCCGGTGCGGCGGATCCGAATCGACCCTTCTGCGACGTTCGATCCCCTGCATCGGTCGCCGCGAAGCAGTCGCTGTGCCGCGACGGCTTGCTGAAGATCCCCCGGATACTGATGCCTCGCTCAAGCAGATTCGGGAGACCCGATTCGTAGTCCTCATCTAGATTCGATACAACGAGCAGGTCCGACGTGCTTATGTCTGCGACCGCAAGTGGTTCCAGTGGAACCACCGGCCTCGATTGTTGTTCTCATGCCCGCAGTCAATCATCGTCGTCCACGCAAGTCCGTCGTGGGCGCTCTTCAGCAGTGCGCAAACGCCGTGCTGCACGTCGAAGATGGTCAGGCGGTGGTCTGTCACTGCGCTTGCGTCGTTAGTACAGCAGGCCGACCCTGTTTTCCCAGCGAAAGAGAATCCCTCCGTCATCGCGCGTAGTCATCACGTAACGCATGTTCTGTCCGCGCACGTTCGGAACGCCGCGGGCCTGGCAGTAGTAATACGGCACCGTCTCCTGCGACTGGTGCCGCTTGGCGCAGTCCGAGATGATGACAAGCTGCGGCGAACAGCCTTGTTCGTTGAACATTGCTAACGTCTTCGTCGAACGGTTGCGCGGCAGTGCGGGCTGCGGCAGCCGAGCGGGTTGGGCCGGTGCCGGTCGAGTGCCGATGTTGTCGCCCGCCTGGGATACGGCGGTGTGAACCGCCCCGGGTTTTGAGGAGGCTCCAACTCTTGAGAAGATGGAGCCATGAAGAAGTCGAGCAGGTTCTCACCTGAGGTCCGTGAGCGGGCCGTTCGGATGGTGCAGGAGCACCTTGGGGAGTACCCCTCGCTGTGGGCGGCGATCGAGTCGATAGCGCCCAAGATCGGCTTTGTGCCGCAGACGCTGCTGGAGTGGGTCAAGCAAGCTGAGGTGGATACCGGTGTGCGCCCGGGCGTGAGCACGGCCGAGGCGCAGCGGATCAAGGACCTGGAGCGCGAGGTCAAGGAGCTGCGCCGGGCCAACGAGATCCTGAAGCTGGCCAGTGCGTTTTTCGCCCAGGTGGAGCTCGACCGCCGGCTGAAGTGATGTGCGGGCTCGTTGATGAGCACCGCGGTGTCCATGGGGTCGAGCCGATCTGCGCGGTGCTGCAGATCGCCCCGTCTGCGTATCGCCGGTATGCCGCCCGGCGCCGGGGTCACGCCCTGCTCAGCGCCAGGGCGCAGCGCGACGCGACGTTGATGCCCGTGGTCGAGCAGGTGTGGAACGCCAACCTGCAGGTCTACGGCGCCGACAAGGTCTGGAAGCAGATCAACCGCGAGGGCACCGAGGTCGCGCGCTGCACGGTAGAGCGCCTGATGCGGCGCCTGGGCCTGCGAGGCGTCAAGCGCGGCAAGGTGGTGCGCACCACCGTCAGCGACAGCAAGGCGTCATGCCCGCTGGACAAGGTCAACCGGCAGTTCCGTGCCGAGCGGCCAAACCAACTTTGGGTGTCGGACTTCACCTATGTCTCGACCTGGCAGGGCTGGCTGTATGTGGCCTTCGTGGTCGACGTGTTCGCCCGGCGCATCGTGGGCTGGCGCGTGAGCACGTCCATGACCACCGACTTCGTGCTCGATGCGCTGGAGCAGGCGCTGCACGACCGGCAGCCAGAGCGCGACAGCAGCCTGATCCATCACAGCGACCGCGGCTCGCAATACGTGTCGATCCGGTACTCCGAGCGGCTGGCCGAGGCCGGCGTCGAGCCGTCGGTGGGCAGCAAGGGCGACTTCTACGACAACGCCCTGGCCGAGACCATCAACGGCTTGTACAAGGCCGAGGTGATTCACCGGCGCAGCTGGAAGACCCGAGAAGCCGTCGAGCTGGCGACCCTCACCTGGGTCTCCTGGTTCAACAACCACCGCCTCATGGGGCCACTGGGCTACATCCCACCGGCTGAGGCCGAGGCAAACTACTACAGGCAACTCGCCAGTCAGGCCACCGCGGCGGTGTCCTGACTCAACCCAACGAGCCTCCGCGAAACCCGGGGCGGTTCAGTGCCCAGTTTGCCTGCTTGGTTGATTTGCAGGCTGGCCTGCGCACTTGGCATGGGAACTGCGGGTTGCAGCGCCGGATCGAGTTGCTTGGCCCCTGATCTTGCACTGCTCATGGTCGTCCTCCTGCACTCCGAGACCGCACGGGACGGATGCCGACAGCAGCCCTCCCACAGCCTGGTCGCCGACATTCTGGGTCGACATCCGCCCTCGACAATTGCGACTCATCAACCTTGCCGCAGCGCTGCTCCGCCAGCGGTGCGACGCATCAAGGCCGAAGCGGCACGACGAAGCGGCTGTCAGGCCCCAGCGTGGCCCAGTGCAAGGCCTGTCCCACCAGCAGCAAGGTGGCGCCCATCTGCGCAGGCTCGGGTTTTGTGCTGGACATGGCACCGCGCAGAAAGACGAAGTGCATGCGCCGCCCTTCGCGCTTGATCGTCAGTTCGGCCCGCGGCCAGTGCGACGGCAGGCAGGGGTGGAAGCTCAGCGTCTGCGCACCCAGCTTCAGGCCGAAGACCGACTCCACCGCGGCGCGGTGCATCCAGGCCGCTGCGCCGGTGTACCAGCTCCAGCCGCCGCGCCCGGCCTGCGGCGCGGCACTGCAGATGTCGCCCGCCATCACGTAGGGCTCCAGGGCATAGAGCGGCCCGTGCACGGGGTGCGCGGACCGGTGGGCCGGGCTCAGCCAGGTGAACCAGCGGTACACCGTGTCGCGCGCTTGTGTGTCGGCTTGGGTGCCGGCTTGTTCGATGCTCGCTGCCGCCGCCCCGGAGGCCAGTTCCGCCTGCGCCATCAGCGCCCACACCGCAGCGTGGGCATACTGCCCCCCATTTTCTCGCACCCCCGGCGGGTAGGCTTGGATGTAGCCGGCATTCGGCCGGGCCTGCTGCAGCGGTGGGTGCAGCAGGCGCAGCAGGCCGGCATGCTCGTCGGCCAGATGGGTCTGCACCGCGGCCATGGCCTCGCGCTGGCGCTGCGGCGGTGCCACGCCTGACAGCACCGCCCAGGCCTGGGCAATGAGGTCGATGCGGGCTTCCGCACCGGCGTGCCCGCCCAGGGCCCGGCCGTCGTCAAAGAAGGCGCGCAGGTACCAGTGCCCGTCCCAGGCCTGGCCCAGCAGCGCGCCCTGCCAGCCGGCGGCGGCGTCTTCCCAGCGCTGGGCTCGTGCACTGTCACCGCGTTGGCGTGCCAGCGGCGCGAAGCCGGCCACCAGCGCGCAGGCGAACCAGCCGAGCCAGACCGATTCACCCCGCCCGCCGTGGCCCACGCGGTTCATGCCGTCGTTCCAGTCGCCACTGCCCATCAGCGGCAGGCCGTGCACGCCCACGCGCAAGCTGTGGTCGATGGCCAGCGCGGCGTGTTCGTACACGCTGGCCACTTGGTGGCTGACGCGCGGGGTGTCGTAGGCGTCCTCGGCGCCTTCGGGGATGGCGCCGCCTTCGATGAAGGCCACCTGCTGGTCCAGCAGGGCAGCATCCCCCCCGGTCTTCAGGTGGTGCAGCAGCGCGTGCGGCAGCCACAGCAGGTCGTCGCTGATGTGGGTGCGCACGCCCGCGCCGCCGGGCGCGTGCCACCAGTGCTGCACGTCGCCGGCCGTGAACTGGCGTGACGCGCACAGCACGATTTGTTCACGCAGCATGTCGGGCGCGGCCCAGGCCAGGGCCAGCGTGTCCTGCAGCTGGTCGCGAAAGCCGGTGGCGCCACCCGCCTGGTAGAAGCCGGCCTTGGCCCACAGCCGGCACGACACCGCCTGGTACAGCAGCCAGCGGTTCACCATCACATCGAACAGCGGGTCGGGCGTGGCCACCTGGGTGGCGCCCAGCAGCGCGTTCCAGCGCTGGCGCACCGTGCCCACACGCTGCGTCGGTGACTTGGCCGCGGTGCGCGCGGCCAGGTCGCGCGCGGCCTGCGGGTTGTCGGCATGGCCCAGCAGGAACACCCGCTCGGCGGTGCAGCCGCTGGCCAGGCGCAGCCGCAGCGACAGCGCGGCGCAGGGGTCCAGCCCCTTGCCGCTGCGCTGGCCGAGGTGGTCGGGGAGCACGCGGTGGCCGCGTGCGTCCACGGCTTCGCGGCGGTCGCAGGTCCAGTCAGTGTCGACGCCACCCGCAGCTGGGTCGCGCTGGTCGGTGGCGCTGGCCAGGAAGGCGGTGCTGCCGCCGAACCCCCCGGTGCGCTCTCGCTGCGTGCACAGCAGCACCAGGCCCTGCAGCTTGTCGCTTCGCAGTGCGTGCATGCGGGTGGTGGTGGTGGCGCGGTCGGCGCGGCTGGCGCCCATCATCCATTCGACCAGGCCCACCAGGCGCAGGTGTCGGGTGCGTGGGCCGTGATTCACCAGGCGCAGCCGTACTTGCTGCACCGACGCATCGGCGTCCACGCACCATGACGCCAACACCTCCAGGTCACCGCAGCGGTGATGGAAGGTGGTTTCGCCCTGGCCGTGTGTCACGGTGTAGGGCAGGCCCGGCGCGGCCCACGCCGACGGCGTGACGCTCCAGGTCTGGCGCGTGGCTTCGTCCTGCAGCAGCCACCAGCAAGAAGGCGGGTCGGCCACCGGGTCGTTGGACCAGGCGGTCAGCTGGTTCAGCCGGCTGTTGCCGGCCCAGGTGAAGCCACCGCCAGCTTCGGTGACCAGGCTGCCGAAGCGGCGGTTGGCCAGCACATTGGCCCAGGGGCGCGCCGGCCGCTGCGGCGAAGCCACCTGGAATCGGAAGGCGCCATCGGGCGCGATGAATTCACCTTCGGGCGGCGGCATCGGCGCGTGCCCGATGGGCGCGGGCAGCAGCGCGGCGGTGGACACGCCCTGGCGCGCCTGCAGCGCCTGTTCGTGCAGGTCACGCCATGCCTGAACATGGTGCTGCAGCGGCCGCCCGTCGGCATCCAGTTGCACCCGGGCCAGGTGGTGCAGGGTGCTGGCCTCGTCCACCGACAGCTCTTCGGCGCGCAAGACGAACAGGGCTGTGCGGCCCGTGGTACCGGCCGCGGCCAGGTCGGTGGCCAGGTGGTCGCGCAGGGACTGCAGTTCGCCTTGCAGGCCGCTCAGGTAGGACGTGGCTTCGGCGTTCACCACCACCATGTCGCAGGCCACGCCGCCCCAGGCCCACACTCTCAGCGCCTGCGCCAGCGAGCGCAGCAGGCCCAGGCCCTGCGGCGCGCTGGCGGACACCAGCAGCAGCGGGCGGTCACCGGACAGCCCGAATCGCCACAGCAGGCTGCGGTCGCAGATCTCGCCCGCCGCGGCCTGCTGCGGCCGGGTCAGGTTGAACAGCAGCGCGGTGCTCAGGGTCTGGATGTCGGCCCAGGGCTCGGCCGCCAGGCGCAGCGCGCGCCAGCGCACGTCGCTCATGGTGGCCGACATCAGCGACGCGCGCTGCACATGGCTGGGCTGGCGGTACTTGTCCACCACCGCGTTCAGCACCCCGGCGTCGTCGGACGCGGCGGTGCCGAACACCACGCGCACCTGGGCACCCGGCGCCAGCCGCAGCCGCAGGCCCAGCGCGGCCATGGGGTCCAGTCCGGTGTCCAGTGCCACGCCGGGTTCCCCCGTGAGTGCGTCCGGCGGCGGCTGCACCAGCGCCAGCGGGTGGCTGGCCGCGTGGTTACGGCCAGCCCAGCGCTGGCGGTCCGCTTGCACCTGCAGGCCCAGCACCTGGGGGTCGCCCTCGGCCAGGAAGTGCACCACGTGAAGGGGGCTTTCGCGGTCCAGGCGCGGTGTGCGTTCAAACGCCAGGGCCTGCTGCGCGGCGCACCAGGCCGCGCGCACGAACAGGTTGGAAAAGGCCGGGTGGGCTTCGTCCGCGCGCGGCTCGGCCAGCGTGGGCTCGAACGCCGAGATGAGGTCAATGTCCAGCACCCGCTCGCCCAGGTTGTGCAGCTCGACCTGGCGGAACTCAATGTCGTCTTCCGGGCTGACCCACACCGTCAGGCGGCTGTGCAGATCGGGCCAAGCGGCGTCCAGCACCAGGCGGTCGGCGTGGAAGTGGCTGCTGTAGTGCGCCGCCGAATCGGGCGCCGGGTGCTGGGTGATGGACACCGCCTGCGGCTGCCGGTCCCAGCGCAGGTAGAAGAAGTGGCCGCAGGCGTCGGCCAGCGCGTCGTCGCGCCAGCGCGTCAGCCCGAAGCGCCCCCAGCGGCTGCTGCCGGCGCCGTTGGCGCGGAGGTCCACCTGGTAGCGGCCATTCGACAGCAGGTGCGTGGGTTCCACCGCAGCAGCACCGGGCAGCACCTCGCGCGGGCCCCCCGCGGTGCGCGCGCTGGCCGCCGGCACCGGGCGGGGGCCGGGCGGGTCAGGCAGCGCCGGCACCTCACGCGGCACGCGTTCGTGCAGCAGCGACGCCACCGCCTGCACATGGGCGTTGGCCATGCCCCAGCGGCGCGCCACGCCGTCCAGCAGCACATTGGCCAGCGCCACGATGCTCATGCCCTGGTGGTGTGACATGTAAGTGGCCACCGGCACGGCCGACGGGCCGCCGGTGGCGGACGCGGCTGAAAAGTCCAGTGCTTCGATCAGCCCGTAACGCCCGCGCCCTTGCAGCGCCTGCAGCGCCATCAGATTGCGCTGCGCGGCGCGCAGGTCGATCTGTGCCGCCAGCACGCTGGCGTAAGGGGCCATCACCAGTTCGTCCGGTGGGGTGCGGCGCAGCGCCAGCGCCGGCACACCGTGCGGTGCGTACTGGTAGGCGAGCGCATGGTCGCGCCCGGCGTGGGCCGATTCCGACGTGCCCCAGGGCACGCCATGCGCCAGGCCGAAGGCGCGTTGCAGGCCCAGCGCAGCCACACCGGCCTGGCACAGCACCGACTGCGGCGGCTCGTCCAGCACCAGGCTGGGCATCAGGTACTCGAACATCGAACCCGACCAGGACCGCAGGCCCACCCGCGCGCCGTCGGCGAAGAACGGCCGGCCGAGCGCGGCCCAGTGGTTCACCGGCACGTCGCCCTTGGCAATGGCCAGCAGACTGGCCAGGCGCGACTCGGACGCCAGCAGGTCGTAGAAGCCAGAGTCCAGTTGCTGCTCCGCCAGGCGCCAGCCGATGTGGAAGAGGTGGCGCTTGCGGTGGTACAGGAAGCCGAAGTCGGCCTGCCAGGCCAGGGCTTCGCAGGCCCCGGCTGCGGCCAACAGACGTTCGGCGGCGCCCGGCGGGCGCCGCAGCGGCGCCGTGCCGCAAAGGGCAGCGGATGGCGGCAGGGCTTCCAGGGCCCATGCCTGCTGGTCCAAGGCGGCCGAGCGCAATGTGGCCAGGTGGTCGGCCAGCAGCCAGGTTTCGCGGTGCTCGGGCGTGGGCTTGGCCGGCGGCAGGGGCTGTGAACGGGCCACCGGGTCGGCGTCCAGTTCGGCCTGGGCCGCGGCCAGCCAGCTCAGGAAACCCACCGGGTCGGCCCGGCAGGCGGCCAAGGGGTCGGCCTGCGCCAGCAGGCTGGCCATGGCCGGGCCTGGCACGCACTGCCCCGCCCGCGCGGCGTGCGGCGCGCGCAGGCGGGCGTGCGACGCGGCCAGCGCACGCTGGCCGGCGCCTTCATCGAAGGGTGCCGCAGCCAGCGCACGGCAGGCCTGGGCCACGGCCAGCAGGTGGCCGCTCAAGTTGCCGCTGTCAACCGTGGACACATAGGCTGGCAGCAGTGGGGCGCCGCTTTGCGTGTCGTACCAGTTCAGGAAGTGGCCGCGGTGGCGCTGCAGCGTGGCCAGGGTGGCCAGCGTGGCTTCCAGCCGGGCCAACAGGTCCTGTGTGCCGATCCAGCCGAACTGGCGCGCGCAGGCCGCGCTCAGCAGGTACAGGCCGATGTTGGTGGGTGAGGTGCGGTGCGCCAACACGTCCTGCGGCAGCACCTGGAGGTTGTCCGGCGGCAGGTGCAGGTCGTCAGGGCCCACGCAGCGCTCGAACAGGCGCCAGGTGTCGCGGCCCAGCGCTTCCAGATGCTGCTGCTGCGCCAACGACAGGGCCTGGCGCGACGCGGGCCGCCGCACGCGGCTGACCCACCAGTTGCCCAGCGGCGAGCTGGCCCACCACAGTGCCAGCAGCAACGCCCAGCCCATATGCGGGCTGTCCACGGCCCACAGCACGCCCAGCAGGGCCGCGGCCAGCAAGGGTTCGTTGGCATGGCGGCGCAGCAGCGGGCCCAGCTGCCCGCGTGCATCGGCCTGCACGGCGGCGAAGGGTGTCCACTGCAGCAGGTGGCGGCGGCTCACGCCCAGGCGCCACAGGCTGCGCAGCACCGCGTCCATGGCCAGCAGCGCCTGCGCGCCCAGCTGCCACATCCACCACAGCCCGCCGCATAGTGCGCGCAGCCATTCGGTGCCGGCCTGGCCGTAGAAGTGGCGCCTCGCCACGTCGTGGCGGCTGGGCACCAGGCCGGCCAGCGCCCCCATCAATGGGCCCGCGGTGTAGGCAGCGAACACCAGCACCAGCGCCAGGGCCGGCGCCACCGTGCCGCCGGCCAGGGCCAGCCCCAGCAGCGCCAGCGAGGCCGGTGCCACCAGCGAGCGGCGCAGGTTGTCCAGCATCTTCCAGCGGTGCACGGCGCGCAGCGGCCAGCGTCGTGGCTGGAACAGGAAGGGCAGCAACTGCCAGTCGCCCCGTGTCCAGCGGTGCACGCGGGCCGACGCCACGTCGACCTGGAAGGGCTGGTCTTCGATCAGGCTGATGTCGGTGACCGCCGCGCAGCGCGCGAGCGATCCTTCCAGCAGGTCGTGGCTGAGCACGCAGCCTTCGGGCAGGCTGGTGCCCAGCACCGCGTGCACCGCCTGCACCTGCAGCAGGCCCTTGCCGCAGAAGCTGCCTTCGGCGAACAGGTCCTGGTAGACCTCGGAGCTGGCGGCGCTGTAGGGGTCGATGCCGCTGTGGCCGGCGAACAGCCAGTGAAAGGGCGTGGCCTCGCCCTGCGCGGGCAGCGGCATCACCACATGCGGCTGCAGGATGGCGTAGCCGCTGTCCACATGCCGGCCACCCGCACCCAGGCGCGGCTGGTTCCGCGGGTGGGCGGCCACGCCCACCAACGCGCGCAGGCGGCCGGGGGGCAATTGGGTGTCGCTGTCCAGCGTGAGCAGGTGGCGGGTGCCGGGTTCGATGCGTGAGCGCTCGCCCAGCGCGGCAAACGCCGTGCTGTGGCCGGTGGCCAGCGCGGCCAGCAGTTCCAGCAGCTTGCCGCGCTTGCGTTCCCAGCCAATCCAGCGCTGTTCGGTGTCACAGAAGCGGCGCGGCCGGTGCAGCAGCACGAAGCGGGGTGCCGAATCCGGTGGGACGGGGTGTTGGACGTTCAGTGCGTCGATCTCGGAACAGGCCAGGGCCAACAGGGTCGCATCGGCCGGCAGATGTTCCTGGTCAGCGTCTGCATGGTCGGTCAGCAGCGCGAACTGCGAGTGGCGCTCGGGGTTGGCCAGGTGGTGCAGGTGCAGCCGGTGCGCCAGTTCGCGAACTGCGGCGGAGTCGCTCAACATCGTCGGTATGGCCACCATCACCCGGTGTTCAAGCGGGATGCCCGCCATCAACGCCAGGCGCGGCAGCCGGGCGGGCCGCACCCATTCGCTGACCAGGCGGTTCACCACCGCCACCACCGCTTCGCTTGCGGGCAGCAGCATCAGCAGCACGCCCAACGCAGCCCAGAGGCTGTCCGTCAGGCCGGCCCAGGCCAGCGCCACGCCCGGGCTGGCATCGGCCCGCAGCACGGCCAGCACCAGCGCGGCCGTTCCTGCCCCCAGCGCGCCCAGGTAGACCGGCAGCACCGCGTGCTGGCCCACCCGCAGGGCCAGCGACCGCAGGGGTTCGCGCAGCCCCAGGGCGCGGGCCAGCGTGTCGCGGCCAGCGCCTTGCAACCAATGGCCGGGGGTGTGCTTCGGTGTCGCGGTGTCGTGGCCCGACCCGGGCGGGTCGGGGCGCATCAAGGTGAGCAGGGCCTGGGCCACCGCCAGCTCGCTGCGGCCGCTGCGCCGCGCCAGACGTTCGATGGCGTGCAGGGTCTGGTCACGGGTGCCGGCGTGTTCGGCTTCGAACAGCGGGTGTGCCAGCATCAGGCGCATCAGCGTGCTGGCGCGGGCGACCAGGTCGGACCAGTCGGTGTCGCCGATGGCCCGCAGCGAACTCACCGCGTTGCTCATGCTCAGGTTGTCGGCCGCCTGGTCGGCACCGTGCTGCGTCTGCAATGCGGCAGCGTTGGGCAGCGCCTGGTCCAGCCAGGCCCGCACGGCCGCTGCCACCGGGCGGCCGCGCAGGCGCTGCGCCAGGCGGGCCAGGAACGCGTCGCCAACGCCGCGGCGCTGCAGCACCTGCAGCCAGGCGCCCAGCGCTGCCACCAGGGTGGCGGGCCCCTGCGTGCCGGCAATTGAGCCAGCGTCGTCGTGCGCCAGCACGCGGTCGCTGCACAGGTTGGCCACCTCGCGTGCGGCCATCTGCGCGGCCTCGCGCTCGGCCAGGCGGCGCAGGTTTTCCAGCAGCAACACCCGCAAAGTGGTAGGCAGGGCCCACATTTCGGCCAGGGTCAGCGCGCGGCTGTCCTGGTAGGCGCTGAGGAACTGCACCAGCAGGTCCTCGTCGAATGCGCCGTCGGTGTGGGCCACGAAGGCCCAGGCCACGCCATAGATGCGCGGCAACCCGGCCAATGGCGGCTGCTGCAGCACCGGCAGCGCACGCACCGCGTTGCGCGGCAGTTCCCGGTGGATCTGCTCCAGCTGGGTTTCAATGAGTTGGAAGTTGTCCAGCAGCCATTCGGCGGCGGGGCTGACGGCGTAGCCCGCGGCGGCCTGGCCCCCGATGTAGGCGTGGGCCGCGCGCAGCGTGTGCACGTTGTCGGCCAGCCGCGGAAAGAAGGCCACCGAGCGCAGCCCGGCGCGCACCGCGCTGTGAGTGGCGCCCAAGCTGCGGCCGTGCTGCGCAAAGCGCTGCGGCCCGAATGTTTCGGCCCGTATGGGCGGCTGCACCGGCCCGCCCTTGGCGTCCAGCAGGCCGTGGGTGGCCCGTGGCGCGCGGGGCTGCAAGCGCCGCCAGGCGGTGCCCAGCATGGGTCAGGCCGCCCGGGCTAGAGCAGCAACCAGACGCCGCCAACCAGCAGCGCCAGCACCACCAACACGGTGCTGATGAGGCGCGCCGCCACGAAGCCCTGTACCGCCTCGGCGCCACAGCGCAGCGCGAAGTGGCGCCCGGCCACGCAGCGGCAACGCTGCAGATGCTCGCCCAGCGGCGCCAGTTCCGCTGCTTCTGTGCCCTCGCCGCGGCTCAGGGCCGACGTGCTCCAACTCGGTCCGTTCATGCGCATGGCGGGCGCTCAGCGGGTGCCCACCACGTCCACATCCACGCGGCGGTCGGGTGCCAGGCAGGTGACCAGTTGCGCCGTGGCCTTGCTGCCCACGCAGTCCTGCGGCTTGGTCACCGGCGACGATTCGCCCTTGCCGCTGGCCGTCACCTTCATCGGGTCCACATGGCCGCGGGTGACCAGGTAGTTCTTCACCGCGTCGGCACGCTGGCGCGACAGGGTCTGGTTGTAGTCGTTGCTGCCCAGGCGGTCGGTGTGGCCTTCGACTTCCACCATGTCGAACTGCGTGCCCTCCAGCTCACGGGCAAACGTGTCCAGCGCGACCCTGCCCACGTCGTTGACTTCCGAACGGTCGAAGCCGAACTGCGACTCGGCCGAGAAGGTGACGCGGCGGCGCGGCGGCGCCACCGGCGCGAGCGTGGGTGCCGGCAGCACGGGTGCGGCCTGCACGACGATGATGGGGGCCGGGGCGGGTGCCGCAGCCACCGGTGGCACCACATAGGGTGCAGGTGCCTGGGCACGCGGGGCCGGCGCCGGGGCGCTGCCGAACGGGAACACCAGGCCCACCGACACCAGGTTGGTGTTCACATGGCTGCCCACCGCGTCGTTCATGCGGTAGCGCTCGACCTCGGCTCGAACCAGCATGTTCGAACCCATCGCGTACTGCACGCCCAGGCCCACCTTGGCGTTGGTGCCGCGCTTGGACACATCGTTCAGGGTCACAGCGCCCGTGGTGTCATAGCGGGCGCGGGCGCGGCCCGAGGCCATGCCCACGCGGCCCAGCAGCGCGAAGTTGGTGGTCAGCGGCAGCGTGCCCACCAGGTCCAGGCTCAGGCCGTTCAACTTGAACCTGGCGCCCACCGTGCCGGCCGGCGTGGTGGTGGCGTCGTAGCCCAGCTTGCCCAGATCGAAGTAGCCGCCTTCAACGGCGACGTTGCGGTTGAACTGGTAGCCGCCGAAGATCTTGTAGCCGGTGTCATTGCTGTCGCGGGCGAAGCCGGTGACGCTGCCACCCGCACCCACGCCGGCTGCCACCTGCGCCTCGGTGCCGAAGTCACCCTGGGAACGGCCCAGGCCCAGGCCGACGTAGCCATATGGGGCTTCGCGCACCTGTGCCTGTGCCGGCACCGCCGCCAGGCAGGTGAAGCCGGCCAGGCTGGCCAGGCCCAGATTGCGCAGCGTCAATGTTGAAGTGAATGTCATGGGATTCTTTCGAATGTGAGGGGATGGCGTGCTGCCGTTGTGCAGCGTCAACGACGTGGTTTTACGTGGCCGCACGCCCGTCGTCTGTGCGCTGGCGAACTTGGGGCGCACCCCCTGTTGTCCGCCGCCAATGGCCCGGCGCAATGCATTCGTGCGCTGCCGCACCAACGGAGTAGCCTGTGACCACCAAGCTCACGCGCCGCGGGCTGCATCCAGCATCCGGAGCGCCGCAAAGGGCCACCCTCGACCGCACAAAAGGCCCACCATGCCCGCCCCAACGCCATCACCTGACGCCGACGCCCTGCAGAACCAGCTGCTGGCCGCGCTGCCTCCCGCCGAATGGCAGCGCTGGCTGCCGCTGCTGGAACCCGTGGACCTGAAGCTGGGCCAGGTGCTCTACGAATCCGGCAAGCGCATGGGACACGTTTATTTCCCCACCACCGCCATCGTGTCGCTGCTGTACGTGCTGGAAGACGGCGCATCGGCCGAGATCGCCGTTGTGGGCCATGAAGGCGTGGTGGGCATATCGCTCTTCATGGGCGGTGAATCCACGCCCAGCCGAGCGGTGGTGCAAAGCGCGGGGCTGGGCTTTCGCCTGCGCGGCCAGGCGGTGAAGGACGAGTTCGACCGCGCCGGGCCGGTGATGCACCTGCTGCTGCGCTATACCCAGGCGCTGATCACGCAGATGGCGCAGACGGCGGTGTGCAACCGCCACCACACGCTGGACCAGCAGCTGTGCCGCTGGCTGCTGCTGAGCCTGGACAGGCTGCAGGGCAACGACCTGGTGATGACGCAGGAACTCATCGCCAACATGCTGGGCGTGCGCCGCGAAGGCGTGACCGAAGCGGCGCTGAAGCTGCAGGCGGCGGGGCTGATACGTTACGCCCGCGGCCACATCTCGGTGCTGGACCGCCCCGGCCTGGAAGCACGCACCTGCGAGTGCTATGCGGTGGTGAAGGTGGAATACGACCGCCTGCTGCCCCCACGTCTGGCCACCTGAGCCTGCCACCGCGTGGGCGGTGTGCAGGACGTGGGCGTGCTGTGTTCGCTGGCAGACAGTGGCGCGCCGCTTGCCGCCACACACTGGCAGGCCCACCGCAGCGGAGACACGACCTTGGCCGCCACCCCCCAGAACCACCTGATCGAACTGCTGCCGCGGCGCGACAGGGCTGTGCTGCTGGCGCTGTGCCAGCCGGTGGTGTTGAAGCTCTCGGACGTGTTGACCGAACGCGGCCAGGCCGTGCGCCATGTTTGGTTTCCGGTGGACGCGTTTGTGTCGCTGGTGGCGCAGATCGACCAGCACCCGGGCCTGGAAGTGGGCATGGTGGGGCGCGAGGGCATGCTGGGCGCCTCGCTGGCCTTGGGCGTGCAGGTGGTGCCGCTGCGCGCGGTGGTGCAGGGCGGCGGCAGCGCCTGGCGCTTGGGCGCGGGCCCTTTCAAGGCCGAACTGGTGCGCAGCGCTGCCCTGCGCCAGGTGCTGGGTCGCTACCTGTACGTGCGCATGGCGCAGCTGGCGGCGTCGGCAGCCTGCCTGCGCTTCCACCAGATCGGCCCGCGCCTGGCGCGTTGGCTGCTGATGAGCCAGGATCGTGCGCATGCCCAGCACTTTCACGTCACGCACGAGTTCCTGGCCTACATGCTGGGCGTGCGGCGCGTTGGCGTGACGGTGGCCGCGGGTGCCCTGCAACGCCGCGGGTTGATCCGCTACCACCGTGGCGAGCTGACCGTGCTGGACCGCCCCGGGCTGGAGGACGCATCCTGCCCGTGTTACGGCATTGACCAGAGGTCCTACGCCGACCACATGGCCTGAGGCCCAGGTCCCGGCGCTGTGCCCCGCACCCCTCTGTACGACAGCGCACAGAAAGCGGGCCGCCACACGGTTTCAATGTGACGATGGAAAACCGCCCCATCGATCACTGCGAACCCGCGTCCTCACTGGCCAGCCATTCCGGCAACGGCAAGCCTGCCGCGTCCACGGCAAAACCGCCGACGCATTGGCGGGATGGGCGGGACCCGAAGCCGCCGCGATCCTGGACAGACCCATACGCATCGCTCCCGCTGTCCGGGCCGGCCTGGGGCGATCTGCTGGCGGCGGTGTCCTCCCAGCTGCGCAGTCTGTCCGGCGCTCCCGGGCAGGCGCTGGTCTTGAGGCCCAGCGAGCTGACCGAAGGCGTATGGCAGTGCGCCAATGCCTTGGACCGGTTGGAGCGTTCGCTGCGCCATGAAATGGGCCGCGCGCGGCGAATGGAATTGAGCCTGTTCGACGCCCGCGTGGCGCTGGCACGGGCGCGCATGGCGCTGAAGGGCGCACAGGACAGCGAACGCGACGCACGCCGGCGCGCCTTGGAAGACAGCCTGACCGCGCTGCCCAACCAAGAGAGCTTTCGCGGGCGGCTGCACCTGACCATGGGCCGCGCCGCGCCCACCGGTGATTCGCTGGCGCTGCTGTACCTGGACCTGGACGATTTCAAGGCCGTGAACGACAGCCATGGCCACAACGTCGGTGACGAGCTTTTGCGCATCGTGGCTGCGCGCTTGCGCAGCGCGCTGCGCTCGGGGGACTGCGTGGGCCGCCTGGGCGGCGACGAATTCGCCTGCCTGCTGGCCAATGTGCCAGGTCGCCACGAACTGGACGAGGTGGTCAAGAAGTTTGCCCGGGTGTTGTCGGCCCCGGTGCGCATCGGCGCGCTGGACCTGAGGGTGCGGGCCAGCATCGGCATTGCCGTCTGGCCAGGCGATGGCGACAACGGCGACGACCTGCTGCGCAACGCCGACCACGCCATGTACCAGGCCAAGCGCCAGGGCGGCGGTCACGCCTATTTCGACCGCACCGCTTGACGGACTGAACCCCGCAGGCCCAGGCCGATCAACGCACTGTCTCCGGAACACCGGTCGCCGGAGCGGCAGTGCTGGCCCGCGCGCCGCGCAACAAGGCCATGTCCGCGGCCAGCTGGCGGCGCACGCCGGCAAAGACAGGTGACCGCGGGCGTGCACGCCCCGCCCACAGGCAGGCCAGCGCCACCAGGCCAGGCACCAGGGGCACCCCCCACAAGACCCACGGTGCCCGAACCTGCGCCGCTGGCACCACGGCCCACAGCATGAGGGCCACGCCACCCAGGCCGGCGGCGGCCAAGGCAGCGCCCGCGCCCACCAGTTGCAGCAGCGCACGGCGACGCCACAGCGCCAACTCGCGGCCCAGTTCCAGCCCGGCCAGCTGGCCGTAGGCCTGCACATGGGCCGCCAGCAGGTCGCGCGGCAGGGCGCACACGCGCAGCAGACGCCACAGCGCCAACAGGCCGCGCATGGTGTCAGTCGTGGCGGCGACGGCCGGCCACCAGGCTGACCAGGGCCATCAGCGCCGCGCCGGTGGCCGCGGCCATCAGCATGGACTTCACCGGTTCGTGCTGGATGTAGCGCACCGTGCCGTCAGCGGCCTGGCGTGCCTTGTCGGCCAGGCGGTGCGACCCGTTCAGCACCGCGTCCACGCCGCCTTGCGTCAAGGCGCCGGCCTGCGCGGCCACCCGGCTGAGCGCCGGTGATGCCGTGTGGCGCAGGTCCTCCACCGATCCCGCCAGGCCGTCCATGGCCTCGTTGGCCAGACGGCGCGTGGAAACA
Organism: Aquabacterium sp. OR-4; assembly: GCF_025290835.2. Classification (NCBI taxonomy): domain Bacteria; kingdom Pseudomonadati; phylum Pseudomonadota; class Betaproteobacteria; order Burkholderiales; family Sphaerotilaceae; genus Pseudaquabacterium; species Pseudaquabacterium prasiolae. Next base: position 664,009 of record NZ_JAOCQD020000001.1, on the reverse strand, counting down.
ATGACGTGTTCTGCCTGCAGCGCGGCCTGGTCCACCAGGTGCGCAGCGTTGTCGCCGGTGAGCTTGTTCGTCATGGATATTCCTTGGGAGTTGTGGGGTTGGGGGTTGGGGGTTGGTGAGAGATCACGACATGGGCCAAGGTGCAGCGCCGCACGGGTGAAGGCATGGTGGCCGGGGGCCGTCAAACGCCCCAGACCACGGCCACGTTGGCCTGCTGGGCGCGCCGGAACATGTCCACCAGCGGCCAGGCGCGCTGGCGCAGCGACACCTTGTCTTCTTCCGGCGGGCTGACCACGGTGGCCGCTTCTTCAGCGGCCATCGCCCGCTCCAGCGCCTGGATCGCCGCCGGCAAGGCGGCCGCGGCCACGATGCCCTTGGGCGCCGCAGCCTTGCCGATGATGTCCAGCAACTGGTCGCCACGCGACGCCGTCATGAGAACGTCCCCGGTGGCGCCGGATTTGAAGCGGTACAGCATCACCGGCCTTCGTGGTGCCGGCGACGCAACAGCACAGCCATACCTGCAAAACCGGCCAGCATCAGCGCGGAGGTGTTCGGTTCCGGCACCGGCGACGTGGTGGGGGTCACGCTGGAGCTGATCGAGTAGCCCCCGCCCATGCTGCCGACACCCGTGCCGCTGACCCGGTAGTAGTAGCTGCCCGCATCCAGCAAGCCGAAGGGAAACGAGATGCTGCCGGTGGTGGCCGTAAAGGCGTAGGCGCCCAGCGCAGCGTCGGCGTCCCCGGCTTCCTTGAACAGCGACTCCTGTCCGTCGGCCAGCCCCAGGACACTGCCCAGGTTGTTGCTGACCGTGGTGCTCATCAGGCTGCTCTCGGCGCCGAGGCCGAAGAGGTAGAAGCCCTCGAACACGCCCGTCGGGGTGACGGCCGCAGCCACTTCCGGGGGGGCGTGCACGCCCCAGTCGGTGGTGACCGCCATAGCGGGCAGGGCCATGGTGCCCGCGGCGGCCAGCAGGGCAAGGACAGTCAGTTTGTGGGTCAAGGTAGCTCCAGGTAGGAAAAAGTGGGGCGATCGGCGAAGCAGTTCGCGCCCACCCTTGCGGGCGGTGGTGCTAGCACGGCTCGGCGGGTCAGCCCGCCTCAAAAAGCCTTGGACCGATGCCACGCTCCCATGCTGGGACCCTGTGGCTGGCGGGTCTGTACGCCATGGCACATAGCGCAGCGGTGTGGCTCGATACCGTCGCCACGCGGCCCTTCGGGCCTGAAGAAGCAACACCATGAACCACCGTGTCGCCCCTGCCGAGACCGGCGACCACATGCCGGTGAAGGCGCGCACCGGCGCCGTGTAGCCGGGGGCGCGCTGTTGACCCCTACGCGGGTGCTGCTGGTGCTGGTGCTGGTGCTGGACCTTCCGGCACGCTGAGGCGGCATTCATCGCCGGGCGCCCTGCCGCCCTGTGTACCCCAGCGCACAGACCCACTCCGGCCCAGCACACAGACTGTGATCGAACAGCGCGACCGTCAAGCCCACTCCGGGCGAGCGGCGCCTTGCACAAGGCCACAGCATGAGATATCTGGAACTGGAAAGCAGCAGGACCGCCTACCGCGCCGACTTCGCGCTGTATGGCCTGGCGGTGCTGGGCCTGGGCGCGGCGCTGCTGCTGGGCGCCCCTGGGCCGGCCTGGCCGCTGCTGGCCACCGTGCTGGCGGGTTACCTGATGTGGAGCGTGCTGGAGTACGCGCTGCACCGCTTCGTGCTGCACGGCATGCAGCCGTTTCGCGGCATGCACGAGTTGCACCACACACGACCCGGTGCCCGCATCGGCACCCCCACAGCGGTGAGCGCGCCGCTGTTTGCGCTGTTGGTGTTCGCCCCGGCTTGGGCCCTGGCCGGCCTGTGGCCCGCCTGCGCGCTGACCGCCGGCGTGCTGGCCGGCTACCTGGCCTATGCCGTTACCCACCACCTGTGCCACCACGGCCAGACCCGCAACGCGTGGCGCTTGCGCCACCAGCGCTGGCATGCGCGCCACCACCAGCGCGTTGAAAGCCCTGGCTGCTACGGCGTGAGCCATCGCTTCTGGGACCACATGTTCGGCACCGACCGCGCGCCCTTGCGGCAAGCCGCCGGCCCGTACCGGCGCACCGGTTGAGCGCCCCAACCCCCTTCGGCCTCCGTTCTTCCACTCCCCAAGGAGCATCACCATGAACTTCCGTACTTCGATTGTCGCCATCGCTTCCACCCTGGCCCTGCTCACCGCCACCGGCTGCGCCGTCACCCGCGGCCAGGAATCGGTGGGCGCCTATGTGGACGACACCGCGATCACCACCGCCGTCAAGGGCCGCTTCCTCGACAACCCGGATGTGGACTTCAACAGCATCAGCGTTGAAACCATGAAGGGCACGGTGATGCTGTCAGGCTTCGCCAAGAACAGCACCGAACGCAGCACCGCCGAAACGCTGGCCTGGAAGGTCGCTGGCGTGAAGCAGGTGAAGAACGAAATCGCCGTGCGACCTTGAACGGCCTCACCTTCTTCAACTCACGGAAAGGACACACCATGAACTGGGACCGCATTCAAGGCAACTGGAAACAAGTGACCGGACACGCCAAGGAGCAATGGGGCAAGCTGACCGACGATGACATGGACGTCATCGCCGGGCGCCGTGAGCAACTGGCCGGCAAGATCCAGGAGCGCTACGGCATCGTCAAGGACGAAGCCGAGAAGCAGGTGAGCGAATGGGAACGCAAGGCGACCGACGCCTGGTTTGACGACGTGCCTCCTTCGAAGAAAAACTGACAGGCGGCCTGGGTTCCCCGCGCGCTTGCCGGGGGCCCTGCCGCGGGCCGCCCCTGCCCTTCCAACAGCCCGGGGCGGCATCGCGGCAGGGCCCCACCGGGGCGCAGCCGCCTGAACCTGCCCACCGAACCCACACGCCGCCACCCCGATGCAAGCCACCGCGCTGGTGCTGATGTCGCTGCTGTGCGTGGTGTTGGGCGGTGCGCTGGCGCGCGCCACCGGCTGGCCGGTGCCGCTGGTGCAGATGGCCTTGGGTGCGGCTTTGCACCAGGCGGGATTCGGCACCGCGGTGCTGCAGCCGGAGGTCTTTTTCCTGCTGTTCCTGCCGCCGTTGCTGTTCCTCGACGGCTGGCGCATCCCCAACGACGCGCTGCGGCGCGACGCCCGCTCCATCGTGAGGCTGGCGCTGGGCCTGGTGGTCTTCACGGTGCTGGGCATGGGCCTGTTCGTCCACTGGCTGATTCCGGCCATGCCGCTGGCGGTGGCCTTTGCACTCACTGCGGTGCTGTCGCCCACCGACCCCACGGCGGTGTCAGCCATCGCGGCGCGCTCCCCCATCGCGCCGCGGCTGCTGCACGTGCTGCAGGGCGAGGCGCTGTTCAACGATGCCTCGGGCCTGCTGTGCCTGCGCGTGGCGGTGGCCGCCACGCTGACCGGCAGCTTCTCGGTGACCCAGGCGCTGGCCGGTTTTGTCTGGATGGCGCTGGGCGGGCTGGCCATCGGCGTGGGCGCCACCTGGCTGGTGGCACGCGCCACCGGCTGGGTGTCGGCGCGCTGGGGCGAGGACGGCGGCGGGCAGATTCTGCTGTCGCTGCTGGTGCCCTACGGCGTGTACCTGCTGGCCGAAGCGGCGCAGTGTTCCGGCATCCTGGCCGCCGCAGCCGCCGGCGTGACCATGAGCGCCAACGACGTGTGGCGCTGGAACGCAGCCACCCGCCTGCGCCGCACCGCCGTGTGGGACATGGTGCAGACGGCCGTGAATGGCAGCATCTTCGTGCTGCTGGGTTCACAAATCCCCGCGCTGTGGGCCGCTGCCCCGCACACGGCGCAGGCCAGCGGCCATGCCCACGTCGGCTGGCTGCTGCTGAACATGGCGCTGATCACTGTGGCGCTGGGCGCCCTGCGTTTTGCGTGGGTGTGGATGTCGCTGCCATGGCCCGGCTCTGGCACGCGGCACGATGCCAACGCGACCACCGCCTTCCGCCTGCGCGCGGTGCTGGCCACCACGCTGGCCGGGGTGCGCGGTGCGGTGACCCTGGCGGCGGTGATGACCTTGCCGCTGGCGCTGGCCGATGGCAAACCCTTCCCGGTGCGTGACCTGGCGGTGGTGCTGGCGGCCGGGGTGATCGTGCTGTCCATGGTGCTGGCCACGCTGGTGCTGCCGCGGGTGCTGAGGGGGCTGGAGCTGCCCGCCGAGCCCTGGCAGCCGGCGGCGCTCGACCAGATGCGACAGGCCGCGACGCTGGAGGCCATCACCGCCATCGAGGCCATGCCTGGCGAGCTTGCGCAGCGTGTCGAGGGCACGGAGGTCAATGCTGCCACCGCGCGGCGCCTGGCCAAGGCGACGAAGGTGGTGATCAACGAATACCAGCAGCGCCTGGCCCGCCATGCCGACGGCGTAAGCCCGGCTTCGCGCGGGCGCGACGACCATGTTGAACGCCAGGTACGGTTGGTGGGCCTGCGTGCCGAACGCGACGCGCTGCGGCGCCTGGCCAAGCAGGGTGGTGTCAGTGATCTGGTGCTGCGCCGCCTGGTGCGTGAGTTGGACCACCAAGAGGTACGGCACCTGGTCTGAGGCGCATCCGTGCCCAACGGCGGGCCGGCTTGCGTCAGCCCGGGGCCAGCATGCGGCGGGCGTCCACCCAGGTGTCGAACTCGGCCGCGCTGAGCCCGCCAGCCTTCAGCGCCGCTTCGCGCAGCGTCAGGCCGTGGGCCTGCGCGTGCTGAGCGATGCGCGCCGCGCGTTCGTGCCCAATGTGGGGTGACAGCGCGGTCACCCCCATCAGTGACCGGTCGAGTTGCCACTGCAGGCGCTCAGCGTTGGCCGTCAGCCCCTCCACGCAGTGCGCCGCCAGACCCGTGATGGCATCGGTCAGCAGGCGTTGGCTGTCCAGCAGGTTGAAGGCGATCAGCGGCTTGCCGGTGTTCAGCTCGAACTGGCCCTGCGCGCCGGCGATGCCCACCGCCACGTCGTGCCCCATCACCTGCTGGCACACCATCAGCAGTGCCTCCACCTGCGTGGGGTTCACCTTGCCCGGCATGATGGAGCTGCCGGGCTCATTGGCGGGCAGATTGATCTCGCCCAAGCCCGCGCGCGGGCCGCTGCCCATCAGCCGCAGGTCGCTGCCCAGCTTGGTGAGCGCCACCGCCAGCAGGCGAAAGGCGCTGTGCAGCGCCACCAGCGCTTCATGCCCGGCGGTGGCGGCCAGGCGGTTGGCGGCCACCGTGAAGGGCAGGCCCAGCTGGGTGGCCAGCACCTGCACCACGCGCTCGCCGAAGGCAGGGTGCGTGTTCAGCCCGTTGCCAACCGCGGTGCCACCGATGGCCAGCGCGTGCAGCGCCGGCTGGGCCTGCAGCAGCACCGTTTCGACGAGTGCCAGTTGCGCGTCATAGGCGTCGAACTCCTGGCCCAGGGTCACCGGCGTGGCGTCCTGCAGGTGGGTGCGGCCCACCTTGATCAGGTCCGCCCAGGCGTGCGCCCGCGCCTGCAGCGCCAGGCGAAGACGCTGCAGCGCGGCCAGCAGCGCCGGCATGCGCAGTGCCACCACCATGTGCATGGCGGTGGGGAACACGTCGTTGGAGCTCTGGCCCAGGTTCACGTCGTCATGCGGGTGCACCCACCGTTCACTGCCCAGGCCGCCACCGAGTGCCAGCGAGGCCAGATTGGCCAGCACCTCGTTCATGTTCATGTGGCTTTGCGTGCCCGAACCGGTCTGCCACATGGACAAAGGGAACTGCGCGTCGTGTTCACCCGCGGCCACCTGCAGCGCGGCGTCGGCGATGGCGCTGGCCTTGGCCGGGTTCAGCAAGCCCAATTCGGCGTTCACCAGCGCCGCGGCACGCTTGACCTGGGCCATCGCATGCACCAGCGGGGGCGGCATGCCTTGTTCACCGATGGCGAAAAAGTGCAGGCTGCGCTGCGTCTGTGCGCCCCACAGCGCTCGCAGCGGCACCTCGATCGTGCCGAAGCTGTCCTCTTCGATGCGTGTGCCGCTCATGGGCCCGCCGCAGCAGGTGCCGCGGGCACCCGCAGCAGGCTGCGCATGACATGCGGCAAGAGCCCGCCGTCGCAGAAGGTGGCCACTTCCATCGGCGTGTCGATGCGCAGACGCAACCTGCAGCCGCGGCGCTGGCCGTCGGGTGCGGCAATGCGCAGCGTCACGGCCTGGCCGGGTTGCAAGCCGTCGTCGATGCCCAGCAGGTCGAAGGTCTCGCCGCCGGTCAGCCCCAGCGAGGCGATGCTGTCGTGTTCGCCGAACTGCAGCGGCAGCACGCCCATGCCCACCAGGTTGCTGCGGTGGATGCGCTCGTAGCTGCGCGCCACCACCGCGCGCACCCCCAACAGCTGCGTGCCCTTGGCAGCCCAGTCGCGGCTGGAACCGCTGCCGTAGTCATGCCCGGCGAACACCAGCGTGGGCGTGCCGCGGGCCCGATGGGCCATCGCCGCGTCGTAGATGGACATCCGCGTTCCATCGGGCCGCAGCAGCGTCATCCCACCTTCCACCGGCCGGCCGTTGGGGCCGGCCGGCAGCATCAGGTTGCGCAGCCTCGGGTTGGCGAAGGTGCCGCGCAGCATCACCTCGTGCTGGCCACGGCGTGAACCGTAGCTGTTGAAACTGGCTTCGGCCACGCCCGCGGCCAACAGCCAGACCCCGGCCGGGCTGTCGCGTGCAATGGCGCCGGCCGGGCTGATGTGGTCGGTGGTGACCGAGTCGCCCAGCAGCGCCAGCGCGCGTGCGTTGCGCACGGGCAGCCAGGCAGGTGGTTCGAGTTCGAAGCCATCCAGGAAGGGTGGACGGGCGATGTAGGTGGAACCAGCCCACGCCGCCAGCGGCCCCTGCGGGGTGACGATGGCGGTCCACGACGGGTGGGCCTGTGCGTGCGCGGCGTACAAGCGCTGGTAAGTGGACGGCGGGGCCGCGCTGCGCTGGGCTTCGGCCAGGTCGGCGGCGCTGGGCCATACGTCGCGAAGCAACACCGGCCGGCCCAAGGCGTCGTTGCCCAGGGCTTCGTGGTCCAGGTCGATGTCCACCCGGCCGGCCAGCGCAAACGCCACCACCAGCGGCGGGCTCATCAGGTAGTTGGCGCGAACCTGGGGGTGGATGCGGGATTCGAAATTGCGGTTGCCCGAAAGCACCGATGCCACCACCAGCGCGTGGCCCGCCACGGCGTCGGCCACCTCCTCGTCCAGCGGCCCCGAATTGCCGATGCAGGTGGTGCAGCCGTAGGCCACGACCCGAAAGCCCAGCTGGGCCAGCGGTGCCAGCAGGCCGGCCTGCGCCAGGTAGTCGGTCACCACGCGCGAGCCTGGTGCGAGCGAGGTCTTGATGTGCGCGGGCACGCTCAGGCCGCGCGAAAGCGCATTGCGGGCCAGCAGGCCGGCGGCCAGCATCACGCTCGGGTTGGAGGTGTTGGTGCACGACGTGATGGCGGCGATGAGCACGCTGCCATGCCCCAGGCTTGCCCCCGTGGCCAGTGCCACCCGCTGGCCGGCTGCCAGCACGCTGAGGCCCTGGCCGCCGTCGGTGGCCGGGCGCCGCAGGTCGGCCAGGAAGCGGCGCTTCAGGTCCGGCAGGGCCACGCGATCCTGCGGGCGGCCTGGCCCGGCCACGCAAGACACCACCTGGTCCAGGTTCAGGGTCAGCACCCGGCTGTAGTCGATGTCGCCGGAACGCGGCATGCCGAACATCTGCTGGGCCTGGAAGTAACAGCGGAACGCATCCACCTCGTTGGCGCTGCGGCCCGTGGCGGCCAGGTAGTCGGCGGCCACATCGTCGGGCGGGAAGAAGCCCACCGTGGCGCCGTACTCGGGCGCCATGTTGGCCAGCGTGGCGCGGTCGGGCAGCGACAGCGAGGCCGCGCCTTCGCCGAAGAATTCAACGAACTGCCCCACCACGTTGGCGGCACGCAGCTGCTCGGTGAGCGTCAGCACCAGGTCGGTGGCGGTGGTGCCGGCCCGCAGCCGGCCGGCCAGGTGCACGCCCACCACGTCGGGCGTGAGGATGGACACCGGCATGCCCAGCAGGCCCGCCTCGGCCTCGATGCCACCCACGCCCCAGCCCAGCACGCCGAGGGCGTTGACCATGGTGGTGTGCGAGTCGGTCCCCACCAGGGTGTCGGGGAAGCACAGGTCGCCCTGCCAGTGCACGCCTCGGGCCAGGTGTTCCAGGTTCACCTGGTGCACGATGCCCACGCCCGGCGGTACCACGCGCAGGCGGCGGAAGGCCTGCGCGCCCCACTTCAGGAAGCGGTAGCGCTCGGCGTTGCGCGCGAACTCCAGCTTCATGTTCAGGTCCAGCGCGTCGGCTTCGCGGAAGTGGTCCACCTGCACCGAGTGGTCCACCACCAGGTCCACCGGCACCAGGGGCTCGATCAGCCCGGGTTCGCGGCCAAACTGCAGCGCCACGTCGCGCATCGCGGCCAGGTCGCACAGCAGCGGCACGCCGGTGAAGTCCTGCAGCAGGATGCGTGACACCACGAATGGCAGCTCTTCGGTGCGCTGCGCCTGCGGTTGCCAAGCCGCGAGCGCGCGCACCTGGGCTTCGGTGACGCGTTGCCCGTCGACATGCCGCAGCATGGACTCCAACAGGATGCGCAGCGACACCGGCAAGCGGCTCACATCGCCCAGGCCGAGCGCGGGCAGCGCGCCCAGCGCGTGCATTTCACCCCGTCGCCCACCAGCCAGGGCGAAGGGTCTTCGTGTGTCCTGCGGGGTGAGTGCCATGCCGTCGCGGGCTGATCGGGGCCTGCTGGGCGCTCAGCCGACGGTCTGGTCGATGTTGCGACGCAGCTTCGCCGTGGCAGCGCTGACGCTGGCTTCAAATTCGCGCCAGCGCGCGGCCGGGGCCTGCTTCATTTCGTCCAGCTTGGCCTCGGCGGCTGCACCATCGACGGCCTTCTCCAGGGTCAAGACCCGGTCATTGCCCTCGGCGATGTCGCGCTCGACGGCGGCCAGGAACTGGTCGCGGCGCGCGCTGCCGTTGGTGTCGGCGAAGGCGGGCAGCGCCTTGAGGCTTTCCTTGGTGGCCGTGGGCATCACCAGCTTGCCGGCGCGGTTCTGGATCTGGTTGACCGGGATGGCCACGTCGTGGCGGCCGATGCCGATGAAGCCCCCCGCACCGACGATGACATAGGACACGTTGCGGTCGGGCGAGATGATCAGGTCTTCGACCTTGCCCACCTTGCTGCCGCCGCCGTTGAAGAGGGTCTTGCCCAGCAGCGTCTTCTTCACGCTCCAGCCCAGGGCCAGCTGGGTGGATTCGGTGACGCTGACATCCACCGACGTGGTGGGCCCTGCCACCAGGGTCAAGGCGGGTGCGGCGGCGCCTAGGCTGGCAACCAGGGCCAGGGCTGCCAGGGAAATGGGGTGCAGGACATTCTTCATGATGATGCCTCGGGCGGTTGTTGGGAAGGGGCACCCTGGCCCGAAAGGCCAGCGTGGATGAAGGCTTCTAGGGCCTGGTGCCGATGGCGTCTGTTCGACAGCGCACGCGGGGCAGCGAGTTGCTTCGAAGCACCCGTCCTCCGAGCCTCTGCCGACGGGCTGCAGCAGGCCCCGCAGGTCGTCGCTGGCCGGCACCGCTGGCGCGGCACACGCCCTCCAGCGTGAAGCTCAGCTGCAGTTCGACCCAGATAGCATCGCCCGCGGGCAGTCCCTACGGGCTGGCGTCCAGCGCGGTGTCCCACAGCGTGATGGGCAGTGTGAAGCGGATGTCGCTGCCGTCCAGCTGGGAAAGCGGGGGCGGCTGCAGGCACAGTGCCGGGTACGGGTCGCTCGGCGGCGCAACCTTAGCTTGCCTTCGCGGGCATCGCTGGCGCTCTTCCGAGCCTTGGTCGACTCGGTCTTGGCTTTGGCTTTGTGGCCAGCTGCGCGTCAACCCGGGGCCTCGCGCGACCTCGCCAGCGCCATCGGGTAGTCCTTGTCGGTCATGGCGGCGTTGGCGCGTTGCATCTTGTTGCGCGCCAGTTGCATGTCGGCTGAGGCGAACGCGGTGCCGCCGGCGCCGGCCCCATGGGCCAGCACGGCTGCGGCAGCCGAGATCTGTGCCGCGGGGGGCTGTTGCGTGGCGCAGGCCGCTGCGAACAGCAACATCGATGCCGCCACAGCCAGCTCTGCGAACCGGAGTGCCGACAGAAGGGAGTGGGACCTTGGGGGGGCCTCCTGAAAGGGTGAAACGGGTGGAATGGAAGCGCTTCAGAGCGGGCGTCGTCCCGAGATGACATTGACCAGCACCATCACCAGCGCAATCACCAGAAGGATGGGGATGAAGCCGCCCAGGGTGGTGGACGTCACCAGGCCCAGCAGCCAAAAGATCAAAAGAACGACAGCAATCGTGTACAGCATGGCAATGCCCCGGCAGAGTTGGGTGCCCGCCTTGGGCTTAGCGTGGCGGCACGGGTAGATCGTGTTCGCGCACCATCACGGGTTCGCGCGAGCCGGCCACCACGCGGCGCAGCACCGCCGCGTCGATCAGCGCGCGGTTGGCGGCATACACGCTCACTGCGTCGCTGCCATCGTCTCGACCGTTGAACCGGTAGTGCAGCACTGACCGCGACACGCTGGCCCCCACCGAGGCTTGATCCGCCGTGGACACCCAGAAGCGCAAGGCGTCGGACTCGCCGTGGAATTCGGGAGACGGCAGGGAGCGAGGCGTCAACGGGGGTCTCACTTCTTGACCAGGTGCGGCTTCTGCGAGCCAGTCAGCGTGGGCGCGTTCACGCCACCGGCCGGCTGCGGCGCCACGCGTGGGCCTTGCTTGGGCTTCTTCGCTTCCTTGTTGCCGCGCGTTCGCTTGTTGTTCATGCCGATGCTCCTTGAAAGTGCTGCCGACACCGGTGGGTGCGGCAACAGGCATCTTCAAGGCGGCGGCCCCGCGCGTCGGTGCGCTGGCGCACGCTGCATTGGCAAGTCAAAGTCATCTGTCCGCTTGACGTCGGCCGCATTGCTTCGCCGCCAGTGAACCTGAATGGGGGCAACCGGTCCTCACCGAGGGCATGGACTTCCGAGCCCGGGCTGGTAGGAGGGGTCTTCAGATCGGGTTTCGGCCACGCGCACGGGTTGCAGGTGGTCTGGTTGTTTCTTCGTGCTGCCCAACCGCTGCCAGTGGGCCTTCTTGCGGCCTAGTCGACCCGCAGGACCTCAAACTGCTGCCGGACTAGAGCGATCTGAATCGACACCTCATCACCTTCGCATTTGCCCTGCATGGCTTTGCCCAACGGGGCTTCGCTGCTCCGTGCACCGACCGGCAGGAACTGGCCGACTCCCATTGGCCACGAACGGCTGCTACCAGGATGGCCAGCGCGTAAGTTGTCGCATCCGTCATGCGGCAGCTCTCAGGAAGGACCTATGGCTGCTCGGGGTCGTCAGCGGGTGCAGCGCGCCGCACCCTCGACACCCGCAACCAGTCTAACGCGGACCGAACTGAGGAGGGGTCAGGTTCACGTCTTGCTCCCCGTCTCGATCGCCCTGCAGCTGGGAATCAGTGACCCAGCTCCGCCCGGCCACCGAAACATCCGGCAGGTGCCGGACCCTTCACCCCTACGCCGCCAACCGCAACGTCACCGGCTTGAACGCCGGCAGCACTGCATGCCGCCGCAGATCCGCACGGCCTTCCCGCAGTTCATCCAGGTAGTCGGCCCAGGCCTGCATGATTTCCTGACGCTTCAGGATGTACTCGGCGCGGTTGTAGGCGTCGCCGTTGGCGTCTTTCACCTCGTGGGCCAGCTGCATTTCGACCGCGGCCACGTCCATCGACAACACTTCGGCAATCAGGGTCCGCGCGGTGGCGCGGAAGCCGTGGCCGGTGACCACCTCGGCCGTGTAACCCAGGGCCCGCAGCGCGGCATTGACGGTGCCGTTGGACATGGTCCGGCCCGGCCGGCCCTCGGCGGGAAACACGAAGCCCGTCTTGCCCGTCAGGCAGAAGAGATCCTCCAGGATGTCCACCGCCTGCTTGGGCAAGGGCACATAGTGCGGCGCGCCACTCCTTTTTTCGGCCTTGACGCGCTTCATGCGCATGGACGGCACAAACCACATCCCATGGTCCAGGTCGAACTCTTCCCACCTCGCCTGCCTCAGCTCGCCAGGGCGGAGGAACAGCATCGGCGCCAGCTTCAGTGCAGCCCGAACCACCAGTGTGCCCTGGTACGCGTACGTGGCCTTCAGCAGATCGGCCAGCTCGGCCGGGTCGGTGATGGCTGCGAAGCGCTTGGACACCGGCTTCTTCAGCGCACCGCGCAGGTCACGGCAGGGGTCGCTGGGCAGGAGCCGTTCGGCAATGGCGAGACGGAAGACGTTCGAGCAGTGCTCCAACGCACGGTGGGCCGTCTCGATCGTGCCCTGCTCCTCGACGCGCCGGCACACCTCCAGCACGGCCGGCGGCTCGATGGACGCGATGGGGCGCGCACCGATGTAGGGGAAGACATGGATTTCGAGCCTGCGCAGCACCTTGGGCGCATATGACGCCGTCCAGCCTTCTTCGTTCTTGGCGTACCAGCGTCGCGCCACTTCTTCGAACGAACCGATGGGCGCCTCGCCGGCCTGGGCCCGGCGCTCTGCCTCGAGCTGCGAGGCCTGCGCTGCCTTGACCTGCTTGCGTTTGTCGCTCGGGTTGATGCCCAGAGCCAGCTGCTTGCGGGCATCGAGCGCCTTGCCTCGGGCACCGGCCAGGCTGACCGCGGGGAAGATCCCCAGGCTGATCGTCTTGCGCTTGCCTTCGAAGACGTAGTCGAAGCGCCAGCCATGCTGGCCGCCAAGCTTGGCCGCAGGCAGCAGGTACAGCCCGCCACCGTCGGTCAGCCGCTTCGCGCCGGGCGCCAGCGCCTCGATCACCCGCTCGTTCTTGATCAATTCCAATGCCATCTTCCAGCTCCTGTGCGCGCTGTCCGCGCGCTCTCGGGTTGAGGGCGCTGCAGTAACTTTTTCGCGATGGCCTGATGATTTCAGGACTACTGCAAAAACTACTGCGGCGGCGGCTGGAAGTGGCCTGGAGACTTTGGATCTCCCTGGACGGCTCGGGACAAGAAAAAAGCCCTAACGCGTTGTCACGTCAGGGCTTTTCGGTGGTCTGCCGACGGTCTTGGACCGCGGTGGACAAGGATCTGGTGGCCTGGGGCGGAATCGAACCACCGACACGCGGATTTTCAATCCGCTGCTCTACCAACTGAGCTACCAGGCCAACAGCCCGCCAGTATAGCCTGGAATATTGGGCGCCGGCAAGCGCTGCGGCGATTTTGCGGGCGGCTGACCGGCGGATCGCCCGCCCTGGCACGGCCCTGGCACGGCCTTGGCACCGCCCTGGCACCACCCGGGCCTGCGCGGCGCGCCGGGCTCAGGACAAACCGCGCTTGTTGCGGGTGAGGTCAACGCCCAGTTGCTTGAGCTTGCGGTACAGGTGGGTGCGCTCGAGGCCGGTCTTCTCGGCCACGCGGGTCATCGAGCCGTTCTCCTTGGCCAGGTGAAACTCGAAATAGCTTTTCTCGAAGGCGTCGCGGGCTTCGCGCAGCGGGCGGTCGAGGTCGAAGCTCTGCTCGGCGCGGGGGCCGCTGGCCAGCGCTGGCGCGCCGCCCACGGGCAGGCCTGCGCCATGGCTGTCGTAGCCGATGCCCATGGGCTCCTGGCCGCGTGGCAGCAGGCCGCCGGCGGCGCCGATCAGGCCCCCCGGGCTGCCCAGGCTGCCGCCGATCAGGCCGGCGCCGGGCCCCTGGCCGGCCGGCAGACCGGCCTGACGCGGCACCGGGCGCACCAGCGCCTGCTCCACCGCGCGCAGCAGCTTTTGCAGCGTGATCGGTTTTTCGAGAAAGGCGGTGGCGCCGTACTTGGTGGCCTCGACCGCGGTGTCGATGGTGCCGTGGCCGCTCATCATGATCACCGGCATCGAGAGCTGGCCGTTGGCGCCCCACTCCTTGAGCAGGGAGATGCCATCGACATCGGGCATCCAGATGTCCAGCAGCACCAGGTCGGGCCGCACACGGTCGCGTGCGGCGCGCGCCTCGCTGGCGTCTTCGGCCAGTTCGACGGTGTGACCTTCGTCGGACAGGATCTCGGACAGCAGGCCGCGGATGCCCAGTTCGTCGTCAACTACAAGAATCGTTGCCATGCGTGCTCACTGCCCGGGGGCGTCCTCGTGCGAGGCCGTGGTGTCCTGGGCGGGGTTCAAGGTCCGGGCCTGTGCCGGCATGTGGGGGGCAGGCGATGGGCATGCCGGGGCAAAGCGAGAAAATGATAACGAAACTTGTGCGCCGCGCGCGGCTTCGTGCGCAGCAGCGGTGACCCCCGTCTCGGGGCCCGCCGCCGCGGCCAGATCGCGCAGGTTGACGATGCGCACCCGCGCACCGTGTTCGTCGGCGATTTTCTTCACCACCGCCAGGCCCAGGCCGGTGCCCTTGGCCTTGGTGGTGATGTAGGGCTCGAAGGCGCGCTTGAGCACCTTGTCGCTGAACCCGGCGCCGTTGTCGGCCACCCGCAGGCGCACCGAGCGCAGCGCGCCGTCGTCGGCGCGGGCGGCGGCGGTGCTCACCTGCACCTGGCCATCGGGCAGGTCGGCCACGGCATCCAGCGCGTTCTGCACCAGGTTGTGGATCACCTGGCGCAGCTGGCTGGCGTCGCCGTCGATGCCCGGCAGGCCCGGCTCGAGCCGCGGCACCAGGCGCCCCTGCTCCTGCGCGGCGGCATACAGGCCCAGCACCTCGCGCACCAGGGCGTTGAGGTCCAGCGGCGCCAGCTTGGCCGCCGGCAGGCGGGCGTAGTCGCGAAATTCGTCGACCAGCTTCTTCATTGCCTGCACCTGGGCCACGATGGTGGCCACCGAGCGGGTCAGCATGGCGCGGTCGGCCGGCTCGGGCAGGTGGTCGGCCAGCTTGTGTTCCAGGCGCTCGGCCGACAGCTGGATCGGCGTGAGCGGGTTCTTGATCTCGTGCGCCAGGCGCCGCGCCACCTCGGCCCAGGCCACCGAGCGCTGGGCCGACACCACCTCGGTGATGTCGTCGAAGACCAGCAGGCGCTGCTCGCCGGGCAGCAGGGCGCCGCGCACCAGCAGGTTGACCGATTCATGCGCGCCGGCGCCGTCGCGCATGCTGCCGGCGCTGCCACCGATGGGCAGCTCGAAGGCGTCCTGCCAGTGGTCGCGCTCGCCGGCCTCGGGGTGGGTGCGGTGCAGCTCGCTGCGCTGCCACACCGCGCCGGCAAAGTCGGCCAGGCCGGCCACTTCGTCGAGCCGGCGGCCGCGGTAGGCCGACAGCGGCTGGCGCAGGATGCGCGTGGCGCCGGGGTTGACGGTGTCGATGCGGCCCTGGCGGTCGAGCACGATGACGCCGGCGGTCAGGCTGTCGAGGATGGTCTGCAGCCGCGTGCGCGCACGTTCGAGCTGGCCGACACCGCGCTGCACCTGCTCGCGCGCCTCGGACAGCTGCTCGGTCATCTGCGCGAACGAGCGGGTCAGGCCGCCCAGCTCGTCGCGCGAGGCGAACACCGGCTTGGGCGTCAGGTCGCCCTCGGCCACCTGGCGCACGCCATCGGCCACCAGCAGCAGCGGCCGCACGATCTGGTTGCCCAGCATCACCGCCAGCAGCAGCGCGCCAAACACCGAGAGCACCAGCGCCAGCGTCAGCGTGCCCAGCAGCATGCTGCGCAGGCTGTCACGGGTGATGGCGCGCTGCTGGTAGTCGCGGTAGGCGCTTTGCACCGCCAGCGCCTGGGCCACCAGCGCATCGGGCACCGGCTGCACCAGCATCAGAAAGCGCTCTTCGTTGGCCGAGGCCAGCGAGATGTCGAGGTTGGGCAATTGGGCCACCGCGCGCACCCGGGCACTGGGCGCGTTGCCGGCGCGCGGCTCGTCGTCCAGGCCTTCGAGCACGCCCACGCTGCGCTGCGCGCGGGCCTGGCGCAGCAGGCTGGCGGCCGGCCGCTCGGGCTGCAGGGCTTCGTTGCTGCCGCCGGCCGAGGCGATGACCTGGCCGTTGGCGCCCAGCAGCACGGCGTCGCGCACGTCGAGCTGGGCGCGCACCCGCTCCAGCGCCAGCGGGCCCAGCGCGGCGCGCAGGTCGGCCAGGCGGTCGGCCCCGGTGCGCGCCTTGGCGGCCAGATCGCCGGCGGCACTGTCGAGCGTGCCGCGGCCCAGCGCCAGGCCGGCATCCAGCGCGCTGGCCACGCGGGCGTCGAACCAGGCATCGATGCTGCGGCCAACGAACTGGTAGGACACGCCATAGATCAGCGCACCGGGCAGCACCGCCACCAGCGCAAAGATGCCGGCCAGCTTGACCAGCAGCCGGCTGCCGAACTTGCCGCGCCGCAGCCGCGTGAGCAGGCGGATCAGCGCCAGCCCGATGACCAGCAGCAGCAGGCCGGCCACGGCCACGTTGACCCAGTACAGCCAGACGAAATTGCGCTCGCTGACCAGGCCGGTGCTCGACAGCGACAGCACGAAGGCCAGCACCAGCACGATGCCCAGCACCGCCACCGACGAGACCAGCAGGGCCCAGCGTGCTGATTTGCTCATGCCGGCTGGCCCATGCCGGCCCGGCACCCGAGCTGCGCGCTGCAACGCCTGGCGCCGCCCATCAGTCCACCCGCAGCGTGCGCTCGACGCCCAGCTTCCAGTCGTTGCCGATGTCGACCTGCATGGGCGGCGGCAGCTGGCTGCTGTCGAGGCGGAACACGAAATCGACGTAGTAGCGCTCGCCCGCCTCGAGCTTTTCGCCATCGGCCACGCGCCAGCCGCTCACCCGCGACAAGGGCGCCAGCGCCTCCGACAGCGTGCCGTAGACCTGCGACAGCCCGCCCAGGCTGACCCGCCATTGCGCGGTGAGCGGCTGGTAGGCCACGCGCCAGGTGCGGCTGACGCGGGCCACGCGCTCGTCGCGCCAGTACCAGCGGTTGCGGTAGACGGTGGCCTGGGCGCTGAAGTACAGCGGCACGCCGCGGTGCAGCGCCTCCTCGATTGGCGGCGTCAGCGCCAGCCGGGCCTGGTAGTCGAGTGCCAGTTCGCCATCGGCGCGCTTGACGCGCAGCCCGGCCAGATCCACCCCTTGCGCGTGCAGCGCGGTGCTGAGGCTCAGCAGCGCCAGCAGCGCACCCAGCCAGCGCAGCACACGCTTGAGCGTGGCCGGCAGCAAGGGCGGCGGCAGGTGTCGGCGCATCGGCTGGTGAAACTCAAGGCTTGTGCAGCAGGGCGTAGAAGAAGCCGTCGCCCTGTGTCGGCGCGTCGGCTGGCGTGGGCTCATTGTCCGGCAGGGGCAGCAGATGGCCGGGAGAACCCGTCCACAGCCGCGCCCCGGACGCCCCGTGGCGTTGCAAAAAAGCGTCGATCTGCCGACTGCCCTCGTCGCGAAACAGCGAGCAGGTGGCGTACAGCAGCCGTCCGCCCGGTGCCAGCAGCGGCCACAGGGCGTCCAGCAGGCCGGCCTGGGTGCGGGCCAGCGCGGCCACGTCGGCCGGCCGGCGCAGCCAGCGCACATCGGGGTGGCGGCGCACGATGCCCGAGGCGGTGCACGGCGCGTCGAGCAAGATCGCGTCGAAGGGGCGGCCGTCCCACCAGGCGGCGGTGTCGCGCGCATCGGCGGCGGCCAGCGCGGCCGGCCGGCCCACGCGGGCGAGGGTGTCGCGCACCCGGGCCAGGCGGCCGGCATCGGCGTCCAGCGCCAGCAGGTCGAGATCGGCCAGCTCGAGCAGGTGGGCGGTCTTGCCGCCGGGGGCGGCGCAGGCATCGAGCACGCGCGCGCCCGCGGCCAGCGCCGGCAGGCCGTCGGCCGGGCCCAGCAGCAGCGGTGCGGCGCGCTGGGCCGACAGGTCCTGCACCGACACCGCGCCCTCGGCAAAGCCGGGCAGCAGTTGCACCGCGCAGGGCTGGTCCAGCACGATGGCCTGCGGCGTGGCGGCGTCGTGCACCGCCCGGGCGCCGATGCCGGCCGCGGCCAGGCGGGCCAGGTAGCCGGGCACGTCGCCCTGGCGTGCGTTGACCCGCAGCACCATCGGCGCCGGCCGGTTGGCGGCGGCCAGCAGCGCGGCAAAGCGGTCGGGCCAGTCGGCGCGCACGCGCTCGATCCACCAGGCCGGGTGCTGGTGCAGCGCCTCGGGCCGGGCCTGCGCCGCGGCCACCAGCGCGGCCTGCTCGCGCAGAAAGCGCCGCAGCACGGCGTTGACAAAGCCGGCCGCCTGCGGCGTGCGCTTGCGCGCCGCGCCCACCGCCTGATCCACCAGCGTGTGCGCGGCATAGGGCAGCGGCGCCTCGCCCGGCCACAGCAGGGCCAGCGCGGTGAGCAGCAGCGCGTCGACCTTGGGCGGAGGCGCCTTGGGTGCCAGCGCCGTGCGCAGCACCTGGGCCGCCCCCAGGTGGCGCAGGGTGTGGAAGGCCAGCGCCTGGGTGCCGGCGCGCAGCTCGGCCGGGCAGGCCGCCAGCGGCTCGTTGAGCGAGCGCCCGGCGCGCACCGCGGCCACTGCATCGGCCACGGCATCAAGCAGGCGCGACAGGGGTGGGGCAGGCGCAGACATGGGCGGCGAGTCTAAGCCGGCTGCAAGCCCCGACGGCCGCTTGCGAAGCCACACGCCCACGCGGCCATCGGGCGCCGGCCCACAATGCGCGCCTGCCCAC
This sequence comes from Aquabacterium sp. OR-4, assembly GCF_025290835.2. Taxonomy (NCBI): domain Bacteria; kingdom Pseudomonadati; phylum Pseudomonadota; class Betaproteobacteria; order Burkholderiales; family Sphaerotilaceae; genus Pseudaquabacterium; species Pseudaquabacterium prasiolae. Next base: position 645,452 of record NZ_JAOCQD020000001.1, on the reverse strand, counting down.
CCGACACCTGTCCACCATGACGGCACCCGATTTGGCCCACCGACCGGCCCTGAGCGAGGAAGAACTGGCGCGGATGCCGGCCTCGGAGCGCATCCGCTGGCGGCTGGTGAACGCCGGCTGCCGCTACCACGCCAACGACAACATCTCGGCCCATGTGCGCGATGGCGAGCTCGACGAGCTGAAGGCCGAGGTGCAGCGCGAGATGCACAAGGTGCTGCAGGCGCTGGTGATCGACACCGCCAGCGACCACAACACCCACGACACCGCCCAGCGCGTGGCCAAGATGTTTGTCGAGGAAGTGTTCCGCGGCCGCTACCACCCGATGCCCTCGGTGACCGAGTTTCCGAACTTCTCGCGCCTGAACGAGCTGATGATCGTGGGCCCGATCACCGTGCGCTCGGCCTGCAGCCACCACCTGTGCCCGATCCTCGGGCGGGTGTGGATCGGCATCCTGCCCAACGAGCACAGCAACCTGATCGGCCTGTCGAAGTACGCCCGGGTGTGCGAGTGGGTGATGAGCCGGCCGCAGATCCAGGAAGAGGCGGTGGTGATGCTGGCCGATGCGCTGCAGGAGCGGGTCAAGCCCGACGGCATGGCCATCGTGATGGAGGCCGACCACTTCTGCATGCACTGGCGCGGCGTGAAGGACAACGACAGCGCGATGGTCAACAGCGTGATGCGTGGCGCCTTCCTGAAGGACCCCAACCTGCGGCGCGAATTTCTCTCGCTGCTGCCCAAGAAAAGCCAGGAGCGCTGAACATGCTCGTTCGCCTGATGTACGCCAGCCGCAGCACCAGCCCGCTCGATGCCGAGGCCATGGCCAGCATCCTGCGCCAGTGCAAGGACAACAACCCGGCGCAGGGCATCACCGGCCTGCTGTGCCACTGCCCGGCCAGCGGCATCTTCATGCAGGCGCTGGAGGGCGGCCGCACCGCCGTCAACCGCGTCTACCTGAAGATCGCCCGCGACCCGCGCCACACCGACGTGGAGCTGCTGCACTATGAAGAGATCAGCGAGCGGCGCTTCTCGGGCTGGTCGATGGGCCTGGTGAACATGGCCCGGCTGAACCCGGCCCTGCTGCTGAAGTACTCGCCCAAGCCCGAGCTCGACCCGTATGCCGTGTCGGGCCAGGCCTCGCTGGCCCTGTTTGACGAGTTGGTGGCCACCGCCTCGGTGATGACCGAGCGCTGACCCGCTGCGCGCGGGCCGCCATCGCTGCGCGGCTACAGCGTGCCGGCGCGCTCGAAGCGGAACACGCCGTTGAGCAGGCGGGTCGGAAACTGGTCGATCGCGGCGTTGTAGCGCAGCACCGCCTCGTTGAAGCTCTCGCGGGCAAAGGCCAGGCGCGGCGCCAGTTCGCCCAGGGCGCGCAGCGAGGGCTGCACCTGCGGGTCGAAGCGCAGCTCGCCATGCGTTTCAACCAGCGCCACCAGGCGCACCAGGGCCGAGGTCAGGCTGATCTCGGCGCGCGCCAGCACCGCGGCGGGCTCCTCGCGCGTGGGCCGCTTGCGCAGCACCTCGGCGGCCGTGGCCACCTGGATCTGCGCGCCGACCACGGCATCGACCGCGCCGCGCTCGGAATCAAGCCGCGGCAGCGCGGCGTCGAGCAGCGCACCGATGAGCTGCTGGCGCGCCTTGACCACGCCATCCACCTGCTGCCAGGCCGCGCTGACCGCACCGCGCAGCGCCACGATGCGGTTGCGCGCCCCCAGCATCCACAGGCCCAGCACCAGCAGCAGGCAGATCCAGCCCCAGGGCAGGCCGGCGGGCATCCAGGCGGCGTCCATCAGCGGGCGGCGTCCATCAACGGGCGGCCTGCCACTGCGCATGGCCCGCGGCCCGCAGCGCGCAGGCCGGGCACTGGCCGCAGCCATGGCCCCAGGCGTGCAGCGCGCCGCGCTCGCCCAGGTAGCAGGTGTGGGTGTGCTCGACGATCAGCGCGTTCAGCGCATCGCCGCCCAGGCCCTGGGTCAGCGCCCAGGTCTGCGCCTTGGTCAGCCACATCAGCGGCGTCTCAATGCTCATCGGCGTGTCCAGGCCCAGCGACAAGGCCACCTGCTGGGCCTTGAGCGTGTTGTCGCGGCAGTCGGGGTAGCCCGAAAAATCGGTCTCGCACATGCCGCCCACCAGCACGCTGGCGCCGCGCCGGTAGGCCAGCGTGGCGGCAAAGGTCAGGAACAGCAGGTTGCGCCCGGGCACGAAGGTGTTGGGCAGGCCATTGGCCTGCAGCGCGATGGCGCGCTCGCGGGTCAGCGCGGTGTCGCTGATCTGGCCCAGCAGGCTCAGGTCGAGCAGATGGTCGTCACCGAGCCGCGGCGCCCAGTGCGGAAACTGCGCGGCCAGTTCACGGCGCAGCACCTGGCGGCAATCGAGCTCGATGCGGTGGCGCTGGCCGTAGTCGAAGCCGATGGTCTCGACGCGGGCGTAACGGTCCAGCGCCCAGGCCAGGCAGGCGGTGGAATCCTGGCCGCCGGAGAACAGAACCAGGGCAGTGCGCGAATCCATGCGGCCGCCGCTCACGCCAGCAGCCCAGCGGCCATCGCGGATCCGGCTCTGCCGGGCCAAGGGTGGCGCCCCCTGGGGGGAGGCGCCGAAGGCGCTTCGGGGGGGGTCATGTCCTCACCTCGCCCTGGCCCAGCACCACCCACTTCATCGACGTGAGGCCTTCCAGCCCCACCGGCCCGCGGGCGTGGAACTTGTCGGTGCTGATGCCGATCTCGGCGCCCAGGCCGTACTCGAAGCCGTCGGCAAAGCGCGTGCTGGCGTTGACCATCACGCTGGCCGAATCGACCTCGCGCAGAAAGCGCATCGCGTTCGGGTGGTTGGTGGTCAGGATGGCATCGGTGTGGTGGCTGCCGTGGCGGTTGATGTGGGCGATGGCCTCATCGAGGCTGTGCACCACCTTCACGCTGATGATCTTGTCGAGGTACTCGGTGGCCCAGTCGGCCTCGGTGGCGTCCACCACCACCGCGCCGGGCACGCCGGCCAGGATGGCCTTGGCCGCGGCATCGCAGCGCATCTCCACGCCCTTGGCCGCAAACACCGCGCCGATGCGCGGCAGAAAGGCCTGCGCCTGATCGGCATGCACCAGCAGGCCCTCGGTGGCGTTGCAGGGGCTGACCTTCTGCGTCTTGGCGTTGTCGGTGACCTTCACCGCCAGATCGAGGTCGACCTGCGCATCCACATAGGTGTGGCAGTTGCCATCGAGGTGCTTGATCACCGGCACGCGCGCCTCGGCGCTGATGCGCTCGATCAGGCCCTTGCCGCCGCGCGGGATGATCACGTCCACGTACTCGGGCATGGCGATCAGGCGGCCCACGGCGGCGCGGTCGGTGGTCTCGATCAGTTGCACCGCGTCGGCCGGCAGGCCGGCCTGCACCAGGGCGGCCTGCACCAGCTTCCACAGCGCCAGGTTGCTGTGCAGGGCCTCGCTGCCGCCGCGCAGGATGCAGGCATTGCCGCTCTTGATGGCCAGGCTGGCGGCCTCGATGGTGACGTTGGGCCGGCTCTCGTAGATCATGCCGAACACGCCCAGCGGCACCCGCATCTGGCCCACGCTGATGCCGCTGGGCCGGCGCTTGACGCCGCTGATCTCGCCGATCGGGTCGGGCATGGCGGCAATCTGCTCGCAGCCTTCGGCCACGGTGTCGATGACGGCCGGCGTGAGCTTCAGCCGGTCGACCATGGGCTCGGCCAGGCCGGCGGCACGCGCCGCCGCCAGGTCTTTGGCGTTCTCGGCCTGCAGGGCCGGGCCGGCCTCGCGCAGCGCCGTGGCCAGCGCGCGCAGCGCGGCGTTCTTGGCCGCCGTGGAGGCGGCGGCCATGGCGGTGGCGGCGGCGCGGGCGGCCGCGCCCACGTGGGCCATGTAGGCCGGAAGCTCGTTCGGGTTCATGCCCTGATTGTCCCAAACTCGCCGGCACCGGCCGCCGGCCGGCGTTTCAGCCTGTGCGGCCGCTCAGCCCGGCGCGGCGCGGCCGCTCACAGCCGGGCCAGCACCGCCAGCCACAGCGGCACGGTGAACGCGAAGCCCAGCGTCGACAGCACGCTGGCCGCGGTGGCCTCGGCCTCCTGCGAGCGGTAGCGCTGCGCAAAGATCAGCGCATTGCTGCCGGTGGGCAGCGCGGCCATCATCGTCACCACGGCCAGCGGCACGCCGCCCAGGCCGAAGCCCCAGTGCGCCACCACCAGCACCACGGCCGGCATCAGCAGCAGCTTGGCCAGCGTGATGCCCAGCGCCGTGCCCAGGGCGCCATGCAGGCGCGTGTAGGCCAGCGACAGGCCGATCAGCACCAGGCACAGCGGCGCCACCGCGGTGCCCAGCAGCTGCAGCACCTCGTCGGCCAGCACCGGCAGCGGCCAGCCGGTCAGGTTCCAGGCCAGGCCCAGCAGCACCGGCAGCGTCACCGGGTGGATCACGGCATTGCGCACCGTGATGCGCACCGTGCGCAGCAGGCTGGCCGAGGCCTCGTGCGCCGAGCGGGCGCGCGCCAGGTCCAGCTCCACCAGCACGGTCAGCAGGGTCAGCAGCACCAGCGCATGCAGGCTCACCAGGGTGACGTGGATGCCCAGCCCGGTTTCGCCAAACAGGGCCGTGGCCACCGGAATGCCCACCTGCACCGAGTTGCCGAACACCACCGCAAAGGCGCGCACGGCCGGCATGGCGGCGCGGCGCTCGGCCTCGTCCAGGTTGCCGGCGGCGGCCGGCAGGCGTGCGGCCTGCCAGCGCGCCAGCGCATAGACCCCCAGCGTCACCGCGATGGCCGGCACAAAGAAGGCCAGCAGCGTGGTGCGCGGCAGCGCCGCCAGATCCAGCCGCGCGGTGGTGCGCATCAGCAGCGCCGGCACAAAGATGTAGAAGGCCGCGTTGCCCAGCATGCGCGCCGGATCGGCATCGCCCGCACGCGCGGCCGGCTCGCCCAGCCAGCGCATGCGCCCGGCCAGCCAGCCGAGCGCCACGGCCAGCACGATGGACAGGAGCTTGTAGGCGATGAGATGCGTCATGAAGCGCCGATGATGCCGCGGCCCGGGGCGCTGGCGGTGTGGATCACCGCAGCGCCGGCGGGCGGGTCATTCGGGCCTGGGCAAGCCCAGCTTCGCCAGCCACGCAGCCAGCTCGGCCTCGGGCCGCTCGATGCGCAGCTGCTTGCGGCGCGCGGTGTCGCCGCGCAGCAGGCTCACATCGCGCCTGGGGCAGCCGATGGCTTCCGCCAGCCAGGCCAGCAGCGCGGCATTGGCCTTGCCATCCACCGGCGGCGCGGCCAGGCGCACGCGCAAGGCACCGTCGTGCCAGCCCTCGGCAGCCGTGCGCCTGCCGTTGGGCGAGACGCTGATGTCGAGCACGCAGGCCTGCGCACCGGCGGCGCGCAGGCAGGGCCAGGTCACGGGTCAGGCGGCCTTCTTCGCGGCCACCTTGCGGCCGGCGGTCTTCTTGGCGGCGGGGGCGCCCTTGGCACCCTTGTCGCCACGCGGCTCGAACTCGAAGCCCACCTTGCCCTCCTTCTCGTCCCACACCAGCATGGCCTTGAACTTGCGCTTGGTGCGGTTGGAGACGAAGCCGTCGAACAGGGCGGTCTTGCCGGTGCGCAGCAGCTTGCCCACCTCGTCGTGGCTGATCGGCTGGGTGAGGATGATCTTGCCGGTCTTGAAGTCGCAGGTCACGTTGGCGCCCACCGCGTGCTCGCACAGGTAGTTGCTGCCGTACTCGTAGACATGGCCCTTGCACTTGGGGCAGTTGCCCAGCGATTCCTGGCCCGAGAAATCCACCGCCTCGCCCTCGCCCTCGCCGGCCTTGGCATCGTCGCCAAAGTCGAACTCGAGCTTCCAGTTGGCGATCTCGTCGTCGCGCACCAGCTTCAGCTCGGCGGTGAAGGGCCAGCCGGCCTTGGAGCGGAAGCCCTCCAGCGGGCCCACCTTCTTGTCGGTCAGGAAGGTTTCCACCTCGGCCAGCTCGAAGCTGCGGCTGGCCGGGATCTTGGTGATGCTGAACCCGCAACCCTCTGATTCGGCGCCCCCAGGTGCCGGAATACCGGCCCCGCCCCCCGAGGGGGTTCGACCGGCTTGGGACGGCCCGGCGCCGGTCGAGCCCTCGGCCCCCGTGCAGGTGAAGCGGCGGTAGTTCTCTTTCACCACGCCGCCGCAGTTGGGGCACCGCGCCTTCAAGGTGGCGTAGTCACCCGGGATGGTGTCGCGGTCGTACTCCTTGGCCTTCTTGACGATGCGCTCGGCCATGGCGGCGATGCCCTCCATGAACTTCTCGCGGCTCAGGCGGCCATGCTCCATCTCGGCCAGCTGGTGCTCCCAGGCGCCGGTGAGCTCGGGCTTGGTGAGGTCTTCCACGTCCAGGCCGCGCAGCAGGGTCATCAGCTGGAAGGCCTTGGCCGTGGGGATCAGCTCGCGGCCCTCGCGCAGCATGTACTTCTCGGTGATCAGGCCTTCGATGGTCTGCGCGCGCGTGGCTGGCGTGCCCAGGCCCTTCTCGGCCATGGCCTCGCGCAGCTCGTCGTCGTCGATGGTCTTGCCGGCGCCTTCCATGGCGCTGAGCAGCGTGGCCTCGGTGTAGCGGGCCGGCGGCCGGGTTTTCAGCGCGTTGACGCTGATGTGCTCGTTGGCCACCGTCTCGCCGGGCTGCACCGGCACCAGGGTGGTGTCCTTGTCGTCGTCGGTCTGCGCTTCCTTGCCGTACACCGCCAGCCAGCCGGCGTTGACCAGCACCTTGCCGTTGGTCTGGAAGTGATGGGTGTGGCCCATCGCCTCGACCTGGGTGATGCGGGTGGTGACCTGGAACTCGGCCGACGGGTAGAACACCGCGATGAAGCGCTTGACCACCAGGTCATAGAGCTTGGCCTCGGCCTCGCTGAGGCTCTTGGGCGCCTGCAGCGTGGGGATGATGGCGAAGTGGTCCGACACCTTGGCGTTGTCGAACACGCGCTTGCTGGGCTTCACATAGCCCTCGTTCAGGCCCTTGCGGGCATGCTGGGTGAGCGCGCGCAGCGGACCGGGCAGGTCTTCGTCGGCCAGCATCTTGAAGGTGTCTTTCACCACCGCCAGGTAGTCCTCGGGCAGGTGGCGCGAGTCGGTACGCGGGTAGGTCAGCACCTTGTGCTTCTCGTACAGCGCCTGGGCCAGGCTCAGCGTGGTCTTGGCGCTGAAGCCGAAGCGGCCGTTGGCCTCGCGCTGCAGCGTGGTCAGGTCGTACAGGCCGGGGCAGCTCTGGCTGCTGGGCTTGCTTTCCTCGGTGACCGTGCCGCTCTTGCCCAGCACCGCGTCGGCAATGGCGTTGGCCTGGGCCTCGTTCCACAGGCGGTCGGCGCGCGCATCGGGGTCGTCGCCCTTCTTGTACTTGGGGTCGAACCACTTGGCCTCGTAGTCGCCGGCGGCCGCGGCAAAACCGGCCTTGATCTCCCAGTAGTCGCGCGCCACGTGCTTGCGGATCTTTTCCTCGCGCTCGACCACGATCGACAGCGTGGGCGTCTGCACCCGGCCCACGGTGGTGAGGAAGAAGCCGCCGTCGCGCGAATTGAAGGCCGTCATGGCCCGCGTGCCGTTGATGCCCACCAGCCAGTCGGCCTCGCTGCGGCTGCGCGCGGCATGGGCCAGGCCCTGCATCTGCTCGTCGCTGCGCAGCTTCTCGAAACCGTCGCGGATGGCCTGCGGCGTCATGCTCTGCAGCCACAGGCGGCGGATCGGCTTGCCCAGCGTGGTCTTGGCGCCGGCCGCGTACTGCTCGATCAGGCGGAAGATCAGCTCACCCTCGCGCCCCGCGTCACAGGCGTTGATCAGCTCGCTCACATCCTTGCGCTTGGCCAGCTTGACCACCGCGCTGAGCCGGCTCTTGGCCTTGTCGATGGGCGCCAGGTCAAAGTGCGGCGGCACCACCGGCAGGTGGGCAAAGCTCCACTTGCCGCGCTTGACGTCGTACTCCTCTGGCGCCTTGATCTCCACCAGATGGCCCACCGCGGAGGTGACCACGTAGCGCTCGTTCTCGAAGTGCTCGGCCAGCTTCTCGAACTTTCCGGCCGTGGGCGTGAGCGCGCGCACGATGTCCTGCGCCACGCTGGGCTTCTCGGCAATGATGAGGGTCTTGGTCATGTCTCGGGTCGGCAAACTCGCTCGGGTGGGAGTCCAGGCCGTGCCTTGCCCTGTGCCAGGGAGGCCGTGCCTACAATCCGCGCCGCAGTCTCGCACGCGCGCACGCCCATGTACGGGTGTGCGCACGCGCCCATGAATTCACTTTACCCAATGAAGTTTGCCGTGCAAGCCAACGATCACGATCCCGACTCGCACGCACCGGCCGCCCGCCATGTGCCATCGCAGGCCCATGCCGACACCGCGGCCACGGCGGCGCCCAGGGGCCATGGCCGCCGGCTGCAGGTGCGCCGCAGCGGTGTGCACGGCAAGGGCATGTACGCGCTGCAGCCCATTGCCGAGGGCGAATTCGTGATCGAGTACACCGGCGAGATCATCGGTTGGGATGAGGCGGTGCGCCGCCACCCGCACGATCCGTCGCAGCCCGACCACACCTTCTACTTCCACCTCAGCGACGAGCTGGTGATCGACGGCCGCCTGCACGGCAACTCGGCCAAGTGGATCAACCACTCCTGCGACCCCAACATCGAGGCCGACGATGCCAGCGGCCGCGTGCTGCTGCATGCGCTGCGCGACATCGCCGCGGGTGAAGAGCTGTTCTTCGACTACGGCCTGGTGATCGACGAGCGCATGACCCCGGCACTGAAAAAACGCTTTGCCTGCCGCTGCGGCGCCGCCGGCTGCCGCGGCCACATGCTGGCGCCCAAGCAGCCGCGCAAGAAGGCCACCCAACGCTGAAAAAGAGCGGCTTCAACAACTGACGGCCAATGAAACCTGCAGTTTCAAGCAGCGTGCGCGGCACGAGCGCCGGGCCGCTCCCGAGCCGGCCCGCGATCCCCTCGGGGGATTGGCCGGCGTTCTCGGCGGCCGAGGGGCTGACATGATCCATTGGGGCGCCGAGGCGCTGTGGCAGCAGCTCGAGCCGCTGCTGCCGGGCCTGAGCGTGGAGGTGGTGGCGCGCATGGGCTCCACCAACACCGAGCTGCTCGAGCGTGTGCGCCGCGGCCAGCGCCGCAGCGACGACCGCCCCGACACCCGCGGCGGACAGCACCGCCACGACGACACCCTGCCCTGCCTGCTGGTGGCCGAAACCCAGACCGCCGGGCGTGGCCGCCAGGGCAAGGCCTGGGTCACGCCGCCGGGCAGCGCGCTCACCTTCTCGCTGATGCTGCCCTATGCGCCGGCCGACTGGTCGGGCCTGTCGCTGGCCGTGGGCCTGGCGGTGGCCGAGGCGCTCGATCCGCCCGCGGCGCGTGCAGCGGGCAGCGCGCCCCGCATCGGCCTGAAGTGGCCCAACGACCTGCTGCTGGCCGATGCCGGCTGCGTGGGCCGCAAGCTGGGCGGCATCCTGATCGAGACCCTGCCGTTGGGCAACGAGCGGGTGGCCGTGATCGGCATCGGCCTGAACCTGCAGCCGCGCCCGGCCGCAGCGCCGGGCAACGAGGCCGCGGCCCTGCCCTGGGGCTATGCCTGCGCACAGGAGTTCGCGCCCGGCCTCGACGCGCCACAGGCCCTGGCCCGCGTGGCGCCGGCCCTGGTGCAGACCCTGCTCGACTTTGCCCGCCACGGCTTTGCCCCGCTGCAGCCGCGTTATGCCGCGCGCGACCTGCTGGCCGGCCTGGCGGTGAGCACCACGCTGGCCGAGGCCAACCGCGGCGTGGCCGATGGCGTGGACGCACAGGGCACGCTGTGGCTGCGCCTGGACGACGGCAGTGGCCGCCGCGTGGCGGTGAGCAGCGGCGAGGTCAGCGTGCGCCGCCTGATGGCGGGTGGCGCGCCATGCTGAGGCCGCTGCTGATCGGCCTGCTGCTGGTCAATGCCGGCCTGCTGACCGCGCACCTGAGCGGCAGCGCCCGCTGGCTGGACGGCGATGGCCCGCGCGAGCACGAGCCCGAGCGCCTGCAGCGCCAGGTCAACCCCGACGCCTTGCGCGTGCTGCCGCTGGGCGCCCCGCCGGCTGCTGCCGCATCTGCCGCATCTGCCGCCTCCGCCGCCAGCGCACCGGCGGCCTCGGGCCCGGCCGCTGCCGGCGTGGGCGCTGCTGGCTCGGGCGCCGCATCGGCCGGGCCCCTGCTGGCCCTGCGCGCGCCGGCGCCGCTGTGCCTGGAGGCCGGCCCGTTCGAGCCGGCGCGCCTGGCCACCGTGCAGCGGGTGCTGCGCACCGCCGGCGTGCCCGACAGCGCCTGGCAGCTGGCCAGTGCGCCGGCCGCGGCCCGCCATGTCATCCTGATGGCGCGTTATGCCGATGCCGAGCAGTTGCAGCGCAAGGTCGGCGAGCTGCGCCGCCGCGGCGTGGCCTTCACCGAGCTGCAGGCTTCGCCCGACATCCCGGCCCGCCTGCTGCCCACTTTGATGCTGGGCCGTTTTGCCGACGCCCGCAGCGCCGAGACCGCACTGGCGGCCTTGCAGGTGCGCGGCGTGATCAGCGCGCGGGTGGTGACGCTGGAGGCGCGCCCGCCGGCCAGCCTGCTGCGCGTGGCCGATGCGGCCAGCCACCAGCTGGCGGCCCGCAGCGCCACACTGGCCCTGCCCGCGGCCCAGGCCTGGCGGCCGTGCGCCGTGCCGGCCGGTGCGGCCAACGCCGCCTCGGCGGCGCTGCAGCCGCCGGCCTCAGCCTCGCGCGCCTGACGCTGCCGCGCCGGCGGCCCGGCCCCGGGCCAGGGCCAGCACCGCCAGCAGCAGGCCGGCCAGCCAGCCGGCACCCAGGGCACCACCACCACCGCCACTGCCGCCACTGCTGCCGCTGCTGGTGGTGGCGCTCGACCCGCTGCCGCCCGCGGCCGCCGCCTGCACCGTGATCACCTGCGTGCTGCTGGCGGTGGCGCCGGCACTGTCGGTCACGGTCAGGCTCACGGTCACGCTGCCCGCGCCGGTGGTGAGCAGCGTGGCGCTGGCGCTGTTGGTGGCGCCGCTGAAGCTGGCCAGGCTGGCGCCGCTGCTGATCTGCCATTGCCAGCCGACCAGCGTGCGCACGCCGTTGGCCTGCGAGGCCGCGGCGCTGAGCGCCACGCTGTCGCCGAGGGTTGGCGTGGTGGCGCCGGCCGTGATCACCGCCGTGGGCGCCGCGGCCGCGGCCACCAGCGCCTGCGCCTGGACCACGGCAGCGGCGGTGTCGAGCATGCCCGCGCCGCAGGTGCTGGTGGTGCAGTAGCACTCCAGCTGGTCGGTGGCGGTGGGGGCGCGGCAGCTGGTCACGGTGCTGTCGGTGCCGCCGGTGCTGGGAAAGGCGCGTGCCGAGCCCTGCAGCGCGGTCTTGAGCTGCGCCGGCGTCATGCCCGGCGCCAGCGAGCGCATCAGCGCCACCGTGCCGGCCACCAGCGGCGATGCGAAGCTGGTGCCCAGCGAGGTGGTGAAGCTGTCGCTGTAGCCGTTGCTGCCCGGTGCGGTGCTGCCCAGGTTGGTGGTGGTCATCAGCGGATACAGGCAGGCCGAACCGGTGCTGACGTTGACGCAGTTGCCGGCCGGTGCGGCCAGTGCGATCTGCGGGCCCAGATTGGAGTAGCCCACCTTGGTGCCGGCATGGCGCACGCCGGCCACGCCGATGGCACCGGTGCAGTTGGCCGGCGAGTTGACGGCATGGCCGGCGTCGTTGCCCGCCGCCACCACCACCGCCACGCCGGCGTTGACCAGTTCGGTCAGCGTGGTCTGGTACGAGCTGCTGCAGCTGCCGCTGCCGCCCAGGCTCATGTTGATCACCTTGGCCGGGTTCGGGTTGCAGGTGGCCGAGGGCGTGGACGCGCTGGTGCAGCTGCTGTCGTTGGACAGGCCGGCGGCCCAGCGCATGCCGGCGATGATGTCGCTGTCGTAGCCGCTGCCGCACTGGCCCAGCACACGCACCGGCAGCACCATCACGTTGCGGCCGATGCCGGCCACGCCCAGGCCGTTGTCGGTGGCCGCGGCCACCAGGCCGGCCACCTGGGTGCCGTGCCAGCTGCTCTTGCTGCTGGTGCTGCAGCCGATGGCGTCGCCGGGGTCGCTGGCATCGCCGTCGGCGCCGCTGCTGCTGTCGGAATCGATGGCGCTGCGCACGAAGTCGTAGCCCGGGTGCAGCTTGCCTGCCAGGTCGGGGTGGTCGAAGCGCACGCCGGTGTCGAGCACCGCCACGGTGACGCTGGCCAGGCCGGTGGTGATGTCCCACGCGGCCACGGCGTTGGTGGCCGAGACCAGGGTGCTGTCGGCGGCGCGCAGATACCACTGGCCCACCACCGGGGTCACGCTGGTCTGGTTGTCGCCAAAAAACGGGTCGTTGGGCACCGCGGCGGTGCTCTTGCGGCCATCCACCACCGCCCATTCCACATCGGCCTGGACGGCCAGGCGGGCCGCCAGCGCGCTCGAGCTCAGGCCCTTGCCGCGCAGGCCCTGCATGCGCTCGCCCAGCGCGCGGCCATCGGTCAGCGGCAGCGACAGGCGCCGGCCCATCGCGGCCGCATGCTGGGCGCGGCGCGGCGAGGCCGCCAGCAGCGTGGCGCCGCGGCGGTACTGCACGATCACGCGGCCTTCGTTGGCGTCTTCCAGCGCCGTGGCCTGGGCGCGGGCCGCGCGCTGCGCCAGCGCCTGGGCAGCCGGGTGCCCGGTATCGGCCTGCACCACAGCGGCCCAGGGCCCCAGCAGGGCCAGCGCAAGGGCGGGCAGCAGGCCGCGCCAGATCGAGATGGGATGGCTCATCGGCGGATCATTCCAGAAGCTGGCGCCGGGCAAAGCGCCTAAAAGGCCGTCACGCGCCCCATCGGCCACAGCCCCGAAACGCACGTGGCCGGCATGCTATGCCGGCCACGTGAAGAAATGCTGCCTGTCGGTAACGCTGCGATACCGGCCGGGCGGCGCACTGCCGCCCGGGCCCAGGCCGCGCCGATCAGGCGATCACGCGCACCATCTCGAGCACCTTGTTCGAATAGCCCCACTCGTTGTCGTACCAGCTCACCACCTTGACGAAGGTCTTGTCCAGCGCAATGCCGGCCTCGGCGTCGAACACGCTGGTGCAGCTTTCACCGCGGAAGTCGGTGGCCACCACCTTGTCCTCGGTGTAGCCGAGCACGCCCTTCATGGCACCTTCACTGGCCGCCTTCATCGCGGCGCAGATCTCGGCGTAGCTGGCTTCCTTCTCCAGCTCGACGGTCAGGTCGACCACGCTCACGTCGCTGGTCGGCACGCGGAAGGCCATGCCGGTGAGCTTCTTGTTCAGCTCGGGGATCACCACGCCCACCGCCTTGGCCGCGCCGGTGCTGCTGGGGATGATGTTCTCGAGGATGCCGCGGCCGCCGCGCCAGTCCTTGTTGCTGGGGCCGTCCACGGTCTTTTGCGTGGCGGTGGCGGCGTGCACCGTGGTCATCAGGCCGCGCTTGATGCCCCAGGTGTCGTTCAGCACCTTGGCCACCGGTGCCAGGCAGTTGGTGGTGCAGCTGGCGTTGCTGATGATGGCCTGGCCGGCATAGCTCTGGTGATTGACGCCGTAGACGAACATCGGCGTGTCGTCCTTGCTGGGCGCCGAGAAGACCACCTTCTTGGCACCGGCGGCCAGGTGCTTCTCGCCAGCGTCCTTGGTCAGGAACAGGCCGGTGGCCTCGACCACGATGTCGGCGCCGATCTCGCCCCACTTCAGCTCGGCGGGGTCCTTCACGGCCGTCAGGCGGATCTTGTTGCCGTTGACGATCAGGTGGTTGCCCTCCACCGACACCTCGCCCTTGAAGCGGCCGTGCACGCTGTCGTACTTGAGCATGTAGGCCAGGTAGTCGGGCTCCAGCAGGTCGTTGATGCCGACCACCTGGATGTCGGAGAAGTTGGCGATGGCGGCACGGAACACCATGCGCCCGATGCGGCCGAAACCGTTGATGCCGATCTTGATGGTCATGTCTGTCACTCCTTGTTGGTGGATGGGGTTGATTCGATTTTGTAGCAGGGCACCTGGAAATGGGTGGTGTCGCCGTAGACCGCGTCGAGCAGCCGGGTCGGACCTTCCAGCTTGAGCGCTCGCAACCAGGCCATGAACGGCTGCCGCTCGGCGCGCCAGTTGTCGCGCTGAACCACGTGGTTGGGCAGCTCGGGCTGCCGCGCAGTGAAGCTCACATTGAACGGGCAGCCCATGCCGGTGCTGTCGGGCGGCATGCGCTCGCGTTGCTCGGACTGCACCGGGCGGTCGGCCTCGGGCCGGAACACGTAGTCGAAGCGCACGGTCGACGGGCCCTCGCGCGCCTCAAGGCAGGGCACGCGCAGGTGCTGCACATGGTCGCGCACGGCCTCGACAAAGGTGCTGCCCCCCTCGTGCGACAGGATCTCGAGCGCCGGCCTGAGATCGGCGCTGGTGAACCGCAGCTCCACCAACACCTTGCCGGCCTTGCCGCGCTTGAACGGCTCGAAGGGGTAGACCGGCTGATCGCCGGGGGCGCCGGGCAGCACGGTCAGGCAGCGCTGGGCGGCGGTGGGCTCCTGCGTGGCCACGGCCTGCGCCCGCGCCGCGCCCGATGCCAGCATCGCCAGCAGCGTCAGGGCGATGGCGGCATGGTGGCGCATAGGTGTCGGTCGGACGAAACGGCTTCAGCCAAGATCTTTCAACCGCGCCGGCCTTGCCACCGAGCTGTTGAACGCTACCAGTGCATCCCAGAGAACCTCGCCATCGTCACCCACAAAGTGCAGCATGAACTGCTTCAACAGGCGGCACTGCGCCCGCTCAAACTGAGCGCGGTATGCCGCGCCATGCTCGGTTGCGAATGGCGCCATGGCCCGGCTGATGCGAAGGTAGAAGTCCTCTTCTCCCGAGAGCTCGCGCCAGAACGCCTGGCCCGCGAGCTTCTCTACGGCGGACTCCGCGCGTACGGCCTTGCGGCCATAGCCATAGCCGATGATCGGCCTGAACATCTTGTTGAGCTTTTTCAAGCGGGCCTGCAAAGCCTTGAATTCGGCCGACTGCCCCTTGTCACTCTGCGAATTGAAGATGTTCTTGCCTGATTTGACCGACACCGCCAGATAGGCGTCCGGCGTTTCAATTGCAATGTCCTGTCCCGCGCCAGCGCCCACATTGACCTGCACACCCTTTTTGTGCCCAACGCCATGCCTGGCCGCAAAGACTGCCAAAGGCTCCAGAAAATCATTGCCGAAAATCGTCTCGTCAGAACTGGAAACGCGAGCAATCAGCAACTGTTCGATGAAATTTGACGGCTTGGTCAGCCCGAGTGCGCGATACAGATAGGGATTCTTCGCGAGCAGATCACTCAAGGTCAGGCGGTCGAGCGCCGCGAAGCGCTTCTGGTAGAGCACTTCGAGGAGACGGCCGACCTCTGCGCCAAGCGCCGCGTCACTGATCATCGTTGCCCCCTGGCAACCATGCCATGCGTTTGTGCACCGACGTTCCTCGCATTCGCTTGACCTTGACCTCTGCATTGCCCTGCGCCACGGCGAGCAGCATCTGGCCCAGGGCTCGCCCCAACGGCACCGGGACAGCATTGCCAATCTGCCGATACGCTTCGGCCGAACGCCCCTCGAACACCCAGTTGTCAGGGAATTGCTGAATGCGGGCGTATTCCCTCACCGACAAAGTTCGAAGTTCGGTGGGGTGACAAAGCATGGTCGCCTTCTGATTGGGCGACGTGACCAAGGTCGGCGAAGGCTCCGAGAAGCTCAAACGGCGGAAGAAGCCCACCTTGCCTCCGCCTGACTCAAAGGCGCCGCCCATGGCTTCGCGCGCGACGTGCGACGGCAGGCTCTTCCAGTTTCCCCCGGCAGGCACCATGGCGAGGTATCTCCTGGCCTGGGCAGAAAGACTGGCACAGGGCCCGGGATCACCCAGCTCGCGCAGTGCATCCTCCAGGGTGCGCCAGCGGCACTCTGGGTTTTGATGCCGGTGGAAGTGCGTGGGGATCGGTAAAAAGATGTCCTCCGCATCTCGGCTGCCGACGATGACCAGCCGTTCGCGGAACTGTGGCGTGCCGTAGTGCACCGCATCCAGCACGCCATGCACTGTCTTGTATCCCGCGTCCCCGAATGCCTCCAGGATCTCATCCAGCAAGGGCGGCGAGTCAGGATCATCGGCACGGCTTGGCATGCTGGCGAGGCCCTTGACGTTCTCCATGATGAAGAAGCGCGGCCGCAGGGCTTCGACCACAGCGACGAAGTGTTCGTACAACTGGCCGCGTTCGTCTTCTGCGCCCAGGCGCTTGCCGGCCGTGGAAAACGGCTGGCAAGGCGGACCGCCCACAACGGCGAACACCTTCTTGGGCGAGATGCCCGCCACGTCAGTCAGGAAGCGACAGTGCGGGTCATCTGCCAGCAGGTCACGGATATCACCTTCCACCGCGACGTGCCCGTTTCGACGCATGGTTTCCACGCACCAGCGGTCAATGTCCTGCGACACAGCAACCCGCAGACCGGCTTCGTTGAGTCCGAGATCCAAGCCCATCGCGCCGGAGAACAGCGACACCACCGGGTACGAATGAAGCGCATTCTCCCGGCGTGTCTCATCCGACGCCTGAAAGAGCGGCAGCGCAACATTCATCTCTGCGCCCCTGCGCTTACTTGCCCAGCACCTTGCGCACCGTGGCCACCAGGTTGTCGGCCGTGAGGTGGAAGTGCTTGAACAGTTCGGGCGCCGGTGCGCTCTCGCCGTAGGTGTCGATGCCGATCACCGCGGCGCAGCCGTATTTCCACCAGAAGTCGGTGATGCCGGCCTCGATGGCGATGCGCGGCAGCTTGGCTGGCAGCACGCTCTGCTTGTACTTCATGCCCTGGCGGTCGAACACCGTGGTGCTGGGCATCGAGACCACGCGCACCGCGATCTTGCGCTGGGCCAGCGCGGCCTGGGCGTGCAGCGCCAGCTGCACCTCGGAGCCGGTGGCGATGATCACCGCCTGGGCCTTCTTCTTCAGGCCCACTTCGCTGGGCTCGGCCAGCACATAGCCGCCCTGGGTGATGACGTCGGCATCGGCCTTGGGCGCGTAGGGCAGGTTCTGGCGGCTCAGCAGCAGCGCGCTGGGGCGCTGGCGGTTGGCCAGGGCCATGCTCCAGGCCACGGCGGTTTCGGTGGTATCGGCCGGGCGCCACACGTCCAGGCCGGGGATCAGGCGCAGGCTGGCGGCATGCTCCACGCTCTGGTGCGTGGGGCCGTCCTCGCCCAGACCGATCGAATCGTGGGTGAAGACATGGATCACGCGCAGCTTCATCAGCGCGGCCATGCGGATGGCGTTGCGGCTGTAGTCGCTGAAGGTGAGGAAGGTGCCGCCGTAGGGGATGTAGCCGCCGTGCAGGGCCACGCCGTTCATGATGGCGGCCATGCCGAACTCGCGCACGCCGTAGTTGATGTGGCGGCCGATGCGGCCGTCCGCACCCTCGCCGGCCTCGGTCTTGACCACCGAGCCATCGGCGGCCATGCGCAAGGCCGGCGTGCTCTTGGTGTTGGTGAGGTTGCTGCCGGTCAGGTCAGCCGAGCCACCCAGCATCTCGGGCAGCTTGGCGGTGAAGTGCTCCAGCGCGATCTGGCTGGCCTTGCGGCTGGCCACGGTCTCGGCCTTGTCGTGGGCGCTGCCCACGGCCTCGACGGCCACCTCGGCAAAGCCGGCCGGCAGATCGCCCGCCATGCGGCGCGCGAACTCGGCCGCCAGCTCGGGGAAGGCGGTCTTGTAGCTGGCAAAACGCTGCGCCCACTCGGTTTCGGCGGTGTCGCCGGCGGCCTTGGCGTCCCAGGCGGCGTAGGCGGCCTCGGGCATCACGAAGGGCTCATGCACCCAGCCCAGGGCCGCGCGGGTGAGCTTGATCTCTTCAGCGCCCAGCGGCTCGCCGTGGGCCTTGCTGGTGCCGGCGCGGTTGGGCGAACCCTTGCCGATGGCGGTCTTGCAGATCACCAGCGTGGGCTTCGTGGCCGAGCCCTTGGCCTGGGCGATGGCGGTGCTCACCGCGGCAGCGTCGTGGCCGTCGATCGGGCCGATGACGTTCCAGCCATAGGCCTCGAAGCGCTTGCCGGCGTCGTCCACGTACCAGGGCTGCACCTGGCCGTCGATGGAGATGCCGTTGTCGTCGTACAGCGCGATCAGCTTGTTGAGCTTCCAGGCGCCGGCCAGCGCGCAGGCCTCGTGGCTGATGCCCTCCATCAGGCAGCCGTCGCCCAGGAAGGCGTAGGTGTGGTGGTTGACCACGCTGTGGCCGGGGCGGTTGAACTCGGCGGCCAGCAGCTTCTCGGCCAGCGCCATGCCCACGGCATTGGTGATGCCCTGGCCCAGCGGGCCGGTGGTGGTCTCGATGCCCGGGGTGATGCCCACCTCGGGGTGGCCGGGGGTCTTGCTGTGCAGCTGGCGGAAGTTGCGCAGCTCGCTCATCGGCAGGTCGTAGCCCGACAGGTGCAGCAGCGCGTAGATCAGCATCGAGCCGTGGCCGTTGCTGAGCACGAAACGGTCGCGGTCGGGCCACAGCGGGTTGGCCGGGTTGTGCTTGAGGTGCCCGCCCCACAGCGCCACCGCGATGTCGGCCATGCCCATGGGCGCGCCGGGGTGGCCGCTGTTGGCCTGCTGCACGGCGTCCATCGCCAGCGCGCGGATCGCATTGGCCATCAGGCCGAGGGTGTCGGGGGAGGTCGGGAGGGCCATGCGCGGTGCCGGGGTGGTGCTTGGAGGGGTGCTGGCGCCCGCAGGGAGGGCAGGCGTCAGGGCGGGAAAACGCCGGATTTTAGACGCGCGCGCCAGCGCGCCGGCTGTTGACGGCACGCCGGCGCCTGCGCGAGCGCGCTTGATCCTGCGCAAGGTGCGGCGGCCGCACTGGCGCGAGCCTTGGGCCTGACCCGACCACTGCAGCCCGCCGCCCGCGGCCCCACCATGCGACACCCCTCTCTCCACGTGATCCAGGACGAGCACCAGGCGCTGGCCGCCATGCTGCGCTCGATGGTGCTGCTGGTGCAGCAAACCCGCCGCGATGGCAAGGCGCCCGATTTCGACGTGCTGCGCGCCATGCTGCTGTACGTGGACGAGTTTCCCGAGCGCCTGCACCACCCGAAGGAAAGCGAGCTGCTGTTTCCGCTGGTGCGCGCGCGCTGCCCGGCGCTGGCCGACACGCTGGACAAGCTGGACGCCGACCACGCCCGCGGCGAGGCCGCCATCCGCCGCCTCGAGCATGCGCTGCTGGCCTACGAGGTGCTGGGCGAGCCGCGTCGCCAGGCCTTCGAGACCGCCCTCGACCGCTATGTCGATGCCTACCTGTTGCACATGGCGGTGGAAGAGCGCGAGATCCTGCCTGCCGCGCGCGAGCACTTCAGCCCCGAGGACTGGCTGGCGCTGGACGAGGCCTTTGCCGCCAACCGCGACCCGCTGACCGGCCATGCCGCCGACGGTGCCTACGAGCCGCTGTTCCGCAAGATCGTGCAAAGCGCGCCGGCACCCATCGGGCTGGGGTGAGCCAGGCCTGCAGGCCTGGCCGTGGGCCGCGGTGGCCTGCGGCAGGCCCCCTACACTGCCGGCCCGATGAGCCAAGCCCCCAACCTCAAGGCCCTGATCCTGGCCGCCGGCCGCGGCGAACGCCTGCGCCCGCTCACCGATCACACGCCCAAGCCGCTGCTGCCGGTGCATGGCCAGCCGATGATCACCTGGCACCTGGCCGCGCTGGCGCGTGCCGGCGTGCGCGAGGTGGTGATCAACACCGCCTGGCTGGAAGACCGGTTTGCACCCGCGCTGGGCGATGGCCAGCGCTGGGGCCTGACCCTCCATTACTCGATGGAAGGCCGCGACCACGGCGGCGCGCTCGAGACCGCCGGCGGCATTGCCAAGGCCCTGCCGCTGCTGGGTGAGTGCTTCTGGCTGGTGTCGGGCGACATCGTGGCGCCGGGCTTCACCTTCGACGCCGAGACCGCGCAGCGTTTTGCCGCCAGCGGCGACGACGCCCACCTGTGGCTGGTGCCCAACCCCGACTTCCACCCGCGGGGCGATTTCGCGCTGGATGCGGCCGGCCGCGTGCAGCGCCCGGCCGAGGGCCATCCGACGCCGCTGACCTATGCCAACCTGGCCCTGGTGCGCGCCAGCCTGGTGGCCGGGGTCACGCCCGGCACGCATGCGCCACTGGGCCCGCGCCTGTTTGCCGCCGCCGCGGCCGGGCGCCTGGGCGGCAGCCTGTGGCCCGGCGCCTGGCAGAACGTGGGCACGCCGGCCCAGCTGGCCGCGCTGCAGGGTTGACAGGCTGGGGGTCTGACAGGCCCTCAATCGCATCCAGACGCAAGCTTGCGCTGCAGCTTGCAACAAGTGCAAGCAGGCGCCAGCGCCGGCGCGCGGCAGCGCCGCAGAACGCGCCGTTCGTGGCTTAGGCTGCGGCTGTGTCCGCCGTTCTGCCCAAGTTCTCGCTGCAGCGGCCCACCCTGGGGCCGGCGCCCTGGGGCCGGGGCCTGTCGTTTCGCCAGCTGCTGCTGGCCGCGCTGCTGCTGATCACCGCCCTGATGGGTGGCGCCGCGGTGCAGGCCTTGTCGGCGCTCGACCGCTCGGCCTGGCAGGGCCGCCAGGCGGCGCAGGACGCCGTGGCGCTGACCGCACGCGCCCAGTCGCTGGCCGAGCTCACCGTGGCCATGGAGCGCAGCGCGCGCCAGTACCTGGTGCTGGAGGACCCCGGCCTGCGCCAGCGCTTCGACGCCGCGCTGCGCGAGGCGCGCACCCAGGCCGGCGGCATGGCGGCCGCGCCCGATGCAGCGCTGCAGGCCTGGGGCCAGCAGGCCGACGCGGTGGTGGCCATCCTGCAGCAGCCCGGGCGCCGGCCGCGCGAGGCCCTGGCCCAGCTGGGCCCGCGCTTTGTGCGCCTGCATGCCCTCAACGAGACGCTGGGCGCGCAGGGCCGCCAGGTGCTGCAGCAGCGCCAGCGCGAGCAGCTGGCCGCGCTGGAGCGCCAGCAGCGGCTGATCAGCGCGCTGGTGCTGGGCACCCTCGTGCTGGGCGCCGGCCTGGCCTGGGGCCTGGCGCACTGGCTGGCGCGGCCGATGGCCCAGCTGGTGCAGGCCATCGGCCGGCTGGGCAACAACCAGCTCGAGGCACCGATCCAGGTGCGCGGGCCGGCCGATCTGCGCCAGCTGGGCCGGCAGCTCGACTGGCTGCGCCTGCGCCTGGCCGAGCTGGAGTCGGACCAGGCGCGCTTCGTGCGCCATGTCTCGCACGAGCTCAAGACCCCGCTGGCCGCCATCCGCGAGGGCGTGGCGCTGCTGCAGGACGGCGTGGCCGGCCCGCTGGCGGCCGACCAGGCCGAGATCCTGCGCATCCTGCATGACAACAGCCTGGCCCTGCAGCAGCAGATCGAGGCCTTGCTGCGCTACCAGGCGCTGGCCTTCGAGACGCCGCGCGCGCCGCGCCAGCGCCAGCCGCTGGCGCCGCTGCTGCACGCCGCCGCTGAGGCCCAGCGCCTGCAAAGCGCGGCCAAGGGCCTGCACGTCACGGTGCAGGCCGACGCCAGCGTGACGGCCGCGATCGACCCCGAGACCCTGGGCAGCGCGGTGGCCAATCTGCTGAGCAATGCGCTGCGCTTCAGCCCGGCCGATGGCCAGGTGACGCTGCGCGCCGGCCACACCCCCGAGGGCGTGCAGATCGACTGCATCGACCAGGGCCCCGGCGTGGCCGAGGCCGACGCCGCGCATGTGTTCGAGCCCTTCTTCCAGGGGCGCCCGCCACCACCCGATGCCAGCGGCACGCCACCGGCGCGCCAGGGCAGCGGCGTGGGCCTGGCCATCGTGCGCGAGGTGGCCCAGGCCCATGGCGGCAGCGCCCGCCTGCTGCCCAGCGCCCACGGCGCGCATTTCTGCATCCAGCTGCCCCGATGACCCCGACCGTTCCCCACCCGCCCGCCTGCCGTGGCCCCATCCATGGCCGCGCTCTTGGCCGCGCTCTTGGCCGCGCTCTTGGCCCAGACCTTGGCCCAGACCTTGGCCCCGCCCCTGGCCCTGCCCATGGCGCCCACCGTGGCGCCCACCCGCCGGCCGGGCCGCGCCCGTGGCGGCAGCGCGGCCCGCTCAGCCGGGCCCGGCTGGCCACCCTGGCCACCCTGGCCGCGCTGCTGGGGGCCTGCCAGCTGCTGCCCCCCGCCCCGCCAGCCGCGCCGGCCCTGCCCGCCACCCCGGCCGCCGCGGCCGCCAGCGCGGCGCCAGCGGCCTCGGCCACGCTGGCCAGCGCGCCCTGCACACCGGCGGCCAGTGCCAGCGCCACCGCCGGTGATGAGCGCCAGGCGCTGCTGGCCACGGCCCTGCGCCGCGCCGGCACGGCCAGCCAGTTGCGCGCCGGTGTGCCGGCGCCGGCGGCCGAGCTGGCGGCCGCCCAGCAGCAGCTGGCGGCGGCCAGCGCGCAGCTGCCGGCCGACGACGCGCTGCAGCCGCTGGCGACGCTGATGGCCGCCCGCCTGGCCGACCAGCGCCGCTGGCAGGACAGCCTCGAGCGCCTGAGCAGCCAGCTGCGCGACAGCCAGCGCCGCGGCGAGCAGCTGCAGGACAAGCTCGAGGCGCTGAAGGCGATCGAGCGGGCCCTGCCCGCCGCCGCGGCGGCCAGCCGATGAACACCGCCGCCCGCCCATCCGGCAGCGGCAGCGGCAGCAGCGCCGGCCAGGGCCTGCACGCCGGCGCCAGCGCGGGCGCGGCCGGCAGCGCGGCGCCGCACATCCTGCTGGTGGACGACGATCCCGACCTGCTGCGCCTGCTGACCTTGCGCCTGCGCGCCGCCGGCCATGCGGTGCAGGCGGTGGGCAGCGCCGAGGCCGCGCTGGCCCATCTGGCGCTGCACCGGCCGGCGCTGGTGATCAGCGATGTGCGCCTGCCCGGCCAGGACGGCCTGCAGCTGTTTGACCAGATCCGCAGCCGCCACCCGGTGCTGCCGGTGATCCTGCTCACCGCGCACGGCACCATCCCCGACGCCGTGGCCGCCACCGCGCGCGGCGCCCACGCCTACCTCACCAAGCCCTTTGACGGCCGCGCGCTGCAAGACACCGTGCAGCAGGCCCTGCAATGGGCGGCGCCCGCGGCGGCAGCGCCCGCCGATGGCCCGGCGCGTGGCGGCGCCAACCCGCCCGGCCCGGCCGACGAGCGCGCCGCGCAGGGCGCCTGGCGGCGCGAGCTGATCAGCCGCAGCCCGGTGATGGCCGCCGTGCTGGCCGAGGCGCGGCTGGTGGCCGCCACCGATGCCAGCGTGCTGATCACCGGCGAAAGCGGCACTGGCAAGGAGCTGCTGGCGCGTGCCATCCACCGCGCCAGCCCGCGCGCGGCCAAGCCTTTCGTGGCGGTGAACTGCGCGGCGATTCCCGAGCCGCTGCTCGAATCCGAGCTGTTCGGCCATGCGCGCGGCGCCTTCACCGGCGCGCAGAGCGCACGCAAGGGCCTGTTCGTGGCGGCCGAGGGCGGCACGCTGTTTCTCGACGAGATCGGCGACATGCCGCTGGCGCTGCAGGTCAAGTTGCTGCGCGTGCTGCAGGAGCGCCAGGTGCGCCCGGTGGGCACCGAGCAAAGCCTGGCGGTGGATGTGCGCGTGCTGTCGGCCACCCACCGCCAGCTCGACGCGGCGCTGGCCGCCGGCCAGTTTCGCAGCGACCTGTACTACCGCCTGAACGTCGTGCGCCTGGCGCTGCCGCCGCTGGCCCAGCGCCGCGAAGACATCGTGCTGCTGGCCCAGCACTTTCTGCACAGCCTGGCCAGCCGTTACCGCAAGACCCTGCACGGCTTTGCGCCCGAGGCGCTCGAGGCCCTGGTGCAGGCGCCCTGGCCCGGCAATGTGCGCCAGC
This sequence comes from Aquabacterium sp. OR-4, assembly GCF_025290835.2. Taxonomy (NCBI): domain Bacteria; kingdom Pseudomonadati; phylum Pseudomonadota; class Betaproteobacteria; order Burkholderiales; family Sphaerotilaceae; genus Pseudaquabacterium; species Pseudaquabacterium prasiolae. The sequence goes on along the minus strand of NZ_JAOCQD020000001.1, from coordinate 621,671 downwards.
TGCACAACGCGGTGGAGCAGGTGTGCGCGCTGGCCACCGGCGCGCTGGTGCCGCTGTCGCTGGTGCAGCGCGCGCTGCATCTGCCCAATGCGCCGGTGCTCGACTACGCCAGCGCACGCCAGCAGTTCGAGCGCGACTACCTGATCGGCCTGCTCAAGCTCACCGCCGGCCAGGTGGCCGACGCGGCGCGGCTGGCCCAGCGCAACCGCACCGAGTTCTATCGCCTGCTGCAGCGCCACGGCCTGCAGCCGCAGCTGTTTCGCGACGGGGCCGACGCGCTGTCGCCATCCGGCGACACGCCCGGGCCCGGCCCATCAAGCACTTGGCGCTGAAGGCCGCCAGGCTGTCGCCACCCGGCGACAAAAAACCCGCCCCAGCCGCCGTCAAGGCGTGCAAAAGCACCGCTTGAGCCGCCAAGTGATTGCTGCGCAAGGGTTTTTTCTGCTGGCACGGCGATTGCCCTTGAGTGCTTGTGGCGCCACCCGGTGCCGCGATCTCAACCCCCCATCGTCGGAGAAGCTCATGACCCACACCCTCACCCTGTCGCGCCTGCTGGCCACCACCGCACTTGGCCTGGGCATCGCGCTGGCCGCACAGGCCGCCGACGTGGCGCAGCAGCCGCAACAACAGCCGCAACAACCGGCCGCCGCCAGCTCGGCCGACGACAGCCAGATCACCGCCCGCGTGAAGGCCGCGCTGATGGAAGACCAGCGCCTGGCCGCGCTGAAGATCAGCGTCAGCACCACCGCTGGCGTGGTGGTGCTCAGCGGCACCGCGCCGAACGCCGAGTCGGCCGACACCGCGCTGAAGCTGGCCGCCGCCGTGCCGGGCGTCAAGGACGTGAAGAGCGAGCTCAAGCTGCAGGGCTGATCGCCCCAGGTGGCACCGGGCCGCGCGCAGCGCGCCCTGGCGCCACCGGCCTCAAGCGGCCAGCGGGCTGGTGATGGCGTCGATGCGCGCCAGCACCTCGGGCGTGAGCTTGTCGGCCATGGCCAGCGCGCCCAGGTTGTCATGCAGCTGCGACAGGCGCGACGCGCCGGTGATCACGCTCGACACGCGCGGGTTCTTGCTGGCCCAGGCAATGGCCAGCTGCGCGGTGCTGCCGCCCAGCTCGGCGGCCAACGGCGCCAGCTGCGCCACCGCGGCGTTCTTGGCGGCATCGGTCAGGCCGTCGCGCAGGAAGGCCAGGTTGTCCATCGCGCCGCGCGAGTCGGCCGGCACGCCGTCGCGGTATTTGCCGGTGAGCAGGCCCGAGGCCAGCGGGCTCCAGGTGGTCAGGCCCAGGCCGATGTCCTCGTACAGCCGGGCGTAGTCCTTTTCGACCCGCTGGCGGTGAAACAGGTGGTACTGCGGCTGCTCGACCACCGGCTTGTGCAGGTGGTGGCGGTCGGCGATCTCCCAGGCGGCGCGGATGTCGCCCGCGCTCCACTCGCTGGTGCCCCAGTACAGCGCCTTGCCGCGGCTGATCATGTCGCTCATGGCCCACACCGTCTCCTCGATCGGCGTGTGCGGATCGGGGCGGTGGCAGTACACCAGGTCGACAAAATCGAGCCCGAAGCGCTGCAGCGAGGCATCGATGGCCTGCATCAGGTACTTGCGGTTGAGCGTGTCCTTGCGGTTGATGGCCGCGCCGGCGCGATCCAGGCCCCAGAAGAACTTGGTGCTCACCACATAGTTCAGCCGCGGCCAGCCCAGGCGCTGCAGGGCCTGACCCATCACCACCTCGCTCTGGCCGCCGGCATAGGCCTCGGCGTTGTCGAAGAAGTTGATGCCGGCGTCGTAGGCGGCGGCCATCATCTCGACGGCGGCCTCCAGGTTCACCTGGTTGTTGTAGGTGACCCAGGAGCCGAGCGACAGCTCGCTGACCTGCAGGCCGCTGCGGCCCAGACGGCGATAACGCATGAAGAGGTGTCCTTGTGCATTGGAGGCAGGTCGCGCGCCGGGCGCACGGCCATTGAGCGCCGCAGCCTAGCGCAAGCGCCACCGCCCCGGCAGGGGCCAGGCGACGGGCCACGGCCTGGCGGGCCTGGATGGCGATCGGCTATCGTCTCGCGTGGCCGGTGCCGCCAGGCCCGGCGTCCGCCGTCACCCCGCCGTCACCCCGCCGTCACCCCGCCGTCACCCTCCACCCCGTGCCCCGCATCCAAGAGCCCTGCCCGTGAGCCATCCCTGGAAGATCGCCGTCATCGGTGCCGGACCGGCCGGCCTGGCGCTGGCCCTGCATGCCGCGCGCCGCCTGCCGGCGGCCGACATCTCGCTGTTCGACGCCCGCCCGCTCGAGCGCGACGTGGCGGCCGATCCGCGCACGCTGGCGCTGTCGCTGGGCAGCGTGATCTGGCTGCGGCGCCTGGGCGCCTGGCCGGCCGCGGCGGCGCAGCCCATCCTCGAGGTGCATGTCTCGCAGGCGCCGCCCACGCTGGCGCTGCTGGGCGCGCCGGCCGAGGTGCGCCTGAGCGCGGCCGACGAAGGCGTCGAGCAGCTCGGCGCGGTGCTCAGCTACGGCGCGCTGGTCAGCCGCCTGCAGCAGGCCTGGCTGGCCCTGGCCGCCGATTCGCCGCGGCTGCACAGCCGCTTCGGCCTGCCGGTGAGCCAGGTGCGTGCCCTGGCGGCCGATGGCCGCGGCCCGGGCGGCGGCGCCGAGGTGGATGCCGGCGTGGCCGAGCGCTTTGACCTGGCGGTGGTGGCCGAGGGCGGCGTGTTTGCCGAGCAGGCGCGCAAGGCCGTGGTGCACGACTACCGCCAGACCGCCTGGGTGGGCACCGCCACGCTGGCCGGCGCCACGCCAGGCCGCGCGGTCGAGCGCTTCACCCGCCATGGCCCGGTGGCCCTGCTGCCGCTGCCACCGGCCCCGCCGCTGGCCGGCGCCGCGGCGGCCCCGCTGCGTGCCGCGCTGGTGTGGTGCGTGCCGGCCGACGATGACCCGGTGGCCGCGCTCGGCGAGGCCCAGCGCGTGGCCGTGCTCAACAGCCTGCTGCCCGAGGCGGCGGGCCGCGTCAGCGCACTGTCGCCACTCAAGCACTTTGCGCTGGGCCTCAATGCCGAGCGCACGCTGGTGGATGGCGCGGTGGTGCGCATCGGCAATGCCGCGCAAACCCTGCACCCGGTGGCCGGCCAGGGCCTCAACCTGGGCCTGCGCGATGCCGCGGTGCTGGTCGAGGCGCTGCGCGAGGCCACGCCCGACGCGCTGCCGCAGGTGCTGCGCCGGCTCGAGTGGCAGCGCGCCCCCGACCGCTGGAGCATGATCGCCGCCACCGATTTTCTGGCACGCAGCTTCACCTGGGCCTGGCCCGGCCTGCCCGCGGCCCGCGGCCTCGGCCTGGCCGCACTGCAGGCACTGCCGCCGCTCAAGCACCTGCTGGCGAGGCAGATGATGTTCGGGCGGCGGTGAATGGTGCACCCGGCCCCGCGGTTACGCGGGGCCACCCGCCGGGCGGGTTGGCGGGCCGGCTTGGGGCGGCCCGGCGCTCGGCCCGCTGGGGCACCCGGCCCCGCGCATACGCAGGGCCACCCGCCGGGCGGGTTGGCGGGCCGGCTTGGGGCGGCCCGGCGCTCGGCCCGCTGGGGCACCCGGCCCCGCGCATACGCAGGGCCACCCGCCGGGCGAGTTGGCGGGCCGGCTTGGGGCGGCCCGGCGCTCGGCCCGCTGGGGCACCCGGCCCCGCGCATACGCAGGGCCACCCGCCGGGCGAGTTGGCGGGCCGGCTTGGGAGCGGCCCGGCGCTCGGCCCGCTGGGGCACCCGGCCCCGCGGGTACGCGGGGGCAGCCGCAGCGTCAATGTCCCGTTGCGGGTGTGCCCAGCCGGCGGTAGATGGTGCTGCGGCTGATGCCCAGGCGCCGCGCGGCGGCCGAGACGTTGCCGCCCTGCGCGTCCAGTGCGGCATGGATGGCGCGCAGCTCCAGGTCGCGCAGGCGTGTTTCGGCCTCGGCCTCGGATGGGGCGCCGGCCGCCGGATGGCCGGGGGCCAGACCGGCCAGGTTGGGCGACGGCGGCGGCGCGGCTGCAGGCGTGCCGCCGCGCGGTGCGCTCTCGAAGCGCGCCATCACCAGCAGGCCGTCGTGGCTGTGCATCTCGACCAGGTCGCCGCCCTGGCGGCGCAGCGAGGCGCCGAACAGCGCGCCCAGGCGCCGGTCGAAGCACTGGGTGAAGGGCCGGCCCAGCAGCGCACCGCGCGGCTGGTTCAGCAGCCGGCAGGCGCTGCGGTTGGCGCCCACTACGCTGCCCGCGGCATCCACCATCAGCAAGGCCTCGTGGGCGGTGTCGACCATCTCGGCGCGCGGGTGGAAGTGCACCACCACGCGTTCGTCGCCAGGCACGAACTGGCGGTTCTCGATGGCCAGCGCGGCATCCTGCACCAGGGTCTGGACATCGAAGCCGGGCACGTTGTCGTAGCAGGTGATGTCGAGGGCGGCCAGACGCTCGCCGCGCGGGCCGTCGACGGGCGCGGCCACGCAGAAAAACGGCCGCAGGTTGGCAAAAAAGTGCGCCTCGCGGCCCACCAGGTAGGGCAGGCCCTCGGCCAGCGCGATGCCCGGCGCGGTGGTGCCCACGCAGCGCTCGGCCACGTTCATGCCCACGCGGGTGGCCAGGCGCAGCACCGGGTGCACGACGCTGTCGTGGGCCATGCGGTCGATGATCACGCCGCGCGGGTTGAACAGCATCACCACGCCGCCCGCGCCGCCCACGGCCGAGGCCAGGCGCTCGGTCTCGGGCCGGGCGCTGCGCACCAGCGGGCCCCATTCGTCGTCCAGCTCGGCCAGCATGGCGCGGCCCACCAGCTCGAAGTTGACCGATTCGTGCTCGCGCATGCCGGCGTCGCGGCAGCGCTGCCACGAGCGCAGCAGCGGCGCCTCGTCGGCGCGCGGCGAGATCCAGGGCGAGACCCGGTAGTGGCTGCGCACGTTGAGCAGCCGGTGTTCGAACTCGGTCGCGATCATGCGCAGGGTTCCTTGCCGGCCGGATGGGCGGCTGCGCGGCACTCTACGCAGGCCCTCCGGCGCCCGCAGCTAGGGAATGTGCGGTGTGGCGGCCCTGCCCGCCCCGGGCCGCCCGGGTGGCCGGGGGCCGGGTTCAGGCGCTCGCCGGCCAGGCGCCGCGCTCGGGCGCGAAGGCCGCGTGCAGCGGCAGCCAGGCACCGCCCAGCGCCCGCGCATCGGCTCCAACGCTGCCGGGCAGCAGCTGCGGCCGGGCCACGCCTTCCCAGCGGTAGGCCTGCAGCGCCTGCGCGCTGCGGGCCAGCAGCGCGGCCAGCAGCGCGCGGTCGAACGCACCGTCGATGAGCACGGTGTCGAGGTCGAGCAGGCAGGCGGCGCTGTGCACGGCCAGCGCGATGGCCGGCGCGGCCTCGTCCAGCCAGGCCTCGGTGTGCCCGCGCCAGGGCGCTTGCAGCGCGCGCGCATCGGCCACCGCCTCGGGCGCCAGGCCGGCCGCGCGGTAGCGGCGCTCCAGGCTCAGCAGCGAGGCCCGGCTGAGCAGCTGCGGTGGCCCATCGGGCGCCGCAGCCGGCCCGGCCATGGCCAGCGACAGCGAGCCGACGGCGCCGGCATTGCCCTGGTCGCCGGCGCGCAGCTGGCCATCGAGCACCAGGCCGCCGCCGATGAAGGTGTCGACAAACAGGTACAGGTAGTTGGGCAGGCCGCGACCGCGCCCGGCCACCAGCTCGGCCACGCAGGCGGCGGCGGTGTCCTTCAGCAGCATCACCGGCAGCTCGGTGCAGCTTGCCAGCGCGGCGCGCAGGTCCAGCGTCTGCCAGCGGGCGGCCAGCTCGGGCGGCATGTCCAGCAGGGTCTGCCAGCCGCCCAGCTGCTGCGGCGCGGCCACACCCACGCCCTGCACCCGCGCCCAAACCGCCGGCGCCAGCTGCCCGCGCAGCGCGCCCAGGCGCTGGCCGATCTCGTGCAGCAGCGCCTGCGGCTCGGGGTGGGTGTAGGCCAGCGACCAGCGCTGGCGCACCGCGCCGTGAAAGTCGACCACCAGCGTGTCGAGGCTGCGGCGGCCCAGCTGGATGCCCACCGACAGCGCGCCATCGGGGTTGAGGGACCAGGGCAGCGCCGGCTGGCCGACCTTGCCGCGCACCGGCTCGCCACGCAGCAGCAGGCCGTCGGCCTCGAGCCGGCGGGTGATCAGCGACACCGCCTGGGCGCTGAGCCCGGTGCAGCGCGCCAGCTCGGCACCGGCCAGCGCGCCCATCTGGCGAATGGCCTGCAGCACCAGACGCTCGCCCGGCTGGCGCGGGCCGGGCGCGCGGGCGCCGGGCAGAGGCTGGCGCGCGACCCGCGCCGACGCCCCGGCGGCCGGGCGGGGGATCGGACGTGGGGTCGGGCGCGGCGGAGCACTGCGGGGCATGGCGGATCGGCTTGGCGCGCGGTTTGGCGTGCAGCTTGGGGCTTGGGTGCCTGGCGGGGCGGCGGGCAGGGCAGTCGGCCGCTGATCCGCCGGGGGACTGGCCAAATTCTGCGGACCATGGTTCAATAAATCAAGCAACTTGATTTATAACCCCCGCGGCCGCGCCGCAGCGCGGCCGGCAGCAGCCCCATCGCCTGGTAGCGCCCCCCCGGCGCCGGGCGGTGACCAGGAGACCCAGCATGTTCATCGTCAGCGGCGAGGCCTTGTTCGACGTGTTCGCCACCGGCGACACCGCCACCGGCATCGGCTTCGACGGCCGCATCGGCGGCTCGCCGTTCAATGTGGCGCTGGGCCTGGCGCGGCTGGGCCAGCCGGTGGGCTTCTTGGGCGGCATCGGCACCGGCTTTGCCGGCGAGCGCCTGCTGCGCGCGCTGCGCGAGGAGGGCATCGACACCCGCTGCACGCCGCTGCTGCAGGCCCCCACCACGATCAGCCTGGTCGGCGTGGACGCGCAAGGCGTGCCCAGCTATGCCTTCTACGGCCACGGCTGCGCCGACCGGCTGCTGCAGCCGGCGCACCTGGCGGCCATTCCGCCCGAGGCACGGGCCTTTCACTTCGGCTCGTTCGCGATGGTGGTGCCGCCCACCGCCGACACCCAGCGCCTGCTGGTCGAGCGTGAAAGCGCGCGCAGCCTGATCAGCTACGACGTCAATGTGCGCACCAATGTGCAGCCCGATCTGGCGGTGTGGCGTGACACCCTGGCCTGGATGCTGCCGCGCACCCAGCTGCTGAAGCTGAGCGACGAAGACCTCGCGCTGCTCTACCCCGGCCGCGCCATCGACGACTTTGCCGCCGAGGCCCTGGCCACCGGCACGCCCTGGCTGGTGGTCACCCGTGGCGGCGAGGGTGCGGTGGCCTTCCACGCCACGGCCGGCCGCGTGGCGCTGCCGGCGCTGCCGCCCGAGCAGGTGAAGCTGGTGGACACGGTGGGCGCGGGCGACACCTTCCAGGCCGCCCTGCTGACCTGGCTGGCCGAGGCCGGCCGGCTCACGCCCGCCGCGGTGGCGGCGCTGGATGCGGCGGCGCTGCGCGAGGCCCTGGGCTTTGCGATGCGCGCGGCCGCCATCACCTGCGGCCGTCGCGGCGCCGATCTGCCGCGCCGCGCCGAGCTCGGCTGAACCAGCCGATCAGCGCCAGGCCCAGCAGCACGCAGGCCAGCGTGCCGGGCTCGGGCACCGACTGCGCCGGCCGATCGTCGGCAAAGGCGAACAGCCCCTCGCCGCCGCCGTCCTCCAGCGCCGCGGGCAGGCGGCGCATGGGGCCGGGCGGTGCCGGCTCGGCCACCGCCAGCAGGCGCGGCGCCCGCTCGCCCTGCTGCGACAGCACCGAGACGTTGCCGCAGACCTCGGGCACCATCACCGCATACACCCGGCCGCCGGCGTCGGCCGCCTCGTACAGCGCGGCCGGCTCCATGTGGCCGGCGGCAAAGTTCACGCGCGCATTCACGCACAAGGTCTGGCCAAAGGTCAGTGCCACGCGGCGCGGGTCAAAACGCCGACCGCTGCCCAGCGCGCGGATGCCCTCGCGCCGGATCTCCAGCCGGTCGGTGGGCGTGCCGGCCGCCACCTGGGCGGCCACCTGGCGCACCACCTCGTCGGGCAGGCGCGCCGACTGCAGCGCCTGCACCACCGTGCCACGGTAGGGGTTGCGGCCGGGCTGGCCCCACACGCAGTGCTGGCGGTAGCTGAGCGCCGGCTCGGCCGGCAGCGCGGCCTGGGCGCCTTGCGCCAGCGCGCTGGCCTGGGCGCCCTGCCGCCACAGCGCGGCCCGCCGCGCCGTGGCCGGCGGCAACCAGGCCTCGCCCGCCGCGCCAGAGGCCGGTGCCGTCAGGGCCGATGCCGCCGCGGCCGGCGGCTGCAGCAGCGCATGCGCGGGCGCCAGCGCCTCGCCCTCGAAATGCACGCCGGGCGCGCCCAGGCGGTAGGGATCGGCCCCGGTGGCGGCCGACCACAGGGTCAGCGCCAGGCTGGCGGCACCGGCCGACAAGGCCAGCAGCAGCAACAGCGGCAGGGCCCGCGCCGCCAGCCGGCCGGCCCAGGCCTCGGCACGAGCGCCTGCCGCACGGCGGCGGCGCACGCGGCGCCGGCGCACCACCGCCACGGCCGGCCCGGCCGATGGGGCGGGCGGTGCCGGCGCAACAGGTGCAGCGGAGGGGGACGGATCGGGCGGTACGGCAGCCATGCTCACGAACGCCTGCCACCGCCATGGCGGCAGGTCGTCCGTGGGCTATCGGCCGCCCGGGGCCGCAGCTTGAGCCCGGGCGCGGTGAATCAGCCGGCGGTGGGGTCGTCCAGCCAGCGCAGCAGCAGCGTGTACAGCTGCGCGGCGTCGATCGGCTTGGTCAGGTGGTCGTCCATGCCGGCCTGCAGGCAGGCGCCGCGCTCGGCGGCAAAGGCGGTGGCGGTCAGCGCCACCACCGGGGTGCGCGGGCAGGCGCTGCGCGCCTCGTGGGCGCGCCACTCGCGCGTGGCGGCCAGGCCGTCCATCACCGGCATCTGCACGTCCATCAGGATCAGCGCCGGCGCCTGGCGCTGGGCCTCGCCGAGCGCCTGCGCGCCGTTGGCGGCCAGGGCCACGCACAGGCCGGCCGCGTGCAGCAGCTCGCTGGCCACCACCTGGTTGATCGGGTTGTCCTCCACCAGCAGCACGCGGCGCCCGGCATGGCGCTGGCGCAGCGCCTGCACAGCGGCGCCCACATCCAGCGGCACCGGTGCCGGCACCTGTGGCGGCGGCAGCACCAGCGTGAACGCGAAGCGCGCACCCTCGCCGGGCCGGCTGTCCACCTCGATGCGCCCGCCCAGCAGGGCCACCACCTCGCGCGAGATGGCCAGGCCCAGGCCACTGCCGCCGTAGCGCCGGGTCATCGAGGCGTCGCCCTGCTCGAAGGGCTGGAACAGCGTGGCCAGGCGCTCGGGTGCGATGCCGGGGCCGGTGTCGGCCACCTCGAAACGCACCCGCCAGCCGGTGGCGGGCGGCTGGCCCGGGTCGGGGCACAGCGCCGCTGTCAATGTGACCTGCCCCTGCTCGGTGAACTTCACCGCGTTGCCGGCCAGGTTCAGCAGCACCTGGGTCAGGCGGGTGGCATCGGCATGCACCCGCACCGGCACATCGCCCACCTGCAGCGCCAGCACCAGGCCCTTGGCGCGCGCACGCTCGGCCAGCAGCGCCTGCACGCGGTCCAGCAGCGCCGGCAGGTCGAAATCGCGCGGCTCCAGCGTGAGCTTGCCGGCCTCCACCCGCGACAGGTCGAGGATGTCGTTGATCAGCGCCAGCAGGTGGCGCGAGGCGTCTTCCACATGCGCCAGCCGGCGTGCCGAGGCCGCGGCCTCGCTGTCCTGGCGCAGCAGCTGCACCAGGCCCAGGATGGCGTTGAGCGGCGTGCGGATCTCGTGGCTCATGTTGGCCAGGAAGGCGCTCTTGGCGCGTGTGGCGGCCTCGGCCCGGGTGAGGGCGGCGGCCAGCTCGCGCTCGCGCGCCTTCTCGGCACTGAGGTCGGTGGCCAGCACCACGAAGCCCACCACCTGCTCGCCACGCCGGTCGGGCACGTAGTGCGCCAGCGAGGTGCAGGGCTGGCCGGCGGGCGTGGTGTCGTCGCGCTCGAAGCGCTGGGCCCGGCCTTCGAGCACCGCCGCCACATGCGGCGCGTTGTGCGCGGCGCGGCGATCCCAGGGCGGGCCCAGATCGGCGATGCGGCGCCCCTGCATCTGCGCCGGCGTCACGCCATGCCAGTCGCAAAAGCCGCGGTTGGCAAAACGGCAGCGGTTGTCGCGGTCCCAGTAGCTCAGGCGCCCGGGCAGGCTGTCGGCCACCAGGCGCAGAAAATCCTCGGTGGCGCTGCGGTCGGCCAGGGCCCGGGCCAGCGCCTGCTGCTGGCACCGGCCTTCGGCAGCGGCCAGCGCCAGTCGCTGCGCACCGCGCGCCTGCTCGCGCTGCCGCGCCAGCACCGCGGCACAGGCCGCCAGGCCCAGGCCGCAGACCACGACCCACGCGGCCCAGCCCGCCGCCGCCCCGGCAAGCGCCGGCGCGCCCGCCCCGGCCGCCAGCACCAGCCGGCGCAGTGCCAGGGCCGCGCCGGCCAGGCACAGGCAGGCCAGGCCCGCCAACAGCCTGGCGTGCCATCGGGACGGGATGCCTGCCATGGCCGCATCCTATCGTGGCCGCTCATCCTGCATGTTGTCACCGGTGACCGGGTATGCCCGCAAACAGGGGCCCGGCAGGCCGCCGGCGGGCCGCTCAGCCCGGGCTCACAGCCGGCGGTGCGCCAGTGCCGGCAGCTGCTGGCGCACCTCGGCCAGGTGGCCGGCCGAGGCTTCGGCCAGCACCACCGCCTCGCCCTCGGGCTGGCAGGCCAGCAGCGTGCCCCAGGGGCTGGCCACCAGGCTGTGGCCCCAGGTGCGGCGACCGTTCTCGTGCAGGCCGCCCTGGGCCGGCGCCAGCACATAGCACTGGTTCTCCACGGCGCGGGCACGCAGCAGCAGCTCCCAGTGCGCCTGCCCGGTGGTGTGGGTGAAGGCCGAGGGCACCACCAGCAGATCGCAGGGCGGCTGCATCAGCGCGCGGTAGAGCTCGGGAAAGCGCAGGTCGTAGCACACCGACAGACCCACCCGCCAGGCCCGCCCGCCCAGCCGGGCCTCGAAGGCCACCGGCGCGGTGCCGGCCTCGAGCACGCGGCCTTCGTCGTAGCGCTCGCGGCCGTTGTCGAACGCGAACAGGTGCATCTTGTCGTAGCGCGCCACGCAGCGCCCGTCGGGCGCGTAGACCAGGCTGGCATTGCGCACATGCTCGGCATCGGCGCCGCGCAAGGGCAGCGTGCCGCCCACCAGGTACAGGCCATGGCGCTGCGCGGCGGCGGCCAGAAAGGCCTGGATCGGGCCGTCGCCCTCGGCCTCGGCCACCAGCAGCTTGTCGCGGTCGCTGCGGCCCAGCAGGCAGAAGTACTCGGGCAGGGCCACCAGCTGCGCCCCGGCGTCGGCGGCCTCGGCGATCAGGCGGCCGGCAGCGGCCAGGTTGCGGCCCACGTCGGGCGTGGACACCATTTGCAGGGCGGCGATGTGGAGCGTCATGCGCCCATCATCGCGCACACGCGGAAGGTGGTTGCGGCACGTGGTTGCGGCCGGTGGTTACGGCAGGCGGCAGCCGCTCACGAGCGCGCCAGGCCGGGTTGCGCCGGTGCCGGCGCCGACCGCTGCAGCCCCGCCAGCTGCAGCGCCGCGAACAGCGACACCGAGGCCAGGTTCATCAGCAGCCAAACCGTGCCCAGCGTGCGGATGCCGGCCAGGCCCAGTGACGGCCCGGCCAGCACGATGGCCAGGCTGGCCGCCGCCCACAGCAGATTGGCCCCCACCACGCCCTGCACCAGCGGCACGGCCAGCCCCCGGCTGCGCGCCAGCAGGGCCAGCACGGCGGCATAGACCAGCATGAACACACCGGTTTCGGTGAGCAGGGCCAGCGGCAGGCCCAGCCAGGCCGCCGCCGTGGCGCCCAGCGCCAGCTGCAGCAGGCCGCTGGCGGCACTGACCACGGCATCGAGAACGAGGGCGCCGCGCAGCAGCGGCGAGGGCAGGACAGAACGCATGGCAAAGCTCCAGGGTGGGTGGTTCAGGCGCGACCGGCTGGGTCCCGCTGGCCCGCATTCTTCGCAACCGCGGTAGGCGGCGCGATTCCCTGGCAGGTAATGGCGGCGCCGCAGGGCGGGCCGCAGAATCGGCCCAAGCCATCCAGCCATCCAGCCATCCAGCCATCCAGCCAGCCGGCCTGCAGGCCAGCCCTTGTCCAGCGATCAAGCAGCGATCAGGCAGCCATCAACCGGCTGCCACCCACCGCCACCCACCCCATCAGCCATGCGCGCCACCGTCCCCACGCCGCCCGCCGCGCCCACCGCGCCCCAGCGCCCTGCCAGCCGGCCCACGCAGGCCGCGGGCGCCGGCGTGGGCCCGCTGCTGCGCGAGTGGCGCAACCGGCGCCGGCGCAGCCAGCTCGATCTGGCACTCGACGTGGGCGTGTCGCCACGCCACCTCAGCTTCATCGAGACCGGCCGCGCGCGGCCCAGCGCGGCCATGGTGCTGGCGCTGGCCGAGCAGCTGGCGCTGCCGCTGCGCGAGCGCAACCGCCTGCTGCTGGCCGCCGGCCATGCGCCGCGCTTCAGCCAGCGCGGCCTCGACGCGCCCGAGATGGCCGCCGTGCGCAGCGCGCTGCAGCGCCTGCTCGATGCCCACCACCCCTACCCCGGCGTGGTGCTCGACCGCCACTGGAACGTGCTGCTGGCCAATGACGCAGCGCGTGCGCTGATCCATCTGCTGCCGCCGGCGCTGCTGGCCCCGCCGCTGAACATGCTGCGCGTGAGCCTGCACCCGCAGGGCTTTGCCGCGGCCACCGCCAACTTTGCCGAGTGGGGCGGCTACCTGATCGACGAACTGCAGCGCGCCGTGGCCCAGGGCGCCGACCCGGTGCTGGTGGCGCTGCAGCAGGAGCTGCTGGCCCTGCCCAACGTGGCGGCGCTGCGCGCCGAACTGGCGGCCCACGGCGGGCGCGCCGCCGACGAGGGCCCGACCCTGCTGCTGCCCTGCGTGATGGACCTGCCGCTCGACGGCCCCGGCAGCGCGCCGCAGCGCGTGTCGCTGTTCACCACGCTCACCGCCTTTGGCACGCCACGCGACATCACGCTGGACGAGCTGGCGGTGGAGCTGTTCTACCCGGCCGATGCCGCCAGCCAGGCGCTGCTGCGTGCGGCGGCCGCGCGCGCCTCAGCGCCCGGCGCCTGAGGCAGCTGCGGCCGGCGCGGTGGCGCCCGCGGCGGCGGGCTCGAGAAAGCGGCGCTCCAGGCGTTCGACCTTGGGGTCGTCCCAGGCCCCGCTGATGCGGAACTCGCGCAGGCTGGCCTGGCGCAGCGGCTCGCGCAGCAGCCACTGGCCCAGAAACGCGCCCAGGCCGATGGCCGGGTTCACCGCCACATAGGCCAGCGAGGCACTGGCGGTGTTGAGCTCGGGCACCACCACCACGTGCAGATCCTGCGTGGCGCGCGCGATGTCGGCCGAGCCCTCCATCAGCACCGCGGCCTGCAGGCCACGCATGCGCAGGTTGTGGGTTTCGGCCACGCCGCGCCGAACCCGCACCTCGCCGCCCACGTCGTCGAAGCCGAAGCCCTCGGCAAACACGTCGCTGAAGTCCAGCAGCAGCCGGCGCGGCAGGGCCTGCAGGTTGAGCACGCCCAGCAGGCGGCCGGCGCCGGCATCGGCCTTGAGGAACTGGCCACCCTCCAGCGCCACCTGGAAGCCGCCCTCCAGCGTGGGCAGGTGCAGCGCCAGCGGCGAGCCGTCCCAGCCCAGCGTGCCCTGCAGCCGCCCCTTGGCGCCGCGCACCACGCGGCCGAAGCCCAGGCGTTCGAGCAGCGCGCCGCCGTCGGCGATGTCGAGCTTGAAGTCCAGCGCCATGCGCCGCCGCGCCGCGTCGCCCGGCACCGCCTGCCACTGGCCGCTGGCGCTCAGGCGCGCGTCGGGGTTGTCGAGCACCAGCCGGTCGAGCCGCCACTGGGCGCGCGGCGCGCCGTCGGCCCCCGGTGCCCCCCGGTTCACCGCTTCCACCGCCAAGTGGCCCAGGGCCTTGCCGCTGAGCTCGAAGTTGGCGATGTCGATGTCCAGCGCCGGCACGCTGGCCGGCACGCGATCGAGCAGGCCGGCCATGCCGTCGGCCTCGGACGGCGGCACCGACAGCCGCGCCAGCCGCGCCTTGATGCGCCCGGCCGACAAGCTGCCGCGCGCGTCGCGCCACTCCACCGTGCCGCTGGTCTGGTCGGCCGCCACCTGGGCGCGCCAGCCCTCCTCGCCCGGCTGGCCCATGCGCTGCAGGTCCAGCGTCAGGCCGGTCAGGCGCCGGCCCTCGGCCAGCAGCTCGGGGGTCTGCAGGCGGATGCTGTGCGGCAGCAGCGTGGCCAGGCCGGCGCTGCTGCCGGCCACCGCCGCGCTGGCCGCCAGCGGCGCGCCGGGCGCCCACAGCGCGCGCCAGGCGTCCAGGTCCAGCGCCGGCAGCACCAGCGTGGCGCGGCCACCGGCGGCCGGCTCGGGCAGCGGCGCGGCCCAGGCCCAGGCCGAGCGCAGCAGCTGCGGCTCGGGCCCGCTCAAATCTCGCAGCAGCGTGGCCTGCAGCGGGCCCAGCTCCAGGCGCAGCAGGTCGCGGCTGGCTGCTGCGCCTTGGCCCTGGGTCTGGGTTTGAGCCTGGGTCTGGGCGGGTGCCGGGGCCGCCGCCGCGGCGCCGCGTGGCTCGGGCTGCGGCGTGGTGCTCAGCCGCAAGGCCATGGTCTCGCCGGCCTGTTTGCGCAGCGGCGGCGGCAGGTCGATGCTCACGCCCTGCAGCGTGCTGCTCAGCTGCAGCTCGGTCTGGCCGCGCTGCACCTGCACCTGCAGGCGGTAGGGCGCCTGGCCCTGCACGCGGCCCTGCCACTGCGTGGCGGCACGCGCCACGGCGCCCAGCTCGGTGGCGCGGCGCAGGCCGTCCAGGCTGGCCGTGCCGGTGGCGCCGAGGCGCAGGCTGCCATCGGCCTGGGTGCCGCCGTCGATCTGCAGCTCGCCGCCCAGCGCCTGGGCCTGCAGGCCCGGCACCTGCACGCCGCGGTGGGTGAAGTCGACGCGGCCGCGGGCCTGGGCCAGCAGCGGCAGGTCGGTGCGCAGGCGCACATCGTTGCCGGGCAGCAGCACGCTGCCGCGCAGCACCGTGTCCACCGAGTGCTCGAGCGGGATGTTCAGCGCCAGGCGCAGCTCGGCCTGGCCGCTGGCGGTGGTGGGCGCCAGCGCGTCGTCGATCCAGCCGCCGATGGGCGTGGTGGCCACGTAGCGCAGCAGGTCGGAGGCCGGGCCGCGCGCCACGCCCTCCAGCTCGAGCACGGCCTGGGGCGAGAGGTCGCGGATGCGGCCCTGCACGTCGGTCAGCTCCACGCCCCACAGCCGGCCGCGGGTCTTCTGGAACTGCATGCTGTTGCGCTCGAACACCAGCTCGCCGCTCACCTGGCCAAAGGCCGGCCAGGTTTCGCCGGGGCCCGGCGGCACCGGCGCCAGCGTGACATTGCGCAGCTCGCCGGCAATGCGGAACTCGCCGTCGCGGCGGTTGACGAACGGAAAGTCCCACAGGTCGCCCTTGACCCGAAAGCTCACGTTGTGCAGCTCGCCACCCTCGACCGCGCGGGTCACCCAGGCGCGGGTGTCGGGGCCGATGCCGGTGGGCAGGTAGCGCGCCACCGCGGTGGCCCGGGCGCTGGTCAGCCGGCCGCTGAGCTCGAGCACGCCGGGCAGGCGGCCGCCCTTGGCGAAATCGGGGCCGCTGCCGGTGCGCCAGGTGGCACTGGCCTCGCCCTGGGCGTCGTCGTTGGCGAAGCGCACCTTGTCGAGCTTGAGCTCGATGCGCGGCGCGGCCTCGGGCGTGGCGGCGGCGGCAATGCGCCACTGCAGCTGCGCCGAGAAGCTGTTGAGCGGCACCACCGCCTGGCTGAACACGCCGGGAAACTCGAGCGCGCCCTGCTTCAGCGTCAGCGTGGCCTGGCCGCCGGACTCGCCGGCGACGAAGTCCAGATCGGCGCCGCGCCAGCCGGGCCGCCCCACGCCGTCGGGGCCCGGTGCGCTCGCCGCCGCAATCGCCATGCCGCGCACCGCGGCGCGCACCTGGTAGCTGGCCGGCGCGTCCAGCGGCCCGCTCCAGCGCGCATGCAGCTGCTGCACCGTGCCCTGCGGCGACAGCTGCTGCAGCAGCTCGCGCACGCTGCGGCCCAGCGGCAGGCGCTCGGCCAGCTCGGCCAGCGGCGCCAGATCGAGCCGGTCGGCGCTGAGCTCGCCGCCGGTCACTGGCGCGGCCGCGGCCGGGGCGGCCGCCGAGGCGGCGCCGGCCGCAGGCGGCGCGGCCAGCGTCTGGCGCTGCTGCACGCGCAGCGCCAGCGTGCTGGGCGCCCAGCGGTGACCGTCAGCGGTGTCGAAGGCCAGGCCGCTGGCGGCCACGCGCAGGCCGGCCTCGTCGCGGTCGGCGCTCAGGCGGCCGCTGATGCGCTGAAAGGCCAGCGGCTCGAGCCCGGCGCCCAGGCGCAGCGACACATCGGCCAGCGCCACGTCCACCGTGGCCGCGCGCGGCTGGGCCTGGTCCCAGTCGAGCCAGGCGCGCAGCGCGCCATGGCCCTGGGTCAGGTCCATCGGCAGGTCGACATGGCGGCGCAGCTGCGAGACATCGGCATGCGGCAGGTGGGCAAAGAGGCTGCCCTTCCAGCGCCGCCAGTCGCCGGCCCGGGTGAAACCCGTGCGCAGCAGGCCGCTGCCGGTGAGCAGCGGCTGGCGCGCCTGCGCGATCAGCGTGAAGCGCTGGCCCCAGTCGGGCGGCGGCGTGGCATCCAGCCGCATGGCATGGCGCAGGCCGCGGTTGCGCAGCACCAGCTGCACATCGGCCAGGGCCAGCGGCGGCGCGGCGCGCAGCTCGTCCACCCAGCGCAGCTCGCCACCGCGGATGACGAACTCGTGCTGCTCGAAGAACCAGTCGGCCGAGGCGCTGCCATCCAGCGTTGCGCCGCTGCCGCCCTCCACGTCCAGCCCGCCCACATGCCAGCGGCCGCGCGCGTCGCGCCGCACCTCGAGCCGGGCGCCGTCGATCAGCAGCTGATCAAAGCGCAGGTGCAGGCCCAGCAGCGAGGGCACCGACAGCGCGGCGGCCACGCGCGGCAGGCGCAGCGCCTCGCGGCCGCGGGCGTCGCGCAAGACGACATCGCTCAATTCGAAGGCCGGCACCCAGCTGCCGCTGCGCACCGTGATGCGGCCGATGCTCACGGGAGCCCCGATGGCGCGGCTGGCTTCACGTTCCACCCGGGGGCGCCATTCGTCGATGCGGGGCAGAATCCCCCAGTGCAGGGTCAGCCAAGCCACCACGGCTAAGCTGGCAAGCAACAACAAGGCACCGAAGGCCAGGCGCCAGATCCGCCCCAGCAGCCGCCACAGGGCAGTGCCCGAGCGGGCGGCAAGCGACGTAAAGGACATGAATGAGGGACGAGCAGCACGCAGCCGGTAGGCCGACCCGCCGCCGGCCGGCGTTCATGGCACGCCGCGCGCCAGTGATCGGGCGTCCGCAGCGCGGCGCAATCTAGCACAGAGCCCCCAGGCGACCATGGGTTCCGAACTTCACACGGGCGATACAACGCCCCCGGCGCCATCCGCAGCGCCGGCCGATTTCAGCCGCTACGTGCAGCGCATCCGCCGCCGCTATGCGGCCGAGCTGGCGCTGCTGCCACCGGGCCAGCCCGATGCGCCGGCCATCACCGCGCTGGTGCGCCGGCTGCAGGCCGACGGCCGTGCGCTGCCCTCGGCGCTGCGCGTGGCGCGCCAGCTGGTGATGGAGCGCCTGGTGGTGCTGGATGTCGAGCAGCGCGCGCCGCTCGACACCATCACCCACACCATGACCTGGCTGGCCGAGGCCACGCTGGAGATCGCCCTGGCCGAGGCCCGCGCCGAGATGGACGCCAGGCACGGCGCGCCGCGCGACGCCCAGGGCCAGGTGATCGACTTCTGGATCATCGGCATGGGCAAGCTCGGCGCGCGCGAGCTCAATGTCTCGTCCGACATCGACCTGATCTATGTCTACGAAGACGACGGCGAGACCGATGGCGCGCTGAAGGTCTCGGCCCACGAATACTTTGCCCAGCTGGCCAAGCGCCTGTACGCGCTGATCGGCGACACCACCGACGACGGCTTCGTGTTCCGCGTCGACCTGGCGCTGCGGCCCAACGGCAACTCGGGTCCGCCGGTGGTGAGCCTGGGCATGCTCGAAGAGTACTTTCTCGTGCAGGGCCGCGAGTGGGAGCGGTTTGCCTGGCTCAAGAGCCGCGTGGTGGCGCCGGCCGCCAGCGTGGCCAGCGGCCGGCCGCTGCCGCTGCGCAGCCTGGTCACCGCCTTCGTCTACCGCCGCTACCTCGACTACGGCGTGTTCGAGGGCCTGCGCCAGCTGCACCGCAAGATCCGCGAGGAAGCCCAGCGCCGCGCCGCCGGGCGCCCCGAGCGCGCCAACGACGTGAAGCTCTCGCGCGGCGGCATCCGCGAGATCGAGTTCATCGTGCAGCTGCTCCTGGTGGTGCGCGGCGGGCAGTTTCCCGAGATCCGCACCCGCAGCACGCTCAAGAGCCTGCAAAAGGTCAGCGCGCGCGGCCTGATGAGCCCGGCCACCGCCGACAGGCTGGCCGCCGCCTACGTGTTTCTGCGCCAGGTCGAGCACCGCATCCAGTACCTGGACGACCAGCAGACCCACCTGCTGCCCACGCAAGACCATGATCTGGCCTGGATCGCCCAGTCGCTGGGCCTGCGCGACAGCCCGCTGGGCGCCTGCGCGCTGCTCGACCGGCTGTGCGAGATCCGCGAGCTGGTGGCCACCGAGTTCGACGCCCTGCTGCACGACGGCCAGGCACCCGGCGCCGGCAGCAAGAACGGCTGCCGCAACTGCGGCCCCGGCCCGCTGCCGCTGGACAGCGAAGCCCTGCTCGAGCGCCTGCCGCCGGCGCTGGCCGAGCGTGTGGCCCGCTGGGCCCAGCACCCGCGCGTGACCGCGCTGCGCGACGAGGCACGGCTGCGCCTGGGCAAGCTGATGCTGCGCGCCGCCGCCTGCGTCAACGACGGCCTGTGCACCATCGAGGCGGCGCTGCGCTTCATCGACTGGCTCGAGCCGCTGCTGCGCCGCGACAGCTACCTGGCCCTGCTGGCCGAGCGCCCCGAGGTGATGAAGCGCCTGCTGCGCCTGCTGGGCCTGGCGCGCTGGCCGATGCAGTACCTGATGCGCCACCCCGGCGTGATCGACGAGCTGGCCGACCCGCGCCTGCTGCACGAGCGCTTCGACCGCCACGCCTACATCGCGCTGCTGGAAGAACGCCACACCGCCTGGGTGCGCGCTGGCGAGGCCGACGAAGAATCGCTGCTCGACACGCTGCGCCACGCCCACCATGCCGAGGTCTTTCGCAGCCTGGTGCGCGACGTGGAGGGCCTGATCACGGTGGAGCAGGTGGCCGACGATCTCTCGGCGCTGGCCGATGCCACGCTCGAATGCACGCTGCGCTGGGCCTGGCCGCGGCTGCGCCAGCACCACCGCGCGCAGCCGCAGTTTGCGGTCATCGCCTACGGCAAGCTGGGCGGCAAGGAGCTGGGCTACGGCAGCGACCTCGACGTGGTGTTCCTCTACGACGACGCCGACGAAGCCGACGAGTACCGCGCACAGGAGGTCTACGGCCACTTCGTGCGCAAGGTCATCACCTGGCTGACGCTGCGCACCGGCGCCGGCGAGCTGTTCGACATCGACACCGCGCTGCGGCCCAACGGCAGCTCGGGCCTGCTGGTCACCTCGATCAACGCCTTCGAGCGCTACCAGCAGGGCCGTGGCGGCAACACCGCCTGGACCTGGGAGCACCAGGCCGTGACCCGCGCGCGCTTTTGCGCCGGCAGCGCGGTGCTGGGCGGGCGTTTCGAGGCCGTGCGCCGGCATGTGCTGGCCGCCGCGCGTGACCTCGCTGCGCTCAAGCGCGAAGTGATCGAGATGCGCGAGAAGGTGCGCGCGGCGCGGCCCGTGAAGGCCGGGCTGTTTGATGTCAAGCACAGCCCCGGCGGCATGATGGACGCCGAATTCGCGGTGCAGTACCTGGTGCTGGCCCATGCCGAGCAGCACCCCGCGCTGCTCGACAACGTGGGCAACATCGCGCTGCTGCAGCGCGCTGAAGCCATCGGCCTGCTGCCCGAGGGCGTGGGCCAGGCTGCGGCCGATGCCTACCGCGAGCTGCGCCGTGCCCAGCACCGCGCCCGGCTCGACGAGCAGCCCACGCAGGTGCCGCCCGAGCAGATGGCCACCGAGCGCGACGCCGTGCTGGCCGTCTGGCGCGCGGTCTTTGACTGAGCGGCCGGCCTCGCCGCGCGCCTGGCTGGGCCTGAGCGGCCTGGCCGCGCTGGCGGCGCTGCTGCTGGCCGCCGCCGCACCCGGCTGGCAGGCCGCGCTGGACTGGGCGCCCGAGCTGGCCCTGCGCGAGCCCTGGCGCGCCATCACCGCCGCCTGCGTGCACCTCAGCCGCCTGCACCTGCTGGCCAACCTGGCCGGCTGCGCGCTGGTGGCGGCGTTGGGCGTGGCTGCTGGCTGCGGGCCGCGCGCCACAGCCGCCTGGGCCCTGGCCTGGCCGCTCACCCAGCTGGCCCTGCTGGCCCAGCCGGCGCTCACGCGTTATGCCGGCCTGTCGGGCGTGCTGCACGCCGCGGTGGCGGTGGTGGTGGTGCAGCTGCTGGTGGCCGGCCGCGGCCGCCATCGCGCCATCGGCGCTGCGCTGGGTGCCGGCCTGCTGGCCAAGCTGCTGCTCGAAGCCCCGTGGCAGGGCCCGCTGCGCCTGGTGCCCGGCTGGGACATCGCCATCGCCCCGCTGGCCCATAGCGCCGGCGCCGTGGCCGGCGGCGTTTGCGCAGCCGCGCTGGGCGTGGGGCGGCGCCGACAATCCGTGCGATGAGCGCCACCGCCCCCGTGCGCAAGACCCACCTCGACGGCCTGGCCATCGCCAGCCTGGTGCTGTGCTGCGTGCTGTGGGGCCTGAACCAGGTGGCCAGCAAGGTCACGCTGGCCGACATTCCACCGCTGCTGCAGGCCGGCATCCGCTCGCTGGGGGCGGCTGCGCTGGTGGCGCTGTGGTCGTGGCGGCGCGGCATCCGCCTGGCGCCCGCGGCCAATGGCACCGGCACCGCGGGCCTGCTGGCCGGCACGCTGTTCGCGGCCGAGTTCGCCTGCATCTTTCTCGGCCTGCAGCACACCACCGCCTCGCGCATGGTGGTGTTCATCTACCTGTCACCCTTTGTGGTGGCGCTGGGCATGCCCTTCACGGCCCATGCCGAGCGGCTGGGCGGCCTGCAGTGGGCCGGGCTGCTGGCCGCCTTTGCCGGCGTGAGCTGGGCCTTTGCCGAGGGCTTTCATGCACCCAGCGCCGGTGCGCGCCAGTGGTGGGGCGACGCGCTGGGCGTGCTGGCCGCGCTGCTGTGGGGCTGCACCACGCTGGTCATCCGCGGCTCGCGCCTGGCCACCGCGCCGGCCGAGCAGACCCTGTTCTACCAGCTGGCCGTCTCGGGCCTGCTGCTCACCGCGGCCTCGGCGCTCAGCGGCGAGGCCTGGCCGGCGCTGGCCGGGCTGCGCGCGCAGGCGGTGTGGCTGATGGGCTTTCAGACCGTGGTCGTCACCTTCGCCAGCTACCTGCTGTGGTTCTGGCTGATGCGCCACTACCCGGCCACACGCCTGGCCGCCGGCACCCTGCTCACGCCGCTGGCCGGCCTGGCCGCCGGCGTGGCGCTGCTGGGCGAGCCGCTCACCCCGCGCCTGCTGCTGGCCTGCGCCGCGGTGGCCGTGGGCATCGTGCTGGTCAACCGGCCGCCCAAGGCCGGTTGAGCCGGGGCACCCGCCGCCGCGCGGCGCGGCAGCACCCGCCGGGCGGGGGCTCGGACGGCTGTCGCCTGGGTGCCGCGCCGGCACCGGGCAGCCGCCTAGACTGCCGCCCACCCCATCCAACGGATCGAAGGAGACATTCCATGCTCACGCTGTGCGGCTTTGCGGTTTCGAACTACTACAACAAGGTCAAGCTGGCCCTGCTGGAAAAGGGCATCCCGTTCAGCGAGGAGCTGGTGATGACCGGCTCCAGGGACGAGGCGGTGCTGGCCGCCACGCCGCTGGCCAAGGTGCCCTTCCTGAAGACGCCGCAGGGCGCGCTGTGCGAAAGCCAGGTGATCTGCGACTACCTCGAGGCCGCCTACCCGCAGGTGCCATTGATCCCGGCCGACCCGTTTGCCGGCGCCAAGGTGCGCGAGCTGTGCACCTTCGTCGACCTGCACCTCGAGCTGGTGGCGCGCGAGCTGTATGCCGAGGCGTTTTTCGGCGGCAAGGTCAGCGACGACACCAAGGAGCGCGTGCGCAAGCAGCTGGGCAAGGCCATCCCGGCGTTCAAGCGTCTGGCCAGGTTCAGCCCGTACATCGCCGGCGAGCAGTTCACGCTGGCCGACTGCGCCGCCTATGTGAGCCTGCCGCTGGTGGCCGTGGCCACCAAGAAGGTGCTGGGCGAAGACCTGCTGGCCGCCGCCGGCATCGACTGGAAGGCCTATGCCGCCCTGATCGGCCAGCGCCCGCATGCGCAGAAGGTTGACGCCGACAAGAAGGCCGACGTGGCCCGCATGGCCGCAGCGGCCGCGGCCAAGGGCTGAGCCCCTGGCCAAGCGGCCCGGCCAGGCACTGGCCGAGGCCGCACAAGACCCCGCTCAGGCCGGCTGGGCGCCGGGCGCTGCGCCGCCGGCCGCGGCCACGCGGGCGGTGACTTCCTTGCGGAAGCGGTTGAGCTCCTGCACGCTGGCGAAGCTGCGCTCCATCAGCAGGCTCATGTTGTGCAGGATGCGGTCGACGACCTTGTTCTCCCACACCGCATCAAACTGGATCTGCTGGCTCAGCCAGTGCTCCAGCCACTCGGGGTTGGGCAGGCGGCTCTGGATGGTGTCGCGCGGAAACAGCTTCTCGTTGACGTGCAGGTTGGTCGGATGCAGCGCCTGCGCAGTGCGCCGCGCACTGGCCATCAGCACCCCCACCTTGGCGAAGGCGGCCCGCGCCTCGTCGCCAAACTTGACCATCGCGCGCTTCATGTAGCGCAGGTAGGCGCCGCCATGGCGGGCCTCGTCCTTGGCCAGGGTTTCGTAGATCTGCTTGATCACCGGCTCGGTATGCCATTCCGCGGCGCGGCGGTACCAGTGGTTCAGCCGCACCTCGCCGCAAAAGTGCAGCATCAGCGTCTCGAGCGCGGGCGCCGGGTCGAACTCGAAGCGGATCTCGTGCAGTTCCTGCTCGGTGGGCACCAGGTCGGGGCGGAAGCGGCGCAGGTATTCCATCAACACCAGCGAGTGCTTTTGCTCCTCGAAGAACCACACGCTCATGAACGCGGAAAAATCGCTGTCGTCGCGGTTGTCGCGCAAGAACATCTCGGTGGCCGGCAGCGCCGCCCACTCGGTGATGGCGTTCATCTTGATCGTCATCGCCTGTTCGTCGCTCAGCCGGCTGGCATCGAACTGATCCCAGGCGATGTCGGAATCCATGTTCCAGCGCACGGCTTCGAGCTGTTTGAAGAGTTCTGGGTAGAGCATGCAGGGTTCCTGGCCAGGTACACGTCGGGACAACGCGTTGATTTTAGTTTGACGGGGGTCGAATGGCACGTTTGAACGTCCTGATCGCAGGGCTGCTGCTGGCTGGCAGCGCTGCGTCATCTTCAGCCGCACCGGCGGCCTGCCCGGCGCTGCTGCAGCACAAGCTGCCGCGCCTGCAGGATGAAAAGCCGGTGGACCTGTGCACCTGGTCGGGCAAGGTGGTGCTGGTGGTCAACACCGCCAGCTACTGCGGCTTTACCTCGCAGTACAAGTCGCTGGAGGCACTGTCCGACCGCTACCGCGCCCGCGGCCTGGTGGTGTTGGGCTTTCCCAGCAACGACTTCGGCGCGCAAGAGCCGGGCAGCAATGGCGACATCGCCGCCTTCTGCGAAAACACCTTCGGCGTGCGCTTTCCGATGTTCGCCAAATCGGTGGTCAGCGGCCGCGGCGGCGCTGCACCCAATGCGCTCTACGCGCAGCTGGCGCAGCGCACCGGCCAGGCGCCGAAGTGGAACTTCCACAAGTACCTGATCGGCCGCGACGGCACGCAGGTGAGCAGCCACGCGTCGGCGGTCGAGCCCAATGACCCCAAGTTCATCCAGGAAATAGAGAAACTTCTGAAGACAGATTGAGACTGGTCGGTCATGATTGAACTCATCAGTTCATTTCATGGCCTACCGGACTCATTCGATGCACTCGTTCGGCACATCCAGAGCGGAACTTCCGCACGGAAGCACACTCAATGCTCGAACCTGGGCGCCGAAATTCCGCCCATGCGCGTCCCGCCGGTCGCTGTCTGCCGGCGGGTTGTCCAGCCCGCAACCGTTTCTCGCGCCGTGCAGCCTTTCGGATGTCCGAAGTGAAATCCTGAGGCCTTTCTCCTCCTCCTCCCTCCCTCCCTCGTTGGTCTCGGGGCGCTGCACGGCGCTCTTCTCTGCCCGGTGGGGTGCGCCATGAGCGCGCCTCGCCCCCTCCTTCCCGCCACCGCCCCGCGCGCCGCCACCGGCCGGCCGCGCGTGGCCGTGGTTGGCTCGGGCATCTCGGGCCTGGCGGCGGCCTACCACCTCACCGGTCAGGCCGACGTCACGCTGTTCGAGGCCGGCCGGCACTTTGGCGGCCATGCCAACACGGTGGATCTCACGCTCGACGGCGTGACCCATGGCGTCGACACCGGCTTTCTGGTGTTCAACCACGCCACCTACCCGAACCTGGTGCAGCTGTTTGACACGCTGCAGGTGCCCACCGCGGCGTCGGACATGTCGTTCTCGGTGCAGGTGCCGCAGGCCGGGCTGGAGTGGAGCGGCACCAACCTCGACAGCGTGTTCGCCCAGCGCCGCAACCTGCTGCGCCCGCGCTTCGTGCGCATGCTGGCCGACCTGATGCGGTTCAACCGCGCCACCACCGCCATTGCCGAGCGCGGCGACGAGGCGGCCCTGCAGATCACGCTGGGCGACTTTCTGGCCGAAGGCGGCTACAGCACGGCCTTTCGCGACTGGTACCTGCTGCCGATGCTGGGCTGCATCTGGAGCTGCCCCACCGACCAGATGCTGCGCTTTCCGGTGGCCACGATGATCCGCTTCTGCCACAACCACGGGCTGATCCGCGTGGCCAACCGGCCGCAGTGGCACACCGTGGCCGGCGGCTCGCGCGAGTACGTGCGGCGCATGCTGGCGCACCTGGCCGATGCCCGCCTGGCCACGCCGGTGCGCGCGGTGCGGCGCGTGCCGCCCCATGGGCAGGCAGGCAGCGGCGGCGCCGGCGTGTGGCTCGATCTGGACAGCGGCGCCGAGCGCTTTGACGAGGTGGTGCTGGCCACCCACAGCGACCAGAGCCTGGCGCTGCTGGGCAGCCATGCCAGCACCGACGAGCGGGCGGTGCTGGGCGCCATCCGCTACCACCGCAACCGCGCGCTGCTGCACACCGACGCCAGCCTGCTGCCGCAGCGCCGCAAGGCCTGGGCCGCCTGGAACTACGTGCGCGCCCCGGCCGCCCAGGCCGAGCAGAGCGCCGTGTGCCTGCACTACCTGATCAACCGCCTGCAGCCCCTGCCGTGGCAGACGCCGGTGCTGGTGTCGATGAACCCGACGCGCGAGCCCGCTGCGGCGACGGTGCACGCCGAGTTCGATTACGCCCACCCGGTGTTCGACCTGGCGGCCATGGCCGCGCAGGCCCGCGTGCCGCAGCTGCAGGGCGGCGGCCATGTGTGGTTTGCCGGCGCCTGGACGCGTTACGGCTTCCACGAAGACGGCCTGCGCTCGGGCCTGGCCGTGGCCGGCGCCTTGCAGCAGCGCTGGGGCGAGCAAGGCCTGGCCACCGCCCACGCCGGCCGCAGCGCCAGGAGCGCCGCGTGAGCCCCCTGCCGCAGGCCGCCATCGCGCCACCACCCGACGCAGACGCAGACGCAGACGCAGACCCCGGCCGCGGCGCTGCCGCGTGGGGCCGGCCCTGGGGCCAGCGCGCGCAGCTGGCCATCGGCCGCGTGCTGCACCAGCGCCTGCGGCCGGCGCCACACCGGCTCAACGTGCCCACCTGGTTCTTGCTGCTGCCGTTGCGCAGCCTGCGCGCGGCGCCCGATGCCACGCTGCGCCGCAACCGCGCCGGCTGGGTGAGCTTTCACGATGCCGACCACGGCGATGGCCGCGCCGATTGCCTGCAATGGCTGGACGAGCAGCTGCAGCGCGCCGGCATTGCCGACGCCGACGGCGAAGCCTGGCTGCACACCTACCCGCGCGTGCTGGGCTTTTGCTTCAACCCGGTGAGCTTCTGGTACTGCCACCGCCGCGACGGCACGCTGGCCGCGGTGCTGGCCGAGGTCAACAACACCTTTGGCGGTCGCCATTGCTATCTGCTGAGCGGGCCCACGCTGGCCTTCGGCGCCGAGCAGCGCGCCGACAAGGCCTTCCACGTCTCGCCCTTCTGCCAGGTGGAGGGTGCCTACCGCTTCCGCTTCCTGCGCACCGCCGCGGCACACGACGGCGGCGGCCACACGCTGGTGCGCATCGACTACGACGACGCCAGCGGGCCGCTGCTGGCCACCTCGGTGAGCGGCGAGCTGGCCGAGCTGAGCCCCGCCCGCCTGCGCCGCGCGCTGCGCCAATGGCCGCTGCTGACGCTGGGCGTGATGGCCCGCATCCACTGGCACGCGCTGCGCCTGCTGCTCAAGCGCGTGCCCTTCTTCGGCACGGCGCCGGCACGCCAGGCCTCGCATTGAGCCCATGCACTGATCCCACGCACCGAGCCCACGCACGCCGGCCCGCCTGATCGCCCTCACCGCACCCTTTGCCCGACCCCTCGTGAGCCCCACCGCCATGCCCACCTCCGCCACCACCTTCTCCCCGATGCCCACGGTGCCCGGCGGCGCCCCGGCCGCTGCCCGCGCGGTGTTTGCGCTGCTGGCCCGCCTGCAGGTCGGCCGGCTCGACGTGCAGCTGCCCGATGGCGCGCTGGCCCACTTCGGCGCGCCCGGCGCCGGCCACGACGGCCCGCATGCCACGCTGCGGCTGCGCAACTGGAACGTCTGCGCCGCGGCGCTGCGCTCGGGCGACATCGGCGTGGCCGAGACCTACATCGCCGGCGACTGGACCACCACCGACCTGGCCGCGCTGCTGGGCCTGTTCATCGCCAACCGCGCGGCGCTGGAGGAGGTGGTCTACGGCCACTGGTGGGGCAATCTGCTGCACCGCCTGCGCCACTGGACCCATCGCAACTCACGCGCCGGCAGCCGCCGCAACATCCACGCCCACTACGACCTGGGCAATGCCTTCTACCGGCTGTGGCTGGACGGCAGCATGAATTACTCGAGCGCCTGGTTCAACGGCGACCGCCAGCAGCCCATGGCCCAGGCGCAGCAGGCCAAGATGCGGCGCGCCATTGGCGAATGCGGCCTGCAGGACGGCCAGCGCCTGCTGGAGATCGGCTGCGGCTGGGGGGCGCTGGCCGAGTGCGCGGTGCGCGAGTTCGGCGCGCGCGTCACCGGCGTGACCTTGTCGACCGAGCAGCTCGCCTTCGGCCGCCAGCGCCTGGCCGATGGCGGCCTGCTGACCCAGGCCGAGCTGCGCCTGCAGGACTACCGCGACATCGACGACGAGCCCTTCGATGCCATCGTCTCGATCGAGATGTTCGAGGCGGTGGGCCGCGCCTACTGGGCCAGCTGGTTCGACACCGTGCGCCGCAAGCTCAAGCCCGGCGGCCGGGCCTGCGTGCAGACCATCACCATCCGCGACGAGCTGTTCGAGCGCTACGTGGGCGGCACCGACTTCATCCAGCAGTACATCTTTCCCGGCGGCCTGCTGCCCAGCCCCGCCGTGTTTCGCGAGCAGGCCCGCCTGGCCGGGCTGACCGTGGTCAAGGAGCTGGCCTTCGGCGCCGACTACGCCGAAACCCTGCGCCGCTGGCGCGCCGACTTCCTGCGCCAGGAAGACGCGGTGCGCGCGCAGGGCTTCGACACCCGCTTCCTGCGCACCTGGGAGTTCTACCTCGCCTACTGCGAGGCCGCCTTCAGCGCGGGCAGCACCGACGTCATGCAGTTCACCCTGGCCCACGCCTGAGCGGCCCGGCAACCGCTGTCGGCGTCTCGCCATCCACCGCAAGCTCAGCCATGCTGCCGCGCCGCACCGTGCTCTGCGCCCTGGCCTTCGCGCCCGCGGCCGCGCCGCTGCGCGCCCAAGCCACCCAGGGCCCGCCCGAGCCGCCCCCCGAGGTGCAGGCCGAGCTGCCCGCCGCACGCTGGCGTGGCAGCGCCACGATGCGCTGGTTCGGCCTGTCGCTGTACGAGCTGCGGCTGTGGAGCGCGGCGTCCGCTGCCGCGGCCGACCTGCCGACCCAGGCCTTGGCGCTGGAGCTGCAGTACACCCGCGCCCTGGTCGGCCGGCAGATCGCCGAACGGTCGATCAGCGAGATGCGGCGCATCGGCCCCTTCGACGAGGCCCAGGCCACCCGCTGGCTGGCCGCGCTGACCCGGCTGTTTCCCGATGTGCAGGCCGGTGACCGCCTCACCGGCGTGCAGCGCCCGGGCGCCGCCACGCGCTTCTTCCACAACGGCCAGGCGCGCGGCGAGGTGGCCGAGCCGGCGTTCGGGCCGCTGTTCTTCGGCATCTGGCTGTCGCCACGCAGCTCGGAGCCGGGCCTGCGCCAGCAACTGCTGGGCAGCACTTGATGGGCCGGGCGATGGACACCGCCAAGCCGGCCCCCGCGCGGCCAGCCGCCGCCACGCCCTCGGCGCTGGACGGGCTGCGCTATGGCGCCCTGGGCGCACCGCTGGCCTTCGTGGCGCTGCCGCTGTACCTGCTGCTGCCGGGGCACTATGCGGCACAGCTGGGTGTGCCGCTGGCCGGGCTGGGCCTGGTGCTGCTGGCCACCCGTGCGGCCGATGCGCTGGTCGATCCCTGGCTGGGCCGGCTGGCCGACCGGGCTCTGGCCGCCGGCCGCCGCCAGGCGCTGGGCCTGGCCGGGCTGGGCGCGCTGCTGCTGGGCTGCGGCTTCGTGGCGCTGTACTTTCCAGCTGCGGCGGTGGCCGGCGCGGGCGCCAGCGCGCTGCTGGCCTGGTGTGCCGCGGCGCTGGTGATCACCTACGCCGGCTACAGCGCGCTGGGCGTGCTGCACCAGGCCTGGGGCACGCGCCTGGGCGGCGACCTGGCTGCGCAGTCGCGCTGGACCGGCTGGCGCGAGGGCCTGGCACTGGCCGGCGTGATCGGCGGCAGCGTGCTGCCGGGGCTGGCCGGCATCCCGGTGATGGTGGGCGCGGGCCTGCTGCTGCTGGCCCTTGGCCTGGCGGCGCTGGGCACGGCGCCGTACCACGCCGCGCCGCTGCACGCGGTGGCCACCGGCGTGCCGGTGCGGCCAGCCGCGTCGTGGCTGCTGCCCTGGCACAACCGGGCCTTTCGCTGCTTGCTGGCGGTGTTCGTGCTCAACGGCGTGGCCAGCGCGGTGCCGGCCACGCTGGTGCTGTTTTTCGTGCGCGATCGCCTGCAGGCGCCGGCACTGGAGCCGCTGTTTCTGGGCAGCTACTTTGCGGCCGCCGCGCTGGCGCTGCCGCTGTGGGTGCGCGCCGTGGCGCGGTTTGGCGCGGTGCGCTGCTGGGGCGCCGGCATGGCGCTGGCGGTGGCGGTGTTCGCCTGGGCTGCGCGGCTGGGCCCGGGCGACAGCAGCGCCTTTGCCGCGGTGTGCATCGGCAGCGGGCTGGCACTGGGCGCCGACCTGGCGGTGCCCGGTGCGCTGCTGGCCGAGGTGATCCGCCGTGCCGGCCACGGCCAGCGGCACGAGGGCCGCTACATCGGCTGGTGGCATGCCGCCACCAAGCTCAACCTGGCGCTGGCCGCCGGCCTGGCCCTGCCGGCGCTGCAGTGGGCGGGCTACGCGCCCGGCAGCAGCAGCCGCGCCGGGCTCGAGGCCCTGACCCTGGCCTACGCCGCCCTGCCCTGCCTGGTCAAGCTGTGCGCCGCCGCCGCACTGTGGCAATGCCGTCATCTGCTGGAGCCCCGATGAGCCCATCTGCAAACTCCCGCGGCCGCCGCGCCGCCATGGCCTGGCTGCTGGCCGGCACCCTGAGCGCCGTGCTGGGCCTGGGCGGCTGCGCCACGCCGCAGGCCAGCGACTACGCCACCCAGCAGCCGACGCTGGACCTGCGCCGCTACTTCGACGGCGCCTTGATCGGCCACGGCCTGGTCACCGACCGCAGCGGCCGGGCACTGCAGCGCTTCACGGTGCACATCACCGGCACCTGGCAAGGTGACACCGGCACGCTCGACGAGCAGTTCAGCTACGCCGACGGCCGCCGCGAGCAGCGGGTGTGGACGCTGCAGCGCACCGCCGACGGGCGCTGGAGCGGCCGCGCCGCCGACGTGCTGGGCGAGGCCCGCGGCGAATCGGCCGGCCATGCGCTGAACTGGCGCTACACGCTCAAGCTGCCGGTCGATGGCCGGGTGTGGGAGATCAACTTCGACGACTGGATGTTCCTGGTCGACGAGCGGGTGCTGATCAACCGCGCGGTGATGAGCAAGTTCGGCATCCGCGTGGGCGAGGTGTTGCTGTCGTTTCGCAAGCTCGCCCCCGGCGAGACGCTTTGAGGTCACCACCATGGCGCTGAACCCCCGCATCACCGACTGGCAGGGCCGCTGCGTGTGGCTGGTGGGTGCCTCCACCGGCATCGGCGCCGCCACCGCGACCCAACTGCTGCGCCGCGGCGCGCAGGTGGTGGTGTCGGCCCGTCCGACCGAGCGGCTCAGCGCCTTCGGCGCGGCCCATCCCGGCGCGTGGACCTTGCCGCTGGACAGCACCGACATCGGCGCGATGCGCGGCGCCACCGACGCCGTGCTGGCCCGCCATGGCCGCATCGACCTGGTGATGTACTGCGCCGGCCACTACCGCGCCATGCATGCCAAGGGCTTCGACCTGGTCGACGCGCTGCGCCACCAGCAGGTCAACTACGTCGGCGCACTGAACCTGCTGGACGCCACGCTGCCGCTGCTGCTGCGCCAGGCCGAGGATGGCCAGGCTGCGCACCTCAGCCTGGTGGGCAGCGTGGCCGGTTACCGCGGGCTGCCGATGTCGCTGGCCTACGGGCCCACCAAGGCGGCGCTGATCAACCTGGCCGAGTCGCTTTACCTCGACCTGTCGCCGCTGGGCGTGGGCGTCTCGCTGATCAACCCGGGTTTCGTCGACACGCCGCTCACCGCGCAGAATCGCTTCCCGATGCCGGCCCTGATGACCCCCGATGCCGCCGCCACCGCCATCTTGCAAGGCTGGTCGGCCGGCCGCTTCGAGATCCACTTTCCCAAGCGCTTCACGCGGCTGCTGAAGGCGCTGCGCCCCTGGCCCGACGGCCTCTACTTCGGAACCGTGCGCCGTGCCACCGGCCATTGAGCCAGGCCCGGCGTTGCCGCCCCTTGGTGCGCCCGGTACCGGCGGCGATGGCAATGCCGGTGGTGGTGGCGCTGGCGCCGCCGGTGCCGATGCCCGCGTGGCGCGCGTGGTGGCGCTGTTCGAGCAGCTCACGCCGGCATCGCTGGCCCGGCTGGGCGAGGTTTACGCCGACGACGCGCGCTTCATCGATCCGTTCAACGACGTCACCGGTCTGGCGCCGATCCGGCGCATCTTCGAGCACATGTTCGACACCCTGCAGGCGCCGCGCTTCACGGTGCTCACCCGCTTCTCAGCCGGCGACGAGGCCTTTCTGAGCTGGGACTTCCGCTTCCGCCGCCAGGGCGCGCAAGGCGACGAGCTGCTGATCCACGGCGCCAGCCACCTGCGCTTTGACGCCGACGACCGCGTGCTGCTGCACCGCGACTACTGGGATGCCGCGCGCCAGGTCTACGAGCAGGTGCCGCTGCTGGGCGCCGTGCTGCGCTGGCTGCGCCTGCGGCTGGCGGCGCGCTGAGGCAGCGCCCGCCGCGGCCTCAGTTCTGGCCTTCGGTCAGCGTATCGAGCTGGAAGTTGCCGCCCTTGTGCACCAGCCAGATGTCCTGGTAGATGGCCTTGCCCATCTTGGCCGGGGGCGGAAACGGCGCCGCCTTGCGGATCATCTGCACGATCCAGGGGCCGACCTCGGGCGCCGCCGGCGGGCGCCGGATGCGCACGTCGATCAGCTTGCCCTCGGCGTCGATCTCGGTCTCGACGATCGCCACGCCGTACAGCAGCGGCGGCATGCGGCCCTTGTAGATCCGCATCGGGTAGCTGGCGTAGATGTGCTTGGCGGCCTCGGCCCGGTAGTCCTGGTCGCTCTCGGCCTGGCTGGGCTGCAGCACCGGCGGCAGGGGCGACGGCACCATCGCGAACTGGGCATGCGCCGCAGTCGCGGTCAGCCAGGCAGCCGCCAGAGTGAGCAGCGGCAGGCGAAGAAGGCGGGGATGGACGGCCATGGTCGCGAAGTGTAGGAGCCGCCTGGGCAGCCGCACCGTGAAAGCCGGCACGCTAGCACGCGCGTGCAACTGCTTACATCCGCCAGATGCAGGAGCGTCGTTTCAACGCAACCAACCCTTGCGCCGGAAGTAGATGAACGGTGCCGCCACCGAGGCCACCATCAGGCTCAGTGCAAACGGGTAGCCCCAGCGCTGGCTCAACTCGGGCATGTGCTGGAAGTTCATGCCGTAGATGCTGGCAATCAGCGTGGGCGGCAGCAGCGCGACGCTGGCCACCGAGAAGATCTTGATGATCTTGTTCTGGTTGATGTTGATGAAGCCGACCGTGGCGTCCATCAGGAAGTTGATCTTGTCGAACAGGAAGGCGGTGTGGCTGTCCAGCGAGTCGATGTCGCGCAAGATTTGCCGCGCCTCCTCGAACTGCTCGGCATTGAGCATGCGGCTGCGCATCATGAAGCTCACCGCGCGCCGCGTGTCCATCACGTTGCGGCGGATGCGGCCGTTCAGGTCCTCCTCCTTGGCGATGGCGCTCAGCGCGTCGCCGGCGGCACGGTCGTCCACGTCCTGCTTGAGCACCCGCGCGCTGACCTTCTCGAGGCTGTCGTAGATGCCCTCCAGCGCATCGGCCGAGTACTCGGCGTCGGCGTCGTAGAGCTTGAGCAGCACGTCCTTGGCGTCCTCGATCAGCGCCGGCGTGCGCCGGGCACGCAGGCGCAGCAGGCGAAACACCGGCAGATCTTCGTCATGCACCGAGAACAGCACGCCGTCCTTCAGGATGAAGGCCACCCGCACGTTGCGCGGCGTGATGTCGTCGTCGATCAGGAAGTCGGAGCGGATGTGCAGCTCGCCGTTGTCTTCCTCGTAGAAGCGGGCCGACTCCTCGAGATCGTCGTCGACGATGTTGTCGGGAATGGTCAGCCCGAAGCGGGCACCGATCCAGCCTTTTTCCATCGGCGACGGCGCCTCCAGATCCACCCACACCGGGTGGCCCTTGGCCAGTTCGTCGAGGCTGGTGATCTCGGTCTGCACGAGCCGGCCGCTGGCCAGCGAGAACATGTTGAGCATGGGAGCTGCTCCAGCGCACCGGCCTGGCCTGTGCAGCAGGCGAGACCGGCGTCAATCCGTTGGGGGAAGGTGTTGCGTGGGAACCGCCTCACCCCAGAACGGATCTGGAGTGGACGGT
This sequence comes from Aquabacterium sp. OR-4, assembly GCF_025290835.2. Lineage (NCBI taxonomy): Bacteria > Pseudomonadati > Pseudomonadota > Betaproteobacteria > Burkholderiales > Sphaerotilaceae > Pseudaquabacterium > Pseudaquabacterium prasiolae. Next base: position 588,097 of record NZ_JAOCQD020000001.1, on the reverse strand, counting down.
CACCGAGGGTGGCTCGGGTCCAAGGCCGTGCTCCAAAAGCGACGATGCCAAGATTATGGCATCGCGTCCCAGGCCATCCGGCCGCCGCGCGCCCGGGCCGGCACTCAGCCGCCGGGCAGCAGGCGGTCGATGGTTTCGAGCAGCTGCAGCGGGCTGAAGGGCTTGGTCAGGTACTCGTCGGCCCCGGCGGCCTGGCCGGCTGCGCGGTCGCCGCTGTCGGCGCGCGCGCTCAGCAGCACCACGCGGATGTCAGACGAGCCCGGGTCGGCACGCACCGAGGCGCAGACCTGCAGGCCGTCGAAGCGGCCCGGCATCATCACATCCAGCAGGATCAGGTCAGGCCGCCAGCTGGCCACGGCGGCCAGCGCCTGCTCGCCATTGGCGGCCTCCTGCACCTCGAAGGGTTCGTCCTCGAGCGTCATGCGGATCAGGCGCCGGATGTCAGGCTGGTCGTCGACGATCAGCACCCGCGCCATGCCAGACCCGCCGCGCTCAGGCTGCGGCGGCCAGACCGCCCAGGCGGTCGCGCACCAGCTGCTCGATGTGGTCGTAGGGCACCGGCTTGTAGAACACCCGCACGCCCTCGGGCAGGCCGCCGCGCTGGGCGATCTCGGCCTCGGTGAGCGCGGTGACCACCACGATGTCCATGGCCCCGAAGTCGGCGCCCTGGGCGCGCAGCGAGGCAATCATCTTGAAGCCGTCCATGCCCGGCATGTTCAGGTCGGTGATCAGCAGGTCGGGGCAGCTGCGGCCCATCTGCAGCAGCGCATCGAAACCGTCGCGCGCGCCGCTGACCTCGAGCGGCAGCTCCCAGCCCTTGATCACCATGATCAGCAGCTGCAGCAGCTGCGGCTCGTCCTCGACCACCATCACCTTGAACTGCGACGGCGCGTCAGCCGGCTCGGCACGCTCATCGCCGGCCAGCGCATTGCGCCGCTCCTCGATCAGGCGCTCGACAGCCGTGCGCGAGATGCGGCGGTGTCCGCCAGCGGTCTTCCAGGCCGGCAGCACCCCGCTCTCGACCCACAGCTGGACAGTGCGCAGCGCCACCCCCAGCCGTTCAGCGGCCTCCCGGGTGGACAGCACATCTTCATTGGTGGCGCTCTTACGCATCGGGCTGCCGCCGCTCACGGCTCCTGGGTAGGACTGGAATGGAATCTGCCGGGCCGGCGATCTCAACGCTCGGTCTCAGACAGCGGAAACGCAAAAACCGACAGTGCCCGCCGGGTGCTCCCGACGCTGCGATGCAGATCTGTGCCACCGTTTTTGCCACTTTACCCCGATTGACACCCGGCCTGCCCGGCGTACTCGTGGTTAGTGCGGATGGAAACTCTGCCAGTGTGTAACAAGAGGCGACCAAAACAAGCCGATCCTGAACGTGCACGAACTGGCAAACCGGTCAATCCTACACCGCGGCATGGTCTTGTCAGGCGGCGCGAAACGGGCGCACACTGGATTCGGACGGGCGCTGTAAGACAGGTGGTTCGGCCCCCTGTGATGGCCCGTCTTGCGCACTGGAACCCATTTGAAAGGACGCTTCGATGAACCTGACGATCAGCGGTCACCACTTGGAAGTGACCCCGGCGCTGCGTGAGTACGTGCTCACAAAGCTGGATCGGGTGACGCGACATTTTGACCAGGTGGTCGATGTCGCCGTTTTGCTGACGGTTGAGAAGCTGAAGGAGAAGGAACGCCGACAGAAGGCTGAGGTGACTTTGCATGTGAAGGGCCGCGATATCTTCGTCGAACAGTCCCACGAGGACATGTACGCCGCGATCGACCAGCTGATGGACAAGCTGGATCGTCAAGTCGTCCGCCACAAGGATCGCCTGCAGGATCACCACCACGCCACCACCAAGCGCAATCTGCTGGACGCCGAAGCGCCCTGACACGCGCCGCGCAGCCTTCTGGCACGCAACGGCCCTTCGGGGCCGTTTTTCATCGCCGCCCAGCGGCAGTTCATCACGATGACAACATCCCGTACCTGCGGGTGAAGTCCACACTGCAGTGCAGCAAGCCGTTTCTATAATGCGTCGCTCTGTCACACATCCCGTGCTTGCGCCCCTCGACGCGTGGCGCTGCGTGGGGTCAAAGCCATGAACCGTCTCGCCGCCATCCTGCCGGCCAGCAATGTGCTGGTGGATGTGGATGCAACCAGCAAGAAGCGCGCCTTTGAACAGGCAGGGCTGTTGTTTGAAAACCAGCACGCGATCGCGCGTGCCACGGTCACCGACAACCTGTTTGCGCGAGAACGCCTGGGCTCCACCGGCCTGGGCCATGGCGTGGCCATTCCGCACGGCCGCATCAAGGGCCTGAAAAATCCGCTGGCAGCCGTGATCCGCGTGCTGCAGCCGATCCCGTTTGATGCCCCCGACGACGAGCCGGTGAGCCTGCTGATCTTTCTGCTGGTGCCCGAGGCCGCCACGCAGCGGCACCTGGAGATCCTGTCCGAGATCGCCGAAATGCTGTCCGACCGCGGCCTGCGCGAGCAGCTGAAGACCGCCGAGGACGCCGCCGCGCTGCACAAGCTGATTGCCGACTGGGCGCCGCTGAAGTCGGTGGCCTGAGCCCCAGCCGCCCACCGCCAGCCGCCCGCCCGTGAAACCCACATCCATCAGCGCCGAGGCGCTGTTCGAGGCGCAGCGCGAACTGCTGCGCTGGGAGTGGATTGCCGGCCACGCCCACCCGGAGCGCCGCTTTGACGATGCCGCGGTGCGCGACGCCCAGAGCGCGGCCGACCTGGTGGGCTACCTGAACTACATCCACCCCTACCGGGTGCAGATCGTCGGCCGCCGCGAGGTGGCCTACCTGTCGCAATCAGCGCCCGAAGACCAGGAGCGCCGCATTGCCCGCATCGTGACGCTGGAGCCGCCTGTCTTGATCGGCGCCGACGGCGTGACCCCGCCCGACCGCCTGGTGGCGATGTGCGACCGCGCCGAGATCCCGCTGTTCGTGACTACCGAGTCGGCCGGCCAGGTGATCGACATCGTGCGCGCCTATCTGGCGCACCTGTTTGCCGACCGCATCACCCGCCACGGCGTGTTCATGGATATCCTGGGCCTGGGCGTGCTGCTCACCGGTGAATCAGGCCTGGGCAAGAGCGAACTGGGCCTCGAGCTGATCAGCCGCGGCCATGGCCTGGTGGCCGACGACGCGGTGGATCTTTACAAGATCAGCCAGAGCGCACTGGAAGGGCGCTGCCCCGAGCTGCTGCAGAACCTGCTCGAGGTGCGCGGCATCGGCCTGCTCGACATCAAGGCGATCTTTGGCGAGACCGCCGTGCGCCGCAAGATGCGGCTCAAGCTGATCGTCCACCTGGTGCGCAAGGAGACGATGGAGCGCGAGTTCGAACGCCTGCCCTACGAGCCGCTGTACGAAGAGATCCTGGGCATGCCGGTGCGCAAGGTGGTGATCGCGGTGGATGCCGGGCGCAACCTGGCGGTGCTGGTGGAGGCGGCGGTGCGCAACACCATCCTGCAATTGCGCGGCATCGACACCTATCAGGAATTCATCCAGCGCCATCAGCGCGCGATGCAGCAGGCCGAAGACTGATCCGGCCTTACTTGCTGCGGTGCGGGCAGTCGGTCTTGTTGCAGACGGCGTACAGCGACAGCGCGTGATCCTGCAGATCGAAGCCGTGGCGCTGCGCGATGGCGCGCTGGCGCTGCTCGATCTCGGCGTCGAAAAACTCCTCGACACGGCCGCAGGTCAGGCACACCAGGTGGTCGTGGTGGCGGCCTTCGTTCAGCTCGAACACCGACTTGCCGGATTCGAAGTGGCTGCGCGACAGCAGACCGGCCTGCTCGAACTGCATCAGCACGCGGTAGACGGTGGCCAGGCCGATGTCGGCGCCCTCCATCAGCAGCGCCTTGTAGACATCTTCGGCTGTCATGTGCCGTTCGGTCGTGCGCTGGAAGACCTCAAGGATCTTGATGCGCGGCAGCGTGGCCTTCAGGCCACTGCTCTTGAGCTCGTCAACGCGGGCTTGCGGGGAGTCTTCGGTTTGCGGCATGTTGGCGTCGCTAGAATCCTGGGATCATATCCAGCCGCGGGTGCTGCGCAATGCAGTGCCCTTTCGCACCCCTACCGCATGGCAGGCCTCTTGCGCAGATCGCTCACCGTTCGCTTTGCCGCCCCGCGCTGCTGGCTGGCCCCGCTGCTGGCCACCGGCCTGGCCGGATGCTCCTACCTGCCCTCGCTGCCTTCCATCAGCCAGAGCGACAGTTTTCTCGGCGTGATCACCCCCTACCGCATGGACATCGTGCAGGGCAACGTGGTCACCAAGGAGCAGGTGGCGCTGATCAAGCCGGGCATGGGCCGCAACCAGGTGCGCGACATCCTGGGCTCGCCGATGCTCACCGACGTGTTCCACGCCAACCGCTGGGATTACGTGTTCACGATCCGCCGCCCCGGCACCGAGCCGCAGCGCCGGGCCGTGGTGGCCTGGTTCAAGGACGACAAGCTGGACAAGCTCGAGGCGCCCGACTTGCCCAGCGAGCAGGAGTTCGTCAGCTCGATCACGCGCACCCGCGCCGACGGCAAGAAGCCGGTGCTCGAGCTCACGCCCGAGGAAAAGCAGGCCCTGCCGCGTCCGCCCAAGGTGGATGCGCCGCCGGCCGACACCCCGCCGCCGCAGCGCAGCTACCCGCCGCTCGAAGCGACATGAGCGCGATGGGCAGTCCGGTGGGCGCGCCGCTGCGCGTGGCGGTGGCCGGCGCCTCCGGCCGCATGGGCCGCATGCTGGTAGAGGCCGTGCTGGCGGCGCCCGATTGCCTGCTGGCCGGCGCACTTGATCAGCCCGGCAGCCCGGCGCTGGGCCAGGATGCAGGCGCCTTTGCCGGCCGTGACACCGGCGTGGCCATCACCGCCGATCTGGCGGCGGGCCTGGCCGGCGCCCAGGTGCTGATCGACTTCACCCGCCCCGAAGGCACGCTGGCCCATGCCGCGGCCTGCCGCACCGCCGGCGTCAAGCTGGTCATCGGCACCACCGGCTTCAGCGAGGCCCAGAAGGCCGAGCTGCGCGACCATGCCGAGCACATCGCCATCCTGCTGGCGCCGAACATGAGCGTGGGCGTGAACGTGGTGATGCGCCTGCTCGACCAGGCCGCGCGCGCGCTCAGCCAGGGCTACGACATCGAGATCGTCGAAGCCCACCACCGCCACAAGGTGGATGCGCCCAGCGGCACCGCGCTGGCCATGGGCGAGACGGTGGCCGCCGCACTGGGGCGCGAGCTGAAGGATTGCGCGGTGTACGGCCGCGAGGGCGTCACCGGCGAGCGCGATCCGTCGACCATCGGCTTTGCCACCATCCGCGGCGGCGACATCATCGGCGACCACACCGTGCTGTTTGCCGGCACCGGCGAGCGCATCGAGATCTCGCACAAGGCCTCCAGCCGCGCCGGCTATGCCCAGGGCAGCCTGCGCGCCGCACGCTACCTGGCCACGCGCGCCAACGGCCTGTACGACATGGCCGACGTGCTCGGCTTCAAGGCGGCCTGACGGCATGCAGGGCCTGGCGCAGTTCTGGGGCGAAAGCGATGCCATCGGCCGCGCGGTGGCGGTGCTGCTGCTGGCGATGTCGGTCAGTGCCTGGGTGCTGATCCTGTGGAAGGGTTTCGGCCTGAACCGCGCGCGGCGCGATCTGGCGCTGGCGATCGCCGCGTTCTGGGGCGCCGATTCGCTCGACAACGGCCGCCAGCGGCTGGCCAGCCTGGACCGCGAGACGGTGCTGCTGCCGCTGCTGGACGCCGCCATCGCGCGCGAGGCGGCCGGCACGCTGGCCACGCAGGCCGACCGCAGCAGCCAGCTCACCCGGCGCCTGCGCGATGCCATGCACCGCAGCCTGCAGCGCCTGCAGCATGGCCAGGTGCTGCTGGCCTCGATCGGCAGCACGGCACCCTTCATCGGCCTGTTCGGCACGGTGTGGGGCATCTACCACGCGCTGCTGAGCATCTCGACCGCCGGCGCGATCACCATCGACAAGGTGGCCGGCCCGGTGGGCGAGGCGCTGATCATGACCGCCGCCGGCCTGGCGGTGGCCATTCCGGCGGTGCTGGCCTACAACCTGTTCGGCAAGTGGGTGGCCGGCTGCGAGGCCGAGCTCGAAGGCTTTGCCCACGACCTGCGCGAGATGGCGCTGAAATGAGCCAGCCCCGCAGCGCGTGCAGCGTGCGCCGCTCCAGCCCGCCCGGGACGCCGCTGTGAGCTTTGGCCGGCTCGAGCGCGCGTCGGCCTCGCAGCCGATGAGCGACATCAACATGACGCCGCTGATCGACGTGATGCTGGTGCTGCTGGTGATCTTCATCATCACCGCGCCGTTGATGAGCACCAGCCTGCGGCTCGATCTGCCCAAGGCCGCTGGCGCCACACCCAGCGCCGCGCCCAGCGCGGTGGCCGTGGCGGTGGACGGCCAGGGCCAGTTCTTCTGGGGTGACGAGCCGGTCAAGGCCGAGCAGCTGCAGGCCCGCGTGCGCGAGGCCGCCAGCCGCGACCCCGGCACCGAGGTGCAGCTGCGTGCCGACCAGGCCGTGCCCTATGGCCGCATTGCCGAGCTGATCGGCCTGGTGCAGCAGGCCGGACTGGTGCGCATCGGCTTCGTCACCGAAGGCCAGCCGCCACGCTGAAGCGCCGGCACGGGCTGGTCGCGCCAGACCCCCCTCCTACAATCGGCGGGATGAACGAGAAATACGCCCCCACCGAGGTCGAAGCGGCCGCCCAGTCGCACTGGAACGCGACCGATGCCTACCGTGTGGTCGAGGATCACACGCGGCCCAAGTTCTACGCCTGCTCGATGCTGCCCTACCCCAGCGGCAAGCTGCACATGGGCCATGTGCGCAACTACACCATCAACGACATGCTCGCGCGCCAGCTGCGCATGAAGGGCATGAACGTGCTGATGCCGATGGGCTGGGACGCCTTCGGCCTGCCGGCCGAGAACGCGGCCATGAAGAACAAGGTGCCGCCGGCGCAGTGGACCTACTCGAACATCGCCCACATGAAGGGCCAGATGGCCGCCATGGGCCTGGCCATCGACTGGAGCCGCGAGGTCGCCACCTGCCAGCCGCAGTACTACCGCTGGAACCAGTGGCTGTTTCTGAAGATGCTGGAAAAGGGCATCGCCGAGCGCCGCACCCAGGTGGTGAACTGGGACCCGGTCGACCAGACCGTGCTGGCCAACGAGCAGGTGATCGACGGCCGCGGCTGGCGCAGCGGCGCGCCGGTGGAAAAGCGCGAGATCCCGGGCTACTACCTGAAGATCACCGACTACGCCGACGAGCTGCTGTCGGCAGTGAACAACCCGCAAGACCCGAACTACCTGTCGGGCTGGCCCGAGCGCGTGCGGCTGATGCAGGAGAACTGGATCGGCAAGAGCGAGGGCGTGCGCTTCGCCTTCCCGCACGACATCCGCGATGCCGCCGGTGCGCTGATCGGTGACGGCCGCATGTGGGTGTTCACCACCCGCGCCGACACCATCATGGGCGTGAGCTTCTGCGCCGTGGCGCCCGAGCACCCGCTGGCCACGCATGCCGCCGCCAGCAACCCGGCGCTGGCCGCGTTCATCGAGACCTGCAAGGCCGGCGGCACCACCGAGGCCGAGCTGGCCACCAAGGAGAAGGAAGGCCTGGCCACGGGCCTGTTCGTCACCCACCCGCTCACCGGCGCGCAGGTGGAGGTGTGGGTCGGCAACTATGTGCTGATGAGCTATGGCGACGGCGCCGTGATGGGCGTGCCGGCGCACGACGAGCGCGACTTCGCGTTTGCCAAGAAGTACGCGCTGCCGATCCAGCAGGTGATCGCGGTGGACGGCGAGCACTTCTCCACCGAGGCCTGGGCCGACTGGTATGGCGACAAGCCGCGCGCGCGCTGCGTCCACAGCGGCCTGCTCGACGGCCTGGGCCACAAGGACGCCGTGGCCAAGGTGGCCGAGCTGCTCGGCGCCAAGGGCCTGGGCGAGAAGAAGACCACCTGGCGCCTGCGCGACTGGGGCGTGAGCCGCCAGCGCTACTGGGGCACGCCGATCCCGATCATCCACTGCGCCGAGCATGGTGCGGTGCCGGTGCCCGAGCAGGACCTGCCGGTGGTGCTGCCCGAGGATTGCATCCCCGACGGCAGCGGCAACCCGCTGGCCAGGCGCGAGGACTTCCTCAACGCGCCCTGCCCGGTGTGCGGCCAGCCGGGCCGCCGCGAGACCGACACGATGGACACCTTCGTCGACAGTTCGTGGTACTTCATGCGCTACTGCGATCCGGCCAACCCGCAGGCCATGGTGGCCGACGGCACGCGCTACTGGATGCCGCCCAGCACCAGCGCGGCCGGTGGCGCCGGCATGGACCAGTACATCGGCGGCATCGAGCACGCCATCCTGCACCTGCTGTACGCGCGCTTCTGGACCAAGGCGATGCGCGACCTGGGCCTGGTGGCCATGAGCGAGCCCTTCACCAAGCTGCTGACCCAGGGCATGGTGCTCAACCACATCTACAGCCGGCGCACCGCGCAGGGCGGCATCGAGTACTTCTGGCCGCACGAGGTCGAGAACGTCACCGATGCCGGCGGCAAGGTGGTGGGCGCCAAGCTCAAGAGCGACGGCTCGGCGGTGGACTACGGCGGCGTCGGCACGATGTCGAAGTCGAAGAACAACGGCGTCGACCCGCAGGAGCTGATCGACCGCTACGGCGCCGACACCGCGCGCCTGTTCGTGATGTTCGCCAGCCCGCCCGAGCAGACGCTGGAGTGGAACGACGCCGGCGTCGAGGGCGCGCACCGCTTCCTCAAGCGCGTGTGGGCCTTCGGTGCCAAACACCACGAGGCGCTGCAGCGCGCCACCGCCAGCGATCTGTCGAAGGCCGGGTTGCGCGCCGAGGCCAAGGCGCTGCGCCGCGAGGTGCATCTGGTGCTGCGCCAGATGAGCCACGACTACGAGCGCATGCAGTACAACACCGTGGTCTCGGGTTGCATGAAGCTGCTCAACGCGCTGGAGGCCTTCAAGCCCGACGGCAGTGACGGTGACACCGCCACGCTGTGCGAGGCCGTCTCGGTGCTGCTGCGCGCGCTGTACCCGGCCTGCCCGCACATCAGCCACGGCCTGTGGGTCGAACTGGGCTATGCCGCGGCCATCGGCGGGCTGCTGGATGCGCCCTGGCCCGCGGTGGACGAATCGGCCCTGGTGCAGGACGAGGTCGAGCTGGTGCTGCAGATCAACGGCAAGACCCGCGGCGCCGTGACGGTGCCGGCCGCTGCCGACAAGGCCGCCATCGAGGCGGCCGCGCTGGCCTCGGCCGAGTTCGCCAAGTTCAGCGAAGGCAAGGCGGCCAAGAAGGTGATCGTGGTGCCGGGTCGCCTGGTCAACGTGGTGGTGTGAGCGGCGTGGCGATGATGCTCCGCCGCCGGCAGCTGGGTGCCGTCGCCTTGGCGGCGGCCGCCGCCGGCGCGCTGGGCGGCTGCGGCTTTGCGCTGCGCAGCGAGCCGCCGCTGCCCTTTGCACGCATTGCGCTGCTGGGCCTGGCTGCCGATTCGCCGCTGGGCGAGGAGCTGCAGCGCCGCCTGAGCGGCCAGGTGCAGGTGCTGCCGGCGCCGGCCCAGGCCGAGGTGGTGCTGCGCGTGCTGGAAGACCGGCGCCAGAAGGTGGTGGCCGCGTCCACCGCGGCCGGCCAGGTGCGCGAGCTGACGCTGCGCGTGCGCCTGGTGTTTCGCGCCGAGACGCCGGGCGGCCGCGAACTGATCCCCGACACCGAGCTGATGCTCAGCCGCGACATGAGCTACAGCGAGACCTCGGCCCTGGCCAAGGAGCAGGAAGAAGGCGAGCTTTACGCCGCGATGCAGACCGACATCGTGCTGCAGGTGCTGCGCCGCCTGGCCCGGGTGAGCCCGGCACGCTGACGGCGCCCGTGGCAGCGACCCTTGACCGGCCAAAGCCGCGCCACAATCCACGCCCAAGATGCAACTGCGCAGCGATCAGCTCGACGCCCACCTCGCCCGCGGCCTGAAGCCGGTCTACACCGTGCACGGCGACGAGCCGCTGCTCGCCCAGGAAGCCGGCGACGCGGTGCGCAACGCCGCCCGTGCGGCCGGCTACAGCGAACGCAAGGTGTTCACCGTGAGCGGCGCGCACTTCGACTGGTCGGGCGTGCTCGGCGCGGCCCAGGCCATGAGCCTGTTTGCCGAGCGCCAGCTGATCGAGCTGCGCATACCCGGCGGCAAGCCGGGCAAGGACGGCTCCGAGGCCCTGCAGCGCTACTGCGCCGCGGTGGGCGACGACGTGCTGACCATCGTGCACCTGCCCCGGCTCGACCGCCAGCAGCAGCAGTCGGCCTGGTTCATCGCGCTGGACGCCGCGGGCGTGAGCGTGCGCGTCGATCCGGTTGAACGCCGCGCGCTGCCGCAGTGGATCGCCCAGCGCCTGGCGCGCCAGGGCCAGCGCGTGGCCGAAGGCGATGTGGGCGTGCAGACCCTGGCCTTTTTTGCCGATCGCGTGGAAGGCAACCTGCTCGCCGCGCACCAAGAGCTGCAGAAGCTGGCGCTGCTGTACCCGGCCGGCGAGCTGGCCTACGAGCAGGTGGAAGCCGCGGTGCTGAACGTGGCGCGCTACGACGTGTTCAAGCTCAGCGAGGCGGTGCTGGCCGGCCAGACGGCCCGCGTGCTGCGCATGGTGGACGGCCTGCGCGCCGAGGGCGAAGCCACGGTGCTGGTGCACTGGACCCTGGCCGAGGACATCCGCGCACTCAAGCGCGTGAAGGACGCCATGGCCCACGGCAAGCCGCTGCCGATGGCGCTGCGCGAGAACCGCGTGTGGGGCAACAAGGAGCGCCTGTTCGAGCGCGTGCTGCCGCTGCTGGCCGAGCACCAGCTGGCCCACCTGGTGGAGGCCGCCAGCACCTGCGACGGCATCGTCAAGGGCTTGAAGCACCCGCAATGGCCGCTCGAGCCCTGGGATGCGCTCAAGCGCCTGGCGCTGATGCTGGTGCAGGCCGTGGCCGCCCCGCCGGCGCCGCGCGGGCGTGCGGCGGTGCGCGTGCGGCTGGCGCTGGAAGCCTGAGCCGCGCGCTCAGGCGGCCGGCCGCGCGTCGCTGTCCAGCAGGCCGTACAGGTTCGTGTCGTAGCTGCGGCCCTTGGCCGTCCAGCGCTGGCGCAGCCGGCCTTCGAGCGTGAAGCCCAGGCGCGCCAGCAGCGCGCACGAGGCGGCGTTGTCGGGGTTCACCTCGGCCTCGATGCGGCGCAGCTGCAGCACGCCGAAGGCATGGGCGCAGGCGGCCTGCACGGCCTCGCGCATCCAGCCCTGGCCCCAGCAGTCGCGCGCCAGCGCATAGCCCAGCTCGATGCGGCGGCTGCCTTCGTCGTGCTTGAACAGCAGCAGGCTGCCGATCACCCGGCCATCGGCGCGGCGCTGCAGCACCCGCTGCTGGGCACCGCCGGTGGCCTGCAGCGCCTGCATGCGCGCCAGCCAGGCCTCGCCATCGGCGCGTGTGGCCCAGGTGGCGTAGGGCAGGTACTGCGTCACCGCGTCGTCGCCGTTCATGCGCAGCAGGTCGTCCAGGTGGGCCTCGGCCACCGGCGACAGTTGCAGGCGCGGGGTGCTCAGGGTCTCGAAGCAGGGCAGGGGCATGGCAGGTCTGCGGTCAACCGCGGTCGACGCGCACCGCCAGCACCACCGAGGTGGTGGTCTTGCGCACGCCGTCGGTCTCGCCGATCTCGTCGAGCAGCGCGTCCAGCCGCGCCGTGCTGTCGGCGCGCAGCACGGCCAGCAGATCGCTCTCGCCGCTCACCGTGTACAGCTGGGTCAGCTCGGGGATGGCCTGCAGGCGCAGCACCACCTCGCGCGAGCGCTTGGGCTCCACCGAGATGCCCACCTGGGCCATCACGCGCGGGCGCTCGTCGCCCTGGCCCAGGCGCACCGTGTAGCCCACGATCACGCCGCTGCGCTCCAGCCGCTGCAGCCGCGCCACCACCGTGGTGCGGGCAATGCCCAGCTGGCGCGCCAGGTCGGCGGTGGGTGTGCGGGCATTGGCCTGCAGCCGTGCGATCAGCGCGCGATCGGTGTCGTCTTGAATCATTGTGGCGAACTGTATCGACGAATCGTCCGAATCAGTAATCGTTCTGACGAATTGCCGCTTTCAATCGCCCGGGCGCCAGATCAGACTCCAGGCCATCGGCCATGCGGCCCGCCCCCCCTGCCACCGTCTCCAGGAGCCTTCCATGCACATCGCCCTGCTCGGCGCCGGCCACATCGGCCAGACCATCGCCCGCCTGCTGGCCACCAGCGGCGACTACACCGTCACCGTGATCGACCGCGACGCCGCCGCGCTGGCCCGCGTGGCCGCGGCCATGCCGGCCGGCACCACGGTGGCCACCGCGCAGGTGGACACCGACGAGCCGCACGCGCTGCTGGCGGCGGTGCGCGGCCATGCCGCGGTGGTCAACGCCCTGCCCTACCACCTGGCCATTGCGGCCGCCGGTGCGGCGCGCGAGGCCGGCTGCCACTACTTCGACCTGACCGAGGACGTGGCCGCCACCAAGGCCATCCAGGCGCTGGCCGAGGGCGCGCCCACCGCCTTCATGCCGCAGTGCGGGCTGGCGCCGGGCTTCATCGGCATCGTGGCCCACCACCTGGCCAGCCAGTTCGAGACGGTGCGCGACGTGCAGATGCGCGTGGGCGCGCTGCCCGCGTTTCCGACCAACCAGCTCAAGTACAACCTGACCTGGAGCGTGGACGGCCTGATCAACGAGTACTGCCACCCCTGCGAGGCCATCCATGGCGGCCAGTTCATCCAGGCCCTGCCGCTGGAAGGGCTGGAGCACTTCAGCCTGGACGGCGTGGAGTACGAAGCCTTCAACACCTCGGGCGGGCTGGGCACGCTGTGCGAGACCTGGGGCGGCCGCGTGCGCCACCTCGACTACAAGACCGTGCGCTACCCCGGCCACCGCGAGCGCATGAAGTTCCTGCTGGACGACCTGGGCCTGGCCGGCGACCAGGAGCTGCTCAAGAGCATCCTGCGCAAGAGCATGCCGGCCACCATGCAGGACGTGGTGCTGGTGTTCGTCACCGTCTCGGGCGTCAAGCGCGGCGCCTTCGTGCAGGAGGTGTTCGCGCGCAAGATCTTTGCCGACCGGGATGTGACGAATCCGCTGTCGGCGATCCAGATCACCACCGCCGCCGGCATCTGCGCCGCGGTCGATCTGTTCCGCGAGGGCCGGCTGCCGCGCAGCGGCTTCGTGCGGCAGGAGCAGGTAGAGTTGCCCGCCTTCCTGGCCAACCGCTTCGGCAGCGCCTACCAGCAGTCGCGCCAGGTGGAGTCGATCGCCTGAGCGCCCCAGCCCCAGCCCGAGCCCGAGCCTGAAGTCCCTGCCATGACCACGCCCCACACCACCACCGCCGCCGCCGCCACCAGCGCCACCAGCACCGCGGCCACCACCGCCACCGCCGCCGATCTGCTGGCCCGCCTGGGCGTGCCCGCGGCGCTCACCACCGGCGGCCCGCTGGCCGCGCGCTCGCCCATCGACGGCGGCCTCACCGGCCAGGTGCCGCTGGCCGGCGCCGCCGACATGCAGGCCGCCATCGGCCGCGCGCAGCAGGCCTTTGAGGCCTGGCGTGCGGTACCGGCGCCGCGCCGCGGCGAGCTGGTGCGCCTGTTCGGCGAAACCCTGCGCACGCACAAGGCCGCGCTGGCGGCGCTGGTCACGCTGGAAGCCGGCAAGGTGAGCAGCGAGGGCGAGGGCGAGGTGCAGGAGATGATCGACATCTGCGACTTCGCCGTCGGCCTGTCGCGCCAGCTGCATGGCCTGACGATTGCCAGCGAGCGCCCCGGCCACCGCATGATGGAGCAGTGGCATCCGCTGGGCGTGGTGGGCGTGATCTCGGCCTTCAACTTTCCGGTGGCCGTGTGGGCCTGGAATGCCACGCTGGCCCTGGTGTGCGGCAACAGCGTGGTGTGGAAACCTAGCGAGAAGACGCCGCTCACCGCGCTGGCCACGCAGGCGCTGTTCGAGCAGGCGCTGGCGCGCTACACCGCCGCCGGCGGCGAGGCGCCTGCGCACCTGAGCCAGGTGCTCAACGGCCGCGCCGATGTGGGCGAGGCGCTGGTCGACGATGCCCGCGTGGCCCTGCTCTCGGCCACCGGCTCCACCCGCATGGGCCGCGCGGTGGGCCCGCGCGTGGCGCAGCGCTTTGGCCGCTGCCTGCTCGAGCTGGGCGGCAACAACGCCATCATCGTGGCCCCCACGGCCGACCTCGACCTGGCGGTGCGCGGCATCGCCTTTGGCGCCTGGGGCACGGCCGGCCAGCGCTGCACCACCACGCGCCGCGTCATCGCCCATGCCAGCGTGCACGACGAGCTGGTGGCGCGCCTGGAGCGCGCACGCGCCAGCCTGCAGGTGGGCGACCCGCGCGAGGCCGGCGTGCTGGTGGGCCCGCTGGTCGACCAGGCCGCCTTCGACACCATGCAGACCGCGCTGGCCGAGGCCCGGGCCCAGGGCGGCGAGCTGCGCGGCGGTGCCCGCGTGACGGTGGGCGGCCATGCCGATGCCTGGTATGCCGCACCGGCCCTGGTGACGATGCCGGCGCAAACGGCCGTGGTGTGCCACGAAACCTTCGCGCCCATCCTCTATGTGCTGAAGTACGCGACGCTCGACGAGGCCATCGCGCTGCAGAACGGCGTGCCGCAAGGCCTGTCGTCGGCGATCTTCACCAACGACCTGCGCGAGGCCGAGGCCTTCATGTCGGCCACCGGCAGCGACTGCGGCATCGCCAACGTCAACATCGGCACCTCGGGCGCCGAGATCGGCGGCGCCTTCGGCGGCGAGAAAGAAACCGGCGGCGGCCGCGAATCGGGCAGCGACGCCTGGAAGAACTACATGCGCCGCGCCACCAACACGGTGAACTACTCGCGCGCCCTGCCGCTCGCCCAAGGCGTCAGGTTCGATTTCTGACAGCACCCGGCTTCGCGGGTACGCGAAGCCACCCGCCGGGCGGGTTGGCGGGCCGGCTTGGGGCGGCCCGGCGCTCGGCTCTCCGTGACAGCACCCGGCTTCGCGGGTACGCGAAGCCACCCGCCGGGCGGGTTGGCGGGCCGGCTTGGGGCGGCCCGGCGCTCGGCCCGCTGTGACAGCAACCGGCTTCGCGGCGACGCGGGGCCGGACTTTCCAAGCGCGGCGGTTTCGGCGCATCATCGCGCCCATGTCCGACGCCCTGTACGACATCGTTGCCATCGGCGAAGGCCTGGTCGAGTTCAACCAGCGCGACCCGGCCCGGCCCGAGTTCCATCGCGGCTACGGTGGCGACACCAGCAATGCGGTGATCGCAGCAGCCCGCCTGGGTGCGCGCTGCGCCTACATCAGCCAGGTCGGTGACGACGCCTTCGGCCATGAGCTGCTGGCGCTGTGGCAGCGCGAGAAGATCGATACCGAAGGCGTGCGCGTGGTCCATGGCGGCCAGACCGGGCTCTACTTCGTCACCCACCACGCCAGCGGCGCCGAGGGCGGCCACCAGTTCAGCTACCGCCGCGCCAACAGCCCGGCCACCCAGCTGACGCCCGGCCACCTGCCACGCGCCCTGCTGGCGCGCACGCAGTGGCTGCATGTGTCGGGCATCTCGCTGGCCATCAGCCCCAGCGCCTGCGACGCGGTGCTCGATGCCGTGGCCCTGGCCCGCGCCGAGGGCGCGCAGGTCAGCTTCGACCTCAACCACCGCGCGCGG
Organism: Aquabacterium sp. OR-4; assembly: GCF_025290835.2. Classification (NCBI taxonomy): domain Bacteria; kingdom Pseudomonadati; phylum Pseudomonadota; class Betaproteobacteria; order Burkholderiales; family Sphaerotilaceae; genus Pseudaquabacterium; species Pseudaquabacterium prasiolae. The sequence continues at coordinate 572,412 of NZ_JAOCQD020000001.1, read as the reverse complement.
CTGAGCTCGGGTGCGCGGGCGCTGGCGCTGGCCCGCGCGGTGCTGCAGCAGTGCGACCTGTTCCTGCCCAGCCTGGACGAGATCCATGCGCTCACCGGCATCGGCCAGCCCGATGCGGTGATCGACTGGGCCCACGCCCAGGGCGCCAGCCGCGTGGCGCTGAAGCTGGGCGCGCAGGGCTGCCGCGTCAGCGATGGCCTGGGCCGCGAGTCGCTGCCCGCCCACCCGGTGCAGGCGCTCGACGCCACCGGCGCCGGCGACTGCTTTGCCGGCGCCTGTCTGGTGCAGCTGGCGCGCGGCCTGCCGCTGGCCCAGGCGGCCCGCGCCGCCAACGTGGCCGCGGCGCTCAGCACGCGCGGCTGGGGCGCGGTGGCGCCCTTGCCGCGCGCCGCCGACATGGCCGCTGCCGGCATCGCCTGGCCGTACTGAGGCGCTGCGGCGTGCGCTGCGGCGGCATGGCCGGCATGCCATCATTGCCGCCATGCCCGACGTGACGCCCGAGACGGCACGCCCCGATTCCGCGCCCTGCCACGCCGGCCCTCCCGGCACCCGATGCGCCAACTGCGGCCAGCCGCTGCCGCAGCCCTGCCCGGCCTTTTGCGGCCACTGCGGCCAGGAGACGCGGCTGCGCCCGCCCACGGTGCTGGAGATGCTGCAGCAGTTCGGCGGCGCCTACCTGTCGACCGAAGGCGCGCTGTGGCGCACGCTGCGCCTGCTGCTGCTGCGCCCCGGCGAGCTCACCGTGCAATACCTGCGCGGCCGGCGCCGGCACTATGTGCTGCCGCTGCGCCTGTACCTCACGGTGAGCGTGCTGGTGCTGCTGCTGATGCGCACCGTGGCGCAGGTCGATGTCAAGGTGGGCGAGCCGCCGGCCGACACCCCGCGCGTGCCCAATGTGCAGCTGCGCCTGGGCGCGGGCGAGGCAGGCATGAAGGACGGCGCGTTCTACTGCCAGCGCCTGCCGGCCTGGATGTGCAGCAACCTGCAACAGCGGCTCGACCTGGCGCCACAGGCGCTGGCGCGCCAGGTGGGCACGCTGGGCGAACGCTTTCTCGGCAACATCGGCGCGGCCATGTTCGTGCTGCTGCCCAGCTTTGCGCTGTGGCTGCAGCTGGCCTACCGCAACCGCCGCCTGCACTACACCGAGCACCTGGTGTTCGCGCTGCACCTGCATGCCTTCTGGTTTGCCATGCTGGGCCTGATGCTCACCGGCTGGGGCTGGCTGATCGCGCTGGCCATGCTGGCCGTGCCGGTGTACGCCTGGCTGGCACTGGGCCGCGTGTACCGCGACCGGCGCTGGGTGCGGGCGCTGCGCGTGCTGGCCATCGGCCTGGCCCAGGGTCTGGCGCTGCTGCTCGCCACCACGGTGCTGGCGCTCTTCACCTTGCTGGTGTAGCCGCCGCACGGGCCCGGCCCAGGCGTCGCTAGACTGCCTGCACACACGGGGCGTCGACCCCGGTTTTCGGTTGTTTGCGCCAGGGAGGCGTCCATGTTCAATTCAGATTCCGGCCATCAGCCGGCCCGCTACGCCCTGCCCGCCGGGGCCCCGCCGGCGACACCCGCCGCCGTGCCGCGCACGCTGGCGCTGCAGTTCACCGGCTCGGGCAGCGAGTACTTCCGCATCTGGATCGTCAACCTGCTGCTGACGCTGGTGACCTTGACGCTGTACGCCCCCTTTGCCAAGGTGCGGCGCCTGCGCTGGCAGTACGCCAACACCCTGGTCGACGGCCAGCCGATGGGCTTTCATGCCAACCCCTGGAGCATGCTGCGCGGGCACCTGCTGATCCTGGTGTTTGGTGGCCTGTATGCCGTGGCGGGGCGCTTCTCGGTGGCTGCCGGCACGCTGGCGTCGGTGGCGCTGGTGGCGCTGTGGCCGGCCTTGTGGCAGGCCTCGCTGCGCTTCCGGCTGGCCAACAGCAGCTGGCGCGGCGTGCGCCTGCAGTTCACCGGCAGCCTGGGCCAGGCCTATGCGGCCCTGGCGCCGATGCTGCTGCCGGCAGCCATGACGCTGGTGCTGCTGGTGTATCCGCAAGAGCGGGGCGAGCCGCCGCCGCCCTGGTTTCTTGGGCTGGCGCCCTTGCTGGCCGTCTGCATGTGGCCGTGGATCAGCTTTCGCATGAAGCGTTACCAGCACGACCACTACCACTGGGCCGGGCAGACCACCCGGCTGCACGCCGGCGCCTGGGCGTTCTACAAGGTCAACATCCGCGCCGGCCTGGCCGCGGCGCTGCCGGTGCTGGTGGTGGGCCTGCTGGCCGCGCTGGCCATGGGCGCGCTGGCCGCGGGCGGACTGCCGGGCCCCGGCCTGGAAGGCAAGCCGGTGGTCTACGGCCTGGTGCTGGGCTCGCTGGCGCTGGCCTACATGATGGCCGCCATGGTTGGCCAGGGTGCGCTGATGGTGCGGCTGCAGAACCTGGTGTGGGGCAGCACACGCTCGGCGGCCCTGCGCTTTGGCAGCGACCTGATGCTGCGGCCGGTGCTGCTGCAGCTGTTGAAGAACCTGCTGCTGTCGGTGCTGACGCTGGGCCTGTACTGGCCCTTCGGCTGGGTGCGCCTGACCGCGCTGCGCCTGGCCGCCGTGCACATCGAGGCCGACGAAGACCCGGCCAACTGGCTGGCCGGCACGGCCCAGGGCGCGGGCAGTGCGGCGGGCGACGCCGCCGGCGACCTGCTCGACATCGATGTGGGCCTTTGAGCCGCAGCCCGCTGGCCAGCCGCGAGAATCGGCCCCCCGGCCGGCTTGGCCGCCCCTCTTGCGCAACCCTTCGCTGGCGCCATGACCGCACCCGACCCGCTGGCCCTGGCCGCCAACTACTTTGACGGCCACAGCGCCAGCCCGCAGGCCGCCCGGCTGCGGCGCAGCGGCGCCGAGCTGCTGATCGAGGCCGCCGACGACCCCACCAGCCCGCCGCGCGAGCTGCGCCGCGTGCCCTGGCGCCAGGTCGGCTGGCCCGAGCGCAGCCGCCACGGCCAGCGCCAGGCCTACCTGCCCGGCCATGGCCTGCTGGTGGGCCCGGACACCGCCGCCTGGGATGCCTGGGCCGCCGCCCAGGGCGCCGGCCCGGGCTGGGTGAACCGCTGGATCCTCAGCTGGCGCGGCGTGCTGGCCACGCTGGTGCTGGCCATCGCCGCGCTGCCGGTGGGCTGGATCTGGGGCCTGCCGGCACTGGCCAGCGGTGTGCTGACCCTGGTGCCAACCACGGTGGATGCCCAGCTGGGCGATGCCGGCCTGGCGCAGTTCGAGCGCGAGATGCTGCGCGCCAGCGCGCTGCCGGCGGCACGCCAGGCGGCCATCCGCACGCAGTTCCAGCAGGCGGTGCAGCGCACCGATGCGCTGCACCGCAGCCGCGGCCTGCCGCCGCTGCCGCCCTACACGCTGCACTTTCACGCCACGCCCGAGCGCGGCATCGGGCCCAATGCCTTTGCACTGCCGGGCGGTCACATCGTGCTCACCGACGCACTGGCCCAGTTGCTGGACGACCGGCCCGAGGTGCTGATGGGCGTGCTGGGCCACGAGCTGGGCCATGTGCAGCACCGCCACGGCATGCGCATGCTGGTGCAGGGTGCGGCGGTGGCGGGCATCAGCAGCATGCTGCTGGGCGATGTCTCGTCGCTGCTGGCCCTGGTGCCGGTGGTGTTCAGCCACGCCGCCTACTCGCGCGGCTTCGAGTTCGAGGCCGATGCCGAGGCCGCGCGCCTGCTGCGGGCCAACGGCCACTCGCCGCAGGTGATGACGCTGCTGTTCGATCGCCTGCGCGCCGATCAGGCACAGCGCAGCGGCGCCCGGCGTGGCACAACAGGTGGCGATGCGGGTGGCGACAAGCCGGTCGAGCTGCCCATCGGCCTGGCCACGCACCCGCCGGATGCCGAGCGCGTCCGCCGCATGGTGGCGGCCGACTAAAATCGCGCATTCCCCCCACCCGGCCACCGCGCCGCCACGCCGAGACCGGCGCGTTTGCCCCCAGCCACAGGCCCGCGGGGCGGGCGTGCCGGCCAGGCGTCTTCAGCCCTGCCCGCGCCATGACTCTTGCCACCATTTCCGCCCTGTCGCCGCTGGACGGCCGTTACGCCGGCCGCCTGGCCCCGCTGCGCCCGCTGATGAGCGAGTACGGCCTGATGCACCGCCGCGTGCAGGTCGAGGTGGAGTGGTTCATCGCGCTGTCGGACGCCGGCTTTGCCGAGTTCAAGCCGATCACCGAGGCCGGCCGCGGCTACCTGCGCGGCCTGGTGCTGCGTTTTGCCGAGGCCGATGCCAACGCCATCAAGGACATCGAGCGCACCACCAACCACGATGTCAAGGCGGTCGAGTACTGGCTCAAGGCCAAGTTCAAGGGCCACCCCGAGCTGGAGGCCGCGGGCGAGTTCGTGCACTTCGCCTGCACCAGCGAAGACATCAACAACACCAGCCATGCGCTGATGCTCAAGGGCGCGCGCGCCGAGGTGCTGCTGCCCGCGCTCGACAAGGCCGTGGGCCAGCTGCGCACCCTGGCGCATGCGCTGGCCGGGCTGCCGATGCTCAGCCGCACCCATGGCCAGACCGCCAGCCCCACCACCGTGGGCAAGGAGATCGCCAACGTGGTGGCGCGCCTGCTCAATGCCCGCGCGCGCATCGCCGACGTGAAGCTGCTGGCCAAGATGAACGGCGCCGTGGGCAACTACAACGCCCACCTGGCCGCCTACCCGGCGCACGACTGGGAAGCCTTCAGCCGCAAGGTGGTGGAAGAGCGCCTGGGCCTGGCCTTCAACCCGTACACCATCCAGATCGAGCCGCACGACTACATGGCCGAGCTGTTCGACGCCATCACGCGCTGCAACACCATCCTGATCGACTGGAGCCGCGACGTGTGGGGCTACATCTCGCTGGGCTATTTCAAGCAGCGGCTCAAGGACGGCGAGGTCGGCTCCAGCACCATGCCGCACAAGGTCAACCCGATCGACTTCGAGAACGCCGAGGGCAACTTCGGCCTGGCCAATGCGCTGCTCAGCCACCTGAGCCAGAAGCTGCCGGTCAGCCGCTGGCAGCGTGACCTGACCGACAGCACGGTGCTGCGCAACATGGGCGTGGCACTGGGCTACGCGGTGCTGGGCCTGGACAGCCTGAGCCGCGGCCTGGGCAAGCTCGAGGTCAACCGCGAAGCGCTGGCCGCCGACCTGGAGGGCGCCTGGGAGGTGATGGCCGAGGCCATCCAGACGGTGATGCGCCGCCACGGCCTGCCCGAGCCCTACGAGCAGCTCAAGGCCTTCACCCGCGGCCAGCCGATGACGCGCGAGCTGATGCTCGGCTTCATCGAGAAGCTGGCCCTGCCCGACGACGAAAAGACCCGCCTGCTGGCCATGACGCCGGCCAGCTACACCGGCCTGGCGGCAACGCTGGCCGGGCGCGTCTGATTCACGGATCTGCACCGAGGCCCCCGACGATGCGCTTCACCGACCGCCTGCTCGCCGCCGAAAAGCGTGCCGATTCCCTGCTGTGCGTGGGCCTGGACCCCGAGCCGGCCAAGTTTCCTGGCGCCTGGAAGGGCGATGCCGGGCGCATCTTCGATTTCTGCGCGCGCATCGTCGATGCCACCAAGGATCTGGTGCTGGCCTACAAGCCGCAGATCGCCTACTTTGCGGCGCACCGCGCTGAAAGCCAGCTCGAGGAGCTGATGGCCTACATCCGGCGCAATGCGCCCGAGGTGCCGGTGATCCTCGACGCCAAGCGCGGCGACATCGGCAGCACCGCCGAGCAGTACGCGCGTGAAGCCTTCGTGCGCTACCAGGCCGACGCGGTGACCCTGTCGCCCTACATGGGCTTCGACTCGATCGAGCCCTACCTCCAGTACGACGGCCGCGGCCTGATCCTGCTGTGCCGCACCAGCAATGCCGGCGGCAGCGACCTGCAGGCCCAGCCGCTGGCCAGCGGCGAGCTTCTGTACGAACACGTGGCCCGCCTGGCCGCTGGCGACTGGAACCGCAACGGCCAGCTGGGCCTGGTGGTGGGCGCCACCTTTCCGGCCGAGATCGCCCGCGTGCGCGCGCTGGCCCCCACGCTGCCGCTGCTGATCCCGGGCGTCGGCGCGCAAGGCGGCGACGCCGCGGCCACGGTGCAGGCCGGCTGGCGCGGCACCACCGGCACTGTCGGCACGATCGGCACCACCACTGGCGCCATCATCGTCAACTCGTCGCGCGCGGTGCTGTACGCCAGCGCCGGCGACGACTTCGCCAGCGCCGCCCGCACGGTGGCCGACAACACCCGCCGCACGCTGAACGCGGCGCGCTGAGCGCGGGCATGGCGTGCGCCAGGCCACGCGCCTGGCCTGCCCATCCCCCCAGCCAGCCAGCCTTTGGCCAGGGTCCAAAAGGCCTTGAGGGCATTCCACAGCATGGTGCCGTGGCGTGATCGGTGACACTGGGGCGGCGTCAGGCCCTCCTCACACCGCGGCATGTCCCTGCTGACCGACACGAACCAGTCTGCCGCACGCCAGGCACTGCAGTACACGATCGTGCGCACGGTGTTCGGCATCTATGCCGTCACCTGTTGCCTGGCGGTGGTGGCGGTGCTGGTCATGGCCGACCGGGTCGAGGCCACCGCCTTCCGGGTGATGCTGGGCAGCTACCTGGCGATGGCCGCGCTGGGCCTGGCCGGCCTGCGCATCCGCCCGGCCTGGGCCGGCGGCGCGCTCACGCTGATGGTCGTCAGCACACTGCTGCTGGTGGGCGCCAACAGCGCCATCAACCACTGGGGCTTTGCTGCGCCGGGCCTGCTGTTCTTCGGCCTGCTGGTGGCCATTGCCAATGTGGCGGGCACGCGGCGTGCCAGCGTGCTGTCGGTGGTGCTGGCCATGGCCGTGGTGCTGGCGCTGGCGCTGGGCCAATGGGCCGGCTGGCTGGCACCGCAGACCGGCCGCATGCCGCCGATGCCCCTGATGCTGCTGGCGCACCTGCTGGCCATCGGCACCGGCGCGGCCGTGGGGCGGGCGGTGGTGGGGCTGATGGCCCGGTTCATCGACACCGTCGAGCGCCGCGAGGACCGCTTTCGCACCCTGCTGGGCATTGCCACCGTGGCCTACTGGGAGATGGACGAGCAGCTGCGCCTGCGCCGCATCGAGGTGCGCAACGCGCAGCGCCAGTTCCGCCCGGTGCCCAATGCCCTGGGCCAGACGCCGTGGACGCTGCCCGCGCTGCTGCTCGACGCCGAAACCGACCAGGCACTGCGCCGTGCGCTGGCCGACCACCTGCCGATGCACGACCTGCCGGTGACCTGGCGCCTGCCCGACGGCCGCCTGCGCCACCTGCTGGCCCACGGCGAGCCGCGCCTGGATGCCGAGGGGCGCTTTCTCGGCTTCTGGGGCGTGGCGCGCGATGTCACGGCCCAGCACCGCGCGCAGCAGGCGCTGCAGGCCACCGAATCGCGCTACCAGGAGCTGTTCATGCGCACGCCCAGTGCGCTGGTGCTGCACCGCGACGGCCTGGTGCTCGACGCCAACCCGGCCGCGGCGCGGCTGCTGGGCTATGCCGGGGTGGACGAGCTGCTGGGCCACGACATCCTGCGCGAGCACATGGACGACGGCGAGCGCCGCGACGCGCTCGACCGCCTGGCCCGGCTGGCCGGCACGGCGAACCGGCTGCCCGAGACCGCGCGCCGCCTGCACACCCGCAGCGGCCAGCCGGTGCTGACCACGGCCGAGGCGGTGCAGGTGCAGATGCAGCGCGACGGCCAGCCCGCGGTGCTGGCCATGTTCACCGACGAGACCGCCCGCCACGCCGCGGCGCAGGCGCTGCAGCGCAGCGAGGCGCTGCTGTCGCTGGTGGTGTCGATGAGTCCCGACGTCATCACCCTCACCGATCTGCAGACCGGCCGCTACGTGATGGTCAACGACAGCTTCTGCCGCCTGCTGGGCCGCAGCGCAGCCCAGGTGGTGGGGCGCACCTCGGTCGAGCTGGACGTGTGGCGCGACCCGGCCGACCGCGACCGCCTGGTGCAGGGCGTCACCCGCGACGGCGCGGTGCGCGACCACATCCTCGACTTCAAGGCCGCCAACGGCCGGGTGGTGAGCCTGGTGCTGGCGGCCACGCGGCTGGCGCGCGACGGCCGCGATTACCTGCTGGTCAATGCGCGCGATGTCACCGATGTGCAGCGCCTGCAGCAAGAGCGCGAGGCCATGCTGGCCAACGCCTCGATCGGCATCGCCTTCACCCGCGCGCAGCGCTTCGAGCTGGCCAACCCGTTTTTCGAGCGCATGCTGGGCTGGGCGCCCGGCACGCTGGCCGGGCAGCCCGGCGCGGTGGTGTGGCCCAGCCCGCAGGACTACCAGGCCCTGGGCGCCGAGGTCGGCCCGGCGCTGGCCCGCGGCGAGGCGGTGCAGGGCGAGCGCGAGGCCTTGCGCCGCGACGGCAGCCGCTTCACGATGCGCTTTGCGGCCAAGGCCATCGACCTGCTGCGCCCGGTGGACGGCGGCACCATCTGGATCGCCGAGGACGTGACCGGCGCCCGCCAGGCCGCGCAGGAACTGGCCCGCGCACGCGACGCCGCCGAGGCCGCCAACCAGGCCAAGAGCGCCTTTCTGGCCAGCACCAGCCACGAGATCCGCACCCCGCTCAACGGCCTGCTGGGCATGGCCCGGCTGGCACGCCAGCCGGACGTGGACGCGGCGCGGCTGCGCCTGTACCTCGACCAGATCGCCGAGAGCGCCGAAACCCTGTCGCAGCTGATCTCCGACATCCTCGACCTGTCGCGCATCGAGGCCGGCAAGCTCGAGGTGGAAAACGCGCCCTTTGCGCTGGACGCGCTGCTGCACTCGCTGCAGCAGGCCTACGGCGCGCTGGCCGACGCGCACGGCCTGGGCTTCGAGACCCGGTTCGACCCCGCGCTGCCGGCCTGGGTGCACGGCGACGCGATGCGCCTGCGCCAGGTGCTGGTGAACCTGCTGCACAACGCGCTCAAGTTCACCCGCCAGGGCCAGGTGGCGCTGCACGTGCACGGCGTTGCCGGCCCGCCCGGCACGCCCGGGCCATGGCTGCGCTTCGAGGTGCGCGACACCGGGCCGGGCATCGAGCCGGCCGCCCTGGCCCAGCTGTTCCAGCCCTTCACCCAGGCCGACCAGTCGATCACCCGGCGCTTCGGCGGCAGCGGCCTGGGGCTGTCGATCAGCCGCCAGCTGGTGCAGCTGATGGGCGGGCAGATCGGCGTCGACAGCCAGCCCGGCCAGGGCAGCTGCTTTTATCTGCTGCTGCCGCTGCCGGCCGCGCCGGCCGCCACCCAGGCCGGGCCGGCCAGCCAGGCGGCCGAGGCCGCGTTGCGCGGCGTGCGCGTGATGCTGGTCGAGGACAACGCCGTGAACATGGTGATCGGCGTGTCGCTGCTCGAGCACTGGGGCTTCGTGGTCACCCAGGCCGAAGACGGCCTGCAGGCCCTGGCCGCGCTCGACTCGGCGCAGGCCGCCGGCCAGCCGATCCAGGTGGTGCTGATGGACGTGCAGATGCCCGGCCTCAGCGGTTACGACACCACCCGGCGCCTGCGCCAGCGCTGGAGCGCGCAGCAGCTGCCGGTGATCGCGCTCACCGCGGCGGCGCTGACCTCGGAGCGCGACCGCGCCGCCGCCTGCGGCATGACCGACTTCATCACCAAGCCGGTCGACCCGGCGCGCCTGCGCGCGGCCCTGGTCCGCGCGATGACGCCAGCCGCCAGCGCGCCGCAGGCCGAAGGATCGGCACCGGTGTGACCGATCACCGCGCCGGCCCCCACGCGAATGGGGGGTGGCGCCCCCCTGTGCAGTGGTCAAATCGCTAAATTCTGTAACCAGATACAACGCTGCGGTTACAGGCTTTGACCAACCGCACACTTTTCCAAAGAGAACATCATGTCGTTGGCCCTGGCGGTCGCGGTGGCTGCCGCGCCCGCAACCCTTCCTGCCTGCTCCTGGGATCGCCCAGGCCATCGGCCCTTCACCGGTGACCTGGTGGCCGCGGTGGACCGCTACGCCGACATTCCGGCGCCGGTGCGCGCCCGCCTGAAGGCGCGCATGGCGCAGCGCCAGTACGACGAGATCGTCGAGATCCGGCGTGACCGCATCGACGGCCGGCGCGGCAGCTACCAGGCCGAGATCCGCGACATGCATTTCGGCAGCGGCCAGGTCTGCGGCACCGTCACCCGCGCCGGCTGGCCGGCCCAGGCGCTCGAGCGCGGCCTGGTGTACTGCGAAGACGGCCACTGCCTGCTGGTGCCCACCGTGTGCCGCAACCTCAGCCGCATCCAGCGCAACGGCCCGGCGGTGGCCGCCGCCAGCGGCGAGGCCGCACCCGGCGGCGGGGCCGGGGCGCCGGCCGCAGCGCCGGCGCTGGCCAGGGCCGCGCCGGCCACCGATGTGGCCGGCGCGGCCGGCGGGCCCGGTGCCGGCGGCGACCTGGGCAGTGACATGGCGGCCGCGCCGGACTCGTTTGCGCTGGGCGCCGAGCCGGGTGCGGCCGAGGCCGCGGCCAGCCAGATCGGCCGGCCGCAGGCCGACGAAGGCCCGGGCGGTGGCAGCGGCCACGGCGCGGCTGGCTGGGCGTCTGGCGGCGGCACGGGCGGCGGCTGGGCGGCCGGGCCGGTGGGCGGCCTGGTGGGCAGCCCGGTCAGTGGCTCGGGCGGCGGCTCGGGCAGCGGCGCCTCAGGCGGTGGCGGCAGCGACGACGGCCTGCCCGGCTCGGGCATCGCCTTCGTGCCGCCCGGCGGCCTGGGTGACCGGCCGGCCTTCGACGGCGTGGTCGGCCTGCCGGCCGCGCCGGTGCCCGAGCCGGCCACGCTGGGCCTGTGGGCGCTGGGCCTGGCCGGCCTGCTGCTGCTGAAGCAGCGGCAGCGCAGGCGCCCCAGCGCCGCCGCTGCCTAGTACGCCGCCGCTCAGCCGCTCAGCCGCGCTTCAGTCGAGCGTGACCTCGGTGCGCACCGTGCCGGCGCGGTCGGCCACGGCGGTGAGGGCGATGCGCGTGCCGCGCGGGGCGCTGACAACCCACTCGGCCACCGCGCGGTCGCCGGTGATCTGGCGCGTGGGCAGAAAGGCCTGCAGCGAGTTCTTGGCCGCATGGCCTTCCAGCGGGCCGGCCTCGACCCGGCGCTTGCCGGTCTGCAGCGTCACGCCCTCGGGCAGGTGCAGCTCGATGACCAGGCCGCGCACCACCTTGCGCTCCTGCGCGCGCTGGGTCACGTAGCTGGGCAGGTAACCCGAGTTGGCCACCGCGAAGCGGATGCGCCAGCTGTCGCCGCCGAGCGAGCGCACCTCGGTGCGCAGCACCTCCAGCTTGGGCAGCGACAGCGCGATCTGGTTCAGCCAGGCCGGAAAGCGCGCCACCTCCTTCTCGCGCAGCGCGGGCGGCGGGTTGCGCCAGTAGTTCAGGCGGTCCCAGCCCCCCAGCTCCACCATGCCCAGCTGCGGGTGGCGGTAGGGATACCAGTTCACATGCGCCTGGCCGCCGCACACCGTGTCGCTCCAGTGCAGCAGCTTCAGGTCGTCTTCCACCGGGTGGTCGCGGTACCAGTGGATGAAGTCGTAGTCGGTGATGCCGGCCTCGCGGTTGGGCGCCCACAGCTCCACCGTCCAGAACAGCGCGCCCAGGTGCTCGTACAGCCAGTCCTGCGTGCCGGTGACCACCTCCTTGGGGTGGTACTTGAAGTCGTGGAAGATGCTCACCGAGGGGTAGCCGGTGAGCTTCTCGCCGATGGCCGACAGCCGCTTGATCATCCACAGATCTTCGGGCGTCATGTCGTCGTCCTTCTCGGTGCCCATGGGCCGCAGGATGACGCCGGAATGCGTGTGGAAGCTCACCGCCGCACCGATGTTGGGGTGCTTGACGATGAAGTCGACCATGGCCCGCACCTCGGGCTCGCTGGTCGGGTAGGGGCCGGCACCGGTCTGCTGGAACTCCTGGCGCCACAGCGACGGGAAGTTGCGGTTCAGGTCCAGGCCTTCGCGGTCGGGGTTGACCTTGACCTGCAGGCCGTCAAAGTGGGTCAGCGAGCCCTCGGGCATGATGCGCCAGTACTGGCCGCCGAAGTCGCCCGGCTCGCGCGGCACCATCAACCGCGGCTCGTCGGGGTGGGCCTTCCAGGGGCCGTGCGGATCGGCGATGCGCATGTGCAGGATGCGGCCGTCGCCGTCCATGTCCTGCACCGTGAGGCCGTCCACCGGCTGCTCGTCCCAGGGGTAGGGCCGGGTCGAGCTGCGGATGTAGCGCGGCTTGTCGGCCAGCGCCAGCTCGGCGCCGTCGGGGTTCAGGCGCGGGCACAGGTACACGGCACGGGTGTCGAGCAGGCGCGTCACCGCGGCGTCGCTGCCATGGGCCACCAGCAGCTGGTGCAGCCAGTACAGGCAGGCGGTGCTGGCGGTCAGCTCGGCGGCGTGGATGTTGCCGTCAACCCAGATCGCCGGCTTGTCGTCGGCCGGGCCGGTGGCCATGTTGGTGATCGTCAGCAGCCAGATGTCGCGGCCCTCGTGGCTCTTGCCCAGCGAGGCCAGCTGCACCAGCTGCGGCCGCGCGGCGGCGTAGTCCTGCAGCAGCCGCGTCAGCTCGGCGTGGCGGTAGAAGCTGTCGAAGCGGGGTGTGGGCAGTGCGGGGGCGACGGAGACAGCGGTCATGGACTGCATCAGTGCTGAAAAAACGGTGAACGAGTGTCGCAGAGGGTGGCCGGCGCCCAGGACGGTGCCCGGGCCGACCCCACCCCCGCGGTGCGGGGGTGGGGTCATGGTGCTGCGCTAGACTGATTCGCCACTTCGCCGCCTGCCCACTGCCTGTGCCCCGGTCTGCTGTTCCCCACCTGGGGCCTCCGAATGCGGCGGCGTTGCCGCCGCCCGGGCTGAGCTGGGCGCTGTGGGCGGCCTTCGTGGTCTATGGCAGCCTGGTGCCCTGGGAATGGCGCGCCCTGCCGCTCGACGAGGCCTGGCTGCGCTTCAGCCAGATCCCGATGCTGCAGCTGGGCGTGCAGCAGCGCGCCGACTGGATCGCCAACGGCGTGCTCTACCTGCCGCTGGGTCTGCTGGGCACGCTGGCCCTGGCCGGCGGCCGCCGGCCGGGCCTGGGGCCGGCCACGCTGGCCTGGCTGCTGGCGCTGGGCCTGGCCACGCTGGTGGAGTTTGCGCAGCTGTTTTTTCCGCCGCGCACCGTGTCGCGCAACGATCTGTTGGCCGAGGCCATCGGCGCCGGCCTGGGCGCGCTGCTGGCGGTGGTGGCCGCCACGGGCCGGCTGCAGCGCCTGTGGCAGCCCGTTCGGCAGGCCGTGCAGCGCGGTGCCACGCCCGCGCTGTGGCCCTGGCTGGGCACGGCCTACCTGGCCCTGCTGTGGCTGCTGGCGCTGTTTCCGTTCGATCTGCTGCTCAGCGCCGCCGAATGGCAGACGCGCTGGCACAGCGATCTGATCGGCGCCTGGCTGGCGCCGGGCGGGGCCGCGCGCGCCTGGCCGCTGCGGCTGGGCCAGCTGCTGGTGGAGGCCCTGGCCCTGGCGCCGGTGGGCCTGTGGCTGGCCACGCGCCGCGGCGCGGCACAGCGCCGGCCACGCCTGCTGCCGCCGCTGCTGCTGGGCGCGGCCGTGGGCCTGGCCATCGAGCTGAGCCAGCTGGCCATCGCCTCGGGCGTGAGCCAGGGCGCCTCGGTGCTCACGCGGGCGGCTGGCGTGGCCCTGGGCGCCGCGCTGGCCCCGCGCCTGCAGGGGCTGACGCTGGCGCAAGGCCAGCCGCTGCTGCGGCGCGCCACGCCGCTGCTGCTGCTGGCCCACCTGCCGCTGCTGGCCCTGGCCTACGGCTGGGCCGGCCTGGCCCAGGCCGACTGGGACGGCGCCGGCGCGCGCTGGCAGGCGCTGCGCCTGCTGCCGCTCTACTACCACTACTACAGCACCGAGACGCATGCGCTGTTCAGCCTGCTGGTGGCGCTGCTGGGCTACGGCCCGGTGGGTGTGCTGGGCTGGGCCTGGCGGCTGCCGGCCCTGCTGGCCCCGGCGCTGGCCGCGCTGCTGGCGCTGGCGGTGGAGCTGGGCCGCCTGCTGCTGCCCGACACCCACCCCGAGCCCAGCAATCTGCTGATCGCCGCGGCCGCCGCCGCGCTGGCGCGCTGGCTGCTTACCCGCCTGGCCGGGCTGGCGGCGGCCCCAACCCCAACCCCAGCCGCAACCGCAATCGCAGCCCCCGCCAACGCGCCAGCCTCGCCGCCCCGGCCTGTGTCGGCTGCGCAAGCCGCTGCCGCTGCCGCTGCCGCGCCCCTGCCCCTGCCAGCGCGGGTGGCCGGGCCACCCGCCTCGCGCTGGCGCTGGCTGATGCCGCTGGCGGTGGCCGCCGGCTGCGCCTTTTGGCTGCTGGGTTTCCCGTTTCAGGCGCTGGCGCTGGGCGGGCTGCTGCTGGCTGCCGCGCTGCTGGTGAGCTGGCGCCCGGTGGCGTTGTTCGTGCTGGTGCCGGCCGCACTGCCGGTGCTCGACCTGGCGCCGTGGAGCGGGCGCCGCTTCGCCGACGAGTTCGACGCGCTGCTGGCGCTGGGCCTGGCCGTGGCCTGGGCGCGCCTGCCGCCGATGCCGCGCGCGCAGCGGCCCGCGGCCTCGGCCAGCAGCTGGGCGCTGGCCGCCGTGCTGCTGGTGATGGCCATCGGCGTGGCGCGCACGCTGTGGCCGTGGCCCGGCCTGCCGGTGGATGCCTTCGCCCAGCCCATGAGCCCGTTCAATGCCCTGCGCGTGGCCAAGGGCGCGCTGTGGGCAGGCCTGTTGTACCTGCTGGGCCGCCGGCTGCAGGCGCGCGGCGCGCCGGTGGGTGCGGCCTTTGGCTGGGGCATGAGCCTGGGCCTGGCCGCCACCGTGGCCTGGGTGCTGGCCGAGCGCCTGGCCTTCAGCTACCTGCTGGATTTCGGCAGCCACTACCGCATCTCGGGGCCGTTCTCCGACATGGGCCTGGGCGGCGCCTATGTAGAGTGCTACATCGCCTGCGCCCTGCCCTTCATGCTGCAGCGCCTGCTGCCGCCGGCGCCGTGGTGGCGCCTGCTGCCGGGCCTGGCGCTGCTGGCCGGCGCGGTGTACGCGCTGATGGTCACCTACTCGCGCGGCGGCCAGGCGGCGGGGCTGCTGGCGGTGTTGATGCTGGTGGTCGGCCAGCTGCTGGCCGGCCATGGCCGCTGGCTGCGCGCGGCCAGCGGGCTGGCCGCGCTGCTGCTGGTGGCGGTGGTGGCCTGGCCGATCCTGGGCGGCAGCTTTGCGCAGCAGCGCCTGGCGGCGCTGGACGCCGACGTGGGCATCCGCGAGCGCCACTGGGCCGCCGGCCTGAGCCTGGTGGACAACAGCCCCGCCGCGCAGCTGCTGGGCATGGGCGCCGGTCGCTTTGCCGAGCTGTGGCTGTGGCGGGCCGCCGCCACCGGCGCCAAGCCCACCGCCAGCCACCGCCTGGTGGTGCTGGGCGATGGCGGCCGCGCACTGCGCCTGAGCTCGGGCTACGCCTACTTTGTCGACCAGGTGGTCGACATGCCGGCGCAGACCGAGCTGGCCCTCACGCTGCGCTGGCGCGCCCAGACCGATGCGCCGGCCGCCGCGGCCAGCGCCGCCGCCAAGGCCCGCCCGCCCGGTGGGCCCGAGGTGGCGCTGTGCCAGAAGTGGATCATCGCCTCGTTCGACTGCAGCCGCAGCCGGGCCACCCACACCCCGCTCGAGGGCGGCTGGCAGCAGCTGTCGATGCGCCTGCGTGCGCCGGCCGACGGCCCCGGCCGCCTGCCGCGCCCGCTGCGCCTGAGCCTGCACAACGGCGGGCCGCTGCCGCTGGAGATCACCGATGTCTCGCTGCTCGATGCGCAGGGCCGGCAGTGGCTGGCCAATGGCAGCTTCGAGACCGGCATGGACCACTGGACCTTCACCTCCGACGACCACCTGGCCTGGCATGCCAAGTCGCTGCTGGTGGGCACCTATGTCGAGCTGGGCGCGCTGGGCACGGCGGCGCTGCTGGCCCTGCTGCTGGCCGGCACGGTGGCCGCGCTGCGCCGCCTGCGCGAGGGCTGGACCGAGGGCGCCGCGCTGCTGGCCGCGCTGGGCGCCTTTGCCACCATCGGCCTGATCGACACGCTGGTCGACGTGCCGCGCTTTCTGCTGCTGTTCATGCTGCTGTGCCTGGTGCCGGCGCTGGGGCCGCGGCCGGGCCCGCCACGCGGCTCAGCGCCGGCTGGCCTGGCCGTCGACAAACACGCGTAGCTCGCCCGGCGCAAACGCCGCCCAGTCCTCGCCGCGGGTCAGTGGCTGGGTGGCGACGATGGCCACGCGGTCGCCGGGCCGGGTGTGCGGCGCGAAGTCCACCGTCAGATCCTCGTCGGCCAGGTGGGCGGCGCCGAAGGGATGCTTGCGCTCCAGCCAGTGCAGCTGGGTGCTGCAGTGCGCCCACAGCGCCTGGCCGTTGCCCAGCAGGCAGTTGAAGGTGCCGTGGCGCGCGGGCTGCGGCAGCAGCTCGGCCAGCGTGTGCGTGAGCTCATCCACCGTGGGCACGCTGGCATGGGCCTTGGCCAGCTCCTGCATCAGCCAGCAGAACGCGTGCTCGCTGTCGGTGTCGCCCACCGGGCGGAAGCTGCCGTGCAGGCGTGGCCTGAAATCCTTCAGGTCGCCGTTGTGCGCAAACACCCAGTAGCGGCCCCACAGCTCGCGCACGAAGGGGTGGGTGTTCTGCAGCATCACCTGGCCCTGCGTGGCCTTGCGGATGTGGGCCAGCACATGGCTGCTGCGGATCGGGTAGCGCTTGACCAGCTCGGCCACCGGCGAGTGCAGCGCGCTCTCGGGATCGACGAACAGGCGCACGCCGCGGTCCTCGAAGAACGCGATGCCGAAGCCGTCCTTGTGCTCGCTGGCGCGCGTGGCCAGGCCGGCAAACGAGAACATCACGTCGGTGGGCGTGTTGGCGTTCATGCCCATCAGCTGACACATCGCAACAGGCTCCTCGCGGATCAGGCCGCGGCCGGGTTCACAGGCTGGGGATGAACAGCTTGGCGATGCCGCGCAGGCTGACCAGGTTGCCGGGGTTGCCGGTTTCCTCGAGCACGCCGGCCATGCGGCGCAGGATGCGCGCACTCTTGTTGGCGCGCCAGATCAGCAGGTCGGCCAGCCAGGGGTGGTGGTTGACGCGGTTGGCGCGTTCATAGAGGTCGAAGCGCGGCTTCAGCGCGGCCAGGCCCTGCTCGTAGGCCTGGCGCACCGCGGCGTCGGTGGCGGCGTCCGGCGTGGTGTCGGGGACGGCCCGCGGGCTGCCGGGGGCCGCGGCCATGCCGAGGTCGCCCAGCAGCGCCTCGGCGGCCAGCAGGCCGGTCTCCATGGCCTTGCCGATGCCTTCGCCGGTGAAGGCATAGGTGCTGCCGGCGGCCTCGCCGGTGACCAGCAGACCCGGCCGGCTCCAGCGCGCGCCTTCGAGCGAGCAGCGCAGCGGCGCGCCCTTCAGTTCGCCCACCACGCTGCCGCCGGCCATCAGCTGCGCGGCATGCGGATGCACCTCGGTGAAGGCGCTGAACAGTTCGCGCAGGTTCACGTCCTGCATCGAGCCCTTGCCGTCCACCGCCTGGTCGTGGCTGTGGGCCAGGCCCACGCCGATGTTGAACACGCCGTCGCGGCACGGAAAGATCCAGCCATAGCCCTTGCGCAGGCGCTTGTGCCACACCACCTCGAGCGCCTGGATGCGCCCGACCATGGCCTGGTTTTTGACATAGCCGCGTAGCGCGATGCCGCTGGGCGTGTGGCGCTCGCACACGCCGGCCGCCTGCAGCGGCTTGGGTGCCGCGCCGGTGGCCAGCACCACCCAGCGTGCGCGCAGCGCCTGCCCCTCGGCCGCACCCGGGGCCTTGAGGCGGGCGCCGACCACGCGCTCGCCGGCGGCGTCGAGCAAGGGCGCCTCGAAGCGCCAGGGCGCAAAGAAGTGCGCGCCGGCACGCACGGCCGCACGCTGCAGGATGTGGTCGAGCTCGCGCCGCGGCAGCACCGCCAGGCGGCCCGGCACATCCACGCGCCCGCCACGCGGCCCGATGCAGCCCACATGCGCCACCGCCTGGGCCTGGGCCATCACCTCGTCGTGCACGCCCAGGCGCTGCAGGGCGTGGTGGGCATCGGGGATCAGGCCGTCGCCGCAGACCTTGTCGCGCGGAAAGCTCTGTTGATCCACCTGCACCACCGCCAGGCCCTGGCGCGCCAGCCACTGGGCACAGGCACTGCCGGCCGGCCCGGCGCCCACCACCAGCACATCGCAGTGCGGGGGCAGCGTCGACAGGGCGTGATTCATGGGTGGAAGGCGGTGCACAAAAGCGGTGGGAAGGACGATTGTAGGCAGGCCGATCCGGCTTGACTGGCATCAACCTGCGGGCCCCGGCCCGGTGCCACAGTGGGTTCAAGGAGAGACGCCATGAACAAGCATCTGAGCAGCCAGGATCGCGCCGCCCTGCAGGTGGCGCTGGCCATGCGCCGCGAGCAGCTGGAAACCCAGCGCCACCAGCATCTGGCCGGCCAGACCCGCGCCGAGCATGCCCGCGAGGTGCTGCTGCAGGATGGCGACGACGCGCCGCAGCGCGACGCCGACCGCGAGCTTGACCTGGCCATCGCCGACCGCGAGGTGCTGGGCCTGGCCGCCATCGACGCCGCCCTGCAGCGGCTGAGCAGCGGCCACTACGGCCTGTGCGCCGACTGCGAGGCCGCGATCCCGCTGGCCCGCCTGCAGCTCGAGCCGCAGGCCCTGCGCTGCGTGGCCTGCGAAAGCCGGCGCGAGCGCGGCCAGCCGCGCCCCGCCTCGCTGTGAGGCCGGGCCGGCTCGGCCCGCGCTCCCAGCCCCGTTTTGACAACCCGGCGCCTCGCCCTGGCAGGCACCGACACCGGAGAACCGCCATGTCCCTGTTCCACGCCGTCGTCTGGCTCGACCACCACACCGCCCAGGTGCTGCAGTTCGATGCCGATCATGTTGAAACCCACAAGGTCAGGTCCAGCAGCCGCCACACCCGCACCCACGGCAGCGGCGTGCGCACCGAGCACGAGTTTTTTGCCGATGTGTGCACCGCGCTGACCGGCATCCAGGAGGTGCTGGTGACCGGCTCGAACACCGCGCTGGCCGACTTTCGGCACTATGTGGACAAGCACCGCCCGGCGCTGGCCAAGCACATCGTCGGCTGCGAGCCGGTGGATCACCCCAGCGAGAACCAGCTGGTGGCCTATGCGCGCCAGTTCTTCCTGAAGTACGACCGCATGAACGGCACGCCCACGCCGATGTGAGCCGGCGCGGCCACGGCGGCCACGGCGGCGTCAGGCCCGCGGCAGGCGCAGTAAAAAGCGGCTGCCCTCGCCCTGCGTGGACACCACGCTCAGCTCGCCACTCATGGCCAGCACCTGGGCGCGCGCAATGCTCAGGCCCAGGCCATGGCCGGCCACGCCCAGGCGGTCGGCGCCCAGGCGGTTGAAGGGCTCGAACAAGTGCTCGGCCTGCTCGGCCGTCATGCCCAGTCCGCCATCGGCCACCGCCAGCCAGACCGAGTGATCGTCCTGGCCGGCGCTGATCCGCACCCAGCCGCCGCGGCGGTTGTACTTGACCGCGTTGGACACCAGGTTCACCAGCACCTCCCAGGTGCGGCGTGAATCGGCCAGGGCCACCGGCGCGCCCGGCAGCGCGGGGTCGCCCTCGACCGCCATCGTCAGCGCCAGCTCGCGGGCCATCGGCTCGTGCATGGCCACGGCATCGTGGGCCAGCTGCAGCAGCGGCACCGGCTTGGCGTCGAGCACCAGCATGCCGGCCTCGGCGCGATTGATCTGCAGCACCTCGTCCACCAGGGCCAGCAGGTGCTGGCCGGCCTGCTGGATGAGCTGCAGGCGGCGCTGGCCGTTGGCGTCCAGCGGCTGCGGGCCGGTGAGCATCAGGTGCGAGAAGCCGATCACCGCATTCAACGGCGTGCGCAGCTCATGGCTCACGCGCGAGAGCAGGTCGGTCTTGGCGCGGCTGGCGGCCTCGGCCACATCGCGCCGCTGCTCGGCCAGCTTGGCCGCGTCGCGGGCGTGCTGGGCCTCGACCCGCGCCGTGCGGTCGTTGAGCACATACAAGAACAGCTGGCCGCCCGGTGCGCCGTCGGCCGCCGGCACGCGCGACACGCGCACATCGGCCCAGCGCGGGCGGCCATCCGGGGTGGTCAGGGCCACATCGTCCAGCGCCACGCTGCCGCCATCGCGCAGCTGCAGCTGCAGGCGGGCCAGGCGCAGCTCGTCGGTCGGATCGGCCAGCAGGCGCCGCATCGGCAGGCGCAGCGCGCGCAGCGCCGCCGCCAGGCCCAGCTCGTCGACGGCGCAGGCATTGGTGTCGACGATCAGGCCCTGGCCATCGACCAGCAGCGCGGCCACCGGCAAGGCGCGAAACAGGTGCGCAAACCAGTCGAGCGAGCGCTCCACCCGCAGCTGCGATTCGGCCAGCTGCTGGGCGCGGGTCTCGAGCTCGCTCTGGTACAGGCGGAACACATCGCCCAGCGTGACCGGCGAATGCTCGTTGTTGTCGATCAGCGCCTGCGCGGTTTCCAGGTCGCCGGCATGCACGGCATCGAGGGCGCGGGTCAGCAGCAGGTTTTCCTGCGTGATGCCCAGGCCGCTGCCGCGCCGGGCGCCGGGGCCGGCAAAGGCGGCCGATGCGCCGGCGGGCAGCTCGGGCCGCGGCAGGGCGCCTGGCACGGTGCTAGTCATGGTGCGGCGGCGGCGGGCCGTCCGGGCCCACCCAGGGGGTGATGTTGAGGTGCGAGATCACGGCACCGGCGTGGCGGCCGTCGCGGTCAGGGCGCAAGGGCAGGGCGCGCAGCATGAACCAGCGCTTCTCGTCGGGCGAATGGCAGGGATAGATCAGGCGCAGATCGGTGCGGCTGCCGGCCAGCACGGCCTGCAGGCCGCGCAGCAGCCACGGCCCGTCCTCGGTGTTCGAGCGGGCGATCACGCCGAGGTAGTTGCTGCCCACGCCGGTGTCGAGCAGATCGCCGTCGAGCCCGCGGTTGCACTGCGCAAAGTTCGACCAGGCCAGGTTGACCTGCACGATGGTGCCGTTGCGGTCGAGCACGGCCACATGCTCGTCGAGCGAATCGATCAGGCGCTGCAGGCGGTCGAGGTCGCGCATGCGCGACACGTCCACCAGGGTCAGCACCGCGCGGCGCGGCGAGCCCGGCAGGCCCGAGATGCTGTAGCCGAGCGCGCGCACCAGGTGCCGGCTGAGCCCGGGCCCGCCGACCTCGCGCTCGACCGGTGGCGAGCCGTCCACCACCTGGCGCAGGTCGTCGGCCAGCTGCGGGTAGTCGAGCTGGCAGTTGAAATCGGTGATCGCGCGGCCGGTGTCGTCGCGGCGCAGGCGGAACAGGTTGGCCGCCTCGGGCGTGAAGCGCACCAGCGACAGCTGCTGGTCGACAAACAGCGTGGCAATGCCGGTGGCCTGCGACATGCCGTCCAGATCGGCATGCAGCGCGCTGATCTGGTCGAGCTTGGCGTTGTACTCGGCGTTGACGGTGTAGAGCTCCTCGTTGACCGACTGCAGCTCCTCGTTGGTGCTCTGCAGCTCCTCGTTGGCCGACATCAGCTCTTCGTTGGTGGCCTGCAGCTCCTCGTTGGCGGCCTCCAGCTCCTCGATGCTGGTCTGCAGCGTGAGCCGGGTGTCGGCCAGTTCGCGCTCGAGCACCACCAGGCGGTCGAGCTCGCCTTCGTCGAGGGCGCGATCCTGCAGCGCCATCCCCGGCACGGCCGCGGCTTCCACCAGGCTCACCAGCACGCTGCCGTTGCCCTCGCCTTCGAGGCCCAGCGCACGGGCGGTGACGCGCACCAGCACCTCGTGGCCATCCACCTGCAGGGGCAGCACCGGTGCCACGTGCATCTGCCGGTCGTGCAGCGCGCGCTGCATGGCGTGGCCCACCACCGCGCCCAGGCGGGGCGGCAACATGCGGATGGCGTCGAGGTTGGGCTGGCCGCGCGGCACGCGCAGGTAACGCTCGGTGGGCCCCCAGGCATGCAGCAGCTGGCGCTGCGCGGTGATCAGCAGCGACACCGGCACGTACTCGTCGAGCAGCAGCGCCAGCGCCGCATCGACCGCGCCGCTGATCTGCGGCGCGCCGAGGCCACGCTCGCCGGTGCGGCGCCGCAGCGCCGGGCTGTTGTTGGCCATGCCGTCGCGCAGCGCACTGAGCGCCAGCACCGGACGCACCAGCCGGAACAGCTTGCGCGCCGCATCCACCACCTGGAAATCGGGCTGCAGCGCACCCAGCGACTCGCTGCTGCCCAGGAACAGCAGGCCGTCGGGGTTGAGCGCGTACTGCAGGCGGCGCATCACGCGCTCCTGCGCCTCGGCCTGAAAATAGATCAGCGTGTTGCGGCACACCACCAGATCCATCTTGGTAAAGGGCGCGTCCTCGAGCATGTTGTGGCGGGCAAACAGCACCAGCTGGCGCAGCTCGGCGCGCACGGTCAGGCGGTCGTCCTGCCGCGTGAAGTGCTGGGCCACGCGCTGCGGCGACAGCTGCTCGCCCACGCCGGCCGGATACACCCCGGCGCTGGCCACGTTGAGAAAGCGCTGATCCACATCGGTGGCAAACACCTTGAAGCCGGGCCAGCGCTGGGTTTCCTGGCAGGCCTCGAGCAGCGCAATCACCACCGAATAGGCCTCTTCGCCGGTGGCGCAGCCGGCGCACCACACGCGCAGCGGCTGCTGGCTGCCCTGGCGCTGCAGCCGCGCACGCAGCGCCTCGCCCAGCGCGGCAAAGGCCTCTGGATCGCGGAAGAAGCCGGTCACCGGAATCAGCAGCTCGCGGCGCAGCAGCTCGCACTCTTCGGCCGAGGCCGCCACGCGGTCGGCATAGTCGCTCACCGAGGCACAGCCCAGCAAGCCCATGCGGCGCTCGATGCGCCGCATCATCGTGGGCAGCTTGTACTGGCTGAAATCGACCCCGGTATGGCTGAGCAGCAGCTCGAACAGGCGCTGCAGCGCCGGCTTCACCGAGCTCAGGTCGACCAGCTCGCCCGAGGGCACCCGGCCCGACTGGCCGCGCGTGAGCGCCAGCACCTTGAGCGCCAGGCCGTCGGGCGGCAGCACCGCATCCACCTGCGTGGCCGCCTGGGTGGCGCGCGGCATGCTGTCGAACTTGGCGGTCTCCGACGACTGCACCATCACGTAGCCACCGGCATCGCGCAGCGCCGCCGCACCCACCGAGCCATCCGAGCCCGAGCCCGACAGCACCACGCCCACCGAACGGTCGGCCAGCGTGGCCGCCAGCGAGCGGAAGAAGGCATCGATGGGCAGCGACACGCCGTGCTCGGGGCGCGGCGCAAACACCAGCTGCTGGTGCGCAATGGTCATCAGCACGCCGGGCGGCATCAGGTACACGCGGTCGGCCTGCAGCGATTCACCGGCCAACGCCTCCTGCACCGGCAGCGTGGTGCAGCGCGCCAGCAGCTCGCTCATCATCGAGCGGTGATCGGGCGCCAGGTGCTGAATGACCACGAAGGCCGCCTGCGTGGGCAGTCTCAGTGCGCCGAAGAACTGCTGCAGCGCCTCAAGCCCGCCGGCCGAGGCCCCCACCGCCACGATCCAGGGCAGGGCCAGGGCACTGACGGCATCGGCCTCCCTGTCGCCCGCGGCTGCGACTGCGCCAGTCAAATCACGTGCTTGTGCTGTGTCGGCATTCGATGCCGAATCGTCGTACTGCTGCATTGGCCGTCCCCCAACCCGACCGGTGATCGTACGGCCGGCACCTCGGCGTCAGATGCGCCGGCCCGGCATGGGCGGCTGTCGATCAGCAGGTCGCGGCAAGTTTAGGCAGGCCCGCGGCAACAACTGCAGCGCCTGAAGTGGGGAGTGTTCGGCTTACTTTGTAGGGTGGTCTTGATCAAAACGCGGCTGATCGGGCCGGTGGCGGCGGGCTTTGGCCCGCGCAGCCCCGACCGCAGGCCCGGCCCGGGCCTGCCCCGCAACCGACGCTCAGGCGCCGGCCTTGACCTTCAGGCGCCAGGCATGCAGCAGCGGCTCGGTGTAGCCGCTGGGCTGCGCCTTGCCCTTGAACACCAGGTCGAGCGCGGCCTGGAAAGCGGCGCCGCCGGGGTTGGCCACCAGGCTCTTGTAGGCCGCGTCGCCGGCGTTCTGACCGTCCACCTTGGCCGCCATGCGGGCGAAGCTGTCGCGCACCTGGGCCTCGGTCACCACGCCGTGGTGCAGCCAGTTGGCCACGTGCTGGCTGCTGATGCGCAGCGTGGCACGGTCTTCCATCAGGCCGATGTCGTTGATGTCGGGCACCTTGGAGCAGCCCACGCCCTGGTCGACCCAGCGCACCACATAGCCCAGGATGCCCTGGATGTTGTTGTCGATCTCCTGCTGCTTCTCGGCCTCGCTCCAGTTGGCCTGGGCCTGGGCCACCACGGGGATGGTCAGCAGGTCGCTCAGCAGCTGGTCGGTGATGGCGGTGTTGCCGGCATCGCCACTGGCCTCGATGGCCTGCTGCACGTCCGACACCTTCACCTGGTGGTAGTGCAGCGCGTGCAGCGTGGCGGCGGTGGGGCTGGGCGTCCAGGCGGTGTTGGCACCGGCCTTGGGGTGGCCGATCTTTGCTTTCAGCATCTCGGCCATCAGGTCGGGCATGGCCCACATGCCCTTGCCGATCTGGGCGCGGCCGCGCAGGCCGCACTGCAGGCCGATCAGCACGTTGCGGCGCTCGTAGGCGGCGATCCAGGCGCTGGCCTTGATGTCGCCCTTGCGCATCATCGGGCCGGCCAGCATGGCGGTGTGCATCTCGTCGCCGGTGCGGTCGAGGAAGCCGGTGTTGATGAAGGCCACGCGGCTGCTGGCGGCAGCGATGCAGGCCTTGAGGTTGACGCTGGTGCGGCGCTCCTCGTCCATGATGCCCAGCTTGACGGTGCTGTCGGGCAGGCCCAGCAGCTGCTCGACGCGGCCGAACAGCTCGCTGGCAAAGGCCACCTCGGCCGGGCCGTGCATCTTGGGCTTGACGATGTAGACCGAGCCCGTGCGGCTGTTGCGGATGCCCGCTTGCCCCAAGCCCTTCAGATCGTGCAGCGCGATGGCGGTGGTGATCACCGCATCCATGATGCCTTCGGGGATCTCGGCGCCGCCGGCCAGCAGGATGGCCGGGTTGCTCATCAGGTGGCCGACATTGCGCACGAACATCAGGCTGCGGCCGTGCAGGCGCACGCTCTCGCCACGCGGGCCGTGGTACTCGCGGTCGGCATTGAGGCCGCGGGTGAAGGTCTTGCCGCCCTTGCGCACTTCTTCGGTCAGCGTGCCACGCAGGATGCCCAGCCAGTTGCGGTAGCCCAGCAGCTTGTCCTCGGCATCCACCGCGGCCACCGAGTCCTCGAGGTCGAGGATGGTGGACAGTGCCGATTCGAGCACCAGGTCGCTGACGCCGGCGGCGTCGCCCTGGCCGATGGGCGTGCTGCGGTCGATGCGGATGTCCAGGTGCAGGCCGTGGTGCTGCAGCAGCACCGACACCGGCGCCGCGGCATCGCCCTGGAAGCCGACGAACTGCGCCGCGTCCTTCAGACCGGTGACCTGGCCCGCGCCGAGCGTGACCTGCAGCGCGCCCTCGTGCACCGCGTAGCGCGTGGCCTGGGCGTGGCTGCCCTGGGCCAGCGGGGCGTGGTCGTCGAGCACCTGGCGGGCGAAGGCGATCACCTTGGCGCCGCGCACCGGGTTGTAGCCGCCGGCACGCTCAGCGCCGCCGTCTTCGCTGATCGCGTCGGTGCCGTACAGCGCGTCGTACAGGCTGCCCCAGCGCGCATTGGCGGCGTTGAGCGCATAGCGGGCGTTGAGGATGGGCACCACCAGCTGCGGGCCGGCCTGGGTGGCCAGCTCGGCATCCACGTTGGCCGTGCTCACGGTGAAGTCGGCCGGCACCGGCTGCAGGTAGCCGATGCGCTCGAGCTGGGCGCGGTAGGCCGGCATGTCGCTGATCGGGCCGGGGTGGGCGCGGTGCCAGGCGTCCATCTCGGTCTGCAGGCGGTCGCGTTCGGCCAGCAGCGCGGCGTTCTTGGGCGCCAGATCGTGGGCGATGGCGTCAAAACCCGCCCAGAAGGCCGCACGGTCAACACCGGTGCCGGGCAGCACCTGCTCGTCGATGAACTGGGCCAGCGGCGTGGCCACCTGCAGGCGATGGATCGGGGTGCGTGCGCTCATGGGGCGGCTCCTGGGCAGCGACGGAGCGACGGCTCCCTCATGGCCCGCACTCTATTACGAACTCCCGCAACCATTAAGTAGCCGATAGTTCTTGGATTGATGACCTGAATAACCATAATCTCCGTCATGGTTCCGTCGTTGATTGATGACTGATCTGTCTGTAATCTGCGGCTGTGGATCGTTTAAAACAGATCGAATCGTTTGTGGCGGTGGCCACCAAGGGCAGCCTCACCGCCGCTGCCCAGGCCGCCGAGGTGGCGCCCGCGGTGATCGGCCGGCGCATCGACGCGCTGGAGGAACGCCTGGGCGTCAAGCTGCTGGTGCGCACCACGCGGCGCATCACGCTGACCCACGAGGGCAGCGCGTTTCTCGAGGATTGCCAGCGCGTGCTGGCCGACATTGCCAATGCCGAGGCCAGCGTCACCGCCGGCGGCGTGAAGGCCAGCGGCCACCTGCGCATCACCGCGCCAGCCGGCTTTGGCCGCCGCCACGTGGCCACGCTGGTGCCGGGCTTTCTGGCTCTGCACCCCGATGTGAGCCTGTCGCTGAACCTGTCGGACCGCGTGGTCGACATCGTCAACGAGGGCTTCGACCTGGCCGTGCGCGTGGGCGACATGCCCGACTCCAGCCTGGTGAGCATGCGCCTGGCCGACAACCGCCGCCTGTGCGTGGCCGCGCCGGCCTACCTGCAGCGCGCCGGCACGCCCGCCACACCGGCCGAACTGGCCCGCCACCAGTGCCTGACGCTCAGCAGCGATGCCAGCCAGACCCGCGGCTGGGCCTTCACGGTGGACGGCCAGGTGCAGCACCTGCGCCCCGACGGCCGGCTCGACTGCAGCGACGGCCAGGTGCTGCATGCCTGGTGCCTGCAGGGCCTGGGGCTGGCCTGGCGCAGCACCTGGGAGGTGGAGGCCGACCTGGCCAGCGGCGCGCTGGTGCCCGTGCTCGAGCGCTTTGCCTCGCCGCCCAACGGCATCTACGCCGTGCTGCCGCAACGCAAGCACCTGCCGCTGCGCGTGCGGCTGTGGATCGACCACCTCAAGCAGTGCTATGGCGATCCCGGGTACTGGCGTGCACCGGGCCCCGCGGGCACGCGGTCCACCCGCCGGGCGGGTAGGCGGGTAGGCGGGTAGGCGGGTAGGCGGGTCAGCGGGTCAGCGGGTCAGCGGGTCGGCGGGCCGGCTCGGGGCGGCCCGCGGCTCTGGCAGACTGCCGCGATGAACACCGAACCGCAGGTGCTGGTGGCCTGCCTGTGCGCCGCCTGGTGCAACACCTGCACCGTCTACCGCCAGACGCTGGCCCAGCTGGCCGCCACCTGGCCGCAGCACCGCTTTGCCTGGATCGACATCGAGGACGACAGCGACGCGCTGGGCGACGATGCGCTGGAGATCGAGAACTTTCCCACCGTGATGATCCTGCGCGGCGGTGCGGCCCGGGCGCCGGCGCAGCTGCTGTTCTTTGGCACCCTGCTGCCGCACATCAGCACGCTGCAGCGCACGCTGGAGGCGCTGCGCGACGGCAGCCTGGCCACCGGCAGCCCGGTGCCGCCGGGCATGGCCCAGGCGGTGTGGCGCCTGGGGCCGCAGCGGCCGCTGCCGCCGGCCTGAGCCACCCCACGCCCACGCACGATTGCCCGCACGACCGAAGGAGCCCGCGATGATCCGCCGCCGCCCGCTGCTGAGCCTGCCCGCCGCCTGGGGCCTGGGTGCCAGCCTGGCCACCAGCCCGGCCCTGGCGCAAGGCCGCAAGGACAGCCTGGTGCTGGCCATGACGCTCGAGCCGCCGGGGCTCGACCCGACCACCGGCGCGGCCGCGGCCATTGGCGAGGTGGTGCTCTACAACCTGCTGGAGACGCTCACCCGCATCCGCCCCGATGGCAGCATCGGCCCGCTGCTGGCCCAGCGCTGGACGGTGACGCCCGACAACAAGACCTGGGCCTTCCACCTGCGCGAGGGCGTGCGCTTCCACAACGGCGAGCCCTTCAATGCGCAGACGGTGAAGTACGCCTTCGAGCGCGCCGCCGCGCCCGACAGCCTGAACAAGGACAAGGCCGTCTACGCCAACATCGTCAACATCGCGGCCACCGACGCGCACACGGTGGTCATCACGCTGAAGAACGTGAACCCCGACTTCCTGTTCCAGCTGGGCCAGGCCACCGGCGTGATCGTCGAGCCCAGGAGCGCCGCCGGCAATGCCACCCAGCCGGTGGGCACCGGCCCCTACCGGCTGGACAGCTGGGCCAAGGGCGCGCAGATCGTGCTGAGCCGCTGGGACGGCCACCGCGACGCCGCGGCGCTGAAGCTGCGCCGCGTGAGCTTTCGCTTCATCAACGACGCGGCGGCCCAGGTGGCGGCGCTGCTGGCCGGCGATGTGGATCTGTTCCACGCGTGGCGGCGGCGCGCGCACTGCCGCAGTTTCGCGCCGACCGGCGGTTTCAGGTGCTGGTGGGCGGCACGCGGGCCAAGACCATCCTGGCCATGAACAACCGGCGCAAGCCGCTCGACGATGTGCGCGTGCGCCGCGCCATCGCCATGGCCATCGACCGCAAGGCCGTGGTCGATGGCTCGGCCGACGGCTTCGGCACGCCGATCGGCAGCTTCTACGTGCCGGGCGCGCCGGGCTTCGTCGATCTCACCGCGGTCAACGCCTTCAACCCCGACAAGGCCCGCGCGCTGCTCAGGGAGGCCGGCCTGGCCAGCCCGCTGGAGCTGAGCCTGAAGCTGCCGCCGGTGCCCTATGCACGCCAGGGCGGCGAGGTGATCGCGGCCATGCTGGCCAAGGTGGGCATCGTCGCGAAGCAGGAGAACCTGGAATGGGCCCAGTGGCTCGATGCCGTCTACAAGCAGAAGGCCTATGACCTGACCATCGTGAGCCATGTCGAGCCCCTGGACTTCGGCAACTTCGCGCGGCCGGGCTACTACTGGAACTACGAGAGCGCGAAGTTCAACGCGCTGTGGGCGCAGATCCAGGCCACGGCCGACCCCGCCCAGCGCCACAAGCTGATGGCCGACGCCCAGCGCCTGGTGGCCGACGACGCGGTGGCCGCCTGGCTGTACCAGCCCACCTTCATCACCGTGGCCAGGGCCGGGCTCAAGGGCGTGGCGCGCGACATGCCGATCTTTGCCAACGACCTGTCGGCACTGAGCTGGTAAGCGCCATGGCCACGCTGCAGGCGCGCGATTCGTTCGGCAACGTCATCCATGTGCAGCGGCGCGACAGCGTGGCCGCGGTGGCGGCGTTTGCCGAGGGCTTTCTGGCCTACGAGCCACGCATCCTGGCCGTGCTGGCCGCCGCCGAGCACGACACCAGCCTGATCGTGCAGGCCTGCGCCGCGGCGCTGTGGATGTTCAGCGAATCGCCGGCCGGCCCGCCCCAGGCCCGCGCCCACCTGGCCCGCGCCCGCGCCAGCGTGGATGCCGGTGCGCCCAGCAGCGAGCGCGAGCGCCAGTTCGCCAGCGCGGTGCAGGCCTGGGTGCAGGGCGACCTGGCCGGCGCCCTGGCCCTGCATGCCCAGCTGGCGCGCGAGCACCCGCGCGACCTGGCCGCCATCAAGCTGGGCCAGTACCACGCCTTCAACCTGGGCGATGCGCCCACCATGCTGCGCCTGGCGCTGCCGGCGCAGGCCGCCGCGCCCGAGGTGGCCCACGCCCACGGCCTGCTGGCCTTTGCGCATGAGCAGTGCCACCACCTGCCGCAGGCCGAGGCCTGCGCCCGCCGCGCGCTGGCCCTGCGCGCCGCCGAGCCCTGGGCCGAACACGCCATCGCCCACGTGATGCTCACCGACGGCCGCTTCGCCGAGGGCCGCGACTTCCTGGCCCGCGCCAGCGCGCCGTGGCAGGGCCTCACCTCCTTCATGCGCACCCACAACTGGTGGCACCTGGCGCTGTTTCACCTCGAGCTGGGTGACGACGCGGCGGCGCTGGCGCTCTACGACCAGCAGGTGTGGGGCGTGGACAAGACCTACAGCCAGGACCAGGTGGGCGCCGTGTCGCTGCTGGCGCGGCTCGAGCTGGCCGGCGTGGCCGTGGGTGAGCGCTGGCAGGACCTGGCCGAGCACCTGCGCCAGCGCGTGCACGACCAGGTGCTGCCCTTTCTCGACCTGCAGTACCTGTACGGCCTGGCGCGCGCCGGCCGGCCCGAGGCCGAGACGCTGCGCGACGCCATCGTGGCCCACGCACCCCAGGCGCCGGCCGCCGCCCGCCGGGCCTGGCAGCAGGTGGCCGTGCCGGCCGCCCACGGCCTGCTGGCCCATGCCCGCGGCCACTGGGCCGAAGCCGCCGAGGCCCTGGCCGCGGCGCTGCCGCAGCTGCTGCGCATTGGCGGCAGCCACGCCCAGCGCGAGCTGTTCGAGCAGCTCTGGCTCGACGCCGCCCAACGCGCGGGCGACGCGGCCACCGTGCTCAATGTGCTGCAGCCGCGGCTGAACGCCGCGCCGCAGTCACGCCGCCTGGCCCGCCGTCTGCGCACCGCGCATTCGGCGCTGGGGCTGCCGGCCGCGGCCTGAGCGCCTGGACGGCCTGTCGGCTGCGCCAGCACCTGACGGCCGCGGCCGGGTGCGCTGCCGCAGATCAGGGCTCTTCAGGGTGCAGGGTCTGCGCCGTGCTGGGCTGCGCCGGCAGGCCGGCCAGGTGCTCGGCATCGGCCCACTGCACGATGTGCAGCGCCTCGCCCTGCCAGCGCAGACGGTTGATGCCGGTGTTGGGAATCTCGCAGCGGCGCGGCCCACCCAGCGACTGGCCCTGCGCGGTGCGCCACAGCATGTCGAGCACGCCGCCATGGCACACCACCGCCACGCGCTGTCCGGCATGCGCGGCCAGCAGGGCCTGCAGCGCACGCATCACGCGGGCGTGGAACATCACATTGCTTTCGCCGCCGCCGGGCAGCGCGTAGTCGGCCTCGTGGCGCAGCCACTGCGTCCACAGGCCGGGGTGGCGGGCCTGGATGTCGCCCAGATCCAGCCCCTCGAGCACGCCGAAGCCCTGCTCGCGCCACAGGGCCTCGGGCAGCGGCTGCAGCGCGGCAGCGCCGTGGTGCTGGCGCGCCACCGCCTCGGCGGTGCTGCGGGCGCGGCTCAGGTCGCTGGTGATGATCAGGTCCAGCGGCTCGTCGCGCAGGCGTTGGCCCAGGCGCTCGGCCTGCGCCAGCCCCAGGGCGTTGAGCGGCACGTCGATCTGCCCCTGGAAACGGTGCTGGCGGTTCCAGTCGGTCTCGCCATGGCGGATCACGAGGAGTTCGGTCATGCGCTCATTGTCCGGGCAAACCCCGGGGCGCCAGCGCCACCTGGGTGACGGCGCGCCGGCCTGCCGGCGGCATCATCGGCCACGCCCCGCCGCCACCGCAGCGGCGGGCCCCGCTGACACAACCCTCCAGGAGACCGCATGCGCCTTCAACCCACTCTGCGCCCGTTGCTGCTGGCCACGCTGCTGGCCCTGGCCGGTGCCGCCAGCCTGGCCCCGGCACCGGCCCGGGCCCAGGCCCAGATCCCGATTGCGCGGCCCGAGGCCGTGGGTCTGTCGGCCGAGCGCCTGACCCGCGTGAGCGACTGGCTGCGCGCCGAGGTGGCGGCCAAGCGCATTCCGGGTGCGGTGGTGATGGTGATGCGCGGCGGCAAGCTGGCCTATGTGGACGCCATCGGCCAGCGCGACCCCGCCAGCCCGGCGCCGATGAAGATCGACGACATCTTCCGCATCTACTCGATGACCAAGCCCATCGTCAGCGTGGCCGCGCTGATGCTGGCCGAGGAGGGCAAGCTGCTGCTGGAGGCGCCGATCGCGCGCTACATCCCGGCCTTTGCCGACGTGAAGGTGGGCGTCGAGAAAACCGATGCCCAGGGCAACAAGGCGCTCGAGCTGGTGGCACCGCGCCGCCCGCCCACCGTGCAAGACCTGCTGCGCCACACCGCCGGCCTGACCTACGGCTTCTTCGGCGACGGCCTGGTCAAGCAGGCCTATCAAAAGGCCGGCATCAGCGCCGGCGGCGACATCAGCAATGCCGAGTTTGCCGACAAGATCGCCAAGATGCCGCTGATCGCCCAGCCTGGCAGCACCTGGGACTACAGCAACGCCACCGACGTGCTGGGCCGCGTGATCGAGGTGGCCTCGGGCCAGACGCTGGGCGCGTTTTTGCAGCGCCGCATCTTTGATCCGCTGGGCATGCGCGACACCAGCTTCTACCTGCCCGAGCCCGAGCGCCAGGCGCGCCTGGCCGAGCCCTTTGCCGAAGACCGCGTGATCGGCGTGGGCGCCGTGGTGGGCAACCCGCGCAAGGTGGAACGCATGGAGTCGGGCGGCGGCGGCCTGGTGAGCACCGCGCCCGACTACCTGCGCTTCCTGGCCATGCTGCGCCATGGCGGCGAGCTGGAGGGCCGGCGCATCATCAGCCCGGCCACGCTGGCCTTCATGACGGCCGACCACCTGGGCGCCGGCGTGCTGCGCACGCCGCTGTACCTGCCCGGCCCGGGCTACGGTTTCGGCCTGGGCGTGGCGGTGCGCACCAGTGCCGGCGAGGCCGCCAGCCCGGCCTCGGTGGGCGAGTATTACTGGGGCGGCGCCGGCGGCACCTACATGTGGGTCGATCCGGCGCTCGACCTGGCGGTGGTGTTCATGATGCAGAGCCCGAAGATGCGCGTGCCTTACCGCAGCCTGCTGCGCAACCTGGTGGCCGGCGCGGTGATCGAGATGAAGGCACCGGCCGCGCGCTGAACCGCCCACTGAGCCGCCCGCCAAGCCGCCCGCCGATCTGCCCGGCAAACCGCCCGCATGGCGCCACCGGCGGTGGCCGGGTCAGCGCACCAGCAGCGCGTCAACCATGCGCTTGACGGCGGCCAGCTGCGGCGCATCGCGCCGCGCGAAGGTGCGGAACACGCCGCTCAGCGCCTCGTCGGGGTTGGTGTAGCCCCAGAAGTCCCAGCAGCCCTCGGGGTTGAGCTGGTAGGTCTGGCCGCGTGCGGCGGCGGCTGGTGGCGGCGTGGAGGCGCGCACCTGCGGGTACAGCAGCACCAGCCGGTTGCTCTCGGCCCAGCGGTTGTAGCCGGCGCCGGCCACGAAACGCGCGCCCAGCGGCTGGCCGTCGGGGCCGGCAAAGCCCTGGCCCTGCGCGCAGCCGTGAAACACCACATGCAGCCGGCAGGCCGGCCCGGCGCCGGCTGCCGTGCCGCGCGCCGCCACGCCCGGCTCGCAGGCCGCCGGCACGTACAGCCAGCCGCTGTCGTCCAGGCCGTCGAAGGGTGCAGCCGCGCCGCTGCGGCGGTAAGGCCGCTGGTCAAAGCGGCGCAGGCCCGCGGCGCGCGGCGGCACCGCGGCGGCCAGGCCGGCGCCATCGGGCGCGTACAGCCAGGCCAGCAGTTCGCCGGCCGCGTCGATGTCGTCGCAATCGGTCAGGAAGGGCGAGGCGGTGCTGCCGCAGGCCACCGGCGCATCGGGCTCGGGCTGGCCATGGCCGGCACCGGCCACCGTGCGCAGCCTGAGCGCGCCGGCCGGCACGCCGGCCTGGCGGTAGACCTCGGCCGCCGCGGCCACCAGCGGCGGCGCCACCACCGGATCGCGCTCGCCCTGCATCAGCCACACCCGGTGGCGGGCCAGGTGGGCGGGGCTGTCGAGGTGCGGGCGGTTCAGCGCCAGCGCGGTTTCGGCGCGCACCGCCAGCTCGCCCGGCGTGGGCACGCGGCAGCCCAGGCCGGTCCAGGCCGGCAGCGCGCGCAGCCAGGCCGCCATGTCGGCCGGGCAGGAGCATTCGCGCATCGCCGTCGTCACCTGGCCGCGGGTACAGCCGTAGGGGCCGGCGGCCAGCACCGCTGCGCCGGCCACCTGCGACGAAAACGCGATCTGGTACTGCCCGGCCATGTAGCCGCCCGAGGACAGGCCCGACACCGTGAGCCCCTCGGCCGCCAGGCCCAGCGCCGGCAGGCGCTGCGGCGCGGCGGCGGGCCGGCTGTTGCGCGCGCTGGCGGCCGCCGGGTCTGGCGCACCGGGCCGGGCCGGCTCGGCCGGTGCCGTGGGCCGGGCGATGGCCGCCACCGCGGCCACCACCGCCAGGCACAAACCCATCGACCTCACCAGACGCCACTGCGCAGACGACAGCGATCGCATGGCCTTCTCCAGGTTGTTTGCTGCAGCGCAGCATAAACCTGCCTGCCTGGCCGCCCATCCTCCGGGCTGGGGAGTGTCGGGCCGCCCTTGCCGGCCTTGCCAGCCTCAGCTGGCCGCCAGCGCGGCGTCGAGGTCGGCGATCAGGTCGTCGATGTGCTCGATGCCCACGCACAGGCGCACCGTGTCCTCGCTCACGCCGCTCCTGGCCAGTTCTTCCGGCGAGAGCTGGCGGTGCGTGGTGCTGGCCGGGTGCGTGGCCAGGCTCTTGCAATCGCCGATGTTGACCAGGCGCGTGAACAGCTGCAGCGCATCGAGAAACCGCTCGCCACCGGCCCGGCCGCTCTTGACGCCGAAGGTCAGCAGGCCCGAGGCGCGGCCGCCCATCTGGCGCTGCACCAGCGCGTGGTCGGGGTGGTCTTCGAGGCCGGCGTAGTTGACCCAGCCCACCTTGGGGTGACGGCTCAGGTGCTGCGCCACGGCCAGCGTGTTGCTGCAGATGCGGTCCATGCGCAGCGCCAGCGTTTCCACGCCCTGCAGGATCTGCCAGGCGTTGAAGGGCGAGATCGCCGCGCCCATGTTGCGCAGCGGCACCACGCGGGCGCGGCCGATGTAGGCCGCGGCGCCCAGCGCCTCGGTGTAGACCACGCCGTGGTAGCTGACATCGGGCTCGTTCAGGCGCTTGAAGCGCGCCTTGTGCTGCGCCCACGGGAACTTGCCCGAGTCGACGATGGCGCCGCCGATGCTGGTGCCATGGCCGCCCAGGTACTTGGTGAGCGAGTGCACCACGATGTCGGCGCCATGCTCGAAGGGCCGGCACAGGTAGGGGCTGGGCACGGTGTTGTCCACGATCAGCGGCACGCCGTGGCGGTGAGCGATGGCCGCCAGCGCGGCGATGTCGGTGATGTTGCCGCGCGGGTTGCCCAGGCTCTCCACATAGATGGCCTTGGTGCGCGCGTCGATCAGCGGCTCGAAGCTGGCCGGGTTGCGGTCGTCGGCAAAACGCGTGCTGATGCCGTACTGCGGCAGCGTGTGCGCAAACAGGTTGTAGGTGCCGCCGTACAGGCTGGTGGCGCTGACGATGTTGTCGCCCGCCTCGGCAATGGTCTGGATGGCGTAGGTGATGGCCGCCTGGCCCGAGGCCAGCGCCAGCGCCGCGATGCCGCCTTCCAGCGCCGCCACCCGCTCCTCCAGCACCGCCTGGGTGGGGTTCATGATGCGGGTGTAGATGTTGCCCGCCACCTTCAGGTCGAACAGGTCGGCGCCGTGCTGGGCGCTGTCGAAGCTGTAGGCCACGGTCTGGTACAGCGGCACGGCCACGGCGTGCGTGGTGGGTTCGGGCTGGTAGCCGGCGTGGACCATCTTGGTCTCGAAGCGCCACTGGCTGGTGTCACGGGGCATGTCTACTCCTGCATGGGTTGGCAAAGCTCGCCGCCGCGCGGCAGCCGGCCAGTCTAGGCCCATGCTGCAGCGGCACGGCATGCGAAGAACGCGCATCGATGCGTGAAATCCGCGGCAGGCCCGGCGTGCGCGTTGGCCGGGCGCCCCCGCGTTTCCGGGACAGCCGCCCCGCCTGCCGCGCGCCACGCGGCTAGAGTGGCGGGTTTTCCGCGGTGCCAAACCGTCCGTCGCCTGCCTGGCGCACCCGCCTGATCCCGATCCCCATGCCCCTGCCGTCCCGCCACCGCCTCGCCGCCCGCCTGCTGTGCAGCGCCGCGCTGTGCCTGCTGGCCGGCCATGCGCCAGCCCAGGTGCCGGGCGTTGACGCCGCGCTGAATGCCGGCGTGGCCGCGCTGCCGATGGTGGCGCCGCGCGCGCCCGGCGGCCCGGTGGTGCCAGCCACGGTGGAACGCTGGCGCGAGGAGGCCAAGCAGCTCGAGCACGGCGGCAACGGCCTGGATCGCGACCCGGCGCGCGCCGCCACGCTGTACTGCCAGGCCGCACGCCATGGCGACGCCGAGGCCCAGTTCAACCTGGCCTGGATGCTGGCCAACGACCGCGGCGTGCAGCGCGACGACGTGGCCGCCGCCCACCTGTTTGCCGCTGCCGCCGAGCAGGGCCTGCCGCAGGCCCAGCAGATGGCCAGGCGCCTGGGCGAGCCGCGCGGCGAGCTGCCGGTGTGCCTGCGCCCGCCCGAGACCGACCGCGCGCTGGCCCTGGCCGCACCGCCGGCCACCACGCGGCCCAACCCGGCCGCCGCCCTGCCGTCGCGGACCACGGCGGCACGCGTGCCGCTGTCGCGCGCGGCCTGGCATCCGCTGTTCGACGAGGCGCCCAAGCCCATCGTCGATTTCGTCAAGATCGTGGCGCCCGAGTACCAGCTGGCGCCGCAGCTGGTGCTGGCCATCATCGCCACCGAGTCGGCCTACAACGCCAATGCCCAATCGCCCAAGAACGCGATGGGCCTGATGCAGCTGATCCCCGACACGGCCCGGCGTTTCCAGGTGCGCAACATCATGGATCCGGCGCAGAACATCCGCGGTGGCATGGCCTACCTGCGCTGGCTGCTGGCCTACTTCGAGGGCGATGTGCTGCTGGCCGCCGCGGCCTACAACGCCGGCGAAGG
This sequence comes from Aquabacterium sp. OR-4, assembly GCF_025290835.2. NCBI lineage: Bacteria > Pseudomonadati > Pseudomonadota > Betaproteobacteria > Burkholderiales > Sphaerotilaceae > Pseudaquabacterium > Pseudaquabacterium prasiolae. Next base: position 535,651 of record NZ_JAOCQD020000001.1, on the reverse strand, counting down.
CGCGGTGGTGCGCTACCGCGGCGTGCCACCCTATGCCGAGACCCGCGCCTATGTGCGCAAGGTGCTGGGCCTGCTGGGCGACGGCGCGCGCCACCCGTTTGATGCCCGCATCACCGCGCCCACGCCGCAACTGCCGCTGATGCGCGACGCTGCGGGCCTGCCGCGGCGCTGAGCGCGCAGCCGCAGGCCGGCCGGCTCACAGCGTGCGCAGGAAGGCCTCGATGTCGTCGAGCTCCGGCCGCGTCAGCTGCAGGGGCTTGATAAGCGGCGAGGGTCCCGGCAGCGGTGGATCTCGCTGCGGCGGCGCCACCATGCCCTGGTTGTACAGGTCGAGCACCTGGCGCAGCGTGGTCAGGATGCCCTGGTGCATGTAGGGCGCGGTGCGACCCACGCCGCGCAGCGAGGGTGTGCGAAAGCTGCCCAGATCGTCAGCGCGACCGGTGATGGCCTGGCGGCCCCTGTCCTCGCGCGGGCGGCCCAGGAAACTGATGCCGATCTGGTGGAACTCATGCTGCGTGAGCTCGGGCCCGCTGTGGCAGTTCATGCAGCGCGCGCGCGTACGAAACAGATGCAGACCGCGCAGCTCCTGCGGGCTGAACGTTTCGCGCCGTCCCTCGATGAACTCGTCGAAGCGGCTGCGCGGCGCCTGCAGCGTGCGCTGGTAGCTGGCCAGCGCCTGGCCCAGGCGCTCGATGGTCACTGCCTCGTCGCCGAACACTGCCGCAAAACGCCCGGCATAGACCGCATCACGGCCCAGACGCTGCAGCAGCGTGGGCAGGTCCATGGCCATTTCCTGCGGGTGGGTGAGGGGCAGCAGGGCCTGGCGCTCGAGGTCGCGGGCGCGGCCGTCCCACATCAGCGCGCCGGCCGGCACATGGCCCACGCCCATCAGGTGCGGCGTGTGGCGCAGCCCGGCGGCCGCCTCATGGCCCACAGCCACGCGCCGGCCATCGGCAAAGCCCAGGTGCGGCGCATGGCAGCTGGCGCAGCTGAGATCACGCTGGCGCGACAGCCCGCGCTCGAAGAACAGTTGCTCGCCCAGCGCCACCAGGGCCGGTGGCTGGGGCGGCAGGACGCGGCGCGGTGCCAGCTCCTGCCAGCGCACGCCGGCGTCCACGGCCGCTGCCGGCCAGTGCGCGCTGGCGCCCTGATAGGCCTGCTGCAGGCATTGCGGGTGCTGGCGCTCAGCGCCGGGCTGGGCCAGGCGCTGCAGGCAATCGGCCACATCACCCGCCAGCGCCTGGGGCGCGGCCGCATCGGCGGCGCGGGCCGGCGGCGCTGCGGCAGCCAGACAGCACACCAGCGACGCGGCCAGCCATGCCGCGCGCCACGCTGCCGGCCAGGGCACCGGCCGGCGCTCAGAACTCATGGCCGAGCTGCAGGCTGACGCTGCGCCCACGTTCGTACACCGCCCAGGTGCCGCTGGTGACCAGGTTGCGCCGGTTGCTCAGGTTCTCGACCGTGACCGTGACGAAGGGCCGGTGGCGGCCCCAGTGCGGTTGCCAGGTCAGGCTCATGTCCCATGAAAAGGTGGACGGCAGGGCGCGCTCGTCGTAGGCGTCGATGCTGGTGCCTTCGTGCATCACGTCGGCGCCCTGCACGATCTGGCGATAACCGGCCTGCCAGCGGGCGAAGTGCACCACGCGAAGATCGGCCGCCGGCCAGTACGAGCTGAGGCTCGCACGGCCGGTCCAGGGCCGGTTGAAGTTGTCGGCCGGCCGCTCGTTGAAGCGCATGATCTGGCCGCGCCAGCTGATCAGGCGGTCGCTGTCGGCGTCGGTCAGCGAGTCGTCGTAGTCGGCGTGGTTGCTGCGCACCTGGCTGCGGCTGATCGACAGGCTCCAGTCGTGGCGGCCCGCCAGCAGCAGCGCGGCCTGCCTGCCTTCGAGCTCCAGACTCAGCGTGTCGGCACTGCCTTGGCCATGGTTGTTGTAGACGTAGCAGCGGTTGGTGGTGCTGCAGCGCGTGTCGGTCACCGTCTGCCGGGTGATCTGGCGGCGCGATTCACGATGCACCCATTTCGCGCTCAGGCGGGCCGGACCCCAGCCGTACCGGGCGCCGAGCATGGCCTCGTCGTCGAAGGGCACGGCCAACTCGTCCAGCCGGTTCAGCGGCTTGGCCACGGTGCCGCCGGTCCAGTTCCAGTCGACATTGCGCCCCTGCCCGGTGAGCTTGAGCGTCTCGCGCTTCTCGCGCAGCGCGGCATTGAACAGGCTGCGCCCGTGGTAGCGGTTGACGCCGGCGTTCAGCGCGGTGTCGTGCGCAGGGTCCAGCACCCAGGTGGCGGCCAGGCGCGGTGACAGCACCATCTGGTCGTACAGCCCGTCGCGGTCGGCGCGCAGGCCGGCGCGCACGCTCACCGTCTGCCAGCGCAACTCGTCTTCCAGCCACAGCGCGGCCTGGGCGGCGCGCAGCGAGAACTCGCCTGCGCGGTAGACATCGCGACTGCGGAAGTACTGGCCGGTGCCGGTGTGGCGCAGGCTGGGCGCCAGCGAGCAGTTTTCGAGATCCACCACCCCCAGCGGCGAGGTGCAGGTGCTAGTGGCGACCCGGTAGCTGGCCAGGTAGACATGGTGATCCCGCGGGCGGGCATAGCGGGCCTCGCGCTGGTTCAGATCGAGCCCCCACACCAGTTGCTGGCGGGCGCCGCCAAGCGGCGGCAGCGCCTGCAGGCTGGCCTGCAGGCTGTAGCCCAGGGTCTGCTGCTCGGTGTCGACATCGCCCCAGGCGCCTTCGACGCTGGTCGAGCTGGTGCCGCGCGTGCCGTTGCCCCAGTTCTTGTCGGTGGCCGACCAGGACCAGGTGCGGAAATAGGGCACCTCGCCGCGCCGCGACTGGCGCATCTCGGAGGCCTGCAGCCGGTGCGTCAGGTCCATGCCCCACAGCGCATGGCGCCAGCCCGCGGCGGCCGACTGGCCACCGCCGCGGATGTCGAAGCCGGAGTCGCGGGCATTGGTGACGAAGTAGTGGTCGTCCAGCGGCTGGTGGCGCAGGGTCAGCCAGGCCTGCTGGCCGGCCACCGGCCGCCAGTCGAACTTGACCAGTGCATCCAAGTTCTCGCGGGTCTGGGTCTTGGACAGCAGCGTGCTGTCGTTGGGCGTCTGCGTGGAGACGTAGCCGCGCAGCGGAATGGTCGATCGCCGCAAGCCCAGCTGGGCGGTGATGCCCAGCTGCTCGTGTGGCCGACCCTGCAAGCTCAGGCTCAGCGCCTCCTTGCGCCAATGCGGCTGCATGGCAGCATCGTCGGACAGCTCGAACTCGCTCTCGCGCGTTGGGTCGACGAACAGCGTGCTCCAGGGCTCACGCGCCACGCTGTAGCTGACCCGGCCATGCAGTTCACGGCGTCGCGGTTCGCACAGCTCGCCCTGCACCACGCCACCCTGGAAGTTGCCGTGCCGCGCCGAGACGTTGCTGTCGAGCACCTCCACCGAGCACACCAGGTTGCGGTCCAGCGGCATGCCCTGGGCCGCGCCGGGCACGTCGGCATAGTGGTTGCTGTTGGTGGCGGTGCGGGCAAAGGCGGGGTCGAGGTCGTTGTTGAGCACCATGCCGTCCAGCAGAAACAGGTTCTGGTAGGGCTTGGCACCGTTGATCGAGATCTCGGCCGCGGCGATCTCGCCCTGGGTCAAGGAGGAGAGCTGGGCGTTGTCGAACTGCACCTGCGGGTTGAGCTTGAGCACGCTGGTGACGTCGCCGTTGACGAGCGGAAAGCTGCGCAGCGTGCGCCCATCGATCTGCTGGCTGCCACCATGGTCGCTCAGGCGTGCGGCGCGGGCATACACCTCGTCGAGCTGCGCCGCCTGACGCTCGGGCGCAGCAGGCGCCGCGACCTCGACCCCACGCTGTGCCACCGGTGCCGCGGGCTGCGCACGCAGCGTGTAGCCGGTCGGTGTGGCCACCAGCACCAGGCCGCTGCCACGCAGCAGCTGCTCGAATCCGCCGGCCAGACTGAAGCGGCCACGCAGGCCGGGACTGCTGCGCCCCTGCAGCAGTCCCGGGTCGAATACCAGCTGCACCCCGGCGGCGGCGGCATAGCGCATCAGCAGATCGCCCAGCGGGCCGGCCGGCAGCGCATGCTCGCGCAGCGCGGCGGCAGCGGCCGGCGCGGCCGGCGCAGGCTGCGCCAGGGCCAGCGGCGCCAGACCGGCGCCGGCGCCGCCCAAGCACAGCGACACCCACATCGACAGGCTGTTGCGGCGCAGTGCCGGCGGCATCGTGGGCAGGGCCGGCAAGGCGGCGGAGGTGTGGCAGGCGCGGCGGGCGCGGCCGGGGACAGGGCGACTCATCAGACGGGTACTCCGGAAACAGGCGGACAGCGGGCGCACGCACGCGACCCGACCGAGTCCCGCGGCGCCATGCCAGGTACACCGCACGAGCGCTGAAAAGTGATCAGCGGCGGCGCAACACCGGTGGCCCGTGGCCAGTGCTGTCGAGCCGCAGCGGCTGGGTGGCCAGCAGCAGGGCCACGCCGTCGTCGGGCCGATCGAGCGACAGTGCACCGCTGACCCGCAGCTCAGCGGCCGCCGGCTCGCAGCGCAATCCGCCCGGCCGGTAGCGGGCCAGCTCGGCCGCCACCTCGGCCAGCCGCATGTTGCGCGCCAGCAGCATGCCGTTGCGCCACAGGGTGGCGCTGTCGTCCAGCAGCCGCGGCTTGCTGTAGCCCTGGGCCGTGAAGTCCAGCCCCTCACCGGCCTGCAGGCGGCGCGCGGCAGCGGCATGCGGGCGCACCTGCACCGCATGCTGGTACACGCCCACGCGCACCTGCCCGGCGTCGAGCAGTCGCACCGAGAAGCGCGTGCCCAGCGCCTGCACCTCGCCCGCCGGGGTGCCGACGACAAACGGCCGCGCCGGCACAACCGGGTCGGGCTGGGTGCTGACCAGCAATTCGCCGGCCTGCAGGTGCAAACCGCGCTGCTGCTGGTCAAAGACGATCTGCACCCGGCTGCCGGTGTTGAGCAGCAGCTGCGAGCCATCGGGCAGCGCGATGCTGCGGCGCTGGCCCACTGCGGTGGCCAGGGTGGTGGTGGCGTCCAGCGCAGCACGCTCGCGCCATACCAGCCAGCCGCTCGGCATGGCCACGGCCAGCAGGCCCAGCAGGCCAGCACGGCGCCGCTGGCGGCGCTGCTGGGTCAGCGCGTCGAGGGCCGGCCGGGCGAGTGCGGCCGGCGCCTGGCCGAACAGGCCCAGCACCTGCTGCGCGCGCGCCCAGGCCCGGGCATGGTCGGGGCTGCGCTGGCGCCATGCCTCGAACTGATGCTGCGTGGGCGCATCGAGTGGCCCCTGCTGCAGGGTCAGCGCCCAGTCGGCGGCTTCGGCCATGACCGCCGGATCGGGCGCATGCTCCAGCGCCGGCATCGCCGCGCTCACCACGCCGACATGCAGGCCACCAGAGCACGCTGGATGTGGCGCCGCACGGTGATCACGGGCATCTGCTGCCGATCGCTGATCTGCTGCAGCGTCAGTCCGTCGAGCTGGGCCAGCAGGAACACCTGCCGGGTCAGCGGCGGCAGGCCGTCGAGCAGGCGGTCGATCTGCAGCAGGGTCTCCACGACGATGGCCTGGCTTTCCAGCGAAGGCACCTGGGCCTCGGGCAGCGCGGCCAATGCCTCCAGACAGGCCGCCCGCACCTGCTGCCGGCGCCAGTGGTCGACCACCAGGCCCTTGGCGATGTGGGTCAGCAGTGCGCGAGGTTGCGCGCCCAGGCTGCCGTGTTCACGGCCCTGGCGCCCGGCCATCAGGCGCACGAAGGTGTCGTGCGCCAGATCGGCCGCGGTGGCGGCATCGCCCAGACGGCCGCGCAGCCAGGTCTGTAGCCAGTGATGGTGGTCGAGGTAGAGCAGGCGCACTTCGCGCTGCAGGGGCAGTTCGGCGGCCGACATGGTGCGGCAAGAGCTCGGCGGCAGCGCCACGCTCTTTCTTAATGAGAATGGTTCGTATTATATTTGATGGGCCGATGCGCACCCGGCCCGGCTCGGCTCGGGTGCAACGCGGTCATGGCCCCGCGTTCGGGCGCTGCTCAGTGCAGCAATGCGCCGGCCGGGTCGGCACCGGCCAGCAGCTGCGGCGGCACGGCCTGCCAGCGCTGCGCCCAGTCGTGGAACTGCGGCAGCGGCAGCGGCTTGCTCATGTGGTAGCCCTGGCCCTCGTCGCACCGCAGGTCGTGCAGCAGGGCCAGGATGGCCTCGTTCTCCACGCCCTCGGCCACCACGGTCAGGCCCAGGTTGTGGGCCAGGTCGATGGTCGAGCGCACGATGGTCGCGTCGCCGCTGCTGCGCTGCATGCCCATCACGAAGCTCTTGTCGATCTTCAGCTCGCTGACCGGCAGGCGGCGCAGGTAGGCCAGCGACGAGTAGCCGGTGCCGTAGTCGTCGATCGACAGCTTGTAGCCGCGGTTGGCCAGCTGGTTGAGGGTGGCCTCGGCGCGCTCGGGGTCGTCCATGATCGCGCTCTCGGTGATCTCGAGGCAGAAGCCCTCGGCCTTGGCGCGGTGGCGGCGCAGGATCTCATCGAGCTTGTCGGGCAGCTCCTGGTCCATCAGGTCGCGCGTGGAGAGGTTGACCGACACGCGGCGCACATTGGCCCGGGCCAGCGCGGCCTGCGCGGCGGCGGCCTGGTCCACCATCCACAGCGTGAGCTGGCGGATGAAGCCGGTCTGCTCGGCAAAGGGGATGAACTGCAGCGGCGGCACCAGGCCGCGCTCGGGGTGCTGCCAGCGCACCAGGGCCTCGGCGCCGCAGACCACGCCGGTGGCGATGTCGATCTTGGGCTGCAGGTACAGGCGCAGCTCGTCGTGCTCGACCGCGCGGCGCAGCTCGCTGAGCAGCGACAGGGTCTGCGCGCTGGCGGTGTCCACCGTGGGGTCGTACACCTGGGCGCCGCCGGTCTGGCGCTTGGCGGCGTACATGGCCACCTCGGCGCGGCGCAGCAGGCCGTCGGCGTCGAGCGCATGCTCGGGCCACAGCGCAATGCCCACGCCGGCCGAGAGATCGATGGTCTGGTCGTCCAGCGTCAGCGGCTGCTCGAAGCACACCGCCAGGCGCTGCGCCAGCGCGGCGGCGTCGGCCATGCCGGCGCCGCGCAGCAGCAGCGCAAACTCGTCGCCGCCCAGGCGCGCCACCAGGTCGCCCTGGCGCACCAGGTGCGGCAGGCGCTCGGCCACGCTGCACAGCACGCGGTCGCCAAAGTCGTAGCCCAGCACGTCGTTGACATGCTTGAAGCGGTCGAGGTCGAGCATCACCACCGCCAGCCCGTCGCGGGTGGGGTCGCTGCGGCCGATGTCGCCCTGCAGGGCGTCGCGCAGCGCGCTGCGGTTGGGCAGCTGGGTCAGCCGGTCGCGAAAGGCCAGGTCGCGCAGCGCCTGCTGCTGCGCGGCCAGGCTCTGGCGCATGTGGTCGAAGGCGCGGCTGAGTTCGCCGATCTCGTCGCCGCGATCCAGGTGGGCCAGCGGCACGTCGCGTTCGCCGCGCGCCAGCGCGTCGCTGGCCTCGGCCAGCTCGCGCAGCGGGCGGGTCATGCGCCGCGCCAGCCAGTGGCTGCCAGCGCCAAACAGCGCCAGGCCCAGCAGCGTGATCAGCGCCAGCGTCCACTGCAGCGTGCGAAAGCGCGCCACCACCGCATCCACCGAGCCGGCCAGGCGCAGCACCACGCGGCCCTCGGCGCCGGCGGCCACCGGCACGGTGCGCACCAGCCAAGTCTCGTGGCCCAGCTGCAGGTCGCCATCGGCCAGTTGCTCGGCCAGCGGCTGGGCCGACAGGCCGGCCGGCAGGCTGCTCACCAGCACGCGCGCTGGGCCACGCTGCGGCTGGCCCAGCACGCCGGCATGCAGGCCCGAGACGGCATGCATGTCGTCGGCCAGCGCGCGGTCGAGCGGAAAACCCATCGCCACCCAGCCCACCACCACCGGCGCGCGCATCGGCACCAGCACCAGCTGCAGCGGCCGGCCAGCCACCAGCGCCACCAGGCTGCGACCCTGGCGCTTGACGAGCTCGGGCGCCAGGCCGCGCAGCGCGGCGGCCAGCGGCGCGTCGCCGGCATCGTGCGTGGCCACCACGGCGAGCTGGGTGTCCAGCAGCGCGGCCTGGGCGGCGCCGATGCGCTGGCGGTGGTTGTCGAGCGCCGAGCGCAGCGTGGCCAGATCGCGGCTGGCCACCGCCTCGCGAAAACCGTAGTCGGCCGCCAGCAGCGCGGCGCCCTGGTGCAAGGTGGCCGAGCGCTGGTCGAGCAGGCGCTGCCAGACCTGCGTGCCGAAGGTGATGCGTTCGTCGAGCAGGCGGTGGGCACTGGCCTGCACGCCCTGGTGGATGACCGAGAAGCCCGCCAGCTGCACCAGCAGCAGCAGGCCCAGCGTCATCATCACCAGGCGGGCGGCCAGGCCGCGGTCGTGCCACCAGGCCCGCAGCGGCGCCGGCAGCCAGCGTGGCGCAGGCGCCGGCGCGGTGGCGGTCGTTGTCGCGGTGGCGAGCGCCGTGGCCGGCGGGGTGGCCGATGGGGTCGTGGGCGCCTCGGCCAAGGCGCCGGCGGCTTCGGCTGCCGCACCGGGGTGCGCGCCGTCGCCGCGCAGCTGGCGCCCGGCGGGCGCATCAAGCATGGAAGACTCGCCGGGCCCGCGCATCAAAGGCCCCGGCCGAGCTTGAAGGCCGCCCGCAGCGGTGTGCCGGCCACGTTGAGCGCCTGCTCGGCGGCCGGCGCGCCGGCCGGCAGCTCGGGGTGCCAGGCGCGCAGCGTGTAGCTGCCGGGCGGCAACTGGGCCAGCGTGGCCTGGCCGTCGGCGCCGGTGCGCGCGCTGTAGGGGGTTTCCAGCACCAGCACCCAGGCGGCCATCTGGTCGTGGATGTTGCAGCCCAGCACCGCGATGCCGGGCTTGTCGAACACCACCGGCGCGGCCGGTGTGCCGACATAGAGCTTGATCTCGAACTTCTTGACCGGCGAGAACGAGTACACGTGGTGGCGCACCGTGTCCTCGTTGGGAAAGTGCACCGCCGTGCCCACCGTCACCACGCTGACCTGGGGCTGGAACTGCCGTTCGCGCTGCACGATCGCGGCGCCGCTGACCGGCTTCAGCGCCGCGCGGGCGGCCGGCGAGTCGGCAAACACCACGGCGCCGGCCAGGGGCTTGCCCGCGGCGTCGCTCACCTGCACCTGCACGCTGCTGGCCGCGGCGGCGCCGCACGCCAGCGTGGCGGCCAGAACCGCCAGGGCCGGGCGCAGGGCCAGGCATGGCGACGGGTGCAAGAGGGTGGGCATGGGCGGGGTGTTTCGCAGACGGACGGCACCGGCCCGCGCCGGCAGGCCGGCAGGGCAGGTTCTCCGGCTATCGGCCGCCGCCGGCCCCGACTTGAGCCGCCGGTCAGCCGGCCAGGGCCTGCGCGCTGGCGATGACCCCGCCGCCCAGGCACACCTCGCCGTCGTACAGCACGGCCGACTGCCCCGGCGTGACGGCCCACTGCGGCTCGGCAAAGGCCAGCGCAAAACGCCCGTCACCCAAGGCCTGCAGCGTGCAGGCCGCATCGGCCTGGCGGTAGCGGGTCTTGGCGGCCAGCGCGCCATCGGCCGGCGGCGTGCCGGCCACCCAGGCCACATCGTCGAACTGCAGCGCGGGCGACTGCAGCCACGCATGGCCATGGCCCTGCACCGCCACCAGGCGGTTGCGATCCAGATCCTTGCGGGCCACGAACCAGGGCGCGTGCTCGCCGGCGCCGCGCTCGGCGCCCTTTTCCTTCACGCCGCCGATGCCCAGGCCCTGGCGCTGGCCCAGCGTGTAGAAGCTCAGGCCCACATGCTGGCCGATGCGCTGTCCGCGCTCGTTGACGATGTCGCCGGGTTCGTGGCTCAGGTAGCGGTTGAGGAACTCGCGGAACGGCCGCTCGCCAATGAAGCAGATGCCGGTCGAATCCTTCTTCCTGGCGTTGGGCAGGCCGATCTCGGCGGCGATGCGCCGCACTTCGGTCTTGGGCAGCTCGCCCACCGGGAACCAGGTGTAGGCCAGCTGCGCCTGGTTCAGGCGGTGCAGGAAGTAGCTCTGGTCCTTCAGCGGGTCCAGGCCCTTGAGCAGCTCGTGCCGGCCGGTTGCCGTGTTCAGCCGCACCCGTGCGTAATGCCCGGTGGCGATCTTTTGCGCGCCCAGGCGCATGGCGTGGTCGAGAAAGGCCTTGAACTTGATCTCGGCATTGCACAGCACGTCGGGGTTGGGCGTGCGCCCGGCCTGGTACTCGCGCAGGAACTCGGCGAACACGCGGTCCTTGTACTCGGCGGCGAAGTTCACGTGTTCGAGCTCGATGCCGATCACGTCGGCCACCGCCGCGGCATCCAGAAAATCCTGCCGCGTCGAGCAGTACGCGCTGTCGTCGTCGTCTTCCCAGTTCTTCATGAAGATGCCCACCACCTCATGGCCCTGCTGCTTGAGCAACCAGGCGGTGACGGCCGAATCGACGCCGCCGGACAGGCCGACGACCACGCGCTGAAGAGACGCAGAACCACGGGACATGGGCCGATTGTCCCCCGCCCCGCGTGAACCCCGTCACGGCCAGGACATGGGCACTGCCAAGAATCCGCCGCTCACCCGCACCTGAGGAGGAGCCCATGATTCACCGCCACACCCCCCGCGCCGCGCTGCGCGCCATGGCCGCCGCCATCGCCAGCCTGGGCCTGCTGGCCGCCGCCGGCGCCCAGGCCGCGCCGGCCGCCCCGGCCGTCAACACGCTGAGCGGCTGGGCCCGGCTGCCGGCGTTCACCTTCTCCGACGGCCCCACCTCGGGCCAGTTCGCGTTCAGCAACGCCGCCAGCCCGGCCAACAACCCGCCCTACGTCAACCTGCAGCCGGTGCAGGGCTTCTCGGGCGTGCTGCAGGGCGCCAACGGCAGCTACCAGATGCTGGTGGACAACGGTTTCGGCAGCAAGGCCAACTCGGCCGACGCACTGCTGCGCATGTATGCGGTGCAGGTGGACTGGGCGGCGCACACGGTCAGCGCGGCCGATTTCAATACCGGCGCCGTGCTGGGTGGTTTCAGCGCCGCCTCGCGCATCACGCTGAGCGATCCGGACCACAAGCTGGGCTTCGGCATCGTGGCCGATGGCCTGAACTACCCCGGCCTCACCACGCAAGGCGTGACGGGTGCCACCGTGGCGGTGGACGCCTCGATCAAGGCCGGCCGCCTGCTCACCGGCGGCGACCTCGACCTCGAATCGGTGCGCCGTGACCGCAATGGCAACCTGTGGTTCGGCGAGGAGTTCGGCCCCTTCCTGGTGAAGACCGACGCCAGCGGCGTGGTGCAGAAGCTGATCCAGACGCCCAATGTGCTGGGCCTGGGCAGCAACCCCTTCGTGCAGTCGCCCTCGAGCCCGCTGATCACCGGCGCCACCAACCTGCCCGGCTCGGGCGGCTTTGAAGGCATGGCCATGAATGCCAGCGGCACCATGCTCTACACCCTGCTGGAACGCCCGCTGACCACCGACACCGACCAGAAACGCCTGCTGGTGCAGGAGTTCAGCCTGGGCAGCGAAAGCTACACCGGCAACTGGTTCGGCTACAAGCTCGATGCCGCCGGCACCAACATCGGCGACATGACGGCCATCGACGACCACCGCTTCCTGGTGATCGAGCGCAATGGCGGCACCGCCACCAACGGCACCACGCCGTTCAAGAAGATCTTCCTGATCGACAGCAGCATCAAGGACGCCGACGGCTTCGCCAAGAAGACCGAGCTGGTCGACCTGATGGCCATCGCCGACCCCGACGACCTGAACGGCGACGGCAGCACCACGTTCACCTTCCCCTACGTGACCATCGAGGACGTGCTGATCCTCGACGCCAACACCCTGCTGGTGGTCAATGACAACAACTTCCCCGGTGGCGGCGGCCGGGCCCTCACGTCCGACAACACCGAGTTCCTGAAGATCACGCTGGCCGCGCCCATCCCCGAGCCCGGCAGCTGGGCGCTGATGGCCGGCGGCCTGGCCCTGCTGGGCGCGCTGGCGCGCCGCCGCCGGGCCTGAGCCCGAAGTGAGCCCCGCCGCGCCGCCCCGCCACCGACCCAACCCCACCCACCACCGCAGCCATGTCGATCTCGCGCTCCCTGAACCTGCTGGCCCTGGCCGCCACGCTGGCCCTGCCGGCCGCGGCCGCCGACCTTCAACTGCGCCTGATCGGCGCCACCTCGGTGGCCACCGGCACGCTCTTCCAGGGGGTGGAGTTCGGCGGCATCTCGGGCATAGACCGCGCGGCCGACGGCCGTTACTGGGCGATCTCGGACGACCGCGGCGGCGAGCGCGGCACGCCGCGCTTCTACAGCCTGAGCCTGAACTACGACGCCAGCGGCTTTGCCGCCAGCAACGCCGTGGTGATCCACAGCCAGACGCTGATGCAGCGCCCCGACGGCAGCAGCTTTCCGGCCCAGGCGCGCACGGTCGACCCCGAGGGCATCCGCGTGGCGCCCAACGGCAACCTGTACTGGTCGAGCGAGGGCAACTGGAACGCCAACCCGGCCAGCCGCTACCAGCCCTTCGTGCGCGAGATGACGACCGACGGCGCCTTCGTGCGCGAGTTCGCCACGCCCACGATCTACAACTACCTCGACAACAGCAGCAGCGGCGGGCGCAGCAACAAGCTGTTCGAGGCGCTCGCCGTCACGCCCGGCGGCACGCTCTACACCGCCAACGAAGACGCGCTGATCCAGGACGGCAACATCACCACGCTGGGTGCCGGCAGCGTGGTGCGCCTGACCGCGCTCGATCCCGTCACCGGCCAGGCCGGTGCGCAATACGCCTACCAGCTGCCGGCCATTCCGGTGGCCGGCAACACGCTGCACGACAACGGCCTGCCCGAGCTGCTGGCGCTGGACGAAACCCGCTTCATCGCGGTGGAGCGCGCCTGGGCGCAGAACGTGGGCAACACCATCCGCCTGGTGCTGACCACGATCACGCCGCAGACCACCGATGTCAGCGGCCTGGCCAGCCTGGTGGGGGCCAGCTACACGCCGATGAGCCGCGAGCTGCTGCTCGAGATGCCGCTGAGCTACCAGGGCGTGACGCTGGACAACATCGAGGCCATCAGCTGGGGCCACACTCTGGCCAACGGCCACCGCAGCCTGGTGCTGGCCGCCGACAACAACTTTGCCGGCAACCAGGTCACCCAGTTCATTGCGCTGGAGGTCTCGGCCGTGCCCGAGCCCGGCAGCTGCGCGCTGATGGCCGGCGGCCTGGCCCTGCTGGGCGCGCTGGCGCGCCGCCGCCCGGCGCCCTGAGCGCCTGGGCCCGCGCGGCCCCGGGCTAAACCTGCCACACCGAGGCGTGCACCGTCACCGCGTCCAGCGGCAGGCGGCGCCCGGCCAGGTGATCCTCGATGCATTGCAGCACCAGCGGGCTGCGGTGACGCGCCGCGCTGGCGCGCACCTCGTCGGGCGTGAGCCACAGCGTGCGCACGATCGGCGCATCCAGCGCGCGCCCGGGCTCGGGCGCGCCCACGCTGCCGCAGTAGGCAAAGCGCACGAAGGTGATGTCGTCGGCCGCCTGCGCCTGGCCATCAACCACCCGGCCGGGGCGCTGGAAGCGCGACAGGTACACCCCCAGCAAGGCCTGTGGCACGAAGGCACAGGCTGTCTCTTCCAGGCACTCGCGCATGGCCGCCTGCTGCGGAGATTCACCGGGGTCCAGATGGCCGGCCGGGTTGTTCAGGCGCAGGCCTTCGGGCGTGTTTTCCTCCACCAGCAGGTAGCGCGGGCCGTCGGCATCGGTGCGCGCCACGATGGCGGCCACGGTGACGCTGGGCTTCCATCGCGTCATGCCCGCCCCTCGTCTGGCGGGCAGGCCTGCCGATTGCCCGGCAGGGGGGCCGCGGGCCGGCCTGGGCGCGGCCCGGCGCCCGGCCCGCTCGCGATGATCGACAGCCTTGTTTGCATGGGGCCCATGATGCAGTGTCTGTGGGGCGTGCGCTCTATCACGCAAGCGACGGCTGAAAGAGTGAAGTCAGGTAAGCTTCTTGCAGACACCCGCTGCGGCAACAAGCCGGCACGCTAGCCGGCAACCCACCATCCGAGGAGATCCGTACATGGCTTTGTTGATTGGCGTGCCGAAGGAGACGGCGGCAGGCGAAAAACGCGTGGCCACCGTGCCCGAGGTGGTGGAAAAGCTCATCAAGCTGGGTTTCCGGGTGGCGGTGCAAAGCGGCGCGGGTGAAGCCGCCAATTTTGCCGACGACACCTACCGCGCCGCCGGCGCCGAGGTGCTGCCCGACGCCGCCACGCTGCTGGCGCAGGCCGACGTGGTGTTCAAGGTGCGTGTGCCCACGCCGGACGAAGTGGCCCAGCTGCGCGAGGGCAGCACGCTGATCGGTTTTGTGTGGCCGGCGCAGAACCCCGAGCTGATGCAGCAGCTGCAGGCGCGCAAGCTCACCGTGCTGGCCATCGACTGCCTGCCGCGCCAGCTGAGCCGTGCGCAGAAGATGGACGCCCTCACCTCGATGGCCGGCGTCAGCGGCTACCGCGCGGTGGTCGAGGCGGCCAATGCCTTCGGCCGCTTCTTCAACGGTCAGGTCACGGCCGCGGGCAAGATCCCGCCGGCCAAGGTGTTCATCGCCGGCGCCGGTGTGGCCGGCCTGGCGGCCATCGGCACCGCGGCCAATCTCGGCGCCATCGTGCGCGCCAACGACACCCGCGCCGAGGTGGCCGACCAGGTGGTCTCGCTGGGCGGCGAGTTCGTCAAGGTCGACTACGAAGAAGAAGGCTCGGGCGGCGGCGGTTATGCCAAGGTGATGAGCGAAGGCTTCCAGGCCGCCCAGCGCGCGATGTACGCGCAGCAGGCCAGGGAGTGCGACATCATCATCACCACCGCGCTGATCCCGGGCAAGCCGGCGCCCAAGCTGATCACCGCGGCGATGGTCGAGTCGATGAAGCCCGGCAGCGTGATCGTCGACATGGCTGCCGAGCAGGGCGGCAACTGCGAGCTCACCGTGCCCGGCGAGGCAGTGGTGCGCCACGGCGTCACCATCGTCGGCTACACCGACCTGGCCAGCCGCCTGGCCAAGCAGAGCAGCACGCTGTACTCCAACAACCTGCTGCGCCTGACCGAGGAGCTGTGCAAGGCCAAAGACGGCCAGCTCAACGTCAACTTCGACGACGACGCGATCCGCGGCCTCACCGTGGTCAAGGCCGGCGAGCTGAGCTGGCCCGCGCCGCCGCTCAAGCTGCCCGCGCCGCCGGCCAAGAAGCCGGCTGCCGCCGTGCCCGAGGCCAAGAAGGGCCATGGCCATGGCCCGGGCGAGCCGATGTCGGGCAAGAGCCTGGCCACGGTGTTCGGCATCGGCGCGGTGCTGTTCGCGCTGGTGGGCCTGTACGCGCCGGCCAGCTTCCTGAGCCACTTCACGGTGTTCGTGCTGGCCTGCTTCATCGGCTACATGGTGGTGTGGAACGTCACGCCCAGCCTGCACACGCCGCTGATGAGCGTGACCAACGCCATCAGCTCGATCATCGCCATCGGTGCGCTGGTGCAGGTGGCGCCGCCGCTCAGCGGCGGGGTGACCGATCGGCCCAATGCGCTGATCCTGGGCCTGGCGGTGTTTGCGTTGGCGCTCACCGCCGTCAACATGTTCGGCGGCTTCGCGGTCACGCGGCGCATGCTGGCGATGTTCCGCAAGTGACGAAGCACAAGAACAACAAGCAAGGACGGACAGCATGACCTCGAGCCTGGCCACCGTGTCGTACATCGGCGCCACCATCCTCTTCATCCTCAGCCTGGGCGGGCTGGCCAACCCCGAGACCGCCCGCCGCGGCAACCTGTTCGGCATGATCGGCATGACCGTGGCCGTGCTGGCCACCGTGCTGGGCCCGCGGGTCACGCCGGCGGGCATTCCGTACATCGTGGGCGCCCTGGTCATCGGCGGCGCCATCGGCGTCATCGCCGCCAAGAAGGTGCAGATGACCCAGATGCCCGAGCTGGTGGCGCTGATGCACAGCCTGGTCGGCCTGGCCGCCTGCCTGGTGGGCTTTGCCAGCTATGTGGACACCTCCACGGTGTTTCCCACGCCGGCCGAAAAGGCCATCCACGAGGTCGAGATCTACATCGGCATCCTGATCGGCGCGGTCACCTTCAGCGGCTCGATCGTGGCCTTCGGCAAGCTCAGCGGCAAGATCGGCGGCAAGCCGCTGCTGCTGCCCGGGCGGCACCTGCTCAACCTGGCGGGCCTGCTGGTGGTGATCTGGTTCGGCGTGCGCTTCCTGCAGGTGCACGACATCCAGGCCGGCATGACGCCGCTGCTGGTGATGACCGTGATCTCGCTGCTGTTCGGCATCCACATGGTGATGGCCATCGGCGGCGCCGACATGCCGGTGGTGGTGTCGATGCTCAACAGCTACTCGGGCTGGGCCGCGGCGGCCACCGGCTTCATGCTCAGCAACGATTTGCTGATCGTGGTGGGCGCGCTGGTGGGCAGCTCGGGCGCCATCCTCAGCTACATCATGTGCCGGGCGATGAACCGCAACTTCCTCAGCGTGATCGCCGGCGGCTTTGGCGGTGGCGCACCGGCGCCCAAGGCCGCGGGCGGTGCGGCCGCCGAGCCGCAGGGCGAGGTCACGCCGGTGAGCGCGGTGGAAACCGCCGAGCTGCTGCGCGAGGCCAAGAGCGTGATCATCGTGCCCGGCTACGGCATGGCCGTGGCCCAGGCCCAGCACACGGTGTACGAGATCACCAGGCTGCTGCGCGACAAGGGCGTCAGCGTGCGCTTCGGCATCCACCCGGTGGCCGGCCGCATGCCCGGCCACATGAACGTGCTGCTGGCCGAGGCCAAGGTACCCTACGACATCGTGCTCGAGATGGACGAGATCAACGACGACTTCCCGGCCACCGACGTGACCATGGTCATCGGCGCCAACGACATCGTCAACCCGGCCGCGCAAGACGACCCCAGCAGCCCGATCGCCGGCATGCCGGTGCTCGAGGTGTGGAAGGCCAAGACCAGCATCGTCATGAAGCGCAGCATGGCCAGCGGCTATGCCGGCGTGGACAACCCGCTGTTCTACAAAGAGAACAACCGCATGCTCTTCGGCGATGCCAAGAAGATGCTGGACGAGGTGCTGGGGGCGTTGAAGGCCTGAGCGGGCTCCCGCGGCGCCGGCCGCCGGGTTGTGCGCCACAGCCTGCGGCCGCCGCCCGGCCGGGCCCGCGCAAGCCGGCCGGCGTGATTTCGGCGACAGTGCAATCTCGGTGTCTGGCGGGGTGGGTGATAGACAGATCGCCCTAGACGCGCTATCGACTACCCTGAGACGCCAAGCGTCAGGAATCCGCAAGAATCCGCAGCATGGAAAAGACCTGGCTCAAACACTATCCCGCTGGCGTTCCGGCGACCATCTCCACCGACGCCTATCCGTCCCTGGTGGCGCTGATCGAGGACAGCTTCAGCAAGTACCGCGACCAGACCGGCTACCTGTTCATGGGCCGGTCGATCCGCTTCGGCGAGATTGACGAGGCCTCGCGCGCCATGGCCGCCTGGCTGCAGGCCAGCGGCCTGGAGCGCGGCGACCGCGTGGCGGTGATGATGCCCAACGTGCCGCAGTACCCGGTGGCGGTGGCGGCCATCCTGCGCGCCGGCCTGGTGGTGGTCAACGTCAACCCGCTGTACACGCCGCGCGAGCTCGAGCACCAGCTCAAGGATTCGGGCGCCAAGGCGATCATCATCCTCGAGAACTTTGCCGCCACGCTGCAGCAGGTGATCGAGCAGGTGCCCACCAAGACCGTGGTGCTGGCCGCCATGGGCGACATGCTGGGCTTTGTGAAGGGCATGCTGGTCAACCATGTGGTGCGCAACGTGCGCAAGATGGTGCCGGCCTACAACCTGCCCGGCGCGGTGCGCTTCAAGAACGCCGTGGCCGAGGGCCGCAGCAAGGCCTTCACGGCCGCCAAGGTCGGCCCCGACGACATCGCGGTGCTGCAGTACACCGGCGGCACCACCGGCGTGAGCAAGGGCGCGGTGCTGCTGCACCGCAATCTGCTGGCCAACGTGCTGCAGGCCGAGGCCTGGTACCAGCCGGCGCTCAAGAAGATCCCGAGCGGCGAGCAGATCGTCACCGTCTGCGCGCTGCCGCTGTACCACATCTTCGGCTTCACGGCCAACATGATGCTGGGCCTGCGCATGGGCGGCTGCAACATCCTGATTCCCAATGCACGCGACTTCGGCTCGCTGCTGAAAGACCTGACCGGCCAGCGTTTCCACAGCTTTCCGGCGGTCAACACGCTGTTCAATGCGCTGGCCAACCACCCTGACTTCGACAAGGTCGACTGGAGCCACCTGAAGATCAGCGTGGGTGGCGGCATGGCCGTCACGGCCGGCACCGCCAAGCTGTGGCTCGACAAGACCGGCTGCCCGATCTGCGAAGGCTACGGCCTCAGCGAGACCAGCCCCTCGGCCACCTGCAACCCGGTGGATGCCACCTCGTACTCGGGCACCATCGGCCTGCCGATGCCGGGCACCGAGCTCACGCTGCTGGACGACGACGGCCGCGAGGTCGGCCCCGGCCAGGCCGGCGAGATCGCCATCCGTGGCCCGCAGGTCATGGCCGGCTACTGGCAGCGCCCCGACGAGACCGCCAAGGTGATGACCGCCGACGGCTTTTTCCGCACCGGTGACGTGGGCCTGGTCGACGAGCGTGGCTACTTCCGCATCATCGACCGCAAGAAGGACATGATTCTGGTGGGCGGCTTCAACGTCTACCCGAACGAGGTCGAGGACGTGCTCAGCCAGTGCCCCGGCGTGCTCGAATGCGCGGCGGTGGGCCTGCCCGACGAGAAGTCGGGCGAGGTGGTCAAGGTGGTCATCGTCAAGAAGGACCCGGCGCTCACCGAGGCCGATGTGCGCAGCTACTGCGAGAGCAACCTCACCGGCTACAAGCGCCCGCGCGTGATCGAGTTCCGCGCCGATCTGCCCAAGACCAATGTGGGCAAGATCCTGCGGCGCGAATTGCGGCAACCCTCCAAGTGAGCGCCGCCGCCGCCGATTCGCCAGCCGCGGTACCGCAGGACGAGCCCGCACCGGACACCGGTGCGCGTTATGCCAAGACCGATGCCGGCCACGCCGAGGTGCGTGGCCGCACGCTGACGCTGTCGCGCGGCGCGCGCAATCTGCTGCTGATCATCGAGCCGGGCCGGCCGGCCGCGGCCTGGATGGCCATGGTGCAGGGCTGCGGCCCCGAGGCGCTGCGCACGCTGCTGGCCGCCGGCCTGGTGGGCGTGGCCGATGCCACCGCGCCCCGGCCCGCCACGCCGGCCCTGCCGGCCGCGCTTGCCGCCGTGGTGACGGGCACCGCGCCCGCTGCGGCGGCTGCTGCGCCACGCATCCCGCTGTCCCAGGCGCTGGCCAGCCTGAGCTACCGCACGCTGTACGAGCGCATCACCGCGCAGGCCCGGCCGCAGCTGGGCCTGATCAAGGGTTACAAGCTGATCCTCGAGATGGAGCGCTGCGCCGGCCCTGACGAAGCCCGCACGCTGGCGCTGCGCTTCGTCGAGCAGGTGCGCGAGGCCGCGGGCGATGCCGCCGCGCAGGCGCTGGCCGAGGGCCTGGCCGCACCCGAAGCGGCCGATCGCTGAGCGGCCGTCCGCTGAACGGCCGATCGCTGAACGGCCGGTCGCTGCCGCGGCGCTGCGGCAGCAGTGCCCCGGGCATGCAGCCGGCGGACACCAGCCGTGACGCCTGCCTGCCACTGACTCCGATACCCTGCCCCTGCGCGGTTCAGGCTGCGCTTCGGGGGGGCATGTGCGAGACCGGGTGGTATCGATCGATTCAGTCAAGGGCATGGCGCTGATCGCGGTTGTCGCGATCCACACCGAACCGTTCCACCGCTCCCGCCCGGCCTCGGCCAGCTGGCAGCTGGCGGGCCATGTCATCCAGCAATGTGCGTCGTTCGCGGTGCCGTTCTTCTTCCTGGCTGCCGGCTTCTTGCTGAGCGAGCGCATGGGCAGCCACGCGCCCGGTGCGGTCTGGCAACGCTATGTCAGGCGCCTGGCCCTGCTGCTGGGCGCCTGGACCCTCGTCAACGGCTGCTTCCAGGGGAACTGGCTCTTCCATGTCTGGCAGGCCGGCAGTGTGAAGCCGCTGTTGTGGAACGCGCTGGCCATCCCCTCGTTTGCCGTCCATCGCCCCGATCTGTTCCTGTTCAGAACCAGCGCCACGCCGCTCTGGTTTCTCGTCTCGCTGATCTGGGCGGTCAGCGTGCTGGCCCTGCTGGTCCGCCTCGGCCTGGCCCGCGCCTGGATGGCGGCCATCGCGGCCCTGTCCTACCTGGCCGCCTTGGCCATGGGTGCCTATGCCGTGCCCATCGGCAGCGCCACGACGGCGCAGCTTCTCGAGCATCGCGGCCCGTTCATCGCCACCGCGTTTGTCTTGGCCGGCCACGCCCTGGCGCGTTCACCGCCGCGACGCATGGGCGCCGTCGCCGCACTGGGCCTGCCGCTGGCCCTGATGTTCGTCGAGACCACGCTCCTGTCGGCCCTGCACGGCGAGGCGTTCCGTGAAAGGCCCTACCTGCTGGCCACGCTGCCACTGAGCGTGGCCGTGCTGGCCGTGGCGCGGCAGAGGCCGAACTTCGGCGCCGGCACGCCGCTGCCGGCCCTGGGCAGAATGTCCATGGGCATCTACTTGATGCACATTCCAGTCATCGGCGCGCTCACGCCTGCCCGGCTGGCCGTCGACTCGGCCGCCTGGGAGCTTGGCTTCGTGGCCTGGGTGATGGTGATCTCCGGGGTCCTTGTCAGAGGGGCCTTGAAGGCGCCCGTCCTGCGTCGATTCGTGGTTTGAGATTTTCCGAAGCGCCTGCCCTATGCCGCCCCGTCTGCACGTCGACACCCCGCTCGCCCCTGGCGCCGAACTGGCGCTGCCCCCCAATGCCACCCGCCACGTGCAGGTGCTGCGCCTGCAGCCCGGCGATGCGCTGACCCTGTTCGATGGCCAGGGCGGCCAGTGGCAGGCCGAGGTGCTGGCCATGGGCCGCCGCGAGGTGACGGCCCGCGCCATTGCCCACGAGGCCCGCGATCTCGAGCTGCCGCAGCCGGTGACGCTGGCGCCCGGCATGCCGGCCAACGAGCGCATGGACACGCTGATCGAGAAGGCCACCGAGCTGGGCGCCGCGGCCATCGTGCCGCTGATGACCGAGCGCTCGGTGCTGCGCGTGGCCGGCGAGCGCGCCGAGCGCAAGGCCGCGCACTGGCAGGCGGTGGCCGTGTCGGCCTGCGAGCAAAGCGGGCGCAACCGCGTGCCCGCCATTGCCGCGCCGCAGCCGCTGGCCGCCTGGCTGCCCGGCGCACTGGCCGCCGCCGGGCCCGGCGCCCGCGGCCTGCAGCTGAGCCTGGACGCCACCGCACCACCGCTGCGCAGCTTGGTCGACGCGGCCCCTGCGGGCACCCACTGGGTGCTGCTGAGCGGCCCCGAAGGCGGCCTGAGCCCGGCCGAGCAGCAGGCCGCGGCCCGCGCCGGCTTTGCGCCGGTGTCGCTGGGCCCGCGCGTGCTGCGTGCCGACACCGCGCCGCTGGCCGCGCTGGCGGTGATCGCCGCCCTGGCCGCGGGCGCCTGAATGGCCGCCCGGTCGCCAACCGATGCCCACCCCGCCATGAACCGCGCCCTGGCCTTGCTGGTGACCTGCCAGGGCCTGCTGATGGTCAACAACGTGACCTTCATCGCCATCAACGGCCTGGTGGGCCTGGCCCTGGCACCGCAGGGCTGGATGGCCACGCTGCCGATCACCGGCTATGTGGCCGGCGGCGCGCTGGCCACCGGCATCGTGGCCCGCGTGCAGCGGCGCTGGGGGCGGCAGCGCAGCTTCCAGCTGGGCCTGCTGGTGGCCATCGTCAGTGCCGCGCTGTGCGCCTGGGCCGCGGCGCGTGGCAGCTTCTGGCTGCTGTGCGCGGCCACGCTGCTGGCCGGCTTCTACAACGCCAACGGCGCGCTCTACCGCTTTGCCGCGGTGGAGCTGGTGCCGCCCGCGGCCAAGGAGCGCGCCATCTCCTGGGTGCTGGCGGCCGGCATCGTGGGCGCGGTGGTGGGCCCCAACCTGGCCACCGCCAGCCGCGACCTGCTGGCCGGCGCGCCCTTTGCCGGCGCCTACCTGGCGCTGGCCGCCGTGGCGGCGCTGAGCCTGGTGGTGATGGGCTTCATCCCCTTTCCGCCTTTGCCCGGCCAGGGCAGCACGGCAGCGCAGGGCCGGCCGCTGGGTGAGATCGTGCGCCAGCCGCTGTTCATCATCGCCGTGGCCGCGTGCGCCATCGGTTATGGCGTGATGAACCTGCTGATGGCCGCCACACCCATCGCGATGGCGCAGTGCCAGCACCCGTTCACTGCCGCGGCGCTGGTGCTCGAGTGGCATGTGCTGGCCATGTTTGCGCCCAGCTTCGTCACCGGGCGGCTGATCCAGCGCTTTGGCGTCGGCGCCATCATGGCCGCGGGCCTGCTGCTCAACCTGGCCTGCGTGGTGTTTGCGCTGGCCGGCAACGAGGTGATGCACTTTCTGGGTGCACTGATGGCCCTGGGCCTGGGCTGGAACTTCCTCTACATCGGCGGCACCACACTGGCCACCGAGACCTGGCGGCCCGAGGAAAAGACCCGTGCCCAGGCCGCGCTCGACTTCTGCGTCTACACCACGATGACGCTGACCTCGTTTGCCTCGGGCGTGATCGTCACCACCGGGGGCTGGCGCGCCATGAACCTGGGCGCGCTGCTGCCGCTGGCCCTGATGGGACTGGCCCTGCTGTGGCTGCCGCGCGCGCAGCGCCTGGCCACCACGCCAGCGCACTGACGTGACCGATGCCGCAGGGCGGCATCCCCCGCGGCGGCCACAATCGGCCGGCATCGCGCCCGGTGGTCGGGTGCGCAAGACCGGCAGCGCCGCAAGGCAAAGGGAGTGCACGACATGGGTTTGCTCGATTCGGTGATTGGCGGCGCGCTGGGCGCACTGCAGGGCCAGGGCGGACAAGGCGGCGCGCCCGACCTGCTGCAGCTGGTGGTGGGCCTGCTCGGCAACAACAGCCCGGTGGGCGGCCTGGGCGGCCTGGTGCAGCAGCTGCAGCAGGGCGGCCTGGGCGATGCGGTGCAGTCGTGGATCGGCACCGGCGCCAACCTGCCGGTATCGGCCGAGGCGCTGCAGGGCGCGCTCGGCAGCGACCTGATCGGCCAGCTGGCCCAGCAGACCGGCCTGAACACCGGTGATCTGGCCGGCCAGCTGTCGCAGCTGCTGCCGCAGGTGGTGGACAAGCTCACCCCCAACGGCGCCCTGCCGGCCGCCGGCGCCATGGCCCAACCCGACCTGGGCAGCCTGCTCGGTGGGCTCAGCGGCCTGCTGAACCGCTGAGCACGCTCACTCGGCGCGCGGCTCGCGTGCCGAGCCGGCCACCAGGTCGAAGCGGAACAGCCGGCACTCGATCGGGCCGTTCCACATCGGCACGCGGCGGGCTTCCTTCAGGCGCAGGGCCTGGGGCAGCTTCATGTCGGGGCTGAGCACCCAGGCGGTCCAGCCGGCGTAGGCGCGCTTCCAGTGCGCGGCCAGGCCGCTGAAAAACGCGGCGCCTGCCGGGTCGGCACCCGGCGCCGCGCCGGGTGCGGCATCCGGTGCGGCATCGAAGCCCTCGCGCATGGCGCGCTCGGCGCCGCGCTCACCGCGCGAGCCCTTGGCCTCGATGCGCTCGCCATAGGGCGGGTTGAACACCAGCACGCCGCGCTCGCCCGGCGGCGGGCGCTGCAGGGCATCGGCGGTCTTGAACTGGATGGCCTCGGCCACGCCGGCGCGCTGGGCATTGCGCGCGGCAAAGTCGGTCATGCGAAAGCTCACGTCGCCGGCATGGATGGCCACCGCCGGCGCATGCACCTGGGCCTGGGCATCGGCCTTCAGCTGGCCCCAGGCCGCGAGCTGGCTGCGGAACGGCAGCATGCGCTCAAAGGCGAAGCGGCGCTTGCTGCCCGGCGCGATGCCGCAGGCGATCTGCGCGGCCTCGATGGCGATGGTGCCGGCACCGCAGCAGGGGTCGAGCAGCGCACCGTCTTCGGCGCGGCCGCGCCAGCCGGCGGCCGCCAGCATGGCCGCGGCCAGGGTTTCCTTCAGCGGCGCCTCGCCCTTCAGGCCACCGTCGCGCTCGTCGCGCCAGCCGCGCTTGAACAGCGCCTCGCCCGAGGTGTCGGCATACAGCGACGCGGTCTCGGCCGTGAGGTGCAGCACCAGCGGCAGATCGGGGTGGCGGGTGTCGACGCTGGGGCGGCTGCCGGTGGCCTCGCGCAGGGTGTCGCAGACCGCGTCCTTGACCCGCAGCGTGGCGAAATTCAGGCTGTGCAGCGGGCTGCGCTGCGCGCTGGTGTCGATGCGCAGGGTCTGCTCGGGCGTGATCCAGTCGGCCCAGGGCACGCGGCGCGCCAGGTCGTACAGGTCGTGCTCGCTGTCGTAGGGGCCGAAGGCCAGCGGCCACAGCACGCGCTGCGCCAGGCGGCTGTGCAGGTTGAGCTGCATGGCCACGCGGGCATCGCCCAGCACCTGCACGCCACCACGCTGCTCGACCACGCGGCGCCGGCTCGGATCGGCCGGCACCACGGCCCGGTCGACGCCCAGCAGGGCCGCCACCTCGTCGGCCAGCAGCGGCTCGACGCCCGCGGCGCAGGGCAGAAACAGCGACACCGGCGTGTCGCCCACCGGCGCAATGGCCTTGGCCGGAATGCGCACCGGGGCGCCCGGCCCGCGCTGTGCGCCGGGGCCGGGGCGTGCGCCGGGGCCGCGCGCCTCGTCGTGGCGCTGCGTCTTGTAGCCGCCGATCGGCGGGCGTGGGGTCTTGGTCAAAGTGCCTTGCGCAGGTTGGCGGGCGCGATCTTCAGCGCCTCGCGGTATTTGGCCACCGTGCGCCGCGCCACCTGGATGCCCTGCTCGGACAGCATGTCCGAGAGCTGGCTGTCCGACAGCGGCTTGGCCGGGTCTTCGTTGCCGACCAGCTGCTTGATCAGCGCGCGCACGGCGGTGGAGCTGGCGTTGCCGCCCGCCTCGGTGTTCAGGCTCGAGCCGAAGAAGTACTTCAGCTCGAAGGTGCCGAACGGCGTGTTCATGTACTTGGCGGTGGTCACGCGCGAGATGGTGCTCTCGTGCAGGCCCAGCTCGTCGGCGATCTCGCGCAACACCAGCGGCTTCATCGCGATCTCGCCATGGGTGAAGAAGCCCTTCTGCCGCTCGACGATGGCCTGGCTGACGCGCAGGATGGTGTCAAAGCGCTGCAGGATGTTCTTCATGAACCAGCGCGCCTCCTGCAGCCGCGACGACAGCCCGCCCGCCGAGCCGTTGCGCTGGCCGCGAATGGCCTGCGCATACAGATCGTTGATCTTCAGCTTGGGCATCACGTCGGGGTTGAGCACGGCCTTCCAGCCGCGGCCCGCCTTCTGCACGATGACATCGGGCACGATGATGTTGGCCTCGGCGCGCGTGAACGGCCGGCCCGGCTTGGGCTCGCAGCTCAGGATCAGCGCCTGCGCCTCGCGCAGCAGGGCTTCATCGGCGCCGGTGGCCTGCGTGAGCTTCTTCATGTCGCGCCGCGCCAGCAGATCGAGGTGCTGTTCGCTCACGCGCATGGCCAGCTTGCGCGCGGGGCTGGCGGGCCGCTCGCGCAGCTGCAGCACCAGGCACTCGCCCAGATTGGCCGCGCCCACGCCGGTGGGCTCGAGGCTTTGCAGCCACTTCAGGCCGCAGCGCAGGCGCCCAAACAGGTCTTCGCGCTCTTCCAGGTCGTCTTCGGCCACGCCCAGGCTGTCGGCCACGCGGGCGGCGATCTCCTCCAGCGGGTCGGCCAGCCAGCCGTCCTCGTTGAGGCTTTCGATCAGCACCATCACGGTGGCCGCGTCCTCGTCGGACAGGCGCATGCCCAGCAGCTGCCGGCGCAGGTGATCCTGCAGCGAGGGGCCGCTGCTGGCGGCGTCCACCGGCTCGAAATCGTCGTCGCCGCCACTGCCCGAGGGGCTGTTGGACGGGGCCTCGCGGATGCCATCAAAGTCGTCGCGCTCGGTGCCGTTTTCCCAGTCGTCGCGCTCGGTGGCGCCAAACTCGGCGGCATCCACGCCCGCGGGCTCTTCGGTGCCGGCGTCGTCGCGCTCGCTCTGGCGCTCTTTCTCGCGCTCGGCACCGGCGCCGCTCTCGGGCGTGGCGGCCACGCGCTCGAGGCCGTAGGCCAGTGAATCGTCGCCCCCCTCTTCGGCCTCGAGAAAGGGGTTGGCCTCGAGCATCTGCTCGATTTCCTGGTGCAGCTCCAGCGTGGACAACTGCAGCAGGCGGATCGATTGCTGCAGCTGGGGCGTCAGCGCCAGGTGCTGCGACAGGCGGACCTGTAGGGACGGTTTCATGACTGCTTTCCGCCCAAGCTCACATCTTGAAGTGCTCGCCGAGATACACCCGGCGCACGTCGGCGTTCTCGACAATCTCGGACGGCGTGCCTTCGGCCAGCACACGGCCTTCGCTGATGATGTACGCGCGGTCGCAGATGCCCAGCATCTCGCGCACGTTGTGGTCGGTGATCAGCACACCGATGCCGCGCTGCTTGAGAAAACCGATGATGCGCTGGATCTCGATCACCGCGATCGGGTCGACGCCGGCAAAGGGCTCGTCGAGCAGGATGAAGCGCGGCTGCGTGGCCAGCGCGCGGGCGATCTCCACGCGCCGCCGCTCACCGCCCGACAGCGCCGGCGCCGGCGATTCGCGCAGCTTCTCGATGCTCAGGTCGTGCAGCAGGCCGTCAAGCCGCTGCTGGATCTCGGCCGCGCCCAGCGGCCGACCATCGGCCCCCACCTGCAGCTCGAGCACCGCACGCACGTTCTCCTCGACCGTGAGCTTGCGGAAGATCGAGGCTTCCTGCGGCAGGTAGCTCAGGCCCATGCGCGCGCGCTGATGGATGGGCTTGGCCTGCACCGCCACGCCATCGATGTGGATCTCGCCGGCATCGGCCCGCACCAGGCCCACCACCATGTAGAAGGTGGTGGTCTTGCCCGCGCCATTGGGGCCTAGCAGGCCCACCACCTCGCCGGCGCCCACCGCCAG
Source organism: Aquabacterium sp. OR-4 (assembly GCF_025290835.2). Classification (NCBI taxonomy): domain Bacteria; kingdom Pseudomonadati; phylum Pseudomonadota; class Betaproteobacteria; order Burkholderiales; family Sphaerotilaceae; genus Pseudaquabacterium; species Pseudaquabacterium prasiolae. The sequence goes on along the minus strand of NZ_JAOCQD020000001.1, from coordinate 508,634 downwards.
GCGCACATCCTTGACCACCTGGCGCGAGCCGTAGCGTTTTTGCAAACCGGTGACATGGAGCCCCTCGCCCGCCGCGAGCGTCGGGCGATCCCCCAAGGGGATGGCGGGCCGGCTTGGGAGCGGCCCGGCGCTCGGCCCGCTCACTGCGAGCCCCTCGCCCGCCGCGGCCGTCGGGCGATTCCCCGCGGGGATGGCGGGCCGGCTTGGGAGCGGCCCGGCGCTCGGCCCGCTCACCGCGAGCCCCTCGCCCACCGCGGCCGTCGGGCGATCCCCCTGGGGGATGGCGGTGGGCCGGGCCTGTTGCATCAACGCCGCTCCCCGAGCGCCGGCGTGGTTTTCAGCGGGGCTGGCGCGGGGGCCGAGGCCGACTCGGCGGCCATGGCGGCGGCGGCTTCGGTGCCGGGGCGCGGCGTGATCACGGCGCGCACCCGGCCGCCCGGGTTGCTGGGCGTGGTGTTGCCGCCGCCCTGCACATTGAAGGTCTCGGCCTGGCCGTCCCAGACGATGCGGGTGCCCTGGATCTCGTCGGCCACCACCGCGCCGCGCAGGCGCCGCACCACGGCCGCGCCGTCGAAGCGGATGGTGCCGGTCTTGCTGTCGTAATCGATGCGCTGGGCCTGGCCCTCGACCGTCTCGTCGACGCCGTCGCGCTTTTGCTTCACGCGGGCCGGCTTGTCGGCGCTGCCGCTGGCCTGCACCTGCTGCCAGCCTTCGGGCGTCTCACGCACCTCGAGCTTGTCGGCGCGCAGCAGCAGTGAGCCCTGGCTGATGACCACGTTGCCGGCGCAGGCGCTGGTCTGCTTGGCCAGGTTCACCACGCAGGGCTGGTCGGATTCCAGCGCCATCGGCTTGGTGCGGTCGCTGCGCTCGGCCTGCACCGGCAGCATCGCGGCCAGCCCCAGGGCCAGGCTGGCGCCCCGCCTCAGGCAGGCGGTGATCGATGGGGGGGAGGTCGGCTTGGGCATTGATCGGCACAGAACTTGCAGATCATTCTAGGCCCAAGAGCCGACCGCTGCGGAAGTGGCCGATGCCAAATCTGTGGCATCCGCTGGGCCTTGGTGACACCGTCAGTGCGGCGTCAGAAACCAAGGGTTTTTACCAGGATCAGCCGCGGCGGGCCATCGCGATCAGCGCGTCGGTGACGGCCAGCGCGCGGGCCTCGGTGCCGGCGATCGACGGCGCGGTGCGCCAACGCCCCTGCACGCCCAGCGTGGGCACGCCGTCGATGGCGTAACCCTCGGCCAGCTGGCGAGCCAGGCGCACCTTGGTGGCCACGCCAAAGCTCTTCATCGCGTCGACGATCTTGGCGCCGTCGGCACCGTTGGCCTGGGCCCAGGCGGCCACCTCGGCGTCGGTGTTCAGCGGCTTGTGCTCCACGTGATAGGCGTGGAAGACCTTGCGGTGCAGCGCTTCGACCTGGCCCAGGGCCTCGAGCGCGTAGTACAGGCGCTGCAGCGTTTCCTGGTTGGGGCGGAACGAGATGGCGACGCGGCGGAACGCCACCTGATCGGCCGGCAACCTGCGCTGCCAGGCGTCGAGCGTGGGCTCGAAGGCATTGCAGTGCGGGCACCAGTAGCCGAAGAACTCGACCACCTCGATCTTGCCCGCCGCCACGGCCAGCGGCTTGTCGAGCTTCTTGTAATCCTGGCCTTCGACCGGCCCGCCCTGGGCCAGGCTGGGCAGCGACAGGCCGCTCAGCAGGCCGGCGGCCGGCAGGCCGATCACGATGTCACGACGATTCATTCGACTTCCTTTGCCCGGCAGGGCATGCAGTTTCAGGTGGCAACCGGGCCATGGACTCGGCCTGCCGCCACAGGTTCAACGCTCCACGCGCACCAGCGTGGACTCGACGCCTGCCGCGCCGAGCTTTTCGCGCAGGTCGTCGGCGGCATCGCGCTCGTCAAACGGGCCCAGGCGCACGCGGTAGACGGTCTTGCCGGTCTGCTCGCGCGCCATCACCTTGGCCGTGAAGCCCGACATCGCCAGCCGCGCGCGCTGGGCCTCGGCGTCGTCGGGGCTGCCGTAGGCGCCGGCCTGCACGAAGAACATCGCCGGCTTGGCCGCAGGCGCTGCGCCGCCGCCCTGGCCGGCCAGGATGGCCGCGGGGTCGCGCGCCGCGGCGGCTGCCGAAGCCGGGCTGCGCGCTGGCGCGGGCGTGGTGGCGGCCGAGGTGGCCGCCGAGGTGGCAGCCGGTGTGGCGGCGGCTTGGGGCGGCGCGGCCGGCCCGGCGGCGGGCGCCGGGGTGGTCGCCGGCGTAGCGGCCGTGGCGACAGCCGGCGCGGTGGCCGACCCGGGCAACGCGGCCTGCGCCCCCGAGGCCGGCGCCGCGGCGCGCGGTGCCGCGTTCTTGCCGCCCAGCGGCGCGTTGGGGTCCCAGTGCTTGTTGCGCTCGGCCTCGGCGGCGTCCTGCTCGGCGGTGCGCTGCGGCAGCTTGTTGACGAAGGGGATCGGTGCCTTGGTGACGTACAGCGCCACCGCCAGCGCCACCGCCAGGCCGATCAGCAGGCCCGCCACCAGACCCACCGCAAAGCCGCCGCGCGGCACGGGTTTCATCATGTCTGCCCCTCGTCCCACGGGGACATGGGCCGATCCCCCATGGGGATGGCGGGCCGGCTTGGGAGCGGCCCGGCGCTCGTCCCGCTGGCTGACAAACAGTGCCTCATGCCGATGCACCGTCGGCGGCAACGTCGGCCACCGCCGCCTCGCGCGCCATGGCCTCGGGCGCGCTCACGCCCAGCACCGCCAGCGCATTGCGCAGCACCTGGGCGGTGGCGGCCAGCAGCGCCATGCGCGCGCCGGCCAGCACCGGGTCGTCGACCAGGAAGCGTTCGGCGGCATACCAGCTGTGGAAGGCGGCGGCCAGATCACGCAGGTAGAAGGTGATGTCGTGCGGCGCCAGATCGGCCGCGGCGGCGCCCAGCATGTCGGGGTAGGCCGCCAGCTTGAGCATCAGCGCAGTTTCGGTGGGCGCGGTCAGCCGCGACAGGTCGGGCGCGGCGGCCACGGCACCGCCCTGCTTCTGATGCCAGGCGGCCAGCACCGAGCAGATGCGCGCATGCGCGTACTGCACATAGAACACCGGGTTCTCGTCGTTGGCCTTCAGCGCCAGGTCGACGTCGAAGGTGAACTCGGTGTCGGCCTTGCGGCTCACCAGGAAGAAGCGCACCGCATCGCGGCTGGTCCAGTCGATCAGGTCGCGCAGGGTCACGTAGCTGCCGGCGCGCTTGCTCAGCTTGACCTCCTGGCCGCCGCGCATCACCAGCACCATCTTGTGCAGCACGTAGTCCGGAAAGCCCTGCGGGATGCCCAGATCGGCGGCCTGCAGGCCACCGCGCACGCGGGCAATGGTGCCGTGGTGGTCGGTGCCCTGGATGTTGATGCACTTGCTGAAGCCGCGCTCGAACTTGTGGATGTGGTACGCCACATCGGGCACGAAGTAGGTGTACGAGCCGTCGGACTTGCGCATCACGCGGTCCTTGTCGTCGCCGTACTCGGTGCTCTTGAGCCACAGCGCGCCATCGGACTCGTAGGTCTTGCCATTGGCCACCAAGCGCTGCACCGCCGCGTCGACCCGGCCGCTGGTGTAGAGGCCGCTCTCCAGGTAGTAGTGGTCGAACTTCAGGCCGAAGGCCTGCAAGTCGAGATCCTGCTCGTGGCGCAGGTAGGCCACGGCGAACTGGCGGATGCCGTCGAGATCGTTCTCGTCGCCGCTGGCGGTGAACTCGCGGTCGTCGGCCTTGACCGTGGCCCGGGCGCGGAAGGCGTCGGCGATGTCCTGGATGTATTCGCCGTTGTAGGCCGATTCGGGCCAGCCGGCGTCGCCGGGCTTCAGGCCCTTCAGCCGGCATTGGGTGCTGTGCGCCAGCGTGGCGATCTGCACGCCGGCGTCGTTGTAATAGAACTCGCGCGTCACCGCCCAGCCCTGGGTGCCGAACAGGCTGCAGATGGCGTCGCCCAGCGCCGCCTGGCGCGCATGGCCCAGGTGCAGCGGGCCGGTGGGGTTGGCCGAGACAAACTCGACCATCACGCTGCGGCCGTTGGCCGGCTGGCGGCCGAAGCCGGTGCCGGCGGCCAGCACCTCGGACACGATGGCCTGCTTGGCGGCGGCCTTCAGGCGCAGGTTGATGAAGCCGGGGCCGGCGATCTCGAGCGCCTCCACCCATTGCTGCACGGCCGGCTGGGCGTTGAGCGCCTCGACCAGCGCGGTGGCCAGCTCGCGCGGGTTGCGCTTGGCGGCCTTGGCCAGCTGCATGGCCGCGGTGATGGCGAAATCGCCGTGGGCGGCCTGCTTGGGCGACTCGAAGGCGGGCGTGAACGGGGAGGCGGGCGCGGTATCGGGCGCGAGCTGCTGCACTGCGGCGCCGAGTGCCGCCAGCAGCTCCTGCTTGGCTTGGATCATGGCGGAGGATTCTACGGGCCGGGTGGCGGCCAGCCGGCCCCTGGGAAGGGCCCGCCGGGTGGCTGGCAGCCGGCGCCCTGGGAAGGGCCGGCCCGGCGGGCCGCCGCCGGCACGACTGGTTGCAATTGCGCCGCGCCGCCGGGCTACAGCCGCCCCACCGCGCTGCCGAAGATACGGGCTGACAACGCAGCAGTCATGGCCTCAACCTCCGCTTTCGCCGAACTCAGCGCCCCCGCCGAGTGCCCCCCGCCCGCCATGGCCGGCGGCCAGGCCCTGCCCGAGCGCATCGGCAAGTACCGCGTCATCGGCCGACTGGGCGAGGGCGCCACCAGCGAGGTCTTTCTCGCCGAGGATGAGTTCCACCACCGGCAAGTGGCGATCAAGCGCGCGCGCCCCGCGGCCAGCCAGTTCGGTGACGACCTGCACTACCGCGAGCGCTTCTTTGCCGCCGAGGCCGCACTGGTGGGCAAGCTGCAGCATCCCAATGTGGTGCAGATGTTCGACGCGGTGTCCGATCCCGTGCAGCCCTATCTGGTGATGGAGTTCGTGGCCGGCAGCACGCTGCGGCGCTTTTGCCGGCCCGACAACCTGCTGTCGCTCGAGCAGGTGGTGGAGATCGGCTTCAAGTGCGCCATGGCCCTGGGCTATGTGGCGCGCAAGGGCCTGATCCACCGCGACGTGAAGCCGGCCAACATCCTGGCGCTGCTGCACAACGACCTGGTCACCGACATCAAGATCACCGATTTCGGCAGCGTGTTCGACCAGACCAGCGACCGCACCCAGGTGTTCCGCGTCGGCTCGCTGGCCTACATGTCGCCCGAGCAGCTGGACGGCAGCACGCTCGACGCGCGCGCCGACATCTACTCGCTGGCCGCTGTGCTGTACCACCTGGTGGCGGGCCGCCCGCCCTTCGAGGCGCCCAACCAGGTGGCGCTGATGAACCTGATCTACCACCAGCAGGCGCAGCCGCTGGGCAGCCTGCGCGAGGGCGTGCCGCCGCGCATGGAAGCGCTGCTGATGCGCTCGCTGGCCAAGAACCGCGACGAGCGCCCGGCCGACTGGGACAGCTTTGCCCGCGAGTGGGCGCTGCTGGTGGCCAATGCCGAGGTGCCGCTGGGCCGGCAGCAGGACGTGCTCGACTCCGAGCGCTTCAACCTGCTGCGCTCGCTGGAGTTCTTCACCGGCTTCGGTGATGTCGAGCTGTGGGAGGTGGTGCACCGCGCCCAGTGGCTGCGCCACCGCCACGGCACGGCGCTGTACCGCAAGGGCGAGTCCGGCAACACCTTCCACATCATTGCCCAGGGCCGCATCGAGGTGTACCGCGACGGCCAGCGCGTGGCGCGCCTGGGCGCCGGCACCTCGGTGGGCGAGATGGCCTACCTGGCGCCCAGCCCCGATCTGCGCCTGCATGCGGCCGATGTGATCGTGTCCGACGCGGCGACCACGATCTCGTTCACGCCCGAGGCCATGGACACCTTCAGCCCCAGCACCCGGCACCTGTTCGATGCCGCCTTCATCCGCGTGCTGGTGCGCCGGCTGCACGCCGCGCACGAAACCCTGCACCACCCACGGCGCATTCTGTAGGCGCGACCGGGCCGGACGCCCAGGCCGTGACAGCGGTCACACCCGCTCACAGGGCCGCAGGTGCACGGCGCGCCACAGCCCGGCGTTGAATCATTGCCGCTGGGCAGGCCCTCTGCTCCAATCGGCTCGGCCGTCTGGCCGATCACACACACCCGAGGAAGAGGACCCCACCATGTTCAAGCCGTTGTCCACCGTCGTCGTTGCGCTGTTCCTGGCTGCTGGCGTGAGCCATGTGCATGCCGCCGACGACAAGGCCGCCTGCGAGAAGCAGGCCGACGAGAAGAAGCTGCACGGTGCCGCCAAGAACAGCTTCGTCAAGAAGTGCTCGGGTGGTGGCGCGGCCAAGGCGGCCTCGTCGCCGGCCGCCGCCGCCTGCGAGAAGACCGCTGGCGATAAGAAGCTGCATGGCGCGGCCAAGAACAGCTTCGTCAAGAAGTGCGTGTCCGACGCCAAGTGATCGGCGACATGGCGACCGCCGGCGCCCCGGGGCGCTGACGGTGCGCCCGGCAGCCGGGGTGCGCCCCGGCTGTGCCTGCAAGGGCCGGCCTGCGCCGGCCCTTGGCATTTCTGGCCGCCGGCGGCATTCGCGCCGGCATGGCATCAGCGCGTGAGTACCCCGCGCGCCAGCAGCACCGCCAGCAGCGGCAGCACCAGCATCAGGTGCGAGGCGCGCATCACGCGGCGGCGCAGCGCCTGCACCGCCGGCTCGGCCGGCAGGCCGCCACCGGCCTGGTGCGTGGCCTGCCAGGCGCGCAGCTCGGCATGGGTGCGCCAGGCGGCGGCCAGCATCAGCGCCATCAAGGCCCACTTGGCCCACAGCAGCGGCTGCCCGGCCAGCCAGGCCAGGCCCTTGGGGCTGGCCGCCATGCGCAGCAGGCCGCTGGCCAGCACCACCCAGCCGGCGATGAAGGCCACCCGGTCCACCACCACCAGCCGGGCCAGCGCCGCGGCATTGAGCCACTCGCTGCGCGCCAGCGCCGCGGTGCTGGACAAGAACACCACCCAGCTCAGGATGGCCAGCAGGTGCAGGACGGCAAAGGCGGTGTCGGCATACATGTGGCCGAGTCTAGCCAACGCCCGGCGCCGCCCGGTGGTAGCGTAGCGGGCCGTCCGCGGGCGTGGCCCTCGATGCCGCGCCCCTTCTCGCCCGCCCTCTGGAGACCCGCCCGATGCCCGACCGCCGACAGATGCTGCAGCGCAGTGCCGCCGTCGCCGGCCTGCTGGGCGGCCTGGGCCTGCTGCCCGAGGTGGCGCAGGCCGCCTGGAACAGCGCCGCCTTCGAGGCCCGCAACCTGGCCGAGCTGGCCCGCGTGCTGGGCCTGTCGGCGCCGGTGGAAAGCCGCGAGGTCACGCTGGCGGCCCCCGATGTGGCCGAGAACGGCGCCGCGGTGGCGCTCGGCTGCGCCAGCAGCCTGGCGGGCGTGCGCCGGCTGATGCTGCTGGTGGACAAGAACCCGTCGCCGCTGTGCGCGATGTTCGAGCCCGGCGAAGGCCTGGTGCCCGACATCGCCACCCGGGTGAAGATGAGCCAGTCGTCGCGGGTGCTGGCGGTGGCCGTCACGGCCGATGGCCGCGTGCTGTTTGCGCAGCGCGAGGTGCAGGTCACGGCCGGTGGCTGCGGCGGCTGACACCGCACCCATCACGCATCACCCAGCCGCCAGCCGCCACCCCGGCCACCCGACAACGCCCCAGCCCCAGCCGCCACACGCCCCATGACCGACCCGACCCTGATCCGCGCCCGCAGCACGGGCGACAAGACCGTCGTGCGTGTGCTGATGGCCCACGAGATGGAGACCGGCCAGCGCAAGGACGCCACCGGCCGCCTGGTGCCGGCCTGGCACATCCGCGAGATCAGCGTCACGCTCAACGGGCGCCAGGTGCTGACCGCGCAGTGCGGCCCGTCGGTGGCGCGCAACCCCTTTCTGCAGTTCACGCTGCGCGGCGCCAAGCCGGGTGACCGCATCGGCGTGAGCTGGGTTGACAACCGCGGCGAGCGGCGCAGCGACGAGGCCGCGGTGATCGCCGGTTGAGCGCCTGGGCGCTCACTCGCCTGGCGCGCGGCCATCGCCAGCGGCGGCGCGCTCGCCGGCCAGGGCCAGCAGCGGCGCCAGCACCAGCAGCGCCTCGCTGAAGCTGAAGTTGTGGATGTGCCGGCCCAGGCGCTCGGCAGCCTCGCCAAAGGCCGCCAGCAAGGGGCCGCGCTCGGTGTCGAAACGCTCGCCGGCACTGGTGTCGTGGCTTACCAGCAGGGGCTGCAGCGCCACCAGGCTGCCCAGCACCTGGGCCCAGTCGGGCGCCGGGCTGGCCGGCGGCGCGGCGGCTTCGGCCAACGCCTCGTCCAGTGCGCTGAAAAGGCGGCCCAGCTCGTCGGCCAGCGCCTGCTGCAGCGCCAGGGGCGGTGTGGCCGGCAGCGCCGCCGGGCTGGCCGCAGCCTCGGCCAGCGTGCCCGCCACCAGGGCGCGCGGCAGGTCGAGCGCCTGCTCGAGCGCCTGCTCAAGCGCCTGAGCCTGGCGCTGCAGCGGCCCGGCCCCCAGCGTGGCGGCGGCGCCGGCCACCGAGTGGGCCAGGCGGCGCAGGCCGTGCCAGGCCGCGGGCGCAGCGGCATCGGCGGGCCCGGCGGCCACCGGCGCCACCCGCATGGGCGCCGACATTGGCTCCGGCTGGGCCAGGCGCTCCAGGTCGGGGCCATGGTGGCTGCGAAACAGGCGCAGCGCGCGCAGGTACAGCGCCCAGTTGCCGTTCACCCGCGTGAGGCCCAGCGCCAGGTCCAGCCCGGGCACGGCCGCCAGCCGCGTGCGCAGCTGATCGTCGGGGCCGGCACCGGCCGCCGGCAGCGGCAGGCGGCGGCGGCGCAGCCAGCTCAGCAGGCACTGGCGCAGCTGCTGCGGCTCGACCGGCTTGGCCAGGTAGTCGTCCATGCCGGCGGCCAGGCACTGCAGCCGGTCTTCCTCGAAGGCATTGGCGGTCATGGCCACGATGGGCAGGCGCGTGGCGCCTTCGGCTGCGCGGATCTGGCCGGTGGCGCGCAGGCCGTCCATCACCGGCATCTGCACATCCATCAGCACCAGGTCGTAGGGGCCGTGCGGCAGCTCGCGCACCAGGCGCACCGCCTCCTCGCCGTTGCCGGCCACGTCCACCGTCACGCCCAGCGCGCCCAGCAGGGTGGAGGCCACCTCCTGGTTGATGGCGTTGTCTTCGGCCAGCAGCACGCGGGCGCTGCGCAGCAGGGCGGCATCGTCGGGCGCCGGCGGCAGCAGTGCCGGCCGCGCTGCCGCGGCAGCCCCGGCGTCGGCCACGGGCAGTGCCTGGCCGCGCTGCAGCGGCAGCTCAAACCAGAACAGGCTGCCCCGACCGGGCTGGCTGCGCACGCCGATGCGTCCGTGCATCAGCTCGGTCAGCCGCTTGCTGATGGCCAGGCCCAGACCGGTGCCGCCGAAGCGCCGCGTGGTCGATGCGTCGGCCTGCTCGAAGGCCTCGAACAGGTGCGGGATCTGGTCCTCGCGCATGCCGATGCCGGTGTCCTCGACCTCGAAGCGCAGCAGCAGCTGCTGGCCGTCGTCGGACAGCGCGGCAATGCGCAGCATCACCCGGCCGCGCTGGGTGAACTTGACCGCATTGCCCACCAGGTTCAGCAGCACCTGCTCGAGGCGCAGGCGGTCGCCGCGCACCACGGCCGGGCAGCCGGGCATCTCGAGCGAGATCGCCACCTGCTTGGCGCGGGCCCGGTCGACCAGCATCGCGGTGACGCGCTCGACGCTCTCGCGCAGCACGAAGTCGGTGTCGTCCAGCGTGATCTTGTGGGCCTCGATCTTGGAGAAGTCGAGGATGTCGTTGATGACCTGCAGCAGGTGCTGGCCGGCATCGGTGATCTTGGCCAGGTGGTCCACCTGGCGCGGCGTGAGCGGGTCGCGGCGCAGCAGGTGGGCAAACCCGACGATGGCGTTCATCGGCGTGCGGATCTCGTGGCTCATGTTGGCCAGGAAGGCGCCCTTGGCCTGGTTGGCCGCGTCGGCGGCCTGTTTGGCCTGCTCGAGCGCGATCTCGATGCGGCGCCGGCGCACGATGCGCAGCAGGTCGCCGCCGATCAGCGCCAGCGCACGCTCGTCGGCGGCGTCGTAAGGGCCGGGCTTGTCGGCCACGCACAGCAGCAGGCGCACCTGGCCGTCGTCGACCACCGGCATGCACAGCAGCCGCGAGGCGCCGGGCAGCAGGCCGGCGCTGCGTGCCGCCTCGCCTTCCAGCACCACGGTGCGGCGCTGCGCCAGTGCGGCCTGCCACAGCGCCGAGTCGACCGGCGTGGGCGCATCGGCCGGTGGCGGCTGGCCGGCCCAGGCCTGCAGGCCGGGCAGCAGGGCGCCGTCTTCCACGCCGGCCAGGCAGCCCACGGCGCTGGCGGTCTGGCGGCAGGCCACCTCGAGCCCGCCCTGCAGCAGCTCCTGCTCGCCCTGCGCGCTGGCCTTCTGGCTGAGCGCCAGCATGGCGCGCAGGCGCTGGTCTTCACGCGCCAGGCGGGCGTTGACGGTCTCGAGCTCGGCGGTGCGGGTGGCCACCAGCACCTCGAGCTGCTGGCGGTACAGCGCCAGCTCGCGGTCGGAGCGCACGCGGTCCGAGATGTCGGTGCCGGTGCCCACCAGCAGCGGCTCGGGCGAGCGGTCGATGCGCCGCGAGACAAACAGGTAGGGTGTGCGGCGGCCGTCGCGCGACACCAGCGAGGCCTCGACCCGGCCCTCGCCGCGGTCAAACACCTCGGCAATGCTCTCGGCCATGCGCACGCGCTCGTCGGCGTCGAAGTAGTCGGTGGCCGGGCGCTGCGCGATCTCGGCCGCGGCGTAGCCGGTCACCTCCTCGAAGCGGCGGTTCCACAGCACCGGCCGGCCCTGGCGATCCAGCGCGAAGAACAGGCCGGCCACCGAATCGACCAACTGCTCGCGAAAGCGCTGCTCCTGGCGCTGGGCCTGCTCGACGGCGTTGAAGTCGAGCGCAAAACCGAGATCCTGGGCCAGCCGGGTGAACAGCGTGATCTGCTCGTCGTCGAAGTGGCCGACCACGTCGGAATAGACCATCAGCGCATGGCGCACCGTGCCGCCGGCCGGGATCGGAAACGCGCCGAAGGCCCGGTAGCCATGGGCCAGCGCCGATTCGCGCAGCTTGCTGGCCGGTGATTCGGCGATGTCGTTGAACACGCACACCCGGCCCCCGGCCACCGCCTGTGCGGCCGGGCCGGGCGGCTGCTGCGAGGGCAGGCGCAGCTGGTCGAGGTAATGCTCGTCGGTGCCCGAGTGGGTGATCGGAAACAGCCCGCCGCCACCCGGATCAAGCCCGCCCACCCAGGCCAGGCGGAAGCCGCCCACCTCGACCGCGATGCGGCAGACCTCGTTGAACAGCCGCGTGCCGCTGTCGCGGATGCGCACGATGGCCTCGTTGACCCGGCTGAGCATCGCGTAGGCCTGGTTCAGGCGCTGGATGCGCACCTCGTGCAGCCGGCTGTCGGTGATGTCGCGCCACACCGCCGAAACCATCATGCGGCCGGCAAACTGCAGCCGCCGCAGCGTCAGCGCGGCGATCTGCTGGCCGCCGTCGGCGCGGCGGTGGCGGGTGTCGAAGCGCACCACCTCGCCGGCCATCGCGCGGCGCAGCACGGCGCGCACGGCGTTTTCGTCGAGCTCGGCCTGCAGGTCCATCGGCCGCAGGCGCGCAAAGGCCTCGCGCGCATAGCCCAGCCCCGCGCTGGCCGCGTCGTTGAAGTTCACGAAGTTCAGCGACACCGGGTCGAGCAGCACGATGGCGTCGGTGGTCTGGCTGAACATGGTGTCGACCAGGCGGTGCTGGTCGGTGATGGCCTGGGCGCCCTGGCGCGTGAGCGTGACGTCGCGCGCCACGCCCAGCAGGCCGGTGGGCTGGCCGTCGGCATCGAACAGCGGCGTCTGCACGATCTCGTACAGACCGCGGTGGCCGTCGCGGGCAAAGTGCAGCCAGCGCTCGCCCTCGTCGGGCCGGCCGGTGGCGATCACCGCGGCGTCGTGGGCACGCATTGCCGCGGCCGATTCGGCATCCACGAAGTCGGCGTCGCTGCGGCCGACGATCTCGGCCTCGGGCCGGTCAAGCAGGCGCTCGAAGGCCGCGTTGCAGGCGCGGTAGACGCCTTGCGTGTCCTTCATCCACACCAGGTCGGGCAAGGCGCGCAGCAGGTCCTTCAGGCGCCGCTCGCTGGCCGCCAGCTGGCGCGTGGTGTGGCCCTGCGACAAGGCGGTGGCGGCCAGCTGCACCGCAAAGGCCAGGTCGTCGGCCTCGTCGGCACCGGGCCGGCCGGTGTGGCGGCGGTAAACCGCCAGCGTGCCCAGCACCCGGCCCTGGGCGCCGCGGATCGGCTCCGACCAGCAGGCGGCCAGGCCCAGGCGCGCGGCGGCCTCGCGCACCGGGGCGCAGCTGGCATCGCGGTGGATGTCGTCCACCACCACGCGCTGGCCGGTGGCGGCGGCCGCGGCGCAGGGCGGGCCGTCGGCACTGATCGGCAGCCGAGCAATCTCGTGCCGCCACTCGGCCGGCAGGCTGGGCCCGGCCACCTCGATCAGGTGGCCGGCCTCGTCGTCGCGCAGCATCACCGCGCACAGGCTGCCGGGGTGCTGCTGCTCATGCTCGCGGCACAGGCGCTCGAGCAGGCCGTCCAGCGGTGCGCCCAGCGCCAGGCTCTCCATCAGCACCAGGCGACGCTGGTCGCGCTGCTGGGTGCGCTGGCGCAGGCTGATGTCGTGCACCAGCGCAAACAGCAGCTCGCGGCCCTCGAAGCTGGCGATGCTCAGGCGCATCTCCACCGGGCGCAGCCGCCCATCGCCATCGTGCAGCGTGCTTTCGAGCACCGCCGCGCCGGCGGTGCGCCAGGCGGCCCAGTCGCGGGCCAGCGCCTGGGTGCTCCAGGCGGGCGAGAGCTCGGCCGCCGCGTGCGCCGGCAGGCTGTCGGGTGCACAGCCCAGCCAGCGGCAGGCGGCCTGGTTGGCGTAGACCAGGTGGCCGTCGCGCGCCAGGCCGAACACCGGATCGGCCCCTTGGTCGAGCGCGGCCTGCAGCAGGCCCAGGCGCTCGGCCCGCCCGAGGGGCGGCGCGTCGTCCAGGCCCGGCTCGGCAGCAGGGGCGATGGCGGCGGCGCTCAGCAGCTCGTTCATGCGGGGTCGGGGCACCGGTGGTTCAGGCCGGCCTGGGCTGCACGGCAGCCGCCGGGCCCGCGGCATGGCCACCGCACGGTCGGCTCAGGCATCGGCCAGCTGCGACATGATCGCGGCAAACTCGCCGCGGATGGCCAGCAGCGCCTCGACCAGCACCGGATCGAACTGGCGGCCCGACTGCGCGGCGATGTAGCCCAGCGCGTCGTCCAGCGTCCAGGGGGCCTTGTAGACGCGGCGCGTGGTCAGCGCATCGAACACGTCGGCCAGGGCCATCAGCCGTGCCGGCAGCGGAATGGCCTCGCCGGCCAGGCCGTCGGGGTAGCCCAGGCCGTCCCAGCGCTCGTGGTGGTGGATGGCGATGGTGCGCGCCATCTCGAGAAAACGCACCGCCGCAGGGGTCACCTGGCCGCCCGGCGCAGCGGCACCGGGCGCTCCCGCCGCCGCACCGGCGGCCACATGCATGGCCACCGCCTTGCGCACCGCCTGGTCGATGGCCTGGCCGCCGATCAGCGCATGGGTCTTCATGACCTCGAACTCGTCGGCATCCAGCCGCGCCGGCTTGAGCAGGATGCGGTCGGGGATGCCGATCTTGCCGATGTCGTGCATCGGCGCGGCCTTGACGATGCGCTCGAGCTGCTCGTCGTCGAGCTCGTCACGGTGCAGGCCCAGCGCCTGCAGGCGGCGGCCCAATGCGCGGATGTAGGACTGCGTGCGCAGGATGTGGTTGCCGGTGTCGTTGTCGCGGGTCTCGGCCAGCTCGGCCATCGCGCACAGGGTCAGGTCCTGCGCCAGCAGGCTCTCACGCACGCGGCGTGCCAGCTCGCCCTCGAGCCAGTGGTTCTGCTCGCCCAGGCGGTCTTGCGCCTGCTTGAGCGCCAGGTGGGTGCGCACACGCGCCAGCACCACGGCCGGCTTGATCGGCTTGCCGATGTAGTCGACCGCGCCCAGCGCGAAGCCCTGCTCCTCGTTGACCTCGTCGCTGAGGGCGGTGACGAAGATCACCGGTATGGCCTGGGTGCGCGCGTCGGCGCGCAGCCGCGCCAGCACCGCGTGGCCGTCCATCTCCGGCATCATCACGTCGAGCAGGATCAGGTCGGGCAGCGCCTCGCCGCCGGCCAGCAAGGCCAGGGCACTGGCGCCGGAGCGGGCGCCCAGCACGCGGTAGTGCGGGTTCAGCAGCCTGGACATCACGGCCAGGTTCAGGGGTTCGTCGTCGACGACCAGAATGGTCGACGGCATCATCGCGGCCCTCCACCGACGCAGGCACCGGCGCCGGTACCAGTGCGAATCCCGGCCGGGCGTCGGGGTACAGCGGACGCGCCCGGCCGCCGTCCGGCCGACGGCAACGATGTCCGGCGATCAGGCCGGCCGGACGCCGACGATCTTAGGCCATCGGCCCGGCCCGGGCGCTCGGGCCAGACCCCACGCCGGGCGCCGTTTGCGCGCAGGCTTCACGGCCGCGGCAAGCACATCGCGCGCAGCGGGCGGCCCGTGCTGCACGTGCGGCCCGGGCGCGCGCAGCGGCCGGCGGCCGGCGGCCGGCGGCCAAGGTGCGGCCCGCTACTTGGCCGCCTTGGCCTCGGCCACCGCCGCTTCCATGGCCTGGCGCAGTTTTTCCATCAGCGGGCCCATGCGCTGCTGCACCGCCACCACGCTCTTTTGCATCACCACCGGCATCTTCTCGATCAGGGCCGCGCCGGCCGGGCTGCGGTAGAAGGCCAGCAGGCCGTCGACCTCTTCCTGGGTGAAGGATTCGCGGTAGATCTGCAGGTACAGCGGCTTGATCGAGGCATAGCTCAGCTCGTCGCGCATCACCCCGGCCAGGCGCGGCGGCGTGGTGTCGAGCAGGCGGCGCTGCTCGTCGCTGAGGGTCTGGCCCTGCACGGCAGCCTGCATGCCCTGGCGCATCATCTGCTCGATGTTGGCGTACATGGCGTCGAGCATGCGCTCGGTCTTGGTGACCGCGAGCAGGGCGTCGATCGAGGCATCGGTGGGCGGCGCGGCCTGTGCGGTGGCCAGGCAGGCGGCCAGGCTGATCAGGGTGGCGAGACGGCGCATGGTGAACTTTCAGACAGGGTTCGGCATGGGATGGGCGGCAGCATAACGTCCAGCAGGTGCCGGCTCGCCGCCCCCGGCCGCCGGCCCCGGCCGCCATCCCCAGAACGGATCAGGCGGCGGCGTCGGCCACCCGCTCCACCACCACCGGGCCGGCCGGCGCGGCGGCATCGGCCAGCGTGATGGCCGCGCGCACCGCCTGGGCGGCGGCCTCGGCATCGGCGGCGCTGGCGGCATGCACCATCAGCAGCGGCTCGCCGCTGGCCAGCGCGGTACCCAGCGGCTGCAGCGCGCTGAAGCCCACGCGCGGATCCACCGCGTCGCCCGGCCGGTTGCGCCCGCCGCCCAGTGCCACCACGGCCAGGCCCAGCGCGCGGGTGTCGATGTGGGAAATGACGCCGGCGCGCGCCGCCGGCACCGCCTGCACCACCGGCGCGGCCGGCAGGCAGGCATCGGCCAGCACATCGGCCGGGCCGCCCAGCGCGGCCACCATGCGCGCAAAGCGCTCGGCCGCGGCGCCGCTGGCCAGCGCCTGCTCGGCGCGGGCCTGGGCCTCGGCCAGGCTGGCGGCCAGGCCGCCCAGCTGCAGCAGCTGGGCGGCCAGCGCCAGGGTCAGGGTGCGCAGGCGCGGCTCGGCATCGCGGCCGGTGAGCAGGGCCAGGCTTTCGGCCACCTCCAGCGCATTGCCGGCGGTGCGGCCCAGCGGCTGGTTCATGTCGGTGATCAGCGCCAGCGTGGGCAGGCCGGCGCCGCAGGCCACCGCCACCAGGCTGCGGGCCAGGGCCTGCGCCTCGTCCAGCCCGGCCAGGAAGGCGCCGTTGCCCAGCTTCACATCCAGCACCAGGCCCTGCAGGCCGGCCGCGAGCTTCTTGCTCAGGATGCTGGCGGTGATCAGCGGCACCGATTCGACCGTGGCCGTGACATCGCGGATGGCATACAGCCGCCGGTCGGCCGGCGCCAGATCGGCCCCGGCGCCGACGATGGCGCAGCCGGCGGCGTGCAGCGTGGCCAGCAGCTGGCTGCGCGGTGGGTTCACGCGGTAGCCGGGCAGGGCCTCGAGCTTGTCGAGCGTGCCGCCGGTGTGGCCCAGGCCCCGGCCCGAGATCATCGGCACCACGCCGCCGCAGGCCGCCACGATGGCCGCCAGCGGCAGGCTCACCTTGTCGCCCACGCCGCCGGTGGAATGCTTGTCGAGCACCGGGCCGGGCAGCTGCGCGTCGCGCCAGTCGAGCACCTGGCCCGACAGCGTCATGGCCCGGGTGAACTGCACGCACTCGGCGCGGGTCATGCCGCGCCAGACGATGGCCATGGCCAGCGCGGCCGCCTGGCCCTCGCTCCAGCTGCCATCGACCAGGCCGCGCACAAAGGCCTGGAGCTCGGGCTCGGACAGCGCCCGGCCGTCGCGCTTGGCGCGGATGATTTCGGCGGCGCGCATCAGGCCCTGGCGGCGCGCATCGATCAGTAGCTGCCGGGCGCGGCGGTGTTGCCCGCACCGGCGCCGGTGAGCACCCGCTCGATGTCGCCGAGCAGGCCGCTGGCGCCAAAGCGCAGCTGGTGGGGGTTGAGCGCGGCCTCGCCCAGCGTCTCGCGCACCAGCGCGATGTAGACTGCGGCATCGGCCACCGTGCGCACGCCGCCCGAGGCCTTGAAGCCCACCCGCGGGGCATCGGGGTGCGCCGCCTGGTGCCGGGCAATGGCCTGCAGCATCACGCGTGCCGCCTCGGGCGTGGCGCCGGTGGCGGTCTTGCCGGTGCTGGTCTTGAGAAAGTCGACACCGGCGGCCAGGCCGATGTCGCTGGCCTGGGCGATCAGCGCGGGGCTGGCCAGCTCGCCCGATTCGATGATCAGCTTGAGCCGCTTGCCCGGGCCGGCCGCACGCACTGCGCCGACGACGGCCTGCACCACGGCGGCGGCCCCCGCGGCATCACCGGCCATCAGCGCGCGCCAGGGCAGCACCAGATCGACCTCGTCGCCACCGGCGGCCACGATGGCCTGGGTGTCGGCCACCGCACGCGCCCCATCCGCGCTGCCGTCGGGAAAGTTGGCCACCGCGGCCACGGCCACGCCGGCCGGTGCCTCGGCCCGCGCCTGGGCCACGAAGCGCGGCCACACGCACAGTGCCGCCGGCCGGCCGGCCGGGCTGGCGGCCTTGGCGGCCAGCGCGCTGATGGCGGCCGGCGTGTCGCCGTCGTTCAGGCTGGTGAGGTCCAGGCAGGCCAGCGCAATGCGGGCGTCGTTCAGCAGCGTGTCGCTCACGGAGGTGCTTTCAGGCGGTGCCTGCCGGTGGTCGCCCTGGGGGCGGCCGGGCAGGCTCATGTCTCGGGATCGCGGGATCGCGGGTTCAGCGGCGCACGACGGCGTCGCCGGGTTCGAAGTCGGCCACCTTCAAGGGGCTGCGTGCGGCCAGGTAGGCGCGCAGCACCTCGGCGTCGTTGAAGCCGCTGTCGGTGTAGCCGGGGTGATCGCGCAGCTTGGGATAACCATCGCCGCCGGTGGCGGTGAAGTTGTTGATCGCCAGGCGGTAGCGGCGCTGCGGATCGATGGGCTGGCCGCCCACCTGGGCATCGGTCAGCACACCGCCCTCGATGCGCAGGCGCACGCCGGCGGTCTGGGCAAAGGCGCCGGAGCCCGGCGTCATCCTGGCGGCGGTGCGCAGGTAGTCGAGCAGCTCGGCGCCGCTGAGCACCACCACGCCCACGGTGTTGGAGAAAGGCTGCACCTTGAGCACGTCGCGGTAGGTGATGGTGCCGGCCGGCAGGCTGTCGCGCACACCGCCGCCATTGATCAGACCGACATCGGCGCCCACCTTGTCCATCATCGCGCGGGCGATCAGCGTGCCCAGCGTGGTGGGCTGCTTGCGCACGGTGTTGCGGTCGCCGTCCAGCACGCCGTCGGCCTGGGCCACCGGCACGCCCAGGCGGGCCTGGCCACGCTCTTGAAACGGCTGCAGGAAGGCGCGCAGGCCTTCGTCCTCGGGGATGCGCTCGGCGTAGGGCGCGCGCGTGCCATCGGCCAGCTTGCGGCTGAGGTTGACCGGCAGCAGCTGGTACTTCAGCATCTCCACACGCCCGGCATCTATGACGAAATCGGCGCGGCCCACGTACTTGCCCCACTCGTGCGCCTGCACGATCCAGGTGCCGTTCTGGCGGTCGGGCGCGCAGGGCTGGCCGGGCACGTAGGCGGTGTTGCGCCGGTTCTCGGCCAGCATGCACACCGGGTCCTGGCTGTGGCCGCCGACGATCAGGTCGAGGCCGGTCACGGCCCGCGCCATCTCCACGTCGCCCGGCGCGTTGACGCCGCGCTTGCCGTCGCTGTAGTGGCCCATGTGGGTGGCGGCGATCACCATGTCGGCCTGGGCGCGCAGGGCGGGCACCAGCCGGGCGGCCTCGTCGATGGGCTTGCGGAACTCGGTGCCGCGCACGTTGTCGGGCAGCACCATCTTGGCCGTGTCGTCGGTGGTCAGGCCCATCACGGCGATCTTGTAGCCGCGCCGCTCGAAGATGCGGTAGGGCTCGAACAGGCGCTGGCCGTCCTGATAGACGTTGGCCGACAGCAGCGGAAAGTTCGCCCACTGGCGCTGGCGCTGCAGCACGCTGCGCGGCTTGTCGAACTCGTGGTTGCCCACGGCCACGGCGTCGTAGCCCAGGCGGTTCATGCCCTGGAAATCGGGCTCGGCGTCCTGCAGGTCGCTCTCGGGCACGCCGGTGTTGATGTCGCCGCCATCCAGCAGCAGCAGTTCGCCGCCGGCCGCCGCCACCTCGGCGCGCACCCGGTCGATCAGGGTCTTGCGCGCGGCCAGCCCGTACTCGCCGTCGGCATTGGGCCAGAAGCGGCCGTGGTGGTCGTTGGTGTGCAGGATGGTCAGCTTGAGCGGCGCGCGCGGCGCGGCCGGTGCCGTGGGCTGGGGCGTGCTGGCGCAGCCGGCCAGCAGCGCGGCGGCCAGGGCCGCCAGCCCCAGGGAGCTGGCATGCGACCGACGGGTCGGAACGGCAATGGGTGAGCGCTGGGTCATGGCCATCAGCCCGCCACCGCCACCGCCGCCACCGCCGGCACCACCGCCGCCAGCAGTGCCGCCGCCGTGCCCGCCGCAGCCGCCGCGGTGTGCATGGTGTGGGCGTGGCTCAGGGTCTCGTCGGCCATGCCGGCGCCCATGTTGGTCATCATCGACAGGCCGATCACCTGCAGCCCGGCGTGGCGGGCCAGGATGGTCTCGGGCACGGTGCTCATGCCCACCGCGTCGGCGCCCATGGCGCGCAGCATGCGGATCTCGGCCGGGGTTTCGAACTGCGGGCCCAGCACCCAGGCGTAAATGCCCGCGTGCAGCGTGAGGCCGGCGGCGCTGGCCGCGGCGGCGGCGCGGTCGCGCAGCGTGGCGCTGTAGGCCTGACCCATGTCGACGAAGCGGTCGTTGCCCGGCTCGCCGTGCAGCGGCGTGCGCTGCACGATGTTGAGGTGGTCGCTGATCAGCATCAGCGCGCCCGGCGGCATCTGCGGGTTCAGGCTGCCGGCGGCATTGGTCAGCATCAGCGTGCGGCAGCCCAGCGCGGCCAGCGTGCGGATGGCGCCCTTCATGCCGGCCGGATCACCGTTTTCGTACGCATGCTTGCGCCCGCGCAGCAGGGCCACCGGCAGGCCGGCGATGCGGCCCAGGCGCAGCGTGCCGGCATGGCCGGCCACGCCCAGCGCTGGAAAGGCCGGCAGCTCGGCATAGGGGATGTCGATGGCGCCGTCCACCAGCGCCGAGACGCCGTCCCAGCCCGAGCCGAGCACGATGGCCAGCGCCGGTGTCTCGTCGAAGGCGTTGCGAATGCGCTCGACGCTGCGGGCGATGAGGTCAAGCAGTTGTGAATCGTTCATGGCGTGGGATCGAGCGTGAGGTGCGAGGGGCCGAAGCTGGCGGGCAGCAGCGCCCCCAGCGTGAAGCGGCCGGTGATCCGGGTGAGGTCGGCCGTCCAGACGGGGCAGTCGTCGGCGGCAAATTCGCGCAGGCGCTGGCGGCAGCCGCCGCAGGGGGTGACGGCGGCATCGGGCACGCCCGCCACCACGCCCACCACCACCGCGCCGACGATGCGCGTGCCGCCGGCCATCACCAGCGCGCCGATGGCCGTGGCCTCGGCGCACTGGCCTTGCGGGTAGGCGGCGTTCTCCACATTGCAGCCGGCGTGGATGCGGCCCTGCGCATCGAGCAGCGCGGCGCCGACCAGAAAGCGCGAGTACGGCGCATGGGCCCGCGCGCGGGCGGCGCGAGCGGCGGCCAGCAGGGCTTCCAGCTGGTGCTCAAAGGGCGACAAAGCCGGCTTGGCGCCCCCGCGGGGGGCCGGCGCGACGCGACGGGGGGCGGGCATCAGCGCTCTTTGAGGTAAGGCGTGCCGAGCGCCGCCGGTGCCCGCGCGTGGCCGATGAAACCGGCCAGCAGCACCACGGTCAGCACATAGGGCAGGGCCTGGATGGCCTGCACCGGCACCTGGCCGCCGCCGAGCGCCGCCGGCAGCGCCACGCCCTGCAGGCGGATGGCCACGGCATCGAGAAAGCCAAACAGCAGGCAGGCCCACAGCGCGGCCACCGGGCGCCACTTGCCGAAGATCATCGCCGCCAGCGCCATGTAGCCGCGGCCGGCGGTCATGTGCGGCACGAAGTTGGCGTTCTGCGCCAGCACCAGGTAGCTGCCGGCCAGCGCGCACAGCACGCCGTTCATGGCCAGCGCGCCGTAGCGCAGGCCCAGTACGCTGAGGCCCGCGGCATCCACCATGGCCGGGTTGTCGCCGGTGGCGCGCAGGCGCAGGCCCAGGCGGGTGCGGTACAGCAGCCACCACACGCCGGGCACCAGGGCCAGCGCCAGGTAGACCAGCACGTTGTGGCCGGCCAGGCCCAGGCCCAGCACCTGACCGACGATGGGCACGGCCTTCAGCGCCTCGGCCAGGCCCAGGCCCAGCGGCGCCAGGCGCACGGCATCGGGCAGGGCCGGCGTCTGGCCGCCCTGCTTGAACCAGGCGATGCCCAGCACCACGCTCAGGCCGGCGGCGATCATGGTCAGGGCCATGCCCAGCACCACCTGGTCGCCGGTGTGGCTGACGCAGGCATAGCCGTGCAGCATCGACAAGGCCACGCCCACCGCCAGCGCCGCGGCCAGGGCCAGCGGCCAGCTGCCGGTGGTGGCGCCCACCGCGCCGGCGGCAAAGGCAGCCAGCAGCATCTTGCCCTCGAGGCCCAGGTCGATGACGCCCGAGCGCTCGCTCAGCAGGCCGGCCAGCGCGCACAGGATCAGCGGCGTGGAGACACGCAGCGTCGAGGCCAGCAGGCCGCCCAGGAAGATCAGCGTGTCATCCATGCGCCGCTCCGGTGGCGGCCGGCGCGGCCGGCTGCAGCGCCATCACCAGCCGGCCCAGCGCCGGCGCGGCCACGCGCGCCATGGCGCCCGAGAACAGCACGATCAGGCCCTGCAGCGTGGTGACCATGTCGCGGCTGAAGCCCGGCACCTCGAAGGCCAGCTCGGCGCCGCCCTGGAACAGCGCGCCGAACAGCAACGCCGCCAGCACGATGCCCAGCGGGTGGTTGCGCCCGATCAGGCTGACCGCGATGCCGGTGAAGCCGGCACCGGCCACAAAGTCGAGCAGCAGCTTGTGCTGCACGCCCGACAGCTCGTTGATGCCCACCATGCCGGCCAGCGCACCCGAGATCAGCATGGCCAGCATCACCTGCCGCTTCGGGTGGATGCCGGCATAGTGCGCGGCCTCGGCCGAGTGGCCCACGGCGCGCAGCTCGTAGCCGGCGCGCAGCCGCCACAGCAGGGCCCACACGCCCACCGCCGCCACGCCGGCCAGCAGCAGGCTGGCGTTCAACGGCGTGCGCGGCCAGTCCAGGCCGATGGCGGCCAGCAGCTCGTGCATGCCGGGCAGGTGGGCGCTGTCGGCAAAGGCCACGGTTTCCACCGTCATGCCGCCGGGCGCCTTCAGGTGGTTGACCAGCAGCCAGGCCAGCAGCGCCGAGGCGATGAAGTTGAACATGATGGTGGTGATGACCACATGGCTGCCGCGCCAGGCCTGCAGCGCCGCCGGCACCGCGGCCCAGGCCGCGCCACCGGCCATGGCCGCGGCCACCGCCAGCGGCAGCATCAGCAGCGCCGGCAGGCTGGGCCCGAAGGCCAGCGACACCGCCGCCACCGCCAGCCCGCCCACCAGGGCCTGGCCCTCGCCGCCGATGTTGAACAGCCCGCCGTGGAAGGCCACCGCCACCGCCAGGCCGGTGAAGGTGAAGGTGGTGGCGTAGTACAGCGTGTAGCTCAGGCCCGAGCGCGTGCCGAACGCGCCCTTCACCAGCTGGGTGATCACCTGCACCGGGTCGAGCCCGATCACGGCCACCACGATGGCGCTGACGGCCAGTGCCATGGCCAGGTTGACCAGCGGCAGCACGCCGATGTCGACCCAGCGCGGCAGTTCAACCGGTTGACTCACAGACAGGGTTCCTTCATGCCGCTTCGCGCGCGGTGGCGCCGGCCATCAGCCGGCCCAGTGCGGCCTCGGTGCAATCGGCGATGGCCAGCTCGCCGGCGATGCGGGCGCGGTCCATCACCAGCACACGGTCGGCCAGCGCCAGGATCTCGTCGAGCTCGCTGCTGACCACCAGCACCGCGCCGCCGGCATCGCGCATGGCGCGCAGCCGGCCGTGGATGAACTCGATGGCGCCGATGTCGACGCCGCGCGTGGGCTGGCCCACCAGCAGCACGCTGGGCGGGGTTTCGGGCGCCAGCGCCTCGCGCGCCAGCACCAGCTTTTGCTGGTTGCCGCCGGAGAACTTGGACGACTGCAGCAGCGCATTGCGCGGCCGCACGTCGTAGGCCTGCATCCACTGCGCGGTGGCCTCGCGCATGGCGCCCTGCTTCATCCAGCCGCCCAGCAGCCAGGGCATGCTCACGAAGCGCTTCAAGCGCTGGTAGCCCAGCACCGCGCTTTCCCAGGCGCTGAACTTCAGCACCATGCCGCAGCGGTGGCGGTCTTCGGGCACATGGGCCAGCTTGAGCCGGCGCGCGGCCGCCGGCTGCAGCCAGCGGCCGGCGGCAAATTGCTCGGGGCCCAGCGTCAGCGTGCCGGCGCGCGGCGCCAGCATGCCCGACAGCACGGCCAGCAGCTCGGTCTGGCCATTGCCCGAAACGCCGGCAATGCCCACGATCTCGCCCGCGCGCAGGGTCAGCGAGACATCGGCCAGGCGCGGCACGCCCATCTCGTCAGACCAGTGCAGGCCGTGGGCGGCCAGCAGCGTGGCGCCGGGCGCGCGCGGTGCGGCGCCGGCTGAATCCAGTTGCCGGCCCAGGTTCACGCGGCGGCCGACCATGGCCTCGGCCAGCGCATCGAGCGAGGTGCTGGCGATCGGGGTGTCGAGCACCACGGCGCCCTGGCGCATCACGGTGACGGCATCGCACAGCGCCATGATCTCCTTGAGCTTGTGCGTGATCAGCAGCAGCGTGGTGCCGGCGTCGCGCAGCCGGCGCAGCGTGACGAACAGCGCCTCGGTCTCCTGCGGCGTGAGCACCGCCGTGGGTTCGTCGAGGATCAGGATGCGCGCGCCACGGTACAGGGCCTTCAGGATCTCGAGCCGCTGGCGCTCGCCCACCGGCAGCTCTTCGACCGCCAGATCCAGCCGCACCTGCAGGCCGGTGTCGCGCATCAGCGCCTCGAGCCGCTCGCGCACCACGGCGCGTGCGGGGCCCAGGCGCCAGTCAGGCTCGGCGCCGAGCATGATGTTGTCGAGCGCCGAGAGCGGCTCCACCAGCATGAAGTGCTGGTGCACCATGCCGATGCCCAGCGCGATGGCCTCGCGCGAGCCGGGGATCGGCACCTCGCGGCCCTCGATGGCGATGCTGCCCGCCTCGGCCTGGTAGAAGCCGTAGAGGATGGACATCAGCGTGGACTTGCCCGCGCCGTTCTCGCCCACGATGCCATGCGCCGTGCCCGCCGCCACCGTGAGGTGCACATCGCGGTTGGCCTGCACCGCGCCAAAGCGCTTGCAGATGCCGCGCATCGCGACGGCTGGCACAGATGAAGTGTTGGTTTGCATTCAGTCCCCACCGGGGACAGGCCGCGCAGCGGCCAGGGGGTGCGATGCGGATCGGAGCCGCTGAACCCGATCCGGGTTGCCCGGTCGGGTTCAGTCAGCCCCTCGGGGGCCGGCGCCAGGCGCCGGGGGCCTCAATATGAACAGGTGTTGGAGGCCATGTAGTCGGCCACCTTGATCTTGCCGGCAATGATGTCGGCCTTGGCGGCATCCACCTTCTTCTTCATGTCGGCCGTCACCAGCTTGGCGTTGTGCTGGTCCATTGCGTAGTCGACGCCGCCTTCCTTCAGGCCC
This sequence comes from Aquabacterium sp. OR-4, assembly GCF_025290835.2. NCBI lineage: Bacteria > Pseudomonadati > Pseudomonadota > Betaproteobacteria > Burkholderiales > Sphaerotilaceae > Pseudaquabacterium > Pseudaquabacterium prasiolae. The sequence goes on along the minus strand of NZ_JAOCQD020000001.1, from coordinate 484,094 downwards.
AGCACGGTGAGCTGGCCGGGGTTGGTCTTCTTGAACAGCGTGTACACCGCCACGTCCACGCGCTTGACCATGCTGGTCAGCATCACGCCCGGGTGCAGGTGGTTCTGGTTGCTGTCCACGCCGATGGCCAGCTTGCCGCCGTCCTTGGCCGCCTGGTACACACCCACGCCGGTGCCGCCGGCCGCGGCAAACACCACGTCCACACCCTTGGCGAACTGGGCCTTGGCCAGCTCGCTGCCGCGGGTGGGGTCGTTCCAGGCGGCCGGCGTGGTGCCGGTCATGTTGCTGGTGACCTCGGCCTTGGGGTTGGCGTACTTGGCACCCTGCTCGTAGCCGCACTGGAACTTGCGGATCAGCGGGATGTCCATGCCGCCGACAAAGCCGACCTTGCCAGACTTGCTGGCCAGCACGGCCATCATGCCCACCAGGAACGAGCCCTCGTGCTCCTTGAACACCACCGACTCGACGTTGGGCAGCTTGACCACCGAATCGATGATCGCGAACTGCTGCTTGCCGAACTCCTTGGCCACCTTCTCCACCGTGCTGGCCTGCGCAAAGCCCACGCCGACGATCGGCGTGGCGCCCTTGTCGGCCATGCGGCGCATGGCCTGCTCGCGCTGCGCCTCGTTGCTGATCTCGAAGTCGAGGTAGCCCTTGCCGCTCTCCTTCTTCCAGCGCTCGGCGCCCTGGTGCGCGGCCTCGTTGAAGCTCTTGTCGAACTTGCCGCCCATGTCGTAGATCACGGCCGGGTCGGCGTGGACGACGGTGGCGCCCAGGGCCAGGGTGGCGGCCAGGGCAAGACGGGTGCGCAGCTTGTTGTTCATGTCGAAATCGTCCCCTTGGGATGCTGGATGTGGCGGGTTGGATGTGGCGGGCAGGATAGCAAGACTCGCGCCGCTGCCGGACGCGAACTTTCACCCGGGCCGCGGCCGGCACCCGGGCTGCGCGGCCCGGCCCGCCCGGGCGGCGCGATTGTCGGCGCACGGCGCGGCCCTCACGGGTAGCATCACGCGATGCCGACGCACGACGCCCTCGCCCGCCACGACGACGACTCCGCGCTGCTGCGCCAGGCGCTGCGCCTGCCCAAGGTGCTGCTGCACGAGCATCTGGACGGCGGCCTGCGCGTGGCCACGCTGCTGGAGCTGCTGCGCCAGCGCGGCATCGACGCCCCGGCGCCCGATGTCGATTCGCTGGCGGCCTGGTTCGACGCCCGCGCCCATGCCGGCTCGCTGGTGGAATACCTGCGCGGCTTCGCCCTCACCGTGGCCGCGATGGCCACGCCCGAAGGCCTGGAGCGCGTGGCCTTCGAGGCCGCCGAAGACGCCCGCACCGAGGGCTGCGTGCTGGCCGAGTTCCGCATCGCGCCGCTGCTGTTCGAGGCCCATGGCGTCAGCGGCGAGGCGGCGGTGGAGGCGCTGCTCGACGGCCTGTCGCGCAGCCCGCTGCCCAGCGGCCTGATCGTCTGCGCCATGCGCCACGAGAGCGACGCGCAGATCGCCCGCGCCGCCGATCTGGCGCTGCGTTTTCACGAGCGCCCGGGCCGCCCCGGCGCCGCCCGCGTGGTGGGCTTCGACCTGGCCGGGCCCGAGGCCGGCTGGCCGGCCGGCCGCCATGCCGCGCTGCTGGCACGGGTGCGCGATGCCGGCCTGGGCCTCACGCTGCATGCCGGCGAGGCCGATGCCGGCGCCCGCGTGCTCGAGGCCGCGCGCCTGGGCGCCAGCCGCGTGGGCCATGGCGTGCGCCTGGCCGACCTGCTGGACGACCCCGGCGCCGCGCAGGTGCTGGCCGAGGTCAAGGCCCATGGCATCCACCTCGAGATCTGCCCCACCAGCAATGTGCACACCGGTGCCGCCGCCTCGCTGGCGCTGCACCCGATGCACCGGCTGTGGCAGGCCGGCGTGTCGATGTCCTTCCACACCGACAACAAGCTGATGTCGCGCATCGACCATGCCGGCGAGGCCGCCAACCTGGTGCGCGCCGGCTTCGGCTGGAGCGATCTGGTGCACATGGGCCTGGACGCGGCCGCGGCCTCGTTCCTGCCCGAGGCCGCGCGCACCGAAGCGCGGCGCCAGCTGCACGACTGGGCCGAGCTGGAGCGCCTGCCGCCGGCGCGGCAAGCACCGGCGCCTTGAGGCCGCACGGCAGCCAAGCCCAATAGAAAAGGGCGCACCGTCAACACGGTGCGCCCTTTTTGTCTTGTGCGGAACATGGCGGGGCGACCCGCCATGCCGGCACGGTTTACTGGAAGTCGGCGCTCAGGCTCAGCGTGACCAGACGCGGTGCGCCCAGGTAGTAGGTGGGGGCCGAGCCGTTGACGGTGCCCACGCCGCTGACCACGTAGTTCACCGCATTGGCGCCGGTGCCCGAGCTCGGGTTGCGGTACTTGGTGTTGCCGATGTTGCTGATGTTCAGGCGCAGCGTCGGGCTCTTGACCATGCCCATGTCGGCGAACTTGTAGCCGAAATCGAGGTCGCCGGTGGTGTAGGCCGGGGTTTCCTCGTCGTTCATCAGCGTGGCGTACTGCTTGCCGGTGTGCTTGAGCTTCAGGCGCGCGTAGTACGGGCCTGCGGCGTACTGCAGCGCGGTGCCAACCATCACCTCGGGCGTCAGCGTCATCTGCTTGCCGCTGGTGGGCAGCAGCACGGCCTTGGCCGGGATCGCGGCCGTGGAGCCGCTGGCCGCCACCGCGGCGGTGGCCGTCGGCAGGTCGTCCTTGAGCTGGCTCTTTTGCAGCGTCAGCGAACCGTAGACGGTGAAGCCACCGAAGAACGGCGCCGAGCCCGCCTCAAGCTCCAGGCCGCGGTTGCTGGTGCGGCCGGCATTGGCATACACCGACACCAGGGTGTTGGGGTCGGTGGAATTGGCCTGGCGGTTCTTGAAGTCGGCGTTGAACACCGTGGCCGACAGCGAACCCTGGTTGGTCTGCAGGCGGTAGCCCAGGTCCAGCATCACCGAGGTTTCGGGCTTGATCTCGGCGATGGTGGTGACCACGCCGTTGTTGTTCCTCACGCTGGTGCCGGTGAAGGCGAAGTTGGGCGGCGCCTTGAAGTTCTTGGCGATGTTGGCAAACACCTGCTGCTGCCTGTCCACGTTGAAGCGCACGCCCACCTGCGGCAGCACCTCGTTGTAGTCCTTCTCGAAGCGGAACGTGGGGATGCTGCCCTGGCCTTCGCTGGCGAAGGCGATCACGTCGCGCGTGACCTGCGGTGCGCGGATCGACATCGTCAGCATGCCGCGGTCGCCCATGAAGCTCATGTTGTCGCTGGCGTAGGCCTGCCAGGCGGTGCTCTTGGTGTCCCAGTCGCGGCCCTGGTAGCAGGCGCCGCTGCTGCGCTTGATGCAGTCACGCAGCCAGATGTCGGCCGGCGAGCCGTCGGCGTTGATCTGCGTGATCGGCTGGGTCTGGCGGTGGTCGGCGCGCTCGTACCACAGGCCGAACTTCAGCGCGTGGTCGCCCCAGGTGGTGTTGAGCTCGGCGGTGACGCCAGGGCGGCGCGTGCGGGTGACGCTGGCGCGGCCCACGCGCACGGTGTCCAGCGTGTCGCCGTCGCCGTTGATGTCTACCGCGCCGCCGGTCAGGCCGGTGGCCTCGGAGGTGGCGCGCTCGCTCCAGCCGCCGTTGCCGAAGCCGTACCACAGGTAGGGCTGCACCTTCAGATAGGAGTCCTTGGCCACCTTGAACGAGCCCGACACCGACACGATGGCGTTCTCGAACGGGTTCAGCGACATGCCGTAGTAGATCGGCGAGGCCTGCACGCTCTCGACCTGGGCCGTGCCGTTCACGCCGGCCACGCGCGGCTTGAAGGTGGTGGCGAAGTCGTAGTTGTAGCCCTTGGAGTTCAACTCCGCGAGGGTCATGTTGTAGATGTTGTTGTTGACCGCGCGGTTGTAGACGAACGAGCCCAGGATCACGTTGTCCTGGTCAAGATCGAAGCGGAACGCGGCGTCCAGGTGGTCGCGCTTGGCACCGCCCTCGCCCTTCCACTTGTCGGCCTGGCTGTGCGACAGGCTCACGAAGACCTTGCCGCGGTTGTCGGCGAAGCGGCCGGTGTCAAAGCGCACGAAGGTGCGGCTGAGGTTCAGGCCGCCCACGGTCTGGACCACGCGCACGCGGCGCTTGTCTTCAGGATCGCAGGTGCTGATGCTGACATTGCCGCCGGTGGCGCCGGCGTGCGGCGACTCGGAGTCGGGGCTGCCCTGCGCCACGCTCATGGTGCAGACGTTTTCCTGGTCGATGTACTCCTGCGGGTAGACCGCGAAGTTGCCCGAGTCATTGACCGGCACGCCGTTGACGGTGAAGCCCAGCTGGTCGCTGTTGAAGCCGCGCACCGACAGGCCGCCGCCGAACAGGCCGGTGGCGTCGTGGTTGAAGGTGTTGATGCTGGGCAGCAGGGCCAGCGCCTGGTACGGGTTGCCGGTGGCGCGATCCTTCTCGGTGGCGGCCTTGGTCACCGTGCTGCGGGCCTTGGCCACGTCTTCCTTGAGCATCTGGCCGGCGCCCAGGCGGTCGCCCTGGCCGGTGATGACCACCGTGCCGATGCGCACGTTGTCGTCCTTGGCGCGCGGCTGGTCGGCTTCATTGACGGCCTGCTGCGCAAAGGCCGAGGCGGCCGCGCCGGTCAGCAGGACGGCCAGCGCGCGGGACACCGGGGTGACGCGGAAGAAGGAGCGTTGAGACATGTTCAGGACTCTCCGGAGAGTGCGGGGTGAGATCGACGAAGCCGTTGATTCTTGGTGCGAGCTTTGACAGCGCGATGATCCGTTTGGATCAAGTTGCCGAATTACAACAATCTGTAAATGAGCAATTTGGATGCCAGAACCTGATCGTTTGGTCAGGCATCCACCCACCCCGGGGGGCCTGGGCGGCGCTCTCTAGAATGAGCCGACCCCACCCCCATGTCGAGACCACCATGGTTCCGCACCTCATCACCGCACTCACCGGCCCGATCAACGAACTGGAAGCGCGCGTCCTCGACTCGATGCCGGCCATCGAACGCTGGTTCCGGCTCGAATGGATGGAGCACACACCGCCGTTCTATACCTCGGTGGACCTGCGCAACGCCGGCTTCAAGCTGGCGCCGGTGGACACCGAGCTGTTTCCCTGCAGCTTCAACAACCTCACGGCCGAGATGCTGCCGCTGGCGGTGCAGGCGGCGATGGCCGCCATCGAGAAGATCTGCCCCGAGGCCAAGAACCTGCTGCTGGTGCCCGACAGCGACACCAGCTCCAGCTTCTACCGCGCCAACTTGCAGCGCCTGGTGCAGGTGTTCACGCAGGCCGGCCTGAACGTGCGCCTGGGCTCGCTGGACCCGGCCATCACCGCGCCCACCGCACTGCCCCTGCCCGATGGCGAGAGCCTCACGCTCGAGCCGCTGCTGCGCACGCCGCGCCGGCTGGGGCTGAAGGACTTCGACCCCTGCACCATCCTGCTCAACACCGACATGGCCAACGGCACGCCGGCGGTGCTGGAGAACCTGCACGAGCAGTACCTGCTGCCGCCGCTGCACGCCGGCTGGGGCGTGCGCCGCAAGAGCCGCCACTTCGAGAGCTATGAAGAAGTGGCCAAGAAATTTGCCAAGCTGCTGGGCATGGACCCGTGGCTGATCAACCCGATGTTCGGCCGCTGCGGCGAGGTGAGCTTTGGCGATGCCTCGGGCCTGGATTGCGTGCAGGCCAACGTCGACGCCCTGCTCGGCAAGGTGCGGCGCAAGTACAAGGAATACGGCATCAACGAGAAGCCGTTTGTCATCGTCAAGGCCGACAACGGCTCGGGCGGCGCCGGCCTGATGACCGTGCGCGACGCCAAGGACCTGGCCGACGCCGCCGGCCTGGCGCGCATGCGCGAGCGCCTGGGCACGGTGCGCGGCGGCGAGGCCGTGACCGAGCTGATCATCCAGGAGGGCGTGCCCACCTACGAGCGCGTGAACGACGCCGTGGCCGAGCCGGTGGTCTACATGCTCGACCGCTACGTGGTGGGCGGCTTCTACCGCGTGCATGCCGAGCGCGGCGTGGACGAGAACCTCTCGGCCCCCGGCGCGCGCTATGTGCCGCTGGCCTTCAGCGACAGCCACCACCTGCCCAAGGCCGGCACCAAGCCGGGGGTCAGCGCGCCCAACCGCTTCTACATGTACGGCGTGGTCGGCCGCCTGGCGATGCTGGCCGCCAGCTACGAGCTGGAGGCCACCGATCCCGACGCCGAGGTGTATGACTGAGTCCCCCCCGAAGCGGCTCCGCCGCCTCCCCCCAGGGGGCGCCGCCAGCGGCCCGGCAGAGCCGGTTCCGCGGCGGCCGCTGGGTTGCCGCCACCACGCACCTAGCACCTGTTGCCGCCGCGCCGCGTTGGGCGGGCACTGCTTGACGCACTGCACAACCCGCGGCGCACAATAGCCGTTTCGGCTTTCAGGCGTGCTGCGCACAGCGCGCGCCCACCCCGTGAGTTCCGCCAACACGCCCAAGTCACCCGCCGCCCTGGCGGCACTCACCCTCGGCGCCCTCGGCGTGGTGTACGGCGACATCGGCACCAGCCCGCTGTATGCGCTGAAGGAGGTCTTCCACGCCGGCCACGTGGCGCCCACGCCCGACAACATCCTGGGCGTGCTGTCGCTGATCTTCTGGACGATGACCATCATCGTCTCGCTGAAGTACGTGCTGCTGATCCTGCGCGCCGACAACAACGGCGAGGGCGGCCTGATCGCCATGCTGGCGCTGGCCACCACCGCGGTGAAGGACAAGCCGGCGCTGCGCCAGGTGCTGATGACCGTGGGCCTGTTCGGCACTGCCATCTTCTACGGCGACGGCGTCATCACGCCGGCCGTCTCGGTGCTGTCGGCGGTGGAGGGTCTGGAGGTGGCCGCGCCGGCGCTGCACCACTGGGTGATCCCGATCACGCTGGTGGTGCTGACCGGGCTGTTTGCGGTGCAGCGCTTCGGCACCGGCGGCATCGGCAAGTTCTTCGGGCCGATCACGCTGCTGTGGTTCATCGTGCTGGTGGCACTCGGCGTGCCGCACATCATGGACAACCCCGGTGTGCTGGTGGCGCTGAACCCGGTTTATGCGGTGCGCTTTTTCGCCGGCAACCCGCTGGTGGCCTTCATCGGCCTGGGCGCGGTGGTGCTGTGCGTCACCGGCGGCGAGGCGCTGTATGCCGACATGGGGCACTTCGGCAAGAAGCCGATCCGCATCGCCTGGTACGCGTTCGTGATGCCGGCCCTGGTGGTCAACTACTTCGGCCAGGGCGCGCTGCTGCTGCGCCAGCCCAGCGCGGTGGAGAACCCGCTGTTCCTGATGGCGCCCGAGTGGTTTCGGCTGCCGCTGGTGTTTCTGGCCACCGCGGCCACGGTGATCGCCTCGCAGGCCCTGATCTCGGCCGCGTTCTCGGTCACCAAGCAGGCCATCCAGCTGGGCATCCTGCCGCGCATGGCCATCCGCCACACCTCGGTGAAGGACACCGGCCAGATCTACGTGCCCTTCGTCAACTGGGGGCTGTGGGTGTTCATCGTGCTCGCGGTGGGCCTGTTCAAGAGCTCGTCGAGCCTGGCCTCGGCCTACGGCATCGCGGTGACGCTGGACATGACCATCACCACGGTGATGACCTTCTTCGTCATCCGCTACGGCTGGAAGTACCCGCTGCTGCCCTGCGTGCTGGCCACCGGCTTCTTCTTCGTCATCGACGTCACCTTCTTCGCCAGCAACATGCTCAAGCTGGTGGCCGGCGGCTGGTTCCCGCTGGTCATCGGCATCGGCATGTTCACGCTGATGCTCACCTGGATGCAGGGCCGCAAGCTGATGAGCGAGCGCCTGCGCAACGAGGCCATCGACCTGAAGAGCTTTCTCGAGGCGGTGTTCATCAGCCCGCCCACGCGGGTGGACGGCACGGCCGTGTTCCTGTCGGCCGACACCGACATGACGCCCAACGCGCTGCTGCACAACCTCAAGCACAACAAGGTGCTGCACCAGTACAACCTGTTCGTCACGGTGCGCCACCACGAGGTGCCATGGGTCGGCTTTGACAAGCGCATCCAGATCGACAGCCTGGGCCACGACTGCTGGCAGGTGGTGCTGCACTTCGGCTTCAAGAACGACCCCGATGTGCCGCAGGCGCTGCGCCTGCTGGAAGACCGCGGCATCCCGCTGCCCGAGATGGACACCAGCTACTTCCTGAGCCGCGACATCGTGATCCCCACCTTCGGCGACGGCATGGCCATGTGGCGCGAGAAGCTGTTTGCCAGCATGCACCGCAATGCGGCCGCGGCGGCCGACTTCCTGAACCTGCCCTCCAACCGCATCGTCGAGCTGGGCGCGAAGGTCGAGATTTGATGGAGCACCCGGCGTCGGGGTACCGACGCCACCCGCCGGGCGGGTGCGGGCCGGCTTGGGTCGGCCCGGCGCTCGGCCCGCTGGAGCACCCGGCGTCGGGGTACCGACGCCACCCGCCGGGCGGGTGCGGGCCGGCCTCTCAGGCGCCAGCCGGCATGTTGAACACCTGGCGCAGGTAGGCCAGGAAGGTGGTGTCGTCGCACAGCGTCTTGCCGGGGCTGTCGCTGATCTTGGCCACCGTCTGGCCGTTGCACTGGGTCAGCTTCATCACGATGTGCAGGGTGTGCAGGCCCATGTCGTTGGTGAGGTAGGTACCGATGCCGAAGCCCAGCTGGGTGCGGTCGGCAAAGTGGCGGTACAGCTCGAAGGCCCGCGGCAGCGTGAGGCCGTCGCTGAACACCAGGCGCTTGGTGTTGGCGTCGATGCGCAGCTTGGCGTAGTGGGCCAGGGCCTTTTCGCCCCAGGTGATCGGGTCGCCCGAATCGTGGCGCAGGCCGTCGAAGAGCTTGGCGAAGTACAGGTCGAAGTCGGCCAGGAAGGCGTCCATGCCCACCACGTCGGTGAGGGCGATGCCCAGGTCGCCGCGGTACTCCTGCACCCAGCCTTCGAGTGCGGCCTTCTGAAAATCACGCAGGCGCACGCCCAGCGCCTGGTAGGTCTGCATGAACTCGTGCGCCATGGTGCCGATGGGCACCAGGCCCAGCTCGCGCGCCAGCTTCACGTTGCTGGTGCCGCGAAAGTACTCGGGCACCTCGCGCGCCAGCGTGCTGATCACCTCGCGGTGCCAGGCACCCGAGAAGCGCCGGCGCACGCCGAAATCAAAAAACTCGAAGGAGTTGCGGCGCTTGGGCTCCTGCGCAAACTGGCGCAGCAGCTGCACCTTCTCGGCCAGGCGGCGCCGGCCCTCGGCCAGTGCCGGGCCCTGCTCGACGCGGCGGAAGTACAGCTCGTTGACGATGGCCAGCACATGGATCTCGAAGGCCATCACATGCACCTGCGGGCCGCGGGCCACGATCTCCAGCGTGCCGGCGTTGTTGCGCACCTGGATGAAGTCGCGCTGGAACTGGAAGATGCGCAGAAAGTCGACGAAGTCGCTCTTGATGAAGCGCAGGCCGGCCAGGTAGTCGAGCTCCTCGCGCCGGAAGCGCAGGCTGCACAGGTGGTCGAGCTGCTCGTTGATCTCGGGGATCAGGTGGGTGAGCGGGTAGTCGCGCGCATTGCGGCACACGAACACGTACTCGGCCTGGGTCTGCGGAAACCGATGCAGCATGGCCTGCCACATCGTGAACTTGTAGAGATCGGTTTCGAGCAGGCTGTTGATGACGGGTTGCATGGCGGGCGCCGGGGCCCAGGCCCGGCCGCGTCGGTCTTCGAAAACGGTCGGGCCAGTATAGGAGCGGGCCCGTCACGCCGCTGCCATGCGGCCTTGCGGCGCGAGCCGCCGGGGCGCCGCGCTCAGGCCGTGGCCAGCGCGCCGCGGCGGATCTGGTCGCGCTCCAGGCTCTCGAACAAGGCCTTGAAGTTGCCTTCGCCAAAGCCCTGGTCGGCACGCCGCTCGATGAACTCGAAGAACACCGGGCCCAGCAGCGTCTGGCTGAAGATCTGCAGCAGCAGGCGCTTTTCGCCCCCGCCGTCCTGCCCCCCCGAGGCGCCTTCGGCGTCTCCCCCCGCGGGGGGCCGCCGGCTTGGGACGGCCCGGCGCCGGTGCTGCCATCGACCAGGATGCCACGCGCCTTCAGCTCGGCCACCGGCAGGCCGTGGCCGGGCAGGCGTTCGTCCAGCATCTCGTAGTACACGTCGTTGGGCGCGGTCATCAGCGGAATGCCGGCCAGCTGCAGCGCGTCGACGCTCTTTTGCAGATCGTCGGTCTGCAGCGCGATGTGCTGGATGCCCTCGCCGTTGAACTGCATCAGAAACTCCTCGATCTGGCCGCTGCCCTTGCCGCTTTCCTCGTTGAGCGGAATGCGGATCAGGCCGTCGGGCGCGGTCATGGCGCGGCTGGTCAGGCCGGTGTACTCGCCCTCGATGGCGAAGTAGCGGATCTCGCGGAAGCCGAAGATGCGCTCGTAGAAGCCGCCCCAGAAGGCCATGCGGCCGCGGTAGACGTTGTGGGTGAGGTGGTCGACCATCTTGAAGCCATGGCCCACCGGGTGGCGGTTGTCCAGCGCCTGGTAGGCGGGCAGGAACTCGAAGTCGATGTCGTAGATGGACTTGCCATCCTCATAGCGGTCGATCAGGTACAGCGGCGCGCCGCCGATGCCCCGGATGGCCGGCAGGCGCAGCTCCATCGGCCCGGTCGGGATCTCCACCGGCTGGGCGCCACGCTCGAGTGCCAGCGCATAGGCCTGGTGCGAGTCTTTGACGCGGAACGCCAGGCCGCAGGCGCTGGGGCCGTGCTCGGCGGCAAAGTAGGCGGCCAGGCTCTTCGGCTCGCGGTTGACGATGAAGTTGCAGTCGCCCTGGCGGTACAGCAGCACGTCCTTGCTGCGGTGGCGCGCCACCAGGCTGAAGCCCATCTGCTCGAACAGCGGTTCCAGCAGGCCCGGCACGGGCGAGGCGAACTCCACGAACTCGAAGCCCATCAGGCCCAGCGGGTTGTCGAACAGGTCGGCCATGGTGCGTGTCACTCCTGACGGAAATCAATCTGCGCACTGTAAGGAGCATGGAACGCAAAGAGTTCGCATCAAGCAGCCATGAATTGATGACCCAATGCGATAACGTTGCATGGATTCAACGATCAGTGAGATGACGATGGACGAAGTGCTGCTCGATGCGATCGACCGCCGCCTGCTGGCCCGGCTGCAGCAGGACGCACGCGCCACGGCGCAGGCGCTGTCGGAGGCGGCACACCTGAGCCCGGCGCAAAGCAACCGCCGCCACCGCCGGCTCGAGGAGGCCGGCGTGATCGCCGGCTACGAGGCCCGGCTGGCCCCCGCCACGCTGGGCCTGCACGTGGTGGCCTTTGTGCACGTGACGATGGAGCGCGGCCACGTCGGCCAGATCGCCGACTTCAAGGCCTTGATCGGCGACCTGCCGCAGGTGCAGGAGTGCTACGCCGTGACCGGCGACGCCGACTACGTGCTCAAGGTGGTGGCGCGCGACCTCAAGAGCCTGTCGGATTTTTTGATGGGCACGCTGATGCGCGCGCCGGGCGTGGGCGCGGTGCACTCGACCGTGTGCCTGGACGAGATCAAGTGCACCAGCGCCCTGCCGTTGTGACGGCACCCGGTGCCGCGGTTACGCGGCACCACCCGCCGGGCGGGTGGGCCGGCCGGCTTCGGGCGGCCGGGCGCTCGTCCGGCCCCCCGCTTCGTTCACCGGAGGTGGTGCACCGGCGCCTGGTTGTAGACCGGCGTCGGAATGCCGGCCAGCCGCGCCTTCAGCTGCAGCGACAGGAACTGCGAGTAGTGCCGGCTCTGGTGCAGGTTGCCGCCGTGGATCCACAGGTGCGGCACCTGCGTGGGCTTCCACATGTTGCGCAGCTCGCCTTCCCAGGGCCCGGGGTCCTTGGGCGTGTCGCTGCCCAGGCCCCACACCTTGCCCACCTGGTTGGCCACCTCGGGCGAGATCAGGTCGACCAGCCACTGGTTCATCGAGCCGTAGCCGGTGGCATAGACCAGCACGTCGCAGGGCAGCTCGGTGCCATCGGTCAGGGTCACGCTGTTCGGGTTGACATGCTCGATGTTGACCCGGCTCTTGAGCTTGATGCTGCCGTTGGCCACCAGCTCGCTGGCGCCCACATCGATGTAGTAGCCCGAGCCGCGGCGCAGGTACTTCATGAACAGGCCCGAGCCATCGGCGCCGAAGTCAAGCATGAAGCCGGCCTTCTCGAGCCGGCCGTACAGGCTGGCCTCGCGGCGCTGCATCTCCTCGTACACGGGGATGTGGAAGCTGTGCATGATCTTGTACGGCACGCTGGCAAAGATCAGGTCGCCCTTGTGGTGGTCGATGCCGTTCTTCAGCGCCTGCTCGCTGTACAGGCCGCCCAGCGCCAGCTCCATCAGCGCGGCGCTGGGGGCGATGTGGGTCGAGCTGCGCTGCACCATGGTCACGTCGACGTCGTGCTCCCACAGCGCGGCGCAGATGTCGTGGGCCGAGTTGTTGCTGCCCAGCACCACCACCTTCTTGCCCTTGCAGGCCTCGGGGCCGGGATGCTGGCTGCTGTGGTGCTGGTCACCCTCGAAGCGTTCGGCCCCCGGCAGCTTGGGCACATTGGCATAGCCCGACACGCCCAGCGCGATCACCAGCTCCTTGGGGTGCAGCACCACGGTCTGGCCGTCGCGCACCACGGTCACGTCCCAGCGGCCGGCCTGCTCGTCGTACCGGCAGCCCTGGGCCTGGGTGGCGGCCCAGTAGTTGATCTCCATGATCTTGACGTAGGCCTCGAGCCAGTCGCCGATCTTGTCCTTGGGCGCAAACACCGGCCAGTCGTTCGGGAACGGCAGGTAGGGCAGGTGGTCGTACCACACCGGGTCGTGCAGGCACAGGCTCTTGTAGCGACGGCGCCAGCTGTCGCCGGGCTTGGCGTTCTTCTCGATCACCAGGTGCGACACCCCCAGGCGCCGCAACCGCGCCGCCAGCGCGATGCCGCCCTGGCCGCCACCGATGATCACCACCTCGGGCTGCACCGTGTGGCCCAGGTTGGCGGCCTCGTCGGCCTTCAGCTCCGACCAGCTCTTGCGCCCCTTGTGCACGCCATGCTCGGCGCCGGCGGCACGGTGCTCGCCGGTCTTTTCTTCATGGCCCTTCAGCTCGACCATGGTGGTCAGCAGCGTCCAGGCCCTGGCTTGCCCGTTCTCATCCTTCAGGCGCAGCAGGCCCTTGCCGCGTGACACCCGGGTGTCGAAGGTGAACCAGGCCTCGGTGATGCCATCGGCTTCGGCCGCCTCGCCGTCGAGCTGCCAGTGCGATGGCGCCACATCGTCCAGCCGCGCCGCCAGCATGGCGCGCACCTGGGCCGGGCTTTCCTGCGTGCAGATGTTCCAGGTGAAGCTGATCAGGTCGCGCCAGTAGCACTCGGCGCCGAACAGTGCCGTGGCGGCGTCGAGATCGCGCGCCGTCAGTGCGGCATCAAAGGCCGCCAGCCAGGTGCGCGCGGCGGTGTTGGCTTGGGATTCACGCATCAACTTGTCTCCATCCAGGGTTGTTTGCCGCGGCGCGAGCTGGGGCGCTGCGGGCCTGGATGAAGCGCAAGCGTCGTGCCGCGTGCGGGCTGGCGGCCTGGGAGACCGCGCGCATTGCGCTGCAGCATGGCGCCGCTGCGCGATCTGTCCTGGGTGAGGCCGGCCGGCACGCCCTTGTGCTGCTGCATTGCAGCAAATGTGAGCGGCCACCGCACGCGGGCCGCCGCCACTGTCACACCGAGACAGGTGTCACAGCGCCGGCGTGACAGGTGGCTCGCCGTCGCGGGCGTTGGGCGACTTCACGCCCCAGCGCGCCATGCGCCGGTACAGCGTCATGCGCGAACAGCCCCATTGCCGGGCCAGGGCCGATACGTTCCAGTGCGCCGCGCGCAGTGCCTGGCGCAGCAGATCGGCCTCGTTGTGCGCCTGCGTCGGCAGGGCCGGCCCGGGCCAGGCGGGCCGGCCTGGCGCCTGCGGCGGCGCGGTGGTGGCGGCGGCCTCGGCCAGCAGCGCGTCGGGCAGGTCGGCCGGCTGGATCAGGCCGTCGCTGCACACGCTGCGGGCATAGGCCAGCGCATTGGCCAGCTCGCGCAGGTTGCCCGGCCAGCGGTGGGCCAGCAGCAGCGCGCGGGCCTCGGCCGACAGCGCCGGTGGCCGTTCGGCAGCGGCCGCGGCGGGCGCGGCGCCAGGGGCGCGCGGCGCGGCCAGCAGGCGGTCGATCATCACGCCCAGGTCGGCGCGCTCGCGCAGCGGCGGCAGCTGGAACAGCGCGCCGTTCAGGCGGTAGTACAGGTCGTCGCGAAAGCGCCCCTCGCGCACCAGCGCCTCCAGGGCGCAGTGGGTGGCGGCGATCACGCGGATGTCCACCGGCACCGGGCGGCTGGCGCCGATGGGCAGCACCTCGCGCTCGGCCAGCACGCGCAGCAGCCGCGCCTGCAGCGACCTGGGCATGTCGCCGATCTCGTCGAGAAACAGCGTGCCGCCGTCGGCCGCCTGGATCAGACCGCGCTTGGCGCGCGGCCCGGCGCCGGTGAAGCTGCCGGGCAGGTGGCCGAACAGCTCGCTCTCGATCAGGCCCTCGGGGATGGCGGCGCAGTTCACCGCCACGAAGGGCCGGCCGCGGCGCTCGCTGGCGGCGTGCAGGGCCTTGGCGAAAAACTCCTTGCCGCTGCCGGTCTCGCCGGTGAGCAGCAGGCTCACCGGGCTGTTGACCAGGCGCGCCGCGCGCTCGAGCTGGCGGTCGAGCCGCGCATCGCCGCCCGACAAGGCGGCCAGCGCGGCCGGCAGGCGGCGCTGCGCGGGGCCGGGCGTGGCGGCGGCCCGGGGCAGCACCGCCGGCGGTGGCGACGCCAGCATGAACAGCAGCCGCGCGCCGCCGGCCAGCATCACCGCGCGCTGGTCGACCGGCCGCGCGGCCACAAAGCGGCCCAGGTCGTCGGGCCGCGCCTCCAGCCAGGCGCCCAGCGGCTGGCCGATCAACGCCTGGCCCTGCAGCGCCGGCAGGCCCTGCAGCAGCAGCTGCGCGCGGCGGTTGTGGCCGATCAGGCGGCCGCCGGCATCCAGCGCCACCAGGTAGTCGGGGTTCACATCCAGGAACTGCGGCGCCGGGCTCAGGCGCAGCACCCAGTCGTGGCGAAAGCGCTGCAGGAACTGCGCGTTCTCCACATGCTGGGCATACACCTTCACCAGCTGCAGCGCCAGGTGCTGGCTGCTCTTGGGCTGATCGGAGGTGAGCGCCGAGATGTCGAGCACCGCGCTCAGCTCGCCGCTGGGGCTGAACACCGGCGCGGCGGTGCAGGTCAGCGGGATGTGGGTGGCGTCGAAGTGGTCATCGAGGTGCACCGTGAGCGCCTGGCCGGTGCTGATGCAGGTGCCCACGCCGCAGGTGCCGGCATGGTGCTCGCTCCAGTCGGCGCCCAGGTACAGGCCGGCGCGGCGCAGGCTGGGCTCGACCACCAGATCGCCCAGAAAATCCACCGTGACGCCACGCGCATCGGTCAGCAGCACCACATAGCCCATGCCCGCCACCTGCTGGTACAGCGCCTCCAGGCCGTGGCGGGCAATGTGCAGAAAGGCCTCCATCTGGTCCTGGTGCTCGCGCAGGCGCTGCTGCGGCAGGATCACCGCCTCCTGCATGCGCGTGGGGTCGAGCCGGTGCTGCTGCACGCAGCGCAGCCAGCTGTCGCGGATCACCTGCTCATGGCGCGCGGCCAGCGCCGCTTCCACGCCGCGCTGAGCCACCTGCATCACGGTGGCGATGTGCTGGTGCTGGGCGGTGTGCATGGTGGCGGCTTGACAGTGGGCAGACGGGGCCTGACACCATCGGGGCGCGGCCTCGCACTGTCAACCGGGGACAAATCCGCGGCGGCGCCGGCGGTCAGCGCGCAGCCACTAGCATCGCGCCATGGCCCACGATCATTCCACCCCCGCCCCGGCACGCACCGGCCACTGGCGGCTGCCCGCCAGCCTGCCGGCCTGGAGCCTGGCCGGCCCGCTGCTGGCCGCGCTGGCCGTGCTGGCCCTGGCCCTGGCCGCGGGCCTGCCGCTGGGCATCGGCCTGGGCACGCTGCTCACCGCGGCGCTGTTCGGTGCGGTGATGTCGGCCATCCACCATGCCGAGGTGGTGGCCCATCGCGTGGGCGAGCCCTTCGGCACCCTGGTGCTGGCGGTGGCGGTGACGGTGATCGAGGTGGCGCTGATCGTCACGCTGATGTTGGCCGGTGGCGAACAGGCCAATGCGCTGGCCCGCGACACGGTGTACTCGGCCATCATGATCGTCTGCAACGGCATCGTGGGCCTGTGCATGGTGATCGGCGCGGCGCGCCACGGCGTGCTGGCCTACCGGGTGGACGGCACCAGCCCGGCGCTGGCGGCGCTGGCCGCGCTGGCCGGCCTGGCCCTGGTGCTGCCCAACTTCACCACCACCACGCCCGGGCCCACCTACAGCGGCGCGCAGCTGGCCTTTGCCGGCGTGGCCTCGCTCACGCTGTATGGCGTGTACGTGTTCGTGCAGACGGTGCGCCACCGCGACTACTTTCTGCCGGTGGACCAGAGCGACCACGACGCCCATCTGCCGCCACCGCCCAACGGCGTGGCCTGGGCCGCGTTCGGCCTGCTGCTGCTGTCGCTGGTGGGCGTGGTGGGCCTGGCCAAGGCGCTGGCACCGGCGCTCGAGGCCGGCGTGGCCTCGATCGGTGCGCCCAAGTCGCTGGTGGGCGTGCTGATCGCGCTGATCGTGCTGCTGCCCGAAACCGGCGCCGCAGTGCGCGCGGCGCGCGGCAACCGCATGCAGAGCAGCCTGAACCTGGCGCTGGGCTCGGGCCTGGCCAGCATCGGGCTGACGATTCCGGTGGTGGCGGCGATGTCGCCGCTGTTCCCGTTTCCGCTGGTGCTGGGCATGCCGCCGATGCAGATCGTGCTGCTGACGCTGAGCCTGCTGGTGGGCGCCATCACCCTGGGCAGCGGCCGCGCCACGGTGCTGCACGGCGCGGTGCACCTGGTGCTGTTTGGCGCCTTCCTCTTCTTGGCGGTGGTGCCGTGAACGCCGGGCCGCGCGGCCCCGCCGAAACCGGCTACAGGCTGAAGCCGTAGTCGATGGTCAGCGGCGCGTGGTCGCTGAACTTCTGGTCCTTGTAGATCGCCGCGGCCTGTGCCTGCTCGGCCAGCGCCGGCGTGGCCAGGTGGTAGTCGAGCCGCCAGCCCACGTTCTTGGCATAGGCCTGGCCGCGGTTGCTCCACCACGTGTAGCAGGCGTCGGTGGTGTCGGGGTGCAGGCGGCGGTACACGTCCACCAGGCCGCCGTGGCCCTTGGCCGCGCCCAGCAGGGTGCTCATCCAGCCGCGCTCTTCGGGCAGGAAGCCCGAGTTCTTCTGGTTGCTCTTCCAGTTCTTCAGGTCGGCTTCCTGGTGCGCGATGTTCACGTCACCCACCAGGATGAACTCGCGCGTCTTCTTCAGCCGGGCCAGGTGCGGCGCCATGATCTCGAGAAAGCGGAACTTGGCCTGCTGGCGGTCCTCGCCGCTCGAGCCGCTGGGAAAGTAGCAGCTGATGATGCTGAGCTTGCGCCCGGGCTTGTCGAAGCGCAGTTCCACCCAGCGGCCCTCGGCATCGAACTCGGGGTTGCCCAGGCCCACCTGCACGTCGCTGGGTGCGTGGCGGGTGTACAGGCCCACGCCGGAATAGCCTTTTTTCTCGGCGTAGTGAAAGTGTCCGGGCATGCCGGCCACGGTGTCGAAGCGCCCGGCCACATCCTCGTGCTGGGCCTTGACTTCCTGCACCCCCATACAATCCGCGTTTGACTGTGCGGCCCACTCGAGAAAGCCCTTGTTGGCGGCCGAGCGGATGCCGTTCAGGTTCAGCGTGACAAGACGAAAGGCCAAGTGAGCTCCATGTCGATGACGACGACCCCCACCGCCGCCACGGCGGACGCGCTGGCGCAGGAGTTCGTGCAATTCGCGGTCGAGTCCGGCGTGCTGCGCTTCGGCGAGTTCAAGACCAAGGCCGGACGGTTGTCCCCCTACTTCTTCAACGCCGGTCTGTTCGACGACGGCGCCAAGCTGGGGCGGTTGGCCGGATTCTATGCACGCCGCCTGCTCGCCTCGGGGCTCGAGTTCGACCTGCTGTTCGGCCCGGCCTACAAGGGCATTCCGCTGGCGGCGGCGGTGGCCGTGGAGCTGGCGCGCGCCGGCCGCAACGTGCCCTTCGCCTACAACCGCAAAGAGGCCAAAGACCATGGCGAGGGCGGCACCCTGGTGGGCGCGCCGATGCGCGGCCGGGTGCTGATCATCGACGACGTGATCTCGGCCGGCACCTCGGTGCGCGAGTCGATCGCCATGATCACCGCCGCCGGCGCGCAGCCGGTGGGCGTGGCGATCGCGCTCGACCGCCAGGAAAAAGCCACCGAGAACGGGCAGGACGCCGCCTGGTCGGCCGTGCAATGGGTGCGTGACCAACTGAAACTGCAGGTCTCGGCAGTGGCCACGCTGGGCGATTTGCTGCACTATCTGCAGTCGACTCAGGCCCCTGATCTGGCAGCACATCTGCCGCGGGTGGCCGCGTACCGTGACCGCTACGGGGTATGAGATGTCCGGCCTGTTGCCGTCTGCACCGCGAACCCATGCCAGCGCCCTGCACCGGGCGGTGGGGGCGTTGCTGGGCGCGCTGACGCTGCTGCCGGCCAGCACCCCGGCACAGGCCGCCAACGAGGGCGCGGGCCCGGGCATCTACACCTGTGTGGATGCGCAGGGCAAACGCATCACCTCCGACCGCCCCATCGCGGCTTGCCTGGCGCGCGAGCAGCAGGTGCGCAACCGCGACGGCTCGCTGCGCCAGGTGATCCCGCCCAGCCTCACGCCCGAAGAGCGTGCCGAGCGCGAGGCCATCGAGCGCCGGGCCGCACTGCAGCGCGCCGCGCAGACCGACGCGGTGCGGCGTGACCGCAATCTGATGTCGCGCTTTCCCAACGAGTCAGCGCACCTGAAGGCCCGCAACGCGGCGCTCGACACGGTGCAGGTGGCCATCCGCACCACCGAACAGCGCCTGAAGGACCTGGCCGCCGAGCGCAAGCCGCTGGTCGACGAGACCGAGTTCTACAAGGGCCGCCCGCTGCCGTTGAAGCTCAAGCAGCAGCTCGACGCCAACGATGCCGCGATGCAGGCGCAGCGCGAGGCCACCAAGACCCAGGCCGCCGAGCTGGCGCGCATCCACGCGCTGTACGACGGCGAGCTCGAGCGGCTGCGCGCGCTGTGGGCCGGCTCGTCGCCGGGCTCGCTGCCGGTGGTCAACACCTCGTCCGATCCGTCGCGCGGCGTGCGCCGCTGAGCGCGGCGCCCGGCAGCGCCGGGCCGCCGCCGCTGGCGCTCAGCCCAGGCGGGCCTTCAGCACCTCGTTCACCTGGGCCGGATTGGCCTTGCCCTTGCTGGCCTTCATCACCTGGCCCACCAGCGCGTTGAAGGCCTTGTCCTTGCCGGCGCGGTATTCCTCGATGTTCTTGGCGTTGGCGGCCAGCACCTCGTCGACGATCTTCTCGAGCGCGCCGCTGTCGTTCATCTGCCGCAGGCCCTTGGCCTCGATCACCGCATCCACCTCGGTGGCCTCGCCGGTCCACAGTGCATCGAACACCTGCTTGGCGGCGTTGTTGCTCACCGTGCCGTCGGCAATGCGGCCGATCAGCGCGGCCAGCGTGGCGGCCGGCAGCGGCGCCTCGGCGATGTCGCGGCCCTCGGTGTTCAGGCGCTTGCTCAGCTCGCCCATCAGCCAGTTGGCCACCAGCTTGGGCTGGGCACACGCGTCGCGCGCCGCCTCGTAGTAGCGCGCAAACGGCAGGCTCTGGGTCATCATCGCCGCGTCATAGGCCGGCAGGCCGTCGGCCGACTGGAAGCGCTGCGCCATGGCCGCCGGCAGCTCGGGCATCTCGCCCTTCACGCGCGCGATCCAGTCGGCCGCGATCACCAGCGGCGGCAGGTCGGGATCGGGGAAGTAGCGGTAGTCGTGCGCGTCTTCCTTGCTGCGCATGGCCCGCGTCTCGCCACGGTCGGGGTTGAACAGCACGGTGGCCTGCTGGATCGCCAGGCCGTCCTCGATCTGGTCGATCTGCCACTGCACCTCGTAGTCGATGGCCTGCTGCAGGAAGCGAAACGAGTTGAGGTTCTTGATCTCGCGCCGCGTGCCGAACGGCGCCCCGGGCTTGCGCACCGAGACGTTGGCATCGCAGCGAAAACTGCCTTCCTGCATGTTGCCGTCGCAGATGCCCAGCCACATCACCAGCGCGTGCAGCGCGCGGGCGTAGGCCACGGCCTCGGCGCTGCTGCGCATGTCGGGCTCGGTGACGATCTCCAGCAGCGGCGTGCCGGCACGGTTCAGGTCGATGCCGGTCTGGCCGTGAAAGTCTTCGTGCAGGCTTTTTCCAGCGTCTTCTTCCAGATGCGCGCGGGTCAGGTTGACCAGCTTCTCCACCGCCTTGTCGCCGTCGCCCACGCGGATCTTCAGGCTGCCGCCCTGCACCACCGGCGTCTCGTACTGGCTGATCTGGTAGCCCTTGGGCAGATCGGGGTAGAAGTAGTTCTTGCGCGCAAAGATCGATTGCTGCGCCACCTTGGCGCCCACCGCCAGGCCAAAGCGGATGGCGCGCTCGACCGCGGCGCGGTTCATCACCGGCAGCGTGCCGGGCAGCGCCAGATCCACCGCGCAGGCCTGGGTGTTGGGCGCCGCGCCGAAGGCGGTGCTGGCGCCGGAGAAGATCTTGCTCTGCGTGGAGAGCTGGGCGTGGGTTTCCAGGCCGATGACGACCTCGTAGCCACGAATCAATGCGGGAGTGCTCATGGGATCGGGCTCAGATGCCGGCCGGCACACGGGTGTGCCAGTCGGTGGCCTGCTGCAGCGCATGCGCGGCGTGCAGCAGCGTGCCTTCGGCAAAGTAGTTGCCGATCAGCTGCAGGCCGACCGGCATGCCGCCCTCGCCAAAGCCGGCCGGCACGCTCATGCCGGGCAGGCCGGCCAGGCTGGCGGGCAGGGTGAAGATGTCGGCCAGATACGCCTGCAGCGGGTCGGCGCCCTGCTCGCCCAGCTTCCAGGCCACCGTGGGCGCCACCGGGCCGGCGATCACGTCGCACTCGCGGAAGCAGGCCTGGAAGTCGTCGGCGATCATGCGGCGCAGCTTCTGCGCCTGCAGGTAGTAGGCGTCGTAGTAGCCGTGGCTGAGCACATAGGCGCCGATCATGATGCGGCGCTTGACCTCGGGGCCAAAGCCCTCGGCGCGGCTCTTCTTGTACATGTCGAGCAGGTCGGTGTACTGCGCGGCGCGGTGGCCGAACTTGACGCCGTCGAAGCGGCTCAGGTTCGAGCTGGCCTCGGCCGGGGCGATGATGTAGTACACCGGGATCGACAGCTGGGTGCGCGGCAGGCTCACATCCACCAGCGCGGCGCCCAGCTTCTGCAGCTCGGCCAGCGCGGCGCGCACGCTGCCGGCCACATCCGAGGCCAGGCCGTCGGGGAAAAACTCCTTCGGCAGGCCGATGCGCAGGCCAGCCAGCGGCTGGGCCGCGCTGGCACCGGCACGCGGGGCCAGCATCTGGGCGTGAAAATCTTGCGGCGGGCGCTGCGCACTGGTGGCATCGAGCGCATCAAAACCGCTCATCGCACCCAGCAGCAGCGCGCAGTCTTCGGCACTGCGCGCCATCGGGCCGGCCTGGTCGAGGCTGGAGGCGAAGGCGATCATGCCGTAGCGCGAGCACACGCCGTAGGTGGGCTTGATGCCGGTGATGCCGGTGAAGCTGGCCGGCTGGCGGATCGAGCCGCCGGTGTCGGTGCCGGTGGCTGCCGGCAGCAGGCGCGCGGCCACGGCCGTGGCCGAGCCACCCGACGAGCCGCCGGGCACGCGGTTGGCATCCCAGGGGTTGTGGGCCGGAAAAAACGCCGAGTTCTCGTTGGCCGAGCCCATCGCGAACTCGTCGCAGTTGAGCTTGCCCAGGCGCACCGTGCCGGCGGCATCGAGCCGCGCCACCACGGTGGCGTCAAAGGGGCTGGCATAGCCGGCCAGCATCTTCGAGCCAGCGGTGGTGGGCGCGCCGCGGGTGACGAAGATGTCCTTGTGCGCAATCGGCACGCCGGTCAGCGGGCCGGCCTGGCCGGCGGCGCGCTGCGCATCGGCGGCGCGGGCGCCGGCCAGCGCGGTTTCGGCGTCCACGTGCAAGAAGGCGCCGAGCGCGCGCTGCGCCTCGATG
The DNA here is from genome assembly GCF_025290835.2 of Aquabacterium sp. OR-4. Lineage (NCBI taxonomy): Bacteria > Pseudomonadati > Pseudomonadota > Betaproteobacteria > Burkholderiales > Sphaerotilaceae > Pseudaquabacterium > Pseudaquabacterium prasiolae. Next base: position 461,935 of record NZ_JAOCQD020000001.1, on the reverse strand, counting down.
CGGCCCAGCAGGTGGCGGGTGAGTTCCTCGCTGGAGACGGTTTTGTCGGCCAGCGCGCGGCCGAGCTGGGCCACGCCCAGCGTGTGCAGTTCAGCGCTCATTCGATGACCTTCGGCACCAGGAACAAGCCGTCTTCCACCGCTGGCGCGCTGGCCTGGTTGGCCGTGCGGTCGGGCGCTTCGCTCACCGCGTCGTCACGCAGCCGCAGCTCGACCGCGTGCAACGCCGACAGGGGCGTGTACAGCGGCTCCACACCCGAGGTGTCGACGGCACGCATCTGCTCGACGATGCCGAAAAAGTCGTTCAGCTGGGCCAGCATCACGGGCTCTTCGGCGGGGTTGAGTTCGAGGCGAGCCAGATGCGCGATGCGGCTCACGTCCTGTGGGGTCAGAGGCATGGGGAAGCGGTGCAACGGTGGGTTTCCGAAGGGGGAAACACCGGGGTGATGCGGTATTATCTTCGGTTATCCACACCCTGATGCGCCCATTGCCGGCAGCGGCCATTTCGCTGCTGCCGCCAGCGTCAACACCGGGGTGGGCCGCCCCTCTTTCCAGCCTGCCTGCCGTGCCTGCGTTGCGCATCGCAACCCACGGCCCACACCGTCCAATGTCGCGTTCCGCGGTCTGCCGCACCGCCTAGAAGTCGCCTCGGGCCTGTGCCCGCCGCTGCCTGCCGCTGATCGCCCTCCTGCCCAGATTGCGTTTCCCCATGTACGGATCCCTGCGCCGCTATTTCTCCACCGACCTGGCCATCGACCTTGGCACCGCCAATACGCTGATCTACGTGCGCGGCAAGGGCATCGTGCTGGACGAACCCTCGGTGGTGGCCATCCGCCACGAGGGTGGCCCCAACGGCAAGAAGACCATCCAGGCCGTCGGCAAGGAAGCCAAGGCCATGCTCGGCAAGGTGCCCGGCAACATCGAGGCCATTCGCCCGATGAAGGACGGCGTGATCGCCGACTTCACCGTCACCGAGCAGATGCTCAAGCAGTTCATCAAGATGGTCCACCCGCGCTCGGTGCTGCGCCCGAGCCCGCGCATCATCATCTGCGTGCCCTGCGGCTCGACCCAGGTCGAGCGCCGCGCCATCCGTGAATCGGCGCTGGGCGCCGGCGCCAGCGAGGTCTACCTGATCGAAGAACCGATGGCCGCGGCCATCGGCGCCGGCCTGCCGGTGAGCGAGGCCTCGGGCTCGATGGTGGTCGACATCGGCGGCGGCACCACCGAGGTCGGCGTGATCTCGCTGGGCGGCATGGTCTACAAGGGCAGCGTGCGGGTGGGCGGCGACAAGTTCGACGAAGCCATCATCAACTACATCCGCCGCAACTACGGCATGCTGATCGGCGAGCCCACCGCCGAGATGATCAAGAAGAACATCGGCTCGGCCTTCCCGGGCAGCGAGGTCAAGGAGATCGAGGTCAAGGGCCGCAACCTCAGCGAAGGCGTGCCGCGCAGCTTCACGATCAGCAGCAACGAGATCCTCGAGGCGCTGACCGACCCGCTGAACCAGATCGTCTCCAGCGTCAAGAACGCGCTCGAGCAGACCCCGCCCGAGCTGGGCGCCGACATCGCCGAGCGCGGCATGATGCTCACCGGCGGCGGCGCGCTGCTGCGCGATCTCGATCGCCTGCTGGCCGAAGAAACCGGCCTGCCGGTGCTGGTGGCCGAAGACCCGCTGACCTGCGTGGTGCGTGGCTGCGGCATGGCACTCGAGCGCATGGAGCGCCTGGGTTCGATCTTCACCTCCGAGTAAGGCCCCGGTCGGCCCCGGCCTGCCGCCAGCCGACCCCACCGCACGGCCCCGCCTGCGCCGCAGCCCGCCATGTCGCTCGGCACGATCGATCGCACCCCACCGCCCTTTTTTCGCCAGGGCCCGTCGGCACTGACCAAGCTGGTGCTGTGCTCGGCGCTGGCCGTCTTTCTGATGGCGGCCGATACGCGCTTCCAGCTCACCCGGCCGCTGCGCTCGGCGATGGCCACTGCGCTGCTGCCGCTGCAGCAGGCGCTGAAGTGGCCGGTGCGCCTGGCCGACGAGGTGTCGGCCTATGTGCAGGGCCTGGACGCCGCGCGCAGCGGCGAAAACGCGGCCCGGTTGCAGCTGGCGCGCCAGTCCGAGCTGGCCTCGCGCGGGGCCCTGCTGGCGGCCGAGAACACGCGGCTGCGGGCGCTGCTCGAGCTGCGCCCGGCGCTGGCCGTGCCGGCCCTTGGCGCCGAGGTGCTGTACGAGGCAGCCGACCCCTATGCGCGCAAGCTGTTCATCGACCGTGGCGAGCGCCATGGCGTGGTGCGTGGCTCGCCGGTGATCAACGAGGCCGGCGTGCTGGGCCAGGTGACGGCGGTGTACCCGCTGTCGGCGCTGGTCACGCTGCTGACCGACCGCGATGCAGCGATTCCGGTGCTCAACGAGCGCACCCAGCAGCGCAGCGCGGCCTTCGGCGGTGCCGAGGGTGGCGGCGCGCTCGAGCTGCGCTTCGTGGCTGCCAATGCCGATGTGAAGGCCGGTGACCGGCTGCTCACCAGCGGCATCGACGGCGTCTACCCGCCCGGCCTGGCCGTGGGCACGGTGACCCGGGTCGACCGGCGTGCCGATGCCGGCTTTGCCCGCATCCTGCTCGCCCCGGCCGCCGGCCTGGACGGGGTGCGCCACCTGCTGGTGCTGCAGCCCACGGCCATGCAGCTGCCGCCGCGGCCCGAGCCGCTGGCCGAGACCGGCCGCGCCGACAAGCCGGCCAAGGGCGCCAAGACCGCGCCGGCCGAGCGGCCCGGCAGCGCGGCAGCCGCCGGTGCGGCCGCGGCCAGCACCACAGCCGCCGGCAGCAACGCCACTGGCACGCCCCCCGCCACCGGGAGCCGGCCATGATCATGCCGCGCGGCTCTGACCAGCTGCTGCTGCCGGCCAACCCGCTGTTCATCGGCTTCTCGCTGCTGCTGGCGGTGCTGCTGGAGATGACGCCGATCGGCCGCCACCCCGCCTCGCCCGACCTGATGGCCCTGGTGCTGGTGTTCTGGAACGTGCACCAACCGCGTCGCGTGGGCGTGGGCTGGGCCTTCTTCTTCGGCCTGCTGATCGATGTGCACGAAGGCGCGGTGCTGGGCCAGCATGCGCTGGCCTACACGCTGCTGGCCTACTTCGCGGTCAGCGCGCACCGGCGGCTGCTGTGGTTCTCGGTGCCGGCGCAGGCACTGCAGGTGCTGCCGCTGTTTCTGGCGGCGCATGGCGTGGCCCTGGTGGCACGCATGATCGCCGGCGGCATGTTTCCGGGCTGGGGCCTGATGCTGGCCCCGCTGGCCGAGGCGGCGCTGTGGCCGCTGGTGGTGTGGCTGCTGCTGGCGCCGCAGCGCCGCGCGCCCGATCCCGATCAAAACCGACCGCTGTGACCGAACTCAAGGATCTCGACCGGGAGCTGGGGCGCTTTCGCACCCGCCTGGTCGCCGCCGCGCTGTTTGTGCTGCTGGGCTTTGGCCTGCTGGGCGCGCGGCTGTGGTGGCTGCAGGTGGTGCGCCACGACGAGCTGGCCGAGCAGGCCGAGGCCAACCGCATCGCGGTGGTGCCCACCGTGCCCAACCGCGGCCTGATCGTTGACCGCCATGGCGTGGTGCTGGCCACCAACTACTCGGCCTACACCCTCGAGATCACGCCGGCCAAGGTGCAGGGCGAGCTCGAGCGCGTGATCGACGCGCTGGCCGAGGTGGTGGAGATCGCGCCCAAGGACCGCCGCCGCTTCAAGCGCCTGCTCGACGAGAGCAAGAGCTTCGAGTCGCTGCCCATCCGCAACCGCCTGAGCGACGAGGAGCTGGCCCGCTTCACGGCCCAGCGCTACCGCTTTCCGGGCGTGGATGTGCGTGCGCGGCTGTTTCGCACCTATCCGCTGGGCGAGACCGGGGCGCATCTGGTGGGCTACATCGGCCGCATCAACACCAGCGAAAAGAAGGCCATGGAGGACTGGGACGACGACGACCAGGCCAACTACCGCGGCACCGAGGTGATCGGCAAGCTGGGCCTGGAGCAGCGCTACGAGCGTGAGCTGCACGGCACCACCGGCTTCGACCAGGTGGAAACCTCGGCCGGCGGCCGCGCCGTGCGCCGCCTGGGCAGCCATCCGGCCACGCCGGGCAACACCCTGGCGCTGAGCGTCGACATCCGCCTGCAGCACCTGGTGGAAGAGCTGTTCGGCGAGCGCCGCGGCGCGCTGGTGGCCATCGATCCGCGCACGGGCGAGGTGCTGGCCTTCGTCAGCAAGCCCAGCTTCGACCCCAATCTGTTCGTCGACGGCATCGATGTGGAGAGCTGGCGCGAGCTGAACGAATCGATCGACAAGCCGCTGCTCAACCGCGCGCTGCGCAGCGCCTATCCGCCGGGCTCGACCTACAAGCCCTTCATGTCGCTGGCCGCGCTGGCCACCGGCAAGCGCACGCCGCAGCAGGCCATTGCCGACCCCGGCTACTTCAACTTCGGCAACCACCGCTTCCGCGACGACAAGGAGGGCGGCCACGGCGTGGTCGACATGTACCGCTCCATCGTGCAGAGCTGCGACACCTACTACTACGTGCTGGCCAACGAGATGGGCGTCGACCTGATCGCCGAGCAGATGGCGCCCTTCGGCTTTGGCCAGATCACCGGCATCGACCTCGACGGCGAGGTGCGCGGCGTGCTGCCCTCCACCGAGTGGAAGAAGCGCGCCTACCGCAAGCCCGAGCAAAAGCGCTGGTACGCCGGCGAGACCATCTCCATCGGCATCGGCCAGGGCTACAACAACTACACCATCCTGCAGCTGGCGCACGCCACGGCCACGCTGGCCGCCGGCGGCCAGCGCCACACGCCGCACCTGGTGCGCCAGGTGGTCGACGTGGTCTCGGGCAGCGCCCGCCCGGTGGGCACCGAGGCGCTGCCGCCGGTGCCGATCCGCGCCGACCACCTCGAGGTGATCCGCCGCGCGCTGGTGGGCGTGAACGTCGAGGGCACCTCGGCCTCGGCCTTCCGCGGCGCCGCCTACCAGGCCGCGGGCAAGACCGGCACGGCCCAGGTGGTGGCCATCAAGCAGGGCGAGAAGTACAACGCCGCCAAGCTGGCCGAGCACCTGCGCGACCATGCGCTGTACATGGCCTACGCCCCGGCCGAGGCGCCGCAGGTGGCCGTGGCGCTGATCGTCGAGAACGCCGGCTTCGGCGCCCAGGCCGCCGCGCCCATTGCCCGCCGCGTGTTCGACTACGTGCTGCAGGGCCAGTGGCCCAGCGTGGAAGACATCGCCGCCACACGCCTGGGCCAGACCACCGCGCCGATCGGCAGCGTGCGCCGTGCGCTGGACGTTGCGCTGCCGGGCCAGGCCGCCTCGCTGCCGGCCTCGGCGGCCTCGGCGGCCGGGTCTGCGCCCGCGCCGTCTGCGTCTGCGTCCGCACCGGCGTCCGCGGCCAGGGTGGCCCTGGCCAGCGCCGCGGCCGGCCCGGCGGCGTTGAAAACCGCGGGAACCAGGCGATGAGCAACGTCTTCGAGCGCCCCAGCCTGTGGCAGCGCGTGCGGCCGGTGCTGGGCGGGTTCGACGGCCCGCTGGCGGTGCTGGTGCTGGCACTGGCCGGCCTGGGCATGCTCACCATGTACTCGGTGGGCTTCGACCACGGCACCCGCTTTGCCGACCACGGCCGCAACATGCTGATCGGCGGCCTGGTGATGCTGGTGGCGGCCCAGGTGCCGCCGCAGCGCCTGCAGGCCCTGGCGCTGCCGCTGTACACGCTGGGCGTGCTGCTGCTGGTGGCCACGCTGGCCTTCGGCGTCACCAAGAAGGGCGCCACGCGCTGGATCAACCTGGGCATCGTGATCCAGCCCAGCGAGATCATGAAGCTGGCCATGCCGCTGATGCTGGCCTGGTGGTTCCAGAAGCGCGAGGGCCAGTGGCGCGCACCCGAATTTGCCGTGGCCGGGGCGCTGCTGCTGCTGCCGGTGATGCTGGTGGCCAAGCAACCCGACCTGGGCACGGCCATCCTGGTGCTCTCGTCGGGGCTGTACGTGCTGTTCTTTGCCGGCCTGTCGTGGCGGCTGATCGTGCCGGTATTGCTGCTGGCCGCCGTCGGCATTGGAGCCATCGTGGTCAGCGGCGATGCGCTGTGCCAACCCGATGTGGCCTGGCATGTGCTGCGCGACTACCAGAAGCAGCGCGTGTGCACCCTGCTCGACCCCACCCGCGATCCGCTGGGCAAGGGCTTCCACATCCTGCAGGGCATGATCGCCATCGGCTCGGGCGGCATCACCGGCAAGGGCTTCATGAGCGGCACGCAGACGCACCTGGAGTTCATCCCCGAGCGCACCACCGATTTCGTGTTCGCCGGTTTCGCCGAGGAGTTCGGGCTGCTCGGCGCCGCGCTGCTGCTGAGCTGCTACATCGCGCTGATCCTGCGCGGCCTGTTCATCGCCGCGCAGGCGCCCACCGCGTTTTCGCGCCTGCTGGCCGGCGCCATCACGCTGAGCTTCTTCACCTACGGCTTCGTCAACCTGGGCATGGTCAGCGGCATCCTGCCGGTGGTGGGCGTGCCGCTGCCCTTCATCAGCTACGGCGGCACAGCGATGGTGACGCTGGGCCTGGCGCTGGGCATGCTGATGTCGATCTCGCGCAGCCGCGGCCTGATGCAGCGCTAGGGAGCTGGGGCACCCGGCCTTGCGGGTACGCAAGGCCACCCGCCGGGCGGGTGCTCAGTCGTCTTGGGGCGGCCCGGCGCTCGACTGAGCCGCGTCTGCCACCGTCGGTGTCCACGCCACCAGCGGAAAGCGCACCGTGAACAGCGCGCCGGGCCCCTGGCCCTGCGCGGCGGCCAGGCTGCGTGGCCGGGCGTCGGCGATCGTCATCTCGGCCGCGTGCTGCTGCACGATCTCGTTGACGATGGCCAGACCCAGGCCGCTGCCGTCGGCGTTGGTGCCCAGCGCACGGTAGAAGGGCTCCAGCACCAGGGTGCGCTCGACCTCGGGAATGCCCGGGCCGGTGTCCTCCACCTGCAGCACCACCACCTGGCCGAAGGGGTCGTCCATCACGCGCACCGTCACCGTGCCGCCGGTGGGCGTGTACTGCAGCGCGTTGTCCACCAGGTTGCGCACCAGCTCGCGCGCCATCACCGCATGGCCCAGCAGCCGGCCGTGCAGCGCGTCGTCGCTGTCGGGGCCCTCGTAGCCGAGGTCGATGCGCTTGTCCATCGCCTTGGGCACGAAGTCGCGCACCGTCTCGCGCGCCAGTTCCACCAGGCACACGGTCTCGGGCTGGCGCGACAGCGTGCGCGCCTCGGCCCGGGCCATGGCCAGCAGCTGGTTGACCATGTGCGCCGCGCGCTCACTCGAGTGGGCGATGTACTGCAGCGAGCGCCCGAGCGACTTGGCGTCCTGCTGGCCGGCATCGATCTCGCGCTGGGCCAGCTCGGCCTGCATGCGCAGGCCGGCCAGCGGCGTCTTCAGCTGGTGCGCGGCGTCGGCCAGAAAACGCTTTTGCGTGCGCATCGACTGGTCCAGCCGCGCCAGCAGGTCGTTGATGGCGCTCACCAGCGGCGCCACCTCTTCGGGCACATCGCGCTCGGGCAGCGGCGCCAGGTCGTGGCTCTCGCGGCGGCGGATGCGCTGCTGCAGCTCGTTGAGCGGCTTGATGCCGCGCGCCAGCGCAAACCACACCAGCAGCACCGCCAGCGGCAGCACCACGAACTGCGGCACGATCACGCCCTTGATGATCTCGGTGGCCAGACGCGAGCGCTTGTCCAGCGTCTCGGCCACCTGCACCAGGGCCGGCAGCTCCCCCGGCACGCCGGTGGGCGGCAGCCACAGGTAGGCCACGCGCACACCGTCGCCCTGCAGCTCGTCATCGCGCCAGCGCAGCTCCTGGCCGGGCACCGGGTTCTCCTCGGGCACCGGCAGGTGGCGGTCACCGGCCACGAACTCGCCGCGGGCGCCCAGCACCTGGTACAGCACGCGCTCGGCATCGTCGGTGCGCAACACCTCGCTGGCCACCTCGGGATGGCGCAGGCGGATCGCGCTGGGCTTCTCGGTGCTGCCCGGCTCCACCACCACCTGGCGGGCCACGGTGCGCGCCATCGCCGCCAGGTCGCGGTCAAACGGCCGGCTGGCAATGCTTTGGGCCACCAGCCAGGTCAGCGCCACGCTCAGCGGCCACAGCAAGAGCAGCGGCGCGAGCATCCAGTCGAGGATCTCGCCGAAGAGCGAGCGCTGTTCGCGGGGGGTGTCCATGGTGGTTCGGGGCAGCATAACGCCGCCTGTCGGCACGGCCCCGGCCCGCCTGGCGGCGGCGGCGGCAGCCTCAGTTCGGGATCTTCTCCAGGCAATAGCCCAGCCCGCGCACCGTGGCGATGCGGATCGGCCCCTGCTCGATCTTCTTGCGCAGGCGGTGGATGTAGACCTCGATGGCGTTGTTGCTCACCTCTTCGCCCCATTCGCACAGGCGCTCGACCAGCTGGTCCTTGCTCACCAGCCGGCCGGCGCGCTGCAGCAGCACCTCCAGCAGGCTGAGCTCGCGCGCCGACAGCTCGACCATCTGGTCGCTGATGTAGGCCACGCGGCCGGTGGCATCAAAGGTCAGCGGACCGTGCTTGATGACGTTGGACGCCGCGCCCAGCCCACGCCGCGTGAGTGCGCGCACCCGCGCCTCCAGCTCCTGCAGCGAGAAGGGCTTGGCCATGTAGTCGTCGGCGCCCAGATCGAGGCCCTTGACGCGCTGCTCCACGCTGTCGGCCGCCGTGAGGATCAGCACCGGCACCGACGAACCGCGCCCGCGCAGCTTGCGCAGCACATCGAAGCCATGCATCTTGGGCAGCCCCAGATCCAGGATCAGCAGGTCGAATTCATGGGCCGCCAGCGCCGCATCGGCCTCGCTGCCACTGCCCACCTGGTCCACCGCATAGCCGGTGGCACGCAATGAGCGCAACAATCCGTCAGCCAGCACCTGGTCGTCTTCCGCGATCAGAATCCGCATCTTCGTCTCCCGCTGGTGCCCACCGTGTTCTGCATCGCCCGATCCGCACGATCCCGGCAGGCGACGAATTGATTCTAGGCAGCCCGACACTTGCACAGCCTGACAGCAACCCGGGGCACGGGTTCATCTGGGCTGTGGAAGTTGACAGGCTGTTCAGACATACAGTATCTCGGCTATCATCGGGCCATCTCGACCCGAGGAGAGCCCCACATGGACGCACCCGTGAAAGCACTGAACACCGAAAAAGCCAAGGCCCTGCAGGCCGCGCTTGCCCAGATCGAAAAGCAGTTCGGCAAGGGTTCCATCATGCGGCTGGGCGACGGCGAAGCCGTCGAGGCCCTCGAGGTGGTGTCCACCGGCTCGCTGGGCCTGGACATCGCGCTGGGCGTGGGTGGTCTGCCGCGTGGCCGCGTGGTCGAGATCTACGGCCCCGAGTCCTCGGGCAAGACCACGCTCACGCTGCAGGTGGTGGCCCAGATGCAGAAGCTGGGCGGCACCTGCGCCTTCATCGACGCCGAACATGCGCTCGACACCGCCTATGCGCAAAAGCTCGGCGTCAACCTGCAAGAGCTGCTGATCAGCCAGCCCGACACCGGCGAGCAGGCGCTCGAGATCGTCGATTCGCTGGTGCGCTCGGGCTCGGTTGACCTGGTCATCATCGACTCGGTCGCCGCCCTCACGCCCAAGGCCGAACTCGAAGGCGAGATGGGCGACAGCCTGCCCGGTCTGCAGGCCCGTCTGATGAGCCAGGCGCTGCGCAAGCTCACCGGCACGGTCAAGAAGACCAACACCATGGTCGTCTTCATCAACCAGATCCGCATGAAGATCGGCGTGATGTTCGGCAACCCCGAAACCACCACCGGCGGCAACGCGCTCAAGTTCTACAGCTCGGTGCGCCTGGACATCCGCCGCACCGGCAGCATCAAGCGCGGCGAAGAGGTGATCGGCAGCGAAACCAAGGTCAAGGTCGTCAAGAACAAGGTGGCCCCGCCGTTCAAGACCGCCGAGTTCGACATCCTCTACGGCGAAGGCACCAGCCGCGAGGGCGAGATCATCGACATGGGCGTCGAGGCCAAGATCGTCGACAAGTCCGGCGCCTGGTACGCCTACAACGGCGAGAAGATCGGCCAGGGCAAGGACAACGCCCGCGAGTTCCTGCGCGAGAACCCCGAGATCGCGCTCGAAATCGAGAACCGCGTGCGCGAAGCCCTGGGCGTGCCGCTGCAGCCCGGCCCGGTGGGCGACGGCGAGGCCTGATCCCCGCTCGTTCGCGGCCCGAGCGCCATACCCACGCCACGGCAGCGCGATGGCGCCCCGCCCCGCCTCGCTGAAGGTGCGTGCGCTGCAGTGGCTGGCGCAGCGCGAGCACAGCCGCACCGAATTGCGTGTGCGGCTGCTGCGCGCAGCGGCCGGCCGGCCCGTGGCGGCCATGTCCACCGACGCCGACGCCGACGCCGACCATGGCCACTGCGTCGAAGCCGCAGGCCTGGCGTCTGGCGATGCGCTGACCGAAGTTGATGGGGCCGGGCCAGGCATCGGTGCCGAGGTCGATGCCCACACCTCGCGCGGCCGTGGCCTTGACCACGCGCCCGAGGTCGACGCCCTGCTCGACTGGTTGAGCAGCCGCGGCTACCTGTCCGACCAGCGCTTCATCGACAGCCGCATCCACAGCCGCCAGTCGCGTTTCGGCAACCTGCGCATCGAGCGCGAGCTGGCCCAGCACGGCCTGGCCGCCGGCGACGAGACGCGCCAGCAGCTGCGCGACTCCGAGCTCTCGCGCGCGCGCGAGGTATGGCAGCGCAAGTACGGCGCCAACGCCACCGCCGACACCGCCGAGCGGCTGCGCCAGATGCGTTTTCTGGCCGGCCGGGGTTTCTCGCACGAGGTGGTGCGGCGCATCGTGCGTGGACTGCCTGACGACGACTGCTGACAACGCCCGAGCAAGCTGCCACGCAGACTCGCGGCGGCCCTGCCCGCCTCGCGGCGCACCAGCGCATCGGCGCATCGGTGCATCGGTGCATCGGCGCACCGGCGCATTGCGGCGGCGCGCGCGCCGGCCCGGGCCCGCTCGCGAGGCCTGCTTTGCCGCGTGCCCACCTCCGGCCGGCTTGGCCGCACCCAGCAACAACAGCCTCAAACCGCGTGCCGTTCTGGCACAGACCGCAAACCCGACTGCGTCACCGCGGCACTGGTTCGGGTTTTCCTGAGTACAACATGATAAATTTCGCAGGTTTGCTCGCCCCGCCTCGGGCGCCGGGCCGACACCGGGCCTGACCACGCCTTGCCGTGGCCAGGCAGCACCCATCCCCTCGACAGCCACGAGCCCACGATGAAGATCCACGAATACCAAGGCAAGGAAATCCTGCGCCAGTTCAATGTGCCGGTGCCGCGCGGCATTGCGGCGTTCTCGGTGCAGGAGGCGGTGGAAGCCGCGCAGAAGCTGGGCGGCCCCGTGTGGGTGGTCAAGGCGCAGATCCATGCGGGCGGCCGCGGCAAGGGCGGCGGCGTGAAGGTCACCAAGAGCCTGGACGGCGTGAAGGACCTGGCCGGCCAGATCCTGGGCATGCAGCTGGTCACGCACCAGACCGGCCCCGAGGGCCAGAAGGTGCGCCGCCTGTACATCGAGGAAGGTGCCGACATCAAGAAGGAGTACTACGTCTCCCTCGTCACCGACCGCGCCTCGCAGAAGGTGGCCTTCATCGCCAGCAGCGAAGGCGGCATGGACATCGAAGAGGTGGCCCACAGCACGCCCGAGAAGATCAGCACCGAGCTGATCGACCCGCTCACCGGCCTGGGTGATGCACAGGCGGCCAAGATCGCGCGCGCCATCGGCCTGCCCGAGGGCTCGGTGGCCCAGGCGGTCGAGATCTTCCAGAACCTCTACCGCTGCTACATGGCAACAGACGCCAGCCTGGTCGAGATCAACCCGCTGAACTGCGACAGCCAGGGCAAGCTGATTGCGCTGGACGCCAAGTTCAACTTCGACGCCAACGCGCTGTTCCGCCACCCCGAGATCGTGGCCTACCGCGATCTGGACGAGGAAGACCCGGCCGAGGTGGAAGCCAGCAAGTTCGACCTCGCCTACATCAGCCTGGACGGCAACATCGGCTGCCTGGTCAACGGCGCCGGTCTGGCCATGGCCACCATGGACACCATCAAGCTGTTTGGCGGCGAGCCGGCCAACTTCCTGGATGTGGGCGGTGGCGCCACGGCCGAGAAGGTGACCGAGGCCTTCAAGATCATGCTGAAGAACCCGGATGTGAAGGGCATCCTGGTGAACATCTTCGGCGGCATCATGCGCTGCGACACCATCGCCGAAGGCGTGATGACCGCGTGCAAGGCGGTGAACCTGTCGGTGCCGCTGGTGGTGCGCATGAAGGGCACCAACGAAGACCTGGGCAAGAAGATGCTGGCCGAAAGCGGCCTGCCGATCATCGCCGCAGACACCATGGCTGAAGCCGCCACCAAGATCGTGGCGGCTGTGGCCTGAGCCCAGGAGAAATTCAAATGTCCATCCTCATCAACAAAGACACCCGCGTCATCACCCAGGGCATCACCGGCAAGACCGGCCAGTTCCATACCAAGGGCTGCCAGGGCTACGCCAACGGCCAGGCCGCCTTCGTGGCCGGCGTCAACCCGAAGAAGGCCGGCGAAAGCTTCGAAGGCATCCCGATCTACGCCAGCGTGAAAGAGGCAGCCCAGGCCCAGAGCGCGACGGTCAGCGTGATCTACGTGCCGCCGGCCGGTGCCGCGGCCGCCATCTGGGAGGCGGTGGAAGCCGACCTCGATCTGGCGATCTGCATCACCGAAGGCATTCCGGTCAAGGACATGCTCGAAGTGCGCAACAAGATGAAGGCCAAGGAGGCCGCCGGCGGCAAGAAGACGCTGCTGCTGGGCCCCAACTGCCCGGGCCTGATCACGCCCGACGAGATCAAGATCGGCATCATGCCGGGCCACATCCACCGCAAGGGCCGCATCGGCGTGGTCAGCCGCTCGGGCACGCTGACCTACGAAGCCGTGGCGCAGCTCACCGAGATCGGCCTGGGCCAATCGAGCGCGGTCGGCATCGGCGGCGACCCGATCAACGGCCTGAAGCACATCGACGTGATGCGCCTGTTCAACGACGATCCCGACACCGACGCGGTGATCATGATCGGCGAGATCGGCGGCCCCGACGAGGCCGAGGCCGCACGCTGGGTGAAGGATCACATGAAGAAGCCGGTGGTCGGCTTCATCGCCGGCGTCACCGCCCCTCCGGGCAAGCGCATGGGCCATGCCGGCGCGCTGATCTCGGGCGGCGCCGACACCGCCGACGCCAAGCTGGCGGTGATGGAGGAGTGCGGCTTCACCATCACCCGCAACCCCAGCGAGATGGGCAAGCTGCTCAAGGGCCTGCTCAAGCTCTGAGGCACAGCGCGCCTTCTGGCGGACGCAGGTTGTTGATGACCTGAGCCCGCCACCGCGACCAGGCCACCTGCTGCAGGTGGCCGTTTTCTTTTCTGCGGCCCTGGCCACGTCTGCGGACTATGTAGTTTCCGCAGCGCGGGCACACGGCCGCCGCCTACACTTCCGCCGCTTTTCCAAAGAGAACACGCCATGGACCTGCTGTTGCACGCCGACTTCTGGATCGCCGTCGGTCAGATCATCATGATCGACATCCTGCTCGGGGGCGACAACGCCGTCGTCATCGCGCTCGCCTGCCGCAAGCTGCCGCCGCAGCAGCGCGCGCAGGGCATCCTGTGGGGCACGGTGGGCGCCATCCTGCTGCGCGTGGTGCTGATCTTCTTTGCACTCACGCTGCTGCAGGTGCCGTTCCTGAAGCTGGTGGGCGCCGCATTGCTGATCTGGATCGGCGTCAAGCTGCTGGCCCCTGGCGACGAGGACGAGCACGGCAACATCGAAGGCTCCGACAAGCTGTGGGCCGCCGTGCGCACCGTGATCGTGGCCGATCTGGTGATGAGCGTGGACAACGTGATCGCCATCGCCGGTGCCGCCGAAGGCGCTGGCGGCGACCACAAGATGCCGCTGGTGGTCTTCGGCCTGCTGGTCAGCATCCCGATCATCGTGTGGGGCAGCCAGTTTGTGATCAAGCTGATGGACCGCTTCCCGGTGGTCATCACCATCGGCGGCATGCTGCTGGGCTGGATCGCCGGCACCATGTCGGTGGGCGACCCCGCGCTCGCCAAGCTGATCCCGCAGGCCGCCGTGGGCGAGGCCGTGGCTTCGGTGCGCTACAGCGCCGGCGTGGCCGGTGCCCTGCTGGTGCTGGCGCTCGGCATGCTTCTCAAGCGCCGCGCCCAAGCCGCCAAGACCGACTGAACCAGCGGCCACGCCTCCCCCGCCTGCGCGAGCGGCGGGTGACCACAGGCAGCCGCCTGTGCTAACGTGCCCCGGCATGTCACCACCGGGCATCACGGGAGGCGTTGTGGCCTGGTTCTCGTTTCTCCGCCGCGACGCGGCCTCGGCCAAACCTGCGCCGACCCCGCCGCTGCTGGCGGGCCGCTACCGCATCGGCGCCCGCCTGGGCGGCGGCGCCGTGGGCGAGGTCTACGAGGCCGTTGACCTGCGCACCGGCGCGCCGGTGGCCGTCAAGCGCATCCCGCTGGCGGCCGACATCCCCTCGGCCGAGCGCGCCGAATGGCTCTCGCGCCTGCACCGCGAGGCCGACATCTCGCACCGCCTCGAGCACCCCGACATCCTGACCGTGCACGAGGCCGGCCTCACCGCGCAAGAGGCCTGGCTGGCGATGGAGCGGGTGCATGGCAACGATCTCAGCCGCTACACCCAGCCGCAGCGCCTGCTGCCCGAGACCCTGGTGCTGCGCATCGGCGCGCGGGTGGGGGCGGCGCTGGCCCACGCGCATGTGCGCGGCATCGTGCACCGCGACCTCAAGCCCTCCAACGTGGTGGTCGATCTGGGCACCGGCGTGCTCAAGCTGATCGACTTCGGCGTTGCCCGGGTTGACGATGCCAGCCAGACCCGCACCGGCATGACCCTCGGCACACCCGCCTACATGGCGCCCGAGCAATTGGCCGGCGCACCGGCCAGCGCCGCCACCGACACCTATGCGCTGGGCGTGATGCTGTTCGAGCTGCTGTGCGGCCGGCGACCCCACCAGGCCGACACCCTGGGCGAACTGCTGCGCTCCACCCACCGTGAGCCGCCGGCCCGCCTGGGCGTGCTGCGCCGCGATCTGCCGCCGGCGGTGGTGGGCGCCATCGAGCGCCTGCTGGCGCGCGAGCCCGAGCAACGGCCCGCCGATCTGGCCGACTGGTCGTCCGAGCTGGCGGCACTGGCCGCAGTGATGGCGCGCGTTCTCGCGCCCGATGTCGCGTTCCGTCTGTAGGGGGCAGCCGCAATGGCCACCGGGTTCCGATGCAAAATCGCCGGCTCTTCCGGCCCTCGCGCGCAGCGCACAGCATGAGCTTCGAGTTCTTTCACGCCGTCGACACCGGTCGCTCGCGCACCAACAACGAGGATTCGGTGGCCGTCGACGAGGCCAATGCGCTGGCCGTCCTGGCCGACGGCATGGGCGGCTACAACGCCGGCGAGGTGGCCAGCGGCATGGCGACCAGCTTCATCTGCACCGAGCTCGGCCGTTGGCTGGCCCAGGCCGCCCAGCGCGCCAGCGATCTGGAAGTGCGGCGCGCGATGGACATCTGCGTCGACAACGCCAACCGCGCCATCTTCAACGCCGCCAACGCCAACCCGCAGTACGCCGGCATGGGCACCACGCTGGTGGTGGCGGTGTTCCGCGAAGGCCAGCTGCGGCTGGGGCATGTGGGCGATTCACGCGCCTACCGCTGGCGCGGCGGTCAGCTCAACCAGATCACGCGCGACCACTCGCTGCTGCAGGAGCAGATCGACGCCGGTCTGATCACCCCCGAGCAGGCGGCGTTTTCGGCCAACAAGAACCTCGTCACGCGCGCAGTGGGGGTCGAAGACACGGTGCTGCTCGAGACCCATCTGCACGAGGTGCAGCCTGGCGACGTCTACCTGATGTGCTCGGACGGCCTGTCGGACATGCTCGACGACCCGATGATTGCGCGGCTGTTGCAGACGCACGACGCCCTACCTGCCGCGGGCAAGGCCCTGATCGACGCCGCCAATGAGGCTGGTGGAAAAGATAATATTGCGTTGATACTCGTGCGCGTGGCGGGTGGTTCGGCAGCACCCGGACGTCCGTGGTGGAAGTTCGGGCGCTGAAGCGGCGGTTCTGCAGCAAACGCAGACTCTGCATTGCCTGATCCAGGACGGAATAAAGCGAAGAAGGTCAAGCATGGGCAAGCTGGTTGTGTCTCTCGACGGTGTGGTGATCAAGGAGGTCCAGATCACCAAGGACAAGACCACGCTCGGCCGGCGGCCTTACAACGACATCGTCATCGACAACCTGGCAGTCAGCGGCGAGCACGCCGTGCTGCAGATGGTGGGCAACGACGTCTTCATCGAAGACCTCAACAGCACCAACGGCACCTACATCAACGGCAAGGCCATCAAGAAGCAGCTGCTGGCGCACAACGACACGGTCGAGATCGGCAAGTACAAGATCAAGTTCCTGGTCGAAGAAGGCAACGACTTCGAAAAGACCATGATCATGCGACCGGGCAGCAGCACCGGTGTGCCGCCGCACCCCTCGTACGCCCAGGCCCCCGCCAGCCACACCAGCTCGCTGGGTGGCGGCATGTCGGCGGGCATGGGCTCGATGGGCGCCGGCATGTCCTCGGCTGCCGCGTCGATCAAGGTGCTCACCGGCGCGGCGGCCGGCCGGGCCGTCACCCTGACCAAGGTGGTTACCACGGTCGGCAAACCCGGCGTGCAGGTGGCCTCGATCACGCGCCGGCCCAACGGCTACGTGCTGGCCCATGTGGAAGGCGTACAGCGCCCCACGATCAACGGTGTGCCGATTGCCGGTGACACCGCCCCGCTGCATCACGGCGACCTGATCGAGCTGGCCGGCACCCAGATGCAGTTCGTGCAGGCCTGAACAGGCGCGCACGAACCGGCCGCTCGGCCCCTCTCGGCCCCTCTCGGCCCCTCTCGGCCCGTCTCCACCCGTTTCAGCACATCGCCGCCCGCGGCTTGCCGGACGGCTGTGCGGCCGATGCGCTCGACCAGCCTGTGCGCACTTGCGGCATCTCTTGCGCCCCTTGCACGCCCTCCCCCTGGCGCCAAGGCTCGGCTTTGATCTGGCCGCGATCGGCGCACGCGCCTTGTCGCACCGCCGCCTGAGGTCCCGCCGTTCGGCGCCGTGATCGACTTCACGCCACCCCGGCCACCGCCTCACGCAGCGGCCTTGACCGTGGAGAACTGAGCGCACCCACGCTTGCGCCACTGGCGTGGGGCAGCGAGGATGCGCGCATCGGCGTCGGCAGGTATCGCGACGCCTGAACGCCTCGCCGGCCCTGATCTGTGGCGGCGCCTTCCACCATCGTTGCAGTCCGCCCAGGTGGCGGCACCGTTCTCCATGCAGATTCGCGTCCTGGGCTGCTCAGGCTCCATTGCCGCCGGCAGCCGCACCACGGCCTTCCTGCTCGACGACGACGTCCTGATCGACGCGGGCACCGGCGTGGGCGATCTGACGCTCGACGAGCTCGCCCAGGTCCAGGACATCCTGCTCACCCATTCACACCTCGACCATGTGCTGGGCGTGCCGCTGCTGGCCGACAGCGTGATGCGCCGGCGCGCCGGGCGCGCACCGATCCGCGTGCACGGCCTGCCAGCCACCCTGCAGGCCTTGCGCGACCATGTGTTCAACGGCCAGATCTGGCCCGACTTCACCTGCCTGCCTTCGGCCGAACGGCCGATCCTGAGCCTGCACCCCTTCGAGACGGGCCAGGTGCTGGCGCTGGGTGACCGCCGCATCGAGGTGCTGCCGGCCCTGCACACCGTGCCGGCCGTGGGCTTTGCGGTGCTGGCCCAGCCGGGCGCCTGGGTGTTCACTGGCGACACGGCCCCCAACGACGCGCTGTGGCAACGGCTGCAGACCCTGCCCGTGGCGCACCTGGTGATCGAGACCGCATTCCGCAACGACGAGCACCGCCTGGCGGTGCTGAGCCGCCACCTGCACCCGGCCGCCCTGGGCCAGGAACTGGCCCACCTGGCGCCCGGCGCCCAGGTGTGGATCACCCATGTGAAGCCCGGCGAGCTGGATGCCGTGATGTCCGAAATCGCCGCGCTGGCCCCTGGCCACACCGTCACCGCGCTGACGGCGGGTCAACGCATCGTGCTGACCTGATGCGGCAGGGCTGACGAAAAACGTCACCCCGCCAGCACGTGAAGTGACACAACGCGGCAGTTCGGCCGGTCAATCGTGATGTATCACCGGCAGAAGTGGCCCGCCCCCTCATGTTCAGCGTTGGCACGCGTCCTGCAACTTGGAAACCGTCGTTCACCCCCTGTTCGTCCCATCCGAGGAGCACGCATCATGAAGCGCAACCTGCAACAAGGTTTTACCCTGATCGAACTGATGATCGTGATCGCGATCGTCGGCATCCTGGCCGCCGTGGCCCTGCCCGCCTACCGTGACTACACGCTGAAGGCACGCAATGCCGAGACGATTGCCGCGGGCTCGGCCATGCAGAGCACGATCGCTGAATTTGCCTCGGTGAACAAGGACATGCCCACCACCGTGGACAGCCCGACCCTCGCCAGCACCTCGCATGTGGGTTCGGTGGCCTGGACGCGTACCAGCGCAACTGCCGGCACGATCCTGATCACGATGAAGGCGGCCGCACCGGCGCAAGAAGAAATGCGCAGCAAGACCGTGGTGCTGAGCGCTTCGATGTCCAGCGACGGCGGCGTGGTCTGGACCTGTGGCCCGGGCGCCACCGAGCCGATGCCGGTGAAGTTCCTGCCGTCGACCTGCCAGACCGCAGCCGGTTCGTCCTGATCCGCCTGAGTCCTGAATCAGCAAGCGTGGGGGCCATTGGCCCCCACTTTTGTTTGTGCGATTCACCCGTCCGCGTCCGCTGAACCCGGCCAACGCCGCGCCTGAAGGCTGGCCGGTGGCCGCGATGGCTGCCATCGCGCTGCCGCTGCTGTTCAGCTACGAACTGCCGCCCGCCCATCGCACGGTGCAGCAATGCCTGTCGGTGCTGGGATGGGGTTTGTGCCTGATGCTGGCGGCGCGTCTGAACGCTGGGCACCGGCGCGCCCACTGGCCATTGCCTGCGGCCCTTGGCGCGCTGTTGCTGGCCGCGCTGGCCAGCGTGGTCTGGCTGCAGGCCGCCCGCGCGCCGGCCTTGACCAGCGCAGGCCTGCTGCTTGTTGCGTTGCTGGTGGCCGATGCCGGCCACCGACAGGCCCAGGGTGCACGGGCGCAGGCGTGTTTTGAGGCCGTGTGCGCGGCCATTTTGCTGGCCGCCCGGCTCAACGCCGTGATCGGCATCGTGCAGCTGGCACTGCCCTTGCTGCCAGATTTGCCGATGCTGGCCACCACCCGCGTGCCAGGCCGTGCCACCGGCAACCTGCGCCAGGCCAACCAGCTGGCCAGCCTGATGCTCTGGGGGCTGGTGGCCACGGCCCACCTGCACGGTGCGCGGGCCGGCACACGCCGCGGCTGGGTGCTGGCCATCGACGCGGTGCTGCTGTCGGCGGCACTGGCTCTGAGCGGCTCGCGCTGGGGCCTGGCCGGCCTGGCACTGCTGGCCGCCTGGGCACTGCTGGATCGGTGCGCCTCGCCCGCCCTGCGTCGCGGGCTGGCCATCGCCGCCGCTGCTTGCCTCGCCACCGCCCTGCTCGGCCTGTGGCTCAGCGAGCACGGCGCGCAGGCCTCAGGCCTGGCCGCCCGTCTGCAGGCCGACACCGGCCCCGACGCAGGGCGAAATGGCCGGTGGCCGCTCTGGCAGGCAGCCTGGTCGCTGGCCCTGCAGCACCCTTGGACGGGCGTGGGCTGGGGCCAATTCAACCTCGCCTGGTCACTGCAGCCGGTGGCCCATCGCGGCACGGCCTTGTTCAACCACGCGCACAACCTGCCGCTGCAGCTGTGGGCCGAGATGGGCCTGCTGGCCGGCTCGGCCGTGCTGGCCATGCTGGGCCTGGCGCTGGCCAGGCTGCTGCGGCGCTGCATCGGCGACACCTCGCCGCAGGGCGCCATGCGCCGCAGCTGCTGGCTGTTCATGCTGGTGATGCTGGGTCACAGCCTGCTGGAGTTTCCGCTGTGGCACGCGTACTTTCTGCTGCCCAGCGTGTGGCTGCTGGCCTTTGGACTGGCGACAGAACCGAACCAGACACCCGAACAAGCACCTGGCCCTGCGCGCCATGCCGGCATGGGCCGGATCAGACTCGGGCTTGCGCTGGCCTGCGTGATGGCCGGCGCGGCCGCCCTGCTCGACTACCTGCACCTGACCCACGCGCCCTTGCCGGCCGATGCGCGCGGCCGCCCGCCGTCTAGCAGCCTGCTTTTCGCCCATGTGGCCGATCATCGAACGGCACGCGAAACGGCGGCCGTTGATCCTCCGGTGCTGCGCAGTGCACTGGCTTTTCTGGTCGACCCCGTGTTGCTGGACCGATGGGCCACGCATCTCGAGACCACGGGGCGGATCGACGATGCCTGGGCCGTTCGGCGGCGCCTGCACGAGTTGGCGTCCCGCACCGACCGCAGCGCGACAGCGCCCTTGCCCGACTGCCCTGGCGACCACCGCGCCGACCGCTGGCGCGAGCTCTTGGCCCTCGCACCCGGAGCGCGGCGCCATGAAACCGTCGCGGCAGGCGCCTGCTAGCATCTGCCGCTGTTTTTCCAGCGCTGCACCGCCGTGCAGATGCCCTGCCTGACGATGCGTTCCGCCCCTGCCCCGCAACGGGCCCATAGCAGCGCTGCGCTGCCCCTCTGGCTGGCCGCCCTGCTGGCGGCCTGCGCCCCCACCCTGCTGGCCTACAACGCCCCGCCGTCGGCCACGCTGCTGAACCAATGCGTGGCGGTGGCGGCCTGGGGCGTGTGGCTGCTGGCGCTGGCGCCATCGCGGCGCCCGCACGGCAGTGGCGTGCTGCTGGGCGCGCTGGGCCTGATGGCGGCGGCGGCGCTGGCCTCGTGGCTCTTTGGCGCGCTGCCGCGCTCGCTCAGCCTGGCGGCCATCGGCCTGCTGGGCGCGGCGGCGCTGATGGTGGGCGCGGGTGCCGAGGCCGCACGGCGCATCGCCCGCGTGGCCGTCTTCGAAGCCTTCTGCGTCGGCCTGCTGGTTGCCGGTGTGGCCAGCGCCCTGGTGGCCTTGCTGCAGGTGTTTGCGCCCGACCTCACCGACGGCAGCCTGATCGCCACCAGCGGGCTGCCCGGGCGCGCCGTGGGCAATCTGCGCCAACCCAATCACCTGTGCAGCCTGCTGCTGTGGGCGGTGGTGGCGGCCGTTGCGCTGCATGAACTGGGGCGCCTGCCGCGTGCGGCAATGGCCGGCCTGGTGGCGCTGCTGGTGCTGGGCGTCGAGCTCAGCGCCTCGCGCACCGGCGCCGTGGGCCTGGGCGTGCTGATGCTCTGGGGCCTGATGGATCGGCGGCTGTCGCCTGCATCGCGCTGGCTGCTGCTGGCCACGCCGCTGCTCTACGGCCTGGCCTATCTGGCGATGGGCTGGTACGGCGAACTGGCGCATCAGGCGCTGGGCGCCGAGGCGCGGCTCGACGCCGGTGGCCTGGGCGATGGCGGCAGCCGCAATGGCCGCAGCAACATCTGGCGCAATGCCTGGGCCCTGGTGATGGCCCATCCGTGGCGCGGCGTGGGTTTTGGCGAGTTCAATTTCGCCTGGACGCTGAGCCCGTTTGCCGGCCGGCCCACGGCCTTCTTCGACCACACCCACAACCTGCCGCTGCAGCTGGCGGTGGAGCTGGGCCTGCCGCTGGCTGCGCTGGTGTTGGCGCTGCTGGGCTGGGCGCTGTGGCAGGGCGCCAGCCGCGCCCTGCAGGCACCGGCCGAGGCGGGCAGTGCGGGCCGGGCTGCGCTGGTGCTGGTGCTGCTGGCGGCCTTGCACAGCATGGTCGAGTACCCGCTGTGGTACGCCTACTTCCTGCTGCCCACGGCCTTTGCCTGGGGCTGGATGCTGGGCCTGGCCGAGCCGGCCCCGGCATCGGCCGAGCCTGGCCTGGAGGCTTCACCTGCCGGGCCCTGGGCG
Organism: Aquabacterium sp. OR-4; assembly: GCF_025290835.2. NCBI lineage: Bacteria > Pseudomonadati > Pseudomonadota > Betaproteobacteria > Burkholderiales > Sphaerotilaceae > Pseudaquabacterium > Pseudaquabacterium prasiolae. Next base: position 439,885 of record NZ_JAOCQD020000001.1, on the reverse strand, counting down.
GCCACGCTGGGCCTCGCCCTGGGCCTGATGATGAGCTTTGGCGGCGCACTGGCGGTGCTGGACTACCGCCGCGTGGTGGTGATCTATGCCCCGCCCGTGGGCAGCAGCTCGCTGGCCGAACGCATTGCCCAGGGCCAGCGCAGCCTGCTGTTTGCCCATCACGCCGATTACGCGGCAGCCACCAACGAGGCGCCCGCTGCGTCGCGTGAGCTGGGCTTTGCGCGCGGCACCCATTCGCTGCTGGACACCCGCCTGATGAGCGCCTGGGCGCAGCACCTGCACGCCCAGGGCCACGACACCCTGGCGCGCGGCGTGGCCGCCAGGCTGCGCGAGTTCGACAACCCCGAGTCGGATGAGTTCTTCGCGGCCTGCGCGGGCCAGCCCCAGGCACCGGCCTTTCCGTGCCTGGCGCCGGCGCCGGCACCCGGCTGGCACGACTACGCGGCGGCCGCCCGCCCTGCCCGGCGCTGAGGCCGTTGCGCCATCAGGCGCTGGGCTCGGCCAGCCAGTGCCCGCTCTTGCCGCCCAGCTTCTCGACCAGGCGGATGCCGGTCATCTCCATGCCGCGGTCGGCGGCCTTGCACATGTCGTAAATCGTCAGCAGGCCGACCTGCACGGCGGTCAGGGCCTCCATTTCCACCCCGGTGCGGCCCACGGTCTCGGCGGTCACGGCGATGTGCACCGCGCTGGCCGCGGTGTCGAGCTCGAAGCTCACGGCCACGCGGGTGAGCGGCAGCGGATGGCACAGCGGCACCAGCTCGGCCGTGCGCTTGGCGGCCTGGATGGCGGCGATGCGCGCGATGCCGATCACATCGCCCTTCTTGGCCGTGCCCGCGGCCACCAGCGCCAGCGTGTCGGCCTGCATGCGGATGCTGCCCACGGCGCGCGCCACGCGGTGCGTCTCGGCCTTGGCCGCCACATCCACCATGTGGGCCTGGCCCTGGGCGTCGAAATGGGTCAGCGGCGAGCTCATCGGCGGCATGTCCTGGCGTGGCGGTCGGGGCGATCGCGCGCCGGCTGCGCGAGCAACAGGCGGGCAAAGAAGGGGTGCGATGATAGGCGAAGCGAACCCGGCGGCCGCCGGCGAGTCCAAGCCCCGCCGGCCGGGCGCCGGCACCTGCGGCAGGCCGTCAAAGCAGGCCTGGCGGGGTGCCCGCCCGGCGCCACGCCGTCCACCTCGAGGCCCACGCTTGAACGCCCCATCCGCACGCTGCAACGCCCTCCGTTCCATGCCCACGCCGGGCCGTGTCGGCGTTCTGCAGCGGCGGCACTCGCCACGCCCGCCGCGCCTGCGGCCGCTGTGCCTGATGCTGGCGGCCAGCCTGGCCCTGCTGGCCGGCGGCCCGGTGGCGGCCCAGGGCGCACCCGCCCCGGCCCCGGCGCTGCGCCTGCCGTCGCTGGGGGAATCGGCGTCCGACGAGTTCGGCCTCAGTGCCGAAAAGCGCGTGGGCGAGGAGATCATGCGCGAGATCCGGCGCGATCCCGACTACCTGGACGACGCGGTGCTGCTGGCCTATGTGCAGTCGCTCTGGCAGCCGCTGGTGAAGGCCGCGCAGGCGCGCGGCGACATCGGCGTCGACACCGCCACGCTGTTTCCGTACGAGGCCTTCCTGGTGCGTGACCGCAGCGTCAACGCCTTTGCCCTGCCCGGGGGTTACGTCGGTGTGCACCTGGGCCTGATCGCCATGACCAGCAGCCCCGACGAGCTGGCCTCGGTGCTGGCGCACGAGCTGTCGCACGTCACGCAGCGGCACATCGCGCGCAGCGTCACCGCGGGCTCGCGCAGCAGCTCGCTGAGCCTGGCCGCCATGCTGCTGGGCCTGCTGGTTGCCGGCCGCACCGGCAATGCCGACGTGGCCCAGGCGGCCATTGCCAGCGGCCAGGCGGCCATGGTGCAGGCGCAGCTGAACTTCTCGCGCGACATGGAGCGCGAGGCCGACCGCAACGGCTTTGCGCTGATGGCCGACGCCGGCTTTGCGCCCTCGGGCATGGCCGCCATGTTCGACAAGCTCGACCAGGCCAACCGGCTGAACGACAGCGGCGGTTTCCCCTACCTGCGCAGCCACCCGCTCACGGTGGACCGCATCGGCGAGGCGCGCCAGCGTGTCGAGACCAACGGCAGCGTCACGCTGCCCCCACCCACGCTGCGGCACATGCTGATGCAGGCCCGCGCACGGGTGCTGATGGATGCCTCGGTGCAGGCCCTGCGCCGGCTGCAGGACCTGGACCGCCGCGCCGCCGAAACGGCCGCGCCCTGGGCCGAACGGCTGGCCGCGGCCACCGGCGCCGCGCTGGCCTCGACCCAGCTGCGCGACTTTGCGCGCGCTGAACGTGCTGCGCAGCAACTGGTGGCACTGCAGGCGGCGGCGCCGGCCGACGCGATCGACGCGACCACCGCGCGCGACCTGCGCCACCTGGCCGCCGAGCTGGCCCTGGCGCGCGCCGACCTGCCCGCCGCGCGCCAGGCGCTGCTGCCCGATTCAGCCGACGCCAGCCGCACCAGCCTGCTGCTGCGCGCACGCCTGGCCCTGGCCGACGGCCAGCCCGCCGGCCTGCGCAGCAGCAGCGAAGCCCTGCAGACCTGGCTGGCCGAGCATCGCCACGATGGCAGCGCCTGGATGCTGATGGGCCAGACCGCCGACCGCCAGGGCCTGAAGCTGCGCGCCGTGCGTGCCGAGGCCGAGGCCCAGGCCGCGCTCGGCAACCTGCAAGGTGCCATCGACCGCCTGCGCGCCGGCCAGCAGCTGGCGCGCAGCGGCCAGGCCGCGCCCGACTTCATCGAGCTGTCGGTGATCGATTCGCGCCTGCGCGACCTGCAGGGCCAGCGTCGCCAGCTGATGGCCGAGCAGCAACAGGGCCAGCGCGGCAACCGCCCCGACAACGGCGAGGGCAACCTGCACGACTAGTGGCTGTGGCTGTGGCTGTGGCTGTGGCTGTGGCTGTGGCTGGGCCTGCGCCCAAGCCAGCGGCCGGCTTGCGGCCGCCCGGCCGCCCGGATACCCGGCCGCCCAGCCACTATCGGCGGCGGGCCGGTCAGTACTCGCCGCGGTTGAACAGCCGCTCGATGGCCACATCGATGACCATGCCGCACAGGCTGTAGATCAGCGAACCGATCAGCGCGGCGCCGAAGCCGGTGACGTTGAAACCCGCCAGCACGCCGGCGGCCGACCAGAACATCAGCGCGTTGATCACGAACAGGAACAAGCCCAGCGTGACCAGCGTGACCGGCAGCGTGAGCAGCACCAGCAGCGGACGCACCAGCGTGTTCAACAGCCCCAGCACCAGCGCCGCCACCATGGCCGCACCGAAACTGGCCACCGAAACCCCTGGGTACAGGTGCGCCACCAAGAGCAGCGCGGCAGCCAGCAACATCCATCGCACAAGCAGCTTCATCATGGCCGCAAGCATAGCGCCGGCACTGCGCATGGCGCGCAGTTGCAGTGCCCCGGGCAGCACACCGGGCCGCCCGGACGTATACGGGTGACGGTACCCGCCGACACGCCTTGGCCCGCCTGCCCGTGCCCAGGTGATGCCTGGGGGCGACAAAAGCGCTTGCCACGAGGGTGGAAAGCGTGTTTTCAGAGGGAAAACAGCTTCTCAGCCCCATGGGGTGGCAGTACCATCGCGGCTGCTGCAGGCTACAGAGAGAAGCGTGGGTTCATGCAACCCCCGACCCAGGCCCCGGCACATCAACCACTCACGTGATGGAGAGCATCCAAATGGCAACTGCGAAGAAGGCCGCTCCGGCCAAGAAGGCCGCCCCGGCAAAGAAGGCCGCGCCTGCTGCAAAGAAGGCAGCACCGGCGAAGAAGGCCGCCGCTCCGGCAAAGAAGGCAGCACCGGCCAAGAAGGCCGCTGCGCCGGCCACCAAGGCCGCTCCGGCCAAGAAGGTCGCCGCCAAGAAGCGCACGCCGAACGCCGCCTTCATGAAGGCCCTGACCCCCAGCGCGGCCCTGGCTGCCGTCATCGGCGACAAGCCGCTGCCGCGCACCGAGGTCACCAAGAAGGTCTGGGAATACATCAAGAAGAACAAGCTGCAGGATCAGGTCAAGAAGACCATGATCAACGCCGACGCCAAGCTGAAGGAGATCTTCAAGCAGGCCCAGGTGTCGATGTTCGAGATGACCAAGCTGATCAACTCGCACCTCAAGTGATGCCAGCGGCGGGCCTCGCATGGCGAGGCCCGCTGTCAGCGCACTGTTCACGGCCGGCTTTTGCCGGCCGTTTTCATTTCAGCCGCCCTGCGGCTCAGGGTGGATCGGGCAGGCCGAACAGGCGCGCGCCATTGCCCCAGCCGATGCGCCGTGCGGCCTCGGGCGGCAGGCTTCCCAGCCAGCGCCGAGCCTCGGCCATCAGCGTCTCGTAGGCGCCCCAGCGCGGATTGACCCAGGTGTCCGAGCCCACCAGAAAACGCTCGCTGTGTTCAGCCAGCAGGGCCTGCCACTCGGCGCTCAGGCGGCCATCGTGGGCCGTCAGGCCGGGCCGGTAGGACAGCTCGCCCATCAGCGTGGGGTGGCGCTGCAGCAGCGCACGCACCCGCTCGACCGGCACGCCGCCGATGCCCGTGTGCGCCCACACCAGCCGGGCCCGCGGCGCATGGGCCATCAGGCGCTCGATGGCCTCGTCGTCCACGTGCGCCAGCACCACCAGGTCGCGCGCCTGGGCCAGCTGCATCAGGCGCCGCGCGATCGGGCCATCGGCATTGCGGCTGTCGTAGAGGTGGAACTCGCCCAGGCCGCGATAGGGCCCGGCCGGTGTGCCCGCCGCCAGCTCGTGCTGCACCATCGCGGCAATGCTGTCGTCGGCAAACCAGCCGGTGTAGTCGGCGCGGTTGCGGTACAGGCGCACGAAGGGCACCACCGCGACGCCGGCCGCACGCGTGGCCGCGGTGGCGGCGGCCAGGGTCTTGGTGCCGTCGTTCGGCCGGCTGTTGGCCACCACCGCACGCACGCCGGCGCGCTGCATCATGGCCAGCACCTCGGTCAGTGGATAGGGGCAGTCGGCGCCCAGCGCGCAGGCCTCGTCGTTGTAGTGCAGGTGGGCATCGAACAGCGGGCCGGCATAGGCCGGGCCGGTGGCCAGGGCCGGCCCGGGCAGGGGCAGCAGGGCCAGCACCAGTGCAGCCTGGGCGGCCCATGCGAGACGGCCCGCAACACGATCTCGGCGCGGCACGGCTTGATCTGGCGCAGGCTGGCGGGCGCCCGACGGCGCGGCGGACGAAGGGTCTGGCATCGTTTGCTCCACTTGTCACGCTGGCGCCCTGCACGGGCACGGGCACCGTTCAGCCTTGCGCCGGCGCTGCCGAAGATACGTCAACGGCCGCTTCCATGGCCCGCGCCACCGCCGGTGCGGGGCCGCGCAGGGGCCGGGCGCCTTGTTGTACTTTCGAGCTGTCATGCAGTACCCACACACCCCCGAGCGCAGCACCGAGCTGCTGCGACAGGCCCTGCCACTGATGTCGCGCCAGTCGGCGGCGCTGCATCCGATGAGCTATGCAGTCTGGTATGCCTACGTGGCCGACAGCGCCTCGGCGCTGCGGGTGGAGGTTGACCACCACCTGGCACAGCGCGGTGCGCTGGATGAAGCCACCACCGCGCAGCTGTACCGCCGGCACCTGGCCGACCTCGACCCGCAGGCGGCGCAGCGGGTCAGCGACGGGCTGCAGCAGCTGATCGGCGGCATGTCGGCGCAGGCCGCACTGGCCAAGGACCAGACCTCGCGTTACGGCCATGCCCTCGAACGCATGGCCGCCGAGCTGGCCGGCAACACCCACCCCGACGGCGCGCCGGCCGAGGCCGCAGGCCCGCCCGCCCTGCTGGACGAGCTGCGCACCCACACCCGGCAGATGCAGCTCGACATGGCACAGATGCAGCAGCGGCTGTCCGACAGCCAGCGCGAGATCGACCAGCTGCGCGGCGAGGTCCAGCGCGCGCGCGCTGAATCCCAGGTGGACGCACTCACCGGCCTGCCCAACCGCCGCGCCTTCGACGCGCGCCTGGCCGAGTGCCTGGCAGCCGCCAGCGCCACGCGCACGCCCTGCCTGCTGATCCTGGACCTCGACCACTTCAAGCGCATCAATGACAGCTACGGCCACCCGTTCGGTGACCAGGTGCTGCGCGCCGTGGCCCAGCTGCTGCAAACCCTGGTGAGCGAGCCGGCCATGGCCGCCCGCGTGGGCGGAGAAGAATTTGCCGTGCTGCTGCCGGCCACCACGCTGGCCGAGGCGCTGGCACTGGCCGAGAAGCTGCGCGTCACGGTGGCGGCCAGCCGCATCAAGCGCAAGGGCAGCGATCAGCCGATCGAGCGCATCAGCCTGTCGCAGGGCGCGGCCCTGTGGCGGCCGGGCGATGTGGCCGAGGCGCTGGTCGACCGCGCCGACCGCGCGCTGTACACCGCCAAGGCCGCCGGCCGTGACCGGGTGGCCGTGGCCGACCACTGACCCGGCGCACCCGCGCAGGCCCCTGGGCACCGGGCTCGGCCCGGCGCGCCGATGCCATCAACCAGCAGCCGCTCAGGCCGGCTTGGCACCAGGGCGTGCGGCCGCCGGTGCCGCCGCGCGCGTGGCCGGGCGACCGGCGGCTGCGGCCGCTGGCGCGGGCGGCTGGCTTTCCAGGTGATCGAGCCAGGCCAGCGCCAGCTCACCGGCCGCCGCCGCCTGCTCGTTGAGCGCCAGCAGCAGCGCCTGGTAGGCGCGTGCGCTGGCGGCATCGGTGGGCAGCCCGGCGGGATTGTCCGCGGGGTCGGCCGCGGGGTTGGCCGTGGCGCTGGCCATGGCGCCGGCCGGCTGTGTGCGCGCCTGAGCTTGAGCTTGAGCTTGAGCTTGAGCTTGAGCTTGAGCTTGGGCTTGGGCTTGGGCCTGGGCCTGGGCCTGCCGCCAGACCTGGCGCGCCGCCAGCACGGCCCGGTCGGCCTGCAGGGCGGCCTCGTGGCTGGCATGCAGCGTGGCCACGCGCTGTACCTGATCGCTGGTGCGGGCCGAGACGGTCATGCGCAGCGTGGGCGGCTCGGCCACCAGGTGCGGCAGGCGCCATTGCGCCAGTGGTGTGCCGATCTGCGCCACCAGCCCGTTCACCGGCACGCCGGCCAGGCTGGCCACGGCGTGGATGGCCTGGTCGCGCTTTGCCGCACGTCCGGCGGCAAAGCGCTCGGTCTGGGCCAGTTGCTCGGCCACGCGGGCCAGCGCGGTCTCGCGGGTCTCGGCCGAGCCGGCATCGGCATCGGCATCGGCATCGGCATCGGCATCGGCATCGGCATCGGCCGGCAGATCCATCAGCGCGGCCTGCTCGGCACGGGCCAGCGGCAGCAGGGCATCGGCCACCGACCATTGCGCGTGGTACACGCGCACCGCCACCCATTGCCGCGCCAGCGCCTGGGCGCGTGCGGCATCGTGCGGCGCCACCGGGGCCAGCAAGGCGGTGAGCACCGGGTCGTCGAAGCGTGTCCACCAATCGGCGCGCAAACTGGCGGCGGCGGCGGCGGCGGCGGCGGCGGCGGCGGCCGGCACGCCAGCGCCGCTGGCGGGGTTGGCCGCGGTGCCGGTTGCGGCAGCCGGTGCGGTGCCCGCCGTGGCCGCCCGGGCGGCCGGCCCGGCCAGGCAGGCCAGCACGGCCAGCGCTGCTGCCGAGCGCAGCGCCACGCGGGCCAGCACGCCCGGCACGGCGTCGGGGCGGAGCGGGCGCATCACGCCGCCACCCAGCGGCCGGCACCGCGCCCGCCGTGCAGCGGCACGCTGCGGTTGGCGCTGGCCGCCAGGCGGGCGTGGTCGGTGCTCATCAGAACGCAGCAGCCGTGCAGCGCGGCGGCCGTCCACAGCGACAGCCGCACTGCCGTGACCTGCAAGGGCGAGAGCCCGGCCTCGGGTTGCTCCACCACCACCAGCCGGCGGCGGCCCACCAGCGCACGGGCCAGCAGCACCAGGCGCTGCTCGTCGGGGGCCAGGGCCGACGGGCGGCGATGCATCACCTCCGACAGGCCCAGCGCATCCAGCTCGAGTGCCGCCAGATCAAAGGCATCGCCGGCCTGCGGCTGCACCAGGCGGCGCGCCACCGCCACATTGCCCAGCGCGGTGAGCGCGGGGTCCAGCACGTCGCCCAGCAGCGCCCGGCCGATGTGCCGGCGCTGCAGCAGCTGGCGCTGCTCGCCGCTCAGGCGCTCGGCATCCAGGCCCAGCACCTGCCAGCGGCCCAGCGGCTGGCGCTCGAGCACGGCGGTCTCGAGCACCGCGCGGCGGGTGGCGGCCACGCCCCCACGCAGGTGCACGATGTCGCCGCCCTGGGCCTCGAAGCCCACCGGCTGACCGTCGGCCGTGCGGCCGTGCACCCACAGCGCGGGTGACGCCTCGTCGCGCAGGCCCGGGTAGCGCGCCGGCAGCGCGGTGAGCGCACGCACACGCCGCCACGACGGCGTGATGGCCGTGGCCAGCGTGGGCACCGGCGCCGCAGCGCCGGCACGGGGTTCGGAAACGGCAAGCACAGCGGAGTTCATCGCAGGCCTTTCACGGCAGACACCATGGCGGTGAGCCTAGGCCGCGGCCTGCGCCGCGCTGTTGCGCGAACGTTGTGTGAGGTAAAGACCCGCGGCGGCGGGTGGCGTCGCGTACCCGCGGCGCCGGGTGCCCCACCTCAACGCGCCAGCAGCGGCTTCAGAAAGCGCCCGGTGAAGCTGGCCTCGCAGGCAGCCACGTCTTCGGGTGTGCCGGCGGCCACCACGGTGCCGCCGCCGGCGCCGCCCTCGGGGCCCATGTCGATCAGCCAGTCGGCGGTCTTGATGACATCGAGGTTGTGCTCGATCACCACGATGGTGTTGCCGGCCTCGCGCAGCTGGTGCAGCACGCGCAGCAGCAGCTCGATGTCGGCGAAGTGCAGGCCGGTGGTGGGCTCGTCCAGGATGTAGAGCGTGCGGCCGGTGTCGCGCTTGCTGAGCTCGAGCGCCAGCTTCACGCGCTGCGCCTCGCCGCCGCTCAGCGTGGTGGCGCTCTGGCCGAGGGTGATGTAGCCCAGGCCCACGTCCAGCAGCGTCTGCAGCTTGCGCGCCAGTGCCGGCACGGCGCTGAAGAAGCCGCGCGCCTCCTCCACCGTCATGGCCAGCACCTCGTGGATGTTGCGGCCCTTGTACAGCACCTCCAGCGTCTCGCGGTTGTAGCGCTTGCTGGCGCAGGTGTCGCAGGGCACGTACACGTCGGGCAGAAAGTGCATCTCGACCTTGATCACACCGTCGCCCTGGCAGGCCTCGCAGCGGCCGCCGGCCACGTTGAAGCTGAAGCGGCCGGCCCCGTAGCCGCGCTCGCGCGCCATCGGCACCTCGGCAAACAGCTCGCGGATCGGCGTGAACAGCCCGGTGTAGGTGGCCGGGTTGCTGCGCGGCGTGCGGCCGATCGGGCTCTGGTCGACGTTGATCACCTTGTCGAAGGCGTCGAGGCCCTCGATCTCGTCGTGCGCTTCGGGTTCGGTGTGGCTCTGGTACAGCTTCTTGGCCACCGCCGCGTACAGGGTGTCGTTGATCAGCGTGCTCTTGCCCGAGCCCGAGACGCCGGTCACGCAGGTGAGCAGGCCCACCGGGATGTCCACCGTCACGCCCTTGAGGTTGTTGCCGCGGGCATTGGCAATGCGCAGCGAGGTGGCCGTGCTCTGCGTGAAGCTGGGCCAGCTGCCGTCGGGCAGGCGCTTGCGCGGCGCGGTCGCCTCGGGCTCGGGGGCCGGCGACGGCGCGGCGGCCCAGGCCCGGCGCTGCTTCGGCACCTCGATGCGCAGCACCTGCGAGAGGTAGCGGCCGGTCAGGCTCTCGGGATGGGCGGCCACGGCCTCGGGCGTGCCCTGGGCGATGACGCGGCCGCCGTGCACGCCGGCGCCGGGGCCCATGTCGATGACATGATCGGCGGCGCGGATCATGTCCTCGTCGTGCTCGACCACCAGCACGCTGTTGCCCAGGTCGCGCAGGTGGCGCAGCGTGCCGATCAGGCGCTCGTTGTCGCGCTGGTGCAGGCCGATGCTGGGTTCATCCAGCACGTACATCACGCCGGTCAGGCCGCTGCCGATCTGGCTGGCCAGGCGGATGCGCTGCGCTTCGCCACCGCTGAGGGTGTCGGCGCTGCGGTCCAGGCTCAGGTAGTTCAGGCCCACGTCGTTCAGGAACTTCAGCCGCGCGCGGATCTCGCGCACCACCTTGTCGGCGATCTCGGCCTTGGCGCCGGTGAGGTGCAGGGCCTCGAAGTACGCCAGCGCCTCGGCCAGCGTGGCGTGCTCGATCTCGAAGATGGCCTGGCGCGGCACCGCCGGCTGGCCATCGGCGCGATCGGCGCCCACCAGAAACACATGCCGCGCCTCGCGCCGCAGCCGCGTGCCGTGGCAGTGGGCGCAGGGCTTGGCGGCCTGGTAGCGCGCCAGGTCTTCGCGCACGGTGACCGAATCGGTCTCCTTGTAGCGGCGCTCGAAGTTGGGAATGATCCCCTCGAAGGGATGGGCACGCTTGACCATGCGCGGCTTGCCCTTGGCCGTCTCCGACTGGTAGACGAACTCGATCTGGTCGGTGCCCGAGCCGTGCAGCAGCGTGTGCCGCGCGCTGGGCGGCAGCTCCTCGAACGGCGCCTCGATGTCGAAGCCGTAGTGCGCGGCCACGCTCTCCAGCAGGCTGAAGGTGTAGGCGTTGCGCCGGTCCCAGCCCTTCACCGCGCCACCGGCCAGGCTCAGGCTGGGGAATGCCACCACGCGCTCGGGATCGAACACCGTCTGCTGCCCCAGGCCGTCGCAGTGCGGGCAGGCGCCCATCGGCGCATTGAACGAGAACAGCCGCGGCTCCAGCTCGGCCAGCGCGTAGCTGCACACCGGGCAGGCGAACTTGCTGGAAAAGAGATGCTCCTTGCCGGTGTCCATCTCGAAGGCGATGGCCCGCCCGTCGGCGGCGCGCAGCGCGGCCTCAAAGCTCTCGGCCAGGCGCTGCTTGGCGTCGGGCCGGGCCTTGAGCCGGTCGATCACCACGTCGATGTCGTGCTTCTCGTTCTTCTTCAGCGCCGGCAGCTCGGTGGCCTCGACGATCTGGCCGTCGACGCGAAAGCGCACATAGCCCTTGGCCTGCATCTCGGCGAACAGCTCGACGAACTCGCCCTTGCGGTCGCGCACCACCGGGCTCAGGATCATCAGCTTGGTGTCCTCGGGCAGGGCCAGCACGAAATCCACCATCTGGCCCACGCTCTGCGCCTGCAGCGGCAGGTTGTGATCAGGGCAGAAGGGCGTGCCGGCACGTGCGAACAGCAGGCGCAGGTAGTCGTGGATCTCGGTCACCGTGCCCACGGTGGAGCGCGGGTTGTGGCTGGTGGCCTTCTGCTCGATGCTGATGGCCGGTGCCAGGCCCTCGATCACATCCACATCGGGCTTGTCCATCAGCTGCAGAAACTGGCGCGCATAGGCGCTCAGGCTTTCCACATAGCGGCGCTGGCCCTCGGCGTACAGCGTGTCGAAGGCCAGGCTGCTCTTGCCCGAGCCCGACAGGCCGGTGATCACCACCAGGCTGTGCTTGGGGATGTCGAGGTCGATGGCCTTGAGGTTGTGCGTGCGCGCACCGCGGATCTGCAGGTGGCTGGACGCGGTGATGGCGGGCGGTTTCGGCGTGGCGGCCGGGGCCTGGGCTGCGGTGGCGGCTTCGGCGGGAGACGGGCGGGACATGGGGCGCAGCAGTTCGAGGGCAACCGGACATGATAGTCGGCGGCGCCATCGCGGCCGGTTTCGGGCCTGTCGGCGTGCGCTGGGTCACAAGTTGTTTCCACTGCGCCCCCCGGAGTGGGGCACCGGCCCCCCGGATGCAGGTGGGGGCCGCCGCCGCGGCACGGGCCGGCGGCGCTAGAGTTTCCACTCTGTCAAGTCCGAGTATCCAGAGGAGCCAACGATGACCGCCCCGAAGACCCGCAAGAACCGTTTCCTGGCGCTGGCGCCGATGGCCGTGGCCAGCGTGCTGGCCCTGTCGGCACCCATGAGCGCCAACGCGCTGAACGTGGTGTACGACAGCCTGCTGGCCACCGGCACCTACTCGATGAACAACGGCCCGCTGGTCAACGTGCTGCCCTGGCTGGACACCCCCACCTCGAAGGACGTGCTGCACTTCGGCTACGCCGGCGTCAGCTCGGTGGGCATGCACAGCTACGGCGACGTCGCGGGCAGCTTCGGCTCGCGTTCGTCGGGCGGCGGCGTGTACGACGTGACCGGCAGCTTTTCGATCACCCTGACCGTCACCAACGACCAGCTCACCGCCCAGGCGCTGAAGTTCGACTACTACATCACGCCCGGTTCGCTGAACCTCACGCCCTTCGGCTACACCGGCAGCCAGTTCGCCGAAGCCAGCGTGGGCTTTGCGATCACCACCTCCGACAACCGCGCCAGCTGGGCCACCTCGGCCTATCTGCGCCATGACGCCGGCGGCACGACCTACACCGAAACCGGCGAAGACATCTACGGCGGCAGCGGCGATTCGCGCACCGTCGAAGGCGGCAGCAAGTCGCTGGATCTGGGCGTGCTGAACGCCGGCGAGTCGGTGAGCCTGACCTACACCCTGACCTCGGCTGCCAAGGGCGACGCCGTGAACGGCACGGCCACCGTGGTGCCGGCCTGGGACGAGGTGATCCCGGCGCACTGGATCGAGTACACCGACTGCGGCTACGGCTACGGCGGCTACGGCGAGATGCCCCAGCTGGCCCGCATGGCCGCGTCCGACTTCGAAGGCGAAGGCGACTGCAAGCTGGTGCGCGAGTTCGTGCCCGAGTCGGTGCTGCACCACCCCGAGGTCATCATCTCCGACGGCACCACCGGTGGCTCGCACTCCAGTTCGGGTGACCCGTTCACCTTCAACTCGCTTGACCAGTTCGCCAGCGTCTACTCCACCGCCGTGCTGCCGGCCGGCCAGACCCAGCAGGCACAGATCAGCGTGCCCGAGCCCGGTGCGCTGTCGCTGGTGGCCATGGCACTGGCCGGCCTGGGCTGGACGGCGCGCCGCCGCCGCAGCTGAGCCTGCACCGGCGCCCGCGGCTGGCCACCGCCGCGGCGCAGGCTGCCGTGATCTGCAAGGCCCCGCTATGGCGGGGCCTTGTTGCTTTTGGCGGCCGCAAACCGCCTCGCTCAGGCCCGGGGCAGGCGCTCCAGCCGCGCCAGCAGATCCTGCACCTGCGTGTCGTGGGTGAAGCCGCGGCGGCGCTCGGCAAAGGCGCGCGCGCCATGGCGTTGCGGCGCATCGGCGGCCAGCAGGCCCTGGATCAGCGCCTTGAAGTCGGTGGGGCGGCGGCGCAGGGCCGCGCTCAACCCCAGGCCGGCGCGCTCGACCTGGCGGGCCATCAGAAACTGCTCGGCCTGCATCGGCAGCAGCAGCACCGGCACGCCCGCCAGCAGGGCCTGCACCATCGTGGCCTGGCCGGCATGGCACACCAGCAGATCGGCACGGGCACAGGCCTGGCCCAGATCCACCGGGCCATCGGCGTAGTGCACCTGGGGTGACACCACCGGCGGCGGCTTGCCGCCGGCCACCTCGGGCAGGTAGCACTCCACCTGGCAGCCCAGGCTCACCAGGGCCTGCAGCACGGCCACATGGTCGGGGTGGGTCGACTTGAGGTACGCAAACACATGCGGCCCCTGGCCGGCCGGCCACTGCGGCGGCCGGCCTGACTGCGGCAGGTAGTTCGGCCCCAGCCAGTCGTCACCGCTGGTGTTGCCGCGGTCGTAGTGGTCGATCTCGGGCCAGCTGCACAGCAGCGGCATGTCGCCGCCGAACAGGTGGCTCAGCTGCGCCAGCGGCGCGGCGCCGTGCCGGGTGAGCACGCGGTTGACGTTGTCGAACACCAGCTGCTCGGCGCGCGCCAAGCGGCCCGGCGCAATGGGTTCCCAGTCTCGGTAGGCCGGCATGGGCTGCTGGTGCGGCGGCATCCAGAAGCCCATGCCCACGCTGGCTGCCGGCAGGCCGGCAATGCGCGCGGCGATCAGGGCACTGGGCGCGTAGTCGACCACCAGCGCCTGCGCACCGCTCAGCGCAATCAGCGCCAGCCAGCCCTGCACCAGGGCGTCCACCGCGTCGGCATCGATGTAGCCGCAGCCCATCAGGATCTCGGGCAGCGACACCTGCTGCTCGGGCACACCCACGGCGCGGTGCAGCCACACCGGCGCCTGCAGCCGCGGGCAGGGCAGATCGGCCAGCAGGCGCCGGGTTTGCACCAGGTCGCGCAGCGCCAGGGTCACGTGGTGGCCACGCGCATGCAAACCGGCGGCCAGCGGCTTCACGCGGCCGGCGTGGCCGAGCCCGCCGCCCAGTTCCCAGCCAATCAGGTAGTGGTGTGCCATGCCGCCATGTTCTCAGCTTTGCGCCACCCTGCGCCCGGCGCGCAGGCGTCGCCTGGACGCCACGCACCAGTCGCCCACCCAGTCTGGGGTGATGCCTCCAGTCGCAGCGCCCATACTCGATGGGTGCCAGGCTCCACGGGGGGTCCGGGCAGGCACGACACGGGGGCAAGGCAGTGAGCGCAAAGCACGATGTTCTTCCGGTCGGCACAGACAGTGCCGCGCCGACCAACGTCCGGCATCTGGTGTTCAACCCGCAGGCCCGCATCTGCCTGGACTGCGGTGTGCGGCGCAGCGCGCTGTTCGGCGTGCTGGAAGCCGACGCGCTGGAGCAGCTGCACGGCCACATCGCCGATCTGCACGTGCAGCCCGGCCAGCGCCTGTTCTCGGCCAACGACCCCGGCCTGGCGGCTTTCACGGTGCGCGAAGGCGTGGTGCGGCTCGAGCGCATGAGCGAGCGCGGCGAGCGCCGCATCGTGCGCCTGGCCGGCCGCAGCGACCTGATCGGCCTGGAGGCCCTGCTGGGCCAGACCTGTGCCGCCGACGCCGTGGCCTGCACGCCGGTGAAGGTGTGCCGCCTGCCGCGGCTGATGATCGACGAGCTGGCCAAGGGCCACCCGGAGATGCTGCGCGACCTGATGAAACGCTGGCAGGCCGCGCTCGACGAGGCCGAGGAGTGGCTCACCGAGCTGACCGCCGGCAGCGCGCGCTGGCGCATGCTGCGCCTGCTGCTGAAGATCAGCGAGTTCGGTGATGCCGACGGCCGGGTGTGGCTGCCCTCGCGCCAGCAGATGGGCGCCATGCTGGGCATGACGGTCGAGACCGCCAGCCGCCTGGTCTCGGCGCTCAAGCGCGAGGGCGTGCTGCTGGCCGCCGACACCGGCCACGCGCGCCTGGTGATGCCGGCGCTGCTGGCCGCGCTGAAGACGCTCAGCGACGCGGGCTGAGCCCGGGCGGGCCGGCCGGTGCGCGCCGGCTCAGCAGTCGCCCGCCGCCAGCACGCGCAGGATCTCACTGCCGTAGGCCTCGAGCTTCTTGGCGCCCACGCCGCTGATGCCGGCCAGATCGTCCAGCGAGCCTGGCGCCTCGCGCGCCATCTCGGCCAGCGTGGCGTCGTGAAACACCACGTAGGGCGGCAGCTTGTGCGCGCGGGCAACCTCGGCGCGCCAGGCCTTCAGCGCGGCAAAGCGCTGCAGGCCGGCTTCGTCCAGCGGCAGCGGCGGCGGCTTGGCGGCCGTGCCGCGGCTGCTGCTGCCGCCCGCGCTGCGGCGGCTGCGGCCGGCGCCCTTGGGTGCCTCGCTGGGCACGCGCAGGGTCACGGCCACATCGCCCTTGAGCACCGCGCGCGCCGAGTCGGTGAGCGACAAGGTGTTGTACTCGCCCTCGGTCTGCACATGGCCCAGCGCGATCAGCTGGCGCAGCACGCTGCGCCACTGGGTCTCGGCGATGTCGGCGCCGATGCCGAAGGTGCTCAGGCTGTCGTGCCGGCGCTGCACCACCTTGTCGGTGCGCTTGCCGCGCAGCACGTCGATCAGGTGGCCGGCGCCAAAGCCGAAGCCGCTGGCCTGGTGGCAGCGGTAGATGCAGCTCAGCAGCTTGCGCGCGGCCTCGGTGGCATCCCAGGTCTCGGGCGGGTTGACGCAGTTGTCGCAGTTGCCGCAGGGCTGGCTGTGCTCGCCAAAGTAGGCCAGCAGGCGCACGCGCCGGCAATCATGGGCCTCGGCCAGGGCCAGCAGGGCGTCGAGCTTGGCGCGCTGCAGGCGCTTGAACTCCTCGCCGGCCTCGCCGTCGTCGATCATGCGGCGCTGGTTCACCACATCGGCCAGGCCGTAGGCCATCCAGGCATCGGCGGCCAGGCCGTCGCGGCCGGCACGGCCGGTCTCCTGGTAGTAGCCCTCGATGTTCTTGGGCAGATCCAGGTGGGCCACGAAGCGCACGTCGGGCTTGTCGATGCCCATGCCGAAGGCCACGGTGGCCACCATCACGATGCCGTCCTCGCGCAGAAAGCGGTCTTGGTGGCGCCGGCGCACATCGGTGTCCAGACCGGCGTGGTACGGCAACGCCTGGATGCCCTCGGCGGCCAGCCAGGCGGCGGTGTCCTCCACCTTCTTGCGGCTCTGGCAATACACCACGCCGGCATCGCCCTCGTGCTCGTCGCGCACCAGGCGCAGCAGCTGCTTGCGGGCGTCGTCCTTTTCGACGATGGTGTAGCGGATGTTGGGCCGGTCGAAGCTGCTGATGAACAGCTCGGCCGATTCGAGCGCCAGCCGGGCCACGATGTCGGCGCGGGTGTGGTCGTCGGCGGTGGCGGTGAGCGCCAGCCGCGGCACCGTGGGGTAGCGCTCGTGCAGCTGGGACAGGCCCAGATACTCCTCGCGGAAGTCATGCCCCCACTGGCTGACGCAGTGCGCCTCGTCGATGGCCAGCAGGCTGAAGCAGCCGCGCTCGTGCAGCGAATCGAGCATCGCCAGAAAGCGCGGCGTGAGGATGCGCTCGGGCGCCGCATACAGCAGCACCAGGCGGCCGGCCAGCAGCTCGCGCTCGACGCGGCGCGCCTCGTCGCCATCGAGCGTGCTGTTCAAGAAGGCCGCGGACACACCCAGCTCATCGAGCGCGCCCACCTGGTCGTGCATCAGCGCGATCAGCGGGCTCACCACCACGGTCACGCCCAGGCCGGCGCGGTGGCGGGCGATGGCCGGCACCTGATAGCACAGGCTCTTGCCGCCGCCGGTGGGCATCAGCACCAGCGCGTCGCCGCCCTGTGCCACCTGCGCCACGATGGCCGCCTGCTGGCCGCGAAAGGCGGTGTAGCCGAACACCTGCTGCAGGATGTGCAAGGGATCGGTGTGACCGGGGTCGGAGGGGTCGGCAGCGCGCGAGGTGGGCATCGGGACGGGATGGTAACGACCCCAGCCCGCCAGCCGCGGCCCACGCCACCGAAAGGCGGCCATCATCCCCCACGCCACCCCCTCGCCACCCCCCGCGAGACGCCAGCGCGCACGACCCGCCGCCGGCCCGGGTGGCTAAGATGGCAATTCAGGGACAATCACGCCCCTTCCCCCCATTGCAGTCCGCGCAGCAGGAGCACCGGCCATGGCCTCGGTCAACAAAGTCATTCTCATCGGCAACCTGGGTCGCGACCCCGAGGTGCGCTACACGCCCAGCGGCAGCGCGGTGTGCAACGTGAGCCTTGCCACCACGCGCAACTGGAAAAGCAAGGACAGCGGCGAGCGCCAGGAAGAAACCGAATGGCACCGCGTGGTGTTCTTCGACCGCCTGGCCGAGATTGCCGGCGAATACCTCAAGAAGGGCCGCCCGGTGTACGTGGAAGGCCGCCTGAAGACGCGCAAGTGGACCGACAAGGACGGCGTGGAGAAGTTCACCACCGAGATCTTTGCCGACCAGATGCAGCTGCTGGGCGGCCGTGAAGAAGGCGGCATGGGCGGCGGCGGCGGCGGCATGGGCCGCGGTGCCCCCTCCGGCGGCGGCGGTGGCGGTGGCGGTGGCGAAGACGACTACGGCGACATGGGCGCCGCACCCGCCCCGGCCCCGCGCCGCAGCGCCCCGCCGCCGCGCGCGCCGGCCGCCGCGCAGCGCCCGGCGCCGAAGTCGAGCACCGGCTTCGACGACATGGACGACGACATTCCGTTCTAGGATCTACCTGTCCGCAGACGGTAAAGAAAGAGCCCTAAGTGCTTGTCGCTTAGGGTTTTTTCATTTTCAGCATCGAACCCTGATCGCCTTCTCATGCGTCACGCGGCCGATCTTCTGGAAGAGCTCAATGCGGTGGACGAGTCCACGCGAATTGAAGCCAAGCGTGCCAGCGAGTTGGGCAAGTCGGTCATGCAGACGGTCATCGCGTTTGCCAACGAGCCCGGCCTGGACGGCGGCTATCTGCTGCTGGGGGTGGATTGGTCGGTCAACGACAAGGGCGATACCGTCTACAGCGCCACGGGTCTTTCCGATCCCGACAAAGTTCAGCGCGATCTGGCCAGCCAATGCGCCAGCATGCTCAGTGTCACCCTGAGGCCGGAGATGCAGATCGAGGTGGTGGACGGGCGGGTCGTGCTGATCGTGCATGTTGCCGAAGCCGACGTCACGCACAAGCCGGTCTATCTCAAGGCAACGGGCCTGCCTCGCGGCGCCTACCGGCGCATTGCCAGCACTGACCAGCATTGCGTGGATGAAGACCTGTGGGTGCTGCGCGGCGAGAGCCAACCCAGCCACAGCCCGGATGCCAGCGTGTTGCCCGACGCTCGGATGGATGACTTCGACCCGGCCGCCATCGCCGTGTACCGGCGTGACCGCGCACGCTTCAACCCTCAGGCGGAGGTACTGGAGTACGGTGACCACGACATGCTCGAAGCTTTGGGCATGTCGCGCCGGGTGGATGGGCAACTGCAGCCCACCTTGGCCGGCATCGTGCTGTTTGGCAAGCCACTGGCGCTCCGTCGACTGCTGCCTGCCTTGCGGATCGACTACGTCCGTGTGCCAGGCAATGAATGGGTGGAAGACCCCGAGAACAGGTTCCAGTCCGTCGACATTCGCAAGCCTTTGCTGTTGGCACTGCCCCAGGCCGAGGCCAGCATCATCGACGAACTGCCCAAGGGGTTTCGGCTTCCGGAAGGTCAGCTGCAGAGCGTTCAGGAGCCCATCCTGCCGCGCAAGGTCATCCGCGAGGCGTTGGCGAACGCAGCCATGCACCGCACAGCTACACCGTGCACAGCCCCACCCAGATCATTCGCTTCAGCAACCGCATCAAGGTGCGCAACGTCGGCTACTCGCTCAAGGACCCTTCGAGCCTGGGGACGCCGGGCTCGCGACTGCGCAACCCCGTCATCGCCGCGGTGCTGCACGATTTGCACCTGGCCGAAGCCATGGGCACAGGAGTTCGCGCCATGCGTCGCTTGGCGGCGAAAGCGGGGCTGTCAGCACCGGAATTTCATTCGGACCGACAGGCCAACGATTTCAGGGTGACCCTGTTCCTGCACAACCTGCTCACCGAGGACGATCACGCCTGGCTGCGCGGCTTTGCAGGCACAGTGATCAGCGCCGACGAGGCCAAGGTGCTGATCTACGCACGTGGAACCAGCGCAGTAGACAACAGCGCCTGCCGTGATTTCTGTGGACTTGACACCTTGGCTGCCAGCCAGGTGTTGCGCCGCCTGCGCGACCGGGGACTGCTCGAGAAGGAAGGCTCTGGAAGCCGAACCTACTATGTGCTGACCGCTTCTGCTGCCCGACAGATGGACCCGCCCGCCCAGCTCGCCCTGGACATTGGTGCGGAATCCCCACAAGGTCAGAGACCAGCATCTGGGGTTTCGGCGAATCACCCTATGCCTGCCGCGCTATCCCCACCTGCGCAGCAGATGGAGATTCCGCCTGCCTTGCATCAGCGCATCCTTGCGGCAGGCAAGAAGCCTCGTCAGGCCATCGTGCGGGCGTTGATCCTGGACCTGTGCCGTCTGCGGCCGTACACCGCCAGCGATCTGGCACGCCTTCTGGGCGGCCGCGACCCAGGGGAACTCCGGCGCGAGCACCTCAAGCCGATGAGAGAAGCAGGACAACTGGCGCTGAAGTATCCAGAGACGGAAAAGCACCCCCATCAAGCCTACCTGGCAGTGCAGTTGCCACCGCAGTAGCCAGGATCGCTACACCGGCCTGCGGCGCCACATCTGGCTCACACCGTGGCCACCGGCGTCACCGGCGAGCCCACGGCCCCCGGCAGGCACAGGGGCGGTGCGGTGAGCAGGCAGCGCGAGCGGCCGTTGGCACGCAGCCAGGTGGCCAGCTCGCCCAGCCGCCACAGCTCGCCCAGCGGCACGCCCAGCTTGAACAGGCAGTGCTCATGCAGCGGCAGCGCCGCGCGCAGGCCCGGCACGTCGCGCGCGGGGTAGCCCTCCACCGCGTAGTTGTCGGCGCACAGCGCGGCCACGCCGCTGTCGCTGATCCACTGCAGCAGCGCCGGATCGCGACCGTCCAGCACCGCGCAGGCGTGGTGCAGCACCTGGGCGTCGGGCTCGCGCTGCATCTCGAGCACGGCCTCGGCAAAGCCGGTGTGGATCAGCAGCAGATCGCCCGGCTCGACCACCACGCCGTCATCGGCCAGGATGCGCATCAGCCGGGCGTGGTCGACGAACACCCGCTCGCGGCCGCAGTGCGCCGCCAGATCCACCAGCACGCCGCGGCCCTGGATGGGGTTTTCGGCAAAGTTGGCGATGCCCAGCGCGCGGGCGTACGAGCCGTCCTCGCCGCAGCCGCAGGCCGCCAGCAGGCGGTCGCCCGGGCCCACGATGTGCTCGTGGGCGCGATAGCCGTTGTAGTAGACCTTCTCGGGCTCGCCGTCGCCATCGGCGTCGAACCAGCTGCCCACATGGGCAAAGCTGTCCCACTGGGTGCTGTATTGCAGGCTCAGGGTGACCTGGTCGTCGCAGATCACGTCGGTGGCGCGCTCGACCACCAGCGACAGCGGCTGATTCATGAACGGCGTGCCGTTCAGCGCCGTGGGGCGCAGCTGCGGCGGCTTGCGGCGCGGGTTGAGCAGCGAGCCGCCGGGATAGTCCAGCGGCACGCTCAGGCCGAAGGCCAGGCCCTCGCGCACCTCGGCCACCGCAGCGCGGCGGCGCTCGGGCGTGATCAGGTTCAGGCGGCCCAGCTGGTCGTCGGGGCCGAAGTCGCCCCAGGTCGAGCCCTCGGGGCGGCGCAGCCAGCGCGGGCGGGCGCCAGGCTCGGCACCGGTGCCGGAACTGGGCGCGGCCCCGGACGGGGTGGCGTGGAGGGTCATGCAGGCGGCTCCCCGGGTGGTGATGGATGCGGGCGATGCTGCCGCGCTGGCCGGCACCTGACCACCCGGGCTTGCGCCACGCCGGCCTGTCGCTGGCGCGACAGAACACACACCCGCCGCTTGCCGGGCACGGAACCATCGGGCACCGGCGGGGCTCACAATCGCCAGCCGGACACGCGCGCGCCGCGCGCCGATGCCCGGATACCGCATGGAGACCTTGCGCATGAAAAAACTGCTGCTGACGTTGGCGATGGCCGTGACCATCGGTTCCCTGGGCGTGGCCCCGCACCTGGCCGAGGCCAAGCGCCTGGGTGGTGGCAAGGCCGCCGGGCTGCAACGCCAGATGCCCGCGGCGCCGGCCAAGTCGGCCACGCCGCCCACCCCGGCCCAGGCCCCTGGCGCCCAGCCTGCCGGCCAGCAGGCCGCACCGGCCATGGCCGGCGCCACCGCGGCGGCCGCGGCGGCGCCCGCCAAGCGCTCGTGGATGGGCCCGCTGGCGGGCCTGGCCGCCGGCATCGGCCTGGCGGCGCTGTTCAGCCATTTCGGCATGGGCGAAGGCCTGGCCAACTTCGTGATGATCGCGCTGCTGGCGGTGGCCGCCGTGGTGCTGCTGCGCTTTGTGATGGGCCGCCTGGCGCGCAAGGGCCAGCCGGCCACCACGCCGATGGGTCAGATGGGTCAGATGGGCCTGGCCGGTGCCGCGGCCGGGGCCGGCGGCCACCTGCGCGCCGCGCCGGTGCAGCAGCCAACAGCCCAGCCGCAGCAAGCCGCCACCCTGACCGAGCGCAGCAGCCTGGGCACGCCGACAGGCGCCACCGCCGAGGCCGGATCGTCGGGCGCCGCTGCGCTGCAGACCGGCGCCGCGGCGCTGGCGGCGATGGCCGGGCCGGCGCTGCCCGAGGGCATCGACCGCGACGACTTCCTGCGCCTGGCCAAGATGGTGTTCATCCGCCTGCAGGCCGCCAACGACGCCGGCAATGTGGACGATCTGCGCAAGTTCACCACGCCCGAGCTGTTTGCCTCGCTGCGCCTTGACCTGCAAGAGCGCGGCGCCAGCACGCAGCAGACCGACGTGGTGCAGCTCGATGCCGAGATTGCCGACACCACCCGCGACGGCATGGGCCAGGACGTGGTGAGCGTGCGCTACAGCGGCCTGATCCGCGAACAGGCCGACGCCGGCGCCACGCCCTTTGCCGAGCTGTGGCACCTGGTGCGCCCGGTGGGCGGCGACTGGGCGATTGCGGGCATCACGCCTCTGTGAAGCTGGGGCACCCGGCCTCGCGTGGACGCGAGTCCACCCGCCCTCCCCCACACCCGATACCGCCTGAAACCCGCTGGTAACCCGGTGGGTGGGCTGCGTCACGCGGGCTGACTACACTCCCGCCTTCGTTCTTCACCGCCTTACGGGGTGCCCGCTTGCCGATCCGCCATACCGTTTCCACGCGCCGCGCGCTGCGCGCCCTGACCCTGGCCACGCTGACGGCGCTGGCCGCCGGCGGCACTGCGCCGGCCCTGGCCCAGCAGGCTGCTGCAGCGGCCGCGCCCGCCGCCTCGGGGCCCACCGTGCGCCCCGAGACCGCCAAGCCCCTGCAGGAGGCGCAAGAGGCGCTGAAGGCCGGCAAGCACCAGGAGGCGCTGGACAAGCTGGTGACGGTGGAGGCCATCGCCGGCCTCACGCCGTACGAGCGCTACATCGTCGCCCGCTTCCGCCTGGCCGCCGCCAGCGGCAAGGGCGAGCGCGCGCTGGCGATGCAGACGCTGCAGGGCGTGATCGACAGCGAGTTCGTGCCCGAGGCCGAGCGCCGCTCGCTCAACGAGGCGCTGATCCGCCTGGCCGTGCAGGAAAAGCAGTTTGCGCTGGCCGTCAAGCGCTACCCGGTCTACGTGGCCAACGGCGGCAACAGCCCCGAGCTGCGCGAGCTGTACCCGCGCCTGCTGGCCGAAACCGGTGACCAGGCCGGTGCGGTGCGCGAGTTTGGTGCGCTGGTGCAGGCCGAAGAGGCCGCCGGCCGCGTGCCTGGCGAGGCGCTGCTGAGCCGCCTGGCGCTGGCGCACGGTGCCTTGAAGGACGACGCCGGCTACCTGGCCACGCTGGGCAAGCTGGCCAGCACCACCGGCAAGACCGATTTCTGGAACGAGCTGATCGTGCGCACCCACCAGCGCCCGGGCTTTGCCGACGAGCGCCTGCGCCTGGACGTCTACCGCCTGAAGATGGCGGTGGGCCTGCCGCTGCCGGCCGGCGAGCTGGGCGACATGGCCTTTCGCGCCAACCAGGTGGGCCTGCCGGCCGAGGCGCAGAAGCTGCTGGACGAGGGCTTCAACAGCGGCGTGCTGGGCAAGGACGCCAACGCCGCCGCCGACCGCAAGCTGCGCGAGGCCGCCACCAAGGCGGCCGCGGCCGACCGCGGCAGCCTGAACGACGCCGAAACCGCCGCCCGCAACGCCAAGGACGGCAACGTGCCCTTTGCCCTGGGCATGGCGCTGTCGGGTGCCGGCCAGCACGACAAGGCGCTGGCCGTGATGGCCCAGGGCCAGGCCAAGGGCGGCCTGCGCCAGCCCGACGACGCCCTGCTGCACCTGGGCGTGGTGCAGTGGCGCGCCGGCAAGGTGGCCGAGGCGCTGAACAGCTTTGCCCAGGTCAAGGGCAGCGACGGCACGGCCGAGCTGGCCCGGCTGTGGACCCTGTACCTGAAGAGCCCGGCCCGCAAATAACCCACCGGGCCTGGCCACGGCCAGGCGCGCGTGCCCTGCCCACCGCCACGGAGCGCGACGCGACATGACTGCACTGATCTTCGGCCTGCTGCTGTTTCTGGGCCTGCACTCGGTGCGCATCGTGGCCGACGACTGGCGCAGCGGCATGGTGGCGCGCCTGGGTGCGCAGCGCTGGAAGGGCCTGTACACGCTGCTGTCGCTGGCCGGCTTTGCGCTGATCGTGTGGGGCTACGGCCAGGCGCGCCTGGCGCCGGTGCCGCTGTGGTCACCGCCGCTGTGGACACGCCACCTCGCCGGCCTGCTGATGCTGGTGTCGATGCTGCTGCTGGCGGCCGCGTATGTGCCGCGCAATGCGCTCAAGGCCCGCCTGCAGCACCCGATGGTGCTGGCCGTCAAGGTGTGGGCACTGGCCCATCTGCTGGCCAACCACACGCTGGCCGACCTGCTGCTGTTTGGCGGCTTCTTGCTGTGGGCGGTGGCCTGCTTTCGTTCGGCGCGCCGGCGTGATCGCGCGGCCGGCACGGTGGCAGCGGCCGCCACGACCGCCGGCACGCTGACTACCGTGGCGGTGGGTGTGCTGGCCTGGGCCGCTCTGGCCTTCTGGGGCCATGCGGCGCTGCTGGGCGTGCGGCCCTTCGCCGTGGGCTGAGAGGCTGGGGCCGCGCGCTGCGGCGCCCGCCTAGCGCCGTCGGGACGCGGGCAGTGGCAGGCTGCCGAACAGGCGGTCGAACACCGTCTCGCTGTCGAGTTCGTTGACGTCCAGGCCGTCGATGGGCGCCGGAGACAACGAATCCGGCTCCAGCGGCATCGGGGTCGTGTCGGGCCAGACCTCGCGGGCCTCTCGGGCATCGCGGGGTTCGGCCGACATCGGCGCTGCGCGGTGGGTGTTCATGGGATCGACAGCTTACGCACTGCCGATCCCGCCGATGGGCTGAACTGGCGGGGCGCGATGGCCTTGTTCGGCCAGACATCACGCACCCGGCCTGCCCGTGCCTAGAAGCCGACGCGCAAGGCCGCGGTGAGCGCGCGCGCGCCGGCCGGACTGCGCTCGCGGGCCGGGCGCACGCTGCTGGCGCTCCAGGCCAGCGCATCGCCCAGATTGGCCAGCTTCAGCGTCCACAGCGCATCGGCTTGCGCCCAGCGCTGGCGCCAGCCCAGACTCAGGTCCACCCGGGTGGCGGCGGGCGTGGCGCTGTCGGTGGCCGGCACGCGGCGCTGCGCGGCCTGGTGCTGCAGCGCCAGGCCCAGGCTCAGCGCGCCCTGCGTGGCCTCCAGGCCCAGGTGCAGGCGCAGCGGCGGCAGGCGCGGCAAGGCCTCGCCGGTGGCCTGGTTGCGGCCGCGCACCAGGTCGAGCGCGGCCTGGCCATCGAGCGCCCAACCGGCCAGCTGCAGGCGGCTGCGGGCCTCGATCTCCAGGCCGTGCAGCGTGGCCGGCACACCGCGAAACAGGTACTCGGGCACGCTGCCGCCGCCGTCCACGCCCACCTCGTTGCCGCGGGCATCGAGCGCCAGGTAATTGGCGAAGCGGGTGCGAAACAGCTGCAGCTGCACCTGGTGCGCGCCCTGCTGCCATTGCAGGCCCAGCTCGGCATGGCGGCTGCGCTCGACGCCCAGCGAGGCGTCGCCGCGCTCGAAGGTGCCGGTGGCCACGTGCACGCCGTTGGCGTAAAGCTCGTAGTAGGCCGGCGCGCGCTCGGTATGGCCATAGCCGCCGCGCAGCGACCAGCCCGGCAGGCTGGCGGCCAGCGGCCACTGCGCGCCCAGCGACCAGCTGCCCGGCTGAAAGCGGCGCTCGGTGGCGGCACCGAAGCGCGGTTCGGCCTCGGTCTCGCCGCCGGCGGTGGCGGCGTCGCCATCCGAGCGCACCCGCGCGCGCTCGCGGCGCACACCGGCGCTCAGCGTGAAGGCCGGGCCGCGCCACTCCTGCAGCAGAAACAGGGCCTCGCTGGCGGTGTGCGTGCCGGGCACGAAGGCCTCCTCGCCCAGCGCCGAGAAGTCGAGCCGCTCGATCTGCAGGCCCAGCGTGCCATGCAGCTGGCCGCCGGCCAGCGCCAGCGGCGCCTGACGCGCCTGCAGCCGCGCCTCCTGCCCCAGGCTGCGGAAGGTGGTGCCGACCTCGCCGCTGCCTTCGAGCTCCTGGTGCTGGTAGCGGGTGCGGCTGGCCTGCGCCTCCACCGCGCTGAAGGGCCCGGCCAGGCCGCGGCGCTCAGCCGCCAGCGCCAGGCGTTCGCGCTGCAGGCGGATGCTGACATCGGGCTCGACCACCACGCCGTAGCGCTGGCGCAGGCCGTCGACCGCCAGGCCCACGAAACCCTGCGCGTCGGCCCACGAGGCGCCCAGCGCACCGGCGTGGCTGCGCCCGGCGCTGTTGGCCACGCGCCGGGTGGCGGTGGCTTCTTCCTCGGCCTCGGCCGGCGGCGTGAAGCGCGGCGTGCGCAGGTCCTGGCTCTGGCGGCTGGCGGCGTCCACATGCCAGTTCAGGCCGCTGGCGCCGCCTTCGAGCACGGCCGCGCCGGCCTGCTCGCGCGCGGCGCCACCCAGGCGCCATTCGGCACGCCCGCCCGGCGCGCCCAGCGCCGCGCGTGGAATGCGATTGTCCAGCGTGTTGACCACGCCGCCGGTGGCGTTGCCGCCGTACAGCAGCGCCGCCGGGCCGCGCAGCACCTCGATGCGCTCGACCACCAGCGGGTCCACCGCCACCGCGTGGTCGAAGCTGAGGTTCGAGGCGTCGGCCGAGGCGCCGCCGTTGTCGAGCAGGCGGATGCGGTCGCCATCCAGCCCGCGGATCACTGGCCGGCTGGCCTGCGGCCCGAAGCCCGAAGCTGCCACGCCGGGCAGGCCCGACAGCGTGTCACCCAGGGTGGCGGCGCGGCGCCGCGCCAGCGCCTCGCCGGTGAGCACCTCGGCCGGCTGCACCAGCTGGGTGGCCCCCAGCGGGTTGCCGGTGATCAGCACGCTGCCGGCCAGCGGCGAGGCGGCGGCCGGCGATGGGGCGCTTTGCGCCTGGGCGGCCAGCGGCCAGCCCAGTGTGAGCAGGGCCAGCGCCAGCGCGGTGCGCGGGGCGGGATGGGCGGTGGCGGGGCGCGCCGGGCGCGCGGCGGCAAACGAGGGCGCACGGCGGCGCGCAGGGGTCGACAACATGAAAGGTATTTCCTGGCAACGGATGACGGGCAACCGGCCGCGTCCGCCGCCATGGGCGGGCGCTGGCCGGTGCAGCAGATCAGACGAACGCAGGAACCCGCGGCGGCGCGCGCGCCAGGAAGGGCGTGGCCGCCGCCACCGGCAGCCCCGGCTGCAGCGCCACCGCCGGCGCCATGGCCGGGCAGGGGCTGGCCAGCCAGGCCAGCGCCGGGGGCTGCAGCAGCGTGCCCAGCCCGGCCAGCAGCTGGCAGCTGGCACACAGCGCCTCGGCGGCGGTGTCGTGCGGCGCCTCGGCGGGCGTGGCGGTGGCGGTGGCGGTGGCGGTGGCGGTGGCGGTGGCGGTGGCGGTGGCGGTGGACGGCGCGGCATCGGCCACCTCGGCCAGGCCTGCCAGGCCGCCCTCGGCCAGCGCCGACGCGCGCTGTGACGCGCTGTGCGCCACGCCATGCACCAGCGCCCACTGCTGCGCCAGCAACAGCCACAGCGCCAGGGCCAGCGCCTGGGCGATGGCCAGCGGGCGCGGGCGGCGGGTGGGCGACGGGGGCGGGCCATGGGCCGGCGAGGATAGCAGCGTTGCCGAAGGCCGGTCAGCGGCGCGGCGGCTCGGCCGGCCGCCTGGCCGCCTGCCTGGTTGATCGGCGCGTGGCGCCTGGCGGCGGCCGCCCGGTCAGCGGTCAGCCATCAACCATCCGCCGCCGGCCCGGCCGGTGGTGCAGCCAGCGGCTCGACCAGGGCCGGCCCCTCGTTGCCGGCGCGGCTGACGGTGCGCGCCACCGGCCAGGTCTGCAGCGCATCGCCCGGGCCGCTGCTGGCGTGCAGCAAGGGCGCCAGCGCCTGGGGGTCTTGCAGGTCGCGGCGCAGCCAGGTGGCCCAGTCAGCGGGCGCCAGCAGCAGCGGCATGCGGTCGTGGATCGGCGCCATCACCGCATTGGCGGCGGTGGTGATCACGCAGCAGGTGAGCAACCACTCTCCGTCTTCGCCTGCATCGGCGGGCCGCCAGGCCTCGAACAGGCCGGCCATGGCGAGAAAGGGCTGCGCGCCGGGCGAGATGTAGTGCGGCTGCTTGTAGGGCTTGCCGTCGCTGCCGGTGGCCACGGTCCACTCGTAGAAGCCGCTGGCCGGCAGGATGCAGCGACGCCGCCGCAGCGCCTGGCGGAACGAGGGCTTCTCGGCCACGCCCTCCACCCGCGCGTTGTTGAGCTTGGCGCCGATGGCGGTGTCCTTGGCCCAGTGCGGCACCAGGCCCCAGCGCATGGGCTCGCACACACGCTCGCCCTCGCGGGTGTCGTAGACCACCGGCACCGGCATCGTCGGGGCCACGTTCCAGCGCCGCTCGAAGGGCTGGATGCGGGTCAGGCTGAAGCCCGAGACCAGGGTCTGCGGGTCGTAGGCAACGACGTAACGTCCACACATGGCGACGGGCTCCGGGGGGTGTGCGCGGCAAAGGGGGGATGGTGGCACACCCCCCGGCGAGGGATGGGGGATGGCCGCGCGCGGGGGCCCCCGCCGGCCCCGCCGCGGGGCGATGGTGCGGCCGCCGGCCGGCCGGGAAGATGCCGGGCATCGACAGCCACCCCATCGGAGACCCGCCATGAACCTGCTGCCCAAGCCGCTGCGCCAGGCTTTTCGCACCTCGCCCCAGGCAGCCATGGTGGCCGCGGTGGGGGCGGCGACGGTGCTGCAGGCCCCTGCGCTGGCCGACGAGCTGGCGGCGGCCGAAGCGGCGGCGCGCCAGGCGGCCGAGGGTTTGGCGGCGCGCGGCTGCGGCTGGTTCGAGTCGAGCTTCGAGCTGCGCCAGGGCCTGGCGGTGAGCGAATGCGACGCCGCGGCCTGGTTCGACTGGGCCGCCGCCACGCCCGAGGCGCTGCGGCTCGAGCCCTCGTCAGCGCGGCTGCAGTGAGGCGGGCGCCCGCCGCGCAGGCGCGCCGCCGGCCTTGGGCGTGGCCGGGCCGGACTGCGGCGCCCAGCGCTGGAAGGGCTCAGTGCGGCCCGAGCTGGCCAGCGCCAGCCGCGTCACCCAGTCATGCGTGCGTGAGGCCGGGGCCCGGGCCACACCCAGGGCCAGCACGGCGCCCAGCGCCAGCGGCGCCAGCCGGGTGAGCGCCAGCCGCGGCCAGTGGCCGCGTGCCAGCACCACGCCGCTGGCGGCGGCCCCCAGCGCCAGGCCGGCCAGCACCTCGCTCCACGAATGGGCGCCCACCTGCACCCGCGACACCGCCACCAGCACCGCCAGCGCATAACCCGCCAGCCAGCCGACACCGGGCCGCGCCGGCCACCAGGCCGCGGCGGCCAGGCGCAACAGCGGCGGCCACACCGCCGCGGCAAACATCGCATGGCCCGAGAAGCCGGTGAAATCAAGCGCCGGCAGGCCCCAGCCATAGCCGATGAAGGCCACCTTGCTGACGGTGGTGATGGCCGCCGCCAGCACCGTGGCCGCCAGCCAGCCCAGGGCGGTGCGCGCCGGCTGGCGCTGCAGCAGCAGCCACAGCACGGCCAGCAGCATCAGCGGCAGCAGCAGCTGGGCCTCGCCCAGCCGGGTGATCCAGGTCCAGAACGCCATGCCGGGTCGTCAGCGCGCCGGGGCCTTGTAGCGCTCGACCAGGGCCGCCTCGAGCCGGTAGCCGCTGGCGCCCATCGGCGACTCGCCGCGCTTGGCCTTCAGCACGCCGCTGACCCACACCGTGTCCATGGTGCGAAAGCCTGCCGCCGGCTTGGCCGGCACCACCAGCACGATCTGGTTGGCCGGCGGTGGCGGCGTGTGCACGCAGGCGCCGAAATACGGCACCAGCAAAAACTCGGTGAGCCCGGCCTTCTCGTCCTCGAGCGGCACCACGTAACCGGGCAGCTTGACCTTGGCGCCATCGAGCTGCGGCTCGGTGGGCGCGTTGTCCCAGGCTTCGCGCAGGGTGCGCATCAGGTCCTGGGTCTTGGGGTCGGTGTCCTGCAGCGCGGCCGGGTTGGCGATGCCGCGGTCCTTGAGCTGCTTCATCGGGTCCCAGCCCTTGGGCACCAGATCGTCCCAGCGCAGCTCGGTGTAGCCGCCCGGGCCGGGCTTGGGCAGCGGCTGGGCGCCGGTCAGGCCGGGCCCCAGCGACAGGCCGGCCAGGGCGGTGAAAGATGCCAGGCAGCGGCGGCGGGTGAGAAGCAGGCGATGGGCAGTCATGCAGTGGTCGATGCGCGGCGGGCGCCAAAGTTCAGGGCCGGGGTGCGGCCGGGTGGTCGCTGGAATGGCGGTTCGGGCTCAGATGCGGGGACTCAGGCCATCGGCCAGCGACAGCCGGTAGGCGCGCCAGCCCGGCACCAGGCTGGCCACGAAACCGCCGGCCAGCACGGCGCCGATCAAGGCCCATTCTGCGCTGCCCGGCCAGGCCAGATGCAGCGAAATGCCGTGCTGCGCCTGCACCCACGGCGCCAGCAGCGCCACCGCCAGCGCACAGCCCACGGCGCCCAGCGCCACGCCGGCAGCGGTGACCAGGCCCCCTTCCAGCGCCAGCAGGGCCAGCACCTGGCGCGGCCCGGCGCCCACGGCGCGCAGGATGGCCAGCTCGCGCCGGCGCTCGTTCAGGCCGGCCAGGATCACCGCCACCAGGCCGGCCAGGCTGACCACCGCCACCAGCGCGCTCATGGCCTGCAGGCCACGCTCGCCCAGGGCCACCACGTCCCACAGCTCATCCAGCGCCACGCCGGGCAGCACGGCCATCAGCGGCTCGGCGCGAAAGGCCTGCACCTCGCGCTGCACCGCAAACACCGCGGCACGCGACTTCAGGCCCAGCAGCGCGGCGGTGATGCTGCGCGGCAGCGGCGGCTGGGCGGCCGGCGCCGATGCCGCCGGGCCGGGCACGCCGGCGGGCGGCGCCGCAACTCCCGCCAGCCCGCCGAACGCCGGCGCCGCGGCCGGCAGGCGCGTGCCGCTGGCCCAGTCGTCGTGGATGGCGCTCATCGCGCGCAGGCCGATGTGCACGGTGCGGTCCACCGGCGTGCCGGTGGGTGCGAGCACGCCGACCACGGTGAACGGGTGCTCGCCGTGGTCGTTGTGCGCCATGGCGCCGTCGCCGTGCGCCAGCACGATCTTCTGGCCGAGGCCGTAGCCCAGGCGCCGGGCCAGCTCGGCGCCGATCACCGCCTCGTACAGCGCCGCGCCAGCCGGGCTGCCGCCGTCGCCAAAGGCCCGGCCCTGGGCCAGCACCAGCGGCTGGCGCGCGCCGTAGCGAAAGTGCTCGAAATACGCCGGCGTGGTGCCCAGCACCGCAAAGCCGCGGTGGCTGTCGCCCAGCGCCAGCGGCACCATCCAGGCCACGGCGCGGTGGCGGGCCACGGCCTCGGCGCTGGCCAGCTCGATGCCCGACGCCGGCGCGCCGATGCGAAACACCGCGTACAGCAGCAGCTGCACCGGCCCCGTGCGCGCGCCGACGATCAGGTCGGTGCCCGACACCGCCTGGGCGAAGTTGGCCCGCACGTCCACGCGCAGGCGCTCGATGCCCAGCAGCAGCAGCGTCGACAGCGCGATCGACAGCGTCACCAGGCCCAGCGAGAAGCGGCGGTTCCAGGCGCTGCGCGCCGCCAGCTGCAGCAGCGGCGTCATGCGGCGGCGGCCGGCTCGGCCGGCAGGGCCGGGCGGGCCGCGCGGTTGAGCGCCGGCAGGTCCACGCTGCGGTCGAAGCGCGCCGCCAGCCGGGCATCGTGGCTGACGAACAGCAGCGCCGCGCCGGCCTCGGCGCAATGGCCCAGCAGCAGGGCCATGAAGGCCTCGCGCCGGTCTTCGTCGAGCGCCGAAGTGGGCTCGTCGGCGATCACCACCTCGGGCGCACCGATCAGCGCGCGCGCCGCGGCCACGCGCTGCTGCTGGCCCACCGACAGCTGGCCCGCGCTTTGGCGCCACAGCGCGGGCTCGAGCCCGCTGCGCTCGAGCAGGTGCTCGGCCGCGCCCGGCGCGGCGCGGCGCGCCCGTGCGGGCGAAAAGCGCAGCGGCAGGCGCACGTTGTCGAGCACCGACAGATAGGGCAGCAGGTTGAACTGCTGGAAGACCACGCCCAGGTGCGCGGCGCGGCGGCGGTCGCGCGCGGCGGCGCCCAGCGTGCGCCAGTTTTGGCCCAGCAGCTGCACCTGGCCGGCATCGGCCAGCAGCACGCCGGCGGCCAGCGCCAGCAAGGTGCTCTTGCCGCAGCCGCTGGGGCCGCGCAGAAACACGCGCTCGCCAGCGGCCAGCGTGAAGTGGTCGACCACCAGCGTGTCGGCCGCGGCGCCGGGCCAGCGGTAGCGCACGCCGTCCAGCGACAGCGCGGCGGGCGCGGCCGCGGCGGCCTTGGATGCGGCGGGGGTGGCCGCCGCCGCAGCGGCTGCGGAGGGGGCCGCCGGCGGGTCAGCAGATCGGACGTTGGGCATGGGCCGGGCATCGTACCGCCGGCCCGGGGCCGGGCCGTGACGCCGCGCGTGCCCGCCCGGTGCCTGGCTGCCGTGCCGCGGTGCGGCGATCAGCCGCGGCGGCAGGGCAGCAATCAGCCGCCGCGGCGGCAGGGCAGCGATCAGCCGCCGCAGCGGCAGGGCTGCGATCAGCCGCCGCGGCGGCGGCGTGCCGCGGCGCCCACGGCCAGCAGGCCGCCGAGCATCAGCGCGTAGGTGCCGGGCTCGGGCACCGCGGCGGCGGCCAGGGCGGCCACGCCGGTGTCGGTGAAGTCGGTGAACAGGCCGTCCACGCCCAGGCTGTAGTAGTACTGCATCTCGGCCTGCGGGTCGGCAAAGCCGTAGCCGCTGGCGTCGTTGCGGAAGGTCCAGGTGTGCACCAGCAGCCCGGCGGCATGCGCGGCCTCGATCACGCCGGTGGAGCCGACGACCAGGCGGTCGTTGATGTTGACCACGCCGTCACCGGTGCGGTCGATGCCGTCGTCGACGGTCTTCACCAGGTAGGGCTTCCAGGGGCCGATGCCGTCGGCATAGGTGGCCACCATGCGCAGGCCGACATCGCTGACCAGGTCGGCAAAGGTCACCGTGCGCCCGCGTGCGGCCTGGTCGTAGGGCCGGTCGTAGGGCGCCACCAGCGACATCGAGCCGTCGGCGCGCACGTCGTCGGCGTCCACCAGTTGCACCAGCTTGATGTCGGTGCGGGTGTTCAGGTACTGCAGGTTGTTGACCTCGAAGCTCTGGATGAACACCGGCGCATTGGCGCTGTTGCCGTAGGCCGCGTGCAGGGTGCTGACCAGCTTGTCCTCGAAGTAGGTGGCCGAGAAGCCCAGGGCCTGCGCCTGCTGCGAGGTGTAGGTGCTGTGCTTGAGCTCGGGATAGATGCCGATGGTGCGGCCGGTGGCCGTGCTCTGCGCCTTGGCCAGCGCGATGACCTCGTCCAGCGTCGGGATCGAGCGGTCGCTGTCGTAGCGGGTGATGTGGCTGCCGTAGTCGACCGTGCGGCCGCGGGTCTGCACCGCGCTGAGGGTCTTGATCTCGGCCAGCGTGAAGGTGTCGGCGAAGTAGGCGGTGGTGCTCACGCCGTCGAGCATGCGCGTGGTCTTGCGGCTGGCATCGAACACCGAGGCCACGTTGGTGGTGCCGTCCAGCACGGGCTCGTGGCGCGCGATCAGGTGGCCGTCGCGGGTCATCACCAGGTCGGGCTCGATGTAGTTGGCCCCCATCTGGATGGCCAGTGCATAAGACGCCAGCGTGTGCTCGGGGCGGTAGCCCGAGGCGCCGCGGTGGGCGATCACGATCGGCGCGGCGCCGTCCAGCGTGTTCCAGGTACTGGCCTGTGCCGGCAGGGCGCAGGCGATGGCGGCAGCGGCGGCCAGGGTGGTCGCGACGATGGTCTTCATGGGCATCCTCCAGAGGTGACGACATGCCGCAGGCGCTGGCCGGCGCCGCCTCCATGCGACCCGGCCACTCCCCGCCCCGACACGGGGGCTGGAGCGTATCGACCACCGGTGACCGGTTCGTGACGCCTGGCCGCCGGGCGCTCCATCGTCGTCGGCTGCCGTTCATCGTGTCGTGCAGGCGGCTGGTCGCAGGCCGCTGTCGGCCGCGTGCCTGCCTGCCTAGAGTTCAACCCATCGCCACCGCCAAGCCCTGGAGCCCGCCATGACCCGTCTGAACCTGTCGCACCAACTTCTGTCGCTCGCGCTGGCCGCCACGGTCACGCTGGGCCTGCTGAGCGGCGTGGGCGGCCTGGCCCGCCACGAGGCCGGGCGTGCGCTGGCCGCCCATGCGCAGCAGACCGCGACGCCGCTGGCCGCAGCCGAGCCGGCCGCGCCGGCCGTCTGAGCGCACGGCGCCCCCATGCAGAACGGGCCGCGATGGCGGCCCGTGTCTTTCACCACTCCTCTGCCATGGCCCCGCGATCCGGGGCGGCACTTTGCGGTCCGGCCTTCGCGCCGGACCTTTTTTTCGCTCAGGCCAGCGCCTGGCCCTGGCCCAGGCGGAAGCGGCCGATCACATCGCCCAGCTGACCGGCCTGGTCCTTCAGGCTCTCGGCGGCGGCGGCGCTCTGCTCCACCAGCGCGGCGTTCTGCTGGGTCATGCCGTCGAGCTGGGTCACGGCCTGGTTGACGGTGCCGATGCCGGCGCTCTGCTCGCTGGCCGCGGCGCTGATCTCGCCGATGATGTCCGACACGCGCTGGATGCTGCCGACGATCTCGTTCATCGTGGTGCCGGCGTCCTGCACCAGGCGCGAACCCGACTCGACCTTCTCGACCGAGGCGCCGATCAGGCTCTTGATCTCGCGCGCGGCCTCGGCCGAGCGCTGGGCCAGGCTGCGCACCTCGCCGGCCACCACCGCGAAGCCGCGGCCCTGCTCGCCGGCACGAGCGGCTTCGACCGCCGCGTTCAGCGCCAGGATGTTGGTCTGGAAGGCGATGCCGTCGATGGTGCCGATGATGTCGGAGATCTTCTTGGACGACTGGTTGATCTCGTCCATGGTGCTCACCACCTGGCCCACCACCTGGCCGCCGCGCTGCGCCACCGTCGCGGCCGAGCCGGCCAGCTGGTTGGCCTGGGCCGCCGACTCGGCGCTCTGGCGCACGGTGCCGGTGAGCTGCTCCATCGAGCTGGCGGTCTGCTGCAGGCTGCTGGCGGTTTCTTCGGTGCGCTGGCTCAGGTCGGCGCTGCCGCTGGCGATCTCGGTGCTGGCGGTGCGGATGTTGCCGATGGCCTGGCCGACACGGCCGATGGCCGAACCCAGGCGCAGCAGCGCGTCCTTCAGTGCCTGGCCTTCACGGGTGCTCACCGGCACGCGGTCGACGTCCAGCGCCATGTGCTCGTTGTCTTCGCCCAGGTGGTTCACCAGCAGCGCCATCTCCTGCGCGGCCACGGCGGCATTGCGCATCATGTGGGCCATGTAGATGCTGAAGCCGGCCTGCAGCACCACGTAGCCGGCGTGCAGCACCACCTTGGCAAAGTCGGGCTGGGTCATGCAGTACACGCCCACGCCGGCGGCCTGCAGGCGGTCGAAGGTCACATGGTGCACGGCGGCCAGGCCGGCGGCGGCCACGATGGGCTTCCAGTCGCGGTAGACCAGCAGCAGGCCCAGCGTGACGAACACGCCGAAGTGGTATTCCACCGTGCCGCGGGCCAGCTGGATGTGCAGCGCCACGCTGGCCATCAGCGCCATCGACAGCGCCAGCCGCGAGGCCGTGGTGCCGGGCGCACCGAACAGCGCCGCCGCGCCCACCACCGCCAGCACCAGCGCGCCGCCGATGGCCAGGCCCAGCTGGTCAAAGCTGTTGCCCACCCCCACCGCGAACAGGGCGCTGAAGACCAGCACGCTGAAGATCAGCCGGTCGGCGGTGATGGACAAGGACAGGGTCGACTTGTTGGCAGTGGCAGTTGTCATGGGCTTGAGGCAGGCAAGGTATGGCGGGACAGGCGAAGGGCCATGCCCGGCAGTCGGGCCACAGCGTGGGCTCTTGGTTGGACTATCGGCCGCGAGCGCGCCCGACAAGAGGCCGATGACCCCGCCTTTTGCAGGGGATTTCTCACGCCAGCGCCGCGGT
Source organism: Aquabacterium sp. OR-4 (assembly GCF_025290835.2). Taxonomy (NCBI): domain Bacteria; kingdom Pseudomonadati; phylum Pseudomonadota; class Betaproteobacteria; order Burkholderiales; family Sphaerotilaceae; genus Pseudaquabacterium; species Pseudaquabacterium prasiolae. Next base: position 403,970 of record NZ_JAOCQD020000001.1, on the reverse strand, counting down.
GACGGCCGCGGTGCGACCCGGCGGGCCGGCTGCGGGCCGGCTCAGGGGCCTGGCGCCGGCGCCGGCGGCCCGGACACGTGGGCCCGAACTTCTTCACCTCGCAGCATCAATCGGCAAGCCCGGCTTGACGGCGGGCCGCTGCAATCGCGGCATCCGGAACAACTGTAAAGAGAGATTTCCATGCGGTGGATGATGCGCGCGGCGGGCTGGCTCGCGCTGGCGGGAACCCTGGGACTGGCTGCCTGCGGCGGCGGCGACTCGGACGACAACGGCGCGGGACACCTGCGCCTGCTGAACGCCAGCACCGGCTATGCCTCGCTGGACCTGTACGTGGACGACTCGGTGAAGAACAGCGCCGTGACCTACGGCACCCAGGGTGCCTATGTGGACGTGGGCACCAGCGACTCGCTGAGCACGGTGATCACCTCGACCGGCTCGACCACCGCGCTGTCGAGCTCGTCGCGCAGCTTCGTCAAGGACGTGTCCTACACCCTGGTGGCCTATGGCTGGCAGGGCGCGCTGAAGACCGCGCTGATCGAGGAGAGCACCAGCGCCGCCGACAGCGGCAAGAGCGCCCTGACCGTGCTGAACCTGGCCAGCGACGCCGGCACCGTGGACGTGTACGTGACCGGCAGCGACGAGTCGCTGGACGACGCCACCGCCATCGCCAGCGGCGTGGCCGGCGGCTCCAGCGTGAGCAGCATCTCGCTGGGCGTGGGCACCTTCCGCCTGCGCGTCACCGGCACCGGCGACAAGAGCGACCTGCGCCTGGACGTGCAGGGCCTCACGCTGGCCAGCACCCAGGTGGCCACGCTGATCCTCACGCCCGGCACGGGCGGCGTGCTGGTCAACGGCCTGCTGGCGGTGCAAAAGGGCAGCGTCACCGCGCTGTCCAACAGCAAGGCGCGGGCGCGGGTGGTGGCGGCGGTGTCGGGCAACGGCAAGGTCACGGCGCAGATCAACGGCAGCACGCTGGCCTCGTCGGCCACCTCGCCCAGCATCGGCAGCTATGCGCTGATCGACGGCTCGGCCACCGCCCCGGTGGTGCTGGCCGTCAACGGCACGGTGGTCAGCGTGGCCAGCCAGGCCATGCCGGCCGGCGGCGACTACACGCTGCTGGTGTGGGGCGACGCCGCGGCGCCGCAGATCACGCTGATCACCGACGACAACCGCCTGCCCAGCGTGACCAGCAACGCCAAGCTGCGCCTGGTGCACGGCGTGGCCGGCCTGGCCGTGCCGCTGACCCTGACCGCCGACTTCAGCGCCGTGGCCAGCAATGTGTCGCAGGGCCAGGCCTCGGCCTGGGCCAATGTGGCGGCCAGCTCGACGATGCGCATCGAGGTCAGCTCGCCGCTGTCGACCACGCCGCTGTACTCGCTGACCGACGCCAGCATCCTGGCCAAGGGCCTGTACACGGTGTTCATGCTGGGCGACAGCGTGACGCCGCAGGCCGTGCTGCGCAAGGACCGCTGATCAGAAGCCCTGGCGCCAGGCCAGGGCCCATTCGCGCGAGCGGGCGCCGCTGCCCAGACGGTCGGCACCCAGGCGCAGGCTCAGGCCGCGCCAATCCAGGCCCAGGCCCAGGCGGCGCTCGTGCACGCGCCACTCGGCCTGCCAGCCCAGGCCGGCCCAGCCGGTGGCCTGCGCCGCGGCCGCCGGCCACTGCCAGGTGAAGGCCGGCAGAACACCCCAGCCGGGCTCGCTGTCGAGCCGCACACCCCAGCGCTGGCCATCGGCCCAGGTCACGCCGCCGGCCAGGCTGGCGCGCCAGGGCATCCAGCGGGTCAGCGTGGTCTGCCGGTTCTGGCCCTGGATCAGCGGCTCGTAGACCAGAAAGCCGTCGGCATCGGTGCTGGCGGTGGCGGTGTCCAGCGTGGCCTGCTGCTGCGGCATGCCGCGCCAGCGCAGCCAGCCGCCATCGCGTAGGCTCAGCCGGGCCCACGGCGCCCAGTCGCCTGGTTGGCCCGGCTGGCTGCGGCCCGGGCCCTCGCCCTGCCAGTCGAGCTGCGCCGCCAGCAGCAGGCCGGCACCGCGCCGCGCCGCCGGCTGCTGAAACGGCAGCCTCAGCCGGTTGTAGGCCTCGCTTGAACCCAGCGCAAAGTCATAGCGCTGGCTGCTGGCATCCAGGTGCACCGGGCCGGCGATGTGGCGTTCGCGCCAGCTGCCCAGCACCAGGCCCTGCATTTCCCACGCGGCCTGCCAGCGCCCGGGCAGGGGCAGGCCGGTGAGGGCCTGCTCGCGCCCGACCGCCAGCCCCGCGCCGCTGAAGGCACGCAGGCGCACCCGGGTGTTCCAGTGGGCATCGGCGGCCTGCGGCTCGCCGCGGGCCAGCTGGGCGGCCAGCGCCAGCGCGTCGTGCGAGGCCACCAGCGTGGCCTGGCTGCGCGCCAGCAGGGCCAGCTGCCAGCCGTGCCAGGCACCGCCGTGCTGGCGCCAGCCCAGGCGCGCCTCGTCGTCGATGCGCGCCAGGTTGTCGCCACGGCGCGGGGCCACCTGGGCCCAGTCGCGGCTGTTCCAGTGGCCGTGGCCCATCAGGGCCAGCGACACCGGATCGGCATGGTGATCACTGCGCAGGCCGAACGTGACAACGCCGCCGGCGGTAGGCACCGCGGCGGCGTCGTAGACGGTTTGCGCGGCAGCCGGCAGGGCTGCCGCGGCGCAGGCCCACACCACACCGGCCAGCCCGCCCAGCGGGCGGTGGCAGCGTGTGGCGTGGTGCATCACAAGCCGATGTCCAGCGAGATGAAGCTGCTGTCGCTGAAGGTGAGCAGGCCGCTGCCGGCGTTCAGCGTGCCGATCTTGCGCACGTCGCCCAGCCACAGGTCCACCGAGTCGGCGCTCGGCGCCCAGGTCATCACCAGGCCCGAGGTGGCTTCGCTGAGCTTGAAGCTGCTCATGCCGTTGCCGGCCGCGTTGGCGGTGCCGGTGATCGAGACCACGCTGCGCGGCGTGCCGTTGACCAGGGTGCGGTACTGCAGGGTCATGGCGGTGGCGCGGCCTTCGTCGCTGTCCCTGAGCATGCCGGCGCCGATGCTGAACTCCAGGGTCGGCCGGTTGGGGGCGGTGACCGTGCCCACGAAGCCGGTATCCACGCGGTAGCTGTTGCTGCTGCTGAGGGCCAGCGTGGCGTCATAGGCGGCAATGCCGGTGGCGGTGACCGTGAACACGCCCTTCATGAACTCGGTGCTGGTGCCGCCGCTGAGGGTGCGCAGCGCGCCGCTGAGCGTGGCCTTGGTCGGGATCAAGGTGGTCTGGCTCTTGTCCCACACCGTGTCGGTGAGCGCGAAGACACCTTCGAACTCGGCCGAGGCGTTGCTGAACACCAGGTTCAGCGACACCGCGCCGGCAGTGTGTGCGCCCGACACCGTGCTGCCGCTCTTGCCGGGTGCCACCTCGTTGCCGTTGGCGTCAAAGCTCACCGGCAGCTGCATCATGCTGCTGGGCTTGATGGTCACGGTGGACACGGTGGCGCCACTGCTGCTCTTGGCCACCAGCGTGCCCGAGGCGGTGCTGCTCACCGTGCCGTCGGCGTTGCGCGTCTGCGTGCCTTCGAAGGCCAGCGTGTGCTTGAACGCGCGGGTGTCGATCTCGGGGCTGTCGTAGCCGAAGGCCGCCGGCAGGTCACCGGCGATGACCAGCTTGGTGATGTTGCCGAAGCTGGCGCTGAGCGTGGGCGTGATGGTGCCGCTGAAGCGACCGTAGTTGGCGTCGCTGGCGTCGGTCTGCAGCGCCTGGTTCAGCGTCACGGTGCAGCTGCCGTTGCTGGGGCAGGTCTGCACCCGCTTGCGGGCCCGGGTGACGTAGGTGAACGTGCCATCGGCCTGCGGCGTGATGGTGAACGCGTGGCGCCATTCGGTGCGGGTGAGAACCCCGTTGACCGAGCTGGCGATCACGTAGTGGCGCGCACCGCAGCCGATGAAGTTGGCGTTGTCGCGCGCCGTGGCCAGCCGCGTGGCGTCGCTGTCTTGGTACAGCGAGCAGCCGGCGGGATAGGCGTTCTGCTCCGAGATCCAGCTGCCGTCGGTGTAGACCTGGCTGGCATCACCGCGGCTGCGGCCAGTGGTGGTGACCGGTTCGCGGCCGGCCTTGTAGTCGTTGTAGAAGTCGATGCCCATGGCCATCGCACCCACGTCCTTGGCCATCACGTCGATCGGCACGCGCACATCGGTGGTGGCCTGGCTGAAGGCCCAGGCCTGCTGGTTGAGCGCGCCGGAAGCCACCGAGCTCACCTTGCCGCGGCTGAACATCGCCGTCCAGTCGCTCTTGATCTGCGTGAACAGCAGCTTGGCCGCCGCGATGGCGGTGGCCGTGGCATCCACCACCGGCGTGGTGCCGGTGGCCGCGGCCGCGCAGTTGGTGGTGCAACCCAGGTTGGCCACCACGGTGGCCAGCGTGGACGTGCCGACGCTGCCGCTGAGGGCCGGATCGGCCAGCACGGTGCTCACCGCGGCGCCGAGCTTGGCCGACACGTCGGTGGTGGTGCCACCGCTGGTGGTGGCGAGCTTGATGGTGCTGGTGCTGGCGGCGCTGGCCAGGGCCTCGACCACGCACTGGGTCTTGGCGCCGTTGCTGCCGCTGGCGCAGCCCAGGTCGCCGCTGTTGGCCAGCTGCGAGACGGCGGTGAGCATCACCGAGAGCTTTTTCTGGTCGTCCGAGGTGGCGCTGGCCACGTTCTCGGGCACGGTCACCTGGATCGGGTCGAAGCCCAGCAGCTGGGTGACGGTGGACACCGCCTGCTGCGCATTGGCGGCGGTGACGCCGCCGGTGGCCTTGGCCGCGGCGGCCACGGCCATCTCGCTGAACGGGGTGACGCTGGCGGCGGTGGTCTGCGTGGCGCTGCTGGGCGCCATCAGCAGGGTGCGCATCGAGAAGCCCGAGGGCAGCGCGTGGCTGGTCTTGCTCACCTCGTCGAGGTGGCTGCTGCTGCCATCGGCCTTGGCGGTGACCTTCACTACATAAGGCTGCGACTTGGGCACCTTGAACACCGGCAGGGTGTACTTGCCCTTGCTGTCGGTGGTGGTGCTGGCCAGCACGGTGGCGGTATCGACGGTGCCATCGGCCTTGACCGGATGCACCTTCACGTCGGCATTGGCCATGAGGCCCTTGGCGGCGGTGCCGCTCAGCGTGATGCTGGTGTCGGTGTCCTGCACGGTTGCCACGCTCTCGGTGCTGCCACCGCCGCCGCCGCAGGCCACCATCAGGCCGGCACTGGCCAGCAGGGCGCTCAAGCTTTGCCACTTCATCTCAGTACTCTCCCTCGAACAACTTCGCGTCGCCCCGGCACATCCGAAACATTCGCGCAATGATTGTTGCGTGGGGATATCTTGATAACCTCCTTAACAATGCCTATATCCCGGCACTAATCAACGTGTTAACGCACGCGATCCAGCAGCATCGCGTCGCCGTAACTGAAGAAGCGGTAGCGCGACTCGATGGCGTGGCGGTACAGCGCCCGCACCTGCTCGTGGCCGGCCAGCGCGCTGACCAGCATCAGCAGCGTGCTGCGGGGCAGGTGAAAGTTGGTGATCAGCCGGTCGACCACGCGGAACTGGAAGCCCGGCGTGATGAACAGCGTGGTGTCGCCGGTGCCGGGCTGCAGGCTGTCGGCACCGGCCTGTGCGCTGAGCTGCGCCGCCGATTCGAGCGCGCGCAGTGCGGTGGTGCCGGCGGCGATGACACGGCCGCCGCGGGCCCGCGCGGCGGCGATGTCGGCCACGGCCTGCGCGCCCACCTCGTACCACTCGCTGTGCATCTTGTGCTCGGCCAGGCTCTCGCTGCGCACCGGCTGGAAGGTGCCGGCGCCCACATGCAGCGTGACCCGGGTGCTGGCCACGCCGCGCGCGGCCAGCGCGTCGAGCACGCCCTGGTCGAAGTGCAGGCTGGCGGTGGGCGCGGCCACCGCGCCGGGCCGGCTGGCAAACACCGTCTGGTAACGCTGCACGTCCTCGGCGCCGTCGCCGTGGGTGATGTAGGGCGGCAGCGGCACATGGCCGTGGGCTTCCAGCAGGGCCAGCGGATCGGCCGGAAAGCGCAGGCGGAACAAGGCGTCGTCGGGCCCGCAGCGACCCAGCACCTCGGCCTCGAAGGCGCCCCGCGCAAAGCTCACCCAGCTGCCGGGCTTGGGCGACTTGCTGGCGCGCAGATGGGCCCACACCTCGTGCCTGGGCTGCACCCGCTCGACCAGCGCCTCGACGGCACCGCCGGTGTGCTTCTCGCCGTGCAGCCGGGCCTTGATGACGCGGGTGTCGTTGAACACGATCAGGTCGCCCGGCGACAGCAGCGCGGGCAGCTCGCGGAACACGCGGTCGGCCGGCGGGGCGCTGATCGGGCCGGTGCCATCGAGCAGGCGCGAGGCGCTGCGCTCGGCCGCCGGATGCTGGGCAATCAGCTCGGGCGGCAGGTCGAAATCGAAATCGGAAACGGTGTAGGTGCGCATGTCAGTGCCGCCCGGCCGCCCGAGGGCACTGACGCGCCCCCTCGTGGGGCAGCCGACGCGGTGAGCGTGGGATTGGGTTCATGTCGTTCAGGCTGTACCGGCCTGAAGAGTGGCTTCGGGCGCGGATTGTTCCATGCACGGGCGGCGCGGCGGCGCTGCCGCCGTGGGCGGCGAGTCACTTCCTGCGGTACATGTCCTCGTCGGCGCGCTGCACCAGGGTGTCGGCGTCGCGCGCGTCGTCAGGAAACATCGCCAGGCCGATGGCCGCGCCGGCCAGCGCGTCGTCCAGCCCGGCCAGGGTGCGCAGCGGCTCGCGCAAGCGCTGCTCGAGCAGGTGGCGCACATGCTCGGCATCGCGGCGGTTGCCCACGCTGTCGAGCACCACCAGAAACTCGTCGCCGGCATAGCGCGCCACGTCGTCCTCGGCCCGCACCGCCTGGCGCAGGCGCTCGGCCAGCTCCTGCAGCACGCGGTCGCCCATGTCGTGGCCATGGCTGTCGTTGATCTGCTTGAAGCGGTTGAGGTCGACAAACAGCACCGCAAACGGCCGCTCGTCGCCGCGGCGGCGGTGGCGCTGCAGGCGCTCGTCGATGCGCCGCGTCACCGCCTCGCGGTTGGCCAGGCCGGTGAGCCGGTCGGTCATCAGCCGGCGCTGCAGGGTGACGAAGCTGCGCGCCAGCTCGCCGATCTCGTCGCGCCGGGCCACCGCCAGCGGCGGCTCGGCCTGGCCTTCGCCAAAGCTGCGCGCCATCTGCGCCAGGCTGGCCAGATCGCGCGAGACCACGCCCAGCACGCCCAGGCCGATGGCCAGCACCGCCAGCGCGGCCAGCCCGGCCAGCAGCACGGTGTGGCGGAAGTTGTCGGTGACGCGGTGCAGGAAGTCGCTGCGCGGCACGGCCACCAGCACGATCCAGTCAAGCCCGGCGTTGTCGTGCATGCGCGCATGGGCCACCTGCACGGCGCCGCCGTCGGGGCCTTCAAACACGTCGGTGCGCGGCAGCTGGCCGCTCTGGCGCTCGAGCAGGCCCTGGTAGGCCTTGTAGGTCTCGCGCACCAGCGGGTTCTCGTGCTCGGCGGCGCTCAGGCGCACATTGCTGCCGTCGGCCTGGCGCTTCAGGTGCGGCCCGCGCGACACGCCGATCAGGTTGCCGTCGCGCTCGACCACGAAGGCCAGGCCATGGGCGCTGAGCGGCAGCGCGCGCAAGAACTGGTTGACCCGCTCGAGCGACAGGTCGGTGGCCACCACGCCGCGGAACAGACCCTCGGCGTCGTTGACCCGGCGCGCCCGCGTGGCCACCAGCTCGGCGCTCTTGAAGTCGATGTAGATCGAGGTCCAGGCGTGCAGGCCGCTGCTTTGCGCCACCTTGAACCAGGGCCGCTCGCGCGGCTCGAAGATGCGTTGCTCGGGCTGGGTGTCGCGCAGCACGCCGCTCATGCCCGAAAAGCGCGAGATGCTGCGCGGGCCGCTGCCCTCGACGCGCAGGCGCAGCTCGGCCTCGTCCTGGCCGTGGCGCCACAGGCCGAAGAAGTGGCCTTGCACATCGCCGTAGTAGGCGTAGTTGTTGGGGTCGCGGTGCACCGAGGTGGCCAGCCAGAAGCGGGTGCGCAGCGCCTGCAGGTCGTCGGCCACCGCCGCCGGTGCCGGCACGCCTTTCGGAAAGGCCGTCTCCAGCACCGCGGCCGAGCCGGCCACATGGCGGTCCACTGCCTGGGTGATGCGGTTCACCGTCTCGGTCAGCAGCTGGTCCGACAGCGTGTCCACCGCCTGCTGCCCGGCGCTGTACGACAGCGCGCCGATGGTGCCGGTGAGCAGCAGCACCAGCGCGATGTAGGGCAGCGTCAGCATCTGACGCAGCGTGAGGCGGGACAGCAATTGCATCGGTGGCCCTGTGCTTGGCGAGATCAGTGGAGGCCCCGGGCCGGCGCCGCTCAGCGCGGTGCCGAGCCCGGGGCCTGGCCGGCCGCCGCGGCCGCCGGCGGCAGCGGCGACGCACCGGCCGGCGCGGGTGATGGCGCGGGTGACTGCGTGGGTGACTGCACGGGTGATGGCGCCAGTGCCGGCCCGCCAGACTGCGGCGCCAGTGCGGCGCCCGAGGCCGCCCCCCCCGCCTCGGACGCCGCCGCCTCGGCGGCCGCGGCGGCGTCGGCATCCAGGCCGATGGTCGGCACGAAGGCGGCGTCGGCATAACGCCAGTCGCCGCCGTCCTCGCGCAGCAGGCCCTCGGGCGCCGGCAGCGGCGCCGCGGCGGGCACGCCGTCGAGGGCGCGGGCCATGTAGTCGATCCAGATCGGCAGCGCCAGGCCGCCGCCCGACTCGCGTGCGCCCAGACTGCGCGGCTGGTCGTGGCCCATCCACACCACGGCCACCAGGCCGCGCTGCTGGCCATCGGCGCCCACGCCGGCCTGGAAGCCGGCGAACCAGGCATCGACCGCATCGTTGGTGGTGCCGGTCTTGCCGTACAGGTCGCCACGCGCCAGCTGGCCCTGGGCGCGCGCGGCGGTGCCGTAGCGCGCCACGTCGTTGAGCATGCTGTTGACCAGGAACACGTTGCGCGCCGGCAGCGCGCGTTGCGCCTCGTCGGGCTGGGCCGCGGCGGGCGGGGCCTGGAACAGCAGCTTGCCCTGCGCGTCGGTGATCTTCTCGATCAGCACCGGGCTGACCCGCCAGCCGCCATTGGCCAGCACCGCATAGGCCTGGGCCAGCTGCATCGGCGTGGTGCCGCCGGCGCCCAGCGCCAGGGTCAGGTCGCTCGGCTGGCGCGCCGACTCGAAGCCGTAGCGCCGCAGCCAGGCCAGCGCCGGCGGCACGCCCAGCTGCTGCAGCACGCGGATCGACACCAGGTTCTTCGAGCGCGTGAGCGCCTGACGCAGCGTGATCGGGCCGTCGAAGCTGCCGTCGCTGTTTTGCGGCTGCCAGCCGTCGCCAAAGCTCAGCGGCGCATCGTTGACCAGGGTGCCGGGCATCACGCCCTCTTCCAGCGCGGCTGAATACAGAAAGGGCTTGAGCGACGAGCCCGGCTGCCGCCAGGCCTGGGTGACATGGTTGAAGGGCTGCTGCTGGAAATCGAAGCCGCCCACCAGCGCACGCACGCGGCCGCTGCCGGCATCCAGCGCCACCAGCGCGGCCTCGACCTCGGGCCATTGCACGATGCCCCAGGGGCCCGCGGCCGCCTCGCCGGGCCTGGCCGCGGCCGCTGCGTTGGCCTGCATCACACGGATCACCGCGCCGCGGCGGATGGCCAGCTCATCCGGCGCCTTGGGCACCAGGCCGGCAGCGGCGCGGCGCAGGCCCTCGCCGCTGATGCGCACGCGCTCGCCGCTGGCCAGCAGGGCCATCACCTCGCGCGGGCTGGCGGCCAGCACCACGGCGGCGCGCAGCACGTCGTCATCGCGCACATCCTTGAGCGCCTGGCCGGCGGCCTGGTCGAGATCGGGCGCGTCATCGCGCGGCAGCTCCACCTGGTTCTCGGGGCCGCGCCAGGCCTGGCGCTGGTCGTGCGCCAGGACGCCGCGGCGCAGCGCGGCCCAAGCCGCCTGCTGGTCGGCCGCGCGCAGTGCGGTGACCACGCGCAGGCCCTGCGAATAGGCCTCGGTGCCAAAGCGCTCCACCACCGTGCGCCGCGCCATCTCGGCCACGTATTCGGCATGCAGCACGGCCTCGCGCGGCTTGCCGATGGCCAGCACCTGGGTCTTGGCCGCCGCCTGCTGCTCGGCGCTGATGTCGCCGGTGGCCACCATGCGCGCCAGCACGATGCGCTGGCGGCGCGTGGCGCGCTCGAGGTTGGTGATCGGGTTGGCAAAGGCCGGGTTCTGCGGCAGGCCGGCCAGCATGGCCGCCTCGGCCAGCGTGATCTGCGCCAGCGGCTTGCCGAAATAGGTGTCGGCCGCCGCGGCAAAGCCGTAGGAGCGCTGGCCCAGGTAGATCTGGTTCAGATACAGCTCGAGGATCTTGTCCTTGGACAGCTTGCGCTCGATGCGCAGCGCCAGCAGCGCCTCCTTGATCTTGCGCTCGGGCGTGAAACGCTGCGACAAGAAGAAGGTGCGCGCCACCTGCTGCGTGATGGTGGACGCACCCTGGCGCATGCCGCCGGTGAGCTGCGCCGCGATGGCCCGCGCCACGCCCAGCCAGTCGATGCCCGAATGGCGGTAGAAGCGCGCATCCTCGGTGGCCAGCACCGCCTTCACCAGCGCCGGCGGCATCTGCTCGATCGGCACGAACACCCGCCGCTCGGTGCCGAAGGCGGCGATCTCCACGCCATCGGCGGTGAACACCTGCAGCTGCTGGCGCGGCTGGTAGGTGGTGACCGGCTCCAGCGAGGGCAGCTGGGGCAGGTACCAGGCCACCGCCAGGCCCAGCGCCAGCGCCCCGGCCGCCAGCGTGGCGCCGGCGCCGATCAGCGCGCGGCGCAGCCAGGGACGGCGAGGCAGCAGGCGGGACAAACGGGTCAGAGGGGCGGACAAGCGGGCTTTCGTGCGGTGGGCAGGTTGAACTGCGTCGGGCAAGGCGCGGGTGGCTGGATGGCGCGGCCGGGTGCAGCCGCAGGGCGGCCAGCCCGGATTATCGACAGCCGCGGCCCAGCCCCGGCCGGCCGGGCGAAGCCACGGGCCGCGCCGTGCAGGCGGTCACACCCCTGGCCAACGGCAGAATCGCCGCATGCCGTCTCCCCCCACCACCGCCCCCGCTGCCCCGCGCGAAAAATCCGCGCCGCAGAAGGCGATGGAAAAACTGGGCCTGCGCCGCGACATCGACCTGGCCCTGCACCTGCCGCTGCGTTATGAAGACGAGACGTGCATCACGCCGATTGCCGCGGCGCGTGATGGCGAGGCGGTGCAGGTGGAGGGCGTGGTGCGCGAGTGCCGCATCGAGCTGCGCCCGCGCCGCCAACTGGTGGTGAAGCTGGCCGATGACTCCGGCGAGCTGGTGCTGCGCTTTCTGAACTTCTACCCCAACCACCAGAAGACCCTGGCCGCCGGCCAGCGCGTGCGGGTGCGTGGCGAGGTGCGGCACGGTTTTTTTGGCCGCGAGATGGTGCACCCGCACTTCAAGGGCGTGGTGCCCGGCGCGCCGCTGGCCCAGGCGCTGACACCGGTCTACCCCACCAGCGCGCAGCTGCCGCAGCTGTACCTGCGCAAGGCCGTGGCCTCGGGCCTGCAGCGCGCGCCGCTGGACGAGCTGCTGCCGCCCGGCACCGTGCCGGCCGGTCTGCCGCCGCTGCGCGAGGCGCTGATGCGCCTGCACCACCCGGCACCCGGCCTGGCGCTGGCGGCACTGGAAGACCGCAGCCACCCGGCCTGGCAGCGCCTGAAGTTCGAGGAGCTGCTGGCCCAGCAGCTCAGCCAGTTGATGGCCCGCGCCCAGCGCGGCGCCCAGGCCGCGCCGCGGCTGCAGGCCCGGGCCGGTGGCCTGGTCGAGCAGCTGCTGGCGGCGCTGCCCTTCCAGCTCACCGGCGCACAGCGGCGTGTGGGCGAGGAGATTGCGCAGGATCTGGCGCGAACACCCAGCCCGCCGCCGGCCCACGGCGCACCCGATGCGCCTGACGCACCTGTCGCGCCCGATGCACCCGATGCACCCGCCACACCGATGAACCGCCTGCTGCAGGGCGATGTGGGCTCGGGCAAGACGGTGGTGGCCGCGCTGGCCGCCGCGGTGGCCATCGACAGCGGCTGGCAGTGCGCGCTGATGGCGCCCACCGAGATCCTGGCCGAGCAGCACTTTCGCAAGCTGGTGCAGTGGCTGGAGCCGCTGGGCATCGCCGTGGCCTGGCTCACCGGCAGCCGCAAGGGCAAGGCCCGGCGCGAGATGGTGGCGCGCGTGGCCAGCGGCGAGGCCGGCCTGGTGGTGGGCACGCATGCGGTGATCCAGGACGACGTGCACTTCGCCCGCCTGGGCCTGGCCATCATCGACGAGCAGCACCGCTTCGGCGTGGCCCAGCGCCTGGCGCTGCGCGAGAAGCTGCAGGCCGTCGGCGGCGAGGGTGGCGAGCCTGGCGGGGGCCGCGACGGCGCCACCCGCGCACTCGAGCCGCACCTGCTGATGATGAGCGCCACGCCGATCCCGCGCACCCTGGCCATGAGCTACTACGCCGATCTGGACGTGAGCACCATCGACGAGCTGCCGCCCGGGCGCACGCCGGTGCTGACCAAGGTGTTTGCCGACGACAAGCGCGAGATGGTGGTGGCCAACATCGCCGCCGAGGTGGCCAAGGGCCGCCAGGTGTACTGGGTGTGCCCGCTGATCGAGGAGAGCGAAAAGCTCGACCTGGAAAACGCCACCGCCACCCACCAGCGCCTGGCCGACGCCCTGCCCGGGCACAGCGTGGGCCTGCTGCACGGGCGCATGCCGCCGGCCGACAAGGCGGCGGTGATGGCACAGTTCTCGGGCGGCGCGATGCAGGTGCTGGTGGCCACCACGGTGATCGAGGTCGGCGTGGACGTGCCCAATGCCAGCCTGATGGTGATCGAGCATGCCGAGCGCTTTGGCTTGAGCCAGCTGCACCAGCTGCGCGGCCGAGTCGGCCGCGGCGCGGTGGCCAGCGTGTGCGTGCTGATGTACCAGGGCCCGCTGTCGCCCACCGGCAAGGACCGCCTGCGCGCGATGGCCGAAACCACCGACGGCTTCGAGATCGCCCGCCGCGACCTCGAGATCCGCGGCCCCGGCGAGTTCATGGGCGCGCGCCAGAGCGGCGACGCCCTGCTGCGCTTTGCCGACCTCAACGACGACGCGCCGCTGCTGGCGCTGGCCCGCGAGCAGGCGCCCAGGCTGCTGCGCCAGCACCCGGCCGCAGCCCAGGCGCATGTGGCGCGCTGGCTGGATACGCGGGCCGAGTACCTGAAGGCCTGAGGGCCCGTCAACCTGGCCCGTCAACCTGGCCCGTCAACCTGGCCCGCCAACCTGGCCCGACAACCTGGCCCCAGGTGGAGGCACCGGCTGAGCGGGCGCCCCGGCGGCGCGGCGCGGTGGCCCGGCCGCTCAGTAGCCCGTTGCCCGTTGCACCAGGTTGGCGATGGGCCGCCCGGCAGCCAGCGCGGCGATGTTGGCGGCGGCAATGGCCGCGGCGGTGCGCGCATCGGTCATGGCCGCGGCATGCGGCAGCACGCTCACCTGCGGGTGCTGCCAGTAGCGGTGATCGGCCGGCAGCGGCTCGGTGCTGAACACGTCGAGCACGGCGTGGCCGATCTGGCCGGCGTCGAGTGCGGCCAGCAGGTCGGCATCCAGCACATGCGCGCCGCGCGCCAGGTTCACCAGGCCGGCGCCCCGCGGCAGCGCGGCCAGCAGGCGGGCGTTGATCAGGCCGCGGGTCTCGGGCGTCAGCGGCAGCAGGTTCAGCAGCACCTGGGCGCCGGCCAGCGCGGTGCCCAGGCCGTCGGGGCCGTGCACCTCGTGCACCGCGTTCACCGCAGCCTGACCGGCCCCGGCCGCCGGCGCCTGGCGCCGCCACACGGTCACCGGGTAGCCGTTGGCGGCCAGCCGGCGCGCCACCGTGCCACCCATCTGGCCGGCCCCCAGCACCAGCACCGGCAGCTCGTCGGCGCGGCGCTGGGCCAGCGGCTGCCAGCGCCCGGCGGCCTGCTGGCGGGCATAGGTGAAGAAGCCGCGGTGCAGGGCCAGCACGGCCCACAGCGCGGTCTCGGCCATGGCCTCGTTCATCATCGGATCGACCATGCGTGCCACCGGCACGCCGGGCGGCAGCGTGGCATCGGCCAGCAGGCGGTCAACGCCCGCCCACAGGCTCTGGATCAGGCGCAGCTGCGGCAGGCCCTGCAGGCTGCCGGGTGGCGGGTTGGCCACGATGGCGGCGGCGATGGTCTCGTCGGGCACCTCACCACGCGCGCTGAGCAGGCGGTGCCCGCCGGGCAGGGCCGGGCGCAGCGCGGCATCGAGCGCAGCGGCCCATTGGCGGTGCTCGGCCTCGTCATCAAAACTGCCGGCAAGCAGGATGTTCATGGGCATGGCCGGCGGGCCTTGGGGCCGCGCCAGTGGCGGGTTGGGGAGGCCGGGGCCAAGGCGCCCGGGGCTGCGCGGCTCACGAACCTGCGGCCGGCTGAGCTGGCGCCGGCTGCACCGCCAGCGGCGCCTGCGCGAGCAGGCCCTGAAGCGCACGCGCCACGGTGGCCGCGCGCACCGCGGTGCGGTCGCCGGCAAACCGCTCGGCCACGGCCTGCACCTGCGCCGCACCGGCGGCGTCGCGCCAGGCCCAGGCCAGCCACACCAGGCCCACCGGCTTGCTGGCCGTGCCGCCGCCGGGGCCGGCCACGCCGGTAACGGCCACGGCCAGCGCCACCGGCGCCTGCGCCAGCAGGCCGGCGGCCATGGCCCGGGCCACCGGCTCGCTGACCGCGCCATGGTGGTGGATCAGCTCGGCCGGCACGCCCAGCAGCGCGGTCTTGGCGGCGTTGCTGTAGCTCACCACGCCGCGCTCGAACCAGTCGCTGCTGCCGGCCAGATCGGTGCAGGCAGCGGCGATCAGGCCACCGGTGCAGCTTTCGGCGCTGGCCATCTGCAGGCCGCGGGCGCGCAGCGTGGCGGCCAGCGTGGCCACCAGGGTGTCGATGGCGGGGCTCATCCCAGGCTGGCCTTCCAGATGGCGATGACCAGCAGCGTGCAGCCGGCGGCCACCAGATCGTCGAACAGGATGCCGAAGCCCTCGCGCCAGCCGATGGGCCGGCCGGGGCGCTGCTTGAAGCGGGCATCGGCCCAGCCCACCGGGCCGGGTTTGGCGGCATCGAAGAAGCGGAACAGCGCAAAAGCCACCGCCTGGGCCCACAGCGAGGCCGGTGTCAGCAGCCACAGCACCAGCCAGAAGGCCAGGATCTCGTCCCACACGATGGCGCCGGGATCGCTCAGCCCCAGGCGCTGGGCGCAGCGTGTGCAGGCCCACCAGCCGACCAGCAGGCCACCGGCCAGCACCAGCGCCCAGCCGGCCTCGCCCAGCCACTGTTGCAGCGCCAGAAAGCTGGCCCAGGCCCACAGCGTGCCCACCGTGCCCGGCGCCAGCGGCGAGAGCCCGCTGCCAAAGCCCAGCGCGATGAAGCTGGCCGGGTGGCGCAGCATCAGCCCGGCCGTGGCCCGACGCGGCGGCGTGCCGGCCGGCGCGGCGAGCGGCTGCGTCACCACGGGGGTGGCCGGCTCGCTCATGGCGTGGCGAAGTGGTCGAAGCCGCGCAGCGCCAGGGCCAGCGCCTGGCCGCTGCCATCCACCAGGCGCAGCGCGGGCCCGGCAGGCGCGGCCGCCGTGAGCCGGCCGATGCGCCGCACCGCCACCGCCGGGCCGCCGGGCCGGGCCGCGTTGGCGGCTTCGGCGGCCGCGCGCACGGCGCCATCGGCCTCGGCCGGCGCGGTGAACAGCAGCTCGTAGTCGTCGCCCCCGGCCAGCGCGTACTCGCGCTGCAGCGCCAGCGGCAGCGTGGCCAGGTCGGCGCTGATCGGCAGCGCGTCCACGTCGATCTCGGCGGCCACGCCCGAGCGGCGCAGGATGTGGCCCAGATCGCCCGCCAGGCCGTCGCTCACGTCAATGGCCGCCGTGGCCAGGCCACGCAGCGCGCGGCCGAGGTCGAGCCGCGGCTGCGGCAGCTCCATCGCCTGGCGCACGCGCTCGAAGGCCGCACCGGGCAGCGCCAGCGTGCCGCGAAACACCTCCAGCGCCAGCCGCGCATCGCCGATGCCGCCGCCCGCCGGGTGGCTGACCCACAGCGCATCGCCCGCACGCGCGCCGTCGCGGCGCAGCGCCTGGCCGGCCGGCAGCTCGCCGAACACGGTGATGCACAGGTTCAGCGGCCCGGCCGTGGTGTCGCCGCCGACCAGCGCGATGCCGTGCGCATCGGCCAGCGCGAACAGGCCCTGCGACAGGCCGGCCAGGAAGGCTTCGTCCACCCGCGGCAGCGCCAGCGCCAGCGTGAAGGCCACCGGGTCGGCGCCGCAGGCGGCCAGATCGCTCAGGTTGACCGCCAGCGCCTTGTGGCCCAGGCGCTCGGGCCGCACCGTGCTGAGAAAGTGCCGACCCTCGACCAGCATGTCGGTGGACACCGCCCACTGCCGCCCGGGCACCGGCTGCAGCAGCGCGCAATCGTCGCCCACGCCCAGCACGGTGTGGCCGCCCGGCAGGCCGGCGCCCAGGCTGGCCCGCGCCGGCCGGGTGAAGTACTTTGTGATGAGGTCGAACTCGCCAAGGGCCATGGCGCGGCATTGTCACCGAGGGCCGCCACGCGGCCGCCTTGCTCAGGCCTTGTCGGCGGGCTCGCCCACCAGGCCCATGTTGCGCAGCAGCTCGCGCATCACCTCGGCGGTGACCGGCTTGCGCAGCGCGGCGTCCAGGCCGGCGCTGCGCGCCGCCTCCACCGACGGCGGGCTGCCGCTGCACAGCACCAGGCGCGGCCGCTGCGCGGGCGGCGCCTCCTGCAGGATGCGCTGCAGCAGCACCAGGCCGTTGCCGTCGGGCATGTGCTGGTCGCTGATCACCGCCGCCACGTCGCCGCGCAGCCAGCGCAGGTAGGCGCTGGCGGTGTCGGCGGCCTCGGCCACCACCAGGCCTTCGCCGCGCAGCAGCTCGCTCAGCAGCAGGCGGCTCACCGCGTCGTCGTCCACCAGCAGCACCACCGGGCCGGCACCGCCGGCATCGGCCGGCACGGCGGCGGCCGGCGTCGCCACCGCGGGCGTGGGCGCGGCGGCAGGCACTTCAGGCGCTTCGGGCGGCAGCGGCAGATCGAGGGTGACCGTGGTGCCCAGGCCCGGCGTGCTGGTCAGCACGATGTGGCCGGTCATGGCCTCGGCCAGGCGCTTGCAGATGGCCAGGCCCAGGCCCGAGCTGCCTTCGGGCGGCGCATCGGCCGGCGCATGCAGCATGCCGAAGGGCTCGAACAGCGCGTGCTGGCGCTCGGGCGGAATGCCCACGCCGGTGTCGCGCACGGCGATCAGCAGGCGCTCGCCCACGCCGTCGGCGCTGGCCACGCGCCGCGTGCTGACATGCACCTCGCCCTGCGGCGTGTACTTGACGGCATTGCCGACCAGGTTGACCAGCAGCTGGCGCAGGCGCAGGCCGTCGGCCAGCACGCGCACCGGCAGCTGGGGATCGAGCGTGAGGCCCAGGCGCAGGCCGCGGCTTTCAGCGGCCAGGCGGTGGTTGTCGACCAGCTGGGCCAGCAGCGCCGGCAGATCGAGCGGCTGCGGGTTGAGGGTCAGCCGGCCGGCCTCGAAGCGGGCCAGGTCGAGCACGTCGTCGATCAGCTGGGTGAGCGCCGACGACGAATCCTGCGCAATGCGGCAGACCTGGCGCTGGGCGGCATCGAGCGGGCCTTCGGACAGGCGCTGCAAGGCCAGCGTCACCGCCTGCAGCGGGCCGCGCAGCTCGTGGCTGGCGCTGGCCACGAACAGGTTCTTGGCCTGCATCGCATCCAGCAGCTGGGCCTGCAGCGCGCGCTCGGTGGACACGTCGACGATGTAGCCGGTGAAGGCCGAGCGGCCGCTGCCCAGCTGGCGCACAGCCACTTCACAGTGCAGCCAGCGCTCGCCACGGCGCGGATCAAGGTAGCGCCAGGTCAGCTTCAGCGGCTTCTGGCGCCGCGCACTGTCGCGCCGCGCCTGGCGCAGCATGGCCGCGTCTTCGGGCCGCATGTGGGCGCTCAGGGCCGCCACCACGCTGTCGGCGGGCGAAATCCGGGTGCCGAGAAAATCTTCGGCGGTGGGGCTGATGTAGCGCTGCTCGCGCTGGCCATCGGCCGCCAGCACCACCTGGAACACCACGCCGGGCAGGCTGGCGGTCACGTCCTCGAGCCGCTGCTCGGCGGTGCGGCGCTGGCGCACCTCGGCCGCCAGCCGGCGCGTCCACCACAGGCTGGCGGTCAGCAGCAGCAGCAGGCCGGCCCCCACGGCCAGCACCCACGGTGCATGGCGCCGCCAGGCAAAGCCGGGCGTGAAGTCCACCGCCACCCAGCGCCGCAGCATGCGCGAGCGCTCGGTGGCCGGGATGTCGGCCAGCGCGCGGTCGATCAGCGGGATCAGCGCCGCCGATTCGCGCGAGGCCGCGAAGTGGAACTGCGCCGGCAGCTCCTCCACCTGCGCCACGGTGCGCAGCAGGCCGTTGTTGTCGTGGTTGATGCGCAGGTTGGCATACAGCTTGACCTCGACCGCGGCATCGGCCTCGCGCCGGGCCACCATGTCCATGGCCCCGCCGCCGGGCGGCGCGTCGACGATGCGGATGTCGGGGTAGCGCTGGCGCAGCAGCTCGCGCAGCGGGTGCTGGGCGGTGAGCGCCAGGCGCTTGCCGCGCAGGCTGTCGAGATCCCAGAACAGCGGCGCGTCGCTGCGCGCCACGATGAAGTAGGGCATCTCCAGATAGGGATGCGAGTAGGCCACCTCCTGCGCCCGCGCCGGCGTGAAGGTGAGAAAGGGCACCAGGTGGATCTGCCCGGCCCGCAGCGCGTCGAGCATCTGCGCCACGCTGTCGAAGGGCACCATGTCGACCGCCACGCCCAGGCGCGCGGCCACCTGGGCGGTGTAGTCGGCGGCAATGCCGGCATGGCCGCCATCGGGCGTGGCCTCGTTGAGCAGCTCGAGCCCGCGCACCGCGCCCAGGCGCAGCACGCTGCGGCCGGCCAGCTGCCTTTGCTCGGCGGGGCTCAGGCCCAGCATCGGCGCGGCCACCTGGCCCTGCAACTGCTGCATGGCCGCCTGCAGCCCCGGCAGCGGCGTGGCGCGCAGCGCGGCAATGCCCTTGCTGAGGGCCGAGGCCAGCAGCGGCCAGTCGCGCCGCACGCCGAAGTGCATCTGCCCGGTGGCGTAGAGCAGCGACTTCTTGACCTCCAGCCCGGCCACGCCGTCGCGCTGGATGCGGTCCATGGCCATCAGCATGCTGCCGACGTAAAAATCTTCCTCGCCCAGCGCCACCGCGCCCAGCGCGCTGCGGGTGTCGGGCTGGTCGGTGATCAGCGCCTCGGGAAAGGTGCGGCGCACGAACTGCTGCGCCACGTAGCCGCGCTCGATGGCCACGCGGCGGCCGTTCAGCGTGGGGTTGTCGCCAAACCGCGTGTCGATGGCGCGGCCGATGATGGCGCCGGGGTTGGGCGCGGTGCCCAGCGTGTAGACCATGTAGCCCTCGCGCGAGGGCTCGTAGCCCACGGTGGCCATCAGGTCGATCTCGCGGTTGCGCAGCGCCGCCAGCGTCTCCGGAAAGCTGGGCAGCACCACCGGTCGCAGGCGCAGGCCCAGCGATTGCGACAAATGGGTCAGGATCTCGATCTGGATGCCCGAGATCTCGCCGTTGTCGGAGATCACCTCGTAGGGCCGGTTGTCGGGCAGGTTCAGGCCCACGCGCAGCTCGGGCAGCTCGGCCAGAAACTGGCGCTCGGCGGCGTCCAGCAGGTCGCGTGCCGGCAGCACCGGCGTGCCGCCCGGGGCCTGGCGGAAGCGGAAGTGGTCGGCAGCGCCGGTCGGCAAGGCCAGCGACGCCAGCCCCAGCAGCAGGGCCAGGCACAGCAGCAGCTTGTTCGGCAGGCGCATCGTGTGAACAGCTCCGGACGCGACGACCACCCGCGCGGCTCAGCCGCCCTGGCTGGCGCGCGGGCTGCGCAGCAGGTTGGCCAGCTCGACGGCCGAGCGCACGCCCATCTTCTCGAACACGCGCGCGCGGTGCACTTCCACCGTGCGCACGCTGATCGCCAGCTCGTCGGCGATCTGCTTGTTGGCCAGGCCGTCGGTGACGCGGTGCATCACCTCGCGCTCGCGCTCGGTCAGCTCGGCCAGCGATTGCGCCACGCGCTGCCGCTCGCGCCGGCGCAGCAGGGCCGCGGCGCTGTCGGCCAGCGCCAGCTCGATGCGGTCGACCAGGGCGTTGTCGGAAAACGGCTTCTCCACGAAATCAAAGGCGCCGCGCTTGACCGCGGCCACCGCGGTGGGCACGTCGCCATGGCCGGTGAGAAAGATCACCGGCAGCGCCTCGAGCAGGCCGCGCTCGGCCAGGCGCTCGAACAGCACCAGGCCGCTGGTGCCCGGCATGCGCACGTCCAGCAGCAGGCAGCCCGGCGCATCGGGCCAGCGCTCGGACAGCGGCGCGCCGCTGGCGCCGGCGTCGGGGCGCGCGGCCAGCCAGGCCTCGAACGCCTCGGCATTGGCAAAGCCCTCGGACAGCAGGCGGCGTGAGCGCAGCAGCCAGGCCAGGGCGTCGCGCACCACGGCCTCGTCATCCACCAGGTACACCACTGGCAGACCCAGTGGCGGCGAAACGGGCACGGCGGTCATGGCGCCGGAGTATCGGGCATGGCCGCACACCCGGCCAACTGCTGCAATGCCGGCTCAGGCTTGACCCACATCACGCCCGCAGCGGCGGCGTGACCGGGCGCGGCGGCGGCGGCGGCAGCGTGAAGCGAAACAGCGTGCCGCAGATGGCGCCGTCGGCGCCGGTCAGGTTCTCGAAGTCCATCACCCCGCCGTGCTGCTCGACCACGGTGCGGCACATCGACAGGCCCAGGCCCATGCCCTCGGGCTTGGTGGTGAAAAAGGGCGTGAACAGGCGCTCGGCCACCTCGGGCGCGATGCCCGGCCCGGCGTCGCGCACGCTGAACATCACCCAGCGCCCGGCCGTGCCCGGCTCGCCGCCCAGCCCCGGCGCCCCGTGCACGCCCAGGGTCAGGACCCGCTGGGCCAGCGGTGTGTGCGACTCCATGGCCTGGATGGCGTTGCGCGTGAGGTTCAGCAGCACCTGCTCGACCATGGTGCGGTCCACCCGCACCCGCGGCGCCGGCTGCGCCACGTCGAGCGCGATGCGCACCCCGCCCTTGCGCGCCGACAGGCGCACCAGCGGCAGCACCGAGTCGACCAGCACATCGGCGCCGATCACCTCGTGCGCCTGGTGACGGCGGCGCACGAAGTCGTGCACGCTCTTGATCACCCGGCCGGCGCGCTCGGCCTGTTCGGCGATGCGCTCGGTGGCGTGGCGCAGCAGGCGGCGCAGCTCGTCGGCATCGGGCGGCGGCAGGTGCAGCGCGGCGCTGTCGGGCGCCGCCGGGTGGGCGCTGGCGGGCGCTGCCGCCCGCGCCGCGGCGGCTTCGGCATCGGCCAGCAGGTTCAGCGAGCCGGTGGCATAGCTGGCGATGGCGGCCAGCGGCTGGTTCAGCTCGTGGCTGAGCAGCGAGGCCATCTCGCCCACGCTGGCCAGGCGCGCGGTGGCCTGCAGCCGCTCCTGCTGCTGGCGTGACAGGTCTTCCACCCGGCGCTGGGCCGACAGGTCGAGCACCGCGCTCATCCAGCCGGTGTGGTGGCCGGTGCCGTCGACCAGCGGCGCCTCGTACACCATCACCGGAAAGCGCTCGCCGCTCTTGCGCTGGAACTCGGTCTCGTTGCCCTCGCGCGAGGGCGGGTGGTGCGCATCGGCCGCCAGGCGCTCGGCCTGGCGGCGCTGGTAGGTGGCCACCTGGTCGGGCGGCCAGTAGGGCGGCAGATCGGCGCGCATCAGCTCGTCGGCGGTGTAGCCCACCATCGCGCAGAAGGCCGGGTTGACATAGACGATGCGGCCGCTGCGATCGCGCGCGCGCAGGCCGGTGATCAGCGAATCCTCCATCGCCTTGCGAAAGGCCAGCGCCTCCGCCAGCGCCGACTCGGCACGGGCGCGGCGGCGGGTGTCGCGCACCAGCAGCAGCACCACCACGAACAGGCCCACCGACAGGCCCAGCACCAGGGCCGTGGCCAGGTTGGGGATCAGGTTGGGCCGGCGGTCGGCGGCGTCCACACGCACCTGCAGCGGCGCACCGGTGAGGTCGATCAGGCGATCGGCCACAAACACGCCGGCACCGCGCACCGGGCCGCTGCGGGCCAGCCGCGTGCCGTCGGCCTCGACAAAGCTGAGCTCGTGGCGGCCGCCGTAGGCCGGCAGGCGCACCGCATCCAGCAGCTCCGACAGCACGATGGTGGCCACCGCAAACCCCACCAGCTGGCCAGACTGCTGCACCGGCACGCAGGCATCGACCACCTCCACGCCCATGCCGCCGGGCAGCGGCACGAACTGGCTGGGCGCAAAGGCCGGCGCCATGGTGCGGCGTGCGGCGGTACAGGCCAGCTGGGTCTCGAAATCGACGCTGTGGCGCGGCAGGCGCTGGTACAGCGGCTCGTGCCAGGGCGAATCGGCCGCGGCCACCACGCGGGCCGCGGTGTCGCGCTGCTCGATGCGGCCCAGCTCGCGCTGGGCGCGCAGCAGCGCGGCGGCGTTCTGCTGCCAGGCGGCGTCATCGGCGCTGCGCGGCTGCAGGCCCTGCAAGCCCTGCAGCACGCGCTGCACGCCGCGGCGCAGCTCGCTTTGCACCGCGGCGGCCACCTCGTCGGCGCGCTCCTGGGCGCGGGCTTCCTCGTAGCGCAGCGACAGCAGCACCAGCAGCGTCTGCGCCACCAGCAGCAGGGCCACCAGGGCGCCCCACAGCAGCGCGCGGCGCGCGCGGCGCGGCGGCACGGGCAGCGGTGGCAGGGCCGGCGCGGCGGCAGGCGCGGGAGCAGGCGCAGACATGTCGGCAGAGTATTGGCGCAGCCGCTGACCCCGCCGCTACGCAGTTTCGCGCATGTGCCGGGCCGGCCGCCGGGCGCACACTGCCGGCCACGCCCGCCGCCCAGGCCGGCGCCATGCCGAAGCCGCATGGCGCCATGCCCGAGCGGTGTGCCGCGCACAGACCCGCTGCCTAGAATCGCCGTCCCACCTGTCGCCCGGGTGACGGCGCTGGGCCCCAGGCCTTGCGGCCGCCGCGCCGACGCCCCGGGCCGACCACTCTCTCCACCGCTCCACGCCCATGTCCACCTACGAAGAAAAACGCGCCGAACTGCGCCGCAGCGCCCTCGAGTACCACGAGTTCCCGACGCCCGGCAAGATCGCGATCACCGCGACCAAGCAGTTGGTGAACCAGCGCGATCTGGCGCTGGCCTATTCGCCCGGCGTGGCCGCCGCCTGCGAAGAGATCGTGGCCGACCCGGTCAACGCCTTCCGCTACACCAGCCGCGGCAACCTGGTGGCCGTGGTCACCAACGGCACGGCCGTGCTGGGCCTGGGCGACATCGGCCCGCTGGCCAGCAAGCCGGTGATGGAGGGCAAGGGCGTGCTCTTCAAGAAGTTCGCCGACATCGACGTGTTCGACCTCGAGATCAACGAGAAGAACCTCGACAAGCTGGTCGACATCATCGCCGCGCTGGAGCCCACCTTCGGCGGCGTGAACCTCGAGGACATCAAGGCGCCGGATTGCTTCTACGTCGAGCGCAAGCTGCGCGAGCGCATGAAGATTCCGGTCTTCCACGACGACCAGCACGGCACCGCCATCGTGGTGGGCGCGGCCCTGCTCAACGGCCTGAAGGTGGTGGGCAAGAAGATCGACGAGATCAAGCTCGTCACCTCGGGCGCCGGCGCGGCGGCGCTGGCCTGCATCAACCTGCTGGTGAAGCTGGGCCTGCCCAAGAAGAACATCTTCGTCACCGACCTGGCCGGCGTGGTCTGGCAGGGCCGCACCGAGCTGATGGACCCGGACAAGGCCGAGTTTGCGCAAGATACGCCGCACCGCACGCTGGCCGAGGCGATCGTGGGCGCCGACGTGTTTCTGGGCCTGTCGGCCGGCGGCGTGCTCAAGCCGGCCATGGTGGCCAGCATGGGCGCCCGGCCGCTGATCTTCGCGCTGGCCAACCCCACGCCGGAAATCATGCCCGAGGAGGTCAAGGCGGTGCGCGACGATGCGGTGATGGCCACCGGCCGCACCGACTACCCGAACCAGGTCAACAACGTCCTGTGCTTCCCGTACATCTTCCGCGGTGCGCTCGACTGCGGTGCGACGACGATCACCGACCAGATGGAGATCGCCGCGGTGCACGCCATCGCCCAGCTGGCCCAGGCCGAGCAGAACGACGTGGTGGCCGCGGCCTATGCCGGCGCCACGCTGAGCTTCGGCCCCGAGTACCTGATCCCCAAGCCCTTCGACCCGCGGCTGATGATGATGATCGCGCCGGCCGTGGCCCGCGCCGCCGTGGCCTCGGGCGTGGCAGCCCGCCCGGTGACCGACTACGACGCCTACGAGATGAAGCTGCAGAGCTTCGTCTACGCCTCGGGCAATGCCATGAAGCCGATCTTCGCGGTGGCCAAGAAGGCCCTGCGCAAGAACGTGGCCTTTGCCGAGGGCGAGGATCGCCGCGTGCTGCGTGCCGCGCAGGTCATCGTTGACGAGGGCCTGGCGCGGCCCTGGCTGGTGGGCCGCCAGGCCATCATCGAGGCGCGCATCCAGAAATACGGCCTGCGCCTGCAGCCCGGGCGCGACTGCGAGATCGTCAACATCGACAACGATGTGCGCTACAAGGACTTCTGGCAGACCTACCACCGCCTGACCGAGCGCAAGGGCGTGACCGAGCAGTTCGCCAAGATCGAGATGCGCCGGCGCCTGACCCTGATCGCCGCGATGCTGCTGCACAAGGGCGAGGTGGATGGCCTGATCTGCGGCACCTGGGGCTCCACCGCCCAGCACCTGGCGCACATCGACCAGGTCATCGGCCGCCGCGCCGGCGTCGCCAACTACGCCTGCATGAACGGCCTGATCCTGCCCGGCCGCCAGGTGTTCCTGGTCGACACCCATGTCAACTACGACCCCACCGCCGAGCAGCTGGCCGAGATCACCATCCAGGCCGCCGAAGAAATGCTGCGCTTTGGCGTGGCGCCCAAGGCCGCGCTGCTGTCGCACAGCAACTTCGGCTCGTCGAACCAGCCCTCGGCGGTGAAGATGCGTGAGGCGCTGGCGCTGATCCAGGCCCGCGCGCCCTGGCTCGAGGTGGACGGCGAAATGCACGGCGACGCCGCGCTGGATGCCGCCTACCGCAAGGAGCTGATGCCCAACAGCAGCCTGAGCGGCGAGGCCAACCTGCTGGTGCTGCCCAACATCGACGCCGCCAACATCAGCTACAACCTGCTGAAGACGGCCGCCGGCGGTGGCATCGCCATCGGCCCGGTGCTGCTGGGTGCGGCCAAGCCGGCGCACATCCTGACCCCCTCGGCCACGGTGCGCCGCATCGTCAACATCACCGCGCTGACGGTGGCCGACGCCAACGCGGCACGGTAAAAACGGCAGCGGCGGCGGGCATCGCCCGCTGCCTGGCGAACGCACCCGACCGTGCAATGGCGCCGCCCCGGCCGCCTGCCCGGCATGCGGCCCGGGACGCGGCCCGGCGCACCGTCCGCTGACGGCGCAGGCCCGCCAGCACCGACCTGGTGCACACCCGCAGCACCCCCGGTCTGCGGCCTGCCAAGCCATGACTTTTTGGCTTGACATCTTGAAATCGTCGACATGGCAGGCACTTAGGCGCTTGTGAGTACCCACTCATATCCTTTTGACTTTGCCCAAATTTGAGGCAATGTCTTGAGTTTTCGGGGGCACTCCAGTACCATCTCTCGTTCAGATTTCAGGGTTAACCCGTGGCAAAGACCGCTCGGTCATCGATCATGTCCTCCTGGCGAACGCTGGGTGTCATGGCGACGGTCGTGTCGGCGCTGCTGGCGAATGCGCCGGTCGAAGCCAAGGGCCCGGTGGGCAACGACAGCACCGTGGTTCTGGCCACGCTGCCGGCCGAAGCCCAGCAGACGCAGCGCCTGATCGTCGCCGGTGGTCCGTTCCCGTACGCCAAGGACGGCACGGTCTTCGGCAATCGCGAACGTCTGCTGCCAGCACGCCAGCGCGGTTTCTACCGCGAGTACACCGTGCCAACGCCCAGGTCGCGAGACCGGGGCGCCAGGCGCATCGTGTGCGGCGGCCGTCAACCAACCCAACCCGAAGCCTGTTATTACACGGCCGACCATTACGCGAGCTTCCAGCGCATCGTGCAATGAGCGGTCAGACGAGTCGGAATCCACCCCTGTTTCTGGAAGGAACGTGACCATGCTGCTGCAGACCGTCCGTCCCAACATCGTTCAGGCCATCCGGGCCTACCGTGTCGAAGACCTGATGGTGGCCGCCGAGAATGTCGGCCAGCATTTCCTGTACGCCAACCTGCAATCGGCCCAGACCAAGCAGGACGTGCTTGAGCAGATCGCCGAGTCGTTCCTGTTCCCGTCGCACTTCGGCAAGAACCTCGACGCGCTCTACGACTGCATGACCGATCTGGTGCACCGCGCCGGCGCGCAGCCGGGGTTCGTGGTTGTTCTGGAGCAGTTGCCCGACAACGCCCGCTTCGACCGCGAGGCGCGCGAGCAGCTGCTCGACGTGTTCCGCGACGCCGCCGATTTCTGGGGTGAGCGCCGCGTGGCGTTCCGCTGCTTCTATTCGTTCTCGGTGGCGCGCAGCGTCGAAACCAGCGCCTGGGAGCGTGTGAACGAAGCCGCCCAGGCGGCCGAGAAGGCGCCGGTGAAGGCCGCCTCGAAGAACGGCGCCAACCCGAACTTCGGCATGAACATGCCGATGATGTGCAGCGCCTTCGACACCGCGATGTGGGTCAACGGCGCCTGAGCATGGCCTGACCGCGGCCGGCTGCGGCGGCGACGCCAGACCACAGTGTCAGCCCAAAACGCGAGACCAGCGCCAGACAAGCACGGGCGGCCAGCAGGCCGCCCGTTGTCGTTTCAGGCGGGCAAGGTTTCCTGGGCGCGGTCGGTCAGTGCCCGCAGCGCGCTGCGCAATGGTTGCAGCAAGGGCGCGCGCCCTTCCAGCGCCGCCGCCTCGGCGCCCAGCGCCAGCGCCTCGAGCTCGCTGGCGCCGATGGCGCCGGCCGCGCCGCGCAGTGAATGCAGGGCCCGCGCCAGATGGGCCGGCTCGTCGGCGTTCAACGCGGCCCAGCCCTTGCCGTCCGGGCCGTACAGGCTGATGAAGCGCGCCAGCACGCGCTCATAGACATCGCTGCGGCCGCCGGTGCGGGCGATGCCGGCGGCGGCGTCCAGGCCGACGATGGCCGACCAGGGCGCATCGGCGCGCCCGGCGCGCGACGCCCCCTCGGGCAGCCAGCGCAGCAAGGCCTCGAACAGCTGCTGCGGGTTGACCGGCTTGGTGACATGGTCGTTCATGCCGGCGGCCAGGCATTCGGCGCGGTCGTCGGCAAAGGCGTTGGCGGTCATCGCCAGGATCGGCAGGCCGGCGCCCAGCGGCAGGGCCCGGATGGCGCGCGCAGCCTGCAGCCCGTCCATCACCGGCATCTGCATGTCCATCAACACCAGGTCGTAGCGCTGGCGCTGCAGCTGGGCCATGGCCTGGGCGCCGTTGTCGGCCACATCCACCTGCAGGCCCACCTCGGCCAGCAGGGCCACGGCCACCTCCTGGTTGACCGGGTTGTCTTCGGCCAGCAGCACGCGCGCGCCACCATGGCGCTGGCGCAGGCGGTGTTCGATCTCGTACAGCGGCGGCGCGGCCACCGGCGGCGCGCTACCGCGCCAATGCCGGTGCACCAGGGTGCGCAGCAGGGCGTCGAGCAGCGTGGAGGCGGTCATCGGCTTGTGCAGCACACCCAGAAAGCCTGCCGCGCGCGCCAGGTCGGCGGTGGCGGCCTGGTCTTCGGTGCTGGTCAGCAGCGCGGGCGGCAGGCCGTGGCGGGCCTGGTCACGCAGGCGCCGCAGCGCCTCGAGGCCACCGAACCCGGGCATGTCCTCGTCGAGCAGCATCAGGTCGAAGCCGGCGGCCGCGTCGTCCTGGCAGGCCTCGAGCACCGAGGGGCCGTCGGGCACGGCCACCACCTGCAGGCCCATCTGGCCCAGCATCTGCGTGACCGCATGGCGCACCGCCGGCAGGTCGTCGGCCAGCAGCACGCGCCGGCCCTGGAACTGCGCCAGCTCGGCCAGCGGCGGCGTGCTGCGCGCACGCGCCAGCCGGGCGCTGAACCAGAAGCGGCTGCCCTGGCCGAGCTGGCTTTCAAGACCCACCTCGCCGCCCATCAGCTCGGCCAGCCGGCGGGTGATGGCCAGGCCCAGGCCGGTGCCGCCGTAGCGGCGGGTGGTGGAGACATCGGCCTGCTCGAAGGCCTGGAACAGCCGCCCCTGGTGCTCGGCGGCAATGCCCACCCCGGTGTCGCACACATCGAAGCGCGCCATCACCTCGCCCGCCGCACCCGCACCGGCCGGCGCCGGCAGGCGCTGGGCGCGCAGCACGATGCTGCCGTGCTCGGTGAACTTGGTGGCGTTGTTGAGCAGGTTGAGCAGGGCCTGCGACAGGCGCGTGGCATCGCCGCACAGGCGGTCGGGCAGGTGGTCGGTGTCGACCACCAGCTCCAGGCCCTTGGCGCGCACGCGGTCGGCCACCAGCGCCACCACGCGGCCGATCACCGCATCCAGCGAAAAGTCGGCCTGCTCCAGCTCGAGCTTGCCGGCCTCGATCTTGGACAGGTCGAGCACGTCGTTGATGATCGCCAGCAGGTGCTGGGCGGCGGTGTCGATGCGCGCCAGGCGGTCGCTCTGGCGCGGCTCGGCGGCCTCGCGGCGCAGCAGGTGGGTGAGGCCGACGATGGCGTTCATCGGCGTGCGGATCTCGTGGCTCATGTTGGCCAGGAAGGCGCTCTTGGCCTCGCTGGCGGCCTCGGCGCGGTCGCGCGCCACCACCAGGGCCTCGTTGAGCTGCTGCAGGCGCAGCTCGGCCTGCTTGACCGCACCGATGTCCGACAGCACCACGAACAGGCCGCGCACGGCACCGGCTGCAGCGCCCTCGCCCGGCGCACCGGTGCCACCAGTGGCATCGCCGCCATCAGCCGGGCTGCGGTCGGGCACCAGATGGGCCAGGGCATGGCGCACGGCCGGCGCGTCGGTGCCGGCACCAGCCTCCGCGGGCACGGCCAGGGTCAGCTCGAGCGTCTGCGGCTGGCCGGCCAGTGCCGCCACCAGGGCATCGCCGGCACGCGCCAGCGCGGCCGGCCCCAGCACCTCGGCCATCGGCCGGCCGAGCAGCTGCTCGGCGGATTGGCCGAACCAGGCCTCGCAGGCCCGGTTGGCAAAGCGCCAGCACAGCAGGCCGTCCCAGTAGCCCACCACGCTGGGAATGGCATCGGCCACGGCCTGGGTGAAGCGCAGCGCGCGGGCCTGCGCGGCCAGCGCCTGCTGCAGCTCGGTGGTGCGCTCGGTGACGCGCTCTTCGAGCCGGTGGCGGTGCTGGTCGAGCTCGGCCGCGGTGCGTTTGCGCTCGCTGATGTCGCGGCAGGCGCTCAGCGACAGGCGCTGGCCGCCGAAGTCGAAGCGCGAGGCGCTGATCTCGACATCGAAGCAGCGGCCGTCGGGGTGGCGAAAACGCGTTTCGAACAGCACCTGGTCGAGGCCGTTGCCGGCGATCGACGCGTGAAAGCGCGCGGCCGACCAGTCGGGGTCCCAGTCCCACACGTGCAGGCCCGGCACCTCGTCGGGGGCGCGGCCGATCAGGGCGGCGAAGGCCGGGTTGGCCTCGATCACGCTGCCGCTCTGGTCGACCACCACCACGCCGTCGTGGGCATGCTGCAGCAGCATCGCGCGCAGGGCCATGCCCTCGTCGAGCCGGCGCTGCAGACGCGCCAGCTCGCTGATGTCGCGCATCACGGTGAACACGCCGGCCACGTCGCCATCGGCGCCACGCAAGGGCCCGAGCGTGACATGCCAGATGCGCGGCTCGCCGTGCGGCGCATCGCCCGGCGCGGCCTGCGCCACCTGCAGGCGCCGTGGGTGGCCCTCGGTGAGCACCTGCTGCTCGAGCGCGGCGGTGTCCAGCAGCGCCTGGGCTGGCGGCAGGCTCAGGCCCGTGCGGCCCAGCATGTCGGCCGGGGCCACGCCCAGCAGGCGGCCGGCCGCGGCATTGAACAGGGTGAAGCGGCCTTGCAGATCCTTGGCGGCGATGGCGTCGTCGGTGCCGTCGGCAATGGCCGCGTACAGCGACAGCTGCTGCAGCGCCTGCTGCTGCTGCTGGCGCTGCAGCTGGGCCAGGCGCAGCTGCTCGCGCTGGCGCAGTGCGCGCGCCCCGACGGCCAGCGCCAGCAGGGCCAGCGCGCCACTGACGGCGACCCACACCAGCTCGCCCAGCCATTCGCCCAGCAGCTCGTCGCGCTCGATGCTGGCCGCCACCCACCAGTCGCTGCCCGGCACCGGCCGCAGCGCGCCGATCACCGCCCGGCCCTGGTGGTCGGACAGCCTCTGCCAGGCCGCCGCGGTGGGCGGCTGGGCGGCCAGCGCGGCGGCCGGAAACCGCGCATCGGCCAGCGCCAGCGCGGTCACGGGCGCCGAGGCCGCGTGGGCGGCGGGCGAGCCGGCCTGCAGGCCCGATGCCCGGTCGGCGCCCAACGCCACGAGCTGCTGGCCGTCACGGCGCCACAGGCGGGTGCGGGCGCTGCGGCTTTCAGCCGGCCACTGGTTCAGGCGGGCCCACAGCGCGGCGCGCGCATCAACCTGCAGCACCGCGGCCAGCTGCGCCGGCTGGCCGCTGTGCACATACGGAATCACCACCTGCAGGCGCGGCACGCCCTGGCTGTCGGTGGCTGGCGGGGTGATCTGCACCTCGCCGCTGCCGAGCGCGCGGTCGAGCGCCTGGCGCAGGCTGTCGGCCACGTCCAGCGGACCATCGGCGGCCACCACGTCGGCCTGGGCATCGAGCACCGCCACACGCTCGGCGCCGTCGGCGCGGCGCATCTCGCCAAGCCGCTCGATCAGGCGGGTGCGTGCCGTGGCATCGCCGGCCTGGAGCTGGCGGTACAGGTCGACCATGTAGGTGCTGGAGCGCACGAAGCGCGCCTCGGCCTGGCGCTCGGCCAGCCAGGCGGCGATCTCGCTGGCCCGCAGCTCGGCCACAAAGGCCACCCGCGCACCCTGCACCTGGTTCTGCTGCTGGTGGCGCGACCACGCGGCGCCCAGGCAACCGGCCACCACCAGCAGCGCGGCCACCACCAGCGCAGCCCGGCTCAGCGGTGCGGACGACGGGATCGACGGCGTGGAGACTTCGGTGCGAGGCATGCAGACAGGGCGGTACAGCCGCCCCGATTCTGATGGGCCCGGGTGTCAGCCAAAGCCTCAATAAACCCCGATGCGCGGCCGCTGCAGGCGCCCGCCTGAGCAGCGGCCGGCCGCCGGGCTGGCAACGCCGCTCAGGCGGCGCGGGGGCCGACGGCCTGGGCCAGCGCCACGTACTCGGCCACCGGCACTTCCTCGGCGCGGCGCTGCAGGTCGAAGGCGCCGCCGAACTGCTGCTCGGTGAGCCAGCGGCCCAGGCTGTGCCGCAGCAGCTTGCGGCGCTGCGAGAAGGCCACGGTGACCAGCTCGCCCAGGCGCGCCGGATCGAGCGCCGGCGGCTGCGCCAGCGGGCGCATGCGCACCATTGCCGAATCGACCCGCGGTGGCGGATCAAAGGCCTCGGGCGGCACATCCAGCGTGGCCTCGATGGCATAGCGCCACTGCAGCATCACCGACAGGCGGCCATAGTCCTTGCCGCCCGGACCGGCGGCCATGCGCTCGACCACCTCCTTTTGCAGCATGAAGTTCTGGTCGCGCACCCGGTCGGCCACGGCCAGCAGGTGAAACAGGATGGGCGTGGAGATGTTGTACGGCAGGTTGCCCACCACGCGCAGCGGCTGGGCCGCGGCGTCGGCCAGCGCCGCGAAGTCGACCTTCAGCACGTCGGACTCGATCACCGTGACGCCCTGGCGGGCACGCCAGCGCGCGGCCAGGTCGCGGTCGAGCTCGACCACGGTGAGCGCGCCGCAGCGCTCGAGCAGCGGCTGGGTCATCGCGCCCAGGCCGGGGCCGATCTCGACCAGCGGCTCACCCGGCCGCGGATCGATCAGCCGCACGATGGCGTCGATGAGCCCGGTGTCGACCAGAAAGTGCTGGCCAAAGCGCTTGCGCGCGATGTGGCCCATGCTCAGGCCACCGCCGCAGCGCGCAGCCCGAACCCGGCGGCCGCCACGCTGCCGGCTTGGCCGGGCCGCTGGCGGCGCCCCCGTGGGGGGCAGGCGCCGAAGGCGCTGCGGGGGAGCGCCCAGCTCACAGCGGCGGCTCGCGCATCTCGATGTAGGCGCGCATGCGCAGCTCCTTCACCCAGTCGGCGTAGGCCTGCTCGAACTTGGCCTCGCGCAGCTGGTTGCGGGCCTGCTCGCGCACCTCCTTGGGGTCGAGCGTGACGTTGCGGCGCTCGTCCACGCGCAGCAGGTGCACGCCGAAGCGCGAGACCACCGGGGCCGACAGCGCGCCGGGGGCCAGCTTGTTCATCGCGTCCTCGAACTCGGGCACGAATTGGCCGGGCGCGGCCCAGCCCAGGTCGCCGCCATTGGCCGCGCTGCCGTCTTCGGACACCTCGCGCGCCACGTCCTCGAACTTGCGCGCGCCGCTCTCGATCTGGCGGCGCAGGTCTTCCATGCGGCGCAGCACGGCCGGCTGCTGGGTGGCGTCGCCCACGCGCAGCAGCACATGGCGGGCGTGGGTCTGGGTGACCTGGTAGAAATCGGGCGTGCGGCGGTCGACCACCTTGAGCAGGTGGAAACCGGCCGCGCTGCGCACCGGCGCCGGCGTGACCTGGCCCACCTCGATGCCCTTGACCGATTCAACGAACAGGTCGGGCAGGCGATCGGCCGGGCGCAGGCCCAGCTCGCCGCCGGCCTCGCGGTTGCCGTCTTCGCTGAGCTCGCGCGCCACCTGGGCAAAGGCCTCGCCGCGCTGCAGGCGCTGCAGGGCGGTCATGGCGATGGCGCGCCGCTCGGCCACCACCGATTCGCTGGCGGCTTCAGGCAGCTTCACCAGGATCTGCGCCAGGTTCAGCTGCACATCGCCGGCCAGACGGGCACGCTGCTCGTCGAGCAGCTTGTCGATGTCGGTGTCGGTGATGCGGATGCGGTTGATGACCTCGCGCTCGCGCAGGCGCTCGACCAGCAGCTGGTCGCGCAGATTGGCGCGAAAGCGGCTCCAGTCCATGCCCTCGGCGTTGAGCCGCTCGCGCAGCTGCGGCACGGTGATCTGGTTCTGCGCGGCCACGTTGGTGACGGCGCGGTCGAGCTCGGCGTCATCGACCTTGGAGCCCGAATCGCGCGCGTAGGTGACCTGCACCCGCTCGTCGATCAGCGCCTCCACGGCCTGCTGGCGCAGCGCGTCTTCGGCTGGCAGCTGGCCGCCCTGGCGGCGCAGCTCGGCCTGGGCGCGGCCCAGGCGCAGGCCGACCTCGACCGAGGTGACCAGCTCGGTGTTGACCACCGCCACGATGAAGTCGCCGCTGCGGCTGTTGCGCTCGGCCACGGCGGCCGGTGCGCCGCCGGGCCGGGCTGCGGCGGCCTGGGCCAGGGCGGCCGGGGCGGCGAGGCAGCCCGCCAGGGCCAGCGCACCCACGAGCAGGCGCAGCGAGCTGCCGCCGGCAGGGATGCCAGCGCAATGGCCGGTGAGGGGAGATTGGGTCATGGATCGAGGCGAGGAGACGACTGGCCCGGCGTGTCGCGCAGCAGCCGGTAACCGGGCACATTGTCCTTCAACAGTTGCAGGGGGTTTGTCCCGATGCGCGACAGGCCCGACAGCTCGAGCTGCACCGACAGCTGGGTGCGCGCCTCGGCGCGGCCGGTGGACAAACGGGTGAGCACCAGGCGGCCGATCCAGCAGGCGCTGTCGTACTCGAGCCCGACGATCGAATCGGTCAGCCGGCTGTCGCGCAGGCTGTAGTTGAGCCGGCCCACGCCGTACACCGTGCCGCCACAGCCGCCCGAGGCGCCCACCGGCCGCGCGCTGCCGCGGTAGATGGGCCATTGCCAGCCCAGCTCGGCCTGCTCGGACAGGTTGCGCGCCAGGCGGTAGCCCATGCTCAGCGTGTGGAAGGGCGCCGGCGAATAACGCGCGCCGAGGATCGAGCGCACCACGCGCGAGCTGTCGGGGTTGTACTGCAGCGCCACGTCCAGCCTCCAGGGGTTGAACACCGCGGTCGAGCCGTCGACCAGCAGGTCGGAGAAGCGCTGGGTCTGCGACTCGCCCGACAGCACCACGCGCTGGTCGCGCAGGCGGATGCGCTGGGCGATGCCCAGGCGCAGGGTTTCGGCGCCGGTTTGCGCATCGACCATGCGGCTGGTGACGCCGGTGGTGATCTGGTGCGCGTCCGACACCCGGTCGACGCCCGAGAAGGCGTTCTCGGCATAGATCGACACGGCGTTGAAGTCGCGCTCGGCGGTGTCGAACAGCGGCAGCTGCGACTGCTCGCGGTAGGGCGTGTTGACGTACAGCAGGCGCGGCTCGAGCGTCTGGCGCTGCGCGCGGCCAAACCAGCGGCTGTTGCGCTCGAACACCATGCCGGTGTCGAGGCTGGTGGTGGGGATCAGGCGGCTGCGGCGGCGCTGCGCGGCGTCGGTCTGGTCGATGTGGTAACTGGCGGCGTTGAGGCTCAGCTTGGGCGTGAACCACCAGCCGGGCTCGGTGAAGGGCCGCGACAGGCTGCCCAGCGCATGCCAGCGCCAGCCGGTGGGCAGCGTGGCCGAGGCCGAGGCGTCGGGCCGGTCGAAGCGGTTGAGCTCGGTCTCCAGCGAGGCGCGCAGGCCCAGCGGCAGCAGTGGCGCCGCCCGCAGGCCCAGCTGCGGGCTGCGCCGGTAGGGCGCCACGATCAGGTCGTCGCCGCTGCCGGTCTGCAGTACCTGCCAATGCTGCAGCCGGGCATAGGCCGTCAACGCGCCCCAGCGCGTGCCGAACTGCTGCTCGGCGCGCACGTCTTGCGGCAGCAGGCGCGGCGAGTTGCCGGGCACGGTCTGGCTGAAGTCTTTCCAGTAGGCGTCGTCCGAGACCTTGTAGCCCAGCACCGCAAAGCGCAGGCCCGCCACGCGGCCCTGCTGCTCCAGCCGCAGCGCATGGCGCGAGCCGCCGGTGTCGCGGTCGTGCGGCAGCAGGTGCAGGCCGATCTGGCCGCTGTGCCCGGGCTCGAGGTAGCGGAACTCGGCGCCCAGCGCCATGCCGCGGCGCGCCAGCAGCGTGGGCGTCAGCGTGGCGTCGCGGTTGGGCGCGATGTTCCAGTAGTAGGGCACCGCCAGCGTGGTGCCGTTGCGGCTGTCCACCGGCACGATGGTGGGCGGCAGCCAGCCGCTCTTGCGGTCGTCCGAGAGCGGAAAGCTCACCACCGGCAGCGCCAGGATCGGCAGGCCCAGGAACTCGAGCACCGCGCCCTCGGCAATGCCTTCGTTGGCCTGCAGATCGAAGCGCACGCGGTCGGTGCGCAGCAGCCAGTCGGGGCCCTGGCCATCGTCGCGCGGGCAGCTGGTGTAGATGGCCTTGTGGGCACGGCTGCGCGTCGAATCGAGAAACTCGATGCGTTCGGCGCGGCCGCCGGCACCCAGCGTCAGCAGCTCGAACTCGGGCTGCTGGAAAAAGCCCTCGAAGCGCTGCAGCTGCAGCTGCAGCTCGCTGCCGCGGTAGCGCACGCCGGGCTGCTCGATCTCGACCTTGCCGCGTGCATTGGCGGTGTCGGTGGCGCTGTCATAGGCCAGGCGGTCGGCGCGGATCAGCATGCCGGCGCGGCGGAACTCGACCGCGCCTTCGGCCACGGCGTCGATGTCGGGGCGCACGGTCAGGCGCTCGGCCTGCACGATCAGCGGCCGCTGGCGCGCGGCGTCGCCATCGGGCGGCGGGTTCAGCCGCGGGCTGGCCTGCAGCGCAGGGGCGCTGGCAGACGATGCCGCTGCGGCGGCGGCCGATGCTGATGCCGATGCCGCCGCCGGCATGGCCGCAGGCGCCGTGCCTTGCGCCGCCACCGGCAGCGCCACCCAGCCGGCCAGGGCCAGTGCGCAGGCCAGCGGCAGGCGGCCCGGCGTGAACAGGTGGGCAGGGCGGTGGCGAAAAACGGCGTGGGGCACGGGCGGCAAACGCGGGCGCACCCGGGACGCGGGGCGAAGTCGATGGGCGGCAGGGCCGCTGCGAAGGGGCTGAACGCGGCGCGACAGGGTCGGCTTCGTAGAATCGGCGGATTATCCATGAGGGCCCTCGCGCGCCCGCCCTGCCCCAAGCCCCCCCATGACGCCTGTTGCTGCCGCGCCCTCGAGCCCCGCCCTGATCGCCTGGCCCGACGCCGCGCGCGAAGCCGCCTTCTGGCACTGGTTCACGCCGCTGGCGGCCCGCGAGGGCCTGGACCCCGCCACGCTGGCGCCGGCGTCGGCCGATGCCAGCTTTCGCCGCTACCTGCGGGTGCAGGGCGCCAACGGGCGCAGCTGCATCGTGATGGACGCGCCGCCGCCGCAGGAGGATGTGCGGCCCTTCGTCGACATCGCCGGCCGCATCCAGCGCGCCGGCCTGCACGGCCCGCAGGTGCTGGCCGCCGACGCGGCCCACGGCTTTCTGCTGCTCACCGATCTGGGCAGCGAGCTGTACCTGCGTGCGGTGCAGACCGAGGGCGGCACCGGCCCCAGCGAGCGCGCCGAGCCGCTGATGCGCGACGCCATCGCCGCGCTGCTGCACTGGCAGCGCAAGGTCGACGCCAGCGGCCTGCCCGAGTACGACGACGCGCTGCTGCGGCGCGAGCTGGCGCTGTTTCCGCAATGGTGCGTGGCCACCGAGTTCGGCATCACCTGGACTGACGCGCAGCAGGCCACCTGGCAGACGCTGTGCGACCGCCTGGTGGCCAGCGCGCTGGCCCAGCCGCAGGTGGCGGTGCACCGCGACTGGATGCCGCGCAACCTGATGGTGAGCACGCCCAACCCCGGCATCCTCGACTTCCAGGACGCCGTACGCGGCCCGGTCACCTACGACATCGCCTCGCTGCTGCGCGACGCCTTCCTGAGCTGGGACGAGGCGCAGGAGATCGACTGGGCGGTGCGCTGGTGGCAGGGCGCGCGCGCCGCCGGCCTGCTGGGCGAGACGGCCCTGGCCGAAGACTTTGGCGAATGCTGGCGCGCCGTCGAGTGGATGGGCCTGCAGCGCCACCTGAAGGTGCTGGGCATCTTCTGCCGCCTCAAGCACCGCGACGCCAAGCCGGCCTACAGCGCCGACCTGCCGCGCTTTTTTGCCTACGCCACCAAGGTGGCCGTGCGCTACCGCGAGCTGGCGCCGCTGGTGCGCCTGATCGAGCCCATGAGCGGCACGCTGACGACCACCGGCTACTCGCTGCGCTGAGGCAGCACACCAGCTGGAAAACAACGCATTTTCCAAGTCGTTGATTGATAGGGATTTTTCAGCAACAACGGCATTGCATTCCAGGATCGTAGAAAACAAGCCCGTGGCCCGCTTTAAGTCCTGACCAGGGCGTTTTAACACTATTTGAATAACCCCCAAATGGCGCGACACTGTGGGCATGGAACTCACACCCGCCCAGTTCGCGCAGATCGAGAAGTACCTGCCCACCCAGCGAGGTAACGTCAGTCTCTCCAACTTGGCCGTCCTCAACGCAATCCTGTACGTCGCCGAGCATGGCTGTAAGTGGCGTGGGCTGCCTGCGCGCTTCGGCAACTGGCACACGGTCTACACGCGCATGAATCGCTGGGCCAAGGCTGGCGTCCTCGACAGAGTGTTCGAGCAACTTCAGCAGTCGCAGGTCGTTCGCATCAAGATCGAAGCGGTCTGCCTGGACAGCACCAGCATCAAGGTACACCCGGATGGCACGGGGGCGCTAAAAAAACGGCCCCCAGTCCATCGGCAAGTCCCGTGGCGGATGGAATACCAAGATTCACATGCTTGCCGCGGACGCGCGTACGGCCATAACGTTCTCGCTCTCGCCGGGGCACGCACACGATGCGCCCGAAGGACGCGCTTTGCTGACCCGCCTGGGTGCACCCAATCGGCCGCTGCATCTGCTTATGGATCGCGCCTACGAGGGCAACGAGACGCGCCAACTGGCGCTCGATCTTGGTTTCATCCCAGTCGTGCCGCCGCTGAAGACCCGGATCGAACCTTGGGAGTACGACCGTGAGATGTTCAAGCGGCGCAACGAGGTCGAGCGTCTGTTCCGACGCCTCAAGGGCTATCGCCGCATCTTCTCCCGATTCGAGAAACTGGACGTGATGTTCCTCGGCTTCATCAGCTTCGCGCTGATCGCAGGCGGGCTCCGGTTGTGTTAACAGGCCCTAGTCGCACCCGCCCGTCTCGCAGCCCGCCGCCGCCAGCCAGGGGTCGCGGTCTTCGCCGCCAAAGGCCTGCAGCAGAAAGTCCAGGAACACCCGGGTGCGGGCCGGCAGGTGCTTGCGCGTGGGCAGTGCGGCCCACAGGGTCAGCGAGAACAGGCGCCAGGCCGGCAGCACGCGCTCGAGCGCGCCTTCGAGCAGGGCGTCCTCGATCACGAACGACGGCAGGCCGGCCACGCCCAGCCCGTGCAGCGCACCGGCGTACATGGTGTCGGTGTGGTGGGTGGTGAGCAGCGGGCGGCGCGGCGGCACGGTGGTGGCGCTTTCCAGGCCGCTGCCGTCGGCCCGCGGGCGCTGGAAGGTGATGCCGCGCTGCAGGTCGCTGATTGGCGGCAGCAGCGTGTCGTGCCGGGCCAGATCGTCGGGATGGTCCGGGCGGCCGTGGCGGGCCAGGTACTCGGGCGCGGCGCACAGGATGACCTCGGTGCGCGCCAGCCGCCGCGCCACGAAGTCGCCCTGCAGCGGCAGCCGGCTGGACAGCAGCGTCAGGTCGAAGCCCTCGTCCATCGTCTCCACCGGGCCGGGCGAGTGCAGCTCCACGCTCACCTGCGGGTAGCGCGCATGGAAGGCCGGCAGCAGCTTGGCCAGCTGGTGCACGGCCAGCGCCGGCGGCGTCAGCACGCGCAGGTGGCCGCGAGGCTCCTGCGTGTCGCGGCTGGCGGCGGCACTGGCGTCGTCCACATCGGCCAGGATCTGGCGTGCGCGCTCCAGGTACTCGGTGCCCACCTCGGTGAGCGTCAGCCGGCGCGTGGTGCGCTGCATCAGGCGGGCACCGAGCTGCTCTTCCAGCTCGGCCACCAGGCGCGTCACCACCGGTGGTGTGAGGTCCAGCGCGCGCGCCGCAGCGGCAAAGCCGCCTTCGTCGGCCACGCGGGCAAACACGCGCATGGCGCGCAGCTGGTCCATGGGATCTCCGGGTTCAGATTGCCGCCAGATGACAGCCAGATTACTGCGATGTTCGTTATCAACGAGCCATCTAAGCTTCACATCATTCCATGAAATGGAATGGTGCATTCGAGCCTGGCCGCTGTTTCAGCCTGGGGTAACTACCTAAAGTTGAGCCCATCGACACACCGGCGCCACCCACCCGAGGCGAGCCCGGTGTCCTTGCCACCCTGCTGACTCAGGAGCCCATCATGACCGTTCGTTCGACCCTGCTCACCGCCGCCACTGCCGCCGTTGCCCTGCTGGGCGCCGCCACCTGCCAGGCCGCCACCACGACCGACTGGTACCCCGCCGGCGAGGGCGAGGTGATCCAGCACAGCCAGCCGCTGCGCAGCACCCTGAGCCGCGCGCAAGTGGTGGCGCAGGTCGAAGCCGCCCAGCGCCAGCACACGCTGGCCGCCCCCGGCGAGCTGGTGAACCTGCCCGCGGCAACCACCGGCACGCCGACGCTGGCGCGCGCCGACGTCAAGCGCGACACCGTGGCCGCCGTGCGCGCCGGCCAGCTGCTGAGCGCCGGTGAAGCCCTGGCGGTGAACCGCCCGGCCGCACCGCGCGCCGCGGCCGCCGCCAAGACCACGGCCGCCGGTCAGTGAGCCCAGGCGGTCGGCCCGCGCGGGCCGGCCGCACGCCCTGCCCAGGGCGCCCCCCCACAGAGGGTGTGCCCCAGATGAGAGGCACCCCCTCAGGGCATGGCCGCAATGACCTGCGCCACGGCGGCGGTGAGCCGCTTGGCGTAGGGCACGTGCAGAAACTCGTTGGGCCCGTGGGCATTGCTCTTGGGGCCCAGCACGCCGCAGACCATCATCTGCGCAGCCGGAAAGCCCTGCTGCAGCATGTTCATCAGCGGGATCGTGCCGCCCTGGCCGATGTAGCCCGTTGGCGCGCCGTAATGCGCCAGGCTGGCCTCGTTGAGCGCGCGCTCCAGCCAGGGTGACAGATCCGGTGCGTCCCAGCCGGTAGCACCCAGCTCGCCGGCGCGGCCATCGGGCTGGAAGGTCACCTTGGCCTGGTAGGGCGCGTTGTCTTCCAGCAGGGTCTTCAGTTTCAGGCTGGCCTCGTGGCCGTTCACCAGTGGCGGCAGGCGCAGGCTGAGCTTGAAGGCGGTGAAGGGCCGCAGCACGTTGCCCGCGCTCTTGAGCTCGGGAAAGCCATCGACCCCGGTCACGCTGAGCGTGGGCCGCCAGGTGCGGTTGAGCAGGGCCTGCACCGGGTCTTGCGTCATCGGCAGCACCGGCTGGCCCTCGGCACCGCAACTCCAGGGGTAGGACTTGAACACCGCGTCGCCCAGCGTGGCCGCCGCAGCCTGGGCCTGGGCCACGCGGCCGGCCGGAACCTGGCAGTGAAAGGCCTCGGGCAGCAGCCGGCCGGTGGCCGAGTCTTCCAGCCGGTCGAGCACATGGCGCAGGATGCGAAAGCTCGACGGCACCACGCCGCTGGCATCGCCCGAGTGCACGCCCTCGGTGAGGATCTCCACCTTCAGCACGCCCGAGACCATGCCGCGCAGGCTGGTGGTGAGCCACAGCTGGTCGTAGTTGCCGGCGCCCGAATCCAGGCACACCACCAGGCTCACCTGGCCCAGGCGGGGGCGCAGCAGGTCCAGGTAGGGCGGCAGATCGTGGCTGCCGCTTTCCTCGCAGGTTTCGATCAGACCGACGATGCGCGGGTGCGGCAGGTTCTGCGCCTTCAGCGCCTCGACCGCGGTGATGGCGGCGTAGATGGCGTAACCGTCGTCGGCGCCACCGCGGCCGTAGAGCAGGCCGTCCACGTACTTGGGTGTCCACGGGCCCAGGCCGGCACGCCAGCCATTGAACTCGGGCTGCTTGTCGAGGTGGCCGTACATCACCACGGTGTCGGTCGATCCCGCCTTGGTGGATTCGATCTCGAAAAAGATCACCGGCGTGCGGCCATCCAGGCGGATGACCTCCAGCGTCAGGCCGGGCAGCTTGCGCGCCTCCACCCACTGCGCGGCGTCGCGCACCACGCGCTCGATCAGGCCGTTCTTCTGCCAGTCGGCATCGAACATCGGGCTCTTGGCCGGCACCGCGATGTAGTCGGTCAGCGCGGGCAGCAGGGCCTCGTCCCAGCGGCGGCTGGCAAAGGCGCCCAGCGCGGTGGCTTCATCGGGTTGCAGGGGTTGCAGCGGATCGCGGGCGTTCATGGGCGTTCCTGTCGAAGGGGCTGGGGCCGTTGTGGGGCCCGGTCGGCGGATGGCAGGCCGCGGATCGGCGGCCCGGCCCTCAGTTTAGGACGCGGCCTGTGCCGACACCACCGAGGTTGACACCGTCGGCGACACCGCGGGCCGCCCCCCCGGCAGCGGCGCAAACCGCGCCTGCAGCCAGGTGGTCAAGTCGGCCAGCACGCGGGCCTGCTCGGGCTCGTTGAAGATCTCGTGCGCCAGGCCGGGGTAGGCGGTGGCCTGCACCCGGGCTGCCGGCGCCGCGGCGGCAAAAGCGGCACTGCCGCGCGGCGCCACGCAGCGGTCGGCACCGGCGTACAGCAGGCA
The DNA here is from genome assembly GCF_025290835.2 of Aquabacterium sp. OR-4. Taxonomy (NCBI): domain Bacteria; kingdom Pseudomonadati; phylum Pseudomonadota; class Betaproteobacteria; order Burkholderiales; family Sphaerotilaceae; genus Pseudaquabacterium; species Pseudaquabacterium prasiolae. The sequence continues at coordinate 362,115 of NZ_JAOCQD020000001.1, read as the reverse complement.
GGTGGGCGTTGCCCACTGCGCGGCGCACGCCCGCACCTGGGCGCCGGCATCCAGCATGAAGCGCACCAGGCGCGGCGCAATGCGCCCGTGCACCAGCGGATCGGCCTGGTAGGCGCGCACCACGGCCGCGTCGCGGCAAATCCAGTCGGGCTTCAGGCCGTTGGCCACGCCCAGCCCGGGCGCGATCGGCCCCAGCACGGCCAGCAGCGCCTTCTGCGCCAGGTTCATGCCCAGGTCGAGCGCCGGCGAGGACATCACCAGCGCATCCACGGCCTGCCACCAGGGTGCCGGCCGCCGGGCCAGGCCCTCGGCCACGAAGCGGCCCGCCACCAGGCCACCCAGGCTGTGGCCCAGCAGCAGCAGCGGAACGCCGGGCTGCCCGGCGCGCACCTGGGCCAGCACCGCGCCCAGATCGGCCAGCAGGCTGTCGGCTGTGGGGATCACGCCGCGCGGGCCCTGGCTGCGGCCATGGCCGCGGTGGTCGTAGGCCATCACGTCGAAGCCGCAGCCGGCCAGGTGCCGCGCCACATGGGCGTAGCGGCCGCTGTGCTCGCCCAGGCCGTGCACGATGAGCACCTGGCCACGCAGCGGCGCGGTGGCGGGCACGCGCGGCGCCAGATGCAGTGCGCAGGCATCGGCAGTGACAAGCTCGGTCATCGGTTCAGTGTAGGCGGGCGGGTGGCCGCCGGCACCGGGGGGCGCGGCCTACACTGGCCGCCGCATCCACCCTGAGCGCACGCGGCCGCCGCGCTGCCCGCCCATGCCCCAGCGCCTGCCCCAGGCCCAGCCCCAGCGCCTGCCCCTGCAGATTGCCGCCGCCCTGGCCTTGGCCACGCTGGCGGGCTGCACCAGCCTGCCCGAGGCGGTGCTGCCCGACTACCCCGCACCGGCCCCGGGCCAGCCCTGGGCGCGGCTGAGCCTGCGCGCCGCGGTGCCGGGCAATGACCGCTTCGCGCTGCGGGTGCTGGCCGACGAGGCGCAATGCCAGCAGGCCCAGCGCCTGACCGGTGGCACGCCCCAGCAGCCAGCCTTGCCGGCGCGCCTGGCGGCCGGCCAGCGCGTGACGCTGGAGTTCGTCGTGCACCGCAGCGGCCAGACGGCCTGCAGCGTGCGCTGGAGCTTCACGCCGCGCGCCGACCGCCTGTACCTGGTGCAGGGCATGACCGTGGCCGATGGCTGCCCGGCCCAGTTGCTGGACACCACCCAGCCCGAGCGCGCCAGCCCGCCGGCCGACCTGCTGCTGCGCAGCACGGCCACCCAGGCCTGCGTGCCGCTGGCGCAGGCGCAGGCCGCTCGCGCGCAGGCGGCCTCGCCGATCCGCGGCGGCCAGGTGAACGGCGAGGCCGTGTTGAACCCGCGCGCCACCACCGACGATCTGCGTGGGCTGATCCGGCCATGAGCGCGCCGGGCCGCTCGCAGGCGCGCATCCCGCAGCGCACGGCGCCGAGGGTGGTTCAGTGAGCGCGCGCCACGCCAGCCGCCGCGCCCCGCCAGGCGTCATCCGCCGCGCCCTCCCGGGCCTGCTGCTGGCCGCGGCGCTGCCGGCCTGGGCCCTGACGCCCGCCGAGCTGTTTGCGCAGGTGGCGCCCAGCGTGTGGCGGGTGCAGACCTTCGACCGCGACGGCCTGCCGCTGGGCCAGGGCAGCGGCGTGGTCACCGGCCACGCCGAGCTGGTGACCAACTGCCATGTGCTGGCCCGGGCGCAGCGCGTGCAGATCCGCCGCGACGGCCTGCCGCAGCCGCTGCCCGCCCGCCTGGCGCGCTGGGATGTGCAGCGCGACCTGTGCCAGCTCTCGGTGCCCGGTCTGGCCGCGCCGCCGGTGCGCCTGGGCCGCGCCGACCAGGCCGCGGTGGGCCAGGCGGCCTACACCGTGGGCCATCCCAAGGGGCTGGACCTGACCCTGGCCGCCGGCCTGGTGTCGTCGATCCGCCGCAACGACGCCGGCCAGCTGGTGCTGCTGCAGACCTCGGCCGCCATCTCGGGCGGATCGTCCGGCGGCGCGCTGTTCAACGAACAAGGCGAGCTGCTGGGCCTGACCACGCTGGGCATCTTTGGCGCCGACAGCCAGAACCTGAACTTCGCCATTCCCGCCGAGTGGATCCTGGACCTGCCGCGCCGGCACGAGGCCGCGCGTGCGGCAGCCCGCGCCGCCGCCGCCGCCAGCCGCTGATTCAGCCCTGCCACAGGGTGTGGTCTTGATACCCCTTGGGGGTATGCGATAAGATACCCCCTATGGGTATCAATCACCGCCATTCCTCTGCCGCCGGCCTGATGGCCGTCGCCCTGCTGTTCGCGGCACTGGCCGCTGCACCGGCCGGGGCTGCCACGCCGGTGGCCACCGTGCCGGCCCGCGGCGGCACGGCCAGCGGCGCGATGTCGCTCGACGGCGTGCTGCAGCCGGTGCGCCAGGCCACGCTGGCCGCCCAGGTGGGCGGCAATGTGGTGGCGCTGCAGGTCAAGGCCGGCGACCGGGTGAAGGCCGGCCAGCCGGTGGCCCGCGTGGACGAGCGCGAGCTGCAGGCCGGCGTGCTGCGCAGCGAGGCCGGCGTGGCGCAGGCCGAAGCCGAGTGGCGCAATGCCCGGCTGGCGGCCGAGCGGGCGCGCGAGCTGCGCGGCCACGGCTTCGTCAGCCAGGCCGCGCTCGATCAGGCCGACACCGCGCTGAAGGCCGCCCAGGCCGGCCTGGCCCAGGCCCAGGCCGGGCGCACCCAGGCCAGCCTGGTGCGCGGCTTCAGCACCATCAGCGCACCGTTTGACGCCGTGGTGCTGGCCACCCATGTGCAGGCCGGCGACCTGGCCACGCCGGGCCGGGCCATCGCCACCGTCTACGCCCCCGGCGCGCTGCGCGCCGTGGTGCAGGTGCCGGCCTCGCTGGCCGCTGCGGCCCGCGGCGCGCAGCAGGTGCAGGTGGAGCTGGCCGACGGCCAGCGCATCACGCCGGTGGCGCGCCAGCTGCTGCCGGGCGCCGATGCCGTGTCGCAAACCGTGGAATGGCGGCTCGATCTGCCGGCCGGGCTGGCCTCGCGCGCCACCACCGGCCAGCCGCTGCTGCCGGGCCAGCAGTTGCGCGTGCACTTCGCGGGCGCGACGCCCGCCGCAACGGCAGCGGCCGCCCAGACCCCGCTGGTGCTGCCCGCCGCTGCCGTGCTGCGCCGCGGCGAGCTGAGCGCGGTATATGTGGCCCAGGGCACGCGCTTTGTGCTGCGCGCGGTGCGCACCGGTGCCAGCCGGGGTGCCGACGGCATCGAGATCCTGGCCGGCGTGAAGCCCGGCGAGCGCGTGGCGGCCGACGCCGTGCGCGCCGGCCTGGCCGACGCCAGCCCCGCGCCGTGAGCCGCCCGCCGCCCCCGCCGACTCCACCGACACCCAGGCCATGAGCGATACCCCGACCCCCATCAGGCCGGCCGACGCCGCCGCGCCGCGCCTGGGCGTGGCCGGCCGCCTGGCCGCGGCCTTCCAGGCCAATGCCCTGACCCCGCTGCTGGCCCTGGTGGCGCTGCTGCTGGGCCTGTTTGCGGTGCTGGTGACGCCGCGCGAGGAAGAACCGCAGATCAACGTCACGATGGCCAATGTGCTGATCCCCTTCCCGGGGGCCAGCAGCGCCGATGTGCAGGCCATGGTGGCGCGGCCGGCTGAACAGGTGCTGGGCCAGATCGCCGGCATCGAGCACACCTTCTCGGTGTCGCGCCCCGGCCTGGCGGTGCTGACCGTGCAGTTCAAGGTGGGCGTGCCGCGCACCGAGGCGCTGGTGCGCCTGTACGACGTGCTCAATGCCAACCAGGACTGGCTGCCCGCCGCTGGAAGCGGCGCGGGCGCCTCGGGCCTGGGCACGCTGGCGCCCATCGTCAAGCCCAAGGGCATCGACGACGTGCCGGTGCTGGGCATCACGCTGTGGGCCGACGACGCGCGCAGCGCGCTGCAGCTGCAGGCCGTGGCGCACACGCTGGAGGCCGAGTTGAAGCGCGTGCCCGGCGCGCGCGAGGTGCAGACCATTGGCGGCCCCGGCCGCGTGGTGGAGGTGGCGCTCGACCCGACCCGGCTGCGCGAGCGCGGTGTGGACATCCTGCGCCTGAAGGCCATGCTGGCGGCAGCCAATGTGGGCATGCCCGCCGGCAGCGTGATCGACACCCAGGGCCGCGGCGGCCTGCTCGCGGTGCAGACCGGCGAGTTCCTGGCCTCGGCCGACGAGGTGGCCGGCCTGGTGGTCGGCAGCCATGCCGGCCGCCCGGTGTACCTGCGCGAGGTGGCCACGGTGCGCGACGGCGCCGCGCAGCCGCAGCGCCATGTGTGGTTCACCCCCGGTGCGGGCCAGGCCGCCACGGCGCCGGCAGGGGCGGCCAGCATGCCGGCCGGCACGGTGGCGCCGGCCGTCACCGTCACCGTGACCAAGAAGCCCGGCGAGAACGCCGTGGACGTGGCTGCCGGCGCCCGCGCGCGCCTCGACCAGCTGCGCAACACCGTGCTGCCCGAGGGCGTGCACGCCAGCATCACCCGCGACTACGGCGAGACCGCCGCCGAGAAGGCCAACAAGCTGATCCAGAAGCTGGGCTTCGCCACCGCCTCGGTGATCCTGCTGGTGGGCCTGGCGCTCGGCCGGCGCGAGGCGGTGATCGTCGGCGCGGCGGTGATCCTCACGCTCACGGCCACGCTGTTCGCCAGCTGGGCCTGGGGCTTCACGCTCAACCGCGTGAGCCTGTTCGCACTGATCTTCTCGATCGGCATCCTGGTCGACGACGCCATCGTGGTGGTCGAGAACATCCACCGCCACCAGCAGCTCGCGCCGGGCCAACCGCTGCGCCAGATCATCCCGGCGGCGGTGGACGAAGTGGGCGGTCCCACCATCCTGGCCACGCTGACCGTCATCGCCGCGCTGCTGCCGATGGCCTTCGTGTCGGGCCTGATGGGCCCGTACATGAGCCCGATCCCGATCAACTCGAGCCTGGGCATGGCGCTGTCGCTGGCCATCGCCTTCACCGTCACGCCCTGGCTGGCGCTGAAGCTGATGAAACCGGTGGCCGCCCACGGCAACGGCAACGGCCATGGCGGCGCGGCCCAGGGCATGGCCGGCCGCCTGACGCGCCTGTTCGAGCGCCTGCTGCGCCCGCTGCTGGCCAGTGCGCGCAAGCGCTGGCTGCTGCTGGCCGGCATCCTGGCGGCGCTGGCGCTGTCGGTCGGCCTGGCGATCGTGCAGTGGGTGGTGCTGAAGATGCTGCCCTTCGACAACAAGAGCGAGTTCCAGCTCGTCGTCGAGATGCCCGCCGGCACACCGCTGGAAGACACCGCCGCCACGCTGCAGGCGCTGGCCGCGCACCTGGCCGCGCAGCCCGAGGTGCGGGATCTGCAGGGCTATGCCGGCACGGCCAGCCCGATCACCTTCAACGGCCTGGTGCGCCAGTACTACCTGCGCGCCGAGGCCGAGCAGGGCGACCTGCAGGTCAACCTGGTCGACAAGCGGCACCGCCAGGAACAGAGCCATGCCATCGCGCAACGCCTGCAGCCGGCGCTGATCGCCATCGCGCAAGCGCACGGCGCGCGCCTGAAGCTGGTGGAGGTGCCGCCCGGCCCGCCGGTGCTCAGCCCGCTGGTGGCCGAGGTCTACGGCCCCGATGAAGCCGGCCGCCAGCGCGTGGCCGCCGCGGTGGCCCGGGCCTTTGCCGCCGCGCCCGACATCGTGGGCATCGACAGCACGCTGAAGGAGGACGCGCCGCGCGCCTTCCTGCGCGTGCAGCGTCAGCGCGCCGAGAGCCTGGGCATCCCGGTGGCCCAGGTGGCGCAGACGGTGCAGGCCGCGCTGTCGGGCACCGACGCCGCCTGGCTGCACGACGGCAGCACCTACCCGGTGCCGGTGCGCCTGCAGCTGCCGCGCGAGGCCCAGGTGGGGCTGGACGCGCTGCTGGCCCTGCCGATGCTGGCCGCCAACGGCCAGCAGGTGCCGCTGTCGGAGCTGGTGCGCGTGGAGCGCGGCGTGATCGACAAGCCGCTGTTCACCAAGGATCTGCAGGGCGTGAGCTACGTGCTGGCCGATGTGGGCCAGCGCAGCGCAGGCAAGGCGGCCACGTTGCCCGACTCGCCGCTGTACGGCCTGGCCGCCATCCGCCCGCAGCTGGCGGCGCTGACGCTGGGCCATCCGCTGGACGAGTACTGGATCCGCCAGCCGGCCGACCCCTACCGCGCCTATGCGCTGAAGTGGGACGGCGAGTGGCAGATCACCTACGAAACCTTCCGCGACATGGGCGCCGCCTATGCCGTGGGCCTGGTGCTGATCTACCTGCTGGTGGTCGCTCAATTCAGGAGCTACACCACGCCGCTGATCATCATGGCGCCGATCCCGCTCACCATCATCGGCGTGATGCCCGGCCATGCGCTGCTGGGCGCGCAGTTCACCGCCACCAGCATGATCGGCATGATCGCGCTGGCCGGCATCATCGTGCGCAACAGCATCCTGCTGGTCGACTTCATCGAACTGCAGGTGGCCCAGGGCCTGGGCTTTCAGGATGCGGTGGTGGCCTCGGCCGCGGTGCGCGCGCAACCCATCGCGCTGACGGCGCTGGCGGCCATGATCGGCGCGCTGTTCATCCTCGACGACCCCATCTTCAACGGCCTGGCCGTGGCGCTGATCTTCGGCATCCTGGTCGCCACGCTGCTGACGCTGGTGGTCATCCCGGTGCTTTATTACGCCGTGTACCGGCGCCGACACGAAGGCGCCTGAGGCGCCGCCCCATGCCTTCAATCCCCTGGAGTCACACCATGACCATCGAACGCTGGATCCGCGTCATCGCGGGCACCTTCATCATGATCTCGCTGCTGCTGGGCGTGGAGGGCAGCCCGCTGTTCGTCAGCCCCTGGGCGCTGGCCTTCACCGCCTTCGTCGGCGCCAATCTGTTCCAGTTCGGCTTCACCAACGTCTGCCCGCTGGCCATCGTGCTGAAGAAGCTGGGCGTGCCCGCGTCGCGCGCCGCCTGCAACAGCTGACGACACACTGGGCACACGCCGGCCGTTGCAGTTGGCGACAATGGCCCGCTCTGCATCACCCTTGCCGGCTCCGGAGGCCTGCACCATGGCGAAGTTCACCGACGAAAGCGCACGCACCGATCTGCTCAACCGCCTGAAACGGGCCGAAGGCCAGCTGCGCGGCATCCAGCGCATGATCGAAGGCGGCGAACCCTGCCTCGACATCGCCGGCCAGATGGCCGCCGTGCGCAAGGCCCTCGACAGCGCCTATGTGCGCATGACGGTGTGCTTCATGCAGCAGGAGCTGCACAGCCGCCTGTCACCCGACGCCAAGCGCGAAGCCGAGTTGAGCGCCGTGCTCGACGACGTGCAAACCCTGCTGGGCAAGCTGCGCTGAGCCGCCCGGCCAACCCACCCGCTCAACCCACCCGCTGAACCCACCCACCATGACGCGCCCGGGCCGCGGCGTCATGCGCGCCTGGTCAGCGCAGCGCCAGATCCAGCACCACGCCGGCAAACACCGCCAGGCCCAGCCAGTGGTTCTGGCGAAACGCCCGAAAGCAGCCCTCGCGCGAGCGCTCGCGGATCAGCGTGTAGTGCCACAGCGCCTGGGCCGCGGCCACGCCGATGCCGGCCATGAACGGCAGCCCCAGCCCCAGCGCATGGCCGATGGCCGCCCATGAACCCAGGTAGGTGGCGTAAAAGCCCATCACCGCGGCCACGTCCCAGCGGCCCAGGGTGATGGCCGAGGTCTGGATGCCGATCTTCAGGTCGTCGTCGCGGTCGACCATGGCGTACTCGGTGTCGTAGGCCAGCACCCAGAACAGATTGCCCAGCAGCAGCCACCAGGCATGCGCGGGCACGGCCGCCGGCACGCTGGCCAGCGCCCAGTCACGCCCGCCCTGGGCGGCCGAGAAGGCCATCGGGATGCCGAACGAGAAGGCCACACCCAGCACCGCCTGCGGCATGCTCACCAGGCGCTTGGCATAGGGATAGGCCAGCGCGATGGCCAGCGCCGCGAACGACAGCCAGATGGTGGGCGGGTTGGTGCTGAGCACCAGCACAAAGGCCGCCATTGCCAGCACGGCGCCCAGCTTCAGCGCCTCGGCCACGCCCACCCGGCCGCTGGTGACCGGGCGCTGCGCGGTGCGCTTGACATGGCGGTCGAACTCGCGGTCGGCCACGTCGTTGACGCAGCAGCCGGCCGAGCGCATCAGCACCGTGCCCAGCGTGAACACCACCAGCAGATGCCAGCCTGGAAACCCGTCGGCGGCGATCCACAGCGCGCTGAGCGTGGGCCACAGCAGCAACAGCCAGCCGGCCGGGCGGTTCCAGCGGATCAGGTCCAGGTACAGCGGCAGGCGCGGCAGGCGCGGCGGGGTGGCGGCAGGGGTCGGCATGGGCGGCAAATTGTGGCACCGCGTGCCGACCGGGCCGGCCCGCACGCCGACAATCGGCGCCGATGAGCCCCACCCTGAACCCCCTGCTCGACATCCACCCCGAGGTGGCCGAGGCCCTGGCGGCCGGCCGGCCGGTGGTGGCGCTGGAATCCACCATCATCAGCCACGGCATGCCCTGGCCCGACAACGCCCGCACCGCGCTGGCGGTGCAGGCCGAGGTGCGCGCCCACGGCGCCGTGCCGGCCACCATCGCGGTGATCGACGGCCGCCTGAAGGCCGGGCTGGATGCCGCGCAGATCGAGCGCCTGGGCCAGGCCGGCCAGGCCACCGCCAAGGCCAGCCGGCGCGACCTGCCGCTGCTGGTGGCCGGCGTGATGGCCGGCGGCACCGGCGCCACCACGGTGGCGGCCACGATGATCATCGCCGCGCTGGCCGGCATCCGCATCTTTGCCACCGGCGGCATTGGCGGCGTGCACCGCGGCGCCGAGACCAGCCTGGACATCTCGGCCGATCTGCAGGAGCTGGCGCGCACGCCGGTGGCCGTGGTGTGCGCCGGCATCAAGAGCATTCTCGATCTGGGCCTGACGCTGGAGTACCTCGAGACCCACGGCGTGCCGGTGATCGGCTATGGCACCGACCGTCTGCCGGCCTTCTACAGCCGCGACAGCGCGTTTGGCGTGGACGCCCGGCTCGACAGCCCGGCCCAGGTGGCCGCGGTGATGCAGGCGCAATGGGCGCTGGGCTTGCGCTCTGGCCTGGTGGTGGCCAACCCGGTGCCGGCCGAACACGCCATGCCGCGCGAGACCATCGACGCCGCCATCACCCAGGCCCTGGCCGAGGCCCAGGCGCAGGGCGTGGCCGGCAAGGCCGCCACGCCCTTTTTGCTGGCACGGGTGAGCGCGCTCACCGGCGGGCAAAGCCTGGCCAGCAACATCGCGCTGATCCTGGCCAACGCGCGGCTGGCGGCGCAGGTGGCGGTGGCGCACGCCGCGGCCGGCGGCTGACACCCGCGCATCCGCCCGCCGCCCAATCCCCCCGGCGCCAGGAGGACATGCCTGCGCCGGCCGCCGCCCGCGCCGCCTGGGGCTCACCATCGCGCCTGACCTCGCGCCTGACCTCGCGCCTGACCTCGCGCCGCACCCGCCCGCCGATCCCCACGCCCACGCCCACGCCCTGCCCACGCCCTGCCCACGCCCTGCCCCATGCCGCTACCGCCCATCGCCTTTGACAACAGCTACGCCCGCGAGCTGCCCGGCTTCTACACCGCCTGGCCGCCGGTGCCGGCGCCGCAGCCGCAGCTGCTCAAACTCAACCACGCGCTGGCCGCCGAGCTGGGGCTGGATGCCGCCGCGCTGGCCTCGGCCGACGGCCTGGCCGTGCTGTCGGGCCAGGTGGTGCCGGCTGGCGCCGAGCCGCTGGCCCAGGCCTATGCCGGGCACCAGTTTGGCGGCTTCTCGCCGCAGCTGGGCGATGGCCGTGCGCTGCTGCTGGGCGAGCTGATCGACCGCCACGGCCGGCGCCGCGACTGGGCTTTCAAGGGCTCGGGCCGCACACCCTATTCACGCGGCGGCGATGGCAAGGCCGCCGTGGGCCCGGTCTTGCGCGAGTACCTGATGGGCGAGGCCATGCACGCCTTGGGCATCCCCACCACCCGGGTGCTGGCGGCGGTGGCCACCGGCGAGCCGGTGCAGCGCGACCGGGTACTGCCCGGCGCCCTGCTCAACCGCATTGCGGCCAGCCACATCCGCGTGGGCACCTTCCAGTTCTTTGCCGCGCGCGGTCGGCACGATGACGTGCAGCGCCTGGTGGCCTACACCCTCGCCCGCCACGACCCCGAGCTGCAGGGCACCGAGCCGCCAGCGCTGGCCCTGCTGCGCGCGATGGCCGAGCGCCAGGCGGCGCTGATCGCGCAGTGGATGGGCGTGGGCTTCATCCACGGCGTGATGAACACCGACAACATGACGCTGTCGGGCGAGACCATCGACTACGGCCCCTGCGCGTTCATGGAGCAGCACGATCCGGCGGCGGTGTTCAGCTCCATCGACCACGGCGGGCGTTACGCCTATGGCCAGCAGCCGCTGATCGCGCGCTGGAACATCGCCCGCCTGGCCGAATGCCTGCTGCCGCTGATCGACCCCGACGCCGACCGCGCGGTGGCCGCCGCCACCGCGGTGATCGACGCCTTCCCGGCCATGTACGCGGCCCGCTGGCTGGCGGTGATGCGCGCCAAGCTGGGCCTGGCCGGCGACGCGCCCGAGCACGACGAGGCCGACCGCACGCTGGCCGAGGCCTGGCTGGCGCTGCTGCAGGCCCAGGGCGCCGACCACACGCTGGCCTTTCGTGCGCTGGCTGATGCGGTGGACGGTGCAGCGGGCGTTGCGGTGGGCGACGCGGTGGCCGATCACGCCGCGCCAAGCGCCCGGATCTCGGGTGTGCCCGCCACCCACACACTGCAGCAGCTGCTGCCCGAGGCCCCCGCGCGCGAGGCCTGGCTGGCCCGCTGGCGCGCGCGCCTGGCGCAGCAGCCGCAAGCGGCCGGTGGCCACGCCGCGGCGCTGTGCCGCGCCAATCCGCTGTACATCCCGCGCAACCACCGGGTGGAGGCGGTGCTGACGGCGGCCATCGAGCACGCCGACCTGAGCCCCTTCGACGAGCTGCTGGCCGTGCTGCAGCGCCCGTTCGAGGCCCAGGCGGGCCACGCCGCCGATGCCGAGCCGGCAGCGCGCGAGCAGACGGCCTGCTACCAGACCTTCTGCGGCACCTGAGGCCCGGGCGGCCGGGCGCCGGGCCTTACTCGGGCTCGATGCGCGCCGTGCGGATCACCTCGCCCCAGCGCCGGATCTCGCCGTCCAGCAGGCGGGCCATGTCGGCCGGCGCGCTGGCGGCCGGGCGCATGCCCAGCTTGGCCAGGCGCTCCTGCACGGCCGCCTGGCCCAGCGCCTCGCGCACGGCCTGGTTCAGCGTGGCGATCACCTCGGGTGGCGTGCCGGCCGGCGCGGCCAGGGCGTTCCACGAGGCCACGTTGTAGCCGGCCACACCGGCCTCGGCGACGGTGGGCGCGTCGGGCAGGGCCGGGTTGCGCCGGTCGGACGACACCGCCAGCACCCGCACCGCACCGGCCTGCACCTGGGCCACCATCGGCCCCAGGATCTCGAAGGCGACATCGATCTCGCCGCTGCGCAGCGCGTTCACCACCGCCGGGCTGGCCTTGTAGGGCACCACGGTCAGGTCGATGCCGGCCACCGTCTCGAACAGCTTGGCCGCCAGGTGCTGGGTGCTGCCCACGGCGATGGTGCCCACGTTCAGCCGCCCGGGCTGGGCGCGGGCGGCGGCCAGCAGATCTTTCAGCGACTGCAGGCGCGAGCCGGCGCCGGTGAAGACACCGATGTCGAAGAAGCCCAGCGTGCTGATCGGCGCAAAGTCGCGCCGCGTGTCGTAGGGCAGCTTGCGGAACAACCCCACGCTCACCGCATGGCCGTTGCTCATCAGCAGCAGGGTGTGGCCATCGGGCCGGGCGGTGGCCACGGCCTGGCTGGCCACGATGCTGCCGGCGCTGGGGCGGTTGTCCACCACCACCGGCTGGCCCAGGCGGCGGGCCATGGCCTCGCCCACGGCGCGGGCGGTGATGTCGGCAATGCCGCCGGGCGCAAAGGGCACCAGCAGCGTCATCGGGCGCTCGGGAAAGCGCTCGGCCGCGCGGGCGCTGCCGGTGGCGGCCAGCAGCGCGCTGGCGCCGGCCTGCCCGAGCAGGGCGCGGCGTTGCGGGTCGGGCCGGTCGGGAGACTGGTCGAGCTGCGGGTCGAGCTGCGGGTCGGGGCGCAGGGTGGGGTGCGGGCGTCGGGTCATCAGAAGCGGTGGCGCAGGCCGAAGGTGGTGCCGGTCTGGGTGCCGGTGGTGCCCATGAAGGCGGGCTTGGCGTAGCCGCCGGCCACCCGATTCTGGTCGAGGCCGCCGTACACGTCACTGCGCTTGCTGAAGCGGTAGCTGGCCTGCACCCAGCTCACGCGGCGCGAGCCGGTCAGCGCCGCACTGCCGCGCTGGCGGTCGTCCAGGTGCTGAACGCTCAGCGTCACCAGCGGGTGCAGCTCGACATTGGCGCCCAGCGCCCACACGGTGTTCTTCTGCAGGCTGATCGCCGCCTTGCGCTGCATCAGGCCGCCAAACAGGCTCAGCGTGCCGTTCAGCCGGTAGTTGCCGCCCAGCGCCGCGATCTGGCGTGTCTCGGTGCCGGCGCGGTTGTTCATCTGCTGCACCACGCCGCTCAGCGACCAGGCGCCCTGGCTGTAGCCCGCACCCAGGGCCCAGGCGCTGTTGGCGCTGTCGCCGCGGGTCTGCTCGCCGAAGGTGCGCGAGGCCACCAGCTCCACGCCGGCCACTTTGCCGTCCAGCCGCAGCAGGTTGTCCTGGCGCGGCACATGGTGGCTGCTGAACAGCGAGAAGGCCGGGTGGTTGGGGTTGCCCAGCGGCTGCCAGCGCACCGCCATCTCGTGCGCCACGGTGTACTGCCGGCCCAGCGTGATGCCGCCCAGCGGGCCGCGCAGGTTCACGAAGCTCTGGCGGCCGAAAAAGCGGCTGGCCGCGGCGTCCACGCCGTAGTCGGCCGCGGCGGCCGCGGTGGCCAGCGTGGCGCTGCCGGTGCCCAGGTCGATGCCGCCCTCCAAGGTGAAGCCGGCCGACAGGCCGCCGCCCAGGTCCTCGCGGCCGCGAAAGCCCAGGCGGCTGCCGGTCATCACGCCGTCCTCCATCGACGTGAGCGACGCGCGGCTGGCGGCGGCGTTGCTGGCGTGGCGCAGCGCCGCGTCCATCAGCCCGTAGATCACCACGTTGCCGGTGGCGGGTGGCGACTGCGGCTGCGACTGCGACTGCGGCTGCGCGTGCGCGGCGGGGCTGCACAGGCCCAGGGCGGCCAGGGCCGCCGCCGCCACACGGGCTGGGCGGCAATGCGGATGGGTCATGTTTGTCTCCTCGAATTCTTGTGGTGTGGGGTCAAGGGCCAACGGCCGGCCGGCTAAAAGCGCATCGGCGCTCCGGGTACGGCCACGATCACGCGCACCGGGCTGGCGCCCATGGCCTCGACAAAGGCCTGCGCCGTGCCGCGCGCCAGCGGGTTGGCGCCGTAGTGCATGGGGATCACGGCGGCCGGGCGGATCAGCTCCTTCACGGCCCAGGCGGCGTCGTCGGGGTCCATCGTGAAGTTGCCGCCGATGGGCACCAGCGCCAGGTGCGGCCGGTAGCGCTCGCCGATCAGGCGCATGTCGCCGAACACCGCGGTGTCGCCGGCGTGGTAGATGCGAAAGCCGTTCTCGAGCGTGATGATCCAGCCCAGCGGCTCGCCGCCGGGCTGGGTTTCGTCCTTGCCGGTCAGCGGGTTGCGAAAGACATAGATCGACGAGTGCTCGGCGCGCACCGCCGTCACGGTGATGCCGGGCACCGGCGTCACGCTGCCGCCCTTGTTCATGCGCGGCAGCTGGGCCGCCGGCAGCAGGCCCAGGGTGGCGAGGCTTTGCGCCAGATCGCCCGGCGCGCGCAGCGCCACCTGGTAGTGCTGGGCCAGCGCCACCGCGTCGGCCATGTGGTCGAAGTGGCCGTGGCTGACCAGCAGCACGTCGAGGCGGCCAAACACCTCCAGCTGCTTGAAGGCCGGCGGCGTGAGCGGGTTGGTGCGCAGCCACGGATCGGTGACGATCACCTTGCCGCCGGGCGAGACGATGCGAAAGGCCGACTGGCCCAGCCAGGTCAGCTCCACCGCGCCGGCCGGCCCGCTCAGGGCCGCCGGGCCGGGCGTGCCCGGGCCCGGCAGGCCCGGCCCGGCACAGGCGCTCAGTGCGGCCAGCGCCGCCGCGCCACCGCCCAGCAGCAGCTGGCGGCGCCCCGGGCCGCCGCTGCGGCGCTCAATCGGGCTTGACATTGGCGGCCCGGGCCACTTCGGCCCAGCGGGGAATCTCCTTGCGGATCAGCGCGGCAAAGGCCTGCGGCGTGCCCGGTGCCGGCACGGCGCCTTCCACGGCCAGCTGCTGGGCCACATCGGGCAGGGCCAGGGCCTTGTTGACCTCGGCGTTCAGCCGCGCCACCAGCGCGGCCGGCGTGCCTGCCGGGGCCACGAGGCCGTACCACTGGTCGGCTTCGAAGCCGGCATGCCCGCTCTCGGCCACGGTGGGCACATCGGGCAGCGAGGGCAGGCGCTGGGCGCTCGATACCGCCAGCGCGCGCAGGCGGCCGCTGCGGATGTGGCCGATCACGGCCGGCGACCCGGTGAAGGTGCAGTCCACCTGCCCGGCCAGCACATCGGTGACCGACGGCGCCGTGCCGCGGTAGGGGATGTGGGTCATGAACACCTGGGTGCGCAGCTTCAGCGCCTCGAAGCCGATGTGGGCCGCACTGCCGTTGCCGCCCGACGAATAGGTCAGGCTGCCGGGCCGGGCGCGGGCCGCGGCCACCAGGTCCTTGAGGCTCTTCCACGGCGCATCGGCCTTGACCACCAGCACATTGGGCACGCGCGCCACATAGGCCACCGGCACAAAGCTGGTCAGCGGGTCGTAGCCTAGCTTGGGGTAGATGGCCGGGTTGACCGCCAGCGTGCCGATGTGGCCCATCAGCAGCGTGTTGCCGTCGGCCGCGGCCTTGGCCACCTCGCTGGCGCCCAGCGAGCCGCCGGCGCCGGGCTTGTTGTCGACCAGCACGTTGACGCCCAGCGCGGCCGCCAGCTTGGGCGCCAGCGCACGCGCCAGGATGTCGGTGCTGCCACCGGGCGTGAAGGGCACCACCAGGCGGATGGGCCGCGGCGCCTGGGCGCGCGCCGGGCCGGCGCCAAGCCAGCCGGCGCCGGCCAGGGCCAGCAGGTGTCGGCGGCGCAGGGCCGCGAAGCAGGACGTCATGGAATGGGCAGACCTCGGAAACCGGACGCCGGAACTGTCGGCGATCCAGCGTCGGCCGGCCCTGCGTCCTGCCCGCGCAGCCCTTGCGTTCTGCCTATGGCGGCCCGATGGCCCGGCCGCCGGCCACGGTGGCCTGCAGCTGCGCGATCACCTGGGCACAGGCCGACGAGGCCAGCGCATGGCGGCGCTGCGTGATGCCGATCACCCGCTCGGACTGCGGCAGCGGCGCCGACGCCCAGGCCAGCAAGCCGGCCTCGACATCGGCCTGGGCCTGCCAGGGCGACATCAGCGTCACATGGTCGCTGCCGCGCAGCAGCGAGCGCACCACCGCCGTGCTGTGGGCGCGCAGCGTGACCCGCGGTGGCGGCAGGCCGGCCAGCGCGAACAGGCGGTCGAAAACCTGGAAGGCCGGCGTGCCGGCCAGCGGCCCGATCCACGGGTACGAGGCCAGGCGCCGCAGGCTGGTGAGACGGCGACCGGCCAGCGCCGGGTGGCCGCGGCGCGCCACGGCAACGAAGCGGTCGGTGAACAGCGGTGTCTCGGCCAGGTCGGCGGCGGCACCGGCGCCGCGCAGCGGGCCCACCAGCAGGTCGATCTCGGCCTGGCGCAGCAGCTGCACCAGCGACTCGTAGGTGCCGTCCTTGACCACCACGCCCAGGCCCGGCCGGCGCGCCAGCAGCGCGCCCACTGCGCTGGGCAGCAGCACCTCGCCGGCCATCGGCAGCGCACCCAGCACCAGGGTGGCGCCCGGGCGGCCGGCCTCGCGCTCGCCGTCGCCGGCCAGGTCGTCGCGGCCGATCCGCAGCTCGGCCAGCACCAGCCGAAAGCGCTGCTGCAGCCAGTCGCCGTCTTCGTTCAGGCGCCAGCCCTGGCGGGTGCGTTCGGTCAGCGGCAGGCGGGTCAGGTGGGTCAGGCGGCGCAGCGCCTCGTTCAGCGAGGGTTGCGACAGCCCCAGCGCCGCCGCGGCGGCGCTCTCGCTGGCATGCTCGCCGCGGGCGATCAGCGCGCGCATCAGCGCGTCGCTCACCTGGCGCGGCAGGGCCTCCACCGCCGGGCCGGCACCGCGGCTGCGCAGGCCCTGGGCGGCCTCACGCAGCAGCGCCAGGGCGCGCTCGGCCCGCAGCACGCACAGCTGGCCGGCGGTGGTGGGGGCCATGCCCAGCGCGCCGCGCTCGAACAGGCGCTGGCCCAGCTCGCTCTCAGCCGCCTGCACGGCGCGCGACACGGCGGCGGGCGACAGGTGCAGCTGCCGCGCCGCGCCGCCCAGGCTGCCCGCGGCGGCCACGGCCGCCACCGCGCGCAGGCTGCGCAGCGACGGGGCGGGCGGCCCGCCGGTGCCGCCGGTGCCGCCGGTGCCGCGGGGGCTGCTGCGGGTGCCGCTCATGCCGCTCATGGGCGCCGGTAAAAAGGCAACCGGCGCCGGGGCTCAGCCGTCGATCTGCTTCTGGAACACCAGCCCCGCGTGCTCGCGCAGCGCGTGGAACTTGATCTTCGGCCAGTTGGCCTCGATGGCGCGCAGCTCGGGCGCGTATTCCACCAGCAGCGTGGGCGCGTTCACCGCGTCGTAGGCCATGCGGTGGCTGTTGGCATCGATGAAGCGGTTGAGCTCGCGCTCGTCGGCCGCCGCGCCGTCGCCGGTCTCGCAGGTCACCCAGCGCGCGATCTGGAAGCGGCAGGGGCTGATGCGCGCCTTGCAGCTGTATTCGTGCTCGAGCCGGTGGGCCACCACCTCGAACTGCAGCTGACCCACCGCGCCCAGCATCAGCACGCTGCCGGCCACCGGCTTGAAGACCTGGATCGCGCCTTCTTCGCCCAGCTGCTGCAGGCCGGCCTTGAGCTGCTTGGTCTTGAGCGGGTCGGCCACCTCGACCATGCGGAACATCTCGGGCGCGAAGAAGGGCAGGCCGGTGTACTGCAGCGCCTCGCCCTCGGTGAGCGTGTCGCCCAGCTGCAGCACGCCGTGGTTGGGGATGCCGATGATGTCGCCGGCAAAGGCTTCATCGAGCAGCTCGCGCTTCTGGCTCATGAAGGTGACCACGGTGTTGGGCCGCAGCGTCTTGCCGCTACGCACCACCTTCAGGTTCATGCCGCGCTCGAACTTGCCCGAGGCCACGCGCAGGAAGGCGATGCGGTCGCGGTGGGCCGGATCCATGTTGGCCTGGATCTTGAACACCACGCCGGTGAACTTGGCCTCCTCGGGGTGCACGGTGCGCTGGATGGCGGTGCGGTCACCGGGCGGTGGGGCCAGGTCCACCAGGGCATCCAGCACCTCCTGCACGCCGAAGTTGTTGACCGCCGAGCCGAAGAACATCGGCGTCTGGCGGCCGGCCAGGAAGGCGGCTTCGTCGAAGGCCGGCGCGGCGTCGCGCACCAGCTCGATCTCGCCGGCGGCCTGCTCGAAGGCGCTGCCAAAGCGCTGGGCCAGCGCCGGGTTGGCGATGCCGTCGACGATCTCCTCGGTGCCGGCCACGCGGTCTTCACCGGGGGTGAACACGCGCATCTGGTCCTTGCGCAGGTCGAGCACGCCGCCGAACACCTTGCCCATGCCCACCGGCCAGGTAAAGGGCACCACGGTCATGCCCAGCTCGCGCTCGATCTCGTCCATCAGCGCCAGCGGCTCCTGCACCTCGCGGTCGAGCTTGTTCACGAACGTGAGGATGGGCGTGTTGCGCGCCCGGCAGACCTGCAGCAGGCGCCGCGTCTGCGGCTCCACGCCGTTGGCCGCGTCGATCACCATCAGCGCCGCGTCCACCGCGGTGAGCACGCGGTAGGTGTCTTCCGAGAAGTCCTGGTGGCCCGGGGTGTCGAGCAGGTTGATGACGCAGTCGCGGTACTCCATCTGCATCACCGAGCTGGCCACCGAGATGCCGCGCTGCTTCTCGATCTCCATCCAGTCGCTGGTGGCGTGGCGCGAGGCCTTGCGCGCCTTCACCGAGCCGGCGATCTGGATCGCGCCCGAGAACAGCAGCAGCTTCTCGGTGAGCGTGGTCTTGCCCGCGTCGGGGTGGCTGATGATGGCAAAGGTGCGCCGGCGGCGGACCTGGGGGGCGAGATCGGACATGGCGGGCTCAAATGCGCACGGCCCGCACAAGTGCGGGCCGCGGCAAGGTCGGGAGGCGGTGGCGCGATTATCGCCGCCGGGGCCGGGCACCGGGGCGCCGGGGCTGCGCGGCGCCACCGGGCGCCGCGGCGGCGGCTTACTCCTCCAGCAGCGAGCGCAGCATCCAGGCCGTCTGCTCGTGCACGGTCAGGCGCTGGGTCAGCAGGTCGGCGGTGGGCTCGTCGTTGGCGGCATCGGCCAGCGGAAAGATGCTGCGCGCGGTGCGCGCCACGGCCTCGTGGCCCTCGACCAGGATCTGCACCATCATCAGCGCCTTGGGCGGCGTGCCCGGCGCGTCGGGCAGCGAGGACAGGCTCTTGAACTGCGCATACGAGCCCGGCGCGGCATGGCCCAGCGAGCGGATGCGCTCGGCGATCGGATCGACCGCGTTCCACAGCTCGGTGTACTGCGCCATGAACATGGTGTGCAGGGTGTTGAACATCGGCCCCGTCACGTTCCAGTGGAAGTTGTGCGTGGTGAGGTAGAGCGTGTAGGTGTCGGCCAGCAGCTTGGACAGGCCGCCGGCAATGGCGCCGCGGTCTTTCTCGGTGATGCCGATGTTGATGAGCGGGCCGTTGCCGCCCGCGCTCGTGGACTTGGATTTGCCTTTGGCCATGGTGCGCAGCTCCTGGGGTTCGGTCAGGGGTTGAGGTTGCTGTTGCCAGTGTGCCGCGATCAGCGGCCGCCGAGCCGGGCCTTCACGTCCTGGCCGACGCTCTTGTTGACGAACTGCAAGGTGGCCACCTTCGACAGGTCCACCTCGCCGGGCTTGTACAGGCCGGCCTTGACCATCTGGCCGTAGAAGTCGGCAATGCGCGCGGCGTTCATCGCGCCCAGGCCCTTGGCCTGGGCCTCGCCGCTGTCGACGATGCCCTGGCTCTTCATCAGCGCCACGCTGGCCTCGATCTCGGCCTCGCTCATCTCGGGGTTGTCCTTCATCAGCAGCGCATTGGCGGGCTTGCGGTTGCCGTAGAGGTAGTTCACCCAGCCGATGATCGAGGCATCGACAAAGCGCTGCACCAGCTCGGGCTTGGCCTTCACGGTCTCGGTGCGCGCCTCGATCACCGTGCTGTAGGTGGAGAAGCCGTGGTCGGCCAGCAGGTGCACCACCGGCTTGAACCTGCCCTGGTTCTCGGCATAGATCGGCTCGGCCACCGAGTAGCCCTGCTGGATGGCCTTGGGGTTGGCCAGCCAGGGGGCCAGGTTGTAGTTGTAGGGCTTGAGCGCCTCGTCCTTGAAGCCGTGCACGGCCTTGAGCCACTGCCACCAGCTGAACTGGCCGTCCTTGGCCACCAGGGCCAGCGGCGCGTTCTTGAGGCTCTCGAACTTGTCGTAGCCCTGGCCGGGGTGGGCCATCAGCGCCTGCGGGTCTTTCTGGAACATGGCGGCCACCACCACGGTGGGCACCTTGTTCTTGACGTTGTCAAAGCTGTGCAGCAGGTTGCCGGTCATCAGGAAGTCGATCTTGCCGGCCGGCAGCAGCGGCCGGTTGTTGACCTGCGGGCCGCCCTGCTGGATGGTGACCTCGAGCCCGTGTTTCTTGTAGGTGCCGTCGGCCAGCGCCTGGTAGAAGCCGCCGTGCGCGGCCTGCGCCTTCCAGTTGGTGGCGAAGGTCACCTTGTCGTCGGCGCGGGCGGCGCCGTTGGCCAGCAGCAGGGTGGCGGCCGCGGTGGCCAGCAGCGTGAAGCGCATCGGGTGGTCCTTCATCGGGATCAGTCGGTTCGGCCGGATTCTGACGCGTGCCAGCGCCCCAGCACCCCGCGTGACAGGGCGTTGAACAGCGCAAAGATCATCACGCCGGTGGCCACCAGCAGCAGCAGGGCGGCAAACATCTTGGGCGTCTCGGTGCGAAAGCTGGCCTCGAGGATGCGCGAGGCCAGGCCCGTCTCGCGCCCGGCCGCGCCGGCCACCATCTCGGCCGACACCGCGCCGATCAGCGCCAGCCCGCCCGAGACCTTGAGCCCGGCGATGAAGTAGGGCAGCGCCGAGGGCACGCGCAGCAGCGCCAGGCGCTGCCAGGGCGTGGCGCGGTACAGGCGGAACAGGTCGCGCAGCTGCGGATCGGCCGCGCGCAGCCCGATCACGGTGTTGGACAGGATCGGAAAAAACGCGCTCAGCCAGGCACACAGCAGCAGCGCCGAGGTGGTGCTGTCCAGGTAGATCAGCATCAGCGGCGCCACCGCCATCAGCGGCGTCACCTGCAGCACCACGGCCAGCGGAAACAGCGCGCGCTCCAGCGTGGGCGAGAGCGCAAAGGCGCTGGCAATCAACACGCCGCCGGCGCAGGCCAGGGCCAGCGCGCCGAAGGTGATCTTCAGCGTGTACCACCAGCTGCCCAGCAGCGAGACACCGTGCTCGGCCAGCGACTGGGCGATGCGGCTGGGCGCCGGCAGCGTGTAGTCGGGGATGCCGGCCCAGCGCACGCCCAGCTCCCAGGCCAGCAGCAGGCCCAGCATCACGGCGGCGGGCAGCAGCGTGTGGGTGGCGGGGCGGTTCATGGGCGTGGGGCGGCGGCGGCGGCGGCGGCGGCGGGGGCAGCGGCAGTGGCAGGCACCGCCACCGGCTCGGCGGCCTCGGCCAGCGCCTGCGACAGCCCGCGGCAGGCGGCGGCAAATTCGGGCGTGTGGCGCCAGTCGGCCGGGCGCGGGTACGGTGCGTTGATCACCACCTCGGCCAGCACGCGGCCGGGGCGTGCGGCCATCACCAGCACGCGCTGGCTTAGGTACACCGCCTCGGCCACGCTGTGGGTGACGAACAGCGCCGCCAGCCGCTGCGCCTGCCACCACTGCAGCAGGTCGGCGTTCAGGCGCTGGCGGGTGATGTCGTCGAGCGCGGCAAAGGGCTCGTCCATCAGCAGCACGCGTGGCGCGGTGACCAGCGCGCGGGCGATGGAGGCCCGCATCTTCATGCCGCCCGACAGCTGGGCCGGGTAGGCGCCGGCAAAGTCGGCCAGGCCCACGCGGGCCAGCACCTCGGCCACGCGCGGCGTGGTCTGGCTGCGCCGCTGCCCCTGCAACTTCAGCGGCAGGGCCACGTTGTCGGCCACCGTGGCCCAGGGCATCAGCGTGGGCTCCTGGAACACGAAGGCCGTGGCCGCGTCGGCGCCGTGCTGGCGCGCCGGCGCGGCCACCGTGCCGGCATCGGCATCGTCCAGCCCGGCCACCAGGCGCAGCACCGTGCTCTTGCCGCAGCCCGAGGGCCCCAGCAGCGACACGAACTCGCCCGCGCGCACCGCCAGGCTCACCCCGGCCAGGGCCTGGGTGCCCTCGGTACGACCGCCGGCAAAGCGCTTGTGCACCTGGTGCAGGGCGATCAGCGGAGCGGGGTCGGGCGGCGCGGCGGCGGGAGAAGCATTCAGCACGGCGCGAGTTTGCCCGGTTTGCCGGCGGCGCCCGCGGCATGCGGTTTCAGTCGCTCGTCCGTCCTGCCGCGCGCCGGGCACGGGCGGGTGGTGTACGCGCAGAATGCGCGCATGTCCGAGCTGATCATTCGCCCCGTCGCCCCCACCGATTTCGCCGCCTGGAAGCCGCTGTGGGACGGCTACAACGCCTTCTATGGCCGCGAGGGCGCCACCGCCCTGCCCGACGAGGTGACGCAAGCCACCTGGGGTCATTTCTTCAACCCCGACGAGCCGGTGTTCGGCTGGGTGGCCGAGGTCGATGGTGAGCTGGTGGGTCTGTGCCACTGCCTGTATCACCGAAGCACCACGCGCCTGGCCCTCACCTGCTACCTGCAGGACCTGTTCACCGCGCCCACGCGGCGCCAGCAGGGCATTGGTCGCGCGCTGATCGAGGCGGTGTACGGCCAGGCCCGCGAGGCCGGCATCCAGCGCGTGTACTGGCAGACCCACGTGACCAACACCACCGGCCGGCGCCTGTATGACCAGGTGGCGCAGCACCACGGCTTCATCATCTACGCCCATGACGTCCGCTGACGCCACCGCCGCCGGCATCCTGCACTTCTGGTTCACCGACACCGCGCCCGCCCAGTGGTGGCG
The DNA here is from genome assembly GCF_025290835.2 of Aquabacterium sp. OR-4. Lineage (NCBI taxonomy): Bacteria > Pseudomonadati > Pseudomonadota > Betaproteobacteria > Burkholderiales > Sphaerotilaceae > Pseudaquabacterium > Pseudaquabacterium prasiolae. Next base: position 339,791 of record NZ_JAOCQD020000001.1, on the reverse strand, counting down.
CGCCGATGCCGGCTTTGACGCACTGATCACCCAGCGCTACGGCGCCCTGCACCAGGCCGCCGCGGCCGGCGAGCTGGCCGCCTGGCGCGCCACGCCGCAAGGCCGGCTGGCCGAGGTGATCGTGCTCGACCAGTTCTCGCGCAACATCCACCGCGGCACGCCGCGCGCCTTTGCGCACGACGGCATGGCCCTGGTGCTGGCCCAGCATGCGCTGGCCGCCGCGGCCGATGCGGTGCTGGCGCCGGTGCAGCGTGCCTTCCTGTACCTGCCCTTCATGCACAGCGAGTCGCGCGCCATGCAGGCCGAGAGCGAGCGCCTGTACCGCGCGCTGGGCCTGGCGGGCAACCTCGATGCCGCGCTGCGCCACCGGGCCATCGTTGACCGCTTTGGCCGCTACCCGCACCGCAACGCCGCGCTGGGCCGCGAGTCCAGCGCCGACGAGCTGGCCTTTCTGCAGCAGCCCGGCTCGAGCTTCTGAACCCGCCGCCGGCCCCCATGCAAGCCCACATCGACTTCATCCTCGAGCTCGACCGCCTGAAGGGCGTGACGCGCAAGACCAAGCCCGCCGGGCTGGACCGCTACGAGAACTCGGCCGAGCACAGCTGGCAGATCGCGCTGATGGCGCAAGCGCTGGCCCACCTGGCCGCCGAGCCGGTGAACCTGGCCCGCGTGGTGGAGCTGCTGCTGGTGCACGACGTGGGCGAGATCGACACCGGCGACACGCTGGTCTACGTGCAAGACGGCTGGGCCGAACGCAAGGCCGCCGAGCGCGCCGCGGTGCAGCGCATCTTCGGCCTGCTGCCCGATGGCCAGGGCCAGCGCTTTCTCGACGCCTGGCAAGAATTCGAGGACGAGGCCACGCCCGAGGCGCGTTATGCCCATGCGGTCGACCGCGCCATGCCCGCGCTGCTGAACCTGGCCAACCGCGGCCAGAGCTGGCGCGAGAACGGCGTCAGCCATGCCCGGGTGGTGGCGCGCATCGGCCCGCCGATTGCGGCCGGCTGCCCGGCGCTGTGGGCCTACCTGCGCGAGCGGCTGGATGCCGCGCTGGCCGAGGGCTGGTTCGGCGCGGCCTGAGCGCGCCGGGCCCGGCGCCGGCTCAACCGCGCGCGTTGCGCTGGCGCTCGCGCAGCATGAACAGGTACAGGCTCTCGACCTTTTCGCGCGCCCACGGCGTGCGGCGCAGGAACTTCAGGCTCGACTTGACGCTGGGCTCGAAGGCAAAGCAGCGCAGCGGGATGCGTTCATCGAGCCCGCGCCAGCCGTACTCGGCGCGCAGCGCCTCGACGATGGCCTCCAGCGTCAACCCGTGCAGCGGGTTGCGGGGCTGGGCAGGCGGTGGCGCGGCGGGGTCGGTCATCGGGGCCGATTGTCGCTGCGCCGGCCTGGCGCCCGCGGCCGGCGTGTTGGCCGGGCCGCGGCAGCCGGTGGTGCCCCCACTGCCGGTGCTGGCCCGGCCGCGGGGTGGGGTGCGACAGCGGACAATCGGGCGGCCATGGAACCCAGCCAGAACCTCGAGCTCAGTGAGCGCCAGATCGAACGCATCGCGCGTGCGCTTGCCGAGCCACGCAGGGTTCGGCTGCTTCAGGAGATCGGCAGCGCGGCGGGGGCCTGCCCGTGCAGCGCGCTGCAGCAAAGCCATGACGTGAGCGCGGCGACGATCTCGCACCACCTGAAAGAACTCGAGACCGCCGGGCTGATCCTGATGGAGCGCGACGGCAAGTTCATGAATCTGGTGCTGCAGCGCGACGTGCTGCAGGCCTATCTCGCGCGACTCGCACAAATCTGATCCGGCAAGGATGACCCCAGCGCACCCAAGGGCTCCTCGATAGTTAGACACTTATCTAACTGTCGATTTGACAGCGCACTTCCCAGGAGAAGGTTCATGAGCGGTTCGTTGCAAGGAAAGGTGGCCGTCGTCACCGGTGCATCCAAGGGCATTGGCGCCAGCATCGCCAAGGCGTTTGCCGCGCAAGGCGCGTCGGTGGTCGTCAACTACGCGTCCAGCCGGGCGGGCGCCGAGACCGTGGTGGCCGAGATCGGGCGGGCGGGTGGCCGGGCCATTGCGGTGCAGGGCAGCGTGGCCAAGGAGGCCGACGTCAAGCGCCTGTTTGCCGAGGCCCACGAGGCCTTCGGCCGACTCGACATCCTGGTCAACAACGCCGGCATCTACCAGTTCGGTGCGCTGGAGGAAGTGACCGAGGCCGAGTTCCACCGGCAGTTCGACACCAATGTGCTCGGCCCCATCCTCGCCACGCGCGAAGCCGTGAAGCGGTTTCCGGCCGAAGGTGGCAGCGTCATCAACATCAGCTCGATCGCCAGCGAGAAGGGCCTGCCGGGGGCCACGATCTACGGCGCGACCAAGGGTGCGCTCGACCAGGTGACCCGCACCCACGCGGTCGAGCTGGCGCCAAGAAAGGTGCGCGTGAACACCATTGCGCCGGGCGGCGTCGAGACGGAGGGCACGCACACGGCCGGCATCATCGGCAGCGCGATGGAGCAGCAGATGATTGCCGGCACGCCGCTTGGCCGCATGGGTCAGCCGGACGACGTGGCCGATGTCGCCGTGTTCCTCGCCTCCGACGCCTCGCGCTGGATCACCGGTGACCGCATCCGGGTGGCCGGCGGCTTTCGCTGAGCCGCAGCGCCGGGCCCGCACCGCGCGCCGCCCAAGCCCTCAGGACAGGCGCGTCACCCCATCCAGCCGGCAGGCATACACCGCGTTGCGCAGTGCCGCGATGGCCTCGTAGCGCGGGAAGCTGCGGCGCCAGGCCAGCACCACGCGGCGGGTGGGCGCCGGGGCCTCGAAGGCGATGTAGCGCACATGCTCGGAGGGCGCTTTCGGCACGCTGAGCACGGGCACCACGGTGATGCCCATGCCCGAGGCCACCATGTGCTTGATGGTCTCGAGCGAGCTGCCCTCGAAGCTCTTGCGGATGCCCTCGGTCTGGCTGGAAAAGCGCGCGAACTCGGGGCACACCTCGAGCACCTGGTCGCGAAAGCAGTGGCCGGTGCCCAGCAGCAGCATGGTCTCCTGCTTCAGCTCTTCGGCGCTGATGGCGCTGCGCTGGGCCAGCGGGTGGGCCGCCGGCACGGCCACCACGAAGGGTTCGTCGTACAGCGGCGCGATGGCCAGGCCGGTGTCTGGGAAGGGCTCGGCCATGATGGCGCAGTCGAGCTCGCCGGTGCGCAGCATCTCCAGCAGCTTGACGGTGAAGTGCTCCTGCAGGATCAGCGGCATCTGCGGCGTGTGCGCGATGACATGCTTGACCAGCTCGGGCAGCAGGTAGGGGCCGATGGTGTAGATGATGCCCAGGCGCAGCGGACCGGCCAGCGGGTTCTTGCCGCGCTTGGCGATCTCCTTGATGGCCTGGGCCTGCTCCAGCACCTGCTGCGCCTGGCGCACGATCTCGTCGCCCAGCGGCGTCACGCTGACCTCGGCGCCACCGCGCTCGAACAGCTTGATGTCCAGCTCTTCCTCGAGCTTCTTGATGGCCACGCTGAGCGTGGGCTGGCTGACGAAGCAGGCCTCGGCGGCGCGGCCGAAATGCTTCTCGCGGGCAACGGCGACGATGTAGCGCAGCTCGGTGAGGGTCATGCACCCATTATGGGAGCGGCGCCTCGCGCGCAAGGCCTTGGGCAAAGGCCTCGGCCGGCAGCGGCCTGGCGTATAGGTAGCCCTGGTGCACCAGGCAGCCGTGGCGGCGCAGGAAGGCGGCCTGCTCGGCCGTCTCCACGCCTTCGGCCACCACGCGCAGGCCCAGGTCGCGGCCCAGGCCGATGATGGCCTTGGCCAGCGCGCTGTCGCGCCCGCCGCGGGCGGCATCGACGACGAAGCTGCGGTCGATCTTCAGCTCGTCGAGCGGAAAGCGCTTGAGGTAGCTGAGCGAGGAGTAGCCGGTGCCGAAGTCGTCCAGCGACAGCGCGAAGCCGCGCGCGCGCAGCGCCGCCATGCGCCCGGCGGTGGCCTCGGGCTCGCGCATCAGCAGGCTTTCGGTCACCTCCAGCACCAGGCTGGCCGGCGGCAGGCCATGGCGCTGCAGCAGCGCGCTCAGGCGGTCGGCCAGCGTGGCGTCGGCAAAGCTGGTGGCGGCCAGGTTCACGGCCAGCGGCACCAGGGCCAGGCCGGCAGCGCGCCAGGCCGCCAGCTGGCGGCAGGCATGGTCGAGCACCCAGTCGGTGAGCGGGCCGATCAGGCCGGCCTCCTCGGCCACGGCAATGAACTCGCCCGGCGGCACCAGGCCGCGCTCGGGGTGCTGCCAGCGCACCAGCGCCTCGGCACCGGCCAGGCGGCCGACCGGCAGCGGGCCGTGGCCGCCATCGTCGTCGAACACCAGCTTGGGCTGGTAGTGCAGGCGCAGCTCGCCGTGCTCGATGGCGTGGCGCAGCTCGGTTTCCACGCGCAGGCGGCGCGTGGCCTGGGCGTCGATGGTCTCGTCAAAAAAGCGCAGCTGGCCGCGCCCGCGCGCCTTGGCGGCGTAGGCGGCCTGCTCGGCGCAGCGGGTCAGGCCGGCGGGGTCGGGGGCGTCGCCGGGGTACAGCGCAATGCCGATGCCGGCGCTCAGCACCAGCGGCGGCTGCGCCTCGGGCCCGGGCAGGGTGATCGGCTGGTGCACCGCGCCCAGCAGGCGCTGGGCCACCGCGGCGGCCGAACCCTGGCCGGCCAGGTCGGCGATCAGCAGCGTGAAGGCATTGCCGCCCACGCGCGCCACCACGCCGGCGCTGCCGCTGGCGCCGCTGTCGTCGTCGGCATCACTGGCGGCGGGCACCAGGGACGGCACGCCGGCCAGATCGGTGCCGCGGATCCAGCCACGCAGGCGCTCGGCCACCACCTGCAGCACATGGTCGCCGCCACCCCGGCCATAGGCGTCGTTGACGGCCTTGAACTCGTCGAGGTCCACATGCAGCACCGCGCAGTGCAGGCCCTGGCGGCGCGCGCGGTCGAGCGCCGGCGCGGCCAGTTCGCCAAAGAACTGGCGGTTGGGCAGGCCGGTCACGGCGTCGTAGTGCGCCAGCTGGCGGATGCGCTGCGCGGCCTGCACGCGCTCGGTGATGTCTTGCGTGATGCCTTCGATGGCCACGCGGCGGCCGCTGTCGTCGAGCAGCGGCATGGCCTGCTCGTGCAGGGTGCGCAGCTGGCCGTCCAGGCGCTCGATGCGGAACTCGATCTGGTAGGCGCAGCCCTCGTCGCGCAGGCGCCGGCGGGCCAGCGCCACGGCGTCGCGGTCGGTGGGCAGCACGCGTTGCAGCAGGTGGCCGGCGGTGGTGATCCACGGGCGCTCGTCGGACACGGCGGCGCCGTACAGCCGCGCCAGCTCGGGCGAGCATTCCAGCCCGCCGGCCGCGGTGAAGGCCCAGCTGCCCATGCCGGCCAGGCGCTGCGCCCGCGCCAGGCGTTCGCGGCCCAGGCGCAGGGTGTCGGCCGAGTCGGCCGCGCGCAGGGCGTAGCGCACGCGGTGCGACAGCAGCGTCCAGTTGATCGGCTTGGTGATGAAGTCGGTGGCGCCCTGGCTGTAGGCCTGGTCGATGGAGCCGGTGTCGTTCAGGCCGGTGAGCATCAGCACCGGCACGCGCGCGCCGCGCGGCAGCACCCGCAGGCGCTGGCAGACCTCGAAACCGTCCAGCCCCGGCAGCATCACGTCCAGCAGCACCAGGTCGAAATCCTGCGCGGCAAAGGCCGCCAGGCCGGCCTCGCCGTCGGGCGCGTCCACCACCTCGAAGCCGGCGTGGCGCAGCGTGCGGGCGGCCATGTGGCGCAGCATGCTGTCATCGTCCACCAGCAGCAGGCGCGGCACGGGGTTCGGGGCCGCCGCGGTGGCGCGGTGGCGTGCCAGCTCGGGCTGCAGCTGCTGCCACGCGGCGCCCAGCTGCGCCGGCAGATCGGCCGCCACCGGCGTGCCGCGGCGCAGCGCCTCCTCGGCCTCGCCGGCCAGCACCGCCAGCGCCAGGGCGCCGACGCTGGCGCCGCTGGACTTGAGCGTGTGCACCAGGCGCTGCAGGCGCGGCGCATCGGCCGCCGCGCTGGCCTGGGCAATGTGCTGCAGGGCCTGCGTGGTGGCGGTCTCGAACATGGCCAGCAGCTCCAGCGCGTAGCCGGGGTCAGAGCCGTCGGCCACCATCGGCAGGGCGGCCAGCACGGCAGGGTCGAAGATCGGCGCCGACGCTGGCGCCGCTGGACTTGAGCGTGTGCACCAGGCGCTGCAGGCGCGGCGCATCGGCCGCCGCGCTGGCCTGGGCAATGTGCTGCAGGGCCTGCGTGGTGGCGGTCTCGAACATGGCCAGCAGCTCCAGCGCGTAGCCGGGGTCAGAGCCGTCGGCCACCATCGGCAGGGCGGCCAGCACGGCAGGGTCGAAGATCGGCGCCGGCGCGACCGGCGTGGGGGCCGGGGCGAGGGCCGGGGCGAGGGCCGGGGCACTGGCCGGCCCCGGGCCTGCCGCGTCGGCCGGCCCGCCCGGCGCCCGGGCGGGGGCCCAGCGCGCCACGGCGGCCAGCAGGCTGGCGGCCAGCACCGGCTTGCTGAGAAAGTCGTTCATGCCGGCGGCCAGGCAGGCCTGGCGGTCTTCGGCAAAGGCATTGGCGGTCAGTGCCACGATCGGCACCCGCCGGCCGGCCGGCCCGGCGGCGCCGGCACGCAGGCGGCGCGTGGCCTCCAGGCCGTCCATGCCGGGCATCTGCCAGTCCATCAGCACCAGGTCGATGCGGCCGGCCTCGGCCAGCCGGGCCATGGCCTGCAAGGCATCGGCGGCCTCGGTCACGCGGCAGCCGGCGTGCTGCAGCAGGCCGCTGACGATGGCGCGGTTGAGCGGGTCGTCCTCCACCACCAGCACATGGCTCAGGCGCTCGAACTCGCCCTGGCTCAACAGGGCCAGCGGGGCGGCGGGCCGCACCGGCGCGCCGAGCGGGCATGGCGCGCTGGACGCGCTGGACACGCGGGGCCCGGCGTGCGCGCCGATGCGGCTGACCAGCGCCGCGCGGGTGACCGGCTTGATGACCTCGCGCGCCAGGTGCAGGCGGTCGCGGGCCAGGTTCGACTCGAGGCAGAAGTCGGCCGTCATCGCGATCACGCGCTCGGGCGCCACCGCGTCGACGGCGGCTTCCAGCAGCTCGTCGGCCGCGGGTGCATCGGCGGCCAGCAGCAGCCAGGGCGCGGGCGCGCTGTCCGGCGCACTGCGCAGCCAGGCACCCAGCTCGGCAGCGCTGCGGCAATGCAGGGCCTGGCAACCCAGGCGCTGCAGCATGGCCTGCAGGCCTTCGGCAGCGGCCGCGTGCGGCTCGACATAGGCCACCCGGTGGCCCAGTGCCGCCGGCTCGGGTGGCGCCTGCTGCGCGGGCGGCAAGGGCAGCTCGAAGCTGAAGCAGCTGCCCTGGCCGGCCTGGCTGTGCACCTGGATCTGCCCGTGCATGGCCTGCACCAGCTGGCGCACGATGGCCAGACCCAGGCCGCTGCCGCCAAAGCGGCGGTCGGCCCCTTCGTCGCCCTGGCGGAAGGGCTCGAACACATGCGCCAGCGAATCGTCGGCAATGCCCACGCCGGTGTCGGACACGCTCAACCGCACCGTGTGGGCCGCGCTGCCCGGCGCCACGCGCAGCACCACCTCGCCGCGCAGCGTGAACTTGACCGCGTTGCCCAGCAGGTTGAGCAGCACCTGGCGCAGCCGCGCCTCGTCGCCATGGCGCCAGGCCGGCAGCGCGGGGTCGACCACGCAGGCCAGGGCCAGGCCCTTGGCGCGCGCCGACAGCGCCGCCGTGGACAGCGCCGCCTCCACGCACTCGACCAGATGGAAGTCGGCCGCATGCAGCGGCAGCTGGCCGGCCTCGATGCGCGACAGGTCGAGGATGTTCTCGATCAGGTCGAGCAGGTTGCGCCCGCCCTGCTGGATGGCATCGACCAGCTGCGCCTGGGCCTCGCGGGCCAGCGACTCGGCACGCAACAGCTGGGCGGCGCCGATCACGGCATTGAGCGGCGTGCGCAGCTCGTGGCTCATGTTGGCCAGGAAGCGGGTCTTGGCCAGCGAGGCGTTCTCGGCCTGCTTGCGCATGGCCTCGGCCTGGGCTGCGATCAGGCGCAGCTGGGCCTGCGACTGGTACAGCTCGGCCATGCCCCTGCTCACGCGCCGTGCCGACAGCATCAGCACCGTCAGGCCGAACAGCAGCAGCAGCGCCAGCACCGACGCGCCAACGCCGCCCTGGCCGGCGCCGGCGGCCACGGAGGGCGGCAGCAGCATGCCCAGCAGAAACAGCTGCAGCGCCAGCGGCTGGGCGGCCATGGCCGGCAGCGCGGCCGCGCACACGATCAGCAAGGTGGCCACCATCAGCGTGCTGCCCGGCGCCCAGGGCTGGGCCAGCACCAGCGCGGGCCCGTACGACCAGCACAGCGCCGACACCAGCGAGCCCAGCTCGAACAGCCAGCGCCAGCGCCGCGGCGCCAGCGTGTCGGCCGGCCAGCTGCGGTGGCGGAAGGCCAGCCAGCTGCCACCGCGCAGCAGCATGGCCAGCAGCATCAGCCCGGCCCAGTGGCCGTGGCCGATGGGCCCGAGATGCGGGCGCAGCGGGCCCATGAAGGCCAGCAGCGCCAGCAGCGACATGCCCAGGCTGAGCGGCAGGCGCTCGTAGGCGCGCCGCAGCAGCGCGTCGTCGGCGGGCGTGGGTGCGGTGGCGGTCTGCGGGTTCATGACACCAGGGGCAGGTCCGCGCCAAGCCGGCCGGCCGCCGGCGAGGCCAGGTAGGCCTCGATGGCCTGCAGGGTGTGCGCATGGGTCTGGCCCACGCGCTCGCGCCAGTCGGCGCCCGGCAGCTGGCCGCCGCGCAGGCGCAGCTCGCCCTCGGCAGCCAGCGCCGACAGCGCCAGTGCGCCCACCTGGGCGCAGGTCGACTTCAGCGTGTGGATGCCGCGCAGGGCGGTCTTGTGGTCACCGCCGTCGAGCGCCGCGCTCCAGTGCGCCAGGGTCTGGCGGCTGTCGATCAGGAACGAGGACAGCACATGGGCCATGAAGGCGGGATCGGAGCCATCGGCCACCATCGGCAGCGCGGCCAGCACCTGGGGGTCGAACAGCGGCGGCTGCGTGGCCTGCGGCGGCGCGGGCGGTAGGGTTGATGGTGGCTGGGCCGGCGCGGCCGGGGCGGACAGCGCGGCCACGGTGGCGGCCACGGCCGGCTGCGGCTGCGGCTGCGGCTGCGGCTGGGGCTGCGGCTGGGGCTGCGCGGGCGGTTGCAGGTGGCGCGCCAGCATCTCGGCCAGGCGGGCCGCGGTGATCGGCTTGGCCAGGTAGTCGTCCATGCCGGCGGCCAGACAGGCCTCGCGGTCGCCCGACAGCGCATTGGCGGTCAGCGCCACGATGTCCAGCGGCGCCGCGGTGCTGCCGGCGGCGCGCTCGGCGGCCTCGCGACTGCGGATGGCGCGGGCGGCCTCGTAGCCGTCCATCTCGGGCATCTGGCAGTCCATCAGCACCAGGTCGAAACGGCTGTCGCCGGCCAGCCGGGCCAGCGCCTGCAGGCCGTTGTCGGCGGTGGTGACGCGGCAGCCCAGGCCTTGCAGCAGCGCGGTGGCGATCTCGCGGTTGAGCGGGGCGTCCTCGACCAGCAGCACCCGGGCGTCAAAGCGCGGCGGCACCGCCGCGGCCGGCTGGGTGCCGCTGCGGCGCGGCCGGCGCGGCGCGAACAGGCGCTCGAGCAGCGCCGCCAGCGCGCTGCGCGTGACCGGGCGCAGCAGCACGCCGTCGGCCTCGCGCTCGTCGAGCGCCACGTCGCCGCCGGTGTGCATGGGCACCAGCGTGACCAGGCGGGTGGCCGTGCCGCAGCGCTGGCGCAGCGCGCGCAGGCGTTCGTCGGTGCCGGCGGCGGGCAGGCGGCTGTCGATGACCACCAGGCCGAAGGCATCGGGCGCGGCGATCAGCGCGGCGTCCAGCGCCACCTCGCCCGGCGCCTCGAGCACCTGGGCACCGGCGGCCGCCAGCAGCTCGGCCAGCGCGGCGCGGGTGGCGTCGTGGCGCACGCCCAGCAGCACGCGGGTGCCGGCCGGCACCCGGCCGCGCGGCGGGGCCACCTGGCCAGGCGGCGGCGCGCACTCGCGCTCGGCCAGCTCGACCCAGAAGCTGCTGCCCTGGCCGGCCGCGCTGGCCAGGCCCACCTGGCCGCCCATGCGGTCGGCCAGCTCGCGGCAGATCACCAGGCCCAGGCCGGTGCCGCCGTACAGGCGGGTGGTGGTGTTGTCGGCCTGCATGAAGCGCTGGAACAGCCGCGCCTGGGCGGCCGGCGCCACGCCAATGCCCGAATCGGTGACCGACAGGCGCAGGCGCCGCCCCGCAGGATCGGCGCTGGCCCAGGGGCCGGCGTCGGGCTCGGCCACCAGCGATTCAAGCGCGATGACGATCTGGCCGCTGTCGGTGAACTTGAGCGCGTTGTTCAGGAAGTTGGTGAGGATCTGGCGCACGCGGTGGCCGTCGCCACGCACGAAGTCGGGCACGCCCGGCCCCAGCCGGCACACCAGGGCCAGGCCCTTTTGCGCCGCCTGCGGCGCGAACAGCAGCGTGGCCTGCTCGAGCAGCTGGGCCGGGCTGTAGGGCTCGTCGACCAGCTCGAGCTTGTCGGCCTCGATCTTGGACAGGTCGAGCACATCGTTGAGCAGCGCCAGCAGCGACTCGGCCGACTGGCGCAGCGAATCAGCGTATCGGCGCTGGGTCTCGGTCAGCGAGGTGGCCTGCAGCAGATCGGCCATGCCGATCACGCCGTTCATCGGCGTGCGGATCTCGTGGCTCATGTTGGCCAGGAAGCGGCTCTTGGCCACGTTGGCGGCCTCGGCCTGCTCCTTGGCGGTGCGCAGCTGGGTGGTGCGCTGCTCGACCTGCTGCTCGAGGCGGTCGCGGTGCTGCTCGAGCTCGTTCTCGCGCGCCTCCAGCTCGCCCAGCATGGCGTTGAAGCGCGCGGCCAGCTCGCCCACCTCGTCGCGCTGGTCGAGCTGCACGCGGCGGCCGTGGTCGCCGTCGGCGGCCACCGCGTCGGCGGTCTGTGCCAGTTGCAGCAGCGGCTGCGAGATCGAGCGCTGCATGCGCACCGCCAGCGCCATGGCCACGGCAAAGGCCAGCAGCGAGCTCAGCGAGGCCATGCCCAGGCTGGCCAGCGTGTCGCGGCGGGCGCCGGCCAGATCGGCCACCAGCAGCACCTCGCCGATCACCTCGCCGTCCTGGCGCACCGGGTGGCGCAGATGCAGATGGTGGCCATCGTCGTCGGCATGCTGCGGCGCTGTGGTGATCGGTGCTGCCGAGGCGCCGCGCGCGGCCCGCGGCGCACGGCGCGGATGCAGCGCGAACACGCGGCCATCGGGCAGCGTGATGCGCGCCTCCAGGATCTCGGGCCGCGCGCTCAGCCCGGCCAGCGTGGCCTGGGCGGCCTCGGCGTCGTCAAAGCGGATCGGCGCGGCGCTGGTCTCGGCCACGATGGCGGCAATGCTGGCCAGCTGCGACTCCACCGCCGCGCGCCGCGAGCGCAGATCGGCGGCGGTGAACAGCAGCAGGTTCAGCACCAGGCCGATGGCCGCGGCCAGGCCGATGCACACCAGCAGCTTGGTGCGGATCGGCAGGTCCTTGAAGCGCATGCTCATCACGGCCTCACGGGCGCACATTGCGCGCCAGGCGCAGCAGGTTGGCGCTGGCGCGCAACTGCGCGGCGTCGAGCGCCGGGCGGCTGATGTCGAAGCGGATGCGGCCGTCCTCCAGCGTCACGCCGATGGCGCCACCGGCCTCGGTGAAGCCGGCGCCGTCGCCCACCGCCAGCACCGGCTCGCCGGCCACGGCGCGCAGCATCGGCGCCTGGCGGCGTTCTTCGGCCTCGGCGATGAACAGCACATGGCAGCCGCGCAGCTCTTCCACGCCCAGCACGCGGCGCAGCTGGGTGGGCCGGCCGTGCAGGCTGCGGCCGTCCAGCGTGGCCACCGCGGCGGCCAGGCTCTCGCGCCCGGCCAGGCAGAACACGAAGGGCGCCTCGCGGCTGGCGAACGCGCGCTCGGGCCACTCGACATAGCGCGCAAAGTTCACCAGTGCGGCAGCCTTGGCCTGGGCCTCGCCCAGCGCCGGCTGGGCCCGCGCACCGGCAAGGGCCAGCAGCAGCGCTGCCATCAGCAACGCCGGCGGCAGCGAACGCCACGCCATCGGTGCCATGTCCGGGCTGCGCTGCGGCTCAGAACTGCCAGAGCGCCTTCACATGGCCGCTGCGCGGCACCTGCAGCGTGGGCGAGGGCAGCAGCTCGGGCGCGCCCTCCACATGGCGGCGCTGCAGCAGGTTCTCGCCCATCAGCGACAGCGTGAGCCCCGGCCGGGCACGCCAGGCCAGGCGCAGGTCCAGCGTGGTGTAGGCCGGCACCGGCTTGACGCCGGTGGCGCTGATGGCCGAGGCATGGCGCAGCCGGGCGTCCACATCCACCTGGCTGCCCAGGGCCAGCGTGCTGCGCAACGAGGACAGGCGCTCGGGCGTGCCGCCGGCCTGGCTGAGCGCCGAGCCGATGGTGACCGGGTCGCTGCTGTTGCTGCCGACATGGGTGTTGACCAGCGAGACCATGGCCTGCACCCGCCAGCCGCGCAGCACGCGCCAGTCGAGCACCAGCTCGCCGCCACGGGTGCGGCCGTGCAGGTGGTTGCCCGGCGTGAGGTACTGCACCACATGCGGCACCGGCGTGAACTCGAAGCTCTGCGCCCCGGTGGCGCCGCCGGTGAGCTGGGTGTAGCGGTTGCTGAACAGCGCCAGGTCCAGCGCCAGGCTGGGGCCGAACTGCTGGCGAAAGCCCAGCTCGCAGGCCACCACGCGCTCGGCATCGAGCGCCTGGTCGGGATGGGTGGTGCTGCGCAGCAGCACCGGCGGCACCGGCGGGCTGGCCGGCGTGACGCGCAGGTCGACCTGGATGTCGCGCTCGGCGCGCGAGGGCGTGCGCACCGCACGCGAGGCGGCGCCCCACAGCGTCTGCGTGGGGTTGGGCGTCCAGGCCAGGCGCAGGTGCGGCTGCGGCTCCCAGCCGGTGAAGCTGTTGTGCTCGATGCGCGCGCCCACGGTGGCGCGCAGGGTCTGCGGCAGCAGCGTGATCTCGTCGTTGACGAACACGCTGGCCACGGTGAAGTTGCGCTTCGGGTTGCGGAAGCTGAACAGCCCCGGCCCTGAACCCACGCGGTCGCGCGACGTGCGCCAGGTGGCGCCCAGCACCAGATCGTGCGCGCCCAGCGGCCGCGGGCGGTGCTGCACGTCCACATCGACGGTGGCGCGGTGCTGGTCGAAGAACTGGCCACCGCTGATCCGGTCGGTGGCCAGATAGCTCTGCACCACGGTCTCGCTGCCATCGCTGCCCAGCAGATTGGCGCGCGCCAGCAGGTGGGCGGTGTTGGTGCGCTGCACGATGTGGTTGACATCGCTGCCGGTGGCCGACACCAGGTTGGCGGTGTACCAGCGGTCGCCGGCGCTGTTGTCCGACAGGCTGCCCGACAGGCTCAGCGCGGTGCCGCCGGCCAGCGTGAGATCGGCCCGGAAGCCGGCCCGCGTGGTGTGCCAGTCGTCATTGGCCGGCGCGCCGCTCAGGTCGTCGAAGTGGGTGGCGTCCTGGTGGCTGAACCAGGCGCGCCAGTGGCCGCTGGCGCCGGCCAGGCCGCTGCCGCCCGCGCCACCCAGCGTGCCGCCATGGCGCAGGGCCAGCGAGGATCGCTCCAGCGTGCCGGTGCCGGCCGCCAGCAGCGTGCCCTGGGTGTTGCGCGCGGGCCGGGTGAGGATGTTGATCACGCCGTTGACCGCATTGGCACCCCACAGCGCCGCGCCGGGGCCGCGGATGACCTCGATGCGCTCGATGTCCTCGATCAGCGTGCCCTCCATCTCCCACAGCACGCCCGAGAACAGCGGCGAGTAGATGCTGCGCCCGTCCATCAGCACCAGCAGCTTGTTGGCAAAGCGGCCCGAGAAGCCGCGCGTGCCCACCGCCCAGCGGCCGCTGGACAGGCGCTGCACCTCGACCCCCGGCGCCAGGGCCAGCGCGGCCGGCAGGCTGCTGGCGCCCGAGCGCTCGATGTCCTCGCGCGAGATCACGTACACCGCCGCGGCCACGTCCTGCACCGCCTGCGCCTTGCGCGACGCGGTCACCACATCGGCCTTGAGCAGGTCTTCCAGGCTCAGCTCGGCCGGCGCGGCCTCGGCGGCGGGTGGTGGCGCCGCCTGGGCACAGGCGGCCAGCACGGCGGCCATCAGGGCGGCCAGACGGGGGGTCAGGGATGGGCAGGCAGGCATGGGCGTCGCACCGGCAGGTGGTCGGAGTACGACGGGTCTTCGGCCGCGGCGCCCGCGAATTGAGCGCCCGGCCGATCTGGTCCGCTGCCGGTGGCCGGGCCGTGCCGGATCTGACAGTTCAGCCGGCCACGGCGACGCTGGCGGTGCGCGCGGTACCGGCGCTGCGCGCGGCGCGGGCCGGCCGCCTGGCCGCGGGTCCGCGCATCAAGCCATCCGGACAACCGGCCCGCTCAGCCCATGCAGAAGAAGTTGAGCTTGTTGCCGTCGGGATCGCGCAGGTAGCCGGCAAAAAAGCCGCTTTCGCCGCGCGGGCCGGGCGCGCCTTCATCGGTGGCGCCCAGGCCCAGCGCGCGGGCGTGGGCGGCCACCACCTTGTCGCGGCTGTCGAGGGCCAGCGCCACCATGGTGCCGTTGCCCCAGGTGGCCGGCAGCTTGTTGAAGGGCTTCATGATGCCCAGCGCCGGCTTGTCCATGCCGGAGCCCCAGGCGTAGCCGTTGCCGTCGAACTCCATGATCCGGTCGATGCCCAGCGGCTCGAGCAGGGCGTCGTAGAAGGCCTTGGCGCGCGGCAGGTCGTTGGTGCCGAGGGTGACGTAGCCGATCATCTGCAATCTCCAGGGGTTGGGGGAGCCGCCTTGTAGCGCGGCCGCCCCGGCCGGCGCCATCCCGATGATGGGGCCCCGGTGCGGCGCGGGCTCAGCGCCCCTCGAACCTGAACACCGCCACGCTGGCCATCAGGTTGGGCTGGCGGCGCACCACGCGGCCGGCGTGCAGGCCGAAGCTGTCGCGGATCTGCAGGCCGTTGCGCCGCGCCAGCACCTCGAAATCGGCAAAGGTGCCGACGCGGATGTTGGGTGTGTCGTACCACTCGTAGGGCAGCGCGCGTGTCACCGGCATGCGCCCGCGCAGCACGCTCATGCGGTTGGGCCAGTGCGCAAAGTTGGGAAAGCTCACCACGCCGCTGCGGCCCACGCGGGCGGTCTCGCGCAGCATCTTCTCGGTGTTGCGCAGGTGCTGCAGGGTCTGCAGCTGCAGCACCACGTCGAAGCTGCGGTCGTCAAACAGCGCCAGCCCTTCCTCGAGGTTGAGCTGGATGACCTCGACGCCGCGGCGCGCGCAGCCCAGCACGTTCTCGTCGTCGAGCTCCACGCCGTAGCCGGTGCAGCCCTTGGCGGCCTTCAGGTGGGCCAGCAGCGCGCCGTCGCCGCAGCCCAGATCGAGCACGCGGGCGCCCTGGGGCACCAGGTCGGCAATCACCTCCAGCTCGTGGTGCAGGCTGCTCATCGGGCGATCCCCCGTGCAATGCGCTCGAAGGTGGCGCGCAGCACGCCGTGGTAGCGCGGGTCTTCGAGCAGAAAGGCGTCGTGGCCGTGCGGTGCGTCGATCTCGCTGTAGCTCAGCGCGATGCGGTTGTCGACCAGGGCCTTGACGATCTCGCGGCTGCGCGCCGGCGAGAAGCGCCAGTCGGTGGTGAAGCTCACGATGGTGAAGCGGATGTCGCGCGCCGGCGCAAAGGCCGCGGCCAGGCTGCCGCCGTGCGCACGCGCGGGGTCGAAATAGTCGAGTGCGCGGGTGATCAGCAGGTAGGTGTTGGCGTCGAAGTACTCGCTGAACTTGTCGCCCTGGTAGCGCAGGTAGCTCTCGATCTGGAACTCGATGTCCTGCGTGCTGTAGGCCAGCTCGGCCTCGCGCAGGCTGCGGCCGAACTTGGCCTCCATCGAGTCGTCGCTGAGGTAGGTGATGTGGCCGATCATGCGCGCCACGCGCAGGCCGCGCTTGGGCACCACGCCGTGGGCGTAGAAGTGGCCGCCGTGGAAATCGGGGTCGGTGATGATGGCGCGGCGCGCCACCTCGTTGAAGGCGATGTTCTGGGCGCTCAGGTTGGGCGCGGTGGCCACGGCCACGCACTCGCCCACGCGCCCGGGGTGGCGCAGCGTCCAGCTCAGCGCCTGCATGCCGCCCAGGCTGCCGCCCAGCACCGCGGCCAGGCGCTCAATGCCCAGGCGGTCGAGCACGCGGGCCTGGGCGTCGACCCAGTCTTCCACAGTCATCACCGGAAAGTCGGCGCCCCAGGGCCTGCCGGTGGCGGGGTTGGCGTGCATCGGCCCGGTCGAGCCGAAACACGAGCCGGGGTTGTTGATGCCGATGACGAAGAAGCGGTTCGTGTCCAGCGGCTTGCCCGGGCCCACCAGGTTGTCCCACCAGCCCTCGCTCTTGTCCTTGCCGGCGTGCGTGCCGGCCACATGGTGGCTGGCATTGAGCGCGTGGCACACCAGCACCGCATTGCTGCGCGCGGCATTGAGGGTGCCGTAGGTCTCGATGACCACGTCGTAGGCCGGCAGCGTGGCACCGCTGCGCAGCGGCAGCGGCGTGTCGAAGTGCAGGGTCTGCGGTGTGACGTGCCCGACGGAGGCCATGTGTGCGTGTGTGCCCGAAAAGACAAAACCCGGCACCGCAAAGCGGACACCGGGCTGGGCGTCCCTCTTTAGCGGCATTTGATTAAGCGCCCGCAATCCGGAACAAATCGGCGCTGTGGGCGCGGAGTATAGCCAGCGGGGCCTGGCGCCGCCGGCTGCCGGCGCGGCAGCACAGCGCTCAGGCGCTCAGCCGAACTCGTCGCCCAGCTCGGCGGCGCGGCGCTGCGCGGCCTGCACCGCGCGGGCGATGGCCTCGGCCACGGCGTCGCCGCGCATCGATTCGAGCGCCGCGTAGGTGGTGCCGCCCTTGCTGGTGACACGCTCGCGCAGCAGCGCGGGCGGCTCGTCGCTGGCCGCGGCCAGGGCGGTGGCGCCGTCAAAGGTGGCCAGCGCCAGCTGCTGGCCCTGCTCGGGCGTCAGGCCCATCGCCTGGGCCGCGGCCACCATGGCCTCGACGAAGTAGAAGACATAGGCCGGGCCCGAGCCCGACAGCGCGGTCACGGCATCGAGATCGGCCTCGCGCGCCACCCACAGCACCTGGCCGGTGGGCGCCAGCACCTGCTCGACCTGCGCCCGCTCGGCGGCGGTGACGCCCGGCGTGGCATACAGCCCGGCGATGCCGCGGCCGATCAGCGCCGGCGTGTTGGGCATGCTGCGCACGATGCGCCGGGCACCGGTGGCGCGCGCGATCGCATCGCTGCGGATGCCGGCCATCACGCTGAGGTGCAGCGCCCCTTGCACCTGGGCGGCGCAGGGCGCGGCAGCATCCTTGAACAGCTGCGGCTTCACCGCCCACACCACCAGCGCGGCGCTGGCCAGCGTGGCATCGGCCGCGGCCAGCGTGCGCACGCCGAACCCGGCCTGCAGCCTGGCCCGCTGCGCCTCGCCGGGATCCACCACCAGGATGCTGGCCGGCGCGCGGCCGCTGTTCACCAGCCCGCCGATCAGCGCGCTGGCCATGTTGCCGCCGCCGATGAAGGCGATGCAGTCGGGGTCTGGCGAAGAAGTCATGGGCGGCAGTCTACCCAGCGGCATACCTCATCGCTTTGGCGCCGCGGCGGCCGCGCGGCATGTTGCGCCGCGTCATACCCGCACCGTCCGCAGGCAATGCATTCGGCGCATAACCTCCCCCAGGCCACGGTGCGGCGCCTACATTGCGCGCCCAGCGCCCCAGCGGCCGGCCCACAAGGCCACGCCCCTGCCGCGCCCAGGACTCCCAGTACCAACCGGACAAGAAGACCATGACCCTTTCCTACGTGCATCCCACCTCCGACAGCCCCTGGGGCACCTACCTGGCCCAGGTTGACCGCGTGCTGCCCTACCTGGGCCCGCTGGCCCACTGGGGCGAGACGCTCAAGCGGCCCAAGCGCTCGCTGATCGTGGACGTGCCGATCGAGCTCGACAACGGCACCGTGGCGCACTTCGAGGGCTACCGCGTGCAGCACAGCCTGACCCGCGGCCCCGGCAAGGGCGGCGTGCGCTACCACCCCGACGTGACGCTGGAAGAGGTGATGGCGCTGTCGGCCTGGATGAGCATCAAGAACGCCGCGGTCAACCTGCCCTATGGCGGCGCCAAGGGCGGCATCCGCGTCGACCCCAGGCAGCTCAGCCAGAAAGAGCTGGAGAAGCTGACCCGCCGCTACACCAGCGAGATCGGCCTGATCATCGGCCCGCACCAGGACATCCCGGCGCCCGATGTCAACACCAACGCCCAGATCATGGCCTGGATGATGGACACCTACTCGATGAACACCGGCGCCACCGCCACCGGCGTGGTCACCGGCAAGCCCATCCACCTGGGCGGCAGCCTGGGCCGGGTGAAGGCCACCGGCCGCGGCGTGTTCGTCACCGGCCGCGAGGCGGCCCGCCGCATCGGCCTGAACCTGGAAGGCGTGCGCGTGGCGGTGCAGGGCTTCGGCAACGTGGGCTCGTCGGCGGCCGAGCTGTTTGGCCAGGCCGGCGCCAAGATCGTGGCCGTGCAGGACCACACCGGCACCATCGCCAACGCCCAGGGCCTGGACCTGGCCACGCTGGTGCCGCATGCCCGCCACAGCGGCGGCGTGGCCGGCTTTGCCGAGGCCGAGAA
Organism: Aquabacterium sp. OR-4; assembly: GCF_025290835.2. Taxonomy (NCBI): domain Bacteria; kingdom Pseudomonadati; phylum Pseudomonadota; class Betaproteobacteria; order Burkholderiales; family Sphaerotilaceae; genus Pseudaquabacterium; species Pseudaquabacterium prasiolae. The sequence goes on along the minus strand of NZ_JAOCQD020000001.1, from coordinate 321,037 downwards.
GATCGACGACGAGGCCTTCTGGGACGTGGCCTGCGACATCGTGATCCCGGCCGCGCTGGAAAACCAGATCACCGCCACGCGCGCGGCGCGCCTGAAGGCCCGCCTGGTGCTGGAAGGCGCCAACGGCCCCACCGGCCAGGCCGCCGACGACGTGCTGGCCGACCGCGGCATCCTGGTGGTGCCCGACGTGATCTGCAATGCCGGCGGCGTGACGGTGAGCTACTTCGAGTGGGTGCAGGACTTCAGCAGCTTCTTCTGGACCGAGGACGAGATCAACGTCAAGCTCGACAAGATCATGGTCGGCGCGCTGAAGAACATCTGGGACACCGCCGACCGCCACCGCATCAGCCTGCGCACCGCCACCTTTGCGGTGGCCTGCGAGCGCATCCTGATGGCGCGCCAGGAGCGCGGGCTGTACCCCTGAGCCCAGGCCGCCGGCGGGCCGGGCCGGCGGCGGCGCCACAATCGTGGCTTCGCCGCTTTCGCCCCTGCCCTGCCATGCGCCGTCGTCCCCTGCTGCTTGCCCTGGCCTGCGCCCTGCCGCTGGCCGCCACCGCCCAGACCGCCGCCCCCGCCTGGCCCACGCAGCCGGTGAAGATCGTGGTGCCGGCGCCGGCCGGCTCCAGCCTCGACATCGTGGCGCGGCTGCTGGCCGACAAGCTCAAGGACAAGTGGGGCCAGCCGGTGCTGGTGGAACCCAGGCCCGGCGCCGGCGGCATGCTGGGCGTGGACATGGCGGCCAAGGCCACGCCCGACGGCCACACGCTGGCGCTGGGCTTCAACGGCCCGGTGGCCTTTGCGCCCTTTCTGTACAAGAAGATGCCCTACGACCCGGCGCGCGACCTGGCGCCGGTGGTCATGACCACCAGCCAGCCCAATGTGCTGGCGGTGAGCGCCGCGGTGCCGGCTAAGACGGTGAAGGAGTTCGTCGACTGGGCCAAGGCCCGTGCCGGCAAGGTGAACTACTCGTCGCTGGGCAATGGCAGCTCGGCGCACCTGACCATGGCGCTGTTCATGACCGAGGCCGGCTTCCAGGCCACCCACATCCCGTTCAACGGCTCGCCGCCGGCGGCCTTTGCGCTGGCCCAGGGCGAGGCCGATGCCAGCTTCATGACCGCGCCGGCCCTGCTGGCGCATGTGAAGTCGGGCAAGGTGCGCATGCTGGCGGTCAGCGCCGCGCAGCGCCCCGACAGCCTGCGCGACGTGCCCACGCTGGCCGAGGCCGGCTTCCCGCAGGTGGAATCGCTGGCCTGGAACGGCCTGTTCACCGCCGCCGCCACGCCGCCGGCCGTGATCGCGAAGATCAATGCCGATGTCAACGCCGTGCTGCGTGATCCGGCCGTGAAGCTGCAGTTCGACCTGCAGGGCCTGACGCCGGTGGGCGGCACGCCCGAGTCCTTCAAGCGCACGCTCGAGAGCGACGCCAGGCGCTGGGGCGCCATCATCCGCGCCACCGGCGTGACGCTGGATTGAACCGCCGCCGCAGCGGCAGCCCGGCGCCGAACCACCCCCAGCCCGAACCGCCCATGGCGACCGCCGACGACGACAGCGCCCCCGAGCGCCACCTCGACAAGATCGACCTGCGCATCCTGCGCCAGCTGCAGACCGATGGCCGCATCAGCAACCTCAAGCTGGCCGAGGCGGTGCACCTGTCGCCCACCGCGGTGCTCGAGCGGGTCAAGCGCCTCACGCGCGAGGGCTACATCCTGGGCTACGAGGCGCGGTTGAACCCGGCCAAGCTGGGCGCCGGGCTGCTGGTGTTCGTGGAGGTGCTGCTCGACCGCACGGTGCACGACGTGATGGACAACTTCCGCGCCGCGGTGCAGGTGCGCCCCGAGATCCTGGAATGCCACCTGGTGGCCGGTGGCTTCGACTACCTGCTCAAGACCCGCGTGGCCGACATGGCGCATTACCGCGAGTTCATCGGCACGGTGATCTGGACCCTGCCCGGCGTGCGCGAGACCCGCACCTATGCGGTGATGGAAGAGGTCAAGCACACCACGCTGCTGCCGATCTAGCCGCCGCCGCCGGCGGCGGCGCTGCCCGGCGGCGCGCCCCGCGCAGAGCCCGGCTATTGCAGGGTCGGGCGCGCGCCGGCGGCCTGTCCGCGCAGCCAGGCGGTGGTGGCCTCGGCGCCCAGCGGCCGCGCCAGGTGGAAGCCCTGGCCCAGGCCGCAGCCCAGCTGGCGCAGCTGCTCGGCCTGGTCCGGGGTCTCGATGCCCTCGGCCACCACGGTCTTGCGCAGCGCACTGCCCAGCTGCACCACGGCCGCCACCACCGCCGCCTCGTTGCTGCCCCGGGCCATGTCGCGCACGAAGGCGCGGTCGATCTTGAGGCTGTCGATCGGCAGCTGGGCCAGGCGGCTGAGCGAGGAGTAGCCGGTGCCGAAGTCGTCCACCGACAACTGCACGCCCAGCGCGCGCAGGGCCTGCAGGTTGGCCTGGGCGGCGTCCAGGTGGGCCATCACGGCGTCTTCGGTCAGCTCCAGCGTCAGCCGGCGCGGGTCGAGGCCGGTGTCGTCCAGCACCTGCTGCACCCGTGCCAGCAGGCTGCGGCTGACCACGTCCAGGCCCGACACGTTGACGCTGATGCCCAGCCCGGCGCAATCGGGCTGCTGGCGCTGCCACTGCACCAGCTGGCCGCAGGCCCGGCGCAGCACAAAGTCGGTGAGCGGCGCGATCAGGCCCGACTCCTCGGCCACCGGAATGAACTGCGCCGGGCCGATCGCACCGTCGACCGGGTGCTGCCAGCGCAGCAGCGCCTCGAAGCCGATGAGCGCCCCGCTGGCCAGGTTGAACTGCGGCTGGTAGACCAGCTGCAGCGCGCCGGCATCGAGCGCCTGGCGCAGCTCGAGCTCCATGCGCAGGCGCTGCGACACGCGCGCATGCTGGCCGTCGTTGAACAGCGCCCAGCGCCCGCGGCCGGCGGCCTTGGCGGCGTACATCGCGGTGTCGGCATCGCGCAGCGCCTGCTCGGCCGTGTCATAGCCCTGGCTGCTGAAGGTGATGCCGATGCTGGCGCCGGCGGCCAGGCGGTGGCCGGCCACCTCGAAGGGGCGGCGCAGCGCGTCGAGCAGGCGCTCGGCCAGCGGCAGCGCGTCATGCTCGGCCACTGCCGCATCGGCCGCATGCGGCAGTGGCAGCAGCAGCGCAAACTCGTCGCCGCCCAGGCGCGCCACCACGTCCGACGGCCGCAGATGGCCCTGGATGCGGCGCGCCAGCTGCACCAGCAGCTCGTCACCCGCGGTGTGGCCCAGGCTGTCGTTGACCAGCTTGAAGCGGTCGAAGTCGACGAACATCAGCGCAAAGCCGGCCCCCGCGTCGCGCCGCGCACGCGCCACCGCGGCGTCCAGCACCTCCAGAAACTGGCGCCGGTTGGGCAGGCCGGTCAGGCTGTCGTGAAAGGCCAGGCGCTGCAGGCCGGCCTCGGCCTGGCGGCGCGCGCTGACATCCTGCAGCTGCACGATCAGCCGCGGCGCGGCGGCGTCCGGCCCGGGCGCCGCCAAGCCGTTGACGCCGCCCGCGCCCTGGGCCGGCGGTTCGTCGTCCCCCCCGTCCGACCGGGCGCTGCTTTCGGCAAACGGTGCGCCGTGCACCAGCACCCACAGCGTGCGGCCATCGCGGTGGCGGCAGCGCAGCTCGACCTGGAAGCTGGGGCCCGCGCCGGCTGTGTCCGGTGCCACGGGCGTGCCAGGCGCGGCCGGGGTGGTGGCCTCCACCGGCTCGGCGGGCCCCGGCGCCGCGGTGGCCGCCAGGTGCCGCGCCAGGCGCTCGGCATCTTCGGGATGGGCCAGCTGCTGCAGGGTTTCGGGCAGTGGCTCCTGCTCGCCCAGGCCGAACAGGCTGCGCAAGGCCGGGTTGACCTGCTGCAGCCGGCCCTGGCCGTCCAGCAGCGCCATGCCGATGGCCGCCTGCGTGAAGGCGCTGTGAAAGCGCCGCTCGCTGGCGCGCAGTGCGCGCAGGTGGCCGGCGGCGTCGGCCGCGGCCCGCTCGGCCACGCCGCGCATGGCCTCGGCGGCCTCCTGCTGCAGAAAGTAGTAATGCAGCGCCAGCAGCAGCAGGCCCAGCACCGGCACGACGGCCATCAGCACGCCGATGCCCGACTGCCGGTAGGTGAGCAGCAGCAGCGCCGACACCGCCGCACTGCCGGCATAGGCCACGCCCACCCAGCGGAAGGCGGCCAGGTGGCTGCGCCACTGCAGCATGGGCTCGCCGCGCTTGAGCCGCGGCACCGCGGCCACCAGCTGCGTGCCCAGCACGAAGTAGGCGGCGGCCACGCCCAGCATCAGCAGCACCAGAGCGGCCGCACCGGGGCGCGGCCAGCGGGCCAGCGCCAGCTGCAGCAGCGTGCCGCTGGCGCTCATGGCCAGCATGCCGGCGGCGGGGCTGAGGATGCGGCTGGTCCAGCGCCGCGAGGTGCGCCACGAGCCCACCAGGGCCTCGGCGCCCGCCGCCAGCGCCGCCGCGGCCGGGCCCAGCGCCAGCAGCAGCAGGAACAGGCAGACCTCGCTGGCCACGAAGCTTTGCCGGGTGCCCGGGATGCGCACCGGAAACAGCCCCGCCAGCACCGCGCAGGCGGCGCCCAGGCCGATGGCCAGCCAGCTCAGCGCCGGCAGCGCCGCCAGCGCCACCAGGTTGAACACCAGCACGCCCGCGCCCGCCAGCACCACCGCCCACCAGTACGCCGTGGCGGCGCGGTTGTAGTCGGGCATCAGCGCCGCATGCAGGCGCGCCCAGGCGCTGGCCTGCGCCGGCCGGCCGCTCATGCGCGGCGACCGGGCGGCAACAGGATCCGGGGGCTCTGGATCGGCATCACGGGCATCAGGGCAAACGGCATGGGATCGGCGCGGCATCGGGCGGCCGGGGCCCGGCGGGCGTGCGCGGCCACACCGGGACTGTCCGCGTCGCGGCGAAGTTACCTTTGTTCACACCCGAGCGACTGTGACTTTGTGCGCTGCCTGCGCCGCAAATGCAGCGGGCGTGGGCTGGCAGCGACGCTTCGCCGTCCCCCGCCAGGGCCACCGGGGCAGCCCGCAGCGAAACGGATGCCAGCCACTCAGGCGCCGGCGCCGCCCCATTTGCAGGGCGAAGGCTCGCCACGCGGCGGTGCGCTGCGGCCGCCGAAGATGGCCGTGCCCACGCGCACCAGGGTGGCGCCCTCGGCAATCGCGGCCTCGAGGTCGGCGCTCATGCCCATGCTCAGCGTGTCGAGCCGGCTGGCGCGGCCGGCCTGCTGCAGCTGCGCATTCACCGCGGCCATCAGCTCGCGCAGCGCGCGGTGCGGCGCGCGCTGCGCCGCCGCATCGCCCGCCGGCTCGGGAATGGCCATCAGGCCGCGCAGCTGCACCCGTTCGGCCGGCAGCGCCGTCACGGCCAGCGCCAGGGCCGCGGCCTCGGCCGGCAACACGCCGCTCTTGCTGGCCTCGCCGCTGATGTTGACCTGCAGGCACAGCTGCAGCGGCCCCAGCGGCGGCGGGCGCTGCTCGGCCAGGCGCTGGGCGATCTTCAGGCGATCGACCGAATGCACCCAGTCGAAGGCCTCGGCCACCGGCCGCGTCTTGTTGCTCTGCAGCGGGCCGATCAGGTGCCACTGCAGCTGGCGGCGCAGATCGGCCAGCGTGGCGATCTTGTCGAGCGCCTCCTGCACGTAGTTTTCGCCGAAGCTGCGCGCGCCGGCGGCAAAGGCCTCGCTCACCGCCTCGGCCGGGAAGGTCTTGCTCACCGCCAGCAGTGTGACCTCGTCCACCGGACGGCCGGCCGCTGCGCAGGCCGCGGCGATTCGTTGTTGAACTTGCTGCAGGTTGCCGATAACGCTGGTCATAATCAATCAGAGGGGGCGGCGCGCGCTCCCGGGCAACCCATCCCGATCCAATCGACAGGGGCCGCGGGCGCGACGAAATCACCGCGAGCCTACCCCAGGCAACACCATGGACATCACCCAGCTGCTGGCCTTCTCGGTCAAGAACAAGGCCTCCGATCTTCACCTGTCGGCCGGGCTGCCGCCGATGATCCGCGTCAACGGCGATGTGCGGCGCATCAACGTGGAGCCGCTGGACCACAAGCAGGTCCACGCGATGGTTTACGACATCATGAACGACGCCCAGCGCAAGGCGTACGAAGACACGCTCGAGTGCGACTTCTCGTTCGAGATCCAGGGCCTGGCGCGGTTTCGCGTCAACGCCTTCAACCAGAACCGCGGCGCGGGTGCGGTGTTCCGCACCATTCCCAGCAAGATCCTCACGCTGGAGCAGCTGGGCGCGCCCAAGATCTTTGCCGACCTGGCGCTGCGCCCGCGCGGCCTGGTGCTGGTGACCGGCCCCACCGGCTCGGGCAAGAGCACCACGCTGGCGGCGATGGTCAACCACCTCAACGAGAACGAGTACGGCCATGTGCTGACGGTGGAAGACCCGATCGAGTTCGTGCACGAGAGCAAGAAGTGCCTGGTCAACCAGCGCGAGGTGGGGCCGCACACGATGAGCTTCAGCAACGCGCTGCGCAGCGCGCTGCGCGAAGACCCGGACGCCATCCTGGTGGGCGAAATGCGCGACCTCGAGACCATCCGCCTGGCGCTCACCGCGTCGGAGACCGGCCACCTGGTGTTCGGCACCCTGCACACCAGCAGCGCGGCCAAGACCATCGACCGCGTGGTCGACGTGTTTCCGGCCGCCGAGAAGGAGATGGTGCGCGCGATGCTGTCCGAATCGCTGATCGCGGTGATCTCGCAGACCCTGTGCAAGCTCAAGGACGGCACGGGCCGCGTGGCGGCGCACGAGATCATGATCGGCACGCCGGCCATCCGCAACCTGATCCGCGAGAACAAGATCGCGCAGATGTACTCGTCGATCCAGACCGGCCAGAACCTGGGCATGCAGACCCTGGACCAGAACCTGGCCGACCTGGTGCGCCGCAACATCATCAGCCCGGCAGAGGCCCGTGCCAAGGCCAAGATCCCTGAGAACTTCCCTGGGTGAATCTCGGCCATTCCCCGACAATCGCCCGAATTGAGCAGCCAGGGAGTCCGGCGCCGTGGAACGCGAACAAGCCTCGAAATTCGTCAACGACCTGCTGCGCCTGATGAGCACGCGCGGCGGTTCGGATCTGTTTCTCACCGCCGACTTTCCGCCCGCCATCAAGGTGGACGGCAAGGTCACCCGCGTGTCGCCGCAGCCGCTCACCGGCCAGCACACCCTGGTGCTGGCGCGCGCCGTGATGAACGAGCGCCAGGCCACCGAGTTCGAGCGCACCAAGGAGTGCAACTTCGCCATCGCGCCGCATGGCATCGGGCGCTTTCGCGTCAATGCCTTCATGCAGCAGGGCCATGTGGGCATGGTGATGCGCACCATCCCGCAGGTGCTGCCCACCATCGACAGCCTGAACCTGCCGCCGGTGCTCAAGGAGGTGGCCACCAGCAAGCGCGGCCTGGTGATCATGGTGGGGGCCACCGGCTCGGGCAAGAGCACCTCGCTGGCGGCCATGATCGACTGGCGCAACGAGAACAGCTACGGCCACATCATCACCGTGGAAGACCCGGTGGAGTTCGTGCATGCGCACAAGAACTGCATCGTCACCCAGCGCGAGGTGGGCATCGACACCGACGGCTGGGAGCAGGCGCTGAAGAACACGCTGCGCCAGGCGCCCGACGTGATCATGATGGGCGAGATCCGCGACCGCGAGACCATGGAGCATGCGGTGGCCTTTGCCGAGACCGGCCACCTGTGCCTGGCCACGCTGCACGCCAACTCGTCGAACCAGGCGCTCGACCGCATCATCAACTTCTTTCCCGAAGAGCGGCGCCAGCAGCTGCTGATGGATCTGTCGCTGAACCTCAAGGCCCTGGTGTCGCAACGCCTGCTGCCGCGCGAGGAAGGCAAGGGCCGCATCGCGGCGGTGGAGATCCTGCTGAACACGCCGCTGATCGGCGACCTGATCTTCAAGGGCGAGGTGGCCGAGATCAAGGATCTGATGAAGCGCAGCCGCGAACTGGGCATGCAGACCTTCGACCAGGCGCTGTTCGATCTGTACGAGGCCGGTGAGGTGAGCTACGAAGACGCGCTGCGCAACGCCGACTCGGTGAACGACCTGCGCCTGCAGGTCAAGCTGCACAGCAACCGGGCGCGCAGCCGCGACCTCTCGGCGGGCACGGAGCATTTCACGATCGTTTGAGCCCCCCGGCGCCTGGCGCCGGCCCCCCGAGGGGGCTACCGGACGAGGCCGGGCAACCCGTCCTCGCCCGGCCCTTCCGACACCGGCGCGCTCCCCTGGCTGCCTTTGGCAGCCTGTCCCCTCCGGGGGGAATGCGCCGGCACCGCACCATGCGTTCCCCTGGCTGCCTTTGGCAGCCTGTCCCCTCCGGGGGCAAGCGCCACACCGCGTCATGCGTTTGCCTGGCTGCCTTTGGCAGCCTGTCCCGCCGGGGACGGGTCGTGGCCTGCGTTGGTCTGCGTGCTTTGGCGGGCCGATGGCGTTTGTGCAGGCTGGTGAGGGGCGGGCCGGCGTGACAATGCGCCGCGTTGCCAACTCGCTCGCTGATCGCCATGACCAAGACCTACGAACCGATTGCTTCGCGCCGGGTGGCGTTTCTGGGCCTGGGCGTGATGGGCGGGCCGATGGCCGGGCACCTGGCGCGCGCCGGGCATCAGGTCACGGTCTACAACCGCACCGCCGCCAAGGCCCGGGCCTGGGTGGCCGAACACGGTGGCGCCTGCGCCGCCACGCCGCGCGAGGCGGTGGCCGGCGCCGACTTCGTGTTCGCCTGCGTCGGCAACGACGACGACCTGCGCTCGGTGCTGCTGGGGCCGGACGGCGCCCTGGCCGGCATGGCGCCGGCTGCGGTGTTCGTCGACCACACCACCGCCTCGGCCGAGGTGGCGCGCGAGCTGGCCGCCGCCGCGCTGGCGGCCGGGCTGCAGTTCATCGACGCACCGGTGTCGGGCGGCCAGGCCGGCGCGGTGAACGGCCTGCTCACCGTGATGTGCGGCGGCGATGCCACGGCCTTTGCGGCCATGCAGCCGGTGGCCATGGCGTTTTCGCGTGCCGTCACCCGGGTGGGCGACAGCGGCGCCGGCCAGCTGGCCAAGATGGTCAACCAGATCTGCATTGCCGGCCTGGTGCAGGGCCTGGCCGAGGCCATCGCCTTTGGCCAGAAGGCCGGGCTCGACATGCACCAGGTGCTCGAGGTCATCGGCAAGGGTGCGGCCCAGAGCTGGCAGATGGACAACCGCGGCAAGACCATGGTCAACGACCAGTTCGACTTCGGCTTTGCCGTCGACTGGATGCGCAAGGACCTCGGCCTGGTGCTCGACGAGGCCCGCCGCAACGGCGCACGCGTGCCGGTGACCGCCCTGGTCGACCAGTTCTACGGCGACGTGCAGGGCCTGGGCGGCCACCGCTGGGACACCAGCAGCCTGATCAAGCGGTTGAAGTAGGCCCCCCCCCCGAAGCGGCCTCGCCACCTCCCCGTCAAGGGGGCGGTCGATGGCGGACCGGCCATGCCGGGTCCGCGGCGAGCACTGGGCTGGACCGCTGTCTGCTTACTTTTTTGCGGGTGGCTGCAGCTGGGCCAGCTCGGCCTCGCTGATCACCTCGAACACGCGCACCACCTTGGTCACGCCGCCCACCGAGCGGGCCAGCTCGGTGGCGCGGGCGGCCTCGCGCTCGGTGACGATGCCCATCAGGTAGGCCGTGCCGCGCTCGGTGGTCACCTTGATGGCGTTGGACTGCAGGTCCTTGGCGTCGATGAAGGTGGCCTTCACCTTGCTGGTCAGCACGCCGTCGTTGGTGCGCGAGCCCAGCGAGCTGTTGCCCGCCAGGGCCAGCTCGTTGACCGTGCTGCGCACGTTCTCGATGCGGGCGATGGCCTGCTCCACCGCCTGGCGGTCGGCCTCGCTGGGCACCTCGCCGGTGATCAGCACGCTGCGGTTGTAGCTGGTGGTGTTGACGTGGCCGCGGTCGGCGACGGCCTCGCGCACCCGGCTGATGGTCTTCAGCTCGATGGCCTGGTCTTCCAGTTGCGCGCCGGTGGTGCGGCGGTCGGTCACCGACAGCGCGGTGCCCACCATGGCGCCGCCCACCACCAGCGGCGCGGCGCAGCCGCCGGCCAGCAAGGCGCCCACCAGGGCGGCCAGCACGGCAGGGGAGCGCAGGCTGCGCGGAAGGGGCGAAAAACGACGGGTCATGCGGAATCCTGTTCACCCAACAATTGCAGATCGATCGCGTCGCACAGGCAGTGCAGCAGCAGCAGCTGCACCTCGAGCACGCGCGCGCGGCGCTCGTGCGGCACGGCCACCAGCACATCGGTTTCGCCCAGCAGGCCACGCAGCGCGCCGCCGGTGCGCCCGGTGAGCGCGATCACGGTCATGTCCTTGCCCTGGGCAGCGGCGGCGGCGGCCAGCAGGGCCGGCGCGTCGCCCTCGGGGTCGATCAGCAGCAGCAGATCGCCGGGCTGGCCCAGGGTGTCGATCTGGCGCGCCAGCACGCCATCCAACCCGCCGTCGGCCGCCAGGCTGGCCAGGGCCACGGCATCGGCGCCCAGCGCCAGCGCGGCCAGGCCCGGGCGGTCGCGCTCGAAGCGGCCGGTGAGGGCCGCCGCGCCCATCTGGGCCAGTGCGGCGCAAGGCCCCAGGCCGGCCAGCAGCACGCGGCCGCCAGCGGTGAGGCCGGCCACCAGGGCCTGCGCGGCCTCGGCGATCGGCCGGCCCAGCGCCTCGGCGGCCTGGTATTGCAGGTCGGCACTCTCGAAGAAATGCTGCTGGATTCGCTGCTCAAGCATGGTGCGCGATGATAAGTGCCCGGGGTGTCGCGGCCGTTGCCGCCCGGTCAAGCCGCGCCGCGCGCGCACCGAACTGGTTCAGGCCTCGAAGGCGCCGCGCAGCCAGGCGATCTCGCCGCCGTCGATGGCCACCACATCAAAGCGGCACGGCGGCAGGCGGTCAAAGCGCAGCAGGTAGTGCTGGGCGGCCCGCACGATGCGCTGCTGCTTGCCATGGCCCACGCTGGCCGCCGCGCCGCCGTGGCCAGCGCTGCGCCGCGCGCGCACCTCCACGAACACCAGGGTGCCGTCGCGCTCGCGGCAGATCAGGTCGATCTCGGCGCCGCGCTGGCGCGGGCCACCGGCCAGCCGATAATTGCGCGCCAGCAGCGTCAGGCCCTGGGCCTGCAGATGGGCCAGAGCCCGCGCCTCGGCATCGTCGCCCACCGCCTTGGTGGTGCGCCCCTCGCTTCCGCCCCGATCGCCCGACCCGCCGCCCCGGCCCCACGCCTTGAACATCGACGCCACCCTGCTTCGCCAGGCCGCCGCCGCCGCGGCCGGCGGCCAGCAATACCCCGCCGGGGCACTGTACGTGGTGGCCACGCCAATCGGCAACCTGGCCGACATCACCCTGCGTGCGCTGCATGTGCTGGGCCTGGTGGACGCCGTGGCCTGCGAGGACACGCGGGTCACCGGCGGCCTGCTGCGCCACCTGGGGCTCGACAAGCCCCTGCTGCCGCTGCACCAGCACAACGAGCGTGCCGCCGCGCAGGGCGTGATCGCGCGCCTGGCCGCCGGCGAGCGCGTGGCCTATGCCAGCGATGCCGGCACGCCGGCGGTCAGCGACCCTGGCGCGGTGCTGGTGGCCGCGGTGGCCGAGGCCGGCTACCGCGTCTTGCCGCTGCCCGGCGCCAGCAGCGCCACCACGGCGCTCAGCGCGGCCGGTGATGCGCTGGCCCAGGGCTACCGCTTTGTGGGTTTTCTGCCGGCCAAGGGCGGCGAGCGCCGCACCGCGCTGCAGGCGCTGCTGGCCGATGCCGGCTGCCAGGTGCTGTTCGAGGCGCCGCACCGCATCACCACGCTGGCGCGCGAGCTGGCCGAGGCCGCACCGGCGCGCCCCGTGACGCTGGCGCGCGAGCTGACCAAGCAGTTCGAGACCATCGTCACCCGCCCGGCCGCGGCCCTGCCCGGCTGGCTGGCCGACGACGCCAACCGCGAGCGCGGCGAGTTCGTGCTGGTGCTGCACGCCCAGCCACCGGCCGACGACGGTGCCGCGGGCACGGTGCCCGCGGCGGTGGAACGCCTGCTGGTGCCGCTGCTGCAGCAACTGCCGCTGAAACAGGCCGTGGCCCTGACCGCCGAGGCCACCGGCGTGGCGCGCAATGCGCTGTACCCGCGTGCGCTGGCGCTGCGGGATGCGGCGCGGGCGGCCGATGACACGGATGACGCCGCCACAGACGGCGACGGCGACGGCGACGGCGACGGCGACGGCGACGGCGACAGCGACAGCGGCGGCGGCGGCGGCGGCGGCGGCGGCGGCGGCGGCGGCGGCGGCGGCGATGTTGGCGACGGCGGCCACGACGAAGGCGCAGCGCCCACCAGCTGCTGAGCGGGCACTCACCTCAGAGGCTGAGTGGGTTTCGTCGCGAGCAGGCTCGGGGCGGTCAGGCAGCGCGGCCACACCCACCTGTACACGCATCCACCGGTGCGGCGCGTCGCGCCAAACCGCCAGGGGCCCGCGCAGCCCACAACCGCTCAGGCCAGGGCCAGGCGCCAGGTTTCGGCCACCTGCGGCGTGCCGTAGTCGCTGTGCGGCTCGCTGGCCACGCAGACAAAACCGCGGCTGGCGTAGATGGCGCGCGCCGCCTCGAGGCTGCGCTGGGTGCCCAGCACCATCTCGCGGTAGCCGGCCTGGCGGGCGAAGGCGATGCAGGCGTCGGTGAGCCGCCCGCCCAGGCCCAGGCCACGGGCCTCGGGGCGCAGCAGCAGCAGGCGCAGCTGGGCCGTGTGCGCCGACTGCCGCACCACGAACACCGAGCCCGCGCGCTGGCCGTCCAGCTCGGCCATCCAGCAGCGCTCGAAGCCGGGCTGGAACTGGCGCACATGGTCGGCCACGATGCCGGCCACCAGGCCCTCGAAGCGGCTGTCGAAGCCGTGTTCCCGGGCGTACAGCTCGGCGTGCTGCTGCACCACCCAGCCCAGGTCGCCCGGCACCGGCTCGCGCAGCAGCGCGGTGCGGGTGAGGGCGCGGCCGTTGCCGGCGGCGGCCGGCTGCAGCAAGGCCTCGATCCGGCCCATGGCCGCCACCACGGCCTGGCGGTCGGCCACCGGCAGCGGGGCCAGCAGGGCCGCGGCCTCGTCGCAGGATTTCTGCTGCAGCGGCGCCAGCACCGCCTGCCCGGCGGCGGTGAGGCTCAGCAGGCTTTGCCGCGCATCGCGGGTGCTGCTGGCACGCTGCAGCCAGCCGGCCTGCTCGAAGCGCTTGAGGATGCGGCTGAGGTAGCCGCCATCCAGCCCCAGCGCCCGGGCCAGCTGGCTGGCCACCGGCGCCGGCTGGTGCGCCAGCTCGTACAGCACACGCACCTCGGTGAGCGTGAGCGGGCTGCCCAGGTACGGCGCCAGCACGCCGGCGTGCCGGGTGTAGAAGCGGTTGAAGCGCCGCACCGCGGCAATGGCGGCGGCATCGGGGGCGTCAACGGCATCGGCGGCACGGGCGGTCGCCGGGTCGGGCGGCGGCGGGGGTTCAGGCCAGGTCATGCTTGCCATCGTCAATCAAATGATTGCCTTGGTCAAGCAATTGCCGGCCGCCAGCCCTGCGCCGAGGGCCTTGGCGGCCCGGCCATCCGGCCGCTGTTGCGCGCCATTTCGGCCCAGCGCCAAAACACCCCGGCTCCTACAATGGCCCGATGATTTCGCGCGAACCCACCCTCGAGCGGCTAGCCACCGCGCAGCAACTGCTGATCGATCCCTTCGGCCTCGACGAGGCCAAGATCGCGAATGCGCTTGCAGTGATCGGCCAGCACCGTGTCGACGACGCGGATCTCTACTTCCAGATCACCCGCCACGAGGGCTGGAGCCTGGAAGAAGGCATCGTCAAGAGCGGCAGCTTCGGCATCGACCAGGGCGTGGGCGTGCGCGCCGTGGCCGGCGAAAAAACCGCCTTCGCCTACAGCGACGACATCTCCGAAGCCAGCCTGCTCGACGCCGCGCGCACCGTGCGCTCGATCGCCGCGGCCGGCCAGAGCAAGCGCATCCAGGTGGGCCGCGCCGCCAAGGTGGCCGCCAGCCGCGCGCTGTACCCCAGCACCGACCCGATCGGCACCCTCGACAGCGCGCAGAAGGTGGCCCTGCTCGAGAAGGTCGAGCGCATGGCCCGCGCGCGTGACCCGCGTGTGGTGCAGGTGATGGCTGGCGTGGCCGCCGAATACGACGTGGTGCTGGTGGCCCGCGCCGACGGCACCCGCGCCGCCGATGTGCGCCCGCTGGTGCGCCTGTCGGTCACGGTGATCGCCGAGAGCAACGGCCGCCGCGAGATCGGCTCGGGCGGCGGCGGTGGCCGCTACGGCCTGGGCTACTTCCAGGACGAGCTGCTGACCCAGTACGTCGACCAGGCCGTCAACGCCGCGCTCACCAACCTCGAGTCGCGCCCGGTGCCGGCCGGCCAGATGACCGTGGTGCTGGGCCCGGGCTGGCCCGGCGTGCTGCTGCACGAGGCCGTGGGCCATGGCCTGGAAGGCGACTTCAACCGCAAGGGCAGCAGCGCCTTCAGCGGCAAGATCGGCCAGCGCGTGGCGGCCAAGGGCGTGACGGTGCTCGACGACGGCACCATCCCCGACCGCCGCGGCAGCCTCAATGTGGATGACGAAGGCCATGCCAGCCAGCGCAATGTGCTGATCGAGGACGGCATCCTCAAGGGCTACATCCAGGACAGCATGAACGCCCGCCTGATGGGCGTGAAGCCCACCGGCAACGGCCGCCGCGAGAGCTACGCCCATGTGCCGATGCCGCGCATGACCAACACCTACATGCTGGCCGGCGACAAGACCAGGGACGAGATCGTCGCCAGCATCAAGCGCGGCGTCTACGCCACCAACTTCGGCGGCGGCCAGGTCGACATCACCAGCGGCAAGTTCGTGTTCTCGGCCAGCGAGGCCTACTGGGTGGAGAACGGCAAGATCCTCTACCCCGTGAAGGGCGCGACCATCATCGGCAACGGCCCCGACGCGCTCACGCGCGTGAGCATGATCGGCAACGACCTGCAGCTCGACACCGGCGTGGGCGTGTGCGGCAAAGAGGGCCAGAGCGTGCCGGTGGGCGTGGGCCAGCCGACGCTGCGCATCGACGGCCTCACCGTGGGCGGCACAGCGTGACCTGGCGCGTCCGGCAGCGCGGTGCCGCCGCCACCCAGCGGGCGGCTTGGCCGGCCGGCTTTGGGTGGCCGGGCGCTCGGCCGGCGCCGCTGCGCCCGCGTCATGCGCCTGTCAGCCCGCCCGTGCTACATTCGCCGCCCATGCGCGCCCCGCGATTTTTCTTTGCCTACTTTTGGTTCTCGCCCCTGACCGGCGGCTGGAGAGGCAAGCGCGCGTAAGCACCGCAAACCGAACACCCAGAAAACCGCCGGTTCACCCCGGCGGTTTTTTTTCGTCTGTTCGGATCGCAAACACCCCCACGACACGGCAATCCGTCCACAGGAGTACCCCATGGCCCCGAAATCCCCCAGCAGCCACACCAGCACGGACGCGGGCTATGGCTACACGCTCAGCGAGAAGACCAGCCAGACCGACGACCAGCGCATCCAGGAGGTGACCCCCTTGCCGCCGCCCGAGCACCTGATCCGCTTCTTCCCGATTGCCGGCACGCCGGTGGAGACGCTGATCGCCGACACCCGCCGCAGCATCCGCAAGCAGCTCGAGGGCAAGGACGACCGCCTGCTGGTGGTCATCGGCCCCTGCTCGATCCACGACCCGGCCGCGGCGCTGGAGTACGCGCGCAAGCTCAAGACCGAGCGCGAGAAGTACAGCGACACGCTGGAGATCGTGATGCGCGTGTACTTCGAGAAGCCGCGCACCACGGTGGGCTGGAAGGGCCTGATCAATGACCCCTACCTCGACGAGAGCTACCGCATCCACGAAGGCCTGCGCATCGCGCGCCAGCTGCTGGTGGACATCAACCGCCTGGGCGTGCCGGCCGGCAGCGAGTTTCTCGACGTGATCAGCCCGCAGTACATCGGCGACCTGATCAGCTGGGGCGCGATCGGCGCGCGCACCACCGAAAGCCAGGTGCACCGCGAGCTGGCCTCGGGCCTCTCCGCCCCCATCGGCTTCAAGAACGGCACCGACGGCAACCTGAAGATCGCCACCGACGCGATCCAGGCCGCCAGCCGCCCGCACCACTTCATGAGCGTGCACAAGAACGGCCAGGTGGCCATCGTGCAGACCAAGGGCAACAAGGATTGCCACGTGATCCTGCGCGGCGGCAAGAAGCCCAACTACGACGCCGACAGCGTGGCCGCGGCCGGCGCCGAACTGGCCGCCGCCAAGCTGCCCGAGAAGCTGATGGTCGACTGCAGCCATGCCAACAGCAGCAAGCAGCATGAGCGGCAGGTGGATGTGGCGCGCGACATCGCCACGCAGATGGCCGCCGGCAACCGCAGCATCTTCGGCGTGATGGTGGAAAGCCACCTGCAGGCCGGCGCGCAGAAGTTCAGCCCGGGCAAGGACGACGTGGCCAAGCTGGCCTATGGCCAGAGCATCACCGACGCGTGCATCGGCTGGGACGACTCGCTGACCGTGCTGCAGGTGCTGAGCGACGCCGTCAAGGGCCGCCGCAAGGCCGGCAAGTAACTGCCGGCCCGCACCGGCCCGGCCGGCATGGCATCAGCCGCGCGGGCCGCGGCGCCGCGCCAGCCAGGCCAGCGCGCCCAGGCCGCTGGCCAGCAGCGCGGCGTGGCCGGGCTCGGGCACCGCACTGAGCGGCGTGCCCAGCACCTCCATCTCGTCCAGCGCCGCCCAGTGGCTGCCGCCCACCACGCGGTACTCCAGCGCCCGCAGCAGCGGCTGGCTGCCGGCGGCCCATTGGTGGGTATCGGTCAGCGCGTCGGCGTTGCCGGTGATGTCGACCAGCGTGCCGCTGCCCAGCAGCTGCCAGGCCTGGCCGTCGGCACTGCCACGCAGCTCGTACACGTTGGTGTAGCCGTTCCAGCCGCCCCGGTTGTCGGTGAAGCGCAGGCTCACGCGCTCGATCAGCGCCTGGCGGCCCAGATCCACCCGCACCCAGGCTGGCGCGCTGGCGCTGGCCCAGGTGCCAGCGTTCCAGGCGTTGCCGCCGACGCCGGGCGCATAGGCCAGGTGGTCGAACACATTGACGGCCGACCAGCGGCCGGGCGCGCAATCGCTCGACTGGTAGCAGCTGCTGGCCGTGGCGCTGACGCCGGGCAGCTCGGTCAGCGTGACGGGGCCGCTGGCCACGGCGTGCGCCAGGCCGGGCAGCAGGCAGGCGGCCAGCGCGGCGGCGCGCAGGGTGGGGGTGAACATGGCGAGGTCCTTTCCGGGATCCGAGGGTGGGGGGCGTACCCGGTCGTCAAGACAGTGCCGGGCTTGCTGAGCAGCGCCACATCGGCACGCGGCAGGGATCACGCGGCCAGGGCCGCCCCCCGCAACCCGGGGGCAGCGGGGCCTCAGCAAGGCCTCAGCAAGGCCTCAACGGGGCCTCAGCGGGGTGTGGCGGGGTGTGGCGGGGTGTGGCGGGCGCGCCGCGCGATGGCACGCGACAGCGCCGTGACGCTTTGCGCGCGCACCGGCTCTGTGACCTGGACGCAACTGTCAGCCACAGACCCTCGCCAGCCGTTAACGTGCAGGCACTGACAACGATTGCCGCCATGACCGTACTCACTCCCGCCCAGGCCAAGGGCCTGCCGCTGGTCGACATCATCGACTTCAAGTGGTTGATGGCAGGCGCCGGGCTCGATGTGCATGTCGAACGCATGCAGGCCGACCGCCTGTACGCCGGTGAATGCCTGGCGCGCGGCGCCTGCTCGCGCGTGCGCCTGCTGCGCGACACCTCGCAGCGCCTGGCCGACGCGCTGGGCATCGCCCTGCCCCCGGCCTGAGGCTCAGGGCGCCGGCATGGCCGGCAGCGCCTGGCGGGCGGCCCGCAGCGCCGGCGGCACCTCGTGCGCCGGCCCCCAGCTGGCCTGGGCCTGGCGCGCCGCGGCGGCGGCTTCGTCGCTGCGGCCCAAGGCGGCCAGCGCCGCCGCCACCTCAGCCTGGGCCTGGGCCAGCCACCAGCGGCGCACCGCATTGGCATCGCTCGCCTCAGACCCGCCAGCCGGGCTGGCCGCGGTGGCCGGCCGCAGCAAGGCCTCGGCCTCGCGCGCCCAGGCCAGGGCGCGCGCCGGGTCGGCCGCACGCCACAGCCGGGCGGCCCACACCCGCGCCTCGGCGCGCGGGCGTTGCTCGGCAAAAACCGGCGGCTCGTGCTGCGTGCCGGCCGCGGGGGCCGAGGCCACCCTGGCCGATTTGGCGGCGCTGGCCGCGGCGGCAGCACCCGCAACACCCGCAACACCCGCAACACCCGCAACACCCGCTGCACCCGCTGCACCCGCTGCACCCGCTGCACTCGCTGGCCCTGACCCCGGCCGTGTTCCTGTCTCAGAACCCGGCAGCGGCCAGCGCGCCAGCGCCTGCAGCACCGCCTGCCGCGCCGCGTCGGCCTGGCCGGCGGCGGCCAGCAGCCGGGCGTGCAACAGCTCCAGGGCATCGCGGCGCTGCTGGCCGGCCACGTTGCTGCGGTCGGCCGCCACCGCCGCGCCGGCCAGCTGCCGCGCCTGGGTCAGGCCGGCCAGCGCCTGCGCGTGCTGGCCCAGCGCCGACTGCAGCTCGGCCTGGTGGGCGCGCACCAGGGCCTGCTGCCAGCGAAAGTCGAGGTCGTCGGGAAACTTCTGCGCCATCTGGTCGCGCAACGCCCGCTGCTGCTGCACCAGGGCCAGCGCCTCGGCGCTGCGGCCGTCGAGCTGGCGGCACTGCGCCTGCTCGCGCAGTGCAAAGGCCAGGCTGTCGGGCAGGTAGATGTTGACCGGGTCGGCCGCCAGCGTGGCCTCGGCCGCGGCGCGCGAGCGGTCGGCGCTGTCGCAGGCGGCCTGCCAGCGGCCCAGCGCGGCCTGGCCGACCTGGTTGCCCAGGATGCGCGCATGCACGCCGTGCAGGCGGATGGCGCTGGTCAGCGCCCGCGTGTCGCGCGCGTCGCGCGCCAGCGCACGCTCGAGCAGGGCCAGGCCCTCGCGCAGCGCGGCATCGGCCTCGGCCACCTGACCGGTGCGCTGCAGCAGCTCACTGCGGCTGACATGCATGTTCACCGCGTCGGTGAGCGCCTGCATGGTGATGCCGGCCTGCCCGGCATAGGCGCGGGCCAGCGTCAGCGCCTTGGCCAGGTTGGCCTCGGCGGCATCGTGGCGGCCGGTGTGGATGGACGGGTCGATGCCCTGCAGCTTGCTGATGCGGTAGTAGGTGCCGGCCAGCTCGACCGCCAGCGCGGTGTCGGTGGCGGCGTCCTGGCGCAGCTTGTCGAGAAAGTCGGCGGCATCGGTCAGCAAGGCCTCGCGCACCGGCGTGGCACCGGGCAGGAAGGCGATCTGGTCGTGGTACTTGAACACCAGCTGGTTGGCCAGCTGCCGCACCTGCGCCATGCGCGCCTGGGCCAGCGCGCGCTGGGCCTCGGCACGGCCGGCCTGGTGCCAGGCCAGCACGGTGGAGGCCAGCACCGCGCCCACCGCCAGCGCCGCCGCGGCGCTGGTGGCGCGGTGGCGGGCCACCCAGCGCATGGCGCGCCGGCCCCAGCCCAGCGGCCGCGCCGCCACCGGAAACCCGGCCAGCCAGGCGCGCAGGTCGGCGGCAAAGGCGTCGACGCTGGCGTAGCGGCGGGCCGGCGCCTTGTCGAGCGCCTTGAGCAGGATGTTGTCGAGATCGCCCTGCAGCTGGCGACGCAGTGCGCGCAGCGGCGGCGCGTCGCCCGGCAGCGCGCTGCTGGGCCGTGGCACGGCCTCGTCGAGCACCGCGCGGGCGGCCGCGGCGGCGGTGGTGGCGCCGCGGCCATAGGGGCGCTGGCCGGTGAGCATCACGTACAGCAGCACGCCCAGGCTGTAGATGTCGGTGGCCGTGCCCACCGGCTCGCCGCGCACCTGCTCGGGGCTGGCGTAGTGCGGCGTGAAGGCACGCCCGCCCAGCACGGTGGCGCCGCCGGCATCAGCGGCATCGCCGTCCAGCGGATCGAGCGCTTTGGCGATGCCGAAGTCGAGCAGCTTGACCTCGCCGCCGCCGCCACGGGCCGCCGCGCGCGTGACCAGCACGTTGCTGGGCTTGAGATCGCGGTGCAGCAGCAGCTGGCGGTGGGCATGGCTCACCGCATCGGCCAGCTGCAGAAACAGCGCCAGACGCTCGGCCAGCGGCCGGCCGGCGCAGGCGCGGTCGATCGGCTCGCCGTCCACCGCCTCCATCACGAAGTAGGGCAGGCCGTCGGGCGTGCGGCCGGCATCGAGCAGGCGCGCGATGTGCGGGTGATCCAGCCGCGCCAGCGCGCGCTGCTCCCGCGCAAAGCGCGCCAGCACGGCCTGCGAATCCATGCCGCGGCGCAGCACCTTGATGGCCGCCGTGCCGTCCCAGGCGCCGTCGGCGCGGTGAGCGCGCCAGACATCGCCCATGCCGCCGTGGCCCAGCAGGCCCGCCACCTGCCAGGCGCCCAGGCGCTGGCCGCTGCGGTCGATGGACGCCGCATCGTCGGCAGGGCCCGGCCCGCCGGCGCCGGCCGGGTCGCCGTGGCTGCCAGCGTGAGTGCCGCCCTCGGTGCCGGTGTGCCAGGCGGTGGCGCCGGCAAGGCCGGCATCCAGCCGACCATCCAGCCGACCATCCAGCGGGCCGGCCAGCGCGGCGGCCGGCGTGGCCAGAAAGCCGGCGGGGCGGGCGCCGGGCGCGGCGGCTTGGCCATCGCCATCGGCCTCGTCCTGCACATGGGCCAGCAGCGACAGCACCTCGGCGCACACCGCCGCGCCCGCGCCGCTGGCCGCCAGCGCGGCCATGCGCGCGGCGGCGGGCAGATCCTGCAGCTGCTCGAACAGCGCGCGCACGGCGGCCCAGTCGGCGCCCGTGGGGCCGGCGGGGGAGGTGGGCGGGGCTGATCGGCCATGTCAGGCAGGCACGGGGCGGCGGGCGGGTGTGCAGGCAGGTTCGGACAGCTTCGGGCGGGTGTGGGCAGCGGCCGGCGATCGGCCAGGCCGGGGCCGTGACAACGCGCATGGTCGCCGATGGCGGGGCGTGGTGACAATCCGGCCCAAGGATCGGGCACCCCTGCCGTCACGCCCGCAGCAGACATGTCGTTGGAAGCAGCACCTGAATTCGAGGCCGGCGAGGTCACCCGCTGGCTCAGCGGGCTGGCCTCGGCCACCGACCGCGCCACCGGCGACCAGCTGTTCGCGCTGCTGTACGGCGAATTGCGGCGCATTGCGCGCAACCACCTGCGGCGCGAGGCGCCCGGCCACACGCTGAGCGCCACCGCGCTGGCGCACGAGGCCTGGTTCCGCATGGCCGAGCAGACCCGCACGCAGTGGAAGAACCGCAGCCACTTCCTGGCCGTGGCCTCGACGATGATGCGGCGCATCCTGGTCAACCACGAGACGGCGCGGCGCGCCGCCAAGCGCGATGCCGAGCTGGTGGCCATCACGCTGTCGGGGCTGGCGCAGATCGGCGTGGCGCCCGACCGCGACATGCTGGCCGTGCACGAGGCCCTGCTGGCCTTCGAGGCCATCGACCCGCGCGCGGCCCGGGTGGTGGAGCTGCGCTTTTTTGGCGGCCTCGAGAACGAGGAGGTGGCCACGGTGCTGGGCATCTCGCTGGCCACCGTCAAGCGCGACTGGACGCTGGCCCGCGCCTGGCTGCACCGCGAGCTGGGCGGCAGCACGGCCTGACGGTGTTCAAGCCGGCCGCAAGCGCCCCCACCCGTTCAGACGCGGCTGCGGCGCGCCAGCCCGGACACCAGCAGCAGGCCGGCGACCATCATCGCCCAGGTCTGCGGCTCGGGCACGGCCGGGGCCACGTCAGGGGTCAGCAGGACGGCATGCGTGGCCTGGCGCACAGCGCCATTCGGGTACACGTAGTTGAAGACGGCCGACGCCACGATCTGCCCGGCATCGTTGACGGCATAGGCGTCCTCGATACGCAAGCCCGGCAGCGGTGCATAGACATCGCTGCGCGCCAAGAACGGATCGCCGGCAGCCACCAGGCTGTTGAGATCGCGCATGCCCACACCGGGCAGGTACAGGAAGCCCGGGGCCTGGCCATCGGCGCGCAGGGCCTCGCCCACGATCCAGCCGGCGCGGTTGATGTCGCGCGCCACGCTCAGGTTGACCACCGTGCCCAGGTGGGCATGGCCCTGCCAGCCATCCAGCGCCCCCAGGCCGGTCATCACGCCATCGGCCCAGCGGAAGGCCTCGTACCTGCCCTGGGCATTGACCGAGCGGCCCACCACCGTGCCTGCGTCGTTCAAGGCATAGGCTTCGGAATGGTTGCGCTGGGCGTCGAGCACGCCCAGGTCGCGCACGCTGCCATCGGCCTGCCAGCGCACGGCATGGGTGGCGCCCAGCAGAACCCCCAGGTTGGAGCTGCCGGCGATCTGGCCGGCGGTGTTGATGTCGCGCGCGATGCCGCCGCCGCCCAGGCCGCCCAGCGCCTGCACCGTGTAGCCGCCCTGGCCGTCGGGCAGCCAGCGCAGCGGAAAGCCGTAGTTGTCGGGCTGGTGCTGGCCGACCACCACGCCGGCATCGTTGATGCCGAAGGCCTGCTCGCCGGTGGAGCGCGCCGACGCCTTGGGCAGCAGCAGCGTGCTGCCGGGTGAGCTGCGCAGCACGGCGCGCAGGCCCGTGCCGTTGCCACTGATCGCGCCAACGGCCTGGCCGCTCTCGTTGACGGCCTGCAGCAGGCCGTTGCTGCCCCCGGCGGGTGGCGCCTGGTAGACCGCCGTGCGGCCCGTGCCCTCGACCGCCGGTGCCAGCCACCAGGCGGCCTGGGCATTGATGCCATCGCCACCGATGTGGCCGACCGCCAGGCCCTGCTCGTTGAGCCCGCGACCGGCCGAGAACTGCGGGTTGAATCCGGCCGTGGGGCCCAGGTCGGTGAGGCGGAAGCTGAGCGCCTGGGCGGCGGGCGCAGTCAGGGTCAGCGCGGCGGTGAGCAGCGCCGCAGACGAGGTCAGTGAGCGCAATGACGGCAGTGAGGGCATGGCAGTTTCCGTGGCTGGGAGGTGCGGGATGCACCCACATCGGGGCATCGACCTCCACCTACGCCGCGCCATGCCGGCCCACGGCTCATTCGCCACCCCCCCGCAGTTGCAGGGGTGGAACGCGCCCGCTTCAGTCGGCTTGCTGCCGGCTCAGACGCTCGCTCTTCCAGTACACGTCGTCACCGCCCAGGCCGTCGAGGTTGGCGCGGTTGAGCACGCGCGCCAGCACGAACATCAGGTCGGAGAGGCGGTTGAGGTACTGGCGCGGTGCGTCGTTGAGGGTCTCCTGCGCGCCCAGCGCCACCACCGCACGCTCGGCGCGGCGGGCGATGCTGCGGCTCACGTGCGCCAGCGCGGCGCTGCGCGTGCCGGCCGGCAGGATGAACTCGGCCAGCCGCGGCAGCGCGGCGTTGTGCGTCTCCAGCGCGTTGTCCAGCGTCAGCAGGGCCTCGGGCTTGAGCAGCTGGTAGCCGGGGATCGACAGCTCGCCGCCCAGGTTGAACAGCTCGTGCTGGATCACCACCAGCAGCTCGCGCACGTCGGCCGGCAGCGGCTCGGCCAGCAGCACGCCCAGGCTGGAATTGAGCTCGTCCACATCGCCCATGGCCATCACGCGCAGGTGGTCCTTGGGCACGCGGCTGCCGTCACCCAGGCCGGTGCTGCCGTCGTCTCCGGTGCGGGTGGCGATCTGGGTCAGGCGATTGGCCATGGCGGTGCATTCAGGCGGTTGCGACAGCCGCGCATCTTGCCCGATCCGGCGGCCGGGGCCGGCGTTCGTGGCGGGCCGGCTCTGCAGGCTTGCAGCGCAGCCGCGGCGCCGATCGTCATACCATTGATGCCCCCCGCCGGAGACACACCCATGAACGCGCCGCTGACCGATGCCCACCTGCTGAACGCCCCGCGCCGCCCGCTGCCCGAGGCCGCGCTGGCCGCGCTGCGCGCGCGTTTTGCCGAGCGCTGCAGCACCGTGGCCGCGGTGCGCGAGCAGCATGGCCGCGACGAATCGCCGTTTCCGGTGACGCCGCCCGACGCGGTGGTGTTCTGCGACAGCACCGACGAGGTGGCCGCCGCGGTGGCCATTGCCGCCGCGCACCGCGTGCCGGTGATCGCGTTCGGCACCGGCAGCTCGCTCGAGGGCCACCTGCTGGCGGTGCAGGGCGGCATCAGCGTGGATGTGTCGCGCATGACCCAGATCGTGCGCCTGAACCCCGAAGACCTGACGGTCACCGTGCAGGCCGGCGTCACGCGCGAGCAGCTCAACCGCGAGATCCGCGATTCGGGCCTGTTCTTCCCGATCGACCCCGGCGCCAACGCCAGCCTGGGTGGCATGGCCGCCACCCGCGCCAGCGGCACCAACGCCGTGCGCTACGGCACCATGCGCGAGAACGTGCTGGGCCTGACCGTGGTCACGGCCAGCGGCGAGGTGGTGCGCACCGGCACGCGCGCCAAGAAAAGCAGCGCCGGCTACGACCTCACCCGCCTGTTCGTGGGCAGCGAGGGCACGCTGGGCGTGATCACCGAGGTGACGCTGCGCCTGTACCCGCTGCCCGAGGCGGTGAGCGCGGCGATCTGCCACTTCGCCAGCATCGACGCGGCGGTCAACACCACCATCCAGCTCACCCAGATGGGTGTGCCCATCGCGCGCTGCGAGCTGCTGGACGTGAACGCGGTGCGCTTCGTCAATGCGCAAAGCAAGCTGGGCCTGCGCGAGCAGCCGATGCTGCTGATGGAGTTTCACGGCAGCCAGCACGGCGTGAAGGAGCAGGCTGAAGTTGTGCAGGCCATCGCCAGCGAGCTGGGCGGCGAAGACTTTGAGTGGGCCAGCACGCCCGAAGAGCGCACCCGGCTGTGGACGGCGCGGCACAAGGCCTACTTTGCCGGCATGCAGGCCCACCCCGGCTGCCGCACCGTGACCACCGACACCTGCGTGCCGATCTCGCGCCTGGCCGAGCTGTTGAACGTCTCGGTGGCCGAGGCCGACGCCAGCGGCCTGCCGTACTACATCGTGGGCCATGTCGGCGACGGCAACT
This sequence comes from Aquabacterium sp. OR-4, assembly GCF_025290835.2. Lineage (NCBI taxonomy): Bacteria > Pseudomonadati > Pseudomonadota > Betaproteobacteria > Burkholderiales > Sphaerotilaceae > Pseudaquabacterium > Pseudaquabacterium prasiolae. The sequence goes on along the minus strand of NZ_JAOCQD020000001.1, from coordinate 295,997 downwards.
TCCACCTGGCCTATCTGGTGAAGGAAGGCGATGCCGCGCAGCGCGCGCTGGCCGAGCGCCTGAGCCACCAGATGGTGCAGCGCGCCATCGCGCTGGAAGGCACCTGCACCGGCGAGCACGGCATCGGCCTGCACAAGATGGGCTTTCTGGTCGACGAGGCCGGCGCCGGCGCGGTGGCCCTGATGCGCAGCGTGAAGCTGGCGCTCGACCCGCACAACATCATGAACCCCGGCAAGATCTTTTCGCTGAGCTGAGCGATCTTCTGCTGCGCGGGCACATGGCGGCCCTGCGCTACTCGCCGTACGGGTGTACGGCTGCGTTGCTCGCACCACCCTGAGCCCGCTCGCGACGAAGCGCGCTCAGCTCAGCCGTGCTCAGGCTGCCTGGGCCACCGGCGCAGCGCGCTGCAGGCACCACTCGGCCAGCGCCTGCGACTCCAGCGGCCGGGCGTACAGGTAGCCCTGGCCGCGGTCGCAGTGCAGGGCCTGCATCAGCGCCGCCTGGCTGGTGGTCTCGATGCCCTCGGCCACGGTGTCCATGCCCAGGGTCTGGGCCACGCGGATGGTGGCCTCGATCAGGGCGCGGTGGTAGGCGCTGGTCTCGGCATGCACGACGAAGGAGCGGTCGACCTTCACCGTGTCCACCGGCAGCTGGTGCAGGCAGGCCAGCGATGAGTAGCCGGTGCCAAAGTCGTCGAGCGCGATGCGCACGCCCAGGGCCTTGAGCTCGCGCAGGCGTTCGCGCGCCGCGTCGTCCTGCGCGGCCAGGCTTTCGGTCACCTCGAGCTGCAGCGTGGCCGGGGCAATGCCGCTGTCGGCCAGGCAGGCCTGCACGCCGGCAATCAGCCCGGCGGTGCGCAGCTGCAGCGGCGACAGGTTCACCGCCAGCGAGCCCGGCGCCGCAGCGCCCAGCGTGCGCTGCCAGTCGGCAAACTGCAGGCAGGCGGCGCGCAGCACAAACAGGCCCAGCTCGACGATCAGCCCCGACTCCTCGGCCACCGGCACGAACTCGGCCGGCGACACCAGGCCGCGCTGCGGATGGCGCCAGCGCACCAGCGCCTCCACGCCCAGCGGGCTGGGTGCCGCGCCGCGTGCGCCGCCCGGCAGCGGCTGCAGGCCCACCACCGGCTGGTAGACCACGAACAGCTCGTTGCGCGCCAGCGCCTGGCGCAGCTCGCCCTCGATGGCCAGGGTGCGCGCCACGCGCTCGTGCATGTCGGGATCGAACACGGCATAGCGCCCGCGGCCGTTGCGCTTGGCCTCGTACATCGCGGTGTCGGCGTCGCGCATCACGGTGTGCGCGTCATTGGCCGGATGTTCGGAGGTGACGATGCCGATGCTGGCCGTGGAGTGCACGCTGTGCGTGCCGATGCGGTAGGGCGCGGCCAGCACGTCCATCAGGCGCTGGGCAATGGCGCAGGCCTCGTCGCGGCCGGCCACGCCCTCGAGCACCACCACGAACTCGTCACCGCCGATGCGCCCGGCGGTGTGGCTGCGGTCGGCGGCCGGGCCCGGCTGGTGGGCGGCGCCAGGGCGCACCGCGTCGCCGGTGCGCAGCGCGCTGCGCAGGCGCTGGGCAATCTGGCGCAGCAGCTCGTCGCCGGCGCCGTGGCCCAGCGTGTCGTTCACCTGCTTGAAGCGGTCGAAGTCCATGAACAGCACCGCGTAGCCCTCCTCGGGGCGCTGCGCGGCGCGGTCGATCACCTGCTGCACATGGTCGAACACCGCCGCGCGGTTGGGCATCTGGGTCAGGCCGTCGGTGCGCGCGGCATGGCGCAGCATGGCCTGCATCTGCACCTGCTCGGTCAGGTCGATGTGGATGCCGGCCATGCGCCGCGCCCGGCCCGAGCTGCTGCGCTCGATCACCACGCCGCAGCTCTGGCCCACGGCCCAGTGGCCATCGGGGCGGCGCAGGCGCAGCTCCATGCGGCAGGGCATGCTGGGGTCTTGCAGGTGGATGTCGAGCGCGGCGCGCCAGGCCTTGCGGTCGTCGGGGTGCAGCAGGCCCAGCCAGGTGTTGAGCGAGTTGTCGAGCTCGCCGCGGCGATAGCCCAGCATGGCCAGGAAACGGTCGTTGCACTGCAGGCGGCCGTCGCGCAGATCCCACTGCCAGGTGCCCACGCCGGCGGCGTCCACCGTGTGCGCCAGCAGCGCGGCGGTTTCTTCGCGCTGCAGCTGCTCGGTGCGGTCGATCAGCACCGCGATGAAGCCGCCCGAGGGGCAGATCTCGCCCGCGGCGCCGGCCTGCGCCTCGCCGGGCAGGGCATCACCCGGCACGGCATCACCCGGCGTGGCGGCGGCTCCGCCCAGCGGTTGCAGATCGAGCTCGAGGCCGCGCTGCGTGCCGTCGGGCAGGGTCTGGCGCAGCTCGGCGCGCAGCCGGGCGCCCGAGGCCAGCGCCGCCAGCAGCGTGGCCGGCGCGCTGGCGCTGATGCCGGCGCGCTGCAGCACATCAACAAACTCCTGCCCGGGCGCCTGGTGCGCGGGCTGCAGGCACAGCGCGCCGAAGGCGGCGTTGGCCCATTCCACCCGGCCATCGGACTGGATGATGGCCGTGCCATGGGCATTGCGCTGGGCCACGCGGGCCAGCCGCGCCATCTGGCGCTGCTGCTCGCGCAGGCGCCGGTGCTGGCGCTGCACGGCCCGCGCGGTGGGCTCGCCCAGCAACAGGATCAGCAGCACCAGCAGGCCCACGATCACCGCGCTCCAGACCCGCCAGTGCGACAGCTCGGCCTGGCGCAGCAGCTCACTGACCGCGGCGGCACGCCCCGCCAGCAGCACGCCGGCATGGCTGGCCGGCTCGGCCTGGGCCTGCAGGGCCTGGGCGGCGGCTGTCAGGCGGGCGGGCTGCTGCGCCTCGATGGCCACCAGCAGGGCTTCGGCCCGGTACCACAGGCGCTCGCGCAGCCGATGCCACTGCTCCAGCGCCTCGCCCAGGCTGCTGGCCTCGTTGCCATCGCCGGCGGCCAGCAGGCGGCGCTGCTGGCCCTGCACCAGGGCATCGAGCTGCAGCGCCTCGCTGCGCGAATGGTCCAGCGCTTGCTGCAAACGGGCCAGCGATTCGCCCGGCAAGGCGCCGGCCTGCTGCGTGCGCGCGGCCGACCAGGCCATGGCCTGGGCCGTGCTGTTGACCGCCAGCGCCAGGCTGTGCAGGCGCAGGTCGCTCAGGCGCTGGCGCTCCAGCCCGTCGAAACGCCAGGCCTGGATGCCCGAGGCCAGGGCCACCAGGCACAGCAGCACCAGCATGCCCAGGCGGATGCGCTGGTGCGGGCCCATTGGCGCACGGCGCCACTGGAGCCAGGCCAGGCGGCGCGGCGGATGCGGATCGACGGTGGACGCAGGGGATGGGGGCAACGCGCAGATCTCCACAGCAAGACAGCACCCGACCCGACAGCGTGGGCGTGCATGCTCGTGGAGGTATCGGCGCCGCGGCCGCGGACTTGACCCCGTGTGTTCCCGCTCAGGCGTGCACGGGGGCCGGCGCGCTGAAGCGCTTGGTCACGTCGCCGCGGCCGTTGGCGCTTTCGAGGTGAACGCCAAAGCCCCACAGCCGCGCCACGTGCTTGAGCACCTCGGCGGCGCTGTCATCGAGCGGGCGGTCCTTGTGCTGGAAGTGGCGCAGCGTGAGCGAGCGGTCGCCGCGCAGGTTGACGTTCCAGACCTGGATGTTGGGCTCGCGCGAGCCCAGGTCGTACTGGTGCGACAGCATCTCGCGCACCTGGCGGTAGCCCGAGTCGTCGTGGATGGCGCTCACCTCGAGCTCGGGCGCCTTCTCGTCGTCGGTGATCGCGAACAGGCGGAAGTCACGCATCAGCTTGGGGCTCAGGAACTGGCCGACGAAGCTCTCGTCCTTGTAGTTGCGCATCGCGTGGTCGAGCGTGGGCACCCAGTCGGCGCCGGCGATGTCGGGGAACCAGGCGCGGTCCTCGTCGGTGGGCTTCTCGCAGATGCGCTTGATGTCGGTGTACATCGCGAAGCCCAGCGCATAGGGGTTCAGGCCCGAGTAGCCGCGGTCGCCCACGCGCGGCTGGTACACCACGTTGGTGTGGCTCTTGAGCCATTCGATCATCACGCCGTCGGTCAGGTAGCCGTCGTCGTACATGGTGTTGAGCAGCTTGTGGTGCCAGAAGGTGGCCCAGCCCTCGTTCATGACCTGGCTTTGCCGCTGCGGATAGAAGTACTGCGCGATCTTGCGCACGATGCGCACGATCTCGCGCTGCCAGGGCTCGAGCAGCGGCGCGTTCTTCTCGATGAAGTACAGCAGGTTCTCCTGCGGCTCGGCCGGAAAGCGCCGCGCCTCGGCGGGCTCGTCGGCCTTGTCGGCCTTGCGCGGCAGCGTGCGCCACAGGTCGTTGATCTGCTGCTGGGCATAGGCCTCGCGGTCGCGGCGTTCGCTCAGCTCCTGCGCCAGGCTCTTGCGGCTGGGGCGGCGGTAGCGGTCGACACCGTGGTTCTGCAGCGCGTGGCAGGAGTCGAGAAACTCCTCCACCGTGTCGAGGCCGTGGCGCTCCTCGCACTCGGCGATGTAGTTCTTGGCATAGACCAGGTAGTCGACGATCGAGGCCGCATCGGTCCACATGCGGAACAGGTAGTTGCCCTTGAAGAAGCTGTTGTGGCCGTAGGCGGCGTGCGCAATCACCAGGGCCTGCATGGCCATGGTGTTCTCCTCCATCAGGTAGCTGATGCAGGGGTTGCTGTTGATCACGATCTCGTAGGCCAGGCCCATGTGGCCACGCTTGTAGTTCTTCTCGGTGGCGATGAACTCCTTGCCATAGCTCCAGTGGCGGTAGCCCACCGGCATGCCCACGCTGGCATAGGCGTCCATCATCTGCTCGGCGGTGATGATCTCGAGCTGGTTCGGGTAGGTGTCGATCCCGTAGCGCTCGGCCGTGTGGCGGATCACCTCGTGGTACTCGTGCACCAGCTCGAACGACCAGTCGCTGGGCCCGGCCAGCTTGTGCACCGCGCGCTTGAGCGGCAGCGGGCCGCGCAGCGGCCGCTCGGGTGCGGCGGCCACGGCCGCGGGGGTGATGGCGCCCAGGTCGGGCAGCGATTCGTGCGAGGTGCTCATCGTGCTCACGCCGCCTGCGCGACGCCCTCCTTCTTGAACAGGTCGCGGAACACCGGGTAGATCTGCGAGGCCTCGACCGCCTTGCGCATGGCAAAGTGCGGCTGGCTCTGCGCGAGCTGGCAGTATTCTTCCCAGAGGTTCTGCTCCTCCTCGGCCACCTGCACATAAGCGAAGTAGCGGCACAAGGGCAGGATCTTGTCGGCCAGCAGCTCGCGGCAGCGGCCCGAGTCGTGGTGCCAGTTGTCGCCGTCGCTGGCCTGGGCGCCGTAGATGTTCCACTCGGTCGGGTTGAAGCGGGCCTTGATGATCTCTTCCATCAGCACCAGGGCCGAGCTCACCACGGTGCCGCCCGTCTCGCGGGCATGGAAGAAGTTCTGCTCGTCCACCTCCTGCGCCTGGGTGTGGTGGCGGATGAAGACGATCTCGATCTTCTCGTAGTGCCGCGTGAGAAACAGGTACAGCAGGATGAAGAAGCGCTTGGACAGCTCCTTGCGCGCCTCGTCCATCGAGCCCGACACGTCCATCAGGCAGAACATCACCGCCTTGCTGGTGGGCACCGGCGTCTTCACGCGGCTGCGGAACTTCAGGTCGATCGGGTCGAGAAAGGGAATGCGCTGGATGCGCGCGCGCAGCGCCTCGATCTGGGCCAGCAGCTCGGGCAGCTCGCGCTCGGCGGCCACATCACCGGCGGCCGCGGCGGCCTGGGCGATGGCCAGGCGCGCCTCCAGCTCGTGCAGCTCGCGGCGCGAGCCCATGCCCAGCGCGATGCGCCGGCCGAGTGCGCCGCGCATCGAGCGCACCACGTGCAGGTTGTTGGGCGTGCCGTCGCTGGTGTAGCCGGCGCGGTGGGTCTTGAACTCGGGCGTCTCGGCGAGCTGGGTGCGCACCAGGTGCGGCAGCGCCAGGTCTTCAAAGAAGACCTCCATGAACTCTTCCTTGCTGAGCGCGAAGCTGAAGTCGTCGTCGCCCTCGCCCTGGTCAGAGGCCTGGCCCTTGCCGCTGCCGCCGCCGCCGCCGCCCTGCGGCCGCTTGATGCGGTCGCCCTTGACGTAATCTTGATTGCCCGGGTGCACCATTTCGCGCACGCCGCCCTGGCCGTGGTGGAACACCGGTTCGGACAAGTCCTTCTTCGGGATGCGAACTTCCTCGCCGCGCTCGAGGTCGCGGATGCCCCGGCCATCCACCGCGCGGCGCACGGCCTCGCGGATCTGGGTCTTGTAGCGCCGCATGAAGCGCTCGCGGTTGCCGATGGACTTGTTCTTGCCCGCCAACCGCCTGTCGATGATTTGCTGAAGCATGTGGAACCTCAAATGACCGCACGCGTGAGTCGTGCAGAGGCCGTAGCGAGCGGCCCGAGGTTGCGGCGAGCAGCACAGCCGTACTTCCGTACGGCGAGCAGCGCAGGCGCAAGATCGGGTCGCGCAGTAGGCCTATGCATGGCTCACGAGCTCTTGCGTACGCGCAGGTACCACTCGCACAGCAGGCGCACCTGCTTGGGCGTGTAGCCCTTGGCCACCATGCGGTTGACGAAGTCCTCGTGCTTCTTGGCCTCGTCGGCGCTGGCCTTGGCGTTGAAGCTGATGACCGGCAGCAGCTCCTCGGTGTTGGAGAACATCTTCTTCTCGATCACCGTGCGCAGCTTCTCGTAGCTGGTCCACACCGGGTTGTTGCCCTGGTTGTTGGCCCGTGCGCGCAGCACGAAGTTGACGATCTCGTTGCGGAAGTCCTTGGGGTTGGCAATGCCCGCCGGTTTCTCGATCTTCTCGAGCTCGGCGTTCAGCGCGCCGCGGTCGAACACCTCGCCGGTGTCGGTGTCGCGGTACTCCTGATCCTGGATCCAGTAGTCGGCGTAGGTGACGTAGCGGTCGAAGATGTTCTGGCCGTACTCCGAATAGCTCTCCAGGTACGCGGTCTGGATCTCCTTGCCGATGAACTCGGCATAACGCGGGCTCAGCTGCTCCTTGATGAAGGCGACGTACTTCTCTTCCAGCTCCTTCGGGAACTGCTCGCGCTCGATCTGCTGCTCCAGCACATACATCAGGTGCACCGGGTTGGCGGCCACTTCCTGGCTGTCGAAGTTGAACACCTTGGAGAGGATCTTGTAGGCGAAGCGGGTGCTGATGCCGCTCATGCCTTCATCCACGCCGGCGTAGTCGCGGTACTCCTGGAAGCTCTTGGCGCGCGGGTCGGTGTCCTTGAGGTTGTCACCGTCGTAGACCAGCATCTTGCTGAACAGCGACGAGTTCTCGGGCTCCTTCAGCCGCGTGAGGATGGCGAACTGGCTCATCATCTTCAGCGTGCCGGGGGCGCACTTGGCCTCGCCGAGGCTGCTGCCCTTGACCAGCTTCTCGTAGATCTTGATCTCTTCGCTCACCCGCAGGCAGTACGGCACCTTGACGATGTAGATGCGGTCGAGGAAGGCCTCGTTGTTCTTGTTGTTGCGAAAGGCCTTCCACTCGCTCTCGTTGCTGTGGGCCAGCACCACGCCGTCGAACGGGATGGCGCCGAAGCCCTCGGTGCCCTTGAAGTTGCCTTCCTGCGTGGCCGTGAGCAGCGGATGCAGCACCTTGATCGGCGCCTTGAACATCTCCACGAACTCCAGCAGGCCCTGGTTGGCCAGGCACAGGCCGCCCGAGTAGCTGTAGGCGTCGGGGTCGTCCTGGGCAAAGGTTTCGAGCTTGCGGATGTCGACCTTGCCCACCAGGCTGGAGATGTCCTGGTTGTTCTCGTCGCCTGGTTCCGTCTTGGCGATGCCCACCTGCTTGAGGATGCTGGGGTAGCGCTTGACGACCTTGAACTTGCGGATGTCACCGCCAAACTCTTCCAGCCGCTTCACGGCCCAGGGGCTCATGACACGTTGCAGATAGCGACGCGGGATGCCGAACTCCTGCTCCAGGATGGGACCATCCTCGGCCGCATCGAACAGGCCCAGCGGCGACTCGTTCACCGGCGAATCCTTGATCGCGTAGAACGGCACCTCCTGCATCAGCGCCTTCAGGCGCTCGGCGATCGAGCTCTTGCCGCCGCCCACCGGGCCCAGCAGGTACAGGATCTGCTTTTTTTCCTCCAGGCCCTGGGCGGCATGGCGGAAGTACGACACCACCTGTTCGATGGCGTCTTCCATGCCATAGAACTCGGCAAACGCCGGGTAGATCTTGATCAGCTTGTTGGCGAACAGCCGTGACATGCGCGGATCGTTGCGCGTGTCCACCATCTGCGGCTCGCCGATGGCGCGCAGCATGCGCTCGGCGGCAGTGGCAAAGGCCAGCGGATTGCGCTTGCACTCGGCGAGGTAGTCCTCAAGGGACATCTCTTCTTCACGGGTGCGCTCGTAGCGCGCGGCGAAACTGCTGATGACGTCCATGCGACCTCCTTGAAGGGACCTGTGGCGAGCCGAAGGCGGGCGAAATTGCCCTCGGTATCGGGGAAGTTCTGATGACGTCCCGGCTTCACGGGCCCGGGCGCCATCAGAGCTTTCCGGTCTGCATGCGTTGTCTGTCTATGGCAGTTCGATGTCTCCAGCTTCGTCGATCCTGAAGGGTGGCAATGCCGTGATCAAGCCAGCCTTCCCGGTCCATTTTCAAATCGTTTGCAGTTCTTCAGCAAGGCCCGGGCCAAGCCGCCGCCCTGTTCAGGCAACGCGCGACACCGCCTGACGGACGACAAGCATGGGCTCTCGCGGTGCATGATGCGCCGAAAGCGGGCAGCCCGCATGCCGTTGCGGGCATGCGGGCTGCGGCAGAACAAGAACCGGGCCGGCGGCGCCGGCCGCGGCGGATCAGGCGCTCACTCGATGCCCAGCGCGGTGCGCAAGGCCTGCGAGGCCGTGCCGTTGAGCCGGATCGACCAGTTGGGCGTGGTGCCGGCCGAGTCCTTGAACGCGTACCAGACGGCGCCGTCGCGCTCGGCGTAGCGCCGCGCAAAGCGGAAGCTGCTCTCGAAGCCCTCGGGCATCGCGGCAAACTTCAGCAGGCGCACGCCGCCCATGGTCTCGACGCTGTAGGTGGTGTCGAGCAGGGTGCTGTAGTTGGTCGACTGGCCGTTGCTCACCAGCCGGTTGTTGCGCGTGAAGCGGGCCTTGGCGCCCTCGGCATCGAAGGCCACGCGGATCTCCACCCGGTTGGTGTGGGCCGGATCGGCGGGCGTCTCGGTGGTCGACCAGACGAACAGCGTGGTGTTGCCGTTGAGCACGCTGCCCTTCAGGCTGCCGGGATAGGCGGCGATCACTGCCTCCAGCGTGCCGGCCAGTGGCCAGTCGGCAAAAGCCAGGCTGCTGGTGGCGCTGGGCGCGATGCGCACGCGGTCGCTGGCGGGGTCGGTGGCGATGGCTTCGGGCAGGGTCAGCGGCAGGTAGCCGCGGTAGGTGAGCTCCGCGCCGGCCGGGAAGCGCGTGCTGGCCAGCGCCGGCACGCGCGACACCACCGGCCCCCAGCCGGCGTAGCTGTAGGCGCCATCGGTGCTGGCGTAGCTGCGAATCTCGTTGACCACCTCACTCATCAGCCGGCCGCCCAGGCTGATCGGCTGATCGCCCACCCGCTCGTCGACATAGGCGCCGCAGTACACCGAGCGGAACGGCGCCGCGGCCTGCACCCGCACCACCGGCCCGTCGTTCGGGCAGTCGAACCAGGTGCTGCCGGTCCAGTAGGCGCGGTGGCGGGCAAAGGCCTGGTCAAGGCCGTTGGCCACGGTCTTGCGCTGCTCCACGGCCTCGTAATAGCCGTCGGCGTCGCGCACACGCTGGTCGCCGGTGAAGCGGCGCCAGTTGTAGTTGCGCGCGTCGGTGAAGCTGAAGTTGCGCAGGGTCTCGAACACACCCGGCTCGGCAGGCGCCTGCGGCTCGGTGTGCGCGCTCAGGCCCAGCGCGCTGCGCAAGGCGTCCCAGGCCACGGCGTTCAGGCGCTGGTCGTGGTAGCTGCGCTGCAGGTCGGTGGTGCCGCGAAACACCGTGCCCACATGCTCGACCCAGAAGCGCTGGCGCGACACCCGCTGCTTGAGCGCCGGCGGGTAGCCGCCGGCCACGCGCAGCAGGCGCAGGCCGCCCTGCGTGGCGATGGACAGCGTGCCGTCACCCATGGCCACGCAGTTGATGCTGACCTGGTCGCTCTTGCGCAGGTCGCAGCGGTAGAAGCGCGCCTTCAGGCCGGCCACGTCGACGGCGATGCGCCAGCGCTTGAAGGCCTCCAGCGTGTCGTCGGTCTGCACGCCCGGCGGCTCGTCGTCGAGGTAGGCGGTGTTGCTGGAGCTGATCGTCACGGCGCCGGCCAGGTCGCCGCCCATGCCGCTGTAGTGCTCCAGCGTGGTGGCCTGGCGGAACACGCCGTCGGGCCAGCGCACGGTGGGCTTGACCGCCAGCTCGATGCGGTCGGTGCCGCCCAGATCGCTGGTGGCGCTGCGGTGCGAGTAGCGCGCGCCGGCGGGAAACACGGCGTCGGCCGGCAGCAGCGCCGGATCGGGGCCCCACTTCACCGGCAGGCCGCTGTTGTCGGTGGTGCTGCCCACGGTGTCGCGCAGCGGAAAGGCCCGCATGCGCGTGATCACGGCCCGCAGGGTCTGGCCGCCGATGTCTTCCCAGACCGGCCAGGACTCGGTTCTGGAGGCGCCGCAGTAAAGGCTCTTCTGCGGCCGGGTGCCGGTGGCCGCCACGGTGCTGACCACGGCGTAGCCGTTGTCGCAGCGGTTCCAGGCGCTGCCGGTCCAGTACAGCTGGTTGCGGCTGTAGGCGATGGCCTCGCCCGCCACCATGCTGGCGCGCGGCTCATGGGCCACCCAGGCCCCGGTGCTGTCGGTCTTGCTGCTGTCGCCGGTGAAGATCTGGTAGCTGTAGTTGGCGGCGTCGGTGTAGCTGAATCGGCGCACGCTGACGAAGGGGCCGGCCGCATCGCTGGTGCCCGCGGGCTTGGCCAGCGTCGCGGCCACCACGGCCACGGTGCCGGGGCTCAGGTTCAGCGCCTCGGTCACCGCGACGGCGGCGGCCTGGCTGCGCTCGGCGGCGCTGGCCTCGGCCGGCACGGCGGCCAGCGCCGTGGCCAGCACCGGCAGCTGCCGGGTGACGGCCTCGCGCACCAGGGTGGCGGCTGCCGCTGCCGGCACGCTGGCATCGGCCGCCAGCCTGGCGGTGTCCAGCATCAGCCGGCCAACGGCCCGCGCCGCCTGGCCCAGACCGGCATCGGCCCCGCTGGCGGTGAAGTCGCTGAGCGGCGAGGCTGCCAGCCCCAGTTGCGCCTGCACCGAGGCCGCGGCCTCGGCCACGCTGATGCCGTTGAGGGCCGCGGTATCGGCCACCACGGTGCTCAAGGGGCTGACAAACACCGACTGCGCGCCGGGGGTGCCGCTGGGTGGGGCCTTCAGCAGCAGCGCCGTGCCGATGGCGGCGCCGGTCTCCTTGTCGATGGCGCCGGGCGGCGCCATGGCCACGATGGCATGCAGGCCGGCCTCGCCGGCCGCCACGTCGAGGCGGTAGCGGCCATCGGCATCGGTGATCGACTGCGGCTCGCCACTGTCGCACTGGCCGTTGTCGTTGAGGTCCAGGCAGACCACGGCGCCCTGCAGCGGACCATCGACCACCTGGCCGCTGAGCGCCACCGGGGCTTCGGCCGCATCATCGCCTGAGCCCAGGCAGGCACTCAGCAGCGCCGCCGCGGCCACCAGACCGAGGCGCAGCCCGCCGCGCTGCAGGCGCGAGGGCAGAGGTTGTTTCGGGTGACGCATGGCAGACCTCCTCGTTCAACCGAGACGGCAGACCGCCCGCCGGCACGGCTGCCCTGACAGGCAGGCCTGCAGGCTAGACAGCGGCCGCGGCGGCGTCGCCGTCAGGCTTGAGGACGACGCGGCGTGGCATCGGTCAGCTTCACGATGTGCAGGCACGGCACGGCGCGGCCTGCGCGCCCGGCGCACGGCGCACGGCGGCGCAACAGGCCCCTCTGTGGGCAGGGCGGCCGGTGGCCGCCGCTCAGCGCTCGGTGACGTTGGCGCCCAGCTTGTCGAGCAGGCCGTTCAGCTCGTCGAGCGAGCCGAAGCTGATCGCCACCTCGCCCTGCAGACCGCGCTTGGTCTGGCGGTGGATGCGGATCTCGACCTGCGCGGTCAGCGCATCGGCCAGCTGCTCTTCCAGCCGCACCACGTCGCGCGGCTTGTCCTTCTTGACGCGCAGCAGCGGTGTCTGGCGGCCCGTGCCGCTCAGGCCCTGGGTCTTGGCCACCAGCTTCTCGGCGTCGCGCACGCTGAGCTTCTTGGCCGCGATCTCGTTGGCGCTGAGGATCTGCTGCGCGGCGTCCAGCGCCAGCAGCGCACGGGCGTGGCCCATGTCCAGGTCACCGGCCATCAGCATCTGCTGCACCGGTGCGGCCAGGTTCAGCAGGCGCAGCAGGTTGCTGGCAGCGCTGCGCGAGCGGCCCACCGACTGCGCCGCCTGCTCGTGGGTGAGGCCGAACTCGTCCACCAGGCGCTTCAGGCCCTGGGCTTCTTCGAGCGGGTTGAGGTCTTCGCGCTGGATGTTCTCGATCAGCGCCATCACCGCGGCGGCATCGTCGGGCACCTGCTTGACCAGCACCGGCACCTCGTCCAGCCCGGCCAGCCGGGCGGCGCGGAAGCGGCGCTCGCCGGCGATGATTTCATACTGGCGCGTCGAGTCGCTCAACGCACCGGTCGCCGGCGACGGCCCTTGCGACTTGCCATCACCGGCCGTCCGATCGGGTCCGCCCAGCGGGCGCACCAGAATCGGCTGCATGATCCCCTGGCTCTTGATGCTCTCGGCCAGTTCGTACAGCGAGCCCTCGTCCATGCGCGTGCGCGGCTGGTACTTGCCGGCCTGCAGGCGGTCGAGCTTCAGCGTGGTGGGCTGGCCGGCGGGCGCGGCGGGCGCATCGCTGACCTTGGGGCCGAGCAAGGCCTCGAGGCCGAGGCCCAGGCCCTTGGGTTTCTTGGTGACCATGGGGCGCGATTGTCGTGCAGTTGCGGGCTCAGCAGACAACGCCGGGCCACGCCGGGTGTTCGCGCTGCCGCGGCGAGCGCAGCGGGTGTGGCCCGACTCTCCGGGCGATCAAAAACCCGGGGGGATGCCCGCGCGGGCCATCAGGGCGCGCAGCTGCGTCAGGCCCTCGGGCCAGTGGCCCAGACCGCTGGCGGCATTGAGGTGGCCGCCGGCGCCGCCATCGACCCACTGGCAGCCCCAGGCGGCGGCAAACTGGGCCCCGCGTTCGGCGCTGCAGTAGGGGTCGTCGCGGCTGATCACCGCGGTGGCCGGCATCGGCAGCGGCTGGCGCTGCACCGGCGCCCAGGCCTGCACCTGCGGCGGCATGTCGGCGCGCTCGAGGTCGGGCGGGGCCACCAGCAGCGCGGCACCCACCCGCGCCGTGTGCCGCGAATGCGCCGCCCAGGCGGCCACCAGGTGGCAGCCCAGGCTGTGCGCCACCAGCACCACCGGGCGGGTATCGGCCGCGGCGGCCTGGGCAGGGTTGGGCGCCTCGGCCTGCAGCACGTCGTCCAGGCGCGCCATCCAGTCGCCGCGGCGTGGCCACCACCAGTCGTCCTGCATCAGGCGCTCGAAGCCATGCTGCTGCTCCCACAGCGTCTGCCAATGGCCGGGGCCGGAGTTTTGCCAGCCGGGGAGCAAGAGAATTCGCGCGGTCGTCACGGGGGCTGCCTTATCCTTCGGGGTTCACCCGCATTCTTCACCAAGCTTCTTCGAGACACGCCATGAGCCGCTACCGCATCTTCGTTGACGGACAGGAAGGCACCACCGGCCTTCGCATCCACGAGATGCTGGCGCGCCGCAGCGATGTGGAAGTGCTGCTGATCGACGCCGACAAGCGCAAGGACAGCGCCGAGCGCGCACGCCTGCTGAACGCCGCCGACGTGGCCTTTCTGTGCCTGCCCGATGCCGCGGCGCGCGAGGCCGCGGCGCTGGTGAGCAACCCCGACACCTGCCTGATCGACGCCAGCACGGCGCACCGCACCGTGGCGGGCTGGGCGTTCGGCCTGCCCGAACTGGCCGCCGACCAGCGCGCCAGGCTGCGCGCCAGCAAGCGCATCGCCAACCCGGGCTGCCATGCCAGCGCGTTCATCCTGGCGCTGCGCCCGCTGGTGGATGCCGGCATCGTGCCGGCCGCGCTGCCGCTGAGCGCCACCTCGATCACCGGTTTCTCGGGCGGTGGCAAGAGCATGATTGCCGAGTACCAGGCCGGCGGCAATGCCAGGCTGCAGTCGCCGCGGCCCTATGGCCTGACGCTGGCGCACAAGCACATCCCCGAAATGATGGCCCACACCGGCCTGGCCACCAAGCCGGTGTTCGTGCCCATCGTCGGCAACTTCTACAAGGGCCTGGCGGTGAGCGTGCCGCTGCACTTCTCGCAGCTGGCACCGGGCACCGACGGTGCCGCCATCCAGCGCGCGCTGGCCCAGCGCTACGAGGGCGAGCCCTTCGTGCGGGTGCTGCCGCTGGGCGACGCGGCGGCGCTGGACGGCGGCTTCTTCGATGTGCAGGCCTGCAACGACAGCAACCGCTGCGAGATCGCGGTGTTTGCCGACGCACAGCAGGCGGTGTTGATCGCCCGGCTCGACAACCTGGGCAAGGGCGCCAGCGGCGCCGCGGTGCAGTCCATGAACGTGCACCTGGGCCTGGACGAAGGCCTCGGTTTGTGAGCGTGCGCTAACTTCCGCCGCGAATTGGCGCGGGCGGTTCACACCGGCCTGGGCTCAGGGCGCCAGGCGGTAGTGGTAGGCGTATGCATCGGCGAAGCCCAGGCGCTCGTAGATGCGCCGCGCGGCGCGGTTGTCGGCATCCACCTGCAGGTAGGCCACCTCGGCACCACGTTCGCACGCAGCGGCCAACAAGGCGCCGCACAAGGCGGTGGCCAGGCCCTGGCCGCGTGCGGCCGGCGCGGTGAAGATGTCGTACAGGCCCACCAGGCCATCCTCGGCGGCGGTTTGTCCGCCGGCCAGCAACTCGCCGGTGGCGTCGCAACCGATCCAGGCGCGATAGGCCACGGGGCAGGTGCGCAGGCGCTCCACATGCGCCTGCACACCCTCGGCCGGCGTGCCGCGCCAGGCGCCGACGATGGGCGCGTAGTCGGCCGGGTCGATCTCGCGCCAGCTCATGTCCACCGCCGGCGGCGGTGAGGCCGCGGCCTCGGCAATGGCGGCGGGCAGGTCGGTGCAGACCATCACCCGGGTGTCGTCTTCGGACAAGAAGCCGCGCGCGGCCAACTGCCCATCCAGATCGGCCGGCTGGCTGAAGGGCGTGATGCGAAACAGCCAGGGCAGGCCGGCCTCGCGGTACAGGGTGGCGCACGCGGCCAGCTTGTCGGGCAGCGGCCGCACGCCGGGGGCCACGGCGTTGACGCAGCGGGCGCGCTTGGCCTTGCCCGGTGACAGGCGCACCAGCCAGCCGTCCATCCAGCGCTGCTGCGACGGCGCGCTGGCGTTGAGCCCGGCATCCTCCACCCGGGCCAGCAGGGCCGGTGACAAATCAGTGATCAGCTGGATCTTGGAGCTCATGACGGTTTCGGCGGTGGCGCGGTGCAGCGATCACGGCAGGCTGGGGGCCTGCAGCGCCTGCACGCGGTGGATGGTGGGGCGTGTGGGTGGGGCGGCGCGGGCGCCGCGATCAGATCACGGCACCTGCCGCCGCGCCCTGGCCCAGTTTGCCCATGCGTTGCACCAGCTCGCGTGCAAACTCCACATAGGCCTGCGCGCCCTTGGCCGACGGATCGAACACCACGCCGGGCTGGCCGTAGCTGGGCGCCTCGGCCAGGCGCACGTTGCGCGGGATCACGGTGCTGAACACCTTGTCGCCGAAGTGCTGCTGCAACTGCTCGCTGACCTGCTGCTGCAGCGTGATGCGCGGATCGAACATCACCCGCAACAGACCGATGATCTGCAGATCGCGGTTGAGGTTGGCATGCACCTGCTTGATGGTGTTGACCAGGTCTGACAGGCCTTCCAGCGCAAAGTACTCGCACTGCATCGGCACGATCACGCCATGCGCGCTGCACAGGCCGTTGAGGGTGAGCAGGCTCAGGCTGGGCGGGCAGTCGATCAGGACGAAGTCGTAGTCGCCGTCCACCACGGCCAGCGCGCTGCGCAGGCGCTCGTTGCGGCGCTCCAGCTGCACCAGCTCGACCTCGGCACCGGCCAGCTCGCGGTTGGCGCCCAGGATGTCGTAGCCGGCACCCTCGGCGCGGCTCTTGGCTTCGGCAACGCCGGCGGCTTCCAGCAGCACGTCGTACACCGACATGGGCATGGCGCGCTTGTCGACGCCCGACCCCATGGTGGCATTGCCTTGCGGGTCGAGATCCACCACCAGCACCCGCTGCTTCACCCGGGCCAGGCCGGCGGCCAGGTTCACGGTGGTGGTCGTCTTGCCGACGCCGCCCTTCTGATTTGCGATGCAAAAGACTTTGGCCATGGGTGGAAGTATCGCCGCTGGCCGCCGTGGCCGGGCTGCGGTTCAGCCCTGGGCGATGGCAAAAAGCGGGGGCGAATGGTGGTGTTGGGGCGGCCAGACTTGGGTACGGCAACGCGGGCAAGGCAACGCGGGCACGGCAGCGCGGGTGCCGCGGCTGGCCAGGCCCGATCAAGAGCCAGGGCGTGCCCGGCGCGGAGGCCGGGCTGCCCATCCATTGCCCGGCGCGCGGCCAGCCGGGAGTGGATGGGCCCTTGGTCAGCCGCTGACCGCCGCTTGGTTGGCGGCAACCTCTCAGGCCGGCCGCATCCACACCAGGCAGCGCTGGGCATCCAGGCCCGGCACGGCCAGTTGTTCCACGTGAAACACTTGCACGCTGGCGGGCAGTGCCGCCTGTTCGTCGCCCGGCGCCCTGCCCTTCATGGCCATCCACACGCCCTGCTCTGCCAGCAGGTGCCGGGTGAGCGACGTGAAGTCGGGCAGCGAGGCAAAGGCCCGCGATGTGACCACCTGGTAGCGTCGAGCGGCCGGGCTCAGCGCCTCCACCCGGGCATGCAGACCGCGCAGATTGGGCAGCCCCACCTCGGCCGCCACCTGGCGGATGAAGCTGGCCTTCTTGGCCACGGTGTCCACGCAATCCACCTGCCAGCCGGGTTCCAGCACCGCCAGCACCACGCCCGGCAGGCCCCCGCCGCTGCCCACATCCAGGATGTGCGGCGCATCCGGGCGCTGGGCCGGCTCGCTGTGGTCGCCTTGCACCAGGCTGGCGATGTGGCGGCGCAGCGGCGCCAGCACGGCCAGGCAATCCACCAGATGGTGGCTCAACATCTCTTCCGGGTCGCGCAGCGCGGTCAGGTTGTAGACCTTGTTCCAGCGCTGCAGCAGGCCCAGGTAGGCCATCAGGCGGTTGGCGGCGGCTTCGTCCAGCGGCGTGTGCAGCGCCTCGGCAGCGGCCAGCAGGCGGGCGCGCCGGTCACCGGCCGCCGCCTGGCTGCGGGCATCAAAAGCCGCGCGCTGGGCGGCGTGCTGGGCGTCGCCTGCCCAGGTGTCGCCGCCCTGGTCGGGCCCGGTGGCGTGCGGTTTGCGGTTCATGCCTGGGCTGTGCCTTCCGGTGTGCTGGCGGGCGGGGTATCGGCTGGCACCGCGGCGCCAGCCGGATCGGGCACGGCGCCCTCGCCTGGCCGGGCATCGACAAAGCCCTTGAAGCGCTTCTTCTTCAGATGCACCAGCAGCAAGGAGATGGCTGCGGGCGTGATGCCAGAGATGCGCGAGGCCTGGCCCAGGGTCTCCGGCCGCTGTGCGCCCAGCTTTTGCCGCACCTCGTGGCTGAGCGCCGCCACCTGGCTGTAGTCGAGCTCGGCGGGCAACGCCAGGTGCTCGAAGTGGGCCGCGCGCTCCACCTCCTCGCCCTGCTTGCCAATGTAGCCGGCGTACTTGGTGGCGATCTCCACCTGCTCGATCACGGCGTCGGCCAGGCTCGCATCACCCAGATCTGCAGCCAATGTTTCACGTGAAACACGGTCCTCCAGCGCCAGGTTTGGCCGCGCCACCTGCAGCACCTCGGCCACCGTGTCGAAGCCGATTCCGGGCCGGCGCAGCAGATCGGCCAGGTTGTACTCACGCTCGATGGCCTTGCCCAGCAGGCGCTCGGCCTCGGCCGCCGCCAGGATGCCCGGGTGCACCCAGCTCGTGCGCAGCTTCTCTGCCTGGCGCGCCACCGCGTCGCGCTTGCGGCTGAAGGCCGCCCAGCGGGCGTCGTCCACCAGGCCCAGCTCACGCCCCAGCTCGGTGAGGCGCATGTCGGCGTTGTCTTCGCGCAGCTGCAGCCGGTATTCGGCGCGGCTGGTGAACATGCGGTAGGGCTCGCTGACGCCCTTGGTGATCAGGTCATCCACCAGCACGCCCAGATAGGCCTGGTCGCGGCGCAGCAGCAGCGGCCCTCGCCCCTGGGCCTGCAGCGCGGCATTGGCACCGGCAAACAGGCCCTGGGCCGCCGCTTCTTCGTAGCCGGTGGTGCCATTGATCTGCCCGGCGAAAAACAGGCCACCGATGGCGCGCGTCTCGAAGCTGTTCTTCAGACCGCGCGGGTCGAAGAAGTCGTACTCGATGGCATAGCCCGGCCGCAGGATGTGCGCCTGGGCCAGGCCGGCCATGCTGCGCACCGCCGCCAGCTGGATGTCGAAGGGCAGCGAGGTGGAGATGCCGTTGGGGTAGAACTCGTGCGTCGTCAGGCCCTCGGGCTCCAGGAAGATCTGGTGCAAGTCCTTGTCGGCAAAGCGGTTGATCTTGTCCTCGATGCTGGGGCAGTAGCGCGGCCCCACACCTTCGATCACGCCGGTGAACATCGGGCTGCGGTCAAAGCCCGAGCGAATGATCTCGTGCGTTCGCTCGTTGGTGTGGGTGATCCAGCACGGCAGCTGGCGCGGGTGCTGCTGCCAGCGGCCCAGGTAGCTGAACACCGGCACCTCGGGTCCGGTGGCGGCCGATTCACCCCATCGGCCCACCAGCGGCACGCCGTCGCCCGGCTGCTCCTGCAGCTGGCTGAAGTCGATCGAACGACCGTCGATGCGCGGCGGCGTGCCCGTCTTCAGCCGGCCCTGCGGCAGCTTCAACTCCTTCAGGCGGGCCGACAGGCTCACCGCCGGCGGATCGCCCGCCCGACCGGCGCTGTAGTTCTGCAGCCCGATATGCACCCGGCCATCCAGAAAAGTGCCTGCCGTCAGCACCACCGTGCGGCCGCGAAAGGCCATGCCGCCCTGGGTGACTGCGCCGGTCACCCGCTCGCCCTGCCCGTCGGACTCGACCATCAGGTCGTCCACCGCCTGCTGAAACAGCCACAGGTTCGGCTGGTTCTCCAGCCGCTGGCGGATCGCCGCCTTGTACAGGATGCGGTCGGCTTGCGCCCGGGTGGCGCGCACCGCCGGGCCCTTGCTGCCGTTGAGGATGCGGAACTGGATGCCGCCTTCGTCGGTGGCCGCACCCATCGCACCGCCCAGCGCATCCACCTCCTTGACCAGATGGCCCTTGCCGATGCCACCGATGCTGGGGTTGCAGCTCATCTGGCCCAGCGTCTCGATGTTGTGGGTGAGCAGCAGCGTGGCGCAGCCCATGCGCGCCGCGGCCAGCGCGGCCTCGGTGCCGGCATGGCCGCCGCCGACGACGATGACGTCGAATGTTTGAGGATGCAGCACGGTGGGGAGGGCAGCGCCGCACCGGCGCCGCCAGTTGGGCGGGAGGAGGCGTATTGTAAAAAGCCCACCCCCTGTGGCGGGCGGCCGATTGCACATTGGCCCTGCCCGCCGCCTATCATCCCGCCGCCTATCATCCGGGCCGCCAGTCAGCCGCTGCGCCAGGCCATGCCCAGGCGTCGCGCCGGCCACGCTGGCGGAACCCGCCGCTCCTCGCCTGCCACCACCATGGACTGCCGCCCCGCCTGCGCCGCCTGCTGCATCGCACCGTCGATCAGCACCCCCATTCCGGGCATGCCCCAGGGCAAGCCGGCCGGCGTGCCCTGCGTGCAGCTCGACGAGGCACTGCGCTGCCGGCTGTTCGGCCACGCCGACCGGCCGGCGGTGTGCGGCTCACTGCGGCCGGTGGCCGAGATGTGCGGCGATGGGCGCACCCATGCACTGCACTGGTTGTCGCAGCTCGAAGCCGCCACCGCCCCGCCACCGCCTGAGTGCGGTGCCGCGACCGCGTACCACGGCGCGGCGCGCGCCACCGTGCCGGCCCGGCTCGGCCAGGCCGGCTGAGCCGGCGCCCGAGCCTTCAGCCGGCGGCGCCCAGTGCCGCGTTGTCGCGCGCGTCCCACCAGCGGTCAAAGAAGTAGTGCGCCACGGTGTTGCACAGCGGCTCCACCACGGTGATGGCCCCTGCCACCGTCACGCTGCCGGTGAGCGCATAACCCACCCCAAACGCGATGCCGACGTGCATGGCGCCAAAACTGGCTGACTTGGCCATCTGGATCTCCTGCCGGGTCAATGATGGACGCCATTGTCATTCAGCTATCAATAGTTGATGTTCGATAGTATTCATGACAACCATAGTCCGGCCCTAGACTGCCGGCAGGCCCGCCCGCTGTCACGCCCCAGCCCACCCCATGCCGCCCGCCCTGCCCGCCATGCCCACCCCCTTGGCCGACCGCCTGCTGTCGCTCTACCCGGTGCTGGCGGAGCTGCCCGCCGAGGTGCGCGACGAGGTGCTGGCCCACGACTGCCTGCAGCTGCACCTGCCCGAAGGCCAGGCGCTGTTTGACGAAGGCGCGCCCTGCCAGGGCTTTCCGATGGTGCTGCGTGGCGAGGTGCGGGTGGCGCGCGGCAGCCCGCAGGGCCGCTCGCTGGAGCTCTACCGCGTCTTGCCCGGCGAGCTGTGCGTGGTGTCCACCTCCTGCCTGTTCGGCCACCGCCTGCTGGTGGCCCATGGCGGCACAGTGGCCCCCACCGAGCTGGCCGTGCTGTCACCCGCCGGCTTCGAGCGCTGGACGGCGGTGCCGGCGTTTCGCCGCTTCGTGTTCGGCGTGTTCGCCGACCGTCTGGCCGAGTTGATGGCGCTGGCCGAGGCGGTGGCCTTCCAGCGCCTCGATCAGCGCCTGGCCAGCGCGCTGCTGGGCCATGGCAGCGTGATCGCCGCCACCCACCAGGCCCTGGCCGACGAGCTGGGCACGGTGCGCGAGATCGTCACCCGGCTGCTGCGCCGCTTCGAGCGCGCCGGCTGGCTGCGCCTGGGCCGCGAGCGGGTGGAGATCCTCGACGCCAGCGCACTGCGCGCACTGTCTGCCGGCCTGCCACCGGCACCGACCCCAGCCCCGGCCACGATCCCGCTTCCAGCGCGGCCGACACCGCCCGCCGACAACCCTCGGTGACCCTGGTCACAGACGCCTGCCCGCTGGCGGCGCACAGTGCCCCCATCGGCCGCGGGCCGAGTTGTCAGGAGGACCGAAGCATGAAACTGAACGTTGGCGGCATGGACCGCATTCTTCGCATCAGCGCCGGCCTGGTGCTGGTGGGCCTGGCGGCCACGGGCACCGTGGGGGCCTGGGGCTGGATCGGCGTGGTGCCACTGCTCACCGGGGCCGTGGGCTTTTGCCCGCTGTACCCCCTGGTGGGCATGAACACCTGCCCGATGAACAAGGGCTGACACCCCGGCCGGCGCCTGCGCCAGCACTGCAAGGGGCCCGACGGGCCCCTTGTTACGTTGGCAACGCCCGCTCGCGACGCCAGGCCACCGCCGAGACGTGCGGCCCGTTCGCCGCAATGGCCCGGAACCAGGCTGCACGCCGATGAAGCGTGCCGATGAATGGCGGCGCCCAAAAACAAGAACGGCCCGGAAACGAATCCGGGCCGCGAAGCCGACCCTGCGGGCACAGGGTCGGGAGCAAAACTAGAAACCTGGCCTTACCAGGCGTTACGGGGCAGCAGAACTTGCATGGCATCCACTCCTGAGGTTTGGGCTTTGGCAGCTGGCGACTGTTCGTCAGCGCTCAGGAGCAATTTCACCAGCGGTCCGGGCTGGCGGTAACTGTCAAGTCTTACAGGGCGGCTGACACCGACCCGACACAGCCCGTCGCGTCAGCCGATCAGGCCCAGGCGCAGCGCCTTCAAGACGGCCTGGTGCTTGCTGCCACATTCGAGCTTGTGCATCGCGTTGTTGATGTGCAATACCGCGGTGCGCTCGCTGATTCCCAGGATGGCGCCAACCTCCCACGCCGTCTTGCCTTCCATCGTCCAGTGCAGCACCTCGATCTCGCGCGGCGTGAGGATCGTGCGCTCGCCGACGGCCGGGCCGGGCGTCAGAACCCGCATGGCGGCGTCCAGTGCGTGCACCGCAAAAAGCTGAAGATCGGCCACGATGCGGGTGAGTTCGCCGCGGTCGCTCGGCAGCGGCTGATCTCGCTCTACCCCCATCGCGAAATGCCGCCCCTGCGGCAGGTGCAGCGCCATCGCAATGCCGGTGCAATAACCGAAATGGGCCTGCTCTTCCCAGAGATCACCCAGGCCTTCGCGGGTGTAGGTGTCCTGGTTCCAGACGATCGGCACCGACTGCTTGCGGCAGTGCTGCATGACCGGATCGCGACGCGCGGCGCGGGTGTCGCTGATCGAATCGGCGTAACCGGCGGGCGCGTTGTCGATCGACTCGATCTCGAGGCGGTTGATGCCCAGATCGACCACCGAAATCACCGAGACGGTGTCGAAGCCCAGGCGCTGCGCGAAGCGCACCACCTCGCCCCGGAAGTCCTCACGGGTTCCGGCTTGAAGCACCGACGCGAACTCCCCGTGCAGCATCCCAACGTCCAACTAGACAGGCCTCACCGGCCACCCCTGAAAGGGTTTACATGTTCTCTTCGCGCGAAGCATGCCGAAAACTGCTGGCATCGAAATCACTGCCGTGGAGGCCCAGATGAACGACCACAAAACGCCGCAATGCCCACCTTGGGCGATACGCGCCTGGCCGCCGATATTGTGGCAGCTTACCAAGAGCAATTCGTTACCTCTGCAGCATCTGTGCACGCAGGTCAGCCCGGCCAACGATCCCGCCTTTCGGTCGCTGGGTCAAACCCTGTGGGCAGCCAGTTGCCAGCATGGTCGCGCCGCCATGGCCTGGGACTGGGTGGAGTTGTCGGAAGGCGTGTTCGCCATGGTCGACCCCATGGCCATCGTGACCAATCTTCGGCTTGTGGACGACCAGGGCGAACCGCTGCCCAGCATGGAAACGGCGCGTCATATCAACGGCATTGTGCATGGCCTGCCCTGGCAACAGGCGGTCGAGCAAGCCATCAGCCAATCACCCCAGACCCCCGGAGAAACCCGCGACACCATGCCCACCTGGTTTGTGCCGCGCGCGATGGGGCACGGCGCGTCCGTCCGGGTGGCGGGCACCCATTGATGCCTTGAAACCAGCGCCGGGGCATCCACCTTGGTCGGCATGGACACCCACCACATCGTCTGCCCGCATTGCCAAGCCACCAACCGGGTGCAGGCTGATCGACTGGCCGATGGGCCCGATTGCGGGCGCTGCCACCAGCCGCTGCTGGATGGCCTGCCGATCACCTTGACCGATGCCAACGCGGCCAAGCTGCTGGGCCAGACCACGCTGCCGGTGCTGGTGGACTTCTGGGCGCCATGGTGCGGGCCGTGCCGGCAGATGGCGCCGCAGTTCGAGGCGGCGGCGCGTCAGCTCAAGGGGCGGGTGATCTTTGCCAAGGTCGACAGTGACCAGAACCCGCAGCTGGCGGCGCAGTTCGGCATCCGCAGCATCCCCACGCTGGTCAAGCTGCAGGGCGGGCGCGAGCTGGCCCGTCAAACGGGGGCGCTGCCGGCCGGGCAGATCGTGGGCCTGGCCAGCGCCTGAGCGCGGTTCAGGCGCCAGCCTGGGCGCCGGCGGCAACCGCCGGTGCCGCCGCAGCAGTCGGGGCAGCCGGAGCCGCCCCCGCCGCAGCAAGCGCCGCACCGGTGCCCGAAGCCGGTGCCGGCCGCGCATGCACCCAGGCCAGCAAGGCCGGGGCCGGCATCGGCCGTGCAAACAGCCAGCCCTGGTAGCGGCTGCAGCCGATGCGCGCAAGCGCCTCGCGGTGGGTCTCGGTCTCCACGCCCTCGGCAATGACCTCCATGCCCAGGCTCAGGCCCATCATCACGATGGCCCGGGCGATGGCCTCGCCCTGCGCCCCGTCGGCCATGTCGCGCACGAAGGACTGGTCGATCTTGATCTGGTCGAGTGGCAGGCGGCGCAGCAGGCTCAATGAAGAAAAGCCAGTGCCGAAGTCGTCAAGCGCCAGCGACAGGCCGTGGCGGCGCAGTGCCTGCATCTTGCGGATCACGCTGTCCAGGTCATGGGCCAGGGCGCTCTCGGTCAGCTCGATCTTCAGGCGCTCGGGCGCCACGCGGTGCTGCTTCACCAGGGCCAGCAGCCGCGGCACGAAGTCGGGCTGGTCGAACTGCTGCGCGCTCACGTTGACTGCCAGCACCAGCCCGCGCAGGCGCGCGTCGCCGGCCCAGCGCGCCAGCTGCACGCAGGCCTCGCGCAGCACCCAGGCGCCCAGTTCGGGCATCAGGCCGCAGCGCTCGGCCAGCGGCACGAACTCGGCCGGCGATACCGGCCCGCGCTGGGGATGCGTCCAGCGCAGCAGGGCCTCGGCACCGATCACGCGGCCCTGGTCGTCCACCTGCGGCTGGTAGTGCAGCTCGAGTTCGTGCAGCTCGATGGCCTGGCGCAGATCAGCCGCCAGTCCTTCGGGCCGGGCCGAGTCGGTCTGCAGCACATGCAACGTCAGCAGGATCACGCCCAGCGCCATCAGGTGGTCGAACCAGGCGCCCCAGACATACACCGCCGCGCTCACCGGCGGCCCCGGGTGCAGCGTGAAGTGGCTGCCGGCCAGCCAGGCATACAGGCCCAGGCACAGCGCCGGGTAGCCGTAGCGCACCCACGGCAGGTCGTCGCGGGTGACGAGGGTGGACACCACGCCCAGCATCAGCAGGTACTGGTGGGCCGAGCGCGGCAGGCCGCTGACCGGCGGGTTCAGCCACAGCGCATTGGCCGTCACGAAGCCCAGCGTCAGCACGATGGTGAGCCGCACGCACAGCCGCAGCCGGCCGCGGGCCAGCACCCGCAAGGCGCCGGCCGCCGCCAACCCGGCCGCGGCATACGACAGCCCGCCCAACCGGTCGCCCTGCAGCCACAGTGCCGGCGCCCACAGCAGCGTGGACACGACCGTGATCAGGTTGATCCAGGCCAGCATGCGCCAGCTGCGGCGCTGCGGCGCCGACAGGGCTTGCGGAGCTTGGAGAAGAAGGCGGAGCTTGGCCATGGCGGGGGGGTGCAGGGCCCAACTGCCACCCGCAAGCCGGTTTATCGGCCGGTTCGGCCGGCGGTTGAGCGCGGCCCGGCCCGCGCGCCGCTCAGTAGCCCCGTGCGCGGTCCACCGGGTTGGGCAGCGGCCGGCCGCCGGCCAGCGCGTCCAGCCCGGCCACGAACTGCGCCGCCACCGTGGCCAGCGAGGATTGCGCCGCGATGTGCGGCGTGATGGTGATGCCGGGCTCGGCCCACAGCGCATCGTCGGCCGGCAGCGGCTCGCGCTGCTGCAC
The DNA here is from genome assembly GCF_025290835.2 of Aquabacterium sp. OR-4. Taxonomy (NCBI): domain Bacteria; kingdom Pseudomonadati; phylum Pseudomonadota; class Betaproteobacteria; order Burkholderiales; family Sphaerotilaceae; genus Pseudaquabacterium; species Pseudaquabacterium prasiolae. Next base: position 270,449 of record NZ_JAOCQD020000001.1, on the reverse strand, counting down.
ATCGAGCGCGGCGCCGGCCAGCTGGCCGCTGCGCAGCGCGGCGATCAGGTCGGCCTCCACCACATGGCCGCCGCGGGCAATGTTGACCAGGTAGCCGCCGCGCGGCATCGCGGCCAGGGCCGCGGCGTCCAGCAGTCCGCGCGTGGCCGGGGTGAGCGGCAGGCTGTTGACCACGATGTCGCAGCCGCGCAAAAAGTCATGCAGCGCGCTGCCGTCGCGCCGCCAGCCCTGCACCGCAAAACCCAGCGCCTGCAAGACGCGGCCCACCTCGCGGCCCACCTCGCCGTAGCCCAGCACGCCCACGCGGTGGCGGGCGGCGGCCATCGGGTGGCGCGTCCAGTCGCGCTGCGGCGCCTGGGCGCGGTAGCGGGCCAGGCCGCGCGCATGGTCCAGCACCACCGCGGCCACGTACTGCGCAATGCCCAGCGCCTGGTCGGGATCGACGATGCGGCTGATCGGCACCGCGGCCGGCAGATCAGGCACCAGCAGCTTCTCCACGCCGGCGGCCATGGCGCACACCCAGCGCAGCGCGGGCAGCCGGCCGGCCAGCCCGGGCGGAAAGGCCCAGCCCAGCACCACGTTGACGCGGGCCAACTCGGCCTCGCCCAGATCGGCGCGCCAGCGCAGCAGTTCGAGATCGGGGCGCAGCGCCGACAAGGCGGCCACCAGGCCGTCCTCCATCGGCTTCATCGGCACCAGCAGCAGGATCACGGGTTTCATCGGGTCGCTCATGTCACAGTCCATCTCGTCGAAGGCGGATCGGCCGAACGCCGGGCCGCCCCAAGCCGGCCGATCACCCGCCCGGCAGCCGGGCTCGCGTGTCTGCGGGCGCCGGGGCACCACGCCGTTGCGCCAGGCCGATGAACCAGTCCACGCACTGGGCATTGGCCATCGCATCGCGCTTCATCACCGTGTCGGGGTCGGCGCCCATCAGCAGCTTCTTGACCGGCAGCTCCATCTTCTTGCCCGACAGCGTGCGCGGCACGGCCGCCACCTGGAACACCTCGTTGGGCACATGGCGTGGCGACAGCGCCTGGCGCACCTCGGCCTTGATGCGCGCGCTGAGCGCGTCATCGAGCACCACGCCCTCGCGCAGCACCACGAACAACGGCATCCACGATTCGCGGCCCAGGTACTCCAGGTCGACCACCAGGCTGTCCAGCACCTCGGGCAGGGCCTCGACCGCGCGGTACAGCTCGGCCGTGCCCATGCGCACGCCGTGGCGGTTGATGGTGGCGTCGCTGCGGCCGTAGATGACCGCGCCGCAGGTGCCCGAGCCCGGGCCGGCATCGTCGTGCGGCACCAGGCGCAGCCAGTCGCCGTGGCGCCAGACCGCCGGTTTTCCGTTTCCGCCGGGGTACATGTCGAAGTAGCTGTCGTGCAGGCGCTGGCCGTCGGGGTCGTTCCACAGGTACAGCGGCATCGAGGGCATGGGCTTCACGCACACCAGCTCGCCCACGGCGTCGATCAGCGGCTGGCCGTCTTCGCTCCAGGCCTGCACCGCGGCGCCCAGGCAGCGGCAGCTCATCTCGCCGGCGCGCACCGGCACGCTGGGCACGCCGGCCAGAAAGGCGCCGGCAAAGTCGGTGCCGCCCGAGATCGAGGTCAGCCAGATGTCGCGGCCCTCGCGCCGGGGCAGGTGGCCCCAGATCCAGCGGTAGCTGTCTTCCGACAAGGGCGAACCGGTGGAGCCCACCGCGCGCAGCCGCGACAGGTCGGCCAGCGCCGTCGGCTCGACGCCGGCCTTGGCGCACGAGGCATAGAAGGCCGCGCCAGCGCCGAAGAAGCTCACGCCGGCCAGGCCGGCAAAGCGCCACAGCGTCGACCAGTCGTGCGTGCCGGGTGAGGCACTGGCCGGGGTGCCGGCCGGGTTGCCGTCGAAGATGCACACCGTGGTGCCACCCAGCAGGCCGCCGATCTGGCTGTTCCACATGATCCAGCCGGTGGTCGAGAACCAGTGGAAGCGGTCGCCGGTCAGCAGCGTGGGCCCCACGTCGTTGTGCAGCACGCCGAGCTTCAGCGCCTCGAGCATCACGCCGCCATGGCCGTGCACGATGGGCTTTGGCAGCCCCGTGGTGCCGCTCGAATACACCACCCACAGCGGCTGATCGAACGGCAGCCACTCGGGCGCGAAGCCGGCCACCGCCTCGGGCGCCAGGCCGTCGCCGCGCAGCAGCGCGGCCAGATCGTGGGCCTGCCGGTGCGGCCCGGCCAGGGCCTGCGCCGGCGCCGACTCATCCACCCGCGCCCACAGCACCGCATGCCGCACGCTGGGCAGGCCGGCCAGCAGTTCGGCCAGCACGGCGCGGCGGTCGTAGGCCTGGCCGCCCCAGCGGTAGCCGTCGGCGGCGATCAGCACCGTGGGCTCGATCTGGCGAAAACGGTCGAGCACGGCCACCGGCCCCATGTCGGGCGAGCACACCGACCACAGCGCGCCGATGCTGGCGCAGGCCAGGAACACCACCGCCGTCTCGGGCGTGTTGGCCAGCACCGCGCACACCCGGTCGCCGCGCTGCACGCCCATGCCGCGCAGCGCCAGCGCCATGCTGGCCACCTGGCGCCGCAGCTCGGGCCAGCTCAGCTCGCGCAGCTGGCCGGCGGCCAGCAGCGGCTCGTCGGCAAACACGATGGCCGGGTGGCCGGCGGCGTGCAGCGCATCGGCATGGCGCAGCACCTGCTGCGCGTAGTTGACCTGGGCGCCGCTGAACCAGCGCGCACCGGGCATGCGCTCGGCATCCAGCACCTGGGCGGCCGGCGTGGGCGACTGGATGTCGAAAAAATCCCAGATCGATTGCCAGAAGGCCGGCAGCTCATCCACCGACCATTGCCACAGGTCTTGATAGGCCTCGAAGTGCAGGCCACGCTGGGCGGCCAGCCACTGCTGGTAGCGGGTGATCTGCGGGGTGGGCTCAGGCCGCTGGCCCGTCGTCGGCAGGGACATCGATGTAGCGCCAGGTGTCGCGCATGAAGGGGTGGCGCCAGTATCCGCGCGTGCCGGCCTTCAGCACATCGGTGACGATGCGGTGGCCGTGCACCTTGTAGGGCATGTAGGCGGCCAGCAGGTTCTTGGCCTCGCGCATCACCGCCTCGCGCTCGGGGCCGTCGGGCAGGCGCTTCTGGCGTTCCACCAGGCGGTCGTAGGCTGGCAACGCAAAGCGGCTGTCGTTGGATTCGCCGGCGTTCGGGCCGTAGGCGGTGTCAAGAAAAAAGCCGCCGTCGGGCGAGCTCGCGCTCCAGGCAAAGCCCCACATCATCAGCGTGCCGCTGCGGGTGAGCTTGAGCAGCTCGCTCCAGGTGCTGATGCGAAAGCTGATGCGCACGCCGATGCGGTCCATCGAGCGCTTCCACACCTCGTTGGCCAGGCGGTCGCGCTGGGTGCTCAGGCTGGCCTTCTCCAGCACCAGCGGCGAGCCGTCGGGCATCTCGCGCCAGCCGTCGCCGTTGCGGTCCACATAGCCATAGGCGTCGAGCAGGGCCTTGGCGCGCGCCGGGTCGTGGTCGCCCATCTCGCTTTTGTAGGCCGGGTCGTAGCCCGAGGTGAAGGGCCCGATCAGCGACTGGCCGATGATGGCCTGGCCACCCAGCACATGGCGGATGTAGCCGGCCTGGTCGAAGCCCAGCGCCACCGCGCGGCGCAGCGCCACCTTCTCGGGCGTGTAGCCGCCCACCACCGGATGGGTCATCGTGAAGTAGCTCATGCCCATGTCGGCCAGCGGCTGGCGCTGCATCTGCACACCGCGCTGCACCAGGTAGGGCGCCAGCTCGCCGCGTGGCGCCACGCTGGGCACCAGGCCGTAGGGCACCTGCAGCTGGTGGTAGCGGCCGTTCAGAAAGCCCAGCCAGCGTGGCTGCTCTTCCTCGACCACCTCCACCACCACCTCGTCCACGCGCGGCAGGCGCTGGCCGGCCAGGTCGGCCGCCAGGGCCTGCTGCAGCGGCTGCGCGGCGGGCTGCCCCTGGTAGACCTCGCCGCGAAAGCCGGGCGAGCGCTCGAGCTCGATGCGCGAGCCGCGCAGCCAGCGCTTGAGGCGAAAGGCGCCGGTGCCCACCGGGTGCGCGCCCATCTGCGCCGCACCGTAGTGCGCCACCACCTCGCGCGCGATCGGGCTGCAGTACACGGTGGCCAGCATGAACGGAAACCGCGGGTCGGGCGCGCCCAGCGTGAAGCGCAGCGTGTAGCGGTCCAGCGTGCGCAGGCCTTCCACCTGGCTGTCGTAGTCGAACGGCGCCTTGTCGCGCAGCGCCCGCTCGCGCAGCGCGGCCATGCCCGGCAGCTTCAGCGCCTCGAACTGGTAAAGGTCGCCCGATTTGTGCTGCGGGTCGAAGAAGCGCTTGATGGCGTAGACGTAGTCGGCCGCCACCAGCTCGCGCGGCCGGCCGCCGAAGGCTGGATCGTCGCTGTAGAAGATGCCCGGCCGGATGCGCAGCGTGAAGACCCGGTGGTCGGCCGAGGCCTCGGGCAGCGCCACGGCGGTGCGCGGCACCAGGCGGGCCGGCAGCGCCAGGTAGTCGTAGCCCAGCGGCGGCTCCAGCATCTGCGCGATCAGCGTGGCCGAGTAGTAGTCGCTGTTGATCTGCGCCGGGTCGAAGCCGGTCTCGGGCGCTTGCTGGGCCAGGCGCAGCACCTTGCGGCCGGGCCGGGCGCCGGCCGGCACCGGCAGCGCGGCCGCCGAGGCTCCCAGGGCCAGGCCTTGCAGCCAGCGGCGCCGCGCCTGGGGATCCATCTCAGGCCCTCGGGCGCTTGCTTTCGTCGATGTCGACGAGGTGCCACCACTCCCAGTTGTAGACCGGGCGCCGGTAGCCCACCACCCAGGGGTGCAGCAGGTCGTTGGAGAAGCGGTGCACATGGATCTTCTGCGGCATGTAGGCCACGGCGATCTTCTTGGCCTCCAAAATCAGCGCCTCGCGCTCGGGGCCGTCGGGCAGCACCTTGATGCGGTCATACAACTCGTCGTAGCGCGCATGCTTGAAGCGCGCCATGTTCTGCCCGGCCGACTGCGGCCCGTACAGCCGCGCCATCGAGCTCTGGCCGTCCAGCCGGTCGGCCGACGAGCCCAGCATCCACACCTGCAGCCTGCCGGCTCGCGCGGCTTTCAGGTTCTCGGGGAACTTGCCGATCTTGAAGCGCACGCGCAGGCCCAGCGCGTTCATGTTCTTCTTCCACAGCTCGTCGAACTGGCGGTTGATCTGGTCGGGCTGGGTGGCCACCTCCAGCTCCAGCGGGCTGCCGTCGGGCAGCTCGCGCCAGCCGTCGCCATTGCGGTCGACATAGCCGTAGGTGTCGAGCAGGGCGCGGGCGCGCGCCGGGTCGTAGTCACCGTTCTCGCTCTTGAACGCCGGGTCGTAGCCGCTGGTATGGGGCAGCAGCATCGACTGCGCCGGAATCGCCTGGCCGCGCCGCGCCAGGCGGATCTCGCGCTGCACGTCGATGCCCAGGCCGATGGCGCGGCGCAGCGCCACCTTGTCGGCCGTGTAGCCGCCCACCACCGGGTCTTCCATGTTGAAGAAGGTGAAGCCGCAATCGGCATTGAGCGTGCGAACGCCCTGCACGCCGCGCTTGGCCAGGTTGGGCGCCACCTTGCCGCCGGGCATGGCGATGTTGACGAAGTCGATCGGCATCTCGCTGGCCGTGGTGGCCAGCGCATCGACCTGGGTGTTCAGGAAGGACAGCCAGCGCGGCTGGCTCTCCTCGATCACCGACAGCTCCACCCGGTCGATCATCGGGATGCGCCGGCCCTTGAAGCGTGCCAGCATGGCCTGGCCTTCGGCATCGTCGGGCGCCGGGTCGGCCTCGTAATAGCGCTCGCGGTAGTGCGGGTTGCGCTCCAGCGCGATGAAGGACGAGCGCCGCCACTGCACCACGCGGTAGGGGCCGGTGCCCACCGGGTGCTCGATGATCTTGTCGCCGTAGAACTCGACCACCTCGCGCGCAATGCCGCCGAACAGGTCGCTGTTGCACAGGTCCTGCATGAAGCGCGGGCTGGGCCGCTCGAGCACGAAGCGCAGGGTGTTGTCGTCCAGCGCCTGCATGCCCTCGATGGGCTTGTCGTAGTCGAAGGGCTTCTTGCTTTTGAGCGCCTCGTCGCGCAGGCCGGCCAGGCCCTTGTAGCCGGTCTCCAGCATGCTGCCGAACAGCGGGCTCTTGTTCTCGGGGTCGACGAAGCGCTTGAGCGCGTAGACGAAATCCGCCGCGCGCAGCGGCCGCTTCTGGCCCTTGAAGGCCGCATCGGGCGCGTAGAACTGGCCGGGCTTGAGCTTCACCGTCCAGACCGTGAAGTCGGCGTTGTGCTCGGGCATGCCGTCGGCGGCCAGCGGGCGGATCTTGGGCGGGCGCGCCAGGTGGTCGTAGCCGTACAGCGCCTCGTAGATGTGCTCGGTGACGGCGCGCGAGTAGGTGTCGACGATGCGCGCCGGGTCGAGGCTGGTCTCGGGGTTGCGCAGCGGCAGGCGCAGCACCTTCTGTGCGGCGCCGCCCGGCGTGCTGGCGGCCGCTGCGGCAGACGATGCAGCGGGCGCGCTGGCCGCCCGCGCCGCGGCGGCGGCCATCGTGGCGCCACCGGTCATCAGGCCGAGGGCGGCCAGCAGGCGGCGGCGCGTGCGTTGCGACGGGGGCAGGCTGCGGCGGCTCATCGGGACTTCTCCAAAACAGCGGTGTCGATGTCGACGTAGCGCCAGAACTCGCGCATGAACGGGTGGCGGCGGTAGCCCACCACCTGCGGGTGCATCAGGTCGGTGAGGATGCGGTGGGTGTTCACCTTGTAGGGCATGTAGGCCACGCCCAGCAGCGCCACCTCGCGCATCAGCGCCTCGCGCTCGGCGCCGTCGGGCAGCACCTGGATGCGCGCCAGCAGCGTGTTGATGGCCGGCAGGTTGATGCGCGAGTGGTTCGACTGGCCGATGGCCGCGCCGTTCATCAGGTCAAGAAAGTAGCCGCCGTCAGGACTCACGCCGCCCCAGGCCACGCCCCACATCATCAGCTTGCCGGCGCGGCTGGCCTTCAGGTTCTCGGGCCACTTGGCGGTCTTGAACTCGATCTTCACGCCAATGCCGCCCATGGCCTTGCGCCACAGCTCCTGCAGCTGCTTGCTCTGCTGGTCGGGCTGGCTGGTGTACTCCAGCACCAGGGGCTTGCCGTCGGGCAGGTCGCGCAGGCCGTCGCCGTTCTTGTCGGTGTAGCCGTACAGGTCGAGCAGGGCCTTGGCGCGGGCCACGCTGTGTTCGCTCATCTCGGTGCGCAGCGTGGCGTCGTGGCCGCTCACCATCGGCGGTAGCATGCTTTGCGCCACGATGGCCTGGCCGCGGCGCACCAGGTCGATCTCGGCCTGGCTGTCGTAGGACAGGGCCAGCGCGCGGCGCAGCGCCACCTTGTCGGGCGTGAGCCCGCCCACCAGCGGATGCGCCACGTTGAAGAAGGTGAACGTGGCGTCCACCGCCGGCACGCGCTCCATCTGGATGCCCTTGCGCACCAGGTGCGGCGCCAGCCGGCCATTGGGCACGGCCAGGCCCGAAAAATCTTCGGGCAGGCGGTCGAGCATGTCGTGCTCGCCGTTCAGATAGGCCAGCCAGCGCGGCTGGTTCTCGTCGATGATGCTGACCTCCACGCGGTCGACCATCGGCAGCCGTCGGCCCTTCAGGCGGGCCAGGATGGCCTGACCGGTGGCGTCATCGGCGGCGGGCTGGGCGTCGAAGAACTCCTCGCGGTAGCCGGGGTTGCGCTCGAGCACGATGCGCGAGGCGCGGGCCCAGCGCGCCAGCCTGAAGGCCCCCGTGCCCACCGGGTGCTCCATGGCCTTGCCGGGGTAGGCCTCGATCACCTCGCGTGCCACCGCGCCCATGGTGCCGGCGTCGGCAAACACATAGGGCAGGCGCGGCGCCGGTGCGGCCAGGCGCAGCTCGAAGCTGTAGCGGTCGAGCACGCGCAGGCCTTCGGCCTCGCTGTCGTAGTCAAACGGCTGCTTGCTCTGCAGCGCCTTCTGGCGCAGCGCGCCCAGCCCGAGGATCTGCATGCCCTCCAGCTGGAACAGGCTGGGGCTTTTCTGCACCGGGTCGTAGTGGCGCTTGACCGAGTAGACGTAGTCGGCCGCGGTGAGCTCGCGGCGCTGGCCCTTGAAGGCCGGATCGTCGGCAAAGTAGATGCCGGGCCGGATGCGGAACACCCAGCGCTTGAAGTCGTCACTGGCCTCGGGCAGCGCGGCAGCCGTGCGCGGCACCACCTTGGCCGGACGCGCCAGGTAGTCGTAGGCCAGCGGCGCCTCGAGCATGTTGGCCACGACGATGCGCGAGTACAGGTCGGAGATCTGCGCCGGGTCGAAGCCGGTCTCGGCCACGCGGAAGGCGTAGCGCAGCACCTTGGGCGCGGCCCGGCCCGGCTGCGACGCCGCGCCGCCGTGGGCAGTGGCACCGGCACCGGCACCCGAGGCCGGCGCCGTGGGGCCGGCGGCATGGGCAGAGATCGACAGCAGGCCCGCCACCATGGGCAGGGCCAGCAGCGCGCGCCGGATGCGCGGGCTGCAAGACAGGAGACGAGGCTTCATCGGCTTCGGGAGATGCGGCGCCGGGATCTGCAAGGATTGTGCAAGGGGTGGTGCCCCCGCCCTGGCCGCGTGGTCGGATGAGACGAAGCGCGCAGTCTAGCGGCGCGTGCCGGCGTGCCGCATCACGATCGACCCCATGCCTGCGCGGGGCACCGGCGCGTGGCGCGGCGCCCGCCCTGCGCCCCTGCCGTGCCCACCGCTGGTGCGCCGCGCCGCGGCACGCGACTTGCACACCAGCGCCGCGGCGGGTGCGGGTGGCATCCGGTTGCGCGGTGGCCCGGCCCCCGCCAGCCGGGGGGAAACGCGGGGCGGCGCTGTGCTGCAGCCCCCCTACACTCGCGCATCTTGGAAATCCGGGGCGCCACGGCAGGCCACAAGCCTGCGCGCGCCCCTTGTCTTGTCGACAGGGTCCGGCATCCGCCGGGCGCTGGGAGAGTGCTCACCGATGCTGGCTTATCTGATCCGGCGCCTGTGGCAGATGGTCCCGACCATGGCGGGCGTCGTGCTGCTGGTGTTTTTTCTGTTCAAGTTCTTTGGCGGCGACCCCGCCGAGATCCTCGGTGGCCTGAACGCCACGCAGCAGCAGATCGAGGCGATCCGCGACCAGCTCGGTCTCAACGACCCCTGGTACGTGCAGCTGGGCATCTTCCTGAAGGGCATCGTCACCTTCGACTGGGGCAAGAGCTGGGCCACCAACGAGGCGGTGAGCCAGTTGTTCGCCACGCGCATGCCGGCCACGCTGACCGTGATGCTGCCGATCCTGGCGATGGAGGTGGTGCTGGCACTGCCCATCGCGATGTGGGTGGCCTACCGCCGCGGCTCGCTGGTCGACCGCACGCTGATGGTGGTGACCACCATCGCGCTGTCGATCAGCTTCCTGGTCTACATCATCGTCGGGCAGTACCTGTTCGGGTTCCAGCTGGGCTGGTTTCCGGTGCAGGGCTGGGGCGACAGCGTGTGGACCAACCTGATCACCTATGTGCCGCTGCCGGCGCTGCTGGCGGTGATGGTGGGCCTGGCCCCGCAGACCCGGCTGTACCGCAGCTTCCTGCTCGACGAGCTGGGCCACGACTATGTGCGCACCGCCCGCGCCAAGGGCCTGGGCGAGGGCGTGGTGCTGTTCAAGCATGTGCTGCGCAACGCCATGATCCCCATCCTCACCAACGTGGGCCTGCTGCTGCCGGGGGTGTTTCTGGGCTCGTTCCTGATCGAGACCTTCTTCTCCATCCCGGGCCTGGGCCGCGAGGTGCTGCTGGCCGTCAACCGCAGTGACTACCCGGTGATCCAGGCGGTCACCGTGTACCTGGCGGTCTTGACCATGGTGATCAACCTGCTCACCGATCTGGCCTTCAAGGCAGTCGATCCGCGGGTGGTGCTGAAGTGAGCGCGGTGATGTCGACCCCGAACGTGGTGGCACCGGCCACCGGCATCGAGCAGTCTGAAGGCGTGTGGCACGCCGCCTGGCGGCGCTTCAAGACCGACCGCGTGGGCATGGTCTCGCTGGCCATCGTGCTGGGCTTCTTTGCACTGATCGGCGCCGCGGCGCTGGGCCTGGTGGCCAGCGGCTGGCAGGCCGAGGTGGGCGTGCCCAATGCCCGGCCGGGCTTCATGGGCGCCGCGCCGCCCGAGGCGGCGACCACCATCGCCCAGCCCAAGGGCCCCAACGTCGACCTGACGGCCATCGACCCGCTGGCACCCAAGTACGCCGAGTGGACCGAGCGCGCCAAGCAGTACAGCACCACCGAGGTGAAGAAGGCCGACACCCTGCCCTTTGGCGGCGACCGCCTGGGCCGCGACGTGCTGGCCAAGACCATCAAGGGCACCGAGATCTCGGTCTTCGTGGGCGTGGCGGCGGCCCTGGTGGCCACGCTGATCGGCACGCTGCTGGGCGCCGCGTCGGGCTTCTTCGGCGGCAAGGTGGGCGATCTGCTCGAGTGGCTCTACAACGTGTTCGAGGCCATTCCCAGCATCCTGCTGATCTTCGCCTTTGCCGCGGTGCTGGGCCGCGGCATCGACACCGTGGTCATCATCCTGGGCCTGACCGGCTGGACCGGCCTGTACCGCCAGGTGCGCGCCGAGTTCATGAAGCACAGCAGCCGCGAGTACGTGCGCGCCGCCGAGGCCATCGGCGCCAGCAGCGCGCGGCGCATGTTCCGCCACATCCTGCCCAACGTGAGCCACGTGATCCTGGTGCGCATGGGCCTGCTGGTGGTGGGCTTCATCAAGGCCGAGGTGATCCTGTCGTACCTGGGCCTGGGCGTCTCGATCGACCAGGTCAGCTGGGGCACCATGCTGTCGGAGGCGCAAAGCGAGCTGATCCTCGGCCACTGGTGGCAGCTGGTGGCGGCCACCGCCTTCATGGCGGTGTTCGTCACCGCGTTCTCGTTGATGGCCGATGCGCTGCGCGATGCGCTCGACCCCAAGCTGCGTGGGCTGGAGTGAATCCGATGCTGCTATCCATTCAAGACCTGCGCGTCGACTTCCGCATGGGCAAGCAGGGCGGCGTGGTGCAACGCGCCGCCGCCGTGGGCCGCGAGGGCCGCGGCATCAGCTTCGACATCCCCGAGAACAGCACCGTGGCCCTGGTGGGCGAATCGGGCTCGGGCAAGAGCGTCACGGCGATGTCGATCCTCAACCTGCTGCCCGACAACGCCGAGCGTTCGGGCCGCGTGCTGTGGCAGGGCCGCGACCTGCTGCAGGCCGGCCCCGACGAGTTGCGCGCGATGCGCGGGCGCGAGATCGCCTGCGTGTTCCAGGATCCGATGAGCAGCCTGAACCCGGTGTTCACCATCGGCAACCAGCTGATGGAGCCGCTGCGCCGGCACCTGGGCCTGTCGGGCAAGGCTGCGCTCGAGAAGGCCGAGAGCCTACTCGCCGAAGTGGGCATGCCCGAGCCCCGGCGCCGGCTCAAGGCCTACCCGCACGAGCTGTCGGGCGGCCAGCAGCAGCGCGTGATGATCGCCATGGCCCTGGCCTGCGAGCCCAGGCTGCTGATCGCCGACGAGCCCACCACCGCGCTCGATGTCACCATCCAGCGCCAGGTGCTCGAGCTGATGGCCGGCCTGAAAGAGCGCCACCGCATGAGCCTGCTGTTCATCAGCCATGACCTGGGCGTGGTGGGCGAGATCAGCGACCGCGTGGTGGTGATGCGCCATGGCGAGATCCGCGAGCAGGGCGAGGTGGCCGGCATCTTCAACGCGCCGCAAGATGCCTACACCAAGGCCTTGCTGGCCTGCCGCCCCAGCCTGCTGGGCAACCCGGCGCGGCTGCAGGTCATCGACGAACACATGGCGCAAGCCGATGCATCGGCCGCCGTGCCGCAGGCCCGGCCCAAGAGCGCCGACGCCCCGGTGGTGCTCGAGGTCAAGGCGCTGCACAAGAGCTTCTGGCTCAAGACCGGGCTGTTCGGCAAGCGCGAGTTCCGCGCCGTGCGCAACGTCAACTTCCAGCTGCGGCGCGGCCACACGCTGGGCGTGGTGGGCGAATCGGGCTCGGGCAAGACGACCATGGGCCTCACGCTGCTGCGCCTGCACGAGCCCACCAGCGGCGAGGTGATCTTCGACGGCCAGAACCTGCTCACGCTCAGCGACCGCCAGCGCCAGCAGATGCGCCGGCGCATCCAGATCGTCTTCCAGAACCCCTATGCCAGCCTGAACCCACGCTTCACCATCGGCGAGACGCTGATCGAGCCGATGGCCATCCACGGCATCGGTGCCAACACCGCCGAGCGCGAGGCCCGCGCCCGCACCATGCTGGGCAAGGTGGGTCTGGATGGCCGCGCCTTTGCCAAGTACCCGCACGAGTTTTCCGGCGGCCAGCGCCAGCGCATCGCCATTGCGCGCTGCCTGACGCTGGAGCCCGAGGTGCTGGTGCTCGACGAGGCGGTGAGCGCGCTCGACGTCAGCGTGCAGGCCCAGGTGCTGAACCTGCTGAAAGACCTGCAGGACGAGCTGGGCCTGAGCTACGTGTTCATCAGCCACGACCTGGCGGTGGTGCGCTTCATCAGCGACGAGGTGCTGGTGATGAAGGACGGCGAGGTGGTCGAGCAGGCCAGCGCGCAGCAGATCCTGGCCGCCCCGCGCGAGGACTACACCCGCCGCCTGCTGGCCGCCGTGCCACGCGGCTGGCAGCCCGCGGCGGCCTGAGAGGCTGCGGCGGCCGGCAGGGCTTGCGGCACACTCCAGCGGCAGCAGCCCGCCACAAGGGCCGCCGGCCCGGCCTCCGCCGGGCACGCCGACCGAGGAGACACGCATGACCCGTTCGATCAGCCGCCGCCAGGCGCTTGCCACGCTGCCGGCCCTGCCGCTGCTGGCCCTTGCCGCCACCACGCTGGCGCCTGCCCCGTCGCAGGCCCAGAGCGCCTGGCCCGCCAGGCCGGTGCGCATCGTCGTGCCCTTTGCCGCCGGCGGCACCACCGACTTGCTGGCGCGCGCGCTGGCGCCCGAGCTGCAGAAGGCCTTCGGCCAGCCCTTCGTGGTGGACAACAAGCCCGGTGCCGGCGGCAACAGCGGCGCCGCCGAGGTGGCCAAGGCCGCGGCCGACGGCCACACCCTGCTGATGGGCACGGTGGGCACGCACGCCATCAATCCCTCGCTGTACCCCAAGATGCCCTACGACCACGTGAAGGACTTCGTGCCCGTCACACTGGTGGCCGGGGTGCCCAATGTGCTGGTGATCAACCCGGCCAATGCGCAGAAGTACGGCATCGCCAGCGTGGCCGATCTGGTGCGCGTGGCCAAGGCCAACCCCGGCAAGCTGAACATGGCCAGCTCGGGCAACGGCACCTCCATCCACCTGGCCGGCGAGCTGTTCAAGGCCAGCACCGGCAGCTACATGGTGCACTTTCCGTACCGCGGCTCGGGCCCGGCACTGATCGACCTGATCGCCGGCAACATGGACCTGATGTTCGACAACCTGCCGTCGGCCCTGCCGCACATCAAGAGCGGCCGGCTCAAGGCCCTGGCAGTGACCAGCGCCAAGCGCTCGGAGGCGCTGCCCGAGGTGCCCACGGTCGAAGAGGTGGGCGGCGCGCCGCTCAAGGGTTACGAGGCCAGCAGCTGGTTCGGCCTGCTGGCGCCGGCCGGCACCCCGGCCGACGTGGTGGCCCGCGTGCAGCAGGAAACCGCCAAGGCCCTGGCCAGCCCGGCCATGCAGGAGCGGCTGAAGTCGCAGGGCGCGATTCCCAGCGGCATCACCAGCGCGCAGTTCGCCGCGATGATCGGCGCCGAGACCACCAAGTGGGCCAAGGTGGTGAAGACCTCGGGCGCCAAGGTCGACTGAGCGCGCCGGGCGAGTCGGGCAGGTCGGGCCGCCCGACGGCTGGCCTCGCGCCCGCGGCGAGGCCGGGCGCCCCCGCTCAGGCCGCCAGCTTCAGGCCGGCCTGGGCCGGCGTGCTGCGCTCGACCCAGATCACCGTCTCGCCGCTGCCGGCCCAGCGCTCCCAGTGCTGGGCATACACCTCTTCCACGCGGTTGCGCTTGACCTTGAAGGTGGGCGTGACGAAGCCGTTGTCCACCGTCCAGGGCTCGGCCACCACCACCAGGCAGTCGAGCTGCTCGTGCGGGTCGAGCTGGGCGTTGATGCCCTGCAGGTGCTCGGCCAGCGAGGCCTTCAGCGCCGCGCGGCCCGCCGCATCGGCGGCGCGCGCCATCGCCTCGAGGTTCAGCATCACCAGCGCCAGCGGCTGGCCCAGGTTGGCACCGGTCACGCAGCAGGCCTCGACGGCGTTGTGCATCACCAGCCGGTCTTCGATGGGCGCTGGCGCCACATACTTGCCCTTGCTGGTCTTGAACAGGTCCTTCACGCGGCCGGTGATCTTGAGGTTGCCCTCGGCATCGAGCGCGCCCTTGTCACCGGTGTGCAGCCAGCCGTCGTCGGTGAAGGCCTCGCGCGTGAGCTCGGGCTCCTTGTAGTAGCCCAGCATCAGGCCGTGGCTCTTGACCTGGATCTCGCCGCTGGCGGGGTCGATGCGGCTGGCCACGCCGTCGTAGGCCTGGCCCACCGTGCCGGGGCGCTGCACGCCGGGCAGCGTGGCATGCGAGATGCCGCAGTTCTCGGTCATGCCGTAGACCTCGACGATGGGCAGGCCCAGCCGCGCATACCAGTCGAGCAGCGCGGGCGGCATCGGCGCCGCGCCACCGGCGGCGAACTGGCATTGGTCGAGGCCCAGCGCACCCAGCACCTTCTTGCGCACCAGGCCGCCCAGGATGGGAATCTTGAGCAGCCGCGCCAGCTTGGCCGGCGGCATCTTGGCGCTGACGCCCTGCTGGAACTTGACCCACAGCCGCGGCACCGAGAAAAACGCCGTCGGCCGCGCGCGCTGCAGGTCTTGCGTGAAGGTGTCCAGCGATTCGGCAAAGAACACATGCATGCCGGTGAACAGCAGGCCGTGCTCGACCAGCGTGCGCTCGGCCACGTGCGACAGCGGCAGATAGCTCAGCATGCGCGCGTTCTCGTCGATGGTGGCCAGCCGGCTCAGCCCGGCATCGACCGACCACGCGAAGGTGCCAAAGCTCTGCATCACGCCCTTGGGCGCACCGGTGGTGCCCGAGGTGTACATGATGGTGGCCAGCTCGTCGCCATCGCGCTCGGGCGAGCCGGCCAGCGGCTCGGTGCGGGCGCAGATGTCGTCCCAGGCCACCGTGCCGCCGGGCATCTCCGACAGCGGCGGCGCCAGCGGCATGCGGATGCAGGGCAGGCCCTCGGGCACGCCGGCGCGCATGCCGGCCCAGCCGTCGAGCTTGCCGATGAACAGCCAGCGCGACTCGCTGTGCTGGCAGATCTGGCGGATCGAGCCGGCCGCCAGCGTGGGATACAGCGGCACCGACACGCCGCCCGCCATCCAGATGCCGAAATCGGCGATCAGCCACCAGGCGGTGTTCTTGCTGATCATGGCCACGCGGTCGCCGCGTTGCAGGCCCTGCGCCTGCAGCCAGGCGGCGATGCGCCGCGCCTGATCCATCACCTGGGCCCAGGTGAAGTCACGCACCGCGCCGCCGTGCTCGCGGCCCATCGGCTGGGTGAGGATCACGCGCCCGGGTGCGGTCTGCTCCCAGTGGTACAGCCGTTGCAGCGCGAGCTTGGCGGGGTCGACGGGCACATGACGCATGACAGGCCTTTCGGTGGCAGGGGATACCCGCCGCAGCGTAGCCGCGGCACCGCCCCCGGGCCACAGGGCTTACCTGCAGCGGGTGACTACCGGTTCACCGCCCCGCCACACCCATCACGCGGCCTTGCGGCCGTGGGCCATGGCCTCGGCCTGCTGCTCGGCCAGGCGGCGCGCGGCGCGCAAGACCAGCGTGGCATCCAGGTCGGCCTGCGGCGCCACCGCGGGCACCACCTCGTCGATCGAGGCCGGCACGGTCATCAGCGCCTGCACGATCACCGACAGCGCCAGCACCGCGCGCCGCGCCGGCGCGGCCGGCAGCTCCAGCAGGCCCTGGGCCACGACGTGGTGGCGCACGCTGGTCACCGCCGCGGGGTCGAGCCCCCAGCTGTCGCACAGCGCCGCGCCCAGCGCGTCGTGGCTGACGCCAAAGCCCACATGCTCCAGCTGGATCAGGTCGCCATCGGTGGCCGCGGCGCGCAGCATCGCCCGGTAGTGGTCGGGCGCATGGCGAAACAGCACCGCCTTGCCGCACTCCTCGAACAGGCCGCCCGAGTGCGCCGCCCAGGCATCCAGGCCCACGGCCTGCGCCAGCCGGCCCATCAGCACCCCGCGCAGCGCCGCGCGATCCCAGATCGGCTGCAGCTCGGGCGCCGGCGGAAACGCCGCCCGCAGGCCCATCTCGAAGGTGATGCCGGCGATTTCGCGCGTGCCCAGGTAGGTCACTGCCTGCTGCACGCTCTGCACCCGGCCGGCCAGGCCGTAGAGCGACGAGTTCACGGCCTTCATCACCGCCGCGGCCAGCGCCATGTCGGCCTGCACCAGCGCCGCCACGGCCTGCTGGTTGACCTCGTCGTCGGCCAGCAGCAGCGACAGTTTGACCAGCGAATCCGGCTGGGCCGGGATATCGATTTCAAGGGTGCGCAGTTGCGGATCGACGGACATGGCGGTGGGTGGCGCGGCGGCCGGGCTGATGGCTTGACGGCGTTGAGGCTAGGGCTGCCCGCCCGCCGCAAACCGCCGAAACAGCGCCCCCGCACCCCGCTTTTCCACGCCAGCCGCGGCGCACCAAAAAAAAACGCCAGGCACATGGCCTGGCGTTGAAGCAAATGGGGTGCGGCGCGGGCGCTTTAATGCTTTGTGGCTGCCCTGCCGGCCGACCCGGCTGTTCTGGTGCTGTCGATGTCTCCTCAGTCCCCCAGGCTCTGGCGGCGCATGCGCCGCAGAACCGAGTGAGGTGACTTTACGGAGCCCATGCCGCCAAGACACGTGGGGATAACCCCGCGTGATGACATTTCTGCCACATTTGGATACGGGGCTGTGGACTAGATGCCGCGCATCAGCGCCGCCGCGCGCTCGGCAATCATCAGCGTGGGGCTGTTGGTGTTGCCGCTGGTGATGGTGGGCATCACGCTGGCATCGGCAATGCGCAGGCCAGCCACGCCGCGCACCCGCAGTTCGGGGTCGACCACCGCCATCGCGTCGTCGGCCCGGCCCATGCGGCAGGTGCCCACCGGGTGGAAGATGGTGGTGCCGATGTCGCCGGCCAGGCGCGCCAGGTCGTCGTCGCTCTGGAACTGCAGGCCCGGCTTCACCTCGCGCGGCTGGTAGCGGGCCAGCGCCGGCTGGCTGGCGATGCGGCGCGTGAGCCGCAGCGAGTCGGCCGCCACCTGGCGGTCTTCGGGCGTGCTCAGGTAGTTGGCCAGGATGGCCGGCGCGTCCTCGGGCCGCGCCGAACGGATCTGCACCGTGCCGCGGCTGGTCGGGTTGAGGTTGCACACGCTGGCGGTGAAGGCATTGAAGCGGTGCAGCGGCTCGCCAAAGGCGTCCAGGCTCAGCGGCTGCACGTGGTACTGCACATTGGGCTCGGCCTGGGCCGCCGACGAGCGCGTGAAGCAGCCCAGCTGCGACGGCGCCATGCTCATCGGCCCGCGCCGGCGCAGCAGGTAGTCCAGCCCGATCAGGCCCTTGCCCAGCCAGCTGGCGGCCTGGGTGTTGAGCGTCTTCACGCCCTGCACCTCGAACACCGCACGGATCTGCAGGTGGTCCTGCAGGTTGGCGCCCACGCCCGGCAGCTCGTGCTGCACGCTGATGCCGTGGCGCTGCAGCAGCGCGCCGGGGCCGATGCCCGACAGCTGCAGGATCTGCGGCGTGCCCACCGCGCCGGCGGCCATCACCACCTCGGCGGCGGCCACGTCGTCGCGCAGCCGGGCGATCAGCGGCGCGCCGCGCTGGTGGTCGTGGCCCTCGGGCCGCAGCTCCACACCGGTCACGCGCAGGCGGCCGTCGGCGTCGCGCGCGGTGAGCAGGCGCGACACCTGGGCGCCCGTCCACACCGCCAGGTTGTCGCGGTGCATCACCGGCCGCAGGAAGGCCTTGGTGGCGTTCCAGCGCAGGCCGCCGCGCTGGTTGACCTCGAAATAACCCACGCCCTCGTTGCTGCCGCGGTTGAAATCGTCGGTGGCCGGGATGCCGGCCTGCTGCGCGGCGGCCGAGAAGGCGTCGAGGATCGCCCACGACAGGCGCTGCTTTTCCACCCGCCACTCGCCGCCGGCACGCGCGCCGTGGGCGTCGAAGCCTGGTGCCGCGTGGTGCTCGCTGGCGCCGCGCCAGTGATCCTCGTGCTGCTTGAACACCGGCAGCACCTGGTCCCAGCGCCAGCGTGCATCGCCGGTCACGGTGGCCCAGTGGTCATAGTCGCGGCGCTGGCCGCGCATGTAGATCATGCCGTTGATGCTGCTGCAGCCGCCGAGCACCTTGCCGCGCGGGTAGCGCAGGCTGCGCCCGTTCAGGCCGGGGTCGGGCTCGGTCTTGTAGAGCCAGTCGGTGCGCGGGTTGCCGATGCAGTACAGATAGCCCACCGGGATGTGCACCCACAGGTAGTCGTCATTGCCGCCGGCCTCGATCAGCAGCACCCGCTTGCGCGGATCGGCGCTCAGTCGGTTGGCCAGCAGGCAGCCGGCCGTGCCGGCACCCACGACGATGTGGTCAAACACAGGAGTCGGGTCGTTCATCGACAACATCACTTCAGCGCAGCACTGCCCAGGATCGGAAACAGCTTCACCAGCCCGTCGGCCAGCAGTTCAACCGCCATCGCGGCCAGGATCAGGCCCATCAGCCGGGTCATCACATTGATGCCGGTGCGCCCCAGCACCTTGGCGATGCGCCCCGACGCGGCAAAGGCGGCATAGGTGGCCAGGCCGATCACCACGCCATAGCCCACCAGCACCGCGAGCTGCCACAGGTGCTTGGTCTTCTCGGCGTAGATCACCATCGTCGAGATCGTGGCCGGGCCGGTGAGCAGCGGAATGGTCAGCGGCACCACGGCCACGCTGGCACCGGCGTCGGCCTTGGAATGGCCCTCGTCGATGTCGTCCTTGCCGCTCTCGGCCGGCTGGGCGTTGAGCATGTGCAGCGCCGAGATCAGCAGCAGCATGCCGCCGCCGACCTGGAACGACGCGATCGAGATGCCGAAAAACGCAATGATCTGCAGCCCGGCCAGGCCGCTGATCGCGATCACGCAAAACGCCGAGAAGCTGGCCACTCGCAGCGTGCGCAGCCGCTGCTCGCGTGTCAGGCCCTGCGTGAAGGCCAGAAAAAACGGCACCGCGCCGATCGGGTTGACGATCGCCAGCAGGGCGATCAGCGGTTTGAGCAGATCCATCGCGCGATCATCGCGTCAATCGGGGGCCGCGGTCGCTGGGGATGCACCCGGATCCGCCACGGGCGCGCTGCGGGCGGCATCGGCCTCCAGGTCGGCGTCGGCGTCGGCGCCGGCATCTGCACCCCGCAGCGCCAGAAACAGCTCGCACAGTCCGCGCAGGTACACCGCACCCGGCACCACCAGGCCCAGCGCAAACACCAGGCCGGCGCCAGTGATCGCCGCGCTGGTGTGCTCGGGCAGCGGCGCGGCGCCGGGCGCCACCCGCAAGCCCATGCCGAACAGCGCCGACAGAAAGGGCGGCACCGCCAGCGGCAGCCCGAGCAGGCCCGCCGCCAGCGCCGCAAAGGCGCGCCCGCCAGCCAGCACCATGAAGCTGATCAGGCCGGCCACCGCCGCCGACAGCAGGCTCACCGCCGCCGACAGCAGCACCGCATGCACCGGCCGCACCTGCAACTGACGCATAAGCAGCGCCAGAATCTGCCGCCAGCGCAGCCCGAACCAGGCCGCCGGCGCAGCGATCGGCCCCACCAGCGTCACCATCACCAGCGCGACCAGGCCCAGCACCGGCACCACCACCGGCACCAGCAGGCCCAGCCACGCGGCGCCCACGCCCGGCAGGCGCGCCAGCCACAACAGACCGGCAGTGGCGACCAGCAACACGGCGGCCAGCAGCAGCACGGTCAGCACCACGGCCAGCAGGCGGTGCGCCGGCGCCGGTGCCGCACGCAGCGCATCCAGCGGGTGGCGCGGCACGCGGCCCAGGGCCTCGTCCATCAACACCAGCCCCGCCGCCGTGCTGCCGTACAACACCACCAGAAAGGCCGCCGCCGCCAGGGCGCCACCCGGCCACCACGATTCACCGCCCAGCAGCCGCTGCGCGCTCACCAGCAACCAGCCGGCCAGCGCAAAACTGAGCAGCAGCAGATACAGCGCGCCGCCGTTGCGCACCGACTCCACGCTCTGCAGCACCGCATCCAGGGCCCGCAACGAGCCCGAACCGGGCCTCATGGGCCGCGGACGGCTGGCTGGACTTCTCGAAGAATCGCTCGACATCGTGGCGCCCATGATACTTTTCGGGTTTGCACGGGCCCCCGACTCTGGTGGTGGCACATTGTTTGCCACCATAATGTCCGCACGGGTTTATGTGCCCCGGCCCGTGTATGGAGACGGCGCCTGTAGCTTGAGTGGTTCACGCTGGGTAGAAGCTCCACATGGTTTTCTTTTCTCGTTAAGGAGCTTCCCCTCATGGGAAACAAGCTTTATGTAGGCAACCTGGCCTACTCGGTGCGTGATGAATCGCTTCAAGAAGCGTTTGGTCAATTCGGCGCTGTGACGTCCGCCAAGGTGATGATGGACCGTGAAACCGGTCGCTCGAAGGGCTTCGGCTTCGTCGAGATGTCGTCGCCTGCCGAGGCTACCGCTGCCATGAACGCCATGAACGGTCAGCCGCTGGAAGGCCGTCCGCTGGTGGTGAACGAGGCCCGTCCGCGCGAAGAGCGTCCGGGCGGCTTCGGTGGCGGCGGCGGTGGCCGCAGCGGTGGCGGTGGCTACGGCGGCGGTGGTGGTGGCTACGGTGGTGGTGGCGGCGGCTACGGCGGCGGCGGCGGTGGCCGCAGCGGTGGTGGCGGCGGCTACGGCGGTGGCGGCAGCGGTGGTGGCGGCGGCTACGGTGGTGGCGGTGGTAGTGGCGGCGGCGGTGGTCGCAGCCCCTACGGCACCGGCCGCGGCCCGCGCGGCGGCGGTGGTGGCGGCTACGGCGGCGGCCAAGGCGGCTACTGATCCGCATGCCGGGTGGCAACACCCGGCTGGCGCTGCACCGCAACGGGCACCCACGCTGGTGCCTGCTGCACAAACAATGGGCACCTTCGGGTGCCCTTGTCGTTTCTGGACTTGTCGTTTCTGGACTTGTCGTTTCTGGACTTGTCGTTCGGGACGGCGGCTCAGCGCCTCAGGAGCTTGGGGTGGGAAAACAAAGCCTGGCGGCCTACTGCGGCTGGCGGTGCTTGCGCGGGCGGCCGGCCAGCAGGCGGTCGAACAGTGCACCGGGCAGCACGCGCAGCAACCGGGCCACCACACCCATCTGCCAGGGGATCACGCGAAAGCGCACGCCGGACGAAATGGCTGCGAACGCCTGGTCGGCAAAGGCCTCGGCGCTCATCAGAAAGGGCATCGCGTAGCGGTTCTTCTGCGTCAGCGGTGTATCGACATACCCCGGCGCGAGGGTCACCACCGTCACGCCCTGCGCACGGCATTCGCCGCGCAGGCTCTCGCAGTAACTGATCACCGCCGCCTTGCTGGCGCAGTAGCCGCCATGGCCGGGCAGGCCGCGGATGCCGGCCACGCTGGCCACGCCCACCAGCGTGCCATGGCCGCGCGTGCACATCGCCGCCAGAAACGGCTGGAAGGTGGCGGCCATGCCGATGTTGTTGGTTTCGTAGATGCTGCGCAGCACCTCGAGGTCGGCGGCATCGGCGGTGTCGATGCCCACGCTGATGCCGGCGTTGGCAATCACGACCTCGGGCAGGCCCTGGGCGGCGATGCAGGCGCGCCCGGTGGCGGTGATGGCGGCCACGTCGCGCACATCGGCGCCGTAGATGGCCACCCGCTCGCGTGGCAGGCCCTGCGCGTCGGCCCATTGCTGCAGTTCACTGGCACGGCGCGCCACCAGCGCCAGGCGCCAGCCGGCGCGGTGGTAGCGCAGCGCCAGGGCCTGGCCGATGCCGCTGGACGCGCCGGTGATGAAGACCAGCGGCGCGGCCGGCGCGGTGGCTTGGGGGTTCATGGACGGCGCTCCGGGGTGGCGGCTGGCGCGCGCCGGCCGGGCGCCAGGCTGGCGCGCACCGGGCCGGCCAGCTGCAGTTGCTGAGCCAGGTTGTCGTAGTCGAGCCCGCCGGCATGGATGTCGCTGCCGCCGCGCCGCACGCGCACCGGCAGGTGCGAGCGCAGGCGCTCGAAGCGCGTGAAGGCGTGCAGGAACTCGCCGTCGACCTCGAGCGTGTCGCCGCCGGGCAGCTGGCTGCGCACCTGGGCGCCGCCCAGCAGCTGCACCTCGCTGCCGTCGCCATTGGCCAGCGCGCGGCGTGCCGTGGCGTCGGTGATCCGGCCATCGGCGCCGATGGCGTGGATGCGCACGCCCTCGATCTCCATGCGGTCGGTGTCGGGGTAGTGGCGCAGCTGGTCGCCGTCGATGCGCAGCAGCAGGCGGCCGTCGGCGCCGAAGCGGCTCACCGAGAAGCCCGACATCGTGTAGTCGGGCTCCTTGCGTGGCGCGGTGGCAGCGGCCGGGCCGTCGGGCTGGGGCGTGTTTTTCACCAGCCACCAGGTGCCTACTGCCAGCAAGGCCATCAGCAGCACCGGCAGGTACGACGACAGCATCTGCCGCAGGCGCCAGCCCCATGACAGGCTGGGCCGGGCGCCGCCAGTGGCCGCGGCCGTGCGCAGGCTGCCCAGGTGCACCGGCACCTCGGGCAGATCGGGCAGGTGCAGCTCGGGCGTGGTCACTGGCTCAGCGCGCGTCCAGCGTGCCGCCCTGCTGGGCGGCCAGCAGCGCGGCGTAGCGGCCGGCGGCCACCAGCAGCAGGTCGCAGAACTCGCGCGCCGCACCTTCGCCACCGCGTGCCGCGGTGATGTGATGGGCCACCGCACGGGCCTCGGCATGGCCGTTGGGCGGCACGCAGGCCAGGCCGGCGCGGCGCAGCAGCGGCAGGTCGGGCCAGTCGTCGCCGATCACCGCCAGCTCGTCCCAGTCGACGCCCAGCTCGGCCAGCACGGCCTGGGCACAGGCCAGCTTGTCGGACACGCCGAAGTGCACGCGCGTGAGGCCCAGATCACTCATGCGCCGGCGCACCGCCGGCGAATCGCGGCCGGTGATGATCACCGGCACGATGCCGGCCTGGGCCAGCAGCTTGAGGCCATGACCGTCGAGCACATGGAAGGCCTTGACGCCCTCGCCGTCGGCGCCGATGTACAGCCGCCCGTCGGTGAGCACGCCGTCGACGTCGAAGATCGCCGCGCGCATGCCGCCGCCGCGACCCTGGGCCCGCAGCAGCAGCTCAGGCGCGAAGTTCAGTGCGGGTGCCACCGTCACACCACCTTGGCGCGCATCAGGTGGCCGATGGTCAGCATGCCGGCCAGGCGGCCGTTGCCGTCGACCACCGCCACCGCGGTGATGCGGTGCTGCTCCATCAGCTCGGCGGCCTCCACCGCCAGGGCGTCGGCGCGGATGGTCTTGGGCCGCGGGTGCATGACCTCGGCGGCGCCCAGGGTGCGCAGCTCGACGCCGCGCTCGACCAGGCGGCGCAGGTCGCCGTCGGTGAAGATGCCCTGCAGCCGGCCGTCGCCATCCACCAGCAGCGCGGCACCCAGGCCCTTGGCCGACATGCTGCGCATCATCTCGGTGAAGGGCGTGTCGGCCGCCACGGTGGGCAGTTCGTCGCCGCTGACCATCAGCTCGCCCACGTGCACCAGCAGCTTGCGGCCCAGCGCGCCGCCGGGGTGCGAGCGGGCGAAGTCGGCCTCGCCGAAGCCGCGGGCATCCAGCAGGGCCACGGCCAGTGCGTCGCCCAGCGCCATCTGCGCGGTGGTGCTGGCGGTGGGCGCCAGATTGAGCGGACAGGCTTCCTCGGCCACCGCGCTGGAGATCACCTGATCGGCATGCTGGGCCAGCGTGGACTCGGGCTTGCCGGTCATGGCCACCAGCGTGATGCCCAGGCGGCGCAGCGCCGGCAGGATGGCGGCCAGCTCGTCGCTCTCGCCGCTGTTGCTGATGGCCAGCACCACGTCGCCCGGCTGCACCATGCCCAGGTCGCCGTGGCTGGCCTCCGCCGGGTGCACAAAAAACGCCGGCGTGCCGGTGGAGGCCAGCGTGGCGGCGATCTTGCGGCCGACATGGCCGCTCTTGCCCATGCCCATCACGATGACGCGGCCGCGGCAGTCGAGCATGGCCTGCACCGCGCCGGTAAAGCCCGCGCCCTGGCGTGCGGCCAGGCCCAGCAGCGCACGCGCCTCGATCTCGAAGGTATGGGCGGCCAGTTGCAGGGCACGCTGCGGGTCGATGGAGGGTCGCGCGGTCACGGTGGGCGGAGGGCTGGTGGAACGGCCGGCGGGCGCGCGCACCGGGCTTGCGCGGTATCGGCGGCCCGGAGCGGCATGCTCGCTTAGCATCGACGCACCGGTGCGCCGCATTCTAGGCGGCGCACCCGGCCGGCGCCCGGCCCGTGCCGCCGGCCCCGCCTCCCCCCACTGCCCCACCACCCCGTTCACCCGCCTGGATGGCCTCCACCCTCGAACTCGTCTTGCTGTACCTCGTGGCCGCCGTGCTGGGCGTGGTGGGCTGCCGTCTGCTGAAGCTGCCACCGATGCTGGGCTACCTGGCGGTGGGCATCGTCATCGGCCCCAATGCGCTGGCGCTGGCCAAGGATTCGGCCGGCGTGAAGTACCTGGCCGAGTTCGGCGTGGTGTTCCTGATGTTCGTCATCGGGCTGGAGTTCAACCTGCCCAAGCTGCGCAGCATGCGCACGCTGGTGTTCGGCCTGGGGCTCAGCCAGGTGCTGCTGACCATCCTGGGTGCGCTGGCCGGCAACGCCGCGCTGGCCTGGGCCTTTGCCGCGCTGGGCCAGCGCTGGGATCTGGGCTGGCAGGGCGCCTTCGTGCTGGGGGCGGCCATGGCGATGAGTTCCACCGCCATCGTCGTGAAGCTGATGGCCGAGCGGCTGGAGATGGAAAGCGAGCATGGCCGGCGCGTGATGGGCGTGCTGCTGTTCCAGGATCTGGCGGTGGTGCCGCTGCTGGTGCTGATTCCGGCGCTGGACGAGAGCGCGCCCGACATGGCCCGCGCGATGATGTTCGCGGTGCTCAAGGCGGCGGTGCTGCTGACCCTGCTGCTGGTGGGCGGCCAGCGCGTGATGCGCTGGTGGCTCACGCTGGTGGCGCGGCGCAAGAGCGAAGAGCTGTTCGTGCTGAACCTGCTGCTGATCACGCTGGGCCTGGCCTGGCTGACCGAGCATGCCGGCCTGAGTCTGGCGCTGGGTGCCTTCGTGGCCGGCATGCTGGTGGCCGAGACCGAGTTCAAGCACCAGGTGGAGACCGACATCCGGCCCTTCCACGACGTGCTGCTGGGCCTGTTCTTCATCACCATCGGCATGAAGCTCGACTGGCGGCCGGTGGTCGACCAGTGGTTCCTGGTGCTGCTGCTGGCCTGCATTCCGGTGGTGGCCAAGGCGGTGCTGGTGGCGGGGCTGGCGCGCGCCTTCAATGCCACGCCGGGCGTGGCCATCCGCACCGGGCTGTATCTGGCGCAGGCGGGCGAGTTCGGCTTCGTGCTGCTGGCCCTCGGCAGCCAGTTCGGCCTGGTGCGCGGCGGCTGGCTGAGCACGGTGCTGGCCAGCATGGTGCTGTCGATGCTGGCCACGCCGTTTCTGGTGATGTACGCCAACCGCATCGTGATGAAGCTGTCGGCCAGCGAATGGCTGCTGCAGTCGGTGCAGCTGACCACCATCGCCAAGAAGGCCATCCGCACCGAGGCCCACGTGATCATCGCCGGCTACGGCCGCTGCGGCCAGAACATGGCGCGCATGCTCGAGCAGGAGGCCATTCCGTACATGGCGCTCGACCTCGACCCCGACCGCGTGCGCCAGGCCGCCGCGGCCGGCCAGAGCGTGGTGTTTGGCGACGCGGCGCGCCTGCCCAGCCTGATGGCCGCCGGCCTGGGCCGGGCCAGCGCGGTGGTGGTGAGCTACCTCGACACGCCCTCGGCACTGAAGATCCTGGCCCTGGTGCGCGAGCATGCGCCCAAGGTGCCGGTGATCGTGCGCACGCTCGACGATGCCGACCTCGAGCGCCTGCGCGAGGCCGGCGCCACCGAGGTGGTGCCCGAGGCCATCGAGGGCAGCCTGATGCTGGCCGCGCAGGCCCTGGCCCTGGTGGGCGTGCCGATGCGCCGCGTGATCCGCGTGACCCGCGACGCGCGCGAGAAGCGCTACGGCCTGCTGCGCGGCTACTTCCACGGTGCCGACGACGACACGCTGGAAGAGCGCCAGCAGGCGCGGCTGGCCAGCGTCACCCTGCCCGCCGCCGTGGCCTGCCTGGGCCAGCCGCTGGGCGAGCTGGCCCTGCCGGCGATGGGTGCGCAGGTGGTCTCGGTGCGCCAGGCCAGCGGGCGCGTCGTGGACGCCGACGACAGCGTGGCACTGCAGGCCGGCGACACGCTGGTGCTGTCGGGCCTGCCCGAGGCGCTGGCAATGGCCGAGGCCGCGCTGCTGCGGCCCTGACTCGCGCACCGCCGGGCGGGCTTGGCGGGCTGCCTTGGGAGCGGCCCGATGACAGCCCGCTGGCAATCGGCTGGCAATCAGCTGGCCGGGCAGGCCGGCATCAGCGTGCGCGTGAACACCGCCGAGCCGGGCGTGCTGGGCTCACCGGCCACCGGCGTGTTGACCGTGAAGGTGCAGCCATACGACGGGCTGGCCACGGTGGCCGGCGTGAGCACGTCATCGCCGGCCGGCTTGGTGCCCTGCTCGACCCACTTCACCAGGTCGGCGAAGGCGGTGACGGTTTCGCTGACCGTGAAGTCGCAGTGGCTGGGCGCGCGGATGGCGCGCTGCACCAGCAGGTTGCCATTGCCCTTGGCCACCGCGCGCTGGCGGTGGATCTGCATCATGTGGAAGGGCACGTACATGTCGCCCAGCGTGTGCATCGACACCACCGGGATCTTGAACTCGCCGTTCACCTTGGGAATCCAGCGCAGCCCGTCGCGGCGCAGGCGGTTGGCATCGGCCACCGCGGTGGCGCGCAGCACGCCGGCATTGAGCGCCTTCTCCTCATCGGTCTGGGCGCTGTCGGCATCGAGCTGGTAGACGAAGCGGTTGGTGTCGAGCGGGCTCTTGTTGAGGATGCCGCTGATCGTGCCGTCGCCGCCGAAGGTGCCCCACACCACGCTTTGCAGGCCGCTGTTGGCGAAGCCCTCGTTGAAGATCGGGCGCTCGCCGCCGGTGAGGTTGCGCACCGCCTCGCGCAGCTTCAGGCCCTGCGCGGTGGGCACGCTGCTGAAGGTGGTGAACAGGTTGCTGCGCACCAGCGCCGAGACGTCGGCCCAGCCGGTGGCCGGGTACTTGGGCACGCCGGCAAAGTACTGCGCCAGCGCCTGGTAGCCGCTGAAGTAGTCGAACAGCTCGCTGTCGCCGGTGACGCCGCACATCGGCAGCGCGCCGTCGTAGCTGACCTTGTTCTTGGCGTAGCTGGCGGCCTCGGTCTCGATGGCCGCGGCGGTGATGTGGCCGCCCATCGAGTGGCCGGCGATGTAGGTCTTGGTGGGGGCGGCCAGCGTGCGGCCGCGCGCCGCGGCGATCTTGGTGAACTCGTTGGCCAGGGCGTTGGTGTCTTCCACGCCCACGCGCACGTCGTAGTAGTTCTTGGTGTAGCTGCTGGCCGCCCAGGCATAGCCATTGGCCACCAGGTAGGCGCGCAGCGTGCTGGGCGTGGTGACCACCAGCTCGTTGCCGGTGCCGGCATAGCCGTGGGCATACATCACCAGCTTGCCGTTCCAGTTCTTGGGCACCTCGATGCGGTAGCCGGCACCGTTGAGTACGCCGGCCCAACGGTCGGTCTCGACCGCCAGGCCCGCCTGGGCGGTGAAGCCGTCGCCGTTGCTGCCGGTGCCGGCCTGGTAGTCGCTGTAGGCGCTGGCCGCGCGCGGCACATAGCTGTTGCGGCTGTCCTGCACGCGGGTTTCCTCGGGCTCGCTGACGGCCTGCTTGGTGGGCTCGTCATCGGCCCCGCCGCAGGCAGCCAGCAGCGCGCTGGCGGCGGCCAGCGCCAGGATGTTCAGGGTGGGCAGCTTGCGGTTCACGGGCATCTCCTCGGGCAGGTCTCGGGGGTCGGGGGACCGAAAGGCGCGATGGTGGTCAGGCCGCTAGAAGATGGCTTGTACCGAGTTGTCATGGCGCACGAAGCTGGGGGAAAGTC
The DNA here is from genome assembly GCF_025290835.2 of Aquabacterium sp. OR-4. Taxonomy (NCBI): domain Bacteria; kingdom Pseudomonadati; phylum Pseudomonadota; class Betaproteobacteria; order Burkholderiales; family Sphaerotilaceae; genus Pseudaquabacterium; species Pseudaquabacterium prasiolae. Next base: position 242,188 of record NZ_JAOCQD020000001.1, on the reverse strand, counting down.
CGTAGGTGCGTTGCCACGTGTGCGACAGGTGGGCCGAGTCGGCAAAGCCCGCGTCGTGCGCAATGCCGGTCAGCGTGCCCGGTGCCTTGAACTGCGCGGCGGCCCGTTGCGCGCGCGCGAACGCACGCCACTGCCGGTAGCCAATGCCGATGGCCTGGCTGAACAGGTGCGACATGCGGTGGTACGACACGCCCAGGCGCTGCGCCAGCTCGGCCAGTGCCAGCTCGGGCTGCTGCGCCAGCCACTGCAGCAGCGTGGCGCGCAGCGGCGGCTCGGCCGGCACCGGGGGCAGCAGGGGCACCAGCGTGGCCAGCAGGGCATCGGCCAGGGCCTGGCCGCTGGCCCGGTCGGGCATGCCGGCGGCCAGCGCATGCAGCGCGCCATCGTGGGCCTGGAAGGCCGCGCGCGGCAGGGTCAGCACACCGTCGCCGCCGATCGCGCACCCGTGCAGAAACTGCGCATGCGCCGGATGCAGGTTCAGGCTCACCAGGGCCGCGCCGGCCGCCTGCAGACGGCGCTGCACCAGCGGCCGCACCAGCGCCGCGCCGGTCTGGCGCAGGGGGCCATCGCCTGCCGCCACGCCGAACTGCACGCGCGGCGACACGCCCAGCAGCAGCACCGCCGACGGGCGCTGGGTGCTCACATCCGGCAGGCGCGCACTGGCGTAGAGAAAGCCGTGGTCGATGCGGCAGTAGCGGTCGGGCGCGGGGCCCCGCTCGGTGGCCGCGGCATCGGGCCCGGGGCTGGCAAGGGCAGGCAGAACAAGGGCATCAAAGCTCACGGACGGGGCAACGCCAGGCGGCGGCAAACGGCAGGTGCGGCGAGCCTAGTCAAGCCCGCAGCCCTCGGCCATCGGGGGCCACCCGCGGCACTGCCGCAGCGCGGAAAACGCGCACAATCTCCGGCCCGCTTCGAGCTCGCCCGCCATGCAACACACCACCGCCCACGCGCTGACTGCCGACTACATCCGCCAGCACATCCGCACCGTGCCCGACTGGCCGGCGCCGGGCGTCCAGTTTCGCGACATCACGCCGCTGCTGCAGAACCCCAAGGTGTTTCGCGTGCTGATCGACGAGTTCGTGCACCGCTGGTTCGACCTGAAGCCCGATGCGGTGGCCGGGCTCGATGCGCGCGGCTTCATCCTGGGCGCGGTGGTGGCCTACGAGCTGAACGTGGGCTTCGTGCCCATCCGCAAGAAGGGCAAGCTGCCCTACACCACGGTGGAAGAAAGCTACGAGCTGGAGTACGGCAGCGCCACCGTGGAGATGCACACCGACGCGGTGAAGCCCGGCGACCGCGTGGTGCTGATCGACGACCTGATCGCCACCGGCGGCACCATGACCGCCGGCCTGCGCCTGCTGCAGAAGCTGGGCGCCACGGTGATCGAGGGCGCGGCCATCGTCGACCTGCCCGAGCTGGGCGGCTCGCAGCGCATCCGCGACGCCGGCCTGCCGCTGTTCACGCTGGTCGATTACGCCGGGCACTGACGCCGGGCTCCAGCGTCAGACACGGACGCCGGGCACCGAAGCCGGCCCGGCGCCTGGCGCGATGCCGCCTCAGGCGCCGCGGCGGCGCCGGGCCCACAGCAGCGCGCCACCGGCCAGGGCCATCAGCGCAGGGGCCGGCTCGGGCACCGCCGACACGCTGGGCCCGGCCAGAAACTGGGCCCGCACCGTGGCATCGTCGATGCGGCCGCTGTAGATGCGCACATCGTCCAGTTCGCCATTGAACTGGCCCCCGAAGCCCGACACCTGGCGACCCAGCCGCAGGTTGCCGTGGAAGTAGGGCGTGCTGTAGTTCCAGCCCGCACCGCCGTGGCCGAGGTACTGGCCGTCCACCCACAGCAGCACATTGTTTTCGGCCATGGCCACGGTGTAGTGGTGCCATTGGTCGGCATGGGCCACCGGCGCGCTGCGGCCACCACCCCAGCCCGACTGGTTGAGGCCCACCACCTCGCGCCCGCCGCCCTGCACAGGGCGCAGCGACAGCGCAAACTCCGGCAGGTAGCCCGACACCACACCCTGGCCCACCATCACCGCCTCGGTGGTGGTGCCGGTGCCGGGGGTCTGGCGGGCCCACAGGCTCACCGTCCACCAGGTGTCGGCACCATTCTCGGCCGACGGGATCAGCCCGGCGTATTCGGCAAAGGCCTTGTCGCCCTGCACGGCCAGCACGCCGTCGCGCACCTGCACATCGCCCGACAGCGTGGCCACGGCGCCCTGGGCGCTGTGCGCATCGCGGCTGAAGCTGAACGAGTGCACCAGCGTCAACGCCGGCACCGCGGCTTGCGCCAAACCTGGTAGCAACAGGCCGGCCAGTGCCAGGCAAAGGGCGCCGGCGCGGCGCAGGGGAATCAGGGCCATGGACATCTCCAACGAACAACAGGGGGGTGATGTCCTGTAGCGCCGGATGCCGCACCACCGAGGATCACACCCCCTGCAACCGAGGGGGCGGAACGGCGCGCCTACTTGCCGATGCAGAAGCTGCCGAAGATCACGCCCAGCAGGTCGTCGGCCGTGAAGCGGCCGGTGATCTCGCCCAGCGCCTCGTGCGCCAGGCGCAGCTCTTCGGCAAACAGGTCGAGCGCCGCATCGGCCGCCGCCGCATGGCCGGCCGCCAGGGCCAGGTGCCCGGCCGTGCGCTCGAGCGCCTGCACATGCCGGCGGCGCGCAATGAACACGCCCTCGGCCGCGGCCTGCCAGCCGGCACGGCGCAGCAGCTCGTGGCGCAGCGCCCGCAGGCCCTCGCCGGCCTTGGCGCTGAGCGCGATCTCGCCTGCGGGCAGCGCGGCCACCACCTCGGCCGCCACGCCATCGCGTTTGTTGTGCACATGCACCAGGCGCTGCACGCCGTGCGCGGCCAGGCGCAGGGCAATCTCGGCCTCGGCCGCCTCGTAGGCCGGCTGGCCACGGCGGGTGAGGTCGTGCAGAAAGATCACCGCGTCGGCCTCGGCAATCGCCGCCCAGCTGCGCGCGATGCCGATGCGCTCAACTTCATCGCTGGCGTCCTCGTCGGCGCGCAGGCCGGCGGTGTCGATCACATGCAGCGGCACGCCCTCGATCTGGATGGTCTGGCTGACCTTGTCGCGCGTGGTGCCGGGGATGGCGGTGACGATGGCCAGCTCGGCCCCGGCCAGCGCATTGAGCAGGCTGCTCTTGCCCACATTGGGCTGGCCGGCCAGCACCACGCTCAGGCCCTCGCGCAGCAGCGCTCCCTGGCGCGCACGGCCCATCACCGCGGCCAGCGCGGCCTGGATGGCATCGAGCTGGCCACGCGCATCGGCGCGTTCAAGGAAGTCGATCTCCTCCTCCGGAAAATCCAGCGTCGCCTCGACCAGCATGCGCAGGTGCACCACGCGCCCGCGCAGGGCCTCGATCTCGTGGCTGAAGGCACCACTCAGGCTGCGGCCGGCCGAGCGCGCCGCGGCCTCGGTGCTGGCGTCGATCAGGTCGGCCACGGCCTCGGCCTGGGCCAGGTCGAGCTTGTCGTTGAGAAAGGCCCGCTCGGTGAACTCGCCCGGCTCGGCCAGGCGCAGGCCCGGCAGCAGCGCCCGGGCGCCGGCGCCCGGGGTCCCGGTTTCGGCAGCGGCCTCCAGGCAGCGCGCCAGCAGCAACTGCAGCAGCACCGGGCCGCCATGGGCCTGCAGCTCGAGCACGTCTTCGCCGGTGTAGCTGTGCGGGGCCGGAAACCACAGCGCCAGGCCCTGGTCGATGGGCTGGCCATCGGCTGCCGCAAAGGGCCCGTAGTGCGCATGGCGCGGTGCCGGCAGCCGCCCCAGCAGGCGCTGCACCAGCGGTGCCAGCCCGCGCCCCGACACCCGCACGATGCCCACCGCCCCGCGCCCGGCGGCGGTGGCAATGGCAACGATGGGGTCTTCTCGGCGGGCCAGCGACATGGCCGCGGATTGTGGCGGATGGCCTGGCCGCGGCGCGGCCTTCGCACCCGGCCTGCGTGGCGCACGCCGGCCACGCAGGCCCGGGGCAGATGGCGCGGGGCGGGGTGCCGGGGCATGCGCATGCATGAACCGTTTTCACACCACCGGGGCGGCACCGGGCGATGCCGCCGCACCCCGCATTGACTGGTGCGGCCGGGCCATGAAAAAGGCCGACCGCTGATCTGCATCATCGGTCGGCCTGGGCCCGGACTTGAGTCCGGGTTTGCGGGGGCGCTGCAGCCCCGGCGTGCGCTAAGTCACGGCCACAGGCCGTGCGGCGGCTACTTGCCGGTGTTCAGCCCCAGCTGCTTGTTGATGAACCACTGCTGCGCGATGCCCAGCACGTTGTTCGTCAGCCAGTACAGCACCAGGCCGGCCGGGAAGAAGAAGAAGAACACCGAGAAGATCAGCGGCATGATCCACATCATCTTGGCCTGCACCGGATCGGGCGGCGTGGGGTTCAGCCAGGTCTGGAACAGCGTCGACAGCGTCATCAGCAGCGGCAGGATGAAAAACGGGTCCTTGGTGGACAGGTCGGTGATCCAGCCGATCCACGGTGCGTTGCGCATCTCCACGGTGGACAGCAGCACCCAGTACAGCGCGATGAAGAACGGCATCTGCACAAAGATCGGCAGGCAGCCGCCGAAGGGGTTGACCTTCTCCTCGCGGTAGATGCGCATCATCTCCTGCTGCATCTGCTGCGGCTTGTCCTTCAGCCGCTCGCGCATCTCCATCACCTTGGGGTTGATGGCCTTCATCTTGGCCATCGACCGGTAGGCGCTGGCGTTGAGCCAGTAGAACGCGATCTTCAGCAGCACCACCAGCGCCACGATGGCCCAGCCCCAGTTGCCGATCAGGCCATGCAGCTTGTCGAGCAGCCAGAACAGCGGCTTGGACAGCATGGTCAGAAAGCCGTAGTCCTTCACCAGGTCCAGGCCGGGAGCCAGGGCCTCGAGCTTCTTCTCCTCTTGCGGGCCGGCAAACAGCGTGGCCTGGTGGGCCACGGTGGCGCCCGGCGCGGCGCTGGGCAGCGGCAGCACCATGGCCACGCGGTACAGGCTCTTGCCGAAGGTGGCCTCATTGGGCGGGATGGTGTCGATCTTGAACTCGCGCGCGCCCTTGTCGTTGAACAGCCAGGCGCTGGCGAAGTAGTGCTGCACCATGGCCACCCAGCCGCTGTCCGAGCCCTTGTGGTACTCGGCCTTGCCCTTGTCGATGGCGGCGAACTCGACCTTCTCGAACTTGCCCTGCTCGGAGTACACCGCCGGGCCGGTGAACGACACCGGGCCGGCCATCACATTGGTGTTGCCCAGCACCGTGCCGTCGCGCGCCAGCTGCAGGTAGAGCTTGGCCTGCACCGGCGCGGCGCCGGCATTGCGCAGCTCGTGCTTCACGGCCACGGCATAGTCGCCGCGGCGGAAGGTGTAGGTCTTGATCAGCTGCACGCCACCGATCTCGGGCGACTCGAAGCGCACCTGCAGTTCCTTGGCGCCGTCCTTGAGCTCGCGCTCGCCGGGCACCAGGGTCATCACCGTCGTGTGATTGGGCAGGGCCACGCCGGCTTGCGCGTCGATCAGCCCGGTCTGTGCCAGGTACACGCTCTGCGGCTGGCGGTCCATCAGCACCACGTTGCGCTTGGTGTCTTCGCTCTCGGCGTACTTCAGCAGCTCCAGCCGCACCAGCTCGCCGCCCTTGCCGTCGAGCGTGGCCTTCACCACATCGGTGGTGATGGTGACCTTCTCGCTGACCAGCGGCGCCGCGGCGCTGGCCGCCGCGCCGGGCACGGCGGCACCGGCGGCCACCGACGCCGGCAGGCCATTGGCGGCCACCGTCTGCGGTGCCGATCCAGCGGCCGCCGGCGCGCGTGCCGCAGGCGGATCAAAGAACGACGTCTGGCCGTTGTGCTTGTTCCAGGCGTCCCACAGCAGGAACAACGAGACGAGGAACACACCCCAGAGGATGTTGCGACGGATGTCGGGCATGGGTGGAGTCTTCTTGTCTACGAACGGGATGAGGGGTCGCGGCCGGGCTCGCTGGCCGGTGCCTGCACGACGGCGGCCGGCATGGTGGCGAGCAGATGGCGAAACAGGCGCGGCGCGGCGTCAGGCACCGGATCATGCCCGCCCGCGCACCAGGGGTGGCAGCGCAGCACGCGCCGCGTGCTCAGCCAGGCACCCGCCGCGGCACCGTGGCGATCAAGCGCTTGCAAGGCATAGGCCGAGCAGCTGGGCTCGAAGCGGCAGCCGTTGCCCAGCCAGGGCTTGAGCGTATAGCGGTAGCCATGCACCAGCGCCATCAACAGGCGCCGCGGCAGCAGCTGAACAGCCGACAGGCTCATGGCAGGGCGGGCCGGCACTGTGGCAGCACGGATCGCATGGAAGGCCCGGGCGGCACGGCGCGCGCAGCCTCAGGCCGCGGCCGGCTGCGTCGGGCCACGGCGCGCCGGCCCCGAAGGCCGCGCAGGGCGTCCGGCGGGTGCCGGCTGCAGCGCGCGCTGCAGCAGCACGGCCAACTCAGCGCGCGCAGCCACGCGCAGCGCATCCGAAGCGGCGCTGTGGAACTGGCTGCGATCGAACGGCGCCTTCAGGCGCAGCACCCACAGGCCCGGCGGCAGGCCCGGGCCATGGGCCTGCATCACCGCGCGCATCTGCCGCTTGAGCAGGGTGCGGGTCACCGCCCGGCGCGCATGGCGCTTGGGCACCACCATGCCCAGCCAGCAGCCGGCGGGCGGCTCCAGGGGCAAGTCTTCCACAGGCGGTGGGCAACTGGGTGCATCACCTGTGGACAACTCGTCCGCAACGCTGGCCTTGACGGGCTTTTTCGGCGCCGATGGCGCCGCCGGCAGATGGTGAGCGGCGAAGTGAGCACTTCGCGAGCGCGGCGGCAGTGCCAGCACGCGCTCGAAATCGGCCGTTCGCAGAATGCGCCCGACCATGCTGACCTTTGCGGCTGCCGACGCCGGCGCCGGAATCAGACCTGCGACAGACGCTTGCGGCCCTTGGCGCGGCGTGCGGCGATCACGGCACGGCCGCCGCGGGTCTTCATGCGCACGAGGAAACCGTGGGTACGGGCGCGGCGGGTCTTGGACGGCTGGTAGGTGCGCTTCATGGCGTATCTCTCTTGAGTCGGTATGCGGGGGGTGGCATGGACGGGCCCCGGTGAGTGACCGGGACGACCGGTGCAAACCGGTGTGCGCCCGTGCGCTCATGCCCTGCCTGACTGGCGATGTGTTTGGCTGCCGTGTGCGTGGCCCGAGAAGCCCGTGCCCACCCGGCTGTTGCCCGGCGTGCCCGCTGCACCGACCGCGCCAGCGCCTTGGCGGCACCGGCACATTCAAGCGCCAACTTCCGGCCAGGCCTTTGCGTGCCTTGCCCATCACCCACCGAGCCCTGCACGTTGGGGAAACCCACTATTAGAGCAAAAACCTCCTTTGCCGTCAAACACTTGCACGCCAGCATGCGGCTGGGGCGGGCCATTGACGCCTTGCAAGGAACTGTGGATAACCACGGCTGCGCGGGCCGGAGGGGCCTACAATCGCGCCGCTCGAGAGAAGACTTGTCCACAATGAGCCCAGACCTCTGGCAGCGCGGCTGCGAACGACTCGCCGCCGAACTGCCCGAACAGCAATACAACACCTGGATCCGCCCGCTGCCCGCCGCTGAACTGAGCGATGGCGCAGAGGGGATCGTGGTCCAGGTGCGCGTCCCCAACCGATTCAAGCTCGACTGGATCCGCTCGCAATACGCGTCGCGCATCGAGTCGATCCTGGGAGAACTGGCGGGCGCGCCGGTGCGCCTGTCGCTGCAGCTGGCCGCGCGTGATCTGCCGCCACCCTCCCGGGCCGTGCCGGCCAACGGGCCGGTGCGCGCCGCCGCGCTGCTCAATGGCCAGGCGCTGGCACCGGCCACCCGCGTGCCGGTGCCGGTGCCCGCGGGCGGCGAGGGCCGAGCCGATGGGCCCGCCGAAGCCCCTGACACCCATGCCAGCGCCAGCGCCGGCCAGCGACCGGGCATGGCGCCACCGCGCGCCGGCGGCCCGGCCGTGCATTTGCCGCCGGCGGCCAACGCCCACCGGCTGAACACCGCGCTCACCTTCGACACCCTGGTGGCCGGCCGCGCCAACCAGATGGCCCGCACCGCCGCACTGCATGTGGCCGGTGCACCGGGCGTGATGTACAACCCCTTGTTCATCTACGGCGGCGTGGGCCTGGGCAAGACCCACCTGATCCACGCCGTGGGCAATGCGCTGCTGCGCGACAAGCCCGACGCCCGCGTGCTGTACCTGCATGCCGAGCAGTTCATCAGCGACGTGGTCAAGAACTACCAGCGCAAGACCTTTGACGAGCTGAAGGCCAAGTACCACTCGCTCGACCTGCTGCTGATCGACGATGTGCAGTTCTTTGCCGGCAAGGACCGCACGCAGGAGGAGTTCTTCAACGCCTTCGAGGCCCTGCTGGCCAAGCGCGCCCACATCATCATGACCAGCGACACCTACCCCAAGGGGCTGGTGGACATCGACGAGCGCCTCACCAGCCGCTTTGACGCCGGCCTGACGGTGGCCATCGAGCCGCCCGAGCTCGAGATGCGCGTGGCCATCCTGATCCGCAAGGCGCTGGCCGAAGGCACCGAGATGCCCGAGGACGTGGCCTTCTTCGTGGCCAAGAACGTGCGCGCCAACGTGCGCGAGCTCGAAGGTGCGCTGCGCAAGGTGCTGGCCTACAGCCGCTTCAGCCACAAGGACATCAACATCAACCTCGCACGCGAGGCGCTGAAGGATCTGCTGTCGATCCAGAACCGCCAGATCAGCGTGGAGAACATCCAGAAGACGGTGGCCGACTTCTACAAGATCAAGGTCGCCGACATGTACAGCAAGAAGCGGCCGGCCTCGATTGCCAAGCCGCGCCAGATTGCCATGTACCTGGCCAAGGAACTCACCCAGAAGAGCCTGCCCGAGATCGGCGAGCTGTTCGGTGGCCGCGACCACACCACGGTGCTGCACGCGGTGCGCAAGATCGGCGGCGACCGCACCAAGGACACCGAGCTGAACCAGCAGCTGCACGTGCTGGAGCAGACGCTCAAGGGCTGATCCGCCGCCCCGCCGACCCCGTTGTGGGCGCCGCCAGGCGCATACACCGGCTGTAGCACTGCCGTCAAATGACAAACCTGTGAACAAGACTCGAACAAGCCTGCTGTTATCCACATCGATTTGCGCCGCCATCGAGTTGTTGTTGGCCAACCCGATGCTTCCAGCCCTCGCGCCCACAGGGTTCGGCCGGCCGTAAAGCGTTGAAATGTCAGGTGAAAATAGCCTTGTTCACAGCCAGCCCGGCCCCCTACTAAGAACTACCAGTTCTTTAAAGAGGAAGACATGATTGTTTTGAAAGCGCCGCAACACGAACTGCTCGAGGCCTTGCAGGCCGTGGCCGGCATCGTGGAGCGCCGGCACACGCTGCCCATCCTGGCCAATGTGCTGATGCGCAAGAGCGCCGACGCGATCGAGTTCACCACCAGCGATCTCGAGATCCAGGTGCGCACCAACGCCACGCTGGGCGGTGATACGGGGCCGTGGTCGTGCACCGTCGGGGCACGCAAGCTGATCGACATCCTGCGCTCGCTGCCTGGCGACCAGGTGGTGGCGCTCAGCGCGGCCCAGAGCAAGCTCACGCTCACTGGCGGCAAGAGCCGCTTCACGCTGCAGACGCTGCCGGCCGAGGACTTTCCGCTGGTCAACGAATCGGCCGATTTCGGCCCCGCGTTCGGCGTGCCGCAGAAGGTGCTCAAGGCCTTGATCAACCAGGTGCACTTCGCGATGGCGGTGCACGACATCCGCTACTACCTCAACGGCATCCTGTTCGTGGCCGAGGGCAAGACGCTCACGCTGGTGGCCACCGACGGCCACCGCCTGGGCCTGGCCCAGGCCGAGCTCGAGACCGAGATCCCGAAGCAGGAGGTGATCCTGCCGCGCAAGACCGTGCTCGAGCTGCAGCGCCTGCTCAAGGACGAGGACACCGTGATCGAGATGCGCTTTGCCGCCAACCAGGCCAAGTTCGCGTTCTCGGGGCTCGAGTTTGTGACCAAGCTGGTCGAGGGCAAGTTCCCCGACTACAACCGCGTGGTGCCCAAGAACCACCGCAACAGCGTGACGCTGGGCCGTGCCCCGCTGCTGGCCAGCCTGCAGCGCGCGGCCATCCTGACGAGCGACAAGTTCAAGGGCGTGCGCCTGAACTTCGACCCCGGTACCCTGCGCATTGCCAGCAGCAATGCCGAGCAGGAAGAGGCCAAGGAAGAGCTCGAGATCGACTACGGTGGCGACGCCATCGAGGTCGGTTTCAACGTCACGTACCTGATGGACGCCCTGGGCAACATCGGCGCCGACATGGTGAAGGTCGAGCTGCAGGACGGCAACAGCAGCGCGCTGATCACCGTGCCCGAGCAGCCGGGTTTCAAGTACGTCGTGATGCCGATGAGGATCTGACGGAGTCAGAACCTCATGGGCATGCTGCCCATCCGTTTGCGCACCCCCTGCCCCCGCCAGGCGGGGGTTCCAGCCAGACCGTTGAATGCGGCCGCTCCGCGGCCTTGAAGAAAAGCAATGACCGAACCCACCGCCCCGCAGGACCCGAGCAAGCAAGCTGACAGCCAGGGCGTGACCCAGCGCGAGGTGCCCTCGGCCCAGGGCCAGGTGGCCTCCACCGGCTCGGAAGCCTCGGCGGCCTACGGCGAAGGCAGCATCCAGATCCTGGAAGGCCTGGAGGCCGTGCGCAAGCGCCCGGGCATGTACATCGGCGACACCAGCGACGGCACCGGCCTGCACCACCTGGTGTTCGAGGTGGTCGACAACTCCATCGACGAAGCGCTGGCCGGCCACTGCGACGACATCACCGTCACCATCCACAGCGACAACAGCATCAGCGTCGTCGACAACGGCCGCGGCATCCCCACCGGCGTGAAGATGGACGACAAGCACGAGCCCAAGCGCAGTGCGGCCGAGATCGCGCTGACCGAGCTGCATGCCGGCGGCAAGTTCAACCAGAACAGCTACAAGGTCTCGGGCGGCCTGCACGGCGTGGGCGTGAGCTGCGTCAACGGCCTGAGCCGCTGGCTGCGCCTGACCGTGCGCCGCGAAGGCAAGGTGCACCAGATCGAGTTTGCGCGCGGCATTCCGCAGGACATGCCCACCGAGATGCGCGACGGCGCCGAAGTGCGGCCGCTGAAGATCGTGGGCGAGACCGAGAAGCGCGGCACCGAGGTGCACTTTCTGCCCGACACCGAGATCTTCCAGCAGAACAACGACTTCCACTACGACATCCTGGCCAAGCGCCTGCGCGAGCTCTCGTTCCTGAACAACGGCGTGAAGATCCGCCTGGTCGACGAGCGCAACGCCAAGGAAGACAACTTTGCCTACGCCGGCGGCGTGAAGGGTTTCGTCGAGTTCATCAACCAGGGCAAGAAGACCCTGCACCCGAACATCTTCCACGCCCTGGGCGACAAGATGAGCGACCAGAACACCAACATCGGTGTCGAGGTGGCCATGCAGTGGAACGACGGCTTCAGCGAGAACGTGCTGTGTTTCACCAACAACATCCCGCAGCGCGACGGTGGCACCCACCTCACCGGCCTGCGTGCGGCGATGACCCGGGTGATCAACAAGTACATCGACGACAACGAACTGGCCAAGAAGGCCAAGGTCGAGATCGCCGGTGACGACATGCGCGAAGGCCTGGCCTGCGTGGTGAGCGTCAAGGTGCCCGAGCCCAAGTTCAGCAGCCAGACCAAGGACAAGCTCGTATCGTCTGAAGTACGCGGCCCGGTCGAAGAGATCGTGAGCAAGCTGCTCACCGACTGGCTGCTCGAGAACCCGATCGACGCCAAGATCATCTGCGGCAAGATCGTCGAGGCCGCGCGTGCCCGCGAGGCCGCACGCAAGGCGCGCGAGATGACCCGCCGCAAGGGCGTGATGGACGGCCTGGGCCTGCCCGGCAAGCTGGCCGATTGCCAGGAGAAGGACCCCAGCCTCTGCGAGATCTACATCGTGGAGGGTGACTCCGCCGGCGGCAGTGCCAAGCAGGGCCGCGACCGCAAGTTCCAGGCGATCCTGCCGCTGCGCGGCAAGATCCTGAACGTGGAGAAGGCGCGCTACGAAAAGCTGCTGAGCAGCGAATCGATCGTCACGCTGATCACCGCCCTGGGCACCGGCATCGGCGCCGAAGACTTCAACGTCGACAAGCTGCGCTACCACCGCATCATCGTGATGACCGACGCCGACGTGGACGGCGCGCACATCCGCACCCTGCTGCTCACGTTCTTCTACCGCCAGATGGCCGAGCTGGTCGAGCGCGGCCACATCTACATCGCCCAGCCGCCGCTGTACAAGGTGAAGGTGGGCAAGCACGAGCAGTACCTGAAGGACGGCCACGAGCTCGACGGCTTCTTGCTGAAGGTGGCGATCGACGGCGCCTCGGTGCTGCCTGACGGCCCCGACGGTGCCCGCGCCGCGCTGAGCGGCAGCACGCTGGAGGAGCTGGCGCGCAAGTACGTGGTGGCCAACCATGTGGTCGACCGCCTGGGCAACTGGATGGACCTGGACGCCCTGCGCGCCATCGCCAACGGCCTGGAGCTCGACCTCGACGATGCCACCAAGGCCGAAGCCAGCGCTGCCGCGCTGCAGGCCGCACTGACCGATGCCACGGTCGAATCGCAGTTCGACGCACGCACCGACAAGCACCTGCTGCGCATCAGCCGCCGCCACCACGGCAACGTGAAGGCCAGCGTGATCACCGCCGACTTCGTGCACGGCGCCGACTACGCTGCGCTGAAGGAAGCCGGCGTCACCTTCAAGGGCCTGCTGGGCGCCGATGCCGTGGTGCGTCGCGGCGAGGGCGAGAAGATGAAGGAGCACAAGGCTGCCGACTTCCGCGCCGCGATGGCCTGGCTGATGGGCCAGGCCGAAAACGCCGTGGGCCGCCAGCGCTACAAGGGCCTGGGTGAGATGAACCCCGAGCAGCTGTGGGAGACCACCATGGACCCCACCGTGCGCCGCCTGCTGCGCGTGCAGATCGAAGACGCCATCGAAGCCGACCGCGTGTTCACCATGCTGATGGGCGACGAGGTCGAGCCGCGGCGCGACTTCATCGAGAGCAATGCCTTGAGGGCGGCGAACATCGACGTTTGAGCTGGCTGTCGGCTGGGCCACACACCAGCGCGCCAACCGACTGCCTGACTGCCCGACTACCTGACTGCCCGCCGCTCAGGGCACCAGCCCGCCAAACCCCAGCCCTGAGCCTGGCCCGCGCCGCCGCCTGGGCGGCAACGCGGCGGCGGAGCTGGCTGCACTCACTGCAGCGTGATCGCCTTGGCCGTCAGCGAGGCATTGAACAGCAGGGTCGATGGCCATTGGGGCCAGGTGATGCCCAGCGAGGCATCGTTGGGATCGCCCTTGAGCGCAAAGGCGCCGATGCTGCGCATCATGGCGTCCGACAGGGCCAGCCGGCCGGGCTTGTTGGCGTTGCTGTTGACGAAGTTGGCGTACAGCGACGGCCCGAAGTTGCCGAAGATGAAGGGCAGATCGAAGGCATGGGCGGCGCCGAAGACCTCGTTGAACGGCGCGGGCTCGCGGTCCCAGTCGAAGCGGTAGGCCCAGACCTTCTGCCCGGCTTGCGATTGCAGGGCGCTGATCAAGCTGTCGCGGTTGGGGATGAACCAGTGCTGGTTGACATAGTCGGTGGTGGCATTGAAGCCCGGGTAGGGCGCCGTTGTCGGCAGAAACTGCTCGGGGATCCAGTCGGCCACGGTCATCGTGGGTGCGGCGTTCGGGTCATGGCTGAAGGCCCGGGCAAACACCACCGGGTCGGTCATGGTGGCCACGCGGCCGCGGGCCAACCCGAGCCACGGAAAGGTCAGTGCCGGAAACAGCTTGATCTCGTCGCGGGTGTTGCCCACCAGCACCGGCACCTTCAGGTAGCGGCCGGCCCGGATCTCGGCGGTGGGGTTGAGCGGCAGCACCGTGCCATCGGGGATCGGGTTCGCGCCGCTCTGGCCGGCCGGTGCCAGCTTGGTCAACACGGTGTCCAGCAACTGGTCGGCGCTCTTGCTGCGCAGGTAGTCGGCCAGCTGGGCGGCGCTGCGGGTGGCGATGTAGGCGGTGGCCGCCGCGGTGCTGGCCACGGTGCCGTCCGACACCAGCAGGTTGGTCAGCAGGGCCTGGGCCCGCGTGGCCCACACCGACTGGTCTTCGAGCGACGGCACGAACCAGTTCTGGCCGCCGGTCTGCGCAGCCAGGGCGGGCGGCACGTCCACGTCGCGGGCGATGCCGCCGCTGATCGGGATCAGCCGGTGCACCAGGGCCGGGCTGGCATTCACGACCAGCGGCATGGTCATCACCGCCAGCACGTTGACGGCTCCTGCCGACTGGCCCATCAGGGTGACGTTGCCGGCATCGCCGCCAAACTGGGCGATGTTGCGCTGGATGAACTGCAGTGACTTGTGGATGTCGAGCAGCGCGAAGTTGCCCGAGTCGTCCAGCGCATCGCCGGTCTTCAGCGGCGCGGCGTTCAAGAAGCCCAGCACGCCCAGCCGGTAGTTGACGCTGACCACCACGGCATTGGCGGTCTTGGCCAGCGTGGCACCGTCGTACACCGGGTCGGCGGTGTAGCCGGTGATGTTGCTGCCACCGTGCACGAACACGATCACCGGCAGCTTCTCGGTGGCCGTGGCGGGGCGCCACACGTTGAGGTACAGGCAGTCTTCGGAGCCGACGGTGCTGTTGTAGCTGGTGCCGATGGTGGCGTCGTAGCGGTTGTTCAGCCCGGGGCCGTAAAGCCGCCCCGACGACGCGCAGGCATTGCCGAACTGCTGCGCGCTTCTGGCCCCCGTCCAGGCCTGTGCGTCGGCGGGTGCACGCCAGCGCAGCGCACCCACCGGCGGTTTGGCGTAGGGGATGCCTTTCCAGGCGTAGGTGCCGCTGGTGGTGCTGTCGTCGGTGCCCAGCACCAGGCCCAGGCTGGTGCTGCGCTGGGTCGGCGGCGGTGCCGGCGTGCTGCCGTCGCTGCCACCGCAACCGGCCAGAACCAGCGTGGCAACGCTCAGGCATGCGGCGGCCAGGGGGGTGTATCGAACCATGTTGTCTCCGATGGATGGGGGTGTCGGCGCAGTATTCGCACCGTGGTCCGGGCCATCAATGTGAGCCGCCCATACTGCTGGCCGGGCCGCGGTGTGCCGGGTATCCACCGAACAAACCCGCAGGCCGCCGTCCGTCGCATGGTGTGCGCGACCGCGGCGTGTTCTGGCAGCATCCAGCCCGCCCGGCATGTCGCTCGGGCATGGGTGGGGAGACTCGTGTGCCGCTGTCATCGCTTCTTGTCGTCCGTTCGGGTCTGGCGCCGCTGAGCCTGTGCTGCGCGATCTGCAGCCTGGGCCCGCTCACGGCCCGGGCCCAGCAGGCCAGCCCCGATGCCGGCGCCGACACGCCCAGCCGCGAGGCCACCAGCGTGCAGCGGGTCGAGATCGCCGGCCGCCAGGGCGCCACCGAGCTGCGTCGCGCGGCCAGCGTGGCCAAGCAGATCTACGACCGCGAAGAGATCGACCGCCATGGCGACACCAATGCGCTGGATGTGCTGCGCCGCCTGCCCGGCGTGAACGTGGGCTCCGACGGGCCGCGCATGCGTGGCCTGGGCGCGGGCTACACGCAGATCCTGATCAATGGCGATCCGGCGCCGCCGGGCTTTGCGCTCGACCAGCTGAGCCCGTCGCAGATCGAGCGCATCGAGGTGCTGCGCGCGCCCACCGCCGAGCAGAGCGCGCAGGCCGTGGCCGGCAGCATCAACATCATCTTGAAGGACGCGCCGCGCCAGTCGCAGCGCGATCTGCGCCTGGGCCTGGTGAGCGGGCTCGAGCGGCCGATGGGGTTTGCCAACCTCACGCTGGGCGAGGCCAAGGGCCCGGTGTCGCTGTCGCTGCCGGTGTCGCTGTTCGAGTGGCGCCGCGAGAACCGCATCACCCTCGAGCGGCGCGCGCCGGGCCGCGACGGCCTGCCGGCCCTGTCGCACCAGCAGACGCAGCAGGAGCTGTGGGGCTGGGGCTACAACCTGGGCCCGCGCCTGAACTGGAAGAT
This sequence comes from Aquabacterium sp. OR-4, assembly GCF_025290835.2. Taxonomy (NCBI): domain Bacteria; kingdom Pseudomonadati; phylum Pseudomonadota; class Betaproteobacteria; order Burkholderiales; family Sphaerotilaceae; genus Pseudaquabacterium; species Pseudaquabacterium prasiolae. The sequence continues at coordinate 226,146 of NZ_JAOCQD020000001.1, read as the reverse complement.
CAGCGACGACGAGTCGCTGTCGCTGCAGGGCTATGCGCAAAAGGGCTACTGGAACAACCGCAGCGACTATGCCAACCAGGCGCTGGCGGGCCAGCCGCTGTTTGACGACGACACCGACCAGCACGGCAGCTGGGAGAACCGCCGCGGCAACCTGGTGTGGGCCAACCGCTTTCGGGCCGACCAGCGCATCGAGCTGAAGGCCGGCGCGCAGCTGTCGAAATGGCACTTCGATGCCCGCAACCTGCAAGACGGCGGCGCGCTCAAGCTGCACTCGGTGGGCGGCGGTGCCGACAAGGGCCTCACCCAGGCCGGCAAGTACAACCTGCTGCTGGGCGAGGCGCACAGCCTCACCGCCGGCTGGGATCTGGAGGCGCGCCAGCGCGAGGAATGGCGCAGCACCCTCGACGCCAGCGGCCAGCCGCAGCTGCCGGCCTACGACGGCCAGCCCTTCAGCGCCAAGGTGCGCCGCACCGCCGTCTATGTGCAAGACGAGTGGGAGATCTCGGCGCAGTGGCAGCTCTACCTGGGCCTGCGCCAGGAGGTCATCCGCACCGAGAGCCGCGGCAGCGACGCGCTGCTGGCGCCGGTGGTCAATACCAGCCGCGTGCTCTCGCCGCTGGCGCACATGAGCTACAAGTTCGATGCCAAGGGCCGCGACATGCTGCGCGCCAGCCTCACGCGCAGCTACAAGGCACCGGGCCTGGGGGCGATGCTGGCGCGGCCGTCGATCAACGCCAACTACCTCGACACCACCCAGGGCAATACCGCGCTGCAGCCCGACCGCATCGGCAACCCGCTGCTGCGGCCCGAACTGGCCACCGGCCTGGACATCGCCTTCGAGCACTACCTGGCCAACGGCGGGTTGTGGAGCGTGGGCGTGTTCCACCGCCAGCTCAAGGACGTGGTGCGCACCGTGACCAGCGGCCCGCAGGCGGTGAGCTGGGCCACGGCGGCGCGCTTTGTGGCGCAGCCGGTCAACTTCTCGTCGGCCAGCACCAGCGGCGTGGAGCTCGAGCTGAAGGGCCGTGCCGCCGATCTGCTGCCCAGCCTGCTGGCGGTGATGCCGCAGGCGGCCAAGGCGCTGAACCTGCGCAGCTCGATCAACGTCTACCGCTCGCGCGTGGCCGCCCTGCCCGGGCCCGACAACCGGCTGGATGGTCAGCAGCCCTGGTCGGCCACGCTGGGCTTCGACCAGCGTGTGCCCGGCCTGCCGCTGGTGCTGGGCGGCACGCTGGGACTGAACCCGGCCTACGACACCCAGCTGATGCTGGACCAGTGGCAGCAGCGCAGCCGCAACACCAGCGTCGACCTGTTCGGCCAGTGGATCTTTCGCCAGGGCCTGTCGATGCGCCTGGCGGCCAGCGCCGGCGTGCAGCCCTTCGGCCCCAGCAACGGCAGCACCACCACGCTGTATGCCAGCGGCGACTACAGCCGCACCGAGCGCTACACCCGGCCGCAGTTCAACCTGTCGCTGGATCTGAAGCTGTGAGCTGGCCCCCGGCGCAGCCCGCCGGGCGGGGGAGCGGGTGCATGCGGTGCTGATCAGGCCGCAGGGGCGCCGGGCTGCCCGCCGGGTGCATCGATGGCGGCCAGCGCCCGGGCCAGCGCCGCGGCATCCTGCGGGCGCACCAGGCGCGCAAGCTCCTGGCCATCGCGCAGAAACAGCAGCGTGGGCCACAGCTTGACGCCAAAGCCGCGGCCCAGGGCGCGGCCGGGGCCGTCTTCCACGCGCAGGTGGCGCACGCCGGGGTGGGCCTGCAGCGCGCTGGCCAGCAGCGGGCGTGCGGCGCGGCAGTGGCCGCACCAGCCGGTGCCAAACTCCAGCAGCAGCGGGCCGGCCAGGGCGTCGATCTCGGCGCGGCTGGGCGCCTCGGTGGCGCTCAGGTAGAGGGCGGTGTCGCTCATGCCCGCATTGTGCGGCGCCGGCCTGGCCGCCACCGCGCTAGGCTTGGCGCATGACCTTGCCGACCGAGCCTTCGCCCAACCCAGCCGCCGCACCCGCGGGCAAGCTGCCGCCCGACTCGCTGGTGGCCCTTACCGCCGACCTGCGTGCCTTTGCCGCCGCGCGGCAGTGGCAGCCCTTTCATGCGCCCAAGAACCTGGCCATGGCCCTGAGCGTGGAGGCGGCCGAGCTGCTGGAGCACTTTCAGTGGCTCACCGAGGCGCAAAGCCGCGCGCTGCCCGAGCCGCAGCGCGCCGAGGTGGCGCACGAGGTGGCCGACGTGCTGCTGTACCTGCTGCAACTGGCCGACCAGCTGGGCATCGACCCGGTGCAGGCGGCGCGCGCCAAGATGGCGCTGAATGCGCAGCGCTTTCCGCTGCCACCCGCCGGCGGCTGAACCCGGCCGCTGAAGCCGGCGGCCGCATTCAGCGGCGCACCGGCAACGCGCCCGGGCCCGGGCTCAGGCCGGGTCGGCATGGTGGGCGCGCCACTCCTGGGTGCGGCCGCCGTAGCCATAGGCGGCCGCGCGCACATCGTGCACATGGATGTAGCTCTCCTCGTGCAGCGGGCCCAGCAAGTCGCCGAGCGCGGCATGCACCGCGGCCATGAAGCGCGACTTCTCGGCCTTGAGGTTGGTCTCGTCGGTGATGGTGATCGTGAGGTGGTAGCTGCGCAGCCCGCTGTCGGCCAGCGAGCGGCCGGCCACGAACCAGGTGGCCGGATCGATGAAATCCACCGCCGTGGCAATCAACTCGGGCCGCTTGCCCAGGTGGGTGACGGTGAGCTGGTGCAGCAGCGCCGCGGCGCGGGCCGCCAGGTGGCGGTCGGGGGTGGCGCCGAGGCGCAGGGTGACAAGGGGCATGGGCAGGCTCCAGAGGCCAGGCGGACAGGCCTGGCAGGCAGATCGACAGACAGACACACAGGCCGCCAGCCGGCCCGGGGGGCCGGACGGGCTGCGGTGGACGGGATGGCGCCAACACAGGTGGCGACCGGGTGCTTGCCACTTTATGCAGACAAGCGCGGCCCGGAAACCCCACTCAATGCCAATCGGTTTTGCAACAACTGCAAGGCCAGCCACAATGCCGGCGCATGGATCTGGACGACGCCGCGCTGTTTGTGCGCATCGTGGAGCTGGGCACGCTGTCGGCCGCGGCGCGCGAGCGCGAGGTGCCGGTCAGCCAGGTGAGCCGTGCGCTGAACCGGCTGGAGGCGCGCTGCGCCGTGCGCCTGCTGCACCGCAACACCCATGGCCTGAGCCTCACCGACGAGGGCGACACGGTGCTGGCCCACGCGCGCCGCCTGCTGGAAGTGCGCGCCGAGCTCGACAGCGCCTTGTCGGGCCGGCTGGCCGGGCCCAGCGGCTGGGTGCGGCTGAGCGTCAGCACCATCACTGCCGAGACGGTGATCGCGCCCAGCCTGCCCACGCTGCAGGCCCGCCACCCGCAGCTGCAGCTCGACATCAGCACCGACGACCGTGTGGTCGACATGGTGCGCGAAGGGGTCGACATCGCCATCCGCACCGGCAGCCCGGCCGGTGACAACCTGGTGGCGCGGCAGATCGGCGAGCTGCGCCGCGGCCTGTATGCCTCACCCGACTACCTGCGCCGCCACGGCCAGCCGGCCACGCCGGCCGATCTGGCCCGGCACCGGCTGATCGGCAACAGCCTGAACCCGGCGCTGAACCTGTGGCCGCTGCCTGGCGGCGCAGTGCATGCGGTGCGTGGCCACACCCGCGTCGACAGCACCGCGGTGGCGCTGTCGCTGGCCCGGGCCGGGGCCGGCATCGGCCGCTTCATCGACATCGCGGCCGCGCCGCTGCTGGCCTCGGGCCAGCTGCTGCCGGTGCTGGCCGGGCAGCTCAACGAGGAGCCGCTGCCCTTGTTTGCGGTGATGCTGCACGAGCGCCAGCGCCTGCCCAAGCTGCGCGCCTGCATCGCGCACTGGGCCGACTGGCTGGCCGGGCGCGTGCCGCCGCTGGATTGAGCGGCTGGGCGGGCCGCCGGCGCGCCGGCAGCCCGTGCCGCTCAGCGGCTGGCGGCCGGGCGCGGCGCCGGGGCGATCAGCATCACCGGCTGGCGGCCGCCCAGGCAGCGCTCGGTCTGGCCCGGCGCGCAGGGCGGCAGCGGCGGGCTGCGCATGGCCAGCTTGTGCTGCAGGTAGCGCAGGTGCGGCGCCAGCAGGCCGCTGAACAGCAGCAGCACGGTCACCAGGGTCACGGCCACCAGCACCAGGCGCTGGCGCGGCGAGGTGGGGCGGTAGGGGTTGCGCCGGAAAAACTCCGACAGCCGCATCTTCACCACGCCCCCGGCGGCATGGCGCAGGGCCGCGCGGGTGCCTGCGTGCGCCCGGTGGTGCGCCCGGTGGTGGGGCCGATGGTGGGCCCGGCAAACCGCGCGCCAAAGCGCAGGGCAGATCGGCTCAGGCGGTTCATGCCACCGTCACGCCCTGGCCAAAGGCCATGCGGCCGGCGATCTCTTGCGCCGCGTCGGTGGGCTCGGGGTAGTACCAGACCGCGTCGTTGAGCATCTCGCCGTTGACGAACAGGCTCAGCCAGCGCGCCTGGCCCTTCCAGGGGCAGCTGCTGCGGTGGTTGCTGAAGCTGGTGTATTCGCGCTTCAGGCTGGCCTCGGGGAAGTAGTGGTTGCCTTCCAGCAGCACGGTGTCGTCGCTCTCGGCGATCACCACGCCGTTCCAGGTTGCTTTCATGTCCGTTGCTCGCTCGGCTGCTCGGGGGGGGGGGATGGGCCGACAGTGTGCCTTGTCAGCGCCCGGCCGCGCCCTGCGCCGCTGCGGCGCCGGGCTTCAGCCAGGCCTGCACCAGGCGCACCCAGTAGCTGGCACCGGTGCTCAGCACGCGGTCGTTGAAGTCGTAGCCGGGGTTGTGCACCATGCAGCCGCCCTCACCCACGCCGTCGCCGGTGCCATTGCCCACCACCAGGTAGCAGCCCTTGGCCTGCTCGAGAAAAAACGCGAAGTCCTCGCTGCCGGTGAGCGGCTGCATGTCCTCGATCACGCCGTCCTGGCCCAGCCAGTCCAGCGCCACCTGCCGCGCGAAGGCGGTGGCCTCGGCATCGTTCACCAGCACCGGGTAGCGGCACTCGTAGTGCACCTCGGCGCGTGCGCCGTACACGGCGGCCTGGGCGTGGGCGATCTCGGTCACCCGCTGCTGCAGCAGGGCCCGCACCTCGGGGCGCAGCGCGCGGATCGACAGCCGCAGCTCGGCGGTCTGCGGGATCACGTTGGGCGCCTCGCCGGCGTGGATGGCGCCCACCGTCACCACTGCCATCTCCAGCGGCGGCACGTTGCGCGCCACCACAGTCTGCAGCGCCATCACGATGCTGGCCGCGGCCACCACCGGGTCGACCGCCTTCTGCGGCACGGCGCCATGGCCGCCGGTGCCGTGCACGGTGATGGTGGCCACGTCGCTGCTGGCCATGAAGGGCCCGGCGCGAAAGCCGAACTGCCCGGCCCGGTGGCCCGGCATGTTGTGCAGCGCGAACACCATGTCGCAGGGAAACAGCGTCAGAAAGCCGTCTTCCAGCATCTTGCGCGCGCCGCCCAGGCCTTCTTCGGCGGGCTGGAAGATCAGGTGCACCGTGCCGTCGAACAGGCCGCTGTCGCGCTGCGCCGCCAGGTGGCGCGCGGCGGCCAGCAGCATGGCGGTGTGGCCGTCGTGGCCACAGGCGTGCATCTTGCCGAGCACCCGGCTGGCCCAGGGCCGGCCGGTGGTCTCGACGATGGGCAGCGCGTCCATGTCGGCACGCAGGCCCAGCGTGCGTGGCCCGCTGCCCAGGCGCAGCGTGCCCACCACGCCGGTGCCGCCCAGGCCGCGGTGCACCGCATAGCCCCAGCGCGCCAGGCGCTCGGCCACCAGCTCGCTGGTGGCGAACTCTTCGAAGCCCAGCTCGGGGTTGGCATGGATCTGCTGGCGGATGGCGATGGCCTCGGCCTCGTGGGCGCGGATCTCGTCGAGTGCGGGCAGCGGCGTGGGGGCGTTCATGGGCGGTCTCCGGCGGGGGCGATCGGGGGCTTCAGGCGGCTTCAGGCGGCGGGCGCGGCGTTGCGGCGCGCCCGCGCGGCATGCAGAAAATCCACCAGCAGTGGCTCGGCGTCCAGCCGGTCGCTGCGGCGCCAGTGGAACTCGGGGTGCCACTGCACGCCCACCACGAAGCCGGCGGCGCTGTGGCGGATGGCCTCGATGGTGCCGTCGTCGGCATCGCGGGCCTCCACCACCAGGCCGCTGCCCAGGCGGTCGATCGCCTGGTGGTGGATGCTGTTGACCAGCGGGCGCGGCGGCGCATCGGCATACAGCGCGGCCAGGCGCGAGCCGGGCGTCAGCGTGATGGCATGGTGCCATTCGTCATACGCCGCGCGGTCGACATGCGACCGCGTGCCGGGGCGCTGGGTGACGATGTCCTGCAGCAGGCTGCCGCCAAAGGCCACGTTGATCAGCTGGTGGCCGCGGCAGATGCCGAACACCGGCTTGCCGGCGGCCACGAAGGCCTCGATCAGCTCCACCTCGTAGCGGTCGCGCACCAGGTCGCCGTTCCACTCGGGGCGCAGCGGCGCCTGGCCGTACATCGTGGGGCAGACATCGGCGCCACCCTGCAGCATCAGGCCGTCGAGCAGATCCACATAGCCTTGCAGGTGCACGCGCCGGCGCGCCACCTCGGCATCGTGGCCGAGCGTGGGCACCATCAGCGCCAGCGCGCCGTGGGCCATGATCCAGTGCGCGAAGCTCTGCTCGAGGTACTGCAGCGTCTTGCCGCGAAAACCCAGCTCGGCAGGCACCTGGTGCATCAGGCGCGCCGACAGGCCGATGCGCAGCGGGTGGGAACTCATCGTCGGGCGTGCTCCTGGGGCCCCCGTGGGGCGCATGCGCCGGGCGCGGTGCCCGGCCGGGAGCTGCCAACTATAGAACCGCCGCCGGCTGCAGCCACGCCGTTGGCCTGTGCGTGGATCGGGCGCCGACAATGGCCCCGTGAGCAAGCTCTACTTCCGCTACGCGGCGATGAACGCCGGCAAGTCCACCGCCTTGCTGCAGGTGGCGCACAACTACGAGGAACGCGGCATGCGCGTGCTGCTGTTCACCGCCGCGCACGACGACCGCGTGGCCAGCGGCCGCATCGGCTCGCGGCTGGGCCTCACGCGCGAAGCCGCCACCTTTGGCGCCGACACCGGCTTCGACGCCAGGCACCTGCGCGAGGTGGCCGGCGGCGCGCTGGCCTGCGTGCTGATCGACGAGGCGCAGTTCCTCAGCGCCGGGCAGGTGCGCCAGCTGCACCGCATGGCCCATGTGGACCATGTGCCGGTGATCTGCTGGGGCCTGCGCAGCGACTTCCGTGGCGAGGCCTTTCCGGGCAGCGCCGCGCTGCTGACCCTGGCCGACGAGGTGGAGGAGATGAAGTCGATCTGCGCCTGCGCCCGCAAGGCCACGATGAACATCCGCACCGACCACCACGGCCGGCGCGTGCAGCAGGGCGAGCAGGTGGAGATCGGCGGCAACGAGCGCTACCGCGCGGTGTGCCCGTCGTGCTTCTATGCCGACGAGACCCTGGGCGACGTGGCACCCGGCCTGTTCAGCTAGCCGGCGGCGCAGCCTGTGCCCTGGCGGCACAGGGCTTGCCCCCTCTGTGCCGCACGCGTGCGTCATGCGATAACGCGGCGCTGCCAGCGGCCGAGTTGCGCCGTGCGGCGGCCCGTCGTCACTGCTGCCCAGGAGCTTCGCATGATCAAGGTCCACATCTTCTATCCCAACACGCCCGACACCCGCTTCGACATGGCCTACTACGTCGAGAAGCACATGCCCATGGTGCAGGCGCGCATCGGTGCAGCCTGCACCGGCTTTACCGTGGATGCCGGCCTGGCCGGCGGCGCACCGGGCCAGCCGGCGCCCTATGTGGCCGTGGGCGCGCTGATCTGCACCTCGGTCGAGGCCTTCCAGGCCGGCTTCGGCCCGCATGCGGCCGAGATCCTGGGCGACATCCCCAACTACACCAACGCCCAGCCCACGCTGCAGATCAGCGAAGTGAAAGTCGGCTGAATGGAGCACCCGGCCCCGCGGGTACGCGGATCCACCCGCCGGGCGGGTGCGGGCCGGCTTGGGAGCGGCCCGGCGCTCGGCCCGCTGTCTGGCGCACCTGGCCCGGCCTGAAAACCCGGCTACGCTAGCGGATCGGCGCGCGCCCACGGCGGCGCGCCGGCTTCCTCTGTCGGAGACCGGCCATGAACAAGATCCTCGTCGCCCAGGGCGGCGGCCCCACCGCGGTGATCAACCAGAGCCTGGTGGGCGTGGTGCTGGAAGCCCGCCGCCACAAGGGCATCGACCGCGTGTACGGCGCGCGCCACGGCGTGCGCGGCATCGTCAACGAAGACTTCGTCGATCTCACGCAGGAAACCAGCCACAACCTCGAGCTGGTGGCGGCCACACCCAGCTCGGCACTCGGCAGCACGCGCGACAAGCCCGATGCCGCCTACTGCCACCGCATGTTCGAGGTGATGAAGGCCCATGGCATCGGCCACTTCTTCAACATCGGCGGCAATGATTCGTCCGACGTGGTGCGCATCGTGGCGCAGGAGGCGCGCGACGCCGGCTACCCGCTGCGCTGCATCCACATCCCCAAGACCATCGACAACGACCTGGTGCTCAACGACCACACGCCGGGCTTTCCCAGCGCGGCGCGCTTCGTGGCCCAGGCCTTTGCCGGCGCCAACCTCGACAACGCCGCGCTGCCCGGCGTGTACCTGGGCGTGGTGATGGGCCGCCATGCCGGCTTCCTGACCGCCGCCGCAGCGCTGGGCAAGAAGTTTGCCGACGATGGCCCGCACCTGATCTACCTGCCCGAGCGCAGCTTCGACGTCGATCGCTTCCTGGCCGATGTGCACGCCGTGCACCAGCGCCACGGCCGCTGCGTGATCGCGGTCAGCGAGGGCATCCACGCGAGCGACGGCACGCCGATGATCGCCAGGCTGGCGCAAGACCTCGAGCGCGACGCGCACGGCAATGTGCAGCTCTCGGGCACCGGCGCGCTGGCCGACCTGCTGTGCGAAGAGATCAAGGGCAAGCTCGGCATCAAGCGCGTGCGAGGCGACACCTTCGGCTACCTGCAGCGCAGCTTCGTGGGCTGCGTCAGCGATGTCGACCAGCGCGAGGCGCGCGAGGTGGGCGAGAAGGCGGTGCAGTTCGCGATGTGGGGCGACCGCGATGGCTCGGTGGCCATCCAGCGAGCGGGCTATTACGCGGCTGACTACAGCCTGCTGCCGCTGGAGGCCGTGGCCGGCAAGACCCGCACCATGGAAGACGCCTTCATCAGCGACAGCGGCACCGACGTGACCGACGCCTTCCGCCTGTACCTGCGCCCGCTGCTGGGCAGCGGCATGCCCGATGCCTACCGGCTGCGCCCGGCGCCGGTGGCCAAGGTGCTGAACCATGGTTGAAACCGCCGACCAGGGCGCGCTGCGCGAGCAGCTGGTGCGCGAGGCCAACCGCCTGGTGCCCCTGGGCCTGGCCAGCGGCACCTCGGGCAACCTGAGCGTGCGCCTGCGCCTGGCCGACGGCGCCGAGGGCATGCTGATCACGCCCAGCGGCATGCCCTACGAGACGCTGCGGCCCGAGCACATCGTGCCGGTGCGCTTCACCGGCCCCGGCACGGCCGACTGGCCGGCCGCGCAGTTGCCCAGCAGCGAGTGGCTGATGCACCTGGCCATCTACCAGGCGCGGCCCGAGGCCGGTGCCGTGGTGCATGGCCACCCCACGCACACCACGGTGCTGGCCATCCAGGGCCTGGCCATTCCCGCCATCCACTACATGATCGCCGCGGCCGGCGGCCCGGGCATCCGCTGCGCGCCCTACCGCACCTATGGCACGCCCGAGCTGTCGCAGGTGGCGGTGGCCGCGCTGCACGAGCGCAAGGCCTGCCTGCTGGCGCACCACGGCCTGCTGGCCTTCGAGCGCGACCTGGCCAAGGCCATGTGGCTGGCGCGCGAGGTCGAGACCCTGGCCCAGCAGTACCTGGCCGCGCTGCAGCTGGCCGCGGCCACCGGCAGCACGGTGGCTGTGCTGCCCGACGACGAGATCGCGCGCGTGGTCGAGAAGTTCAAGGGCTACGGGCTCAACGCCCGCGCACCCACGGCCGCCGCCTGAGCCTGACCCCACGGCGCTTCGCGCGTGCCCACCAGGGGGCGTTCAGTCCCTTGGGGCGGCCCGGCGGAACCGCGAGGCTGCGGCGCGGCGCCGGGCCAGGCCGGCAGGCTGCGGCTTTGATCACGTTTTGGGCCGGCGGCCGGGCTTGACCGCGGCGGGGTCATGGCCGATCCGGCGAATGGGCCCCTCGATAATCCGCCGCCCTGCCCGCCAACGTGCCGGGGCCGTGCCTCGCACCGCCCTGCCGAACCCGCTCCACACGCACCCATGCACCTGCCCCACATCGCCGCCGATGACGCGCAACGCGTGGCCGCGCTTCATGAACTGGCCGTGCTCGACACCCCGCCCGAGCAGGAGTTTGACGCCATCGTGCGCCTGGCCTCGCTGGTGTGCGGGGTGCCGATCTCGCTGATCAGCCTGGTCGATGCCGGGCGCCAGTGGTTCAAGGCCAACCACGGGCTCGACGGTGTCACCGAGACGCGGCGCGAGCAGTCGTTCTGCGGCCATGCCATCCACGGCCATGCGCTGATGGAGGTGCCCGACACCCACACCGACGAGCGCTTCACTCGCCACCCGCTGGTGCTGGGCGAGCCGGGCATCCGCTTTTATGCCGGGCAGCCGCTGCGCCTGTCCGATGGCCAGTGCGTGGGCACGCTGTGCGTCATCGACCGCCGCCCGCGCGTGCTCGACGCCCACCAGCGCGAAGTGCTCGAGTGCCTGGGCATCGCCGCGGTGCGGGCGCTGGAAAACCGCCGCGCCGTGCTGCTGCAGTCGCAGTCGCTCGATGCGCTGGCCAGCAGCCAGCTTGCACTGCAGCGCGAGCGCGGGCGGCTGGCCAACATCCTCGAAGGCACGGCCGCCGGCACCTGGGAATGGCATGTGCCCAGCGGCGAGGCGCATTTCAACGAACGCTGGGCCGGCATCCTGGGCTGCACGCTGGACGAGCTCGGCCCGCAGAAGCTGGACGCCTGGTCGGGCCGCCTGCACCCCGACGACCTGGGCCGCGCGCAGGCCCTGCTGGCGCAGCACCTGTCGGGCCAGACGCCGCTGTACGAGTGCGAGTTCCGCATGTGGCACCGCGAGGGCCGCTGGGTGTGGGTGCTGGCGCGCGGCCGCGTGATGTCGCGCCTGCCCGATGGCCGCGCCGAGTGGGTGGCCGGCACCCACCTCGACGTGACCGAGACGCGCCGCCTGGCCAGCGAGCTGGCCGAGCAGCACGAGCTGATGCGCGTGACGCTGCAGTCGATCGGCGATGCGGTGATCACCACCGATGCCGCGGGCGACGTGGTGTGGCTCAACCCGGTGGCCGAGCGCATGACCGGCTGGACCAGCCGCGAGGCCCAGGGCCGGCCGCTGCTGCAGGTCTTCCACATCGTCAACGACACCAGCCGCGAGCCGGCGCCCAACCCGGTGGCCGCCTGCCTGGCCGACGACGATGTCAAGGGCCTGGCCCAGCACACGCTGCTGATCTCGCGCGACGGCCACGAGTACGGCATCGAGGACTCGGCCGCCCCGATCCGCAACGACCGCGGCGCGGTGCTGGGCGCGGTGCTGGTGTTCCACGATGTCACCGAGCAGCGGCGCCTGTCGGGCGAGATGAGCTGGCGCGCCAGCCACGATGCGCTGACCGGCCTGGTCAACCGCACCGAGTTCGAGGCGCGGCTGCGGCGCATGCTGGCCAAGGCCCAGGAAGACCGCAGCGAGCATGCGCTGCTGTATGTCGACCTCGACCAGTTCAAGCTCGTCAACGATGCCTGCGGCCACACTGTGGGCGACCAGCTGCTGCAGCAGGTGGCGCGGCTGCTGACCGACGCCGCGCGCTCGCGCGACACCGTGGCGCGGCTGGGCGGCGACGAGTTTGCGGTGATCCTCGAGCACTGCTCGGCGCAGCAGGCGCAGCGCGTGGCGCAGCAGATCTGCGACCGCATGGAAGACTTCCGCTTCGTGCACGACGGGCGCCGCTTTCGCATCGGCGCCAGCATCGGTCTGGTGCCGGTGGACTCGCGCTGGAGCAGCCCCGCCGCCATCCTGCAGGCCGCCGACACCTCGTGTTATGCCGCCAAGGAGGCCGGGCGCAACCGCGTGCACACCTGGTTCGACACCGACGAGGCCATGCACAACCGCCACGGCCAGATGCGCTGGGCCACGCGCATCGAGCAGGCGCTCGACGACGACCGCTTCGTGCTCTTTGCGCAGCGCATCCAGCCGATCGAGGGCCACGGCCATGGCGTGCATGCCGAGGTGCTGCTGCGCCTGCGCGAGGTGGACGGCAGCCTGGTCGCGCCCGGCGCCTTTCTGCCGGCGGCCGAACGCTTCCACCTGGTCAGCCGCATCGACCGCTGGGTGCTGGCCCGGGTGCTGCGGCACATGCAGGCCCTGCCGGCCGCCACGCTGGCGCGCATCGAGTGCCTCAGCGTCAACCTGTCGGGCCAGTCGGTGGGCGACCGCGCCATGCACCGCCATGTGATGGAGCTGCTGGCCCAGGCCGGCGAGGCGGTGTGCCGGCGCCTGTGCGTCGAGATCACCGAAACCGCGGCGGTCACCAACCTGGCCGATGCCGCGGTGTTCATCGAGCAGCTGCGCGCCACCGGTGCCCGTGTGGCGCTGGACGACTTCGGCGCCGGCGCCTCGTCGTACGGCTACCTCAAGCGCCTGCAGGTCGACGCGCTGAAGATCGACGGCCAGTTCATCCGCAACCTCGGCAGCGATGCGCTCGACGAGGCCGCGGTGCGCAGCTTCGTCGACGTGGCGCGGGTGGTGGGCCTGCGCACCGTGGCCGAGTGCGTGGAAACGCAGCCGGTGATGAAGCGCCTGAACGAGCTGGGCGTGGACATGGCCCAGGGCTACCTGCTGCACCGCCCGGAGCCGATCGAGGCCCTGTGGGCGAACACGAGCACGAACCCGAGCACGGCGCCGGCCTGAGCCCGCGCCGCACGGCCTGCCCGGGCTGCCTGCGCGCGCGCTGCGTGTGCCACTGCCTGGCGCGGCCGGGCCTGCCCTGGCAGGGCCCGGTGGCCCTGCTGCTGCTGCAACACCCGCGCGAGCAGCGCGAGGCCAAGGGCACGGCGCGCCTGCTGCACCAGGCCGTGGCCGGCAGCCGGCTGCTGGTGGGCGAGCAGTGGGCCCGGGCCCCGGCCGATGAAGGAGCCGCCGCGCCGGCGCCGGGCGGCCGCCACGACATCCTGCTGTACCCGGCCACGCCGGGCGACGCGGCGCTGCCCGCACCACCGCCGCTGCCGCCGGCGTGGCTGGCCGATCCGGCGCGGCTGCGGCTGGTGGTGATCGACGGCACCTGGCGCAAGAGCCGGCGCATGCTGTACCAGAGCCCCTGGCTGCAGGGCCTGCCGCGGCTGGCCCTGGCCGCACCGCCGCCCTCGCGTTACCGCATCCGCCGCGCCCGCGGCGAAGGCCAGCTCAGCACCTTTGAAGCCGCGCTGCTGGCGCTGGCCCAGCTGGCGCCGGCGCACGACCCCGGCAGCGCCTTGTGGCCGGTGTTCGAGGCGTTCGTGGCCGCCCAGCTGGCGGGCCAGACCGGGGCAGCACAGCCCGGCTGACAGGCGCCTGAACGCCGGCCCGGGCCCTGCGCGCGCCACGGCCACCGCGCGGCGACAGCGGCCCGACAGGCGGCGTCGCTACACTGCGCCGCCCTGCCTGATGCGCCGCCCGGCGCCAACAACCCCATCGTGGAAGCCTTTCTCGTCTCCACCGGCATCGTGGCCCTCGGCGAAATGGGTGACAAGACCCAGCTGCTCGCGGTGCTGCTGGCCGCGCGCTTTCGCAAACCCGTGCCCATCATCCTGGGCATCCTGGTGGCCACGCTGGCCAACCATGCGGCAGCCGGCTGGCTGGGCGGCTGGCTGGCGGGGCTGATGGGCCCCACGCTGCTGCGCTGGGTGATCGGCGGCGGCTTTCTGGCCATGGCCGTGTGGATGCTGGTGCCCGACCAGCTCGACGGCGATGCCGAGCCCGAGAACCCGCGCCTGGGCGTGTTTGGCACCACGGTGCTGGCCTTCTTTCTGGCCGAGATGGGCGACAAGACCCAGATCGCCACCGTGGCCCTGGCCGCACGCTACAGCGAGCTGTGGGCGGTGGTGGCCGGCACCACGCTGGGCATGATGGCCGCCAACGTGCCCGCCGTGCTGCTGGGCGACCAGGTGGCCAAGCGCGTGAGCATGCGCATGGTGCACGCCGTGGCGGCGATGATCTTCGCGGTGCTGGGCGTGCTGACGCTGCTGAACGTCGGCTCGCTGATCTGATTCCCGCGGCGCCGGGTGCCCCACGCGGCCCAGCGCCGGGCCGCTCCCAAGCGGGCCGCGCTACCCGCCCGGCGGGTGGCGCCGCGTCCCCGCGGCGCCGGGTGCCCCAGCTACTTGGCCGCCAGCCCCAGCCGCTCGATCAGCGCCTTGTCCTTGGCAAAGCCGTCCTTGGCCCAGGCCAGGTACTCGGGGCCGGTCTTGTACCAGGGCTGCTGGTTGAGCTGGTCGAGCACCTTCAGGTGCTCGGGGTCGTCCATGGCCTTCTTGAACGCGTCGTGCAGGCGCTGGGCGATGGCCGGGTCCAGTCCCTTGGGCGCCACCAGGCCGTAGGGCGAGTTGCCCACCACGTTGTAGCCCAGCTCCTTGGCGGTGGGCACCTGCGGCCAGCGCTTGGTGCGCTGCTCGCCAAAGGTGGCCAGCAGGCGCATCTGGCCGGCGTCGACGAACTTGTCCCAGCCCGTGGCATCGCTGGCGGCCATCACATGGCCACCCAGCAAGGCCTGCATCAGGTCGGCATTGCCCTTGAACGGCACATGCGTGAGCTCCACCTTGGCGGCGTCGGCCACCTCTTCCATCAGCAGGTGCGGGCTGGTGCCGTTGCCGGTGCTGCCGAAGTTGATGCCGCCCGGCTGCTTCTTGGCCGCGGCGATGTACTCGGCAAAGCTCTTGTGCGGGCTGTCGGCGCGCACCACGAAGCCGAAGGTGTAGCCCGACACGCCCAGCAAAAAGCTGAAGTCGTTGATCGGGTGCCAGGGCACCTTCTGCATGTGCGGGATGCGCAGCATGCCCATCGGAAACTGCGCGATCGTGTAGCCGTCGGCCTTGGCGTTCAGGCCCATGCTGCCGGGGCCGGTGGTGCCGCCGCCACCGGGCTGGTTCTGCACCACCACCGGCTGGCCCAGATGTTTGGCGGCAATCTCGGCCAGCGCGCGCAGGTGGCGGTCGGTGCTGCCGCCGGCCGGCCAGGGCACGATCAGGTTGATCGGCCGTGCCGGAAAGGCCTGCGCCCGGCTGGCACCGGCCAGCGGCGTCAGCGCGGCCGCCGCCAGCAGCTGCCGGCGCGAAGGGTGGCGAAGAATGGGGGGCTGGTCACGGTGGGGCATGGTCATTCCGCGCATTGGAACGCGCGTTGGCAGCAGAGCCGGCAGTCTAGGCAGCGCGCAGGCCGCGCACAACGCTGCAGGGCGCCACATAGGGAAAGCGACAGCATCGCCTGTCGCTGGGGCGACAGGCCGGCGCCGTGGCTCGCCTTCACCATTTCTCTTGGCGGAATAAAAGGAAAGAGCAGGCAGACGATGGGCCGACAACGCGAACTCGCCGGCAGCGATGCCCTGGCGGTGGTGGCCGAAGACCGCCGCTTCGTCACCGCGCTGGCGCGTGGCCTGGAGGTGCTGCGCAGCTTCCGGCCGGCCGACCGCTGGCTGGCGCACCAGGAGATCGCGCGCCGCACCGGCCTGCCGCAGGCCACGGTGTCGCGCCTGACCTTCACGCTCACCGCGCTGGGCTACCTGCGCCACCGCGGCACGCGTGGCGAGTACGCGCTGGCGCCCGGGGTGCTGGCGCTGGGTTTCTCGATGCTCAACAACTTCGACATCGGCCGCATCGCCCGCCCGCACATGCAGGCGCTGGCCGACGAGACCCAGGCCGCCGTGTCGCTGGGCGTGCGGCGCAGCCTGACCATGGTCTACGTGGCGCATTGCCGCAGCGCCGCGCCGCTGACCCTGGGGCTGGACGTGGGCACCCAGCTGCCGCTGGCCAGCACCGCCATGGGCCGGGCGCTGTACGTGGCGCTGCAGCCGGCCGAGCAGGCCCGGCTGCTGAGCGATCTGGAAGCCGAAAGCCAGCAGCCGGCGCGCGGCAACGCACCGCCGCGGCCGGCCTGGCCGCAGCTGCGCCAGGGGCTCGAGCGCGCGCAGCTGCAGCAGCGCCAGCTGGGCTACGTGACCAGCGAGACCGAGTGGGAGGCCGACATCAGCGCCGCCGGCGTGGCCATCGACCTGGGCGACGGCCGCGAGCCGCTGTCGCTCACCGTGGGCGGGCCGGCCGCCCGCCTGCAGGGCAAGCGCCTGAGCGACGAGATCGCCCCGGCCCTGGTGCGCAGCGCGCTGGCCATTCGCCACACCCTGCAAAGCGGCGGCTGGACCGACTACTGAAGCCTGGCCACCAGCGGCCCAGCGGCCGCGCCCCGCTGGCCCCGGCTGGCCCCGGCTGGCCGATGCCGGTGTCTTATCCTGCCGGGCAGCCCGCCGTTGCCGCTGCCCCATCTGCCGCTCGACCAGCCGCCTGACCCCAGGAGTTTGCCGCCATGTCCCTGACCCAGCCGCCGGCCGCCGAAGGCCCCGCGCCCTTTCCGTTGGAAGGCGGTTGCGATTGCCGCGCCGTGCGCTACCGCATGGCCACGCGGCCGCTGTTCACCCACTGCTGCCACTGCCGCTGGTGCCAGCGCGAAAGCGGCGCGGCCTTTGCGTTGAACGCGATGATCGAGAGCGAGCGCGTGGCGTCGATCGGCGCGCTGGCGCCCGAGCGGGTGCACACGCCCAGCCAAAGCGGCCGCGGCCAGCAGATCGCGCGCTGCCCGCAGTGCCGCATCGCGCTGTGGAGCCACTACGCCGGCGCCGGTGCCAAGGTGGCCTTCGTGCGCGTGGGCACGCTCGACGCGCCCGACCACCTGCCGCCCGACATCCACATCTTCACCAACAGCAAGCAGCCCTGGGTGCTGCTGCCGCCCGGCGTGCCGGCCATGGCCGAGTACTACGACCGCGAGGCCTGCTGGCCCGCCGAGAGCCTGGCGCGCCGCCGCCGCCTGCTGGCCGGCGCCTGAAGGCCCGGGCCCTGCCGGTCTGGCGGCGCTGCTGCGCGGCGCGGCGCTGCGCGGCGCGGCGCTGCGCCCGGGCCTCGCGCCGCAGCGTGTCCTGATCGGCCCGCCAGCGCTCGCGCGACATCACCAGGCAGGCCGCAAAGGCGATGCGGCCCTGCGCCAGCAGGGTGTCCAGATCCAACGGCCCCAGCATCTCGAACGGCTGCGCCATCCAGGCCCGGCGGCCGCCGGGGCCGCTGTCCACCCGGCCCAGCACGGCCTCGTCGATCAGGCCGAACAGGCCGTTCCACACCACCCAGGGCGTGGCCGGCGCGGCCGCGTCGGACGAAGGTTTGGCAACATCGCGACCCGAACAGTCCATCGTGTGCGGTTTGAACGGCGCGCGACCGACATGGCCGCGCCCTGGCCCAGGCCAAGCAAGCGCTGCACCAGCCCCGGCCCACACGCGGCCGACGGCCCCGACCCGACCCGCACCGCACCGCACCGACCCGCCAGGACGAACGATGACGCCACTGCCACCCAGCCAATGCGTCGAGCTCGACGGCCGCCGCGTCGAGTACCTGTGCCAGGGGCACGGCGGGCCGGTGCGGGTGCTGATCAACGGCTCTGGCGGCCCGCTGCACGGCTGGCACCTGCTGCTGCCGCGCCTGGCCGGCAGCGGCACCACGCTGGCCTACAACCGGCCCGGCATCGGCCGCAGCGCGGCGCCGGCCCGGCCGCAAACCGCCAGCGTGATGGTGGCCGACCTGCTGCAGCTGCTGGCCACGCTGCAACTGCCGCCGCCGTGGGTGCTGGTGGCGCATTCGTTCGGTGGCCTGGTGGCCAACCTGCTGGCGCGCACCTGCCCGGCCCAGGTGGCCGGCGTGGTGCTGCTGGAGGCCACCGCACCCGAGGATGTGCTGCAGCTGCCGCTGCATGAAAGCCGCCTGCAGCGCGCGCTGGCGCGGGTCAGCCAGCGGCTGTGGCCGCTGCATCCCCACCACGAAACCCTGCACGCGCGTGCGTCGGCGGCCGAGCTGCTGGCCGCGCCCGGCTTTCCGCCCCTGCCCTTGACCGTGCTCACCGGCCAGCGGCCGGCCCTGACCTGGGCCACGCCGCGGGCGCTGCTGGCGGCCCGCGCGCTGCACCAGCAGCGCCTGGCGGCCTTGTCGCCGCTGGGCCGGCAGGTGCCGGCCGATGCGAGCGGGCACTTTCCGCAGTTCAGCCAGCCCGATCTGGTGGCCCGGGCGGTGCTGCAGATGCCCCCCGGCGGTTGGCCGGCCGCGCCGCTGCAGGCATGATCGCCCGCCATGCTCATTGCCCAGCTCTCTGACACCCATGTGCGCCCGGCCGGCCAGCTGTACAAGGGCGTGGTCGACTCGAACCGCATGTTCGCCGAGGCCATTGCGCACCTGCAGCAGCTGCAGCCACCACCCGACCTGGTGCTGATCTCGGGCGATCTGGTCGACGAGGGCGCGCCCGCCGAGTACGCCATGTTGCGCGAGCTGCTGCGGCCGCTGACCCTGCCCCTGCGCCTGATGCCCGGCAACCACGATGGCCGCGAGGCGCTGCGCCAGGCCTTTGCCGACCATGCCTACCTGCCCGCCAGCGGGCCGCTGCACTGGGTGGCCGACGAAGGCCCGGTGCGCGTCGTGGCGCTCGACTCCTGCCTGCCCGGCCGCCACCACGGCGTGCTCGATGCGGCCAGCCTCGACTGGCTGCGCGGCACGCTGGCCGCCGCGCCGCAGCAGCCCACCCTGCTGCTGCTGCACCACCCGCCGTTTGCCAGCGGCATGCCCAGCATGGACGCCTACCGCCTGCGCGACGCGGCGCCGCTGGAGGCCATCGTGGCCGCCAGCCCGCAGGTGCAGGCGGTGCTGTGCGGCCATGTGCACCGGCTGATGTTCCGCCGCTGGGCCGGCACCGTGGTGGCCGCCTGCCCCAGCACCACCACGCAGATCGCGCTGCACTTTCTGCCCGGCGCGCCCGAGCAATCCTTCATCGGCCCGGCCGCCTGCCTGCTGCACCGCTGGCAGCCGGGCGAAGGCCTGGTCAGCCACCTCAGCCCCATCGGCCCACAAGCCGGGCCCTACCCCTTCATCTGAACCGGGCCCACCGCATGTGCCGCAACATCAAGACGCTGTTCAACTTCGAGCCGCCGGCCACCGAGCTCGAGATCCGCGACGCCGCGCTGCAGTTCGTGCGCAAGCTCAGTGGGTTCAACCTGCCGTCCAAGGCCAACGAGGCGGCCTTTGACCTGGCCGTGGCCCAGGTGGCCGACGTGGCGCGGCAGCTGATCGGCAGCCTGGTCACCCACGCACCGCCCAAGAACCGAGACGACGAGGCCGAGAAGGCGCGCGCGCGCTCGCTGGCGCGCTTTGGCGATTTCTCCGTTTCACTGGACTAGACGCTTGGTGCCGCTGCCTGCCCCGCGCTTCTTTGCCACGGCCGCCGACTTCGGCCGCTGGCTGCAGCAGCATGCGGCCAGCGAGGCCGCGCTGATCGTCGGTTACTACAAGCTCGGCTCGGGCCGGCCCAGCATGAACTGGCCCGACTCGGTGGACGAGGCGCTGTGCGTGGGCTGGATCGACGGCGTGCGCCGGCGCATCGACGAGCAGGCCTACCAGATCCGCTTCACGCCGCGCCGACCGGGCTCGATCTGGAGCGCGGTGAACATCGCCAAGTACGCGGCGCTGACGGCCCAGGGCCGCATGCTGCCGGCCGGCGCCGCGGCCTTTGCGGCCCGGCGCGACGAGCGCTCCATGGTCTACGCCTACGAGCAGACCGAGCCCGCCACGCTCAGCGCCGACGAAGAACGGCTGTTCCGGCAGCAGCCCACCGCCTGGCTGTACTGGCAGGCCGCGCCGCCCGGCTACCGCAAGCAGGCGCTGCACCACATCACCACGGCCAAGAAGCCCGCCACCCGCGCCGCGCGCCTGGCCCGGCTGATCGAGGCCAGCGCGGCGGGGCTGCGATGCTGACGCCGGCAGCCGCCAGCGCCGTGCTGTCGCCTTGCCGGCGTTACCGCTACGCGTTGCGGCGCTGCTGGGAGCCGGCGCTGCCGGCCGTGCTGTTCATCGGCCTGAACCCGTCGACCGCCGATGCCGAGCACGACGACGCCACCTCGCGGGTATGCATCAACTACGCCCGCCGCTGGGGCTTTGGCACGCTGCTGCTGGGCAATCTGTTTGCCTGGCGTTCGCGCGATCCGGCCGTGCTGAGCCAGGTGCCCGATCCGGTCGGGCCCGACAACGACCGGCACCTCAAGCGCCTGCAGGCGCGTGCCGCGCTGGTGCTGTGTGCGTGGGGCGACCCCGGTGCGCTGCTGGGGCGCGACGAACAGGTGCTGGGCCTGCTGAAGGCCCCGCATTGCCTGACGCGCCTGCGCAGCGGCCGACCCGGGCATCCGTTGTACAAGCGCGCCGGCCTGTTGCCGGTGCCGCTGGGCTGACAGGCGCTGCGCGGGCCTACAGCGCCATCGCCGGCCGCAGCGCCATCGCGGCGCGCCAGCGCAGCAGGTGGGGATGGCGCTGCGGGTCGGGCTTTTGCTTCACCACGCGGGCGAAATCCACCGCCACCACGGCGCCGATGTCGGCGATGCTGAAGTGCGGCGTGGCGATGAACTCGCGCTCGGCCAGGCGCGCGTCGAGCGTGTGGAAGAACTGCTGCAGCCGCGCGATGCCGCGCTCGGCCAGTGCCGGGATCTGCGGGTAGTCCACCGGGCCGGGCAAGGCGCGGCCGGCCATCGCCGGGCTGCTGTTGCGCAGCGCCTCGGCAATCGCCATCAGGCCTTCGAACTCGGCGCGCCAATGCCAGCTGGCCACCTCGGCGCGCTCGGCCGGCGTGCGGCCCAGCAGCGGCGGCTCGGGCCAGCGCGCGTCCACATACGCGGCGATGGCGGCGTTGTCGGTGAGCAGCAGGCCGTCGTCGGCACCGCCGTCGACCTTCAGCGCCGGCACGGTGCACTGCGGGTTGATGCGGCGATAGGCCTCGCCCAGCTGCTCGCCGCTGCGCAGATCCACCTGCACGGTGGCATGGGCCACGCCTTTTTCGGCCAGCAGCAGGCGCGCACGCCGCGGGCTGGGGGCGGTGGCGCAGTCGTACAGCGTGACGTGCCCGGCGCCCGGCCCGCCGGCGGTGTTGGTGGCGGCCTGGCTCATTGAGCCCCCTGCAGCTTGTCTTGCGTGCGCAACTGGAAGTCGCTGGCGTCGTGGCGCTCGTGCAGCTGGGCGGCGGGCTGGCCCTGGGTGCGGTTGACGATGCGGCCGCGCTGCACCGCCGGGCGCGCGGCGATCTGGTCGGCCCAGCGGTTGACGTGGCTGTACTCGTGCACGCCGAGAAACTCACCCGCGCCGTAGAGCTGGCCCTTGGCCAGCGCGCCATACCAGGGCCAGATGGCCATGTCGGCAATGGTGTACGCGTCGCCGGCGATGTAGGCGCTGTCGGCCAGGCGGCGGTCCAGCACGTCCATCTGGCGCTTGGCTTCCATGGCGTAGCGGTCGATGGCGTACTCGATCTTGGCCGGCGCATAGGCATAGAAGTGGCCGAAGCCGCCGCCCAGGAAGGGCGCGCTGCCCATCTGCCAGAACAGCCAGCTCAGCGCCTCGGCGCGGGCCGCCGGCGCGGTGGGCAGGAAGGCGCCGAACTTCTCGGCCAGGTACATCAGGATCGCGCCCGACTCGAACACGCGCACCGGCTCGGGGCCGCTGTGGTCGACCAGCGCCGGGATCTTGCTGTTGGGGTTGGCGGCCACGAAGCCGCTGCCGAACTGGTCGCCCTGGTCGATGCGGATCAGCCAGGCGTCGTACTCGGCACCGGCGTGGCCCAGCGCCAGCAGCTCTTCCAGCAGGATCGTCACCTTCTGGCCATTGGGCGTGCCCAGCGAGTACAGCTGCAGCGGGTGGCGGCCCACCGGCAGCGCCTTGTCGTGCGTGGACCCGGCAACGGGCCGGTTGATGCTGGCAAAACGCCCGCCGCTGGCCTTGTTCCAGGTCCAGACGGCGGGCGGGGTGTAGTTCGAATCGCTCATGCGCGGGGTCTCCAGGGCAGCGTGTGACGGCAGCCTGCACGGTAGCCGCTGGCGGGCCCACCCCAGGCGCTGTGCGGGTATCTCAGCGTGGCTCGGCGGCCTGGCGCGGCGGGCTCGCGGCGGTGTCCAGCGCATCCACCACGGCCTCGAACACCGGCCCGCCATCGTCGATGGTGATGTGGTGGCCGTAGCGCAGGCCGGCATGCCACAGCGTGTCCATCGCCAGCCGGTGGGCCGGGTCGACCTGGGCGATGGCGGCCTGCGCGGCCTCGGTCAGGAACGCGGCATACACCGGCTGGCGCGGCAGCAGGGCCGCGACATGGCAGCGCCAGTCGGGGCCGAAGCGCTCGGCCGCGGCCAGCGGATCGCCGGCATAGAAGTGCCGCCCCAGGCCTTGCCAGAACGGCGAGCGGCCCTGCGCGTCGCGCAGGCCGGGCAGCTCGACGATCAGCCGCGACGCAAAGGCGCTGCGCTGGCTGCCCAGGCGGGCCAGCGCGCCCTGCACCAGGGCGCGCAGCGCCGCCGCCTGCTCGGCCAGGCTGCGGCCGGCCTGCTGCCAGGCCAGGTCGGCCAGCTCGCTGCTGCCGGTGTGGTCATTGCCCAGCAGCAGGGTGTGCTGGCGGTGCTGCAGGTTCAGCGCCGGTGCGGCATGCACCACGCAGCCCACGTGGTACCAGGGCCGCGGCTGCAGCAGGCCGATGGCGCGGCGCAGGCGCAGGCAGGCACGCGCCTGGCCCTGCTGCTCGACCAGCAGCCACTGCTCGGCCGGCACGGCGTCGAGCGCGGCATCGGCATCGGGCCGCGGCAGGCCGCGCGCCGCGCCCGGGCGCAGCCAGGGCAGCAGCGCCGGCAGGTCGCCGGCCACCACCGGGCGCAGGCGGTAGGCGCTGGCGCTCACCGGCGCCCCCGCCATGCGGGGCCCTGCGGGGCGTGTGTCGGGGCGCAGGCCGGCATGCTCATTCCCAGGGGTCGGCGCCAGGCTGCGGCGGGTTGGCATGGGGCATGGCCGGGGCATCGAGCGGCGCGGCCCACAGACGATGGCCGGGCGCCCAGCCCAGCGCGCTGATCGCGCCAGCGTCCAGCGCCAGGGCCTGGCCCGGCGCTGGTGCGGGCAGCAGCATGGCGGCAAAGCCGTCGCGCCGGCCGTTGTCCACCAGCCACCAGGCGGGCGGCGCGGCGGACGCCGCTGCGCCGGGGCCGCGGCCGGCTGGCGCGGCCTCGGCCGCCACGGCGCGGCGGCGGCGCACGGTCTTGAGCGTGGCCACGCGGCCCTCGGCGGTGGGGCCGCCGTCAAACAGGTTCAGGTAGGTGTCGCCGTCCAGGCCCTCGTCGAGCAGCATGCTGAACGGCAGGTCGCCCACCGGGTGCAGCTGGCCCAGGCTCCACTGCGCCTCCTCGGGCAGCAGCGGCACGTAGATCGGGCCCTGCGGCATCAGCTCGGCGATCCAGCCCTTGGGGCTGAAGCCACCGGTCAGGCGCTCGGCCTCGGGGTAGCCCATGCCGAAGAAGCGCTGCCCCACGGCGTCCCAGAACGGGCAGCGGCCCGATTCGTCGGCCAGGCCCGGGTTCTCGGCGGCGATGCGGTCTGAAAAGCGCTCGGCCTGCGCCGCGATGAAGGCCAGGCGCCCGCGCGACAGCAGCTGCGGCGCCGGCGTGTCGGCCAGCGCGGCGTCGATGTGAAAGCCGGTGAGCAGGGTCACGCCGGTGAGGTCGTGGCACAGGTGCAGGGTGTGGATGCGGTTGCGCGCGCCGAGCGCCGGCGCGGTCTGCACGATGAACTCGTTGCGGTAGCTGTAGAAGCGGTCGTTGAAGCCGGCCGCCGCGGCAATGCCGGCAGTGCCGGCCAGGCGGCCGCTGCGCAGCTCTTGCAGCACGAACAGGTAG
The DNA here is from genome assembly GCF_025290835.2 of Aquabacterium sp. OR-4. Classification (NCBI taxonomy): domain Bacteria; kingdom Pseudomonadati; phylum Pseudomonadota; class Betaproteobacteria; order Burkholderiales; family Sphaerotilaceae; genus Pseudaquabacterium; species Pseudaquabacterium prasiolae. The sequence continues at coordinate 202,095 of NZ_JAOCQD020000001.1, read as the reverse complement.
CGCTCCTCGCCGCTGGCGTCGTCGTCGCTGGTGAAGGCGGCCTGCGATTGCGCGATCTGCTCGGCCAGCGCGGCGCGCTCGGTGGCCAGCGAGCTGATGCCGATGGCCCGCGCCTGGGCCAGCGCCGCCAGGGCGTCCACATCCTCGGGTCGCGCGGCACGCAGCAGCCAGCGGGTCATGCCAGCCCCTCGTCGGCCGGGGATGCCGGCCGGCTGGGCAGCGGCGCGGCGCCCGACCCGCCCGGCGCGGTGTCGGCCATGGCCTGAGGCGGGCTGCCTTCAGGCCAGGCGCTGGCTTCACGCCAGGCCGCGGCACGCGGGTTGCGCTCGTCGCGCGGCGTGCGGCCATGGAAGGCGCGGTAGGCGTTGCTGAAGTGCGGGCCCGAGGCAAAGCCGCAGCCCAGCGCGATCTGCAGCACCGACTGGCTGGTCTGGCGCAGCAGGCGCTGGGCCAGCGCCAGGCGCAGGCCCAGGTACCAGCGCGAGGGCAGCGCGTCGAGGTGCTGGCGGAACAGGCGCTCGAGCTGGCGCCGCGACACGCCCACCAGGCGCGCGATCTCCTCGGTGGGCAGCGGCTCGGCCAGGTTGGCCTCCATCAGCGCCACGGCCTCGGCCAGCTTGGCCGAGCCGCCGCCCTGCTGCGCGGCCAGGCGCGCGCCCAGCGGTGCATGCTGGCGCGCGTCGGCCGCCGGCACATGGGCCAGGCCGAACTGCGCCGCCAGCTCCTGCGCAAAACGCTCGCCGTGGTGCTGGCCCAGCCAGCCGATCAGCAGGTCGCGGCTGGCCTGGTGGCCGGCGCAGGTGAGGCGGCCGCGGTCGATCTCGAACACCCGCTGCGACACCAGCACCTCGGGGTGGCGCTCGGCCAGCGGGCCGATCTGCGGCCAGTGCACGGTGGCGCGGTGGCCGCGCAGCAGGCCGGCCTCGGCCAGCCAGGCGGCGCCGGTGCCGATGCCGCCCAGCAGCCGACCGGCGGCGGCCGATTGCAGCAGCAGGGCCAGCAGCTCGGCGCGCGCGGCGCTGGGCGGGCCGGGCCGCAGGGGCTGCTCGGCCACCACGCACAGCGCGTCCAGCGGCCCGGCGGCGGCCAGCGGCCGCACCAGCAGTTGCACGCCGGCGGCGCTGGCCACGCGGCATTCGGCGCCCAGCGGATCGGCCATCACCTCGCCGCCCAGCAGCACCGGCGTGTAGGCCGGCAGGCCGCGCGGCGCCGTGCCGGCCTCGGCCAGCAGCGCATTGGCCGCCTGCAGCACATCGGTGGCCCCGGCCAGCGCCCCCAGGCCGAAGCCGGGCAGCAGCACGAAGCCCCAGCGTTGCGTCATGTCAGCCGCGCAACCGGCGGGTGCGCCGGCCGGCCCGGCCTGGCCCGGCGCCCGGCCCGCTGGCCATCGTCGCGTGCCGGCGTGTCACTTCAGGCCGCCGGAGAGAAACTGCCTCAGCCGCTCACTTTGCGGGTTGGCCAGCACGGTGCGCGGCACGCCGGCTTCTTCAACCCGGCCCTGGTGCAGAAACACCAGCTGGCTGGCCACCTCGCGGGCAAAGCCCATCTCGTGCGTCACCACCAGCATGGTGCGGCCCTCGGCGGCCAGTTCGCGCATCACGGCCAGCACCTCGCCCACCAGCTCGGGGTCGAGCGCCGATGTGGGCTCGTCGAACAGCATCACCTCGGGATCCATGGCCAGCGCGCGGGCGATGGCCACACGCTGCTGCTCGCCGCCCGAGAGCTGGGCCGGGTACACGTCGCGCCGGTGGCTCAGGCCCACGCGGGCCAGCAGCGCGTCGGCGCGCTCGATGGCCTCGGCACGCGGCCGGCCCAGCACGTGGATCGGCGCCTCGGTGATGTTCTGCAGCACGGTGCGGTGGCTCCACAGGTTGAAGCCCTGAAACACCATGGCCAGGCGGGCGCGCCAGCGCTGCAGCTGGCGTGCATTGGCCGCGCGCAGGCTGCCGTCGCGGTCGCGCGCCAGCGCCAGGCTTTCGCCGGCCAGCGTGAAGCTGCCCTCGTGCGGCTGCTCGAGCAGGTTCAGGCAGCGCAGCAGCGTGCTCTTGCCCGAGCCGCTGCTGCCGATGATGGCCACCACATCGCCCTGCGCCGCCTGCAGCGAGACGCCGCGCAGCACCTCGCGCTCGCCAAAGCGCTTGTGCAGGTTGTCGATGCGCAGGCCATGGGCGCTCATTGCGCCCCCGGCCATGGCAGTTCGGTGGCCTGGTGCAGGCTGATCGCCGGCCGCTCGGCGGCCAGTGCGCTGATCTCGCGCACGAAGCGGCCCGACTCGGGCACCGCAAAGTGCTGCTGCAGCGCGGCCAGATCGGCCCAGCGCTCGATGAACACCAGGCGCGCGGGGTTGTCGCTGTCCAGGTGCACGCCATGCTCCAGGCAGCCGGGTTCGCGGCGCGAGCGCGCCACATGGGCCTGGGCGATGGCCAGGGCCTCGGCCGTGCGGCCGGGCTGGGTGATCACATGGCCAAGAACGATGATCATGGGGCGGGGCTTCGCATCAGGGGTGGGAGGCGGCATCCTCGCATGCCGTGCTCAGGGCGACAGCAGCGCGCCCTCGCGCTGCGCCTGGGCCCCGGCCACCTTGCCCACCGACATGCCGGCCACCGCGAAGCGCCGGTTCTCGCGCGCGAAGAACAGGCCGTCCACCGGCGTCTTGAGGGGTGTGAGTGCGCCGGTGAACGGGTCGATCAGCTCGGCGATCGTGTCGCCAGCCGTCACCCGTTCGCCCGGCGCACGCACGAACACGATCACGCCACCATGCGGTGCCACCAGCGGCATCGAGCCGGCCAGCGGCGTGGCCTCGCAGCGCAGCGGCGGCAGCGCGGCGGCGTCGGACGGCGCGTCGGCCACCAGGCCGCGCAGCGCCAGAAACTGCTCGATGGCGGCGGCGTCCTGCGCGGCCAGCGGGTGGGCCACATCGGCCTCGCCGCGCAGCTCGATGGTGACGGCCAGGCAGGCCTGCGGCAGCGGCGTGGCCGGGCCGAACTGCCGCGCCAGCAGCGCCCAGGGCATCGACAGCGCCTCGTCAAAGGGCTCGCCGCCCGACTGCTCGGCCAGCAGCACCGCCTGCGCGCCCATGCAGCGCGCCAGCGGCTGCAGGCCGGGCCAGCAGTCGGGCGTGGTGTAGAAGTGCAGCACGCCTTCGCCGTCGCAGTGCAGGTCGAGCACCACGTCGGCATCCACGGCCAGGCCGAACAAGGCCTTGCGCAGGCTTTGCAGCTCGCTGGCTGCGGGCAGCGCGGCCACCGCGGCGCGCAGGGCGGCGCGCACCCGGGCCACGTTGGCGGCGGCATCGGCACCCAGCTGGCCGCGCACGGCCTCGGCCACGGCCGGCGCCAGGTCGGCATAGGCGCGGTTGAAGTTCTCGCCACTGGCCAGCTCGAAGCGGCCCTGGTGGCTGCGCAGCGTCCACTGGCCGATGCCGATCGGGTTGGCCGCCGGCACCAGCACCACCTCGCCGCGCAGGCGGCCGGCGCTCTCGAGCGCGCCCAGGCGCTGGCGCAGATGGTGGGCCACCAGCATGCCGGGCACCTCGTCGGCATGCAGCGAGGCCTGGATCAGCACCTTGGGGCCGCTGCCCGGCGTGCCGTAATGCAGGCTGGTGAGGCTGCGTGTGGTGCCGGGCACGGCCGGCAGCAGGGGATGTTGGATCGTCAGCATCGCTACGCAAGAAAGGAGCCGCGGGGCTTGTGGCGCCGCGGCGTTCAGGCCGGCTGCGCCGACCGCGCCATCGGCGCCAGCCAGCGCCGCTCGGCGGCATGGAACAGACCCACCAGCACCACCGTGATCAGCAGGTAGAACACGGCGGCGGTGATGAAGGCCTCGAAGGGCAGGTAGTGCACCGAGTTGACCTCGCGGGCCACGCCGGTGAGGTCGTGCAGGGTCACCACGCTGGCCAGCGCGGTGGCGTGCAGCATCAGCACCACCTCGTTGCTGTAGGCCGGCAGCGCCCGGCGCAGCGCTTGCGGCAGCACGATGCGGGTGAGCGTGGCCGTGCGCGAGAAGCCGAGTGCGCGCGCCGCCTCCACCTCGCCGGCCGGCACCGCCTTGATGGCCCCGTGCAGGATCTCGCAGGTGTAGGCGCAGGTGTTGACGGCCAGCGCCGCCACGGCGCAGAACCAGGGCGAGCGCAGCGCTGTCCACGCCACGCTGTCGCGCACCGCCTCGAACTGCGCCAGCCCGTAGTACAGCAGGAACAGCTGCACCAGCAGCGGCGTGCCGCGGATCACATAGGTGAAGCACCACACCGGCCGCCACAGCCACGGCGAGGGCAGGCTGCGCAGCAGCGCCAGCGGCAGCGCCGCGGCCAGGCCGGTGGCCAGCGCGGCCAGCAGCAACTGCAGCGTCACGCCGCTGCCGGCGGCATACAGCGGCAGGCTGTCCCAGATGACTTGCAGGTTCATGGTGCGGCCACTGCCTGGTTGATCACAGTGCGGCCACCTTCTGGTTGATCACAGCGCGGCCACTTTCTGGCCGGTGCCCAGGCGCCGCGCCAGCCAGGCGAAGAAGGCCTCCGACAGCGAGGTGAAGCCCAGGTACACCAGGGCCACCGCCAGGTAGAAGGTGAAGGGCTCGCGCGTGGCGCCGGCGGCCTGCGCGCCGCGGCTCATCAGGTCGGACAGGCCGATCACCGAGACGATGGCCGTGCTCTTGATCATCACCAGCCAGTTGTTCGACAGACCGGGCAGCGCGTGGCGCAGCATCTGCGGCCCGACGATGCGCAGCAGCACCTGCGCGCGGCTGAAGCCGAAGGCCAGTGCCGCCTCGCGCTGGCCGGCCGGCACGGCCAGGAAGGCGCCGCGCAGCACCTCGGTGAAATAGGCGCCGAAGATGAAGCCGATGGTCGACACGCCGGCCACGAAGGGGTCGATGTCGACATAGGCCCAGCCCAGGCGCTCGCCCAGCGCGTTGATGGCCGTCTGGCCGCCGTAGAACACCAGCAGCATCAGCACCAGATCGGGCACCGCGCGGATCACCGTGGTGTAGACCTGGGCCGTGCCGCGCGCCGCGCGCGAGCGCGACAGCTTGGCCACCGCCCCGGCCAGGCCCAGCGCCAGCGCGATGGCCAGCGAGGCCAGCGCCACCGCCAGTGTCAGCGCGGCGCCTTCGAGCAGGCTGAGGGTGTAGCCGTGCAGCATGGCTCAGACCTGGATCGCAGCGACCCGCGATGCCTGACTCCGGCCAGGCCCAGCGACCGCCGCGCAACCGGCTTGGCCGGGCCGCTGGCGGTGCCCCCCTGGGGGGCAGGCGCCGAAGGCGCTTCGAGGGGGGGTCATGTCAATTGCCGTACACGTCGAAGTCGAAGTACTTGTCCTGGATCTTCTTGTACGTGCCGTTGGCGCGCAGCGCCTTGATGGCGGCGTTGAACTTCTGCGCCAGCGCGTCGTCGGCCTTGCGCACCGCGATGCTCGAGCCGGTGCCGAAGTACTTGACGTCGTTGTAGGCCGGGCCGAAGAACGCAAAGCCCTTGCCCTGCGGCTTCTTGAGGAAGCCGCCGTCCACGGCCACCGAGTCGGCCATGATCAGGTCCAGCCGCCCGGCGGCCAGGTCGAGGTAGACCTCGTCGGCCTTGGCATAGCGCACGATCTCGGCGCTCTTGAAGTTGTCGGTGGCGTAGCGGTCGTGGATGGTGGCGCGCTGCACGCCCAGCTTCTTGCCCTTCAGGCTCTCGGCCGTGGGCTGCAGCGCCGTGCCGGCCTTGGCCACCAGGCGCGCCGGCGTGCTGTAGTACTTGTCGCTGAAGTTCACCGACTTGCGGCGCTCGTCGGTGGCCGCCATCGAGGCCAGGATGGCGTCGAACTTGCGCGCGTTCAGCGCCGGGATCATGCCGTCCCACTCCTGCTGCACCAGGCTGCATTCGGCCTTCATCTCGGCGCACAGGGCCCAGGCCATGTCGATGTCGAAGCCCTTCAACTTGCCGTCTGGGCCCACCTCGCTGAAGGGCGGGTAGGCGCCTTCGACGCCGATGCGCAGCTTCTTCCAGTCAGGCGCCTGGGCCTGGGCGGCGGGGGCCAGCGACAGCGCGGCCAGCAAGGTGGCCAAGGCGGCGGGGATCAGGCGTCGTTGCATGCGGTGCTCTCCTGGGGGTCGGGCTGAATGGATGGGCGCGGATGGGGCGCGCCAGGCCGGAAGGTTAACGCCTGCGCTCAGCGCGCCGGCACGGGCGCCCAGGGTGTGTGCAGCGGCTGCGCCATGCGCACCGGGTGCACGTCCAGGCCCAGGCGGTGCACGCTGTAGTCCTCGTCGCCGCCCTCGGGGCTGGTCCAGCCGATGCTGCCGGGCGCCTTGTACAGCCGCCATTCGAAGCCCAGCGCGGCGCGTGCCTCGCCGGCACCGCCTGCCCCGCCGGCGCCACCGCGCGGGTCGAAGCTCAGGCCGCGCACTTCGGTGTAGCTGGCGTCGATCAGCTGGCCCATGCGCGTGGCCAGCACGCCGTTGGCCAGCCAGTCCACATCAAAGGGCTGCAGCGTGTTGTAGGGCTTGTAGCCCGGCGCCGCGGGGTCGTAGACCTGGCCGCGGGCCTTGTGCGCCACCGGCGTGAAGCGGCGCGTGGCCAGGTCGAGCCGGTCGCCGGCGTCCAGCAGCGAGACGCGCGCGCCCTGCAGGTTGAAGGCGCCGGCCGCGGCGTCGCTGCGCGCCTCGGCCAGATCCACCAGCACCGCCTGGCCGCCCAGCATCTCCACCTGCGTGCCGCGCACCGCGGCGGCCGAATCCTCTTCGACGCCCAGGCCCAGCATGTAGCCCGTGCGCTGCATCAGCGGCAGCAGGCGGCCGATGCGCCCGCGCTTGAGAAAGTGCTGGTCAACCAGCAGCGCCGGGCCGACGAAGCCCAGGCCGCGGCCGAATTCGTGGCCCTCGCGCAGCTGGCCCTTGAGCACGCCCACCACATCGGGCGCGTCGACGAACATCGTCGCGCTCATGATCGCCGCGCCGGCCGAGGTGCCGGCCACCACGCCACCGGCGCGGTAGAGCTCCCAGATGGCCTGCAGCAGCGGCGACGCCTGGCCACCGGGCAGCAGGCTGGCCACGATGCGGTCCTGCGAGCCGCCGGTGAAGAACACGCCGCGCGCGGCGCGCACCTGGGCGATCAGCGCGGGGTCGCGCACCGCCTCGGCCACCGGGCGCTCCTTGAGCAGCGGCGAGACCGGCAGCGTGTGCACCACCGCGCCGCGCTGGCGCAGCTGCCTGGCGGCGTTGTCGGCACTGCTTTGCGGCGACTCGCTGGCCGTGCCCAGCACCACCCAGGTGGTGCCCGGGCCGCCGCTCAGCTGCACCAGCTGGCGCCACACGGCCTCGTTCTCGTTGCGCAGCGCACCGCCGATGGCCACCGCGACGCCCTGCACCGCGGCCGCTGCGCCCGCGGCCGCCGGCGCTGCCGAGGCCTGCGCCAGCGCCCCGCCCGGCGCGCCCAGCAGGCCGGCCAGGCCCAGGCAGAGCAGCAGGCGGCGGCGGGCGGGCGTGGAGGCGGGCATGGGCAGGGGCCGCGGCGGCGGCCGGTCGGGAAGGCAAGGCCGCGATGTTGGCACCGCCCGTGGCGCGCCGACAGCCCGCTTGCCGGCGCGCGAAAGAACATGTCGCTTGCACGCAAGCCGGCACGGGCGCCGGCCCGGCCTTGCGACATGCCCGCGACAGCCGCTTGCGGCGATGCGACGGCGAGTTGCGGCCAAGCGACGATGCCGTTTCGTGGCGCTTGCTGCCCGGTAAAGGCTTTCTAGACTGCGCCGAACCCAGCCCCGCCAGGAGAACCGCCCATGCCCGCCCGCCGCACTGCCCATCGATTCATGCTCCGGGCCAGCGCCCAGGCCCTGGCGGCCGCGCTGGCCACCGGCGCCCTGGCCGGTGCCGCCCAGGCCCAGGGCACGCCGCAGCGCGTGGAGATCACCGGCTCGGCGATCAAGCGCATCGACGGCGAGACCGCGCTGCCGGTGCAGGTGATCACCCGCGACGAGTTCACCAAGCAGGGCGCCACCACGGCGGCCGAGATCATCTCGCGCCTGGCCGCCACGGCCAGCAACCTGACCGATGGTGGCAGCGTGGCCTATGGCGGCTTTCGCGACCAGATGGGCTTCAACGGGGCCAACCTGCGTGGCCTGGGCGTGAGCAGCACCCTGGTGCTGCTGAACGGCCGGCGCATGGCCAACTTTGCCTCGCCGGGCGATGCCGCGGGGGTCGACCTCAACAGCATCCCGGCCGCCGCCATCGAGCGCGTGGAGGTGCTGCTGGACGGCGCCTCGGCGCTGTACGGCTCCGACGCCATCGGCGGCGTCATCAACTTCATCACGCGCAAGGATTTCACCGGCATCGAGCTTGCAGCCAGCGCGCTCAAGACCACCGAGGGCGGTGGCGGCGACAAGCGCAGCGCCACGCTGTCGGGCGGCTATGGCGACCTGGCGCGCGACCGCTTCAACGTGATCGCCGTGCTCGACCTGCAAAAGACCACCAAGCTCAATGCGATGAACCGCAAGTTCATCAAGGATCTGCAGATCCCCGAGCGCCTGCCCGACCTGCTGTCGAGCTACACCTTCCCGGGCAACATCCGCCTGTCGAGCAGCCAGCTCGACACGCTGGTGGGCGAGGGCTTCTCGACCAATGGCAAGACGGTGATCGACAGCCGCACCATCAACCCCGCGGCAGCCACCGGCTGCAACCCGCCGGCCAACCTATACCTGCCCGAAGGCATCGGCGGCATTGACGGCTGCACCTTCGACTACATGCGCGACATCGAGCTGTACCCCGAGTCGACCAAGAGCAGCCTGTTCACGCGCGCGATGGTCGATCTGGGGGGCGGCCACAACGCATTCGTCGAGCTGTCGCTGGCGCGTGCGCGCACGCTGTACTCGGGCACGCCCAACCGCTATGCGCCCGACATCGACGTGTCGCTGGTGCCGGCGCTGGCCGGCAGCGCCCTCAACAGCCTGGACGCCGACCACGAGGACCGCCTGATCACCGTGCGCACGCGCCTGTCGGAGGCCGGGCTGCGCACCAGCGAGCTGGTGTCCACCGGCCAGCGCCTGGTGCTGGGCACCACCGGCCTGCTGGGCACCTGGGACTACGAGTGGGCGCTGAACCACGGCATCAGCAAGGTCAGTGACCGCGACCACCAGGGCTACCTGAACGAGCAGATGCTGATCGACGGCTTTGCCGACGGCACGCTCAACCCCTTCGGCCCCAGCGGCGCCGCCGGGCGTGCGCTGTACGAGGCGGCGCAGATCCGCGGCGAGGTGCGCAGCGCCAAGGGCACGATGAGCAGCCTCGACCTGAAGGTCTCGCGCCCGCTGATGAAGCTGGCCGGCGGTGACCTGGCTTTGGCCCTGGGCGGCGAGCTGCGCCGCGAGCGGCAGGATTACCACCAGTCGCAGGCCCTGGCCGCCGGCCTGATCCTGGGCGAAAGCTCGCAGGGCCCGGACGCCGATTTCGGCAAGTCGCGCCGCGTCAGCGCGGTGTTTGGCGAGATTTCGGCACCGCTCAGCAAGCAGCTCGAGCTGCAGGGCGCGATGCGCTATGAGCACTACCAGACCAGCGGCGGCAAGCTGAGCCCCAAGCTGGGCCTGAAGTACGCGCCCATCCGCGAGCTGCTGCTGCGCGCCTCGGCCGGCGCCGGCTTTCGCGCGCCGAGCATGAGCGATCTGTACCGCCCGGTCACCGAGGGCGCCTCGGCCACGTTGGTGGATCCGGTGTGCATGGCCGCCGACCCCGAGAACACGCCCACCGACTGCTCGGAGATCTGGACCACGGTGAACTACAGCAATGCCAAGCTCAAGCCCGAAACCAGCCGGCAGCTGGCGCTGGGCCTGGTGTTCGAGCCGGCGCGCGACATGAGCCTGAGCCTGGACTACTGGGCCATCGAGAAGCGCAACCTGATCAGCACGCTGGGCGTGGACGTGATCCTGGCCAACCTCGACAAGTACGGCAGCCTGGTGCACCGCGACGAGGACAACGAGATCGACCACATCGACCTGGTGAAGGAAAACCGCGGTGCGCAAAAGATCTCGGGCCTGGACATCGGCCTGGCGATCAGCAAGATCGCCTCGCCGGTGGGCCAGTTTGGCGCGCGGCTGAACGGCACGCTCACGCTGCGCAGCAAGCAGCAGACCGGCAATGGCGACCCCTTTGTCAGCAACCTGGGCCGCTTTCTGAACGACGGCGTGGTGCAGCGCTGGCGCCACACGATCAGCCTCGACTGGCAACGCGGCCCGGTCAACGCCACGCTGTCCAACAGCTTCCTGTCGGGCTATGGCGACCAGCTCATCGTCGGCAAGGCCGACCGCCGGGTGTCGTCGTACTCGCTGTGGAACCTGTCGGCCGGCTGGGAGCCGATGAAGGCGCTGAGCCTGCGCGCCACGGTGCAGAACCTGTTCGACACCGCGCCGCCGTTCTCGCAGCAGGCCTGGTTCTTCCTGTCGGGTTACGACCCCAGCTACACCGACACGCGCGGCCGCAGCGTCTCGCTGAGCATGAACTACGCGTTCAGGTAGCCGTCAATCCAGGCCCAGCACCTGCCGCAGGAACATCACCGTGGCATAGAACTGGTAGTCGGCGTTTTCCTTGCGCGCGAAGCCATGGCCCTCGTTGGCCGCGCGCAGGTACCACACCGGTTTGCCGTTGGCCTGGGCCTGGGCCACGATCTGCTCGGCCTCGCCCACCGGCACGCGCGGGTCGTTGGCACCCTGCACCACGAACAGCGGTTGGGTGATGCGCCGGGCATTGGTCAGCGGCGAGATGCGGTGCAGGAACGCGCGCATGGCCGGATCGCGCTCGTCGCCGTACTCGACGCGGCGCAGGTCGCGGCGGTAGCTCTCGGTGTTCTCGAGAAAGCTCACGAAGTGCGAGATGCCCACCACGTCGATGCTGCCGGCAATGCGGCTGGCGTAGTGCGTGGCCACGGCCAGGCTCATGTAGCCGCCGTAGCTGCCGCCGGCCACCACCACGCGGGTGGGGTCGAGATCGGGCTGGCTGGCGATCCAGTCGAGCAGGGCGCCGATGTCCTTGACCGAATCCTCGCGCAGCAGGCCGTTGTCGAGCGACAGGAAGGTCTTGCCATAGCCGGTTGAGCCGCGCACGTTGGGCCGCAGCAGGGCCATGCCCAGGTCTTGCACATAGTGGTTGTTGCGCCCGCCATAAACCACCTTGGCCTGGCCCTCGGGCCCGCCGTGGATGTGGATCAGCACCGGCCGGCGGCCGGCAAAGCGCGACGGCGGGCGCTGCAGCAGGCCCGAGATGCTGCGGCCGTCAAAGCTCTTCCAGCGCACGATCTCGGGCTCGCTGAAGGCCGCCACGTCGAGTGCCGGGTGCAGGCGCGCGTGGCTCCAGGCCTGGGGCGCGGCGGCGGGCGTGCCATCGGCGCCCAGGCGCAGGCCCCACAGCTGGCTGGGGCCCTGGGCGCCGTTCACCGCAAAGGCCAGCTCGGGCCGCGCGGGATGGAACCGGAGGTCGACCACGCTGCCGCCGGGCAGCGCGCCGGTGGGCAGCCAGCGGCCGCTGGCCGCGTCCATCAGGCGCAGCTCGTCGCGGCCGTCGATGTTGATGCGCAGCGCCAGCCGGCGGCCGTCGGGCGAGAGGTCGATCTCGTCCACGTCCCAGGGTGTGTCGGCGCTCAGCGGCTGCAGTGCGCTGTCGGCCAGGCTCAGCCGCCACAGCTGGCGGAACTCGCTGCCGCGGTCGCTGGTGAGGTAGAGCTGGCGGCCGTCGGGGCTGAAGCGGCGGGCATGGTGCACCGCGCGCGGCGCGCCGGGCTGCGGCAGCAGCAGGCGGCGCTGGCCATCGGCCAGGTCCAGCAGCCACAGCTCGCTGTCGGTGGCCGAGATGTAGCGCCGCATCGCCGCCAGGCGGCCATCGGGGCTGATGGCGCCCAGGTCCCAGCCGGTGCCGGGCAGCTCGGCGAGCGGGCGCACCGCATCGCTGGCCGTGGCGGGTTGCAGCGGGTCGAGCAGCCACAGCCGGGTGCCGGGGTTCTCGCGCCGGCCGCCCTGGGCGGTGCGGTCCAGCGGCACCGAGCTCACCAGGGCCCGCGGCGTGCGCTGGCCGGGCAGCCAGTCTTCGAAGGTGTGGCGCTGCTCGGGGTGGGTCAGCAGCACCGGCGCCTGGCCGGGGGCGTCCAGGCGCCACAGCTGGTAGGCCTCGTTGCCGCCCTGGGCGCGGCTGAACACGATGAAGCGGCCGTCATCCGGCGCATACCGGGCGCTGGCCACCGGCTCGCTGCTGTCGAGCAGGCCTTCGGGCGTGGCCGGGCCGCCTTCAGCGGGCGCGCCCAGGCGCATCAGCTGGGCCACCGCGGCGCCGGCCGGCCGGTGGCTGACCAGCATCTCGCGCCGCTGCGGGTGCCAGTCGAGCAGCGTGTGGCCGGCAAAGTCGGTGTAGCGGGCCACCGCGTCGGCCACCGCCTGCGGCACCGGCGGCACCTGGCGCAGGTGCAGGGCGGCGGGGGGCGTGACCCAGGGGCCGGCGGCGGTGGTGGGCGTGGTGGCGGCCGCGGGTGGGCCGGGCGTGGCACTGGCACAGCCGACGAGCCCGCGGGTGGCGAGCGTGGCGGTGGCCAGGGCCAGCAGCGAGCGGCGGTGCATCGAGGTCATCGGGCAGCGTCTGCAGGGTTGGCAATGCGGCCGATTCTGGCCCCGCCAGCCGCCGCCCCGGGCGGTCACGGCGGATGGGCGGCTGCGGGCTTTCCCGGCCGCACGGCCCGGGGGGCCGCAGGGGCGTGGCGCAGGCGCCGCGTTGGGGGGCGCGCTCAGGGCGGCGCGCAGCGGAAGCTGTCGGCCGCTTCGACATCGCCGCCGGCATAGCGCGCCACGCGCGGCCAGGGGCACAGCGGCCGGCTGCGCTGGGTGCTCCAGCCGGTGGGGCGCTCGGGGTTGGCGGGGTGAACACGGGCCTCGATGCGATCGGGCGCGCGGCCCTGCTCCACCCAGTCCATCAGCGCGCCCAGGGCGTCGAAGCGGTCGGTGGCCGGGCCGCCGGCGCAGTGGTTCATGCCGGGCACCGCAAACACGCGCGCCACCTCGTCGGCGGGGCCCAGGCCCAGCGCGGTGTGCAGCCGGTCGGCCCAGGCCAGGGTGTCCAGCGCCGAGAACACCGGGTCGGCCACGCCGTGATAGACCAGCAGCTTGCCGCCGTGGCGCGCCAGGCTGGCCAGGCGCGGCTCCAGCACCTCGGGCGGGGTGAACAGCGCCAGCGCCGATTCGGGGTGCTCGGCGTCGCTGGCGGCAATGGCCGGGGCGTCGCGGTCGATGTCCAGCCGCGCCAGGTAGTCGCGCAGCGCGGCCACCGAGCCATCGCCCAGCGCCGCGGGCGGCGTGCTCATCACCTGCGACAGCGTGGCCGGGGCCAGCACCGCCAGCAGTGGCAGGCTGTCGAAGGCCGGCTCGGCCGAGTCGAGCTGCCAGCGCCGCCATTGCGCGCCGGCAATGCCGGGGTCCATCGGCCAGGCGGCGTACAGCGGCTCGCCGGCGCGGGTGAGCGGCCCGCCAAAGGCCCGCTGCAGCGCCTGCACCTGCAGCGGCGCCAGGCAGGCGCCGGGGCCCTCGGCCAGCGCACGGCCGGCCTCGCTGCGGGCGGTGGACGGCAAGGGGGCCAGGGTGCGCGGCAGCAGCTGTTCTTCCGTCAGCGCGGCCAGGGGCCTGGCCGGGGTCTTGAGGCTGGTCTTGGGGCTGGCCTTGGCGGCGGGCGCGGTGCCGGGCCGGGTGCCGGGCTTGGTGTTCGGCGCCGCGGCCGCTGCGCCCTGCCGTGCGGCGGCCACCTCGCCGGGGGCCATCGCGGCGGCCTGGGCCAGCGGCACCGGGCATTGCAGATCCTGGAAGCGGAAGGCGCGCTGGCAGCGCCGCACGTCACCCACGACGCCGTCATGGAGCTGGTCCAGCGCGTCGCAGCGTGCCAGCACGCGTGCGCCCACCTCGCGCAGCTGCGCCGGCGTGAAGGCGCGGCGCAGGTCGGCGCTCACGGCCATCCAGCTCTGCAGGCTCCAGGCCTGGGCCAGCGTGGCGCGCGGCAGGTTCATGGCCGGTGCGCCGGCCAGCAGGCCGTCGTAGTGGTCGGGGTGGCGCGAGGCGGCCATCAGCGCGCGCCGGCCCCCTTCACCGCAGCCGGCGATGTAGCGGTATTTCGGCGCGGCGCCGTAGTGGCGCGTGGCCAGGGCCAGGGCCAGCGGCCACACGGCGGCGTCGGCGGCGTGGGCCAGGTCGCGCCGGGCCTGCGCATCGGCGCCATAGGCCTGCGGCGCGGCCAGGCCGTAGCGCAGATCGGCTGGCGCGGTGGCCTGGTGGCCGCCGTCGCTGGTGAGCACGGCGATGCCGCGGCCCAGCGCATCGGGGCCGGGCTGCACCGCCAGCGTGCCGTAGGCCGGCGTGGCCATGCCGTCCTGCGGCTGGTGCAGCAGGCGCTGGCCGTCGCCACGCGGCAGGCGCAGCTCGAAACCGATGGCATAGGGCCGGCCGTCGCTGCCGGTGCGCTCGCCCAGGCGGCCGCGCACCAGGCAGTGCGCCGGGTGGCCGGCGGCATCGGCGGGCAGGTCTTGTGCGTCGGTGATGCGCAGGCCGGGCCAGCCGGCCAGCGCGCCGGCCAGCTGGCGGCAGGCCACGGGCGGGCTGCGGCCGTTGCTGCTGGGCGGCGGCGGCAGGCCGTCGGCCTGGTGGCCCAGCCCGGGCAGTTGGCTGGCGCAGCCGGGCAGCAGCAGGCTCAGCGTGGCCAGTGAGAGGGCCAGGCCGGAGCGGGCGGTGGGGGCGGTGGCGGGGTGGAGTCGGGTCATGGGCGTGCAGGCGTTCCCCCCGCGATCATGGGCCGCCGCGCCGCGCCCGATCGGCCGAACAAGGGCAGGATGGCCGGCCCGTTGTCGAGACGGTGCGGGGCCGTTCGTCGTGCAGCGGTGGCCATGCGGGCGGCCCGGCCGGGCGCCCAGGCCGGCCGCGCCGCCCCGTCGTTGCGCCCCTTTCTCATTCCGGAGCCCTTGCCATGAGCCAGTCCCCTGCCCACGCCATTCCCGAGGGTTTTCACACCCTCACGCCGCACCTGGTGTGCGCCGGCGCGTCCGACGCCATCGCCTTCTACGGCCGGGCCTTCGGCGCCGTGGAGCTGAGCCGCCTGCCCGGCCCGGGCGGCCTGCTGATGCATGCCTCGATCCGCATCGGCGACTCCATCGTGATGCTGCACGACGAGTTTCCCGAGATGGGCGCGCGCGGCCCCAAGGCCATTGGCGGCACGGCCGTGACCCTGCACCTCTACACCACCGACGCCGACGCCGCCTTTGCCCGCGCGGTGGATGCCGGCTGCAGCGTGGTGATGCCGCTGGGCGACCAGTTCTGGGGCGACCGCTACGGCGTGGTCGAAGACCCCTTCGGCCACCGCTGGTCGATCGCCATGCAGCTGCGCCAGCTGAGCCCGCAGCAGATCACCGAGGGCCTGCAGGCCATGGCCGCCCAGGGCCCGGGCTGCGCCTGAATCGGTGAGCCCGGGCCGGCCGCGCCGGGTCAGCGCGCCGGCAGGGGCCCGAAGGCCACCGGCGCGCGCGCGGCCAGCCAGGCCAGCACGGCCCAGGCGGCCACGTTCTGCGGCAGCGCGCTGGCGTCCAGCCGCGCCAAGGTGTCGTGCGGCGTGTGGTGCACGTCGAAGTAGCGGCTGCCGTCCTGGTGCAGTTGCACCGCCGGCCAGCGGTGGCGGCGCATCAGCACGGCGGCATCGGGGCCGGGCGTGGCGTCGTTGCCAGCGCCCAGCGGCAGGCCCAGCGGCGCCAGCTCGGCCGCGATCTGCGCCATCACCGGCAGCGCCTCGGGCCGCACGCGGTGGCGCCAGGCATAGGCCGGGCCGGCGCCGAAATCGCTCTCGCTGACCCACTGGTGCGGCTCGCTGCCATGGGCGCGGCTGTAGGCCAGCGCGCCGTCGAAGCCGTTCTCCTCGTTGGCGTACAGGGCCACGCGCAGGCTGCGGCGTGGCGCCTGGGCCAGCTCGGCCGGCGCGGCGCGCAGCCGCTCGGCGATCAGGCCCAGCGCGGCCAGCACGATGCCCACGCCGGCGCCGTCGTCCACCGCGCCTTCGCCCACGTCCCAGCTGTCGAGGTGGGCGCCCAGCAGCACCACCTCGCCGGCCAGCGCGCCCTGGCCCGGCAGCTCGGCCAGCACGTTGTGGCTGAGGGCCTCGACACCCACCTGGTTGGCCACCTGCAGCGCCAGGCGCAGCGGCTGGCCGGCGGCCTGCAGCGCGGCCAGGTGCTCGGCATCGGCCACCGAGACCGCCAGCGCCGGGATCTGCGCCGCGTCGTCGTCGTAGCGCATCGCGCCGGTGTGGGCCACGCGATCGGGCTCGCCGGGCAAGGCGGGGTTGGCGCCGCTGGTGCCGATGGAGCGGATCACCACCGCCAGCGCGCCACGGCGTGCCGCCTCGGCCGCCGAGCCAAAGCGCGCCGGCACCGCGCGGCCGTAGCCGCTGCCGTCGCGGCTGCGGTCCATGCGCTGGTCGATGAACACGATGCGGCCGCGTGCGCGCTCGCTGCGGTCGTCTTTCAAGGCCTGGAAGTCGGGGTACCAGGCCAGCTCGGCCTCCAGCCCGCCGGACGGCGTGCCCACGCTGTTGCCCAGCGCCGCCACCACCAGCGCGCGTCGTTCGGGCGCCAGCAGCGTGGCCTGGGCCGGGCCGCGCTGCCACACGCGCAGCGGCACCGGCTGCTGCCACACGCGCGGCAGGCCCAGCGCGCGCGCCTCGGCCAGGGCCCAGGCCACGGCGCGGGCATCGGCCGTGCTGCCCGCGGGGCGTGCGCCCACCTGCCGGGTGAGGCGCTGCACCAGGGCCAGCGCGCGGGTGTCGGCCAGGCCGGCCGTGCGCAGCTGGCGGGCGAAGGCCAGATCAGCGTCGGCCAGGCGCGGCAGGCTGGCCGCATCGGCCGACGCCGTGGCCGCTGACGCCGGATCGGCTGCACCGGCTGCACCAGCCGAACCAGCCGTGGCCGCCAGCACCCGCCCGGCGCCACCCAGGGCGCCGCCGCCCATCCCCAAGGCCGCGGCGGCGGCCCAGCGCAAGCCCATGCGCCGCTGCATGGTGCTGTTACTTCGAGACCGGGAAGTTGAACTCGGCGCCCTTGGCGATGCTCTCGGGCCAGCGCTGCATCACGCTCTTTTGCTTGGTGTAAAAGCGCACGCCCTCTTCGCCGTAGGCGTGCATGTCGCCAAACAGGCTCTTCTTCCAGCCGCCAAAGCCGTGCCAGGCCATCGGCACCGGGATGGGCACGTTCACGCCCACCATGCCCACCTGCACGCGGCGGCTGAACTCGCGCGCGATGCCGCCGTCGGTGGTGTAGATCGACACGCCGTTGCCGAACTCGTGCTCGTTGACCAGCTTCAGCGCGGCGGCGAAGTCGGGCACGCGCACGCAGGTGAGCACCGGGCCGAAGATCTCTTCCTTGTAGATGCGCATGGCCGGCGTGGCGTGGTCGAACAGCGAGCCGCCGGTGAAGAAGCCCGCTTCCAGGCCGGGCACCTTCAGGCCGCGGCCGTCGACCACCAGCCTGGCGCCCTCTTCCACCCCGGTGGCGATGTAGCCCTCGATGCGCGCCTTGGCCTCGGCGGTGACGATGGGGCCCATCTCGGCGTCCAGGCTCATCGGGTCTTTCACCTTCAGGGTGCGGGCGCGCGCCGCCACCTTCTCGACGATGGTGTCGCCCACCTCACCCACCAGCACCGCCACGCTGATCGCCATGCAGCGCTCGCCGGCCGAGCCGTAGGCTGCGCCCACCAGGGCGTCCACGGCCTGCTCCACGTCGGCATCGGGCATCACCACCAGGTGGTTCTTGGCGCCGCCCAGCGCCTGCACGCGCTTGCCGTGGCGCGCGCCGGTCTCGTAGATGTAGTTGGCGATCGGGGTGGAGCCGACGAAGCTCACCGCCTTGACATCGGGGTGGGTCAGCAGCGCATCCACGGCCAGCTTGTCGCCCTGGATCACGTTGAACACGCCATCGGGCAGGCCGGCCTGTTTGAGCAGATCGGCCATGAACAGGCTGCAGCTGGGGTCGCGCTCGCTGGGCTTCAGGATGAAGGCATTGCCGGTGACCAGCGCCAGCGGAAACATCCACAGCGGCACCATGCACGGAAAGTTGAACGGCGTGATGCCGGCCACCACGCCCAGCGGCTGGCGCAGCGTGTGGTTGTCGATGCCGGTGGAGACCTGGTCGGTGAAGTCGCCCTTCAGCAGCTGCGGCGCGCCGCAGGCGAACTCGACGATGTCGATGCCGCGCGCCACCTCGCCCTGGGCGTCGGTGAACACCTTGCCGTGCTCGGCGGTGATCATGGCCGCCAGCGTGTCCTTGTGCTGGTTCAGCAACTCCAGAAACTTGAACATCACCCGCGCGCGGCGCAGCGGTGGCAGTTCGCCCCAGGCGCCTTGCGCGGCGGCGGCGCTGGCCACCGCGGCGTTGACCTCGTCGGCCGAGGCCAGCGCCACCTGGCGTGCCACGCGGCCGCTGGCCGGGTGGTACACGGCCTGCTGGCGGCCGCTGCTGCCGGGCAGCACACGGCCGCCGATGAAGTGGCCGACGTCGGCGGTGGCGGTGAAGGCTTCGGGGGCACCCATGGCGGTCTCCTGCAGAGGTCTTGGAGGGATTCGGGCGAACAGGCGCGGCAGCCTGCACGGCAAGGGCTGCAGTCTAGGCAGGCCCGGGCGTGGTGCCTAGCCATCCGGGGCTGGATTCATTGTTCAGTTCAATGAACAATCCAGATCGGAATCCGGGAACAACCAAGCCCCCGGCCCCCCGACCGCCGCGTCGACACCTTGTGGAGCCATGTGCATGCGCTGAGCATCCTGGGCACGCAGGGCAGCTACACCGCCGCCGCGCAGCGCCTGGGCCTGAGCAAGGCGGCGATGAGCCAGCGCATCGCCGAGCTCGAGCGCGCGGCCGGCGTGCCGCTGGTGGCGCGCACCACGCGCAGCGTGCGCCTGACCGAGGCCGGCCAGCGCCTGGCCGACGCCACGGCCGGCGCCTTCGACACCATCGCCACCGCGTTTTCGGGCGTGCGCGATCTGGCCGAGCAGCCGCGCGGCCGGCTGCGCATCACCGCGCCGGTGGCCCTGGCGCGCCAGCAGCTGGTGCCGCGCCTGCCCGACTTTCTGCGCGCCCACCCCGAGGTGCGGGTGGAGCTCGACCTGTCGGACCGCCTGGTGCCGCTGGCCCAGGAGGGCTTTGATCTGGCCATCCGCCACACCCACGCACCACCCGAGACGCACGTGGCCTGGGCGCTGTGCGAGACCCGTTCGCTGCTGGTGGCCAGCCGCGCCTACCTGCGCCGCCGCGGCACGCCGGCCACACCCGACGACCTGGCCGCGCACGACTGCCTGCACTACCTGCGCCCCGGCGACACGCCCACCTGGACCCTGCTGGACGACCAGGGCCGTGAACGCACGCTGCCGGTGGCCGGCCCCTTTGCCGCCAACAACAGCGAGGCGCTGCGCGAGGCCGCGCTGCGCAGCCTGGGCATTGCGCTGCTGCCCGACTTCAGCGCCCAGGCCGCGCTGCGCGAAGGCAAGCTGCTGCCGGTGCTGCCTGGCTGGCGCCCGGTGGGCAACTACGGCAGCCACCTGTGGGCCATCCGCCCCTACAGCCCCTATGTGCCGCGCGCGGTGCAGGCCCTGGTGGGCTGGTTGCGCGAGGCGCTGGCCGAAGGGTTTGCGGCCGCCGGCGCGCAGGCCGGGTAAACGGCCAAAAAAAAGCCCGCCGAAAACTCGGCGGGCTGTTGAAGTCCTCGGAAAGGACGTCGTTGGGACCCTGGCAATGCCCTGGGCACTGCGCAATGGAATGCACTGTGCCCAGGCACCCCGCAGGCAACCATCCCTAGAAGACGCCTTGTCACAGCGGCTGTGGCGCGGGCGCCGCAACCGAACGCACGGCCGTGCCCGGCGGGGTGGCGCAGGGGCCGCGGCCGTGCCGCGCCAGTCAGCCCGGCAGGTGCAGAAAGCCCGGCGCCGCGGCCAGCGCCTGCGCGTCGCCCAGCACCTTGCCCGGCTCGCCGCCCTGGCCCCACAGCTCGCCGCCCCAGTGGGCGCCGCAAAAACCGGCGCACAGGCGCAGGCTGTCGATCATCGGCTGGGCCTTGGGCCGGTTGCCGCTGGTGGTGACCAGCCAGAAGCGCTTGTCGGCCAGGCGCGCCTTGAAATCCAGCCCCGGCACACGCAGCCAGGCGCTCCAGTGGTCGAGGTAGAGCTTCATGGCCGCGGGCAGGCTGTACCAGTACACCGGGGCCACGAACACCAGGTCGGTGGCGGCCAGGGTGTCGTCGAGCAGGCCGCGCAGGTCGCCGTCGTCGGCCCCCGGCATCGGGTAGGTGCCGCGGTCGTGCCGATGGTCCTGGAACGGTGGCAGCCGCAGGCCGTGCAGGTGGCGCCAGGTCTGGCCCGCGTCGGCGGGCAAGCCGGCGGCGGCGGCACGGGCCAGGGTTTCGGTATTGCCCTCGACACCCGGCTCGCGGGTGCTGGCAACGAGGAAGAGCAGATGGCGGTGGGCGGTCATCCTGCCCATGATAGGCAGGCGACAATCCGCGCATGACACCGCCCCGCCCGCCTGCCAAAAAATCGCCCCCTCGCCCGGCCCCGCGCCAGGGCGGTGGCCCGGGCTTCGGCTCGGCCTTCGGCGCCGGGCGCGGACCGGCCAAGCCGGCATCGCGTGGTGCACAGGCCAAGGGGCCCGGCGGGTCGGGTGCGGCGGGCCGCAAGCCCGCCCCGCTGCCGCCGCCCGAGCCGCTGGCCGAGCACGAGATCGACGCGCTGCAAGCCCTGCTCGACAGCCTGCCGCCCAGCCACGATGCGCTGGACGTGATGTCGCTCGACGGCTACCTGGCCGGCGTGCTGCTGCAGCCTGAGCTGGTGCCCGAGCCGCGCTGGCTGGCGCACATCACCGATGTGGATGGCAAGCCGGCGCCGTCGGGCTTCGACACGGCGCGCCTGCAGCAGCTGGTGCGCCGCCGCCATGCCGAGCTGGCGCTGGCGATCGCCGAGCGCGACTGGTTCGACCCCTGGGTCTACGAGCTCGAGGACGAGGCCGAGCCGTCCGAGGTGGTGATGCCCTGGGTGGCCGGTTTTGCCACCGCGGTGGACCTGTTTCCGGCGCTGATGGACCGCTTCGAGCCGCAGCTCACCGAGCCGCTGGCGCTGCTGTACCGCCACCTCGACCCCGAGGACCTGGAAGACGCCGACGAGCTGCTGGCCGAAATCGAGACCATCGAGCCGCCCGAGTCGCTGGACGAGGCGGTGGAAGACCTGGTGCGCGCCACGCTGCTGATCGCCGACGTGTCGCTGCCGCAGGACAAGCCGGCCGGCAAGCCCGCGGCCAGGCCGGGCGCCCGCCCGGGGGCGCCGCGCCGGCCGGGGCCGCCGCGGCGCTGAGCCAGGCCCGCTCGGCGGGTGGCCGCATGGGCCCATGCGGCCGGCTGCCCCCTTGCCCTCAGGCGAACACCCGCCGCGCGTGCTGCCCCAGGCCGGCGGCCACGCTGGCAAAGGCATCGCCGCGCACCTGGCGGGCGGCCGGAAAACGCGCCGCAATCGCCTCGGCCAGCGGCCGCAGGCCGGTGGAGCCGCCGGTGAAGTACAGCGCATCGACCTGCTCGCGCGTGATGCCGGCCTGGCGCAGGGTGTCGTCGGCGGCATCGACGATGCGCTGCAGGTCGGCGCCGATGGCGGCCACCGCCTGCGGCTCGCTGAAGCGCACGTCGAGCGCATCGTCGCCCAGCAGCGACAGGTCGATCAGCGTCTGCCCGCCCTCGGCCACGGCGATCTTGGCGCTTTCGGCGCGGGCGATCAGGGCATGGCCCAGGCGCTCGCGCACCGCGGTCATCAGCCGCGCATGCTGGTCCACGTCGGCATAGAAGCTCTTCATGCGCGCCAGCTCGGCCACCCGTAGCGGCACGTACACGGTGTTGATCAGGTGCCAGGTGGCGAGGTCGAAGTACACCTTGCTGGGCACCTCGCGGCCGGTGGGCCCCAGGCCCTTGTAACCGCAGGCCGGCAGGATGGCGGCCAGCTCGATGTGGCGGTCGAAATCGGTGCCGGCGATGTGCACGCCGTGGTTGGCCAGGATGTCGTCGGCGCGGTCCACGCGCTCGCGCCGCTGCGGCCCCACGCGCACCAGCGAGAAGTCGGAGGTGCCGCCGCCGATGTCGGCCACCAGCACGATCTGCTCGCGGTCGACCGTCATCTCGTAGTCCAGCGCGGCGGCAATCGGCTCGTACTGGAAGCTCACGTCGGCAAAGCCCACCTCGCGCGCCGCGGCCTCCAGCGCCGCCTGTGCGGCGGCATCGCGCTCGGGCTCACCATCGACAAAAAACACCGGCCGGCCCAGCACCGCATGGGTCAGCGGCCGGCCGGCCTCGCCCTCGGCCAGGGTCTTCAGATGGCGCAGGTAGCCGGCCACGATGTCGAGGTACTTGACCGAGCGGCCGCCGCCCACATCGGTGGCCTGGGTGGCCAGCGTGCTGCCCAGGATGCTCTTCATCGAGCGCATCAGCCGGCCTTCGGTGCCCTCCACATAGGCCGCCACCGCCGCGCGGCCGTAGTGGCGCTGCGGCTCCTCGTGCGCGGCCAGGCCTTCGACCGCATAGAACACCGCGGTGGGCATGGTGCGGCGGCCGCCCTCCAGGGTCACCAGCTGCACGCCGGCGCCGCCGCCATCGGCCGTGGGCAGCGCGATGGCCGAGTTGGAGGTGCCGAAATCGATTGCGCAGACAGCGTGGGCCATGGGCGGATCACGCGGCGGCGGGCCGGTCACGGCGCGCCCACGCGTTCAGGGGGAAGCGGAAAGGGGCGCGATTCTAGGCGGCCCTCCCACCGCCCGAAGCGATGAACAGCCCGGCCCGCGCCTCAGGCCCGGCGTGGCGCCGGGGCGCCCACCGCCACGCTGGTGCGCGGCGCCGGCAGTGCGTCGCCACAGAAGCCGAAGCCCGTGGCCGCCAGTGCCGGGCGCTTGCCGCTGATCAGCTCGGCCAGTGCCTGGCCCGAGCCGGCACCATGCGTCCAGCCCAGCGTGCCATGGCCGGCGTTGAGCCACAGGTTGCCGAGCCTGCTGCGGCCGATGTAGGGGATGTTGGTGGGCGTGCTGGGGCGCAGGCCGGTCCAGAAGTTGGGCTCGCTGGTATCGGCCACGCCGGGAAACAGCTCTTCGTAACGCCGCACCAGCGCGGCACAGCGGGTGCGCGCGGTGGCGCCATCGAGCCCGGTGTCGTAGCCGGCCAGCTCGGCCGTGCCGGCAATGCGGATCTGGTCGCCCAGCCGGCTGATCGCGATCTTGCGGGTGTCGTCGAGCAGGCTCACCACGCTGGCGTCCTGCGGGCGCTTCAGGTTCAGCGTGGCCGAGTAGCCCTTGGCGGGGTAGATGTTCAGCCACAGGCCCACCTGGCGCAGCAGCGGCGCGGTGTACGAGCCCATCGCCGCCACATAGGCGTCGGCGCTGAGGGTCTGGAAGCGGCCGTGGCGCAGCTGCTGCACGCGCACGCCGGTGATGCGATCGCCGCTGCGGTTGAGCGCGCTGACGGCGGTCTCGTGCAGAAAGACCGCGCCGCGCGCACGGCAGCGTGCGGCCAGCTGCTGCGTGAACACCCGCGCATCGCCCGACTCGTCGCTGGGCGTGAAGGTGCCACCGTGGATCTGCGTGCCAAAGGCCGCCAGTGCCGGTTCGACCTTCAGCACCTCGTCGCGGCCGAGCACGCGGCGGTCGACGCCATACTGGCGCATCAGCTCAGCCGCGGCGGCGCCCGACTCGAAGTCGGCCGCCGACGAGAAGAAGTGCAGGATGCCGCGCTCGAGCCGCTGATAGTCAATGCCGGTGTCAGCCACCAGGCGCTTCAGCGACTCATGGCTGTAGCGGCCCAGCGCCACCAGCTGGCGCACATTGCGCTCGAAGGCGGCGTTGCTGCACTGGCCCAGGAAGCTCAGGCCCCAGCGCCACTGGTGCGGGTCGAGCCGCGGTCGAAACAGCAGCGGCGAATCGTCGCGCAGCAGCCACTTGGCCACCTTGAACGGCGCCCCGGCACTGGCCCAGGGCTCGCAGAAGCTCACCGAGATCTGCGCGCCATTGGCAAAGCTGGTCTCCAGCGCCGCGTCGGGCTGGCGATCCACCACGGTGACCTCATGGCCCTCGTTGAGCAGGTGCCAGGCGGTGGACACGCCGATGATGCCGGCGCCGAGAACGATGACCTTCATGTCGGAGCTCCTTCGCGCAACGGGCTTGGCAAGCCACTGCCGCCTGGCCGTTGGGGGTTGGCCGGATTCTCGGCACGCCCCGCCAAAACATGAAGATCGATTGATGGAACTACGAGTTCATTAGCGTTGCTGATGTGCGAGGGCGCTGGGCACCCAGCCGCGTGCGCACCAGCCGCTGGCGCACATAGTCCATGCGCTGCGGCAGCAGCGCCAGCGCTTCCTCGATGCGCATGTCGCCGCGCGACACCAGGCGCAGCAGCGCGCGCAGCTCGGGCGGCAGGCCGGCCAGGGCCGAGCCGGCCTGCAGCTCGGCGCTGTTGCGCCGCGCGGTCAGCACCGCGGCGGCCAGCAGCCAGTCGACAAACTCGCCCTCGCCGCGCAGGCGCTGGATGGCCACCGCACCTTCGGCAAAGCCGCGGCGGGCCGCGGCGTCGTCGCCGCGTGCCAGCACCCAGCGGAACAGGCCGTCCTTGTGGGCAGCCAGCCAGTCGCGCAAGGCCGGCTCGCTGGAGCGCCATGCGGCCCCAACGGTCGGGCGATGTGGCAGACCGGACGAAACGGGGGGGTGGACAGTGACCATCATGGGACCACAGCGTAGGCGCCGAGGCCGGCAACGGGTTGTGTGCTGGTGTGCGACCGGCTTGTGACGTCGGTCACAGCATCCAGCACTCCCGACAACGCACTGCCGAGAGGCCCGCTGGTGCCGGCGGGGTGGCGCGCGCACATTGGTCGGCGCAGTTGCCGCAGGGCCAGGCCCCCCTGGTCTGCGGGGCAGGCTGCGCCAAGCGTGAATATTGCCGTGCATGAGCGTCCACCCGGCGCTCCAATGTGCCAACCGACGAATGGGCCCGGCCGCAAACGGCCAAGCAGCCAGACCCAAGCCCTGTTGTTCAGCCGAATGCCAGCGCCGACTTGCACGCATGCTGGGCCGCATGACCTGCCAGGCTAGTTGACAGGCGGTCGCCGACCCGCCGATGCCCTTTTGGAGACCGAGATGCCCTTGCTGCCCGCCCTGTCCCTGTTCAGCCGCCTGGCCGGACGCCGTGGCGTGGTGCGCGAGCCCGAGCCCGCCGACCTGGGCACCGCCTTCGGCATGGAGCAATGGCTCGACGAGGCCGACGAATGCATCGAGGCCCAGCGCACCCCGCCCGCTGCCCGGCGCACCTGGTTGCCGCGCTGGCTGCAGCGCGCCGAGGCGAGCTGACCTCACGCCATCGCCACCACCGCCGGGCCGACTGGGCCAACCGGTGCGACCGGCTGGTCACTGAATAACCTTGGGAGTCTGATCGGCACGCCGCGCCTCTAGAATCGTGGCGTGAACACCGATGTCCCTGCGCTTGCGCCCGCCAAGCTGAGCTTTCGCCAGAAGACCCTGCTGGCGCGCGAAGACGCGATCGTCGCCGCCGTCAAACGCCTGCTGGCCGAAAAAGGCTTTGACCTGATGACGGTGGACGAGGTGGCCGCCGAGGTGGGCATCGCCAAGGCCAGCCTGTACAAGCACTTCGTCTCGAAGGAGGCGCTGGCCGCTGCGGCGATGGTGCAGACCATGGACCAGGCCCTGGCCGTGGTGGATGGCCTGGCCGCCGACACTGCGCTCGACGCCGCCGGCCGGCTGAAGGCCTTGACCCGCTGGACCCTGGAAACCCAGCTGGCCGGCGCCATGCCGACGCTGCCGTCCGAGAACTCGTCGCTGCGCAATGCCCTGCTGGCGCACCGCGACTACATGGACCGGCTGATGACGCTGAGCGACCGGCTCGGCGAATGGATCGTTCAGGCCCAGGCCGATGGCAGCGTCAACCCCGCACTGCCGCCGCAAGCCGTGCTGTTCACCGTCTACGCCCGCGCCTGCGATCCGGTGCTGGGCTTTCTGAAAGCCAGCGGCAGCCACAGCGACGCACAGATCGTCGACTGGGTGCTGTCCACCTGTTTCGACGGCCTCGCAACGCGGCGCTGACCTTCACACCGGGGCGCCGGGTGCCCCGCAGCGGGCCAGCGCCGGGCCGCTCCCAAGCCGGGCCGCCCACCTGCGCGGCGGGTGGCGCTTCGAACCCGAGGCGCCGGGTGCCCCGCGGCGGGCCAGCGCCGGGCCGCTCCCAAGCAGGCCCGCCCACCCGCGCGGCGGGTGGCGCCTCGGTTCCGAGGCGCCGGGTGCCCCACTTACCGGATGATCAGCACCGGCACCTCGCTGCGGCTGATGACCTTGGTGGTCACCGAGCCGAGCACCAGGTTGCCCAGCACGCCATGGCCGTGCGAGCCCATCATCAGCAGATCGAACTTGCCCTTGGCGGCCAGATCGACGATGGCATCCGAGGCGTGGCCCACCTTGCTGACGAACTCGGCGGCGATCTTCTGCTTGCCGAAGAAGGTGCGGATCGGCTTGAACACCTTGTCGGCTTCTTCGGTGTAGTAGTTCTTCAGCGTGTCCTTGTCGATCACCGCGGCAGCCCGGGGCGGCACGGCCGGCGATACGTACAGCAGCGTGTAGCTGTGGGCGTCGCCCAGCCATTCGTCGTGGGCGGCCAGATAGGCCAGCATGCGCTTGGTGAACGGGCTGCCGTCAACGGGAACCAGGATCTTCATGGGGTGTGCTCCTCAAGGATTGTGAAATCAGTGTCGCACCGGATGGTGGCGACACCTTGCCCGATATCAAGACGTCAGTGCCGCCAGCGGGCCGGGGCAGGCGATCAGCTTGAACGGGTCGAAACCGGCATCCTCGCCCTTGCGCCCCAGGCCGGTGGCCTGGCACACCACGCGGGTGGGGTGGTGGCCAGGGCGCGGCACCAGGTAGTCGTGCCGGCAGTGCAGGTGGCCGTGCAGCCACAGGTCGGCCAGCGGGATCAGGTCGTCGTCGGCATTGCAGAAGCTGGCGGTGCCCGGCTGCCGGCCATAGCGCGGGTCGGCACTCTTCAGGCTGGGCGCGAAGTGGGTGATGACCACGGTGCTGTGCCAGCCGCCATCGGCCGGCCCGGGGTTGGGGCGGCGCAGTTCGTCGGCCAGCCAGGCGCGGCAGGCCAGGGCCTCGTCGCGCAGCTCGGCGGCGTCAACCGGCACGGTGCCACGCTGGCTGTTCATCAGCCGCAGGTAGTAGCCGGCGGCGCGCATCGCGCGTTCGCGGCCCTGCTCGCCGAACACATCGAAGTCGCACCAGCGCACCGTGCCCAGCAGGCGCACGCGCTGGCCGCTGCGGCTGGTGTGGATCAGCGACTCGCGTTCGAGCAGGCGGATGTTCAGTGCCGCCAGATGGGCGCGCAGCGCGGGCCAGGCCTGGCCCAGCTCGCGGCGGTCGAACTCATGGTTGCCGGCCACGGCCACCACCGGCACCGGCCATTGCGCAAAACGCGCCCAGCCGGCCCAGGTGGCGTCGATGTCGCCGGCCAGCACCAGCAACTCGGCGCCGGGCGCGGGCTGGGGCTCGAAGGTCTCGGACTCGAGATGCAGGTCGGACAGCAGTTGCAGCAGCACGCCCGCATCATGCCGTGGATCGGCGCTGCGCCAGTGCGAGCGCAGCGCCGCAGCGGCAGCGGATCAGGCCTGCAGCGCGGCCTCGATGCGGGCCTTGGTGGCCGGCAACTCGGCCGGCAGATGGAACGACAGCGTCTCGAACAGCTCGGCGTGCAGCTTCAGCTCGGCTTGCCAGGCGGCCTTGTCGATCGAGATCACCGACTGGAACTGCTCGGGCGTGAAGTCGAGGCCGTCGAAGTTGAGGTCTTCATAGCGCGGGCTCAGGCCGAACACGTTCTCGGTGCCACTGGCCTGGCCGTCCACGCGCTCGAGCATCCACTTCAGCACGCGCATGTTGTCGCCGTAGCCGGGCCACACGAACTTGCCGTCGGCGCCCTTGCGGAACCAGTTCACGCAGTAGATCTTGGGCAGCGCATGGCCGTTGGCCTGCAGCTGCTTGCCCAGGCCCAGCCAGTGCGCGAAGTAGTCGCTCATGTGGTAGCCCATGAAGGGCAGCATGGCGAACGGGTCGCGGCGCACCACGCCCTGCTGGCCAGCGGCCGCAGCGGTGGTTTCCGAGCCCATGGTGGCGGCCATGTAGACGCCTTCGGTCCAGTTGCGCGCCTCGGTGACCAGCGGCACCGTGGTGCTGCGGCGGCCGCCGAAGATGAACGCGTCGATGGCCACGCCGTGGGCGTTGTCCCAGTCGGCGTCGAGCACCGGGTTGTTGGTGGCGCTGACCGTGAAGCGGGCGTTCGGGTGCGCGGCCTTGGCGCCGGTTTCCTTGGCGATCTGCGGCGTCCAGTCCTTGCCCTGCCAGTCGATGGCGTGGGCCGGGGCATCGCCGTCCATGCCTTCCCACCAGATGTCGCCGTCGTCGGTGAGGGCCACGTTGGTGTAGATCACGTCGCGCTTGAGCGAATCCATGCAGTTGGGATTCGTCTTGTAGTTGGTGCCCGGCGCCACGCCGAAGTAGCCGGCCTCGGGGTTGATGGCGTACAGGCGGCCGTCGGCCCCCGGCTTGATCCAGGCGATGTCGTCACCGATGGTGGTGACCTTCCAGCCGGCAAAGGTCTGGGGCGGCACCAGCATGGCGAAGTTGGTCTTGCCGCAGGCGCTGGGGAAGGCGGCGGCCACGTGGTACTTCTTGCCGGCCGGGCTGGTGACGCCCAGGATCAGCATGTGCTCTGCCAGCCAGCCGTGGTCGCGGCCCATGGTGCTGGCGATGCGCAGGGCAAAGCACTTCTTGCCCAGCAGCGCGTTGCCGCCATAGCCCGAGCCGTAGGACCAGATCTCGCGCGTTTCGGGGTAGTGCACGATGTACTTGGTCTTGTTGCAGGGCCAGGCCACGTCTTGCTGGCCGGCCTGCAGCGGCGCGCCCACGGTGTGCACGCAGGGCACGAACTCGCCGTCGGTGCCCAGCACATCGAACACGGCCTTGCCCATGCGGGTCATGTGGCGCATGTTGACGGCCACATAGGGGCTGTCGCTCAGCTCGATGCCGATGTGGGCGATGTGCGAACCCAGCGGGCCCATCGAGAACGGCACCACGTACAGCGTGCGGCCCTGCATGCAGCCCTTGAACAGTGCCGGCTTGCCGTCGGCGCCGCCGGTCTGCAGCAGCGCGCGCATTTCGCCCGGGGCCATCCAGTTGTTGGTGGGGCCGGCGTCTTCGGGGCGCTCGCTGCAGATGAAGGTGCGGTCTTCCACGCGGGCCACGTCGCTGGCGTCGCTGCGCGCCAGAAAGCTGTTGGGGCGCAACTCGGGGTTCAGCTTGACGAAGGTGCCGGCGTCGACCAGCTGCTTGCACAGGCGGTCGTATTCTTCCTGGCTGCCGTCGCACCAGTACACGTCGCGGGCTTCGGTGAGGGCGGCGATCTCGGCCACCCAGGCCACCAGGCGGGCGTGTTTGACGTGGGCGGGAACGTTCAGGCGCAGGCCTTCCATCACGGGCTGGTTCACGGGGGCTCCAATCATGGTCAAGATAAAAGACGGGTTTGAACCAGCCCCGCCGCCGCGCCATGCGGCGTGCGAGGCTCGTTCAACACCGCGTGTGGGGAGTGATCCGCCGGCCTGAATCTGGCCCGCAGGATGGATCCGATGGGTTACATCGGAGGACACGCGCCCGCCCCGGGATCACGGGGCTGAGGCATTGTCAAACGAGTGTAATGGGGAGGTAACTACCGGGCCCCCGGGGGTATGCAAATCCTGCATGGGGCTATGCCCGGCTGAGCGTGCGACTTTCACGCCTCTTACCATTTGCGGCCCCGCAGTCCGCGGACACCGTGTTTTCAACCCCCGAAAGACCGTCATGAAGGTTCTCAGCGTCAACGTCGCCCGCATCGAACATCGGCTGATCGATGGCCGCCGCGTGGCCACCGCCATCGGCAAGCGTGCGGTGGCGGGCGAGGTGGGCGTGCTGCCGCTGGGCCTGGAGGGCGACGAGCAGGCCGACCCCAGCGTGCACGGCGGCATCAGCAAGGCCGTGTATGCCTTTGCTGCCGAGCGCTACGGCTTCTGGCAGGGCGTGCGTGCGCAGGCCCGCGCCGGCGGGCCCGACGAGACCCTGCCGCCGGGCTTCATGGGCGAGAACCTCACGGTCGAGGGGCTGGACGAGGCGCAGTGCTTCATCGGCGACCGCTGGCAGCTGCCCGGCTGCGTGCTGGCCATCAGCGAGCCGCGTTTTCCGTGCTTCAAGTTCAACGCGGTGATGGGCTTCAACCAGGCCAGCAAGCTGATGGCGCAGTCGGGCTGGTGCGGCAGCTACCTGGCGGTGATCGAGCCCGGCGTGGTGCGGGCCGGTGACCCCATCGAGGTGCTGCCGGGCCCGCGCGAGGTCAACATCCGCGAGCTGTTCATGGCCCGGATGAAGAAGAAGAAAGACCTCTGATACGCCGCCACGGCAGCCGCTGTGGCCGCTGCCGCCGCCGCTGTTGCAAGCTCAGGCGGGGGCCAGCGACGGATAGTCGGTGTAGCCGGTGGCGTCGCTCAGGTACACGGTGCCCGGGTTGATCGGCGCCAGCGGCGCATCCAGGCGCAGGCGCTGCACCAGATCGGGGTTGCTGATGAACGGGCGGCCGAAGGACACCGCGTCGGCCCCGCCGGCGGCCATCGTGTCGATGGCCATCTGGCGCGTGTAGCCGTTGTTCACCACCCACGGGCCGCCAAAGGCCTGGCGCATGGCGGCGTAGTCGAAAGGCTTGACGCCCTGCTCGCCCAGGTCGCGCGGGCCGCCGGTGGCGCCTTCCACCACCTCCAGAAACGCCAGTTTCAGCGGCGCCAGCCGGGCCGCCACGTGGGTGTAGAGCGCCTGGGCGTCGCTGTCTTGCGGTGCGGCGTTGGCAGGCGTGATCGGCGACAGGCGCAGCGCGGTGCGATCGGCGCCGACCTCGTCGACCACGGCCTGCATCACCTCGATCAGCAGGCGGGCCCGGTTCTCGATGCTGCCGCCATAGGCATCGCGGCGGTCGTTGATGCTGTCGCGCAGAAACTGCTCGAGCAGGTAGCCGTTGGCGCCATGCACCTGCACGCCGTCGAAGCCGGCATCGAGCGCGAGGCGTGCGGCCTGGCGGTAGGCGGCGATCACGCCAGGGATCTCGTCGCTGCGCAGCGGGCGCGGCTGGGCGGCCAGCTTGGCGCCCTCGGCGGTGCGGGTCTTCACGCCCTCGGCCACCTTGTCGCTGGACGACACCGGCGCCGCGCCGCCGGGCTGCAGCAGGTTGTGCGAGATGCGGCCCACATGCCACA
The DNA here is from genome assembly GCF_025290835.2 of Aquabacterium sp. OR-4. Lineage (NCBI taxonomy): Bacteria > Pseudomonadati > Pseudomonadota > Betaproteobacteria > Burkholderiales > Sphaerotilaceae > Pseudaquabacterium > Pseudaquabacterium prasiolae. Next base: position 170,754 of record NZ_JAOCQD020000001.1, on the reverse strand, counting down.
GCTGGGCCACGATCTTGCCGCCGGCGGCATGCACGGCGTCGGTCACGGGCTTCCAGGCAGCGGCCTGCTCGGCGGTGTAGAGCCCGGGCGTGTCAATGTAGCCGCGGCCTTCGGGGCAGATCTGGATGGCCTCGCTGATGATCAGGCCGGCACTGGCGCGCTGGGCGTAGTACTCGCGCATCAGCGCATTGGCCAGTTCACCGGGCGCTCGGGTGCGCGTCAGCGGCGACATGATGATGCGGTTGGACAGCGCAAGCGCGCCGAGCTGGACGGGATCGAAGAGGGTAGGCATGCGAACAAGCGTAACGGCGTGGCGCATGTCCCCGCTGTCACCCGGGCGGCGTGATTTCTGGCAGCCACCGCCCGCGGCCCTTGGCCTTGGGGGGCTGACGCGCGGCCGACACGAGCCGGTGCGATGATCCCAAGCAGCAAAGCCGCCAAAAGTTGCGCAATGCGCAACCGGGGCGCGCCGGCCACGAAGGCCTTGCCGGCCGACACTCGGCAGCGCCTGCGGCGCAACCAGCGTCGGCGGCGCGTCCCAACCGACGATCCCTGACCGTTTTTTCGCACCGCCCCATGCCCCAGTTGTCTCCAGCCGCGGTGCGGCGTGTTGTGCCCTTCGTCGTGTTCATGCTGCTGCTGGCCCTGCGCGGCATGGCGCCGGCCGACGGCAGCTGGGGCCTCGACAGCCGTTGGCTCTATGCGCTGAACCTGTTGCTGGTGGGCGGGCTGCTGCTGTTCTGGCGCCGCGAGTACGGCGAGCTGGGCCGCCAGACCTGGCCCGATCTGCGCCAGGTGCTGCTGTCGCTGGTGGTCGGGCTGGCGGTGTTTGCGGCCTGGATCCAGCTGGATGCGCCGTGGATGCAGATCGGCGAACCCACCGCCGCCTTTGTGCCGCTGAACGCCGCTGGCCAGCTCGACTGGCCGCTGATCGTGGTGCGCTGGATCGGCGCCGCGCTGCTGGTGCCGGTGATGGAAGAGCTGTTCTGGCGCTCGTTTCTGATGCGCTGGCTGCAGCAGCCGGTGTTCGAGGGCCTCAACCCGCAGGCCACCGGCGCCCGCGCGGTGCTGCTGTCGACTTTTGTGTTCATGCTGGCGCATCCGCTTTGGCTGGCCGCCATCGTGGCCGGCCTGGCCTATGCGCTGCTGTACCGCGCCACCGGCCGGCTGTGGACGGCGGTGATCGCCCACGCGGTGACCAATGGCGCGCTGGGCATCTGGGTGGTGGCCTCGGGCCAGTGGCAGTTCTGGTGAGCGTTTGAGCGCCTGAGCGTGTTGCCGCTGCGCGGGCACTTGGCGGCCCTGCACGGCTCACCATCCGGGTGCAGGGCAGCGCCGCGCGAACCACCCGGTGCCCGCGCGCGACAAAGATCGCCTCAGGCGCTCGTGTGGCCGCCAGCCCGCCAGCGCCCCCACTGCCTGCGCGCCAGGCGCTTGAATGCGCGGCCGGTGCGCCAGGCCCAGGAGGCCCGCACGCGGGCCAGCAGCGTGGCCTTCCAGGCGCCCCAGCGCGCGTAGAGCGCCACAAACCAGGGCAGTTGCAGCAGCGCCGGGCGGGTCAGCGTGAACAGGCGCGCCAGCACCGCGGTGCCGATCAGCTTGGCCAGCACGATGACGGCCAGCCCCAGCAGGCGCTGGCCATGGGCGATGAGGCCCAGGGCCAGCAGCTTGACCGGCAGCAGCAGCAGTGCCGGCAGCGCCAGCACCGCCAGCGCGGCCAGCGGCGGCAGCCGGGTGATGGCGGCCTCGAGCCGGCGCAGCAGCGGCAGCCGGCCCAGGCGGGCGAGGGCGCGCTGCAGCGGCTCCCAGCCCCATTCCTCAAACAGGATCAGCAGCGCCAGCAGCACGCCGGCCAGGCGCCGCAGCAGTTGCAGCAGCAGGCGCAGCCCACGGCGCAACGGCCCGCCGTGCGGCGGTGGCTGGCGCGGGGTGCCGGTCACGGCCGGCAGGCTGGATGGGCCGGGTGGGCCGGGTGGGCGCGACGGGTCGATCGGCTCGGTGGGCATGGGCGCATGATCAGCGCCCGGGCCCGCCGGTCAAGCCCGGCGCGACCGCTCAGCCGCCCGCGCCGACAGACGGCTGGGCGGCCGGCATGGCCTGCAGCGCCTGCTGCACGGCCTGCAGCCAGGCCAGCAGGCGCTCGCCCTGCAGGAAGCCGCGGCTGCCGGCATCGGCGGCGCCGCGCGGCACATCGGTGCGTGCGGCCAGGGTGTCGAACAGCGCGGTTTCCAGGCTGTCCTGCGCCACCAGCAGCTGCCACTGCTGGCCCGGCACGGTGGCGGCACCGGCACCGGCCGGCAGCAGGGCGGCACGGCGGGTGCGCCAGGGCACGCCCACCTGCAGCACGGCATCGGGCGCCACGCCCACCGGCTGGCCATCGGCCAGCAGCGTGACGCCGGGCCGCGCCAGGCCGCGCGCCTGCAGCATGGCAGCCAGCTGGGCGGCGTCGGCCGTGGTCTCGCACAGCAGCGCCACCTGCAGCGGCGCCGCGGCGTCGGTGGCCGGGTTCCAGGCCTGCAGCTGATCGGCCACGGCCTGCACCACGGCCTCGGCCAGCGGGCTGGTCTCGACCGCCGGATCGGCGCGGTGGCAGGCGGCCAGGGCGGCGCGCAGCGTGGTGGCCAGGCGCCACTGGTCGGTGTCCGACAGGTAGGCGCTGGCCTGCCAGCCGGCCAGCACGCGGCGCAGCGTGGCCAGGTGGCGCTCGTGCGCCTCGCGCTGGGCCGGGGCCAGCGGCACGATGCGCTCGCTGTAGACCAGCGGCGGCAGCTGCTCGGCCACCTCGGCGCGCTGGCGCTGCAGCACGCTGCGCGACAGGGCGTCGGACACGCGCTCGACACCGGCGTCATCCAGCACGGCGTGGCCCTCGCGGGCGGCCTGCACCTCGCGCAGCGCCGCCAGCGCGCCCAGGCGGTCGCGGTCGAGCCAGGTCACCAGCTGCTCGAGCAGCGCGGGCTGGTCGTCCAGCGGCGCGCCGCACAGCAGCAGGGCCTGCGGCGCCTGCGCCAGCGCGGCCCAGTCGCCGGCATCCAGCGCCAGGCGCTGCGGCTCGTCGATGATCACCAGCTCGGGCGCCCAGTGCGCCAGGTGGGCGGCGTCGCTGGCCAGGGCCTCGGGCGCCAGGATGCGCACCTCGGCCTCTTGCGACCAGGCGGCCTGGCGCTGGTGCAGGCCACCTTCCATCACCTGCGCGGGCTGGCCGGCAAAGCGCCGCCAGGCGCGCTGCCAGGCCAGGCGCTCGCCGGCGCCGCTGATCACCGCCACGCGGCGCACGCCGAAGTGGCGGCGCCACAGCTGCGCGGCGGCAATGGCCATCACGCTCTTGCCCAGGCCACGCTCGTCGGCCAGCAGGCCGCGGCCGGCCACCACCGCCCACAGCGCGCCTTCGGCCTGGAACAGCGGCAGCGGTGCGGCCAGCAGGCCACGCAGCGCCGGGCTGGCCGGGCCGTCGGGGTAGGCGGCCTGCAACACGCCGGCGCGGGTGCGCGCATCGCGGCGGGCGGCCAGCTGGGCCCACACGGCGGGGTCCACCTCGACCGGGTGGCCCTCGTCGGCAGCCTGGCGCAGCAGGCGCGGCAGGCTGTCGTCGTCCGCGTCGGGCAACTGGCCGCTGGCGCCCAGGCGCTCGGCGGCGGCGACGAACAGCGCGTCGCTGGCGCCACGGCCGGTGTGCCAGACGATCTGGCGCTGGTCGCCGTCCAGGCATTGCAGTGTGCTGTGCGCCGGGCCGCTGGGCGCCGGACGCTGCGGGCGCGCCGGCCGTGGCGGCCGCGCCGGTGGGGCGGGCGTGTTCGGCGTGTCGGGCGCGGCTGCAGCCGTCTCGGCAAGGGCCGGGTCGGCGGCCGGGGCGGGGGTGTCGGTCGAGGTGTGGGCCGAGGAATGGGCCGAGGTTTGGGCCGGTGTGCGGGCCGGGGCCGGGGCGCTGGCGTCAGGGGACTTGCGCACGCGCTCGGCATCGGCCGACTCGCCCTGCGCCGGCTTGGCCGCGGCCGCGGGGGCCTCGGTGCGGGCTTCGGCGCGCTCGCGGTTGCGCTCACGGTTGCGCTGGCGGTTGCGGCTGCGCCGGCTGCGCTCGCGGCCGGCGGCCGATTCGCCCTCGGGCGGGCTGTCAGGCTGGGTCTCGGTGGCGTTGTCGGCCGAGTCGTCGGCGGTGGCGTCGGCTGTGGCGGCCGGCGCTTCGCCGGCGGCGGCGGCGGCTGCGCTGTCGCGCTCAGCCTGGGCCACGGCGGCCTCGCCCGACGCGGCAGGCGCCGAGGCGCCGGCTGCTGCGTCATCGACGGCCGGCGCTTCGGCGCTGGTTTCAGCCAGCGGCGCGGTGGGCGCCGGCGCGGCGGCTGGCGCGGCGCCGGCGTTCGTGGCGGTGGATGCCGCACCGGTACCGGCCTGGCGCCCTGCCCGCTTGCGGGCGGGTGTGCGTTGCGGCGGCGCGGCAACCGGCGTGGCGTCCACGGCTGCGGCTGCGGCTGCGGCTGCGGCTGCGGCTGCGGCTGCGGCTGCGGCTGCGGCTGCCGGCAGGGCTTCGGCTGGGGCCTGCGCCGCAGTCGACTCGGCCGGCACCGGTTCAGCGGCCTGGCTGGCACCGCGCCGGGTCTGGGTCTTGTCCGTCTTGCCGGCGGGCGCCGGGGCGGCGGCGGCCTTCGTGCCTGCGGCCTTGGCACCCGCCGGCTTGGCGGCCTTGGGCTGGCCGGCTGACGTGGCTGCCGGCTGGCTGGCTGCCTTGCCAGCCGCCTTGCGGGCCGGCTTCTCAGCGGCCGGTGCGGGTGCGGGTGCGGGTGCTGCTGCGGGTGCTGCTGCGGGTGCTGCTGCGGGTGTGGCCACGGCCACAACGGCCGGGGGGGCCTCGGCCGCCATCGACGCCGCGGCGGCGCCGGCCGCCCGCTTGCGCGCAGCGGCCTTGGGCTTGGCGTCGGCCTGGGCTGCCACCGGCGCTGCGGGTGCGGGTTCCGGCGCCTCGGCGGCGCGCGCGCGACCGGCGGTATTGGCCACGGCCTTCTCGGAAGACGCCTTCTTGGAGGCGGTCTTCTCGATGGTGGTCGTCTCGGTGGTGGCCTTCTGGAGGGTGGCCTTCCCGGTGGTGGCCTTCTTGGCCACCGGGGTCTTGCCGGCAGCCTTCGGGGCCTCGGCCGGGGCGGCCGTGTCTGCGGCCTGGCTCGCCGTCTTGCGGCGGGTCTTGGCGGCCGGCGGGGGGCTCAGGGCGTCGGTGTGTGTGGAGGCCGGAGTGGGCTGGTCGGCCTGCGGGAGCGCTGCCTCGGCAGGGTTGGCGCTCGCGCGGCGACGGGTCTTGGCAGGGGTGGTTGCCATGGGATGTGGGTGTTTGTCTCGGGCAGGCGGCCTCCGGTTGGGCCGCCCGCAGTGTCGGATGGATGAATGTCCGCCGTGCGGCTGGCTAGACGCCGCGGGCCCGGTCGGACAGGAATTGCGCACGGAAGGCGGCGAACCCGCCAGGGCCTTCGTCCAGCGCTGCGCGCACCTCGCGCATCAGGTTCAGGTAGTAGTGCAGATTGTGGATGCTGGCCAGCATCGGAAACAGCATCTCGCCGCAACGATCAAGGTGGTGCAGGTAGGCACGGCTGAAGCCTCCCTGGCTGGAGCCCGCAGGCCCGGCGCAGGCCACGCAGCCGCAGCTGGGGTCGAGCGGGCCCGGGTCGGTCTTGTGCCGGGCGTTGCGGATCTTCAGGTCGCCAAAGCGCGTGAACAGATGGCCGTTGCGCGCGTTGCGGGTGGGCATCACGCAGTCGAACATGTCCACGCCGCAGGCCACGCCCTCGACCAGGTCTTCGGGCGTGCCCACACCCATCAGGTAGCGCGGCTTGTGGGCCGGCAGCCGATGGGGGGTGTGCGCCATGATGCGGCGCATGTCTTCCTTGGGCTCGCCCACCGAGACGCCGCCCACGGCGTAGCCGGGCAGGTCCATCTCGACCAGGGCCTGCAGCGACTCTTCGCGCAGGTGCTCGAACATGCCGCCCTGCACGATGCCGAACAGCGCGTTCGGGTTCTCCAGCCGCGCAAACTCGTCGCGGCAGCGGTGCATCCAGCGCCGGCTGAGCTCCATCGACGTGCGGGCCTCGGCCTCGGTGGTCAGCCGGCCCTTCACCTCGTAGGGCGTGCACTCGTCGAACTGCATGACGATGTCGCTGTTGAGCACCGTCTGGATCTGCATGCTCACTTCGGGGGTGAGGAACAGGCGGTCGCCATTGACCGGCGAGGCGAACTTGACGCCCTGCTCGCTGATCTTGCGCATCTCGCCCAGGCTCCACACCTGGAATCCGCCCGAGTCGGTGAGCATGGGCCGCTGCCAGCCTTCGAAGGCGTGCAGGCCCTTGAACTGCGCGATCACGTCCAGCCCCGGGCGCATCCACAGGTGGAAGGTGTTGCCCAGGATGATCTGCGCGCCCATGTCGACCAGCGACTGCGGCATCACGCCCTTGACGGTGCCGTAGGTGCCCACCGGCATGAACACCGGTGTTTCCACCACGCCATGGTTCAGCGTGAGGCGGCCGCGGCGGGCCAAGCCTTCGGTGGAGAGCAGGTCGAACTGGAGCATGGGGCGGCATTGTCGCCGAGGAGCGCAGGCCCTCTCGGCGCGCCACCGGCCGCCCGAACAGCCGCACTAACGGCCGCTCTAACAGCCGCCCCACCAGCCGCCCCACCAGCCGGCGCACCGCGCCCCAGGCGCATGCCCCGGGCGGCGCCCGCCGGGCTGGGGGCGCCGTGCTTTACTTCTTCGAGGCGTCGAGCGCCAGGATCCACTTCACGAGCTTCTTGGCGTCGGCTTCCTTGATGGCCACGGCATTGGGCGGCATGGCCAGGCCCGACACCTTGCCCTTCCAATGGCTTTCGTACGGGTTCGAGCCGGCCAGCACGGTCTGCGTGAGCTTGGCATCCGCGCCCTTCTGGCCCTTGTACTTGGCCGACACATCCTTCCAGGCCGGACCGATGGGCGCCAGGCCATCGGGGCCCTTGGCGCCGGGCTCGATGTGGTGGCAGGTCATGCAGCCCGCGTTCTTGGCCAGCGACAGCACGGCGTCATCGCTGGCGCGGGCGGCGGTGCCGGTGGCAAGGGTCACGGCGGCCAGGGCCGCGGCGGCAAGAAGGTTCGGCTTGCGATGCATGTGAGGTTCTCCAGCAATGACGGCCAGTGCGTCGATGGCGTCATCTTGCGGCGCAGCACCGGGCCGGATTTGACCGACCTCAAGTCGCCCACCCATTTCGCCAGGATGGAGCAAGGGTGTCGCCGCCTGGAGCATTGCGCCGCGCCGGGCATGGTGCCGAGCGTGGCGGGCGCGCTGCGGACGGCAGAATCGACGCCACCGATGTCACCCCATCCCCCGCCTGCCGACTTGCCCGCACGCAATGCCGCCGATGCGCCCGCCGAGCCGCCCGCCGAGCCGCACACCGAGCCGCACACCGAGCTGCCGGCCGGGGCCGATGGCCGCGGCCGGCGCGATGGCGTCAGCCCCGAGGATCTGAACGTCGACCCCGCGCTGCTGGGTCAGCCGCTGGCCCGGCCGGGCCGGCGCGCGGCGGCCATGGCCATCGACGGGCTGTGGATCGCCGCCTTCAATGCCCTGGGCAATGCCTGGGTGATGCTGGCGCTGGCCGCGCTGCTGCTGTGGCAGCACCTGCGGCGGCGCAGCGGCTGGCGCGCGCCCGACAGCGCCACCGCCACCGCCACCGCCGCCAACCGGCCCTGGCGGGCCGTGGCCGCGGCCGCGCTGCTGCTGGGCCTGGGCGCACTGACCCATCACGACGACGAGCCGCGGCAGGCCGCCGCCGTGCCCGACGAGGCCGCGGATGGCGTGATCGTGGTGCCCGGCGTTGCGCTCGGCGACATGGCGGCGCTGGTGGCCGAAGCGGCCAGTGCCCCGGCCTCGGCGGCCCTGGCGGCAACCGCGGCGTCGGCCGCGTCAATGGGCCGACGCGGCGAGCTGGACGCCCTGCGCCGGCGCATCCAGGCGCAAAGCGACGAGCTGCAGCGCCTGCGTGCGCCGGGCCTGGGCGCCTGGCAGGCGCGCGCCGAGCACTGGCTGGATCAGCTGGGCGAAGGCTGGCTGTGGTCGCTGCTGTACTTCACGCTGCTGCCGGCCGGGTGGCTGGGCGGCCGGCCGGGCCAGACCCTGGGCAAGCGCCTGCTGGGCCTGCGTGTGGTCGAGCTCACCGGCAAGCCGATGACGCCGCTGCGCAACCTCAAGCGCTACGGCGGTTATGCCGCCGGCATGGCCACCGGCGGCCTGGGCCTGGCGCAGCTGCTGTGGGACCCCAACCGCCAGGCCATCCAGGACAAGACGGCGCATACCGTGGTGCTGGATGGGCGTTCCATGCCTGCCCGCAACGCGTCGTGGGCCACCCGGCCGCTGGCGGCCGAGCCGCCTGATGTACGCCCGCCCGCGGGCCCGGCGGGCGGATGACAGCCCCATGAAGGCCCGGTGATCGCCCGGTGATCGCCCGGTGATCGCCCGGTGAAGGCCCAGAGATAGCGCATTGGGTGGGCAGGCGCTATCGTTACCGATGTTTCACATGACCACGATGCCGCCAGGCCCTGCGCCTGTCAGGCGTTCGGGCAAACCACGGGGCGGAGGGGTGAACAAGACTGAGCTGCGCATCGTCCGCGCGACGGTGGTGTTCGTCGACGTCGTCGAGTCGGTGCGGCTGATGGCGCAAGACGAGCGTCTGCACGCCGGCCGGGTGCGCCGGCTGCTTCAGGGACTGGCCGGACAGCGTGTCGTGCCGGCTGGCGGTCGTGTGCTCGAGCGCCGCGGTGACGGGCTGCTGGCCGGCTTTGACGACGCGCGCGCCGCCGCCGCCTGCGCGCTGGCCATGCATGCCGACGCCGCCGCCACCGCCCTGCCAGGCGACGCTGAGGTCGCTGCCACGCCAGCGCTGGCCCTGCGCATCGGCCTGCACTGCGCCGATCTGCTGAGTGACGAGGACGATGCGGTCTACGGCCAGGGCCTCAATCTCACGGCCCGGTTGGCGGCCATGGCCCAGCCCGGCCACACCTGGCTCAGTGCCACCGTGCGTGACCAGCTCACCGATGCGCTGGACGGCGGGCTGCTCGATCTGGGCGAGGTCTACCTCAAACACCTGGAGGTGCCGCTTCGGGCCTACCGCCTGCTGCCCCTGCCGCCGCCAGACCCGGTGCCTGCAGGCGCCGCCAAGGGTGCAGCGGCCATGCCCGCCGCCAGTGCCTCGCCCAGGCCCACCCTGCAAGCCCCGGCCGACATCCGCCCGCGCCTGGCCGTGCTGCCGCTGAACTGGGCCGCTGACGGCCGCACCGCTGCCGCACCCGATGCGGGCGATGTGCTGGTTGATCAGCTGGCGGCGGCCTTGTCGGCCTGCCCGCTGCTGCAGGTCACATCGATGCTGTCGGCCAACGCCTTCCGCGGGCGCGGCACTGCGCCGACCGAGGCCGCCGGCCGCCTGGCGGCCGACTACGTGCTCGCGGGCGAGCGGCAGCCGACCGATGCCGGCACGCTGCAGGTGCAACTTCGCTTGCTGCACGCGGCCAGCGGCCGCTGCATCTGGGAGCGGGCGCTGCACTGCACGGCAGACACTCTGGCCGATCCGGGGCAGGGCTGGCTGGCCGAGATCGTCACCGTGCTGGTGCAGGCGCTGACGGCCGCCGAGTACGACATCGCCTGTGGCCGCCCGTTGCCGAACCTGGCCGCGCACACCCTGTACCTGGCGGCCGTGAACCTGCTGCACCGGTTCACCCACACCGACTTCGAGCGTGCCCAGGAGATGCTGCAGGCTTTGCATGAGCGCGCCCCGCGCCATGCCGTGCCGCTGGCCTGGCTGGCGCGCTGGCGCGTGTTCCGCATCGTGCAGGGCTGGTCGCCCGATGTGGCCCGTGACGGCGCGCTGGCCAGTGACCATGCCCAACGTGCACTCGACTGCGACCCTGGTTCATCCTTGGCCTTGACGATGGCGGGCTCGGTGCGCGCCGGTGTGCACCTCGACATGGCCGGGGCCCGTCACTACTATCAACTGGCGCTGTCGCGCAATCCGAGCGAGCCGCTGGCCTGGCTGCTCAAGGGCGTGGCGCATGGGTTTCTTGGCGAGGGGCTGTCCGCGCTGGACGCCAGTGAGAGGTCGCTGCAATTGTCACCACTGGACCCGCTGCGCTTCTATTACGACTCGCTCAGCGCCACCGCAGCAATGGGCGCCCAGCGCTACGAGCGGGCGGTCGAGCTGGCGCAGCGTGCCATCGGAGCCAACTGCATGCATGGCTCGAGCTACCGCGCGCTGGCCATCTCGCAGGTGATGCTGGGTCAGGTGGACGCAGCGCGCCAGACGGTGCAGCAATTGCGCGCGGTGGAGCCGGGGTCCAACGTGCGCCAGTTCCAGGCGCGCGCGGCGGTGGACAGCGCACAGAACCGCCTGTTCGCGCAGGCCCTCACCGAGGCAGGCCTGCCCCTGGGCTAGGCCCACGTTCCCGCGGGCCGGCGGCCACACCGCCGACCGCGCAACACCAGGGTCGCTGCAGACGCACGGCCCGCACTGCAGGGAGGATGAAGCATGACCATCTACAGCGGATTGCAGGGGGCCCAGGGCGCGCAAGGGGCGCAGGGTGCACAGGGGGCGCAAGGCGCACAAGGGGCGCAGGGCGCCCTGGGCGCCTGGGTTCCCCACTTTGCGCAGGCCACCGTGGCGCCCAGCGCTGGCCTGGGCCCGGGGGCCGACCCGGCAATGAGTTTCGCGCTCACCGCCAGCCGCGAAGAGCTGGTCGAACCCCGCCTCGCCGCCACCTGGGATCCGCCCCGCACCCGCCTGATGCCGCCAGTGGCTGCGGTGCGCAACGCCGAGCGCTGGGCCGATGACATTCGCGTCGAGAACTGCATCACCGCGTTGATGCAGCCGCTCAACATGCGATTTACCAATGGTGGCCAGTTCGTGCTGCGTCACATGAACATCACACTCGCCGCCGGCGGTCTGGTGCTGGGCGTGGCGCCAGTGGTGCTGCAGCTCAAGCGTCCACCCGAGCGCCTGTTCGCACTGCAGACGCAGATGGTGTTCGACATGGCCGATCTGCGTCAGGAGCGCCTGTCGGAGATCGTCGGTCAGCTGGGCATTCCAATGCAGTTCTGGGCGGCCATCACCGATCTGAACCCCAGCAACCACCGCCGAACACTGGAGTTCCTGGCGGTGGCGCTGCAGGCTCTGTCGCATGTCAACCAGATTGCCAAGCACGGCCTGGCCTGCCTGCGGCCCACCGCCTTTTCGCCCAGCATCCAGCCGATGATCAATCCGCGGCGTTTTGGGGCATTTCCATGCGGCCATGCAGCCGAGGCGTTTCTGGTGGCCCACCTGCTGCGCGCACTGAGCGGCCAGAGCCCGGGCAGTGCCTTCGATACCCAGCTGCAGCGCCTGGCCAAGCGCATCTCCGACAACCGCGTGGTGGCCGGTGTGCACTTTCCAGTCGACAACGTGGCTGGCCGCATGGTGGGCGTGACCTTTGCCGAATACGTGCTGGCGCGCTGCGGCGTGGGTCCCGGCACCTGGCAGCCGCGCGGTTTTGATGGCGACCTCACGCTGCAGCCCGGCGTGCCACCCGAGGCACGCGCGCCGCAGCCATCGTTGATGCGCGACTTTGACCGCCATGAACCGATGGATCAGGCCACGGCAGGTCAGACCGGCCTGGCGTTGCCGCCCTACTTCGAGGACCTGGGCGCGCCACAGACGGTGGCGCAGCCGCTCGAGGATCTGGATGCCTATGCCGCTTCGCCCGACATCGCGCTGGGCCTGCTGGCCCACGCCTGGAAGCTGGCCAAGTCCGAGTGGGCCGATTGGGCCACCGTGGCCTGAGGCGGCGCCATGCCCATCCTCACCACGCCCCCAGCCTCGGCACTGTGGCCGCCCGCCACGGGCGGCCACGCCGGCTTGCCACGCGATCCCTACCTGCGCTGGGCCGAGCTGAGCGACTGGCGCAACCTGAAGCCGGGCGGGCGGCAACTGCCCGCACAGCTGTCGTTCGTGGTCGAACGCAGCGCTGCCAGCGCCAACTGGAACGATGTGCGCAGCAGCCCGTTCGGCGTCAGCGTGCCGCCGGCTTACGACCAGCCGCTGCCTGCCATCGGCGCTGCAGCCGGTGGCCCGTCGCACTTCGCCACGCTGCGCATCGCCACAAGCCTGCCGGGTGCACCGGGCAGTACCTTGCCTTCGGCCGCCATCGCCGCGCGCATCGCCAGCGTGCTGGCCAATCCCAAGGTGGCGCGGCTGCAACTGGGCTATCCGCGCGGCGCGGCAGTCGAAGCGGTCTCGCGACCGCTCCCGCCGGTGCCGGTGCCTGAACCCGCGGACGTGGTGCTGGGCATCATCGACTATGGCTGCCCGTTCGCCCATTCGCAGTTGCTGGACATGCATGGCGCACCGCGGGTGGCCGTGCTGTGGCAGCAGAGCACGCGCGACCCGGCCGATGCGCCGTGGCAGGCGCCCAGCGGCTTTGCCCATGGCCGCGTGCTCGACCGGCCGGCGATGGCGGCTTTGATGGCCGCCAGCACGCGCGCGGGCCGTGTCGACGAGTTGCTGTGCTACGAGAACGCCTTTGCCGTGCTCGATCGCGAGCCCGAAGATCCGCTCAGCCCGCCTCGCCGGCAATGGCTCAAGCCATCGCGTGTGCTGCTGGCGCGCGCCTCGCACGGCAGCGGCGTGCTGGCCATGGCGGCGGCACCTGCCGCGGCCTTGACCACGCACGTGGCGCCCGGTCTGCCGGTGGCTGAGCAGCCCGTCTACGCGTTGTATGCGCCGCCGGGTGATGCGGCCTCGGTCTGCCCGCTGATCATGGTGGATCTGCCGCGTGAGCAGTCGGAGGTGTCGTCGGGCCGTTGGCTGCCGGTCAACGCGCTGGACGGCATGCGTTTCATCCTGACCGAGGCGCGCAAGCGCTTTGTCGTCAGCCCGGCGGCGGCCGAGCCGGTGCCGGTGGTGATCAACCTCTCGTCCGGCGCGCATGCTGGTGCCCATGCCGGCCAGGCCATGTTCGAGCGGGCCATGGACGAATTGCTGCTGGCCGACGAGCGGCTGGCCATCACCCTGGCGGCCGGCAACAGCCGGCGCATCGACACCCACGCTGAGCTGACCGTGCCGCCCGCTGCGGCCGGCCTGCCAGGCCGGGCCGAGCTGGGCTTGTCGGTGCCGCCGGCGCAGGCGTTCGACACCTGTGTGGAGTTCTGGCTTCCGCCCGGCACTGACCTGCGCACGCTGGCTTTCGAGGTGCAGGCGCCAGGTGGGCCTGTGTTGCGGGTAGACGGCGCCCAGGCCGAGGACGAATGGCGCATCGGCACCGACCAGCTGATGGCCGCGCTGCTGCTCTACCCCGTGGTGGCGCAGGCCACTGACCGCAGCATGGCGCTGCTGTGCATCTGGGGCACCACCAGCAGCCGAACGCGCCGATCGCCGGCACCGGCAGGGCCGTGGCACATCACGGTGAGCAATCGGGCCGCGCAGCCGCTGGCCGTCTCGGCCTGGATCGAAAACGACGAGGTGATCTTTGGCCGCGTGCGCACGCAGGTGGCGCGATTCTTCAACCCGGCGCGCTGTGGGCCCGGTGAAGAACCTGCCCAGGTGGCCGCCCGCGTGGTGCGGCGCGACGACACGCTCAGCAACATCGCCACCGCCACCCAGGCGCTGGCCGTGGCGGCCTACCAGGGCCGCCGCGACCAGGGTCCGGTGTCGCGCTACTCGGGCATGCCGCGGCTGGGTGCTGCAGCGGCGCCGGGCGCGCCAGCGCCACCGCTGGCCTGGCTGCCGCTGGCGGCCGCGGCCGACGCGGGCCTCAGCCACCCCGGCGTGCGGGTGGCCGGCAACCGGGGGGCCGCGCTGCAGCGCTTCAACGGCACCAGTGCGGCGGCACCGCAGGCCGCGCGTTACCTGGCCAACGCCATGGCCGCAGGGGCCACGCGGCCAGCCATCGTCGCTGGCCTGCCGGCCACGCCGGTAGCGCTGCCCGCGCCGCCCGACTGGCTGCAGCACCCGGCAGAGCCGGCGCCGCCCACCGGCACACCGTTCAGCCATCCGGCGGACGGGCGGCTGCGTCTGCCCTGATCAGCAGGCGTCCGGGCAGCGCCCGGCGGGCGGCCTCGGGGCCTTACTTCACCAGCGTCGACAGCACCGAGTCCACGGCCTCGGCCAGCTTGGCGGCGCCCAGGGCCTTGCAGGCGGCGGCATCGGCGCCGGCCTTGGCGTCAAAGGTGGTGGCGATCTTCTCGGGTGCGAACTGCAGCACCTTGCCGGCGCGCGGCACCAGCATGGCGCGGGCGGCCACCACGCAGGTCTTGTCGGCGGTGAAGCCGCCTTCGACCTGGCTGATGAAGCCGAACTTGCCCACCGGGTAGAGCTTGGCCAGGCGCTTGCCGCCCTTGGCCTCGATCTGCTTGGCCCACTCGGCCTGGGCTGCGGCCTTGTCCATCAACGCCTCGGACGAGCGGTCGATGATCAGGTACTTGGGCGCGCTCTTGGCCGCCGCGGCGGCCGCGTCGGTTTTCGGGTCGGCGGCCTGGGCGGCGGTGGCCGCGGCGGTGGCCAGCAGTGCTGCGGTCAGCAGGCGAAGCGTCATGGGGTGTTCCGGGTGGGAAAGTGACAACCGGCCGAGTGTACGTAGTCGCATCGCCGCCCCACCCCCGGGCGGCACCTGATCGCGGGTACGGGCCGGTTACGCGGCCAACCCGCCTGGCGGGTGGCGGCGCGTGCCCGCGGTGCCGGGTGCCCAGCCGGCCGAGCGCCCGGCCGCTCCGAAGCCGGCCGGCCAACCCGCCTGGCGGGCGGCGGCGCGTGCCCGCGGTGCCGGGTGCCCAGCCGGCCGAGCGCCCGGCCGCTCCGAAGCCGGCCGGCCAACCCGCCTGGCGGGTGGTGCCGCGTAACCGCGGCGCCGGGTGCCCGGTTACCCGGTTACCCGAAGCGCCCGGCCTGGAAGTCGCCCACGGCCTGCAGCAGCTCCTCGCGCGTGTTCATCACGAACGGGCCGTACTGGGCGATCGGCTGCTTCAGCGGCGCACCGGCGATCAGCAGCGCGCGGGCGCCCTGGGCGCCGGCGGCCAGCACCACGCCATCGGTGCCCGGTGCGGGGTTCATGCCGCCGCCGGCCAGGATGGCCATGCGCTGGGCCGGCACCTCGGTGCCTTCGATGCGCAGCGCGCCGCGGTAGGTGTAGACGAAGGCGTTGTGACCTTCAGGCAGCGGCTGGGCCAACACCGCACCGGGCGCCAGGTGCACATCCAGGTACAGCGGCTCAGTGGTGGGGCGCTGCACGGCGCCGGCCACGCCCTGGCTGGCGCCGGCGATCACGCGCACGGTCACGCCCGGGCCCTGCCATTCGGGAATCTGCGCGCTGGCGATGTCGCGGTAGCCGGGCGGCTGCATCTTGTCGGCGCTGTGCAGGTTCAGCCACAGCTGGAAGCCCTCCATCACGCCTTCTTCCTGCTCGGGCAGCTCGCTGTGCACCACGCCGCGGCCGGCGGTCATCCACTGCACGCCGCCGTTGCTGAGCAGGCCTTCGTGGCCGGCCGAGTCGCGGTGGCGCATGCGCCCGGCAATCATGTAGGTGATGGTCTCGAAGCCGCGGTGCGGGTGGTCGGGAAAGCCGGCGATGTAGTCGCCCGGCTGGTCGGAGCCGAAGGCGTCGAGCATCAAAAAGGGGTCGAGCCGCTGCTGCAGCGGCTGGGTCAGAACCCGGGTGAGCTTGACGCCGGCGCCGTCCTGCGTGGGCTGGCCGGTGACCAGGCGCTCCACCGTGCGCGGCTGGCGCACCGGCAGGGCATCGGCGGTTGGGTTCGACGGGGTGGTGATCGTGCGCATGGCGGCATCGTGGCATGGCCGCGCGCCGCCACCATGCGCAGGGGCTTGAACGCAGCGTTCGCCGGCGCTGCATGGCGCGGCAGACCGCGCGCGGCGCGCTACGCTGCGGGCCGTGTCCAGCACCGCACCCGCCCTCAGCACCGCCCATCGCCGCCGCCTGCGCGAGGTCTGGCGCTCGGCCGGCTGGCCCTGCCGCGATCCGCTCGAGGCCGAGCTGCTGGCCGCCGGCCTGCTGGCCCAGCGGGTGGATGCGGCCGGGCGCGAGACCCTGCGCGTCACCGATGCCGGCATCACCCTGCTGGCCGACACCCTGCAGAAAAACCGCGCCAGCCGCGACGCACACGAAGCCCTGGTGGCCCGCGTGGCGCGCGAGATGCAGCGCGCCGGGCGCCTGGTGTGGCGCGGCCTGGCACTGCGCGCGCGCGTGGGCCAGATCCGCAACGATGAGGGCCAGGAGGTCGACGGCCCCGACGCCGCCTGGGCCATCGCCATGCCCGATGTCTATTCGATCCGCCACACCACCAAGGAGGCCTGGCTGCTGCCGATGGCGCACGAGATCAAGGTGCGCCGCGCCGACCTGCTGGCCGACCTGCGCCGCCCGGCCAAGGGCCAGGCCTACCGCTGGCTGGCCAGCGAGTGCTGGTACGTGATCCGCGCGGGCATCGCGCAGCCCGAGGAGATTCCGCCGGTCTACGGCGTGCTGCTGGCGCCCGACAGCGGGCCGCTGGAGGTGGCTCGCCCGGCACCGCAGCGCGCGATGACCCTGCCCTTTGCGGTGTGGATGGCGCTGGCCCGCGCCACGCCCGAGCCGCTGGACGACGACGCGCAGCTGGCGCTGGGCGCCGGGGCCGACCCCGACCCCGACCCCGACCCCGACCTTGGCGCCGACATTGGCGCCTGACCCCGCACCCTGGCCCGACCCCACCGCCGGCGCGGGCAGCGCCTTCGCCGCCGCGCCGGGCGCAGCGCCACAATCGCCGTGCCCCACCAAGGAAGCCCGAGCCTGCCGATGCGCCCACCCCTTCGCACCGCCCACCTTCGCAGCCCGCTGCTGCGCACCGCCCACCTTCGCAGCCCGCTGCTGCGCACCGCCCTGGCGCTGGCGCTGAGCCTGCCCGTCGGCCTGGCCAGCCAGGCCGCGGCCCTGCCCGGCCCCGGCGTGGCCTGGCAGCAGGCCGGCGCCGACGCCGATGTGGAGCGCGCCTTTGCCCAGGCCCGCGCCGAGAAGAAGCCGCTGCTGCTGTACTGGGGCGCCAGCTGGTGCCCGCCGTGCAACCAGCTCAAGGCCACGCTGTTCAACCGCCAGGACTTCATTGACCGCGCCAAGGGCTTTGTCGCGGTGCATGTGGACGGTGATCTGGCCGGCGCGCAAAAGCTGGGCGGGCGCTTCAAGGTGCGCGGCTACCCCACGCTGATCCTGTTCAACGCCGAGGGCGCCGAGATCACCCGCCTGCCGGGAGAGGTGGATGCGCCGCAGGTGATGGCCGTGCTGCAGCAGGGCCTGGCCGGCGGCCGCCCGGTGAAGGCGGTGCTGGCCGATGCCCGTGCCGGCCGGCCGATCAGCGGCGGCGAGTGGCGCATGCTGGCCTTTTATGGCTGGGCCACCGACGAATCTCAGCTGGTGCCCGCCGCCGAGCGCGCCGCCCTGCTGGCCCGGCTGGCCGCAGCCTGCCCGCCGGCCGAGCGCGAGGCCGGCACCCGCCTGCTGCTCAAGGCCCTGGCCGAAAGCGACGACGGCGCGGGCCTGAAGCCCGACGCCGCGCTGCGCAGCCGGGTGCTGGCGGTGCTGGCCGACGGCGCGGCCAGCCGCGCGCAGATGGATGTGCTGGTCAACTTTGCCAGCGACATCACCAAGGCCCTGGCGCCTGAGGGCGCAACGGCGCGCGCGCCTGCCGCGTCGCCGCTGCCCCCCGAGGGCGCGTCCGGCCCATCGGGGCGGCCCGGCGGCACCGAGCGCCAGAAGCTCGCCGCCGCCTTTGACACCGCATTGCAGCGCCTGGAGGCCGACGGCAGCCTGTCACGCGCCGACCGCCTCTCGGCGCTGATCTCGCGCGTGCAGCTGGCCCGCCTTGACCAGGCCAAGGACGAGCGCGCGCCCAGGCTGCCCGCCGCGCTGCTGCAGCGCGTGCGCGAGGTGGTGGCGCGCGAAGACCGCGAGATCACCGACGGCCACGAGCGCCAGGCCGTGATCACCGCCGCCGCCTACCTGCTGGGTGAGGCCGGCCTGTGGGCCGACAGCGATGCGCTGCTCAAGGCCAATCTGGCGCGCAGCCACTCGCCCTACTACCTGATGAGCCAGCTGGGCGGCAACGCGCGCAAGCAGGGCCGGCCCGACGAGGCGCTGCGCTGGTACGAAGAGTCGTTCACCCAGGCGCAGGGTCCGGCCACCCGGCTGCAGTGGGGTGCCGGCTACCTGACCGCGCTGGTGGAACTGGCGCCGCAGGACGCCGCGCGCATCGAGCGCGTGGCGCGCCAGCTGATCGACGAGGCCGCGCGCGACCCCGCGGCGTTTCACGAGCGCAGCGCGCGCTCGCTGCAGCGCATGGGCGGCAAGCTGGTCGGCTGGAACGCCCAGGGCCAGCACGATGCCGTGCTGCGCCGGCTGCAGGCTGGCCTGCAGCCGGTGTGCGGCAAGCTCGACCCCGCCGATGCGCAGCGCGCCACCTGCGACGCGCTGCTCAAGAACGCCGTCAAGAAAGGCTGACTGCCGCCAGGCCGGCCGGGCCGACGCCGGCCCAGCCCAGCCCAGCCCGCCGGCTGCCTCAGGCCAGGCCTTCGGCCTTCAACGTGGCCTGCACCGCCGGCAGCGCGGCAACGCGCTCGCGCCAGGCCAGCAGCCGGGTGTAGGGCGACAGGTCCACGCCGGTGGGCTTGGCCCAGTTGGTCACGGTGAACAGGTAGGCATCGGCGGCGGTGAAGGCATCGCCCATCACATAGGTTTTGCCTTCGAGCTGCTCGTTCACCCAGCGCAGGCGGCCGGCCAGCTTCTCGCCGGCGGCGGCCTTGAACTCGGCGTTCGCGCTCGGGTTGAAGAACACGCCGAAGCCACCCTTGTGCAGCTCGGTGCTGACGAAGGTCAGCCAGGCCTGCAGGCGGTAGCGGTCCATCGTGCCGTTGGCCGGTGCCAACCGGGCGGCCGGCACCTGGTCGGCCACGTACTGCATGATCACCGGGCACTCGGTCAGGCGCTCGCCGTCGGCCAGCTCGAGCAGCGGCACATAACCCAGCGGATTGATGGCGCGGTAGTCGCTGCCATCGGGCAGCAGCTTGGTCTTGGTGGGCGCCGCAATGGCCTGGAAGGGCAGGCCCGAGGCCTGCAGCACGATGTGGGCGGCCATCGAACAGGCGCCGGGGCTGTAGTAGAGCTTCATGCGGATGTCTCCATCAGGGTGGGGCCGCCGCGGCCGGTCCGTGCGGCAGCGCCGCGCAGGCGGCGGGGCTGGCAGTATGCTGCCGCCAGCTTGCCGTTGCAGAAAGCCCGTTCATGCCCCGTTCCGTGCTCGATGAATCCGCCATCCACCCGGCCGTTCGCGCCCAGGTGGCCGGCCGGCATGCCGACACCGTGCGCGAGGTGCAGCAGGCCATCGCCAGCCACCCGATGGTGGTGGTGGGCATGGCCGTCAACCCCTGGCCCAAGAAGGCGCGCCGCGCGCTCGATGCCGCCGGCATTGCCCACCATGATCTCGACTACGGCAGCTACCTCAGCCAGTGGCCGCGCCGCCTGGCGCTCAAGCAGTGGAGCGGCTGGCCGACCTTTCCGATGGTGTTCGTCAAGGGCCAGCTGGTGGGCGGCGCCCAGGATCTGTGCCGGCTGATCGACAGCGGCGAGTTGAAGAAGCTGCTGGGCTGATGCGTCGGCCGGCCGTTGCCCGTCGCGCCCTGGCCGCCGGCCTGGCGGCGCTGCTGGCCGCGCTGCTGCCGGCCGCGGCCGCGCCGGGTGCCGCGGGCAGCGCGGCCGCCCTGGCCAGGGTCACCCACCCGGCCACCCGCCCGGCCACCACCCCGGCCACCACCCCGTCGGGCCTGGCGCCCTGCCGCCTGAAGCACCTGAGCCAGGCTGCGCAGTGCGGCGTGTTGCTCCGGCCGCTCGATCCGGCGCGGCCCGGCGGCCCGGTCATCGAGATCCACTACGCGGTGCTGCCGGCGCAGGCCCGGCACAAGGCGGCCGATCCGGTGTTCTTCTTTGCCGGCGGGCCGGGCCAGAGCGCCATCGACGCGGCCGCGCACTTTGCCGGCCAGCACGCGCGGCTGAACCAGCGCCGCGACCTGGTCCTGGTCGATCTGCGCGGCACCGGTCGCAGCGCGCCGCTGATCTGCCCCGACGACCGTGCCGATGCGCCACCGCGGCCGCTGGCCGAGCAGTTCGACCCCCAGGCCCGGCTGGCCCGGCTGGCGGCCTGCCGCGTGGCGCTGCAGGCCCTGCCGCATGGCGACCTGCGCCAGTTCACCACCACACTGGCGGTGGCCGATGTCGAGGCCGTGCGCCAGGCGCTGGGCGCGCCGCGGGTCAATGCCATCGGCGTGTCCTACGGCACGCGGGTGGTGCTGGAGTGGCTGCGCCAGCAGCCGCAGGCGCTGCGCCGCGTGGTGCTGGATGGCGTGGCGCCGCCCGACCTGCGCCTGGCCGAGGCCGCGGCCCGGGACAACCAGCAGGCGCTGGAGGCCCTGCTGGCCGACTGCGCGCGCGATGCCGCCTGCGCCCGCCGCCACCCGGCGCTGCGCCAGCAGTTGCAGGCCCTGGCCGCTGGCCTGCCGCAGCAGGCCAGCCTGCCGCACCCGTTGAGCGGCCAGGCCGAGCCGCTGCGCATCGACCGCGACGCGCTGGCCGCGCTGCTGCGCGCGCCGCTGTACGCACCGGCGCTGGCCGCCGGGCTGCCGGCCGCCATCGAGGCCGCGGCGCAGGGCAACTGGGCGCCGCTGGCCGGTCTGGGCATGGCGCTGGGCGGCGGTGGCGGCATGGTGCTGGCCAGTGGCCTGCACCACGCCGTGGTGTGTGCCGAAGACCTGGGTGCCCATGCCCCCGCGCCGCCACCCGAAGAACAGGCCGCCACGCGCCAGGCCGGCAATCTGTTTGGCGGTGTGCTGCAGCAGCATTACCAGCGCTCGTGTGCCGACTGGCCGCGCGGCGCCGTGCCGGCCGATTTCTACCGCGTGGTGCGCTCGCCGGTGCCGGTGTGGCTGCTGTCGGGTGGCGCCGATCCGGTGACGCCGCCGCGCCATGCCGAGCGCACCGCGCGGGCGCTGGGGCCGCAGGCGCGGCACATCGTGCTGGGCCAGGCCGGCCACGGCGTGGCCACGCAGCCCTGTGTGCGCAATGCGCTGCAGCGCTTCATCACACTGGCCGACGATGCCGCCGCGCTGGGCACCGACCGCGAGGCCCTGGCCGCCTGCAACCAGGGCCTGCCGCGGCCGCCCGCCTTCACGCCGCCGGGCAGCCCGGCACCGGCCCCCCAGGAGCGCAGATGATCGAGGTGCAGGGCGTGTCCAAGGCCTATCCGGCGCCTGGCGGCGGGGCCTGGCCCTGGCGCCGGGCCGCGCCGCCGGTGCAGGCGGTGCGTGCGGTGAGCTTTGGCGTGGCCGACCGCAGCATCACCGGCCTGCTGGGCCCCAACGGCGCCGGCAAGACCACCACGCTGCGCATGGTGGCCGCGCGCGTCCTGCCCGATGCCGGCACGGTGCGGGTTGACGGCATCGACGTGGCCGCCGATCCGCAGGCCGTGCGCGCCCGCCTGGGCGTGCTGAGCGATGCGCGCGGCCTCTACCCGCGGCTGAGCGCGCGCGAGAACATCGTCTATCACGGCCGCCTGCATGGCCTGGACACCGACACCGCCGCGGCCCGCGCCGACGAGCTGGCGCGCCTGCTCGAGATGCAGCCGCTGCTCGACCGCCGCACCGAGGGCTTCAGCCAGGGCGAGCGCATGAAGACCGCGCTGGCCCGCGCCCTGGTGCACCGGCCCAGCCACCTGATCCTGGACGAGCCCACCAACGGCCTCGATGTGCTGGCCACCCGCGCGCTGCGCGAGGCCCTGCGCACGCTGCGCGACGAGGCCGGCCAGTGCATCGTGTTCTGCACCCACATCATGCAGGAGGTGGAACGCCTGTGCGACCGCGTGGTGGTGGTGGCCGGCGGCCGCACCGTGGCCGAGGGCAGCGTGCCCGAGCTGCTGGCGTGCAGCGGCTGCGACGACTTCGAGGCCGCCTTTGTGCGCCTGGCCTATGCCGACGATGCAGCGGCCGCCGCCGCCGCCGCGGCCAGGGTGCGGCCATGATGCGCGTGCTGCACCAGATGCTGCAGGTGCTGCGCAAGGAGCTGCTCGACGCGCTGCGCGACCGCCGCAGCCTGGGCGTGATGCTGCTGTCGGCCGTGGTGATCGGGCCGCTGATGCTGCTGGCGCTGTCGGCCCTGGTGGCCGATCTGGAAAGCCAGGCCGAGGCGCGCACGCTCAGCGCCCTGCACATCCAGCATGCGCCCACGCTGGCCAACTATGTGGCGCGCCAGGGCTACCGCCTGGAGGCCGCGCCCGAGGATCATGCCGACGCGCTGGCGCGGCGCGAGCTGGGCCAGGCCGTGCTGGTGCTGCCAGCCGATTTTGAAGCCGCGCTGGCCGCCGGCCGCGCGCCGCAGCTGCTGCTGCGCAGTGCCAGCGGCAACACCCGCGCGCAGGCCAGCGCCGGCCAGTGGCGCCAGCTGCTGCAGGGCTTCCAGCAGGAGCAGGCCACGCTGCGCCTGGCCTGGCGCGGTGTGCCGCCGGCGCTGCTGCAGGTGATCGAGACCGACGACCAGGACATGGCCGACGCACGCCAGCGCGCCGCGCAGTTCACGCGCATCCTGCCCATCTTCATCCTGATGGCGGTGGTCTACGGCGCGCTGAATGCCGCGCTCGACAGCACCGCCGGCGAGCGCGAGCGCGGCTCGCTCGAACCGCTGCTGATGACCCCCGCGCCGCGCTGGGCCCTGGTGCTGGGCAAGTGGGGCGCGGTGGCGCTGCTGGCCATGGGCGTGGCGGTGCTGGCCTGCCTGAGCTTTCTGCCCGGGCAGTGGCTGCTGCGCAGCGAGACGCTGGCCGCCAGCTTCCAGTTCGGGCTGCGCGAGGCGGGGCTGTTTCTGGCCCTGCTGCTGCCGCTGGCCGCGCTGATGGCCGCCGCGCTGATGGCCGTGGCGCTGCGCAGCCGCAGCGTCAAGGAGGCCCAGGCCAGCGCCACGGTGCTGGTGCTGGGCTGCTCGTTTGCGCCGATGGTGCCGATGTTCAGCCTGGGCGCCGAGGCGCCCTGGCACCTGTGGGTGCCGGCTTTGGCGCAAAGCACGCTGATGCTGCGCGTGCTCACCGGCGAGGCCATGGCCCTGCCCGACCTGCTGCAGCCGCTGGCGGTGGCCGCGCTGCTCACCGTGGTCTGCCTGCACGATCTGGTGCGGCAGCTGGGCCGGGTGTCGTGATCGGCTGGCGCGCCGCGGCCCGTGCGCCCGCGCTTACGCCGCCGGTGCCCGCGCCGCCCGCGCCTTGCCCGCAGGCCCGGGCCTTGCGTATGCTGACCGCATGAACCTGCCCACCGTCTGGACCCTGACCTTCACCCTGCATCTGCTGGCCGCCGTGCTGTGGGTGGGCGGCATGGCCTTTGCGCACTTCGCGCTGCGGCCCTCGGCCGCCGCCTTGCTGGAGCCGCCGCAGCGCCTGCCGCTGCTGGCGGCCACGCTGGGCCGCTTCTTCGGCCTGCTGGGCGTGGCCGTGCCGCTGATCCTGGCCACCGGCCTGGCCCTGCTGCTGCGGGTGGGCATGGCCGCTGCGCCGCCCACCTGGCACGCCATGCTGCTGCTGGGCCTGGTGATGGCGGCGATCTTCGTGTTCATCGTCAGCCGGCCCTACCCGCGGCTCAGGCGCCATGTGGCCGCGCGCGAATGGCCGGCCGCCGGCGCAGCCATGGCCGTGATCCGCCGCTGGGTGCTGGTGAACCTGGTGCTGGGCACGCTGACGGTGGTGGTGGCCGGGCTGGGCCGCGGTTAGCCCGGCCTGGCGCGCCGGCGCCCGCGCGGCGCTCAATGGCGGTGCGGGGCCAGTGCCCGCAGGCCCTGGGGCAAGGCCTGGCGCAGCGCGTCGGCGCGCGCCGCGGTGCCGCCGTGCCGGGCGATGAAGGCTGCGGCGGCATCGGCGTCGGCAAAGGCCGGCAGGTCTTCGGTGCGCATCGGGCCGTGCACGCGCGAGCCGTGCACCAGCACCGCCTGCGCCAGCGCCAGCCAGCCGCCGCCCTGATGGTTGGCCACATGCATGGCGCGCACGGCCTGCGCGGAGCGCCCGGGCTGGTACCGGGCCGGGTTCTGCAGGTACAGCAACAGGTGCGCCGGCGTGTCGAAGAACTGCGCCGCGCCGTCGTCGAAGATGGCCATCGCCGCCCAGCGCGGATGGCGCGCGGCAAACATGCCGCACACCGGGCAGCGGGCGTCGGCCGGCACCGGCCGTGCGGCCAGCGGCGCCAGGCCCGAGCGCGGGTCGAAGGGCTCGGGCGGCGCCACGATGCACACCTCGTCCGGCGGCGTGGCGGGTGGCGGATGCAGCCCGAGGCGGCTGGCCAGCCCGGCCAGCGGCGCGGCCGGCCACCGGCCTGGCAGGCCCCAGCCCAGCAGGCCGGCCGTGCCGAGGCCGGCGCCCAGCAGCAGGCGGCGACGGGCGAGCCAGGGCATGGCGGGCGGGCGGCTCACATGCGGGTGTCGTGCAGCGCGCCGCCCGACAGGTCGACCATCTCGGGCTTGAGCTCGGCATAGGCCACCACGCGCCCGCCGTGCTGCTGCACAAACGCCTGAGCCGCGGCCGCATCGGCAAAGCTGGCCGCCGTGGCACCCATCGAGCCTTTGCGCCGGCTCTGCAGCACGTAGTGGGCGCTGCGGGCGTCGATCCAGTGGCCGCGCGGGCGCTCCCAGTCGGCGCGCGCCATGTCCTGCACCCAGGCGCCCTGGCGCTTGCGCACCTGCTCGGGCCGCAGCATCGCGTTGAGCAGCTCGAGGGTGTCGCAGTACCACTCGGGCTGGGGCTGGCCGCTCAGCTGGATCTGCCCCTTGGGGCCGGGGTACTCGGCCAGCAGCATGCCGTCCAGCGCGCAGCTGGCGGCGTTGTCGAAGTCGACGGCCGCCACCGGGGCGGCGGCCCCGGTCTCGCGGCCACAGCCGGCCAGCGCCAGCGTGCCCAGGGCCGCCAGGCCGGCGCCGCAGCGGCACAGCAGGCGCCGCCGGCTGATGGCCGGGGCAGCGCCGGAATCCCGGCCGGACATCGGGCCGGCATCGGTGCCGGTGCGGGCCGGCTGGCGGGAGCGGATCTTGTTCATGGCTTGAATCTCCAGGAGGCCAGGGCCAGCGGCAGCCCGATCCAGGCGGCCATGGCCGAGCCCATCAGCCAGGGGTTGCCAAGTGCCGAGGGCACCAGGCTGGCCAGGCCGTAGGTGCGGCGCACGTCGTCCAGTGAAAACACGTTGAGGATGCGGAACACGTCGGCCGGGTTGAGCAGCAGCAGCCAGGCGGCGCGGTCGCCGTCCAGCCAGCCGCCGAGGTCGCCGCCGGTGGCCACCAGCAGGCCCAGAAGAAGCAGGTCGAAGGCCAGCACCAGCACGAACCAGGTGGCGATGGCCAGGCCCGAGGCATGGGCACGGTCGCGCGCCAGCGTGGACAGCAGCATCGCCAGGCTCAGAAAGGCCAGGCCCAGCAGCACCGCGCTGAGCATGAAGCCGCCATAGTGGTACAGCCCGGCCTGGCCGAAGCGCGAGTACAGCAGCACCGCCACGCCCGCCAGGCCCAGCAGCGTGGCCACGGCCAGCGCCAGCGCCAGACCCAGGTACTTGCCCAGCAGCAGCTCGATGCGCGTCACCGGCAGGGCCAGCAGCAGATCCAGCGAACCCCGCTCGCGCTCGCCGACGATGCTGTCAAAGCCCAGCAGCAGCGCGATCAGCGGGATCAGGTAGATCACCAGGCTGACCAGGCTGGCGATGGTGAGCTCCAGCGAGCCGGGGCCGATCAGGCCCTGGCTGGCGCCGCCGAACCAGGTGATGGCCAGCGAGAACGCCGCGAACACTGCACTCACCGCCAGCACCCAGCGGTTGCGCAGGCGGTCGCTGAACTCCTTGTGCGCCACGGCCAGCAGCGGGCGCCACTGCAGGCGCGCGGTGGGCGCGTCGGCTTGCGGCGCGGGCAGGGTGGGGGGCAGCGCTGGAGCCGGCTTTTCGGCCGCGGCTGCGGCGGCAACGGGCGATCTCATGCCGCGCTCCGCACGTCGAAGTACACGTCTTCCAGCGTGGGCTCGTGCAGTTGCAGATCGTCCACGCCGTGGTTCGCGAGCAGGCCCAGCACGGCCATCTTCTGCGCGCGCGGCAAGGCCAGCTGCAGCAGCTCGGGGGCCTGGCGCTGCAGCACCAGGCCGTCGTGGCCGCACAGTGCCGCCGGCAGGGCATCGAGCCGGTCTGCCGCGGCGCTGACCAGCAGGCGCAGCGGCAGGGCCGAGCGCTCGCGCAGTTGCTGTACCGTGCCCTGCGCGGCCAGCCGGCCGCCGGCCAGCATGGCCAGCGCATCCACGCGGCCCTGCAGCTCGGCCAGCACATGCGAGCTGATCAGCAGCGTGACGCCGGCATCGCGCAGGCGCTGCAGCTGGCCGAAGAAGTCGCGCGTGCCGGCGGGGTCGAGGCCGGTGGTGGGTTCGTCCAGCAGCAGCAGTTCGGGCGCGCCCAGCAGGGCCTGGGCAAAGCCCAGGCGCTGGCGCATTCCCTTGGAGTAGCCGCGCACCGGCTTGCGGCCCACGCCGCCCAGGCCCACACGCTCGAGCAGCTCGGCGCAGCTGTCCAGCGGCGCGCCCTTCATGCGGGCAAAGAACCTCAGCGTCTCCAGGCCGTCGAGGTTGTCGTAGAGCACCAGGTTCTCGGGCAGGTAGCCGACGCGGCGGCGCGTGTCGCGGCTGGCGGTGCCCAGCACCTCGCGCCCGCCAATCCACAGCCGGCCGCTGGTGGGCGCGATCAGGTTGAGCAGCAGCTTGAACAGCGTGCTCTTGCCGGCGCCGTTGTGGCCGATCAGGCCGAACAGCTGGCCGCGCGCCACGGTCAGGCTCACGCCGTCGAGCGCGGCGTGCTCGCCGTAGCGCTTGACCACGGAGTCGAGCCGCACGGCGGCGTCGCGGCCGTCAATGGAAGCGGTGACCAATCCAGTCGCTCCAGTTCTTGTGGATGGGGTGCATGCGGGGTGCGGCGTCCACCACGCTGGGGGCGCGCAGCACCGGGAACTGCTGGCCGATCAGGCGCAGCGCCTGCACCGCCGGGCTGCCCATCAGCAGGCCCATGGCGGGGTGGCGGTACTGCAGCCGGTCGATCAGGTCGTTGGCCTCGTAGGGCACGTCGCCGCGGCCATCGGCGTTGCGATCCCAGCCGCGGTAGTTGGACCAGTGGTTGCCGCCGCCGCCATCGACGCCATCGCCGGCACGGCCTGCGGCCCCGGCGCGGGCGCCGGCCGCGGCGCGGGCGCTGGCGCCCCAGGCCTCGTCGCGGCTGCCCACGTAGCGCACCTGCTCGCGGTTGCCGATGAAGTCGTTGCCGTGCACCACGTTGCGGGTGGACAGCGCGGCCAGGTGGACGCCCACCGCGTTGTCCACCACCAGGTTGCCGCGCAGCGTGGCGTACTCCACGTCGTAGATGAAGAAGCCGCGCGCATTGCCGGCCACCACGTTGCCCTCGATCACCGAGTCCTGCAGCGTGCGCAGCATGATGCCGTGGTCGGAGTTGCCCCAGGTGCGGTTGTTGCGCACGATGTTGTCGCGCACCTCCATCAGCGCCAGGCCGCCGCGGTTGAGGTAGCTGTCGTTGTCCTCCCACAGGTTGCGGTAGGAGTTCATGTAGTGCGTGCCGTAGCGGCTGTGGTGCAGGCGGTTGCCGCGAAACACCGCGTCGTGCGACACATCCACGTACAGCGCATCGCGCACAAAGCTGATGTGGTTGCCGATGATGTGCGCGCCGCGCGTGTTGTAGAGCTGCACGCCGTTGCCGCGCTGCGGCGAGTGCAGGTCGCGCAGGCCGGTGATGACATTGCGCTCGATGCGCACCTGGTCGGCCTTCTCGATCCACAGGCCGAACAGGTTGTAGGTCAGGTCGCAGCGCTGCACCACGGCGCGGTGGCTGCCGGGCTGCAGGTAGATGCCGGCATGCTGCGAAACCAGCGCCTGGCCCGAGTCGCGCACGATCAGGTCCTCGATGGTCACATCGGCGGCGGCAACGCGGATGGTGTCGCCGCGCTGGCCACCGCTGATCGTCGGCCGGCCCGTGCCCGTGTCCAGGCCGCGCAGCGTGAGCGGCTTGTCGATGCGCAGGTTCTCGTCGTAGAAGCCCGCGGTGATCTCGACCACGTCACCGGCCGCGGCGCGGGCGATCACCGGCTGGATGGCCTGGCCCGGCTGCACGCGCCAGGTGGCGGCCTGCAGCGGTGCCGCCGGCAGCGTGCAGGCCAGTGTCGCCGCCAGCAGCCGGGCGGCGATGCCGAGGCCGCGCCGGCTCAGGGTGTCAGCCATCCCATGCCCTTCAATGCCAGGAAGAGTGCCGCGCCGATCAGCAGGTTCTTGAAGCCCACGTAGCTGAGCATGTCCATCCAGTTCGCCACCCGGTAGCCGGATTGCCACCACGGGCCGTCCTTGACGTAGCGGCGCCCGGCCATGCGGATCAGCACCTCGTACACGCTCCAGCCGAACCAGCCGGCAATGATGGCCACCGCCGACAGCCGGCCCTGTGCCGCCAGGCCCCAGGCCAGCGTGGCCGCCACGGCCAGCGAGAAGCCGGCGATCTGCAGCGCACGGCGGCTGCGCCAGCCGGCCACGCTCCAGGGCCAGAGGTGGTCGCGCAGCTCCAGCAGCAGGCGCTGCCACAGCTTGCGCGGCGCATCGCCATAAGGCTGCACCCGGTGGGTGGGCATGCGCGGGTCGGGGCCGGCGGCGGCCCGGGCGCTGACCGCCGGCACCGCGTCGATGGGGATGTAGTAGCCGTCGCGGCCGATGGGCGTGATCAGCAGGCCGTCGCGCTCGCGCCGCTTGCGTTCGCGCGCCAGCGGCGGGCAGCCTGCCGGGTCGGTGTACAGCACCATGCAGTCCAGGCAGTGCAGGCATTCGCGGTGGTCGATGCGGCCGGCCGCGTCGATGGCCTGCGCGCCACAGCCCGCGGCGCAGGCCTTGCAGCTGTTGCAGTCGCGCTTGCGCTTCAGCCCGAACCAGCGAAAGGTGCTGGGCATGGCCAGCGCGGCGCCCAGCGGGCAAAGGTATTTGCAGTAAGGCCGCTCGATGAAGATCGACAGGCCCAGCAGCACCGCCACGAACAGGCCGTAGGGCCAGGGGCGATGGCTGATGCCGACCAGGAAGGTGGTCTTGAACGGCTCCACCTCGGCCAGCATCTCGGCGCGGCCCATGTCCACCAGCGACACCGCCAGCAGGCCCATGAAGATGGCGTACTTGAGCCATTTCAGCCGGTCGTGCAGGGCCTGCGGCAGCGGCTTCTGCCAGCGCTTGAGCCCCAGCCTGCCGGCCAGCTTGAACAAGGCCTCCGACAGCGATCCGAACGGGCACAGCCAGCCGCAGAACAGGCCGCGGCCGAACAGGAACACGGTGACGATGATGAAGATCCAGAACACGAACACATAGGGGTCGGTCAGGAACAGCGACCAGGTCCACTGGAACAGCAGGCTGTGGAACCAGGTGAGCACCTGCGTCACCGAGGGCTGGGCCATCACGCCAAAGCCCACGAAGCCGATCGACAGCGCCCAGGCGCTGTACTTGAAGGCGTTGACCGGCCACTTGTTCTTGTGCGTGGCGCGCCGCGTGAGCCGCTCGCGCAGCGCATACACCACGCCCACCGCCAGCAACAGCGCCACGAAGGCGCCAATGCCCGCGGCCTGGGTCTTCCAGATGCGCACCCAGGGCGCGTCCGGCTCATGCACCTCGGGGCGGCCGCCGGCCAGCAGCGCGGCGGGCAGCCAGTAGCGGCTCTCGAACACCGCGAAGCTGCGCTGGCCGGTGGCACGGTCGACCCGGTTGCCGAGGAAGGCCAGCTGCCAGGGCCAGGCCGCCGAGAAGCTGGCCGAGCGGATGACGAAGATGGCCGACTCGGTGGTGGCCGGCGCGCCGGCGGCCTCCAGGCCGTAGAGGTTCAGGTAGTCGAGGTCGCGGAAGGTGAACGAATCGGCGCCCTGGCGCACCTGCACGCGGTCATAAAGCCCGCCGCGGACATAGCCCGAGCCCTTGAACGACTCCTCGCCCGCGGTGCGCACGATGAACAGGGCGCTCTCGCCGGGCTTCAGGCGCGAGTGCAGGTTGTCGTAGCCGCGCTCGCCCAGCAGGCTGCGGCCCAGGTCGGGGTGGTTCAGGTCGCCGAACCACAGCGCGATGAAGGGTGTGTCCGACCGGGCCAGGCCCACCTGCGCGGGCAGCACGCGCAGCGGCTGCACGGCGCCCATCGCCACCAGCTCGGCCCAGCTGTAGCGCTGGCCACTGGCCTGCCAGCGCGCGGGCTCGCGCCGCGTCGGCTCGAGGATGCCCACCTGGCGCGCCACGGCGCTGCCCGAGAGCTGCATCACCTGGTTCTGCGCCACCACGGTGACGGTGGCGCCGGAGATGGCATCCAGGCCAAGCACGTTCTCGTCGGGCCGCGAGGGGCCGACCTCGATCCGGTCCTTGACCGACTTGCCCAGGTACTGGTCGTTGAACTTCAGCAGCGCCGTCTCGGGAATGCCCAGCAGCAGGATGGGCTCGGAGTGCTTGAGCACCTTCACGCCCACGTAGCGGCCCTGGCGGTCCATGCCGATCAGCGTGACCACCGGCTTGCCCGAGTAGGCGGGCGTGTCGGTGATGTCGGTGGACAGCATCACATAGCCCAGCAGCGCGGGCTTGCCGGTGGGGTCGGCCGGGCCGTAGGCCTCCACGTAGGGCGGCTGGCCCTTGCGCGGCGAGAAGTGGCTGGCGCCGGGGAACACGTCCTTGCAGGGCACGCGCGCGCACAGGTCGGGCGCCGTGTCCAGATCGGCCGGCAGCTTGGCCTCGTAGCTCAGGTGGGCGCCGGCCGCCAGCACCTGCAGGGCGAACAGCAAAGAAAAAGCGGCCAGACCCCGAAGGCAGGCCGCTGAAAGTCTGACGACGACCGGCATTGCTGTTCTTCTCACTGAGGACACACCGCGCCGGCCGGCTCGAGTGGCAGGCGCGGTGAGGGGCGACGCAGGGCCTGCGTTCAGGCCTCCACGATCATGCGGGTGCGCATCTCCAGATGCAGCGCATGGCAGAAGTGCGTGCAGTAGCACCAGTACACGCCGGGGTCGCCGGCGGTGAAGGTGACCGACGCGGTCTCCTGCGGGTTCACGATGAAGTTGACGTTGTGGTTGGGGATCGCGAAGCCGTGCGTCAGATCCTCCACCTTGTCGAGGTTGGTCAGGATCAGCGTGACCTCGTCGCCCTTCTTCACCTTGAACTCGCGCAGCGAGAAGGCCGGCGCCTGCGAGGTCATCTTCACCAGCACCTTCTTGCCGTTGCGGGTGACACCCGACTCCTTGGGGTCCTTGACGGCATTGGCAAAGTCGTCGAGCGCGTAGACCTGCTTGGGCTTGACCAGCTCGCGCTTGAAGATGATGAAGTCATGCGGCTCGCCGCGCACCGGGTGGTCGCCCAGCAGCACCATCTTCTCGCCCGACATGTCGATGATCTGCTCGTTCTCGGGGTGCAGCGGGCCCACCGGCAGAAAGCGGTCCTTCGAGAACTTGCAGCCCACGGCCAGGTACTTGCCGTCGGCGGCGACGGTCTCGGACTGCGAGCCGTTGATGTGGCCGGGCTGGAAGTGGACGTCCAGGCGGTCGATCACGTACTTGGCGGTCTTGTCGCCCTTGTGGAAGGCGATGGCCTTCTCGAGGTTCCACTTCACGATCTGGCTGTCCAGGAACAGCGTGGTGTAGGCGTTGCCGCGGCCGTCGAAGGCGGTGTGCAGCGGACCCAGGCCGATCTCGACCTCGGCCACGATGGCCGCGTCGGGCTTGTCGAGCTTGCCGTCGAACCAGTCCAGCACCTTGGCCAGCTCGATCACCGTGGCCGTGGGCGACAGCTTGCCGGCGCAGATGAAGTACTTCTGGTCGGGGCTGGCGTTCACGCCGTGCGGGTTCTTGGGCGTGGAGACGTAGGCGGTGAGCGCGGTCTTGGGGTCCTTGTTGGCCTCGCGCGTGCCGTCCACCACGGGCACCTTGGAGCTGCCGATGGTCTTGAACCGGCCGGCCTTCACCGCCTCTTCGATGCGGGCGACATGGAAGAACAGGCAGGCGTCGCGCTCGGCGGACATCATGTCCTCGAACTTGGCACCCATCTCGGTGTTGTACTGGTTGACGGCGGCCAGCTTGCCGTCATACGAGGTGGCGCACAGATCGCAGTTGCCGTCGATCAGCACCTGCCAGCGCAGCTCCATGGTCTCGGCGTCCACGCAGCTGAACATCGAGCGGTACTTGCTGGCGTCCTCGGTGCCGGTGTTGGGCAGCGGGATGGCGAACTCGGCGCCGCAGAACACGCGCGTGGTGTAGTTGATCTTCGGGTCGACCGGGTCGCGCTTGTCCGGGAAGATGCCGTGAAAGCCCTGCACATTGGGCAGCTGCGTGATCTTGTCGCAGACGAAATAGTCGAGCCGGATGCGCGCGATGCGGCTGTTGATCTTGTCGTTGATCCAGGCGTAGCGGCCGTCGTAGTTGCCGTCCTTGTACGAGGCATGCGTGTGGTGGGTGTCGCCCACCGTGAAGCGCAGCGAGCCATCGGCCCGGGTGCCCATGATCTTCTTGGACTCGTTGGTGTGGCCCCAGCCCACCAGCGCATCGGGCACGAAGCACGGAATGCGCAGGATCTCGCGCCCCGAGGGCAGGCCCAGCACGCGCATGTCGCCGGTATGGCCACCGCTCCACAGGCCGTAGTAGGTGTCGAGCTCGCCCGGCTTCAGGTGCGCGGCCGAGGCGGCGTTGGCATGCGCGGCGGCGGGCGCTGGCGATTGCGAGGCCGCTGCCGCCGGCGGCGGTGCCGCTTCGGGCTTCTGGTTGCAGGCGGCCAGGCCCAGGCCCAGGCCGCTCAGCGCCGCGGTGTTGATGAAGCGCCGGCGCGGCAGCGTGGTGACGGGCGCATCGGGGCGGGTGTTCTTGTCGGTCATGGCAGAGCCTCTTTGAGGGATCGGTCGAGAGGAGGGGCGCGCGCCGGTGGCCGCAGCACGCGAGAAACAAGGCGCAAGGTCTCGGCCGGGCCGGTGCCTGGGGCAACGGGTCGGGCGCCGAGGGCGGCCACCGCGAAATCGGGCAGGCCGGGCATGCCGGGCGGCAGGCACAGCGGGCAGTCGAGGGAGTGGCTTGCGCCCGGCCGCGGGGCCGGGTCGTCCGAGCCGGCGTCCAGCAGCTTCAGGCCGCCCTGGCCGCTGCAGACCAGGGCCAGCGCGGCGTCCGGGCCGAGCAGCGGCGAGGCCACGGCCGCCGCCACGCTGCACATGAACAGCAGCAGCAGGCAGGCCCGAAGGCGGCGTGCGATGCGAAGGGCTGCGAACATGGTGCTACGGCGGTTGAGACGTCGGGAACAGGCTGAGGGCAGCGTATCGACGCCGCGGCGCCGCAGCCTTGAAGCAGTTCAAGGACTCGGCCGACGGGCCGCCGCACACTGCTGCCACAGGGGGCGGGGCGGCGCATGTCCGCACAGGCATGCGCTGCAGCCTGAGCGCCCCATGAACCCTTTGACCGAGGTCTTTCAATGTCTGTCCGACTCCTGAGTCTGGTCGCCGCGATGGCCGCCACCCTGACGCTGGCCGCCTGCGGCAAGCAAGAGGCCCCGGCCGGCGGTGCCGCACCGGCCGCACCGCCGTCGGCGGTGGTGCCAACGCCCGCGCCCGCCTCGGCGCCCACGGCCGGCGCCGCCGCCGGAGGCGCGCAGACGGCCCAGCTCGAACTGGGCAAGTCGGTCTATGGCAAGACCTGCGCGATGTGCCATGCCGCCGGCGTGGGCGGCGCGCCCAAGCCCGGCGACAAGGCCGACTGGGACGCCCGCATGGCGCAAGGCATGGAGGTGCTCCACAAGCACGCCATCGAAGGCTTCACCGGCCAAAAGGGCATGATGCCGGCCAAGGGCGGCAACGCCGCGATGAGCGACGACGAGGTCAAGGCCGCCGTGTCCTACATGGCCAGCAAGTGAGCGCGCTGCCGTGACCATCGGCCGCCGCCGTTTCGGCTGCGCCTCGCTGGGGCTGCTGGTCACGCTGGGCGTGCCGGGCCCGGCGCGCGCGGCCGATCCACGCGTGCAGCACGAGGCGCGGGTGGCGCTGGGCACGCGGGTGGGCCTCACGGTGGCCCACCCGTCGCCCGCGCTGCGCCGCCAGGCGCTGGATGCGGCCTGGCAGCTGCTGCGCGAGCGCGAGGCCCTGATGAGCCGCTACCGCAGCGACAACCCGCTGCAGGCCCTGGCCGCGCGGGCCGGGCAGGCGGGCTGGCTGCCGCTGCCGGCGCCGCTGATGCAGGTGCTGCAGGCGGCGCAGGCCGCGTCGGCCTTCACCGACGGGGCCTTCGACGCCACGGTGGGCGCCTACCGCGACTGGCAGTTCGGCAGCGACAGCGGCAATGCGCCGGCGCCGGTGGTCAGCGAGGCGCGCCTGCGCACGCAGCGCCCGGCCGTGGGCTGGCGCGCGCTGCAGCTGGATGTGCCGGGTGGCCGGGCCCGCCTGGCGCGCCCGGGCATGGCACTTGACCTGGGCGGCATCGCCAAGCTGCCCATCCTGGACGCGGCCCTGGCCCGTGTGGTGGCGCTGGGCGTCGATCAGGCCATGATCGACGGCGGTGGCGATGTGCTGTGCCGCGGCGGCCTGCTCGGCCGGCCCTGGCGCGTGGGCGTGCGCGATCCGCTGGCGCCACAACGCCTGCTGGGCGTGGTGAGCCTCCACGATGGGCTCGTGGCCTCGTCAGGCGACTACGAGCGGGGCTTCAATGGCCCCGACGGGCGCCGCTGGCACCATGTGCTGGATCCGGCCACCGGCTGGCCCACGCGCGGCGTGCGCGGTGTGGCCCTGCTGGCCGACGCGGTGGCCGACGTCAACGGCCTGGGCACCGCCATCATGGTGGCCGGCCCCGACGCGGCCAGACGCTGGCTGGGCCAGCGCCCCCAGGTGCAGGCCCTGCTGGCCACGCCGCAGGGGCATGCCATGAGCCCGGGCTTTGCCGCGCGGCTGCAGGCCTGAGCCGGACAGGCACCACTGCCCGGGCCCCGGCGTGCCGGGTTGGCGTGGCCGGCCGGCGAGGCGGCAGCCGGCCCGGTGCCAAGGCCCGAACAGCGTTGCGGCGCCGGCGCTGTTTGGCGGCTTGCCCGTTCGGCGCAGGCCTTAAGGTCAGCCGGCATCCCCGGCGCTGCCTGGCGCCGGCCCTGCCATTGCGGGCGTTGTCTTGCCTGCACCTGCCGCAACACCGCCCCATCATGTTCAGCAATATCCGCATCACCCAATTTTTTGGCGGCATCCTGGCCGCGTTCTGGATCGCCTTTCTCACGCTGGCCGTCATGGCCTGGTGGGGCATGTCCAGCAGCGTCGAGAGCCTGCGCACTGTGCATGGCAACCGCATGGCCAAGGCCGAGCTGCTGGCGCAGATGGCCCAGCTGACCACGGCCAACCGGCTGGAGGTGCTGCTGGCCTTCCAGCACGACCCCAAGGGCGCGCTGCACGGCGTGCACGACCATGCCACCGAGACCCACCTGCAGCGCTTTGGCCAGCGCCGCGACGAGCTCGAGGCGCAATGGCAGCGGCTGCAGGCCGCGCCGCAAGACGCACAGGAGCAGCGCCTGCTGGCCGACCTGGCCGACAAGCGCCAGGCCTGGGGCGGCCAGGCCGATGCCGCGCTGGCCGCGGTGCGGGCCGGGCAGTTTGCGCCGCCGGTGATGGCGGCCTTTCTGCAGGCCGGGCGCCAGCAGGGTGAAACCTTGATGCAGGCCATCGAGGCCCTGCGCAAATACCAGGATCAGGCGGCCGAGGCCGCCGCCAGTGCCGCCGAGGCCCGCCACCGCAACGGCCTGGTGGCCTTCGGCCTGCTGTGCCTGGTGTTCGGCGCGCCGGCCACCGTGGCCTCGCTGCTCACCATGACCCGCCTGCGCACCGGCTTTGCACGGGCCGGCGAGGCCGCCGAGGCCATCGCCCGGGGCGATCTGTCGCAAGGCCTGGCCGTGAGCGGCAGCGACGAGATCGCGGCGCTGCTGCAGCGCCTGGATCAGATGCGCGAGCGCCTGGCCAGCGTGATCTCGCAGGTGCGGCAATCGGCCGACAGCATCGAGTCGGCGGCCACCGAGGTGGCGGCCGGCAACGCCGACCTGAGCCAGCGCACCGAGCGCACCGCCAGCAACCTGCAGCAGACGGCCAGCTCGGCCCAGCAGCTGGGCGGCACGGTGCGCCAGAACGCCGACACCGCTGTGCAGGCCAACCGCCTGGCGCAGGGCGCCTCCGATGTGGCGGCGCGTGGCGGCAGCGCGGTGGCCCAGGTGGTGGGCACCATGCGCGAGATCGACGACAGCGCCAAGAAGATCGCCGACATCATCGGCACCATCGACGGCATCGCCTTCCAGACCAACATCCTGGCGCTGAACGCGGCGGTGGAAGCCGCCCGCGCCGGCGAGCAGGGCCGCGGCTTCGCGGTGGTGGCCGCCGAGGTGCGCACGCTGGCCCAGCGCTCGGCCGGTGCCGCGCGCGAGATCAGCGGCCTGATCCAGACCAGCGTGTCACGCGTGGGCGCGGGCAGCCAGCAGGCCGACGCCGCCGGCCGCACCATGGACGAGGTGGTGGGTGCCATCCGCCAGGTGAGCGACCTGGTCGGCGAGATCAGCGCCGCCAGTGCCGAGCAGAGCCAGGGTGTGGCCACCGTGGGCGAGGCCGTGGCCCAGATGGACGAGGCCACGCAGCAGAACGCCGCGCTGGTGGAGCAGAGCGCCGCCGCCGCCGAGAGCCTGCGTGCGCAGGCTCGGCAGCTGGTGCAGGCGGTGTCGGCCTTCAGGCTGCAGGCCCACGCGGCCTGAGCAGCGCCTGAACCTGGGCACGCGCGGCCCGCGGCGGGTTGGCGCGCTCGGCTGGGCGTGCTCAGCGCGGCGTGCCGGCGCTGGCCAGCTGCGCCGCGATGCGGTCGCCCACCAGCTGCATGAACGAGCGCACGCGGGTGGTCTGGCGCAGGTCGGGGTGGGTCAGCATCCACACCGGAACCTGCAGCTCGTCGATCGGCTCGCTCACCGCCACCAGCTCGGGGTGGCGCGGCTCCATGAAGGTGGGCAGCAGGGCCACGCCGATGCCGGTGTGCAGCATGGCCGCCGCGGCATTGAAGATGTCCACGCGCACCCGCACCGCCGAGGGCGCCAGGTGCTTGCGCATCCAGCCGTCGTACACGCGTGCCTGGCTGTCGCGCTCGAAGGCCACCCAGGGCGCGTCCTTCAGCAGCGCGGCCAGCGGCTGCACCGTCTGCGGCAGGCCCGGCGCGCCGCGGCGGGCGTACACCCGGCACTGGCTCATGCCCAGCTGGCGGCCCACCAGGTGCTCGGCCACCTGCTGCGACAGGCGGATCGCCACATCGGCCTCGCGCCGCGCCCAGCCGCTGGATTCGTCGGCATGGCGCCGGCTCAGGTCGGCCAGGAAGGCGTTCTCGACCACCTCGACCTCGATGCCCGGGTAGGTGCGCGCAAACTCGGCCAGCGGCTGCGGCAGCAGGTGCTCCATCACCACGAAGGCGGTGGTCACGCGCAGCGGGCCGGTCAGCTCGCGGTCGCGGCCGCTCACCCGGCGCTCGATCTCCTCGGCCTGGTCGGCCATGCGGCGGGCCTGCTCCAGCAGCAGCGCGCCGGCCTCGGTGGGCAGGTAGCCGGTGCGTGCGCGCTCGAACAGGCGCGCGCCCAGGCGGTCTTCCAGCGCATCGAGCCGGCGCAGCACGGTGGTGTGGTTCACGCCCAGTTGCCGCGCGGCACCGGCCAGCGAGCCGGTCAGGCCCACCGCCAGCGCGTAGCGCAGATCGCTCCAATCGAGTTCGGACATCCGCTTCGCTCTCCACCGGCCCGGGGCCGGCACGTCGTGTGTGCAAGGCCAGCATTGTGTGGCGCGCGCCGCGGCGCGGAATAATCGGCGCGGCCCAGCCGTAAGCCCCGTGTGGACGCTCCCGACGCCTTTCGCCAGCAACTGCTTGCGGCCATGCCGCGGCTGCGGCGCTATGCACGCAGCCTCACGCTCGATGCCGGGGCGGCCGACGACCTGGCGCAAACCACGCTCGAGCGCGCACTGACCCACTGGCACCAGTTCGACCCGCTGCGCGACATGGTGGTGTGGCTGCTGTCCATCGCGCACAACGCCTTCCTCGACCAGCGCCGCCGCGACAGCCGGCTGAGCATCGTCGAGCCGGCCGAGGCCGATGCGCGCCAGGACGCGCTGCGCGCCGACCCCGGCGCCGACGTGGGCCTGCGCATCGACCTGATGGCCGCGCTGGCGCGCCTGCCGCTCGAGCAGCGCGAGCCGCTGCTGCTGGTCAGCCTGGAGCAGTTCAGCTATGCCGAATGCGCCGAGGCGCTGGGCATCCCGATCGGCACCGTGATGTCGCGCGTGTCGCGCGCCCGCGCCGCCCTGCGCGAGCATCTTGACGGCCGCGGCCCGGCGCGCCCCGAAGGCAGCCCCGCGCTGCGGCGGGTGATATGAGCCCCGTGACGCTGCCTGGATGCGCCCCCCCGGGGGGCGGCGCCGGTGCGCCGGCGCCGCTGGCGGCCCGGCGGTTGCCGGGTGGGCACCGGTGCATGCGGCCTGGGTGCCGGCCGGTGGCTTGGAGCAATTGACATGGACAGCGCGAGACCCCCCGACGACGAACACCTCTCGGCCTGGCTGGACGGCGAGCTCGACGCCGCCGCCGCCGCCGCTGTGGACGCCTGGCTGCGCGAGCACCCCGAAGACGCCGCCCGCGTGCGCCTGTGGGCCGCCGACCGCGACGCGCTGCGCGCCCGTTTCGCGCCCGTTGCCGACGAGCCGCTGCCCGAGGCCTGGCGCCGGCGGCTCACCGCGCCGGCCGCGGCGCCCGGGCCGGCCGCCCGCCGGCGCCTGCCGCTGGCGCTGGCCGCCGGCCTGCTGCTGGCCGGCGGCGTGCTGGGCGGCCTGCTGGGGGCCGGTGCGGTGTGGAGCTCGCCCGCGCTGCAGGTGGCGCTGCAGGCGCGCGGCTGGACGCGGCCCTCGCCGCTGGCCTGGACGCACCGCGCCGCCGTGGCCCACGCGGTGTATGCGCCCGAGGTGCGCCATCCGGTGGAGGTCAACGTGGCCCAGGGCAGCGCCGCCGAGCAGCGCGCGCAGGAAGAGCACCTGGCGCGCTGGCTGTCCAAGCGCCTGGGCATGGCGGTGCGGCTGTTCGACCTGCGCGCCCAGGGCTTCGAGCTGGTGGGCGGGCGCCTGCTGCCCGATGCCGCCGGCCCCAGCGCCCAGCTGATGTACCAGAACAGCGCCGGCCAGCGGGTCACCGTCTACCTGCGCCGCCCGGAGGCCGGCGCCGCCACCGCCTTCCGCTACCAGCGCGACGGCGAGCTGGGCCTGTTCTACTGGACCGAAGACGGTTTCGGCTGCGCGCTGGTGGGCAACCTGCCCAAGGAGCGCCTGCTGGCGCTGGCCCAGGCGGTGTACAAGCAGGCCGAAGGCGGCATCGTGCCCGCGCCGGCCGGGGGCGCCTCGCAGCCGGCATCCTGAGGCCGTGCGGGTTTGCGGGTGTGCGGGCGTGCGGCGGGTTCCGCGGGTGCCGTCCCTAGAATCAGCCCGATGCCCGAACTCCTGCCCGCCGAGCGCCGGGCCCGCCCTTCCGGCGCCGCGCTGTACCGCCTTGCCGTCGTCGCCCTGCTGGGCTTTGCCTCGGGCCTGCCGCTGGCGCTCACCGGCCAGGCGCTGCAGGTCTGGCTCAGCGGCTCGGGGCTGGATGTGGCCACCATCGGCTTTCTCAGCCTGGTGGGCCTGCCCTACACCTTCAAGTTCCTGTGGGCGCCGCTGATGGACCGCTTCGAGCCCGCCGTGGGCCTGCTGGGGCGGCGGCGCGGCTGGCTGGTGCTCACGCAGCTGGCGCTGGCCGCCGGCCTGGTGGCGATGGCCGCGCTCACGCCCATCGGCCCGCCCGGCGCGCTGCAGATGTTTGCGCTGCTGGCGGTGCTGGTGGCCTTTCTGTCGGCCTCGCACGACGTGGTCATCGACGCCTACCGCACCGATCTGCTGGCGCCGGCCGAGCGCGGGCTGGGCTCATCGCTCAACGTGGCCGGCTACCGCGCGGCCATGGTGGTGTCGGGCGGGCTGGCCATGATCTGGACCGATCCGGTGCAGGGCGGCGGCCTGAGCTGGCCCGAGGTCTACCGCTGGATGGCGCTGGCCATGGCCGGCGCGGCGGCCATCTCGCTGCTGCTGCTGCCGCGCCTGCCGCCGCTGCCCCCGCTGGCCGCCGGTGAGGCCGCCCCGGCCGTGGCCGGCCGGCAGGACGTGCTGGGCTTTCTGGCCGTGCTGCTGGCGGTGGCCACCGGCTACCTGGCCACGCAGCAGGTGTTCACGCCCGCGGCCGCGGCCGTGCTGGGGCCCTGGCTGGCCGGCAGCACGCTGGCGCCCACGCTGCAGGCGCGCTGGATCGACCTGGTGGCGCTGCTGCTGGGCCTGGGCTTCACGCTGCCGCTGGCGGCCTGGACAGCCCGCGCGGCGCGGTTTCAAACCCTGCTGAACGGCCTGGGCGCCTATTTCAGCCAGCCCGGCGCGGGCCTGTTTCTGCTGTTCATCGTGCTCTACAAGCTGGGCGACGCCTTTGCCATCGCCCTGGTCACGCCCTTCTTGCTCAAGGCCATGGCCTTCAGCTCGGCCGAGGTGGGCGTGGTCAACAAGGTGCTGGGCCTGTGGCTCACCATCGGCGGCGCGCTGGCCGGCGGCCTGCTGATGCTGCGCCTGGGCCTGTGGCGCGCGCTGCTGGCCTTTGGTGTGCTGCAGATGCTCAGCAACCTGGGCTACTGGTGGCTGGCCGCCCATGGCAAGGGCACGCTGGGCACGGTGCTGCTGCCGGCCTTCGACTGGGGCTTCGTGGCGCTCAAGCAGGCCACGCCGGTGGATGGTTCGCTGCTGGCGGTGATCGCCGTCGACAACATCGCCGGCGGCATGGGCACGGCGGCCTTCCTGGCCTTCTTGATGAGCCTGACGCAGCAGCGCTTCACCGCCACGCAGTTTGCGATGCTGAGCGCCTTTTCCTCGGTGGGCCGGGTGTGGGTGGGGCCGCTGGCCGGGGTGCTGGCCGAATCCATCGGCTGGCCGGCATTTTTCATCGTGTCCACCGTGGCGGCCCTGCCGGCGTTGGGCATGCTGTGGTTCTTGCGTGGCACCGTGCGGCGGCTGGAAGCGGCCGCCGCCGCGCCGCGCGATGATTGACACTCGGCCCGGCGCCCCCATCTAGGGCGACGACAGCCGCGACGACGAGAAGCCGACGATGACCGACACCCTGTTTCGCACCGATGCGCAGGTGGCCCTGCCCGCGCTGGCCCGCCATGCCGAGGGCTGCCGCTGCGCGCTGCATGCCCGCCGCCGCATGGGCGGCGCACTGCTGGGCGCCGGCGTGCTGGCCGCCACCACCGGCCTGCCGGCGCTGGCCGCCGAGCCCGAGTGCAAGCGCTCGGGTTTTGCCAAGCTGACCGGCGCCGACCAGATCGAGCAGGGCGCCAGCCAGCAGTACCGCCAGATGCTGCAGCAGGCCGGCGGCCAGCAGGGCCTGGCGGGCAAGGACCATCCGCAGGTCAAGCGCCTGCGCTACATCGCCAACCGCATCATCCCGCTCACCTTCGACTGCAACCCGCGCGCCAAGGACTGGCGCTGGGAGGTCAACCTGATCGGCAGCAAGGACCTCAACGCCTTCTGCATGCCCGGCGGCAAGATCGCCTTCTACTTCGGCATCCTCAACCAGCTCAAGCTCGACGACGACGAGGTGGCGGTGATCATGGGCCACGAGGTGGCGCATGCGCTGCTGGAGCACGCGCGCGAGCGCATGGGCAAGACCATGGCCACGCGCGGGGCCATCGAGCTGGGCGCGGCGCTGTTCGGCCTGGGCGACCTGGGCCGCACCGCGGCCGGTATCGGCGGCCAGCTGCTCACGCTGCGCTTCTCGCGCGATGACGAATCCGAGGCCGACGCGCTGGGCCTGATCCTCTCGGCCAAGGCCGGCTACAAGCCCAGCGCCGGCGCCTCGCTGTGGCGCAAGATGCTGGCCGCCAACAAGGGCGCGCCGCCGCAGTGGCTGTCCACGCACCCGTCGGGCGAATCACGCATCCGCGAGATCGAGGCGCGCTACCCGCGAGTCGACCCGATGTACGAGGCCGCGGCCAAGCCCGACCAGCATTTCGGCGCGCCGGCCGCCTGACCAACCGGGGCCGTCAGTCACCACCGCTGCGGCAAGGCCTTCAGAACGTGGATGCGCGCGTCCTGCAGCGTGATGTAGCCACCGCGCTCCAGATCCTTCATCAGCCGGCTCACCATCTCGCGCGAGCAGCCCAGGCGGTGCGCCATCTCCTGGTGCGTGAGCCGTTCGCCGACGCGGCGGCTGCCGTCGTCCAGCGGCTGCGACAGCTCGGCCAGCAGCAGGCGCAGGCGGCCGTACACGTCGTTCAGCGCCAGTTGCCGCGCGTTCAGCGTGGCCGCGCGGGCACGGCGGATCACCTTGGCCAGCAGCTCGAACGCGAACTCGGGCCGCTCGGAGATGAAGCGCTCCAGCGTGCGCCGGCTCACCACCGCGCACTGCGTGGTCTCGAGCGTGATCACGCTGGCCGAGCGCGGGCCGCCGTCCAGGCTGATCTCGCCCAGGTACTCGCCGGGGCCGTAGACGCCGTAGGTGATCTCGCGGTCGTTGTCGCCGGCGCTGAACGCCCGCAGCCGGCCGCTGAGGATGATGAACAGCGTGTCGCCATGGTCCCCCTCCTGGATCAGCAGCGTGCCCTTGCGGTAGCGCCGTGTCTCGCCGCGCGCGGCCAGCGCCCGCAGCGCGTCAGACATGGTCGCGCCGCTGGCATCGGCAGGGCCGGCAGCGGGCGGGGCGGCAAGCGGAGGGGATTCGTTGGCGGTAACCATGGGCAGGCACTGCGCCGGCCGTGGGTGGCCGGCGCACGCCGCGCATGCTACCTGGGTGGCATGCCTGCCGCCGTGGCGCGCGCGACACGGGCCGCGCGGCGCCAGCCGGCGCTCAGGCGTGCAGCGCGCGGCCGTTGGCGCGCACCGTCGGGCCGGTGGCCGCGGCACGCGCGGGCTCGGCGCCGGCCGGGGCGGCTGCCGCCGCCGCCGGGGCCTGCAGCGCGCTGACCAGCGGCGGCAGCAGCGACACCTGGCGCACCAGCGCGCGGATGCTGCCGGCGCCGGTCTTCTGGCGGATGCTGCCGATCTGGGTGCGGATGGTGGCCAGACCCACGCCCTGGCGCTGGGCGATCTCCTGCGGCGTGAAATCGGCGCACAGGCCCTTGATGACCGCGGTCTCGGCCATGGTCAGGTTGTGGGCGCGGGCATACCAGTCGACCGTGAGCTCCTCGCACACCTGGCGGCGGCCCAGCAGCAGGGCCACGCCGTGCTGGCTTTCGGTGCCCAGCGGCGCCAGCGGCACCACGGCCACGCTGACGCGCTGGCGGCCTTCACCCAGCATCAGCAGGCGGCGCAGGCCGCGGTGTGCGGCACCCTGCAGCGCCTCGCGCAGCGGCACCGAGTCGGCGCTCTGGCGGGTGCCCAGGTGGTCGCCGGCCAGTTGCAGCGGATGCTGGCTGTCCAGGTCGCGGCGGGCGGCCTTGTTCAGGTGCGCAATGCGGCCCTCGGCATCCACCAGCAGCAGGCCGTGATCCAGCGTGTCCAGCATCTGCGCCATGCGGCGGTGTTGCTGCGAGGCCGCGCCGCGGCGCTCGGGGCCGGCATAGCCGCGGCTGCGCGTGGCGGGCAGGGTGGCGGCAAAGCCGGCATAGAACTCGGCCACGTGCGCGCTGCGGGTGTCGTGCAGATCCAGCATGGTGATCACTCCTGCGTGAAGGGCGCCCTGCATGTGCCGACGGCACGGCTATGCGCCATGCCGGCAGCTTAGGTGCCGGCACTCCCCCGGTTTGGTGAACTGGCGCCCCCGCCCGCTGTGACAAATTCACAGCCGCCGGCCCGCCCGGCACCGGCCCTGAACCCGCCCGACAGCGCGGCGCGGCTCCCGGCCGCCGCCTCAGGTGCCGGCCACGTAGGGGTTGTGGCGCCGCTCGTCGCCGAAGCTGCTTTCGGGCCCGTGGCCCGGGATGAACACCGTGTCGTCGCCCATCGGCCACAGCCGCTCGGTGATGCTGCTGATCAGCGTGGGGTGGTGGCCGCCCGGAAAATCGGTGCGGCCGATGCTGCCGGCAAACAGCACATCGCCCACGAACGCGCGCTGCGTGCCCGGGTCGTGAAACACCACATGCCCCGGCGTGTGGCCCGGGCAGTGGCGCACGTTCAGCGTCACGCGGCCCACCTGCACCGTGTCGCCATCGGCCAGCCAGCGCGTGGGCGTGAAGGGCTCGGCCGGCTTGAAGCCGAACATCTGCGCCTGCTGCGCCAGGCCGTCGATCCAGAACTGGTCGCCCGGGTGCGGGCCCACGATGGGCAGCCCCAGCTCGCGCGCCAGCGTGCCGGTGCCGCCGGCATGGTCGATGTGCGCATGCGTGAGCAGGATCT
Organism: Aquabacterium sp. OR-4; assembly: GCF_025290835.2. Classification (NCBI taxonomy): domain Bacteria; kingdom Pseudomonadati; phylum Pseudomonadota; class Betaproteobacteria; order Burkholderiales; family Sphaerotilaceae; genus Pseudaquabacterium; species Pseudaquabacterium prasiolae. The sequence continues at coordinate 126,279 of NZ_JAOCQD020000001.1, read as the reverse complement.
GCTTGAGCGCGACGCCATGGCGCGCCACGGCCGCCCGGATGCGCTCGAGATCACCCCCGGGGTCGACCACCGCGGCCTCCAGCGTGTCGGTGCACCACAGCAGCGAGCAGTTCTGCTCGAAGGGCGTGACGGGGATGGTTTCGTAGCGAAGCATGGTGTGTGGGTGGGTGCAGGCCGGCAACAGCCGCCATTCTGGGCGCGAATGGGCACACCGTGATGCGGCCTGGCGCCGGGGCTTGCGGATGGCCACGTCCGTGTGCCGGCCCGTGTGGCGGCACATTTGGCGGCCCATGTGGCCGCCCATGTGGCTGCCCACGCGGCGGTTCGCCCGGCCCGGTCAGGCCGGCCCCGGGCCGGGTCGCCGGCATGACTGACGGGCGGCCCAGGCCCGGCCACCATGCGGGCCCGATGGCCGACTGACCCGGAGCCTTGATGCCCACTCTCCCCACCGCCAGCCCCGCTTCGCAAGGCCTGTGCGCCGAGCGCCTGGCGCGCATCGACCGTTTTTTGCACGAGCGCTATGTGGCGCCGGGGCGGTTGCCGCATGCGCAGCTGCTGGTGGCCCGCCATGGGCAGATCGTGCACCAGAGCGTGATGGGCCACGCGGTATTGCCCGGTGGTGAGGTGCCGGGTCGCGCGATGACCGAGGACACGATCGTGCGCATCTACTCGATGACCAAGCCGATCACCAGCGTGGCCTTCATGATGCTGGTGGAAGAAGGCCGGGTGGCGCTGGACGACCCGGTGCACCGCTTCATCCCGTCGTGGCGCGGCCTGGGCGTGTACCAGGCCGGCGGCGCCGGTGTGCCGGGCGGCGGCGGCGGCTGGGTCACCCGGCCCACCGCGGCGCCGATGCGCATGATCGATTTGCTGCGCCACACCGCCGGCCTGAGCTACGGCTTCCACCAGCGCACCAGCGTCGATGCGGCCTACCGCAAGGCGCGGCTCGAGCCCTTCGAGCAACAGGGCGGGCTGCAGGATTTTGTCGATGCGCTGGCCACCGTGCCGCTCGAGTTTTCGCCCGGCACGGCCTACAACTACTCGGTGGCCACCGATGTGCTGGGCTACCTGGTCGAGCAGATCTCGGGCCTGGCGTTTGCCGACTTTCTGCAGCAGCGCATCCTGGGCCCGCTGGGCATGGTGGATACGGCCTTCCATGTGTCCGACGAGCAGGCCCACCGGCTGGCCGAGTGCTACCTGGCCGGTGCCGACGGGCGGCTGGCCGTGCTGCCCGGCCGCAGCTTCCGCGAGCCCACGCGCTGCCCGTCGGGCGGCGGTGGCCTGGTGGGCACGGCGGCCGACTACCTGCGCTTTTGCGAATGCCTGCGCCGCGGCGGCGAACTGGATGGCGTGCGCCTGCTGGGCCCCAAGACGCTGGCGCTGATGACCAGCAACCACCTGCCCGGCGGCGCCGACCTGGCCGATGTGTCGCTGAGCCTGTTCACCGAAGCGCCGTACCGCGGCGTCGGCTTCGGCCTGGGTTTTGCGATGACCACCGACGTGGCGCGCACCGGCATCGCCGGCAGCCTGGGCGAGTACTGGTGGGGCGGCGCAGCCAGCACCGCGTTCTGGGTCGATCCGGTGGAAGACCTCTCGGTGGTGTTCATGACCCAGCTGATGCCCAGCAGCCTGTACCCGATCCGGCGCGAGCTGCGCACGCTGGTCAATGCCGCGGTGGTGGACAGCGCGGCCTGAACGCCGCCGGCGCCGCCCCCAGGCCATGCGCCGAACGGCTCATATCACCAAGCTGCCGGGTCGGACATCGAAAAAAATCTGGCCACCCGGGGCTGGTGACAAGCCTGTGCACAACCTGGGCCCAAGCTCTGGACAGGCCCCAGGCCGCCGCCAGATGGGGCCTTTGCCGCATTTTTGAGCAAGCCCGGCTTGGCCGCCGCAGCGCGGCGCCAGCCCCTTTTCGCCGCGGCGGCCAATCGCTAAGCTGAGCGGCATGTCCCTGCCTGCCGATCCGCGGCCGTCTGCCGCCCAGCGCAGCATCCTCACCGTGGATGACTGTGCCGCCACGCGGGCGGTGATGTGCGCCACGCTCGAGGCCATGGGCTACTGCGTGCAGACGGCCGACAGCGGCCTGGCCGCGCTGGAGGCGGTGGGCCGCCACCGCTTTGACGCCTTTGTGCTGGATGTCGAGATGCCGGGCCTGGACGGCATGGCGCTGGGCCGTGCGCTGCGCCAGAACCCGCGCACCGCGCGCGCCAAGATCGCCATGCACACCGGGCTGGACGAGGCCCAGGTGCGCGCCGGCTTCAGCGGCTACGACGCTTTCGTGCCCAAGGCCGGCAACCCGCGCCTGCTGGGCGAGCGGGTGCAGCGCCTGCTGCTGCAGGCCGAGCCCCACGCCGCCTGATCAGCGCGGCGCTGCCGCCGCCGCCGGCGGCGGGCCCGGCACCCAGGTGGGTGCGCCGTTCCACAGCCGGCCTTCGCGCATGTCGCGCAGCAGGTAGTCGAGCATGCGCTCGCCGCTGTTCTCGGCGTCGTTGCGGAAGTCGAGTGCGCGTTTCATCAGCAACTGGCCGGTGGCCGCATCGCGCAGCTCGAAATGCATGGTCAGGATCAGCTGGCTCATGCGGAACAGCCAGCCCACCAGCACCGCGTCGGCCGCCAGCGCGCGGGCGATGTCCAGCTCGCAGCCGTTGCAGTGGCGCAGGTCGTGCAGCGCGCGCTCATGCGCCAGGCGCTCGCGCTGCGGTGTGTCGTCCACCACCGTCACCAGGCCGGCCTGGCCCAGGCGCTGCCGCAGCCTCTGGCTCAGCCGCTGCAGGCGCAGCGTGCGTTCGGCCTGCATCGTGGCGTCGCCCAGGTCGCCGGCCTGCTCCAGGTCGAGCACCAGCACGCGCAGCGCTCCGGGCAGCGGCTGGGCCTGGGCCAGTGGCGGCGCCAGCAGGCCGGCCAGCAGGCTGATCAGGCCGGCCAGGCGTGACAGGCGTGACAGGCGTGACAGGCGCGGCAGGTGCGGCAGGTGCGGCAGGTGCGGCAGGTGCGGGAGGCACCGCAGTGGCGTGGCGCGGGCCGGGTGGTTCAGGCGCAGGTTCGGGCGCTGGTTCGGGCGCAGGCGCGGGCACAGGTTCGGGCACAGGCGGATCGGCATCGTGGCTCCTTGGCGCCGTGCATCGGCGCAGCGCGGGGGGCTGCGGCGCAGTGCGCTGGCGCAGCCTAGCCGTTCGGTGCGGTCTTGTCGCGTGCCGCTGGCTCATGTTTCGAGCCAGCAAACGGCTATGGTTCGGGCTTCGCCGTCTTGCGGCACCGCCGCACCGGCAGCCAGCGCCCTCGTCATGCCCACCTTCCTGCACACCGCCGATTGGCAGATCGGCCGCCAGTTCAGCAGCTTCGACCCGGAGCATGCGCCCCTGCTGGCCGAGGCGCGCCTGGCCGCGGTGGAGCGCCTGGCCGCGCTGGCCGCCGCGCACCGGGTGGACGCGGTGCTGGTGGCCGGCGACGTGTTCGACGCGCAGACCGTGTCCGACCGCATCGTGCGCCGCCTGTTCAATGCGCTGGCCGCCTACCCCGGGCCGTGGCTGATGATTCCCGGCAACCACGACGCCGCGCTGGCCGAAAGCGTGTGGACCCGCGCCCAGCGCCTGGGCGCGGTGCCGGCCAATGCCCACCTGCTGCTCAGCGCCGAGCCGCGCCTGTTTGCCGAGTTGGGCTTTGCCGTGCTGCCCGCGCCGCTCACCCAGCGCCACACCCATGGCGACCTGAGCGCCTGGTTCGACGCCTGCGACACCCCCGCCGGCCTGCTGCGCCTGGGCCTGGCGCACGGCAGCGTGCAGGGCCTGCTGGCCGACGAGATCGACGCCACCAACCCGATCGCCCCCGACCGCGCCGCCCGAGCCCGGCTGGATTACCTGGCGCTGGGCGACTGGCATGGCTGCAAGCGCATCGACGCGCGCACCTGGTACGCCGGCACGCCCGAGCCCGACCGCTTCAAGGACAACGGCGCCGGCCAGGCGCTGCTGGTGAGCCTGGCCGCGCCCGGCGCCGAGCCGCAGGTGCAGGCGCTGGCGGTGGGCCAGTACCGCTGGCAGGCGCTCGAGGCCAGCCTGCAGGTGGCCAGCGATGTGCAGGCCCTGGTCGAGCGCCTGGACGCGCTGGGCGCCCACGACGTGGCCAGCCTGCGCGTGGCCGGCAGCACCGATCTGGCCGGCCATGCGGCCCTGCTGGCCGCCATCGCCCGTGCCGAGGCCGCGGCGCGCGATCTGCAATGCGATCTGGCCGATCTGCGCCTGAACCCCACCGGCGACGACATCGCCAGCCTGCAGGCCGACGGCTACCTGGGCGAGCTGATCGCCGAGCTGCGCACCGAGCAGGCCGGCACCACGCCCGAGGCGCGCACCGCACGCGATGCGCTGGCCCTGCTGACCGCCGCGCTGGCGCCGCGCAACCTGGCCGCCGTGGCCCCGCCATTGGCCAGCACGCCCCCGGCCGCCAGCGGCCTGGCGGCCTGACGGGGGGCGCGCACGATGGCGTTCCAGATCACCCGGCTGCAGGTCGAGCAGCTGCGCCGCTTTCGCCAGCCGCTGCTGCTGGAGGGTTTCGAGCCCGGCCTGAACATCCTGGCCGGGCCCAACGAGGCCGGCAAGAGCACCCTGGTGCGGGCCATCCGCGCGGCGTTTTTCGAGCGCCACCGCTCCACCGCGGTGGACGATCTGCGCCCCTGGGGCGAGGGCAGCAGCGCCACGCCCACCATCACGCTGGACTTCATGCTCGACGGCCAGCCGCACCACCTGGTCAAGAGCTTTCTGGGCAAGAAGCGCTGCACGCTGCAGATCGGCAGCCAGCGTGCGCTCGATGGCGCCGAGGCCGAAGACCACCTGGCCCAGCGCTTCGGCTTCGGCTTTGCCGCCAAGGGCGCCAGCCGGCCCGAGCACTGGGGCATTCCCGGCCTGCTGTGGGTGGAGCAGGGCAGCGGCCAGGCGCTGGATGTGAGCCATGCCCGCGAGCACCTGCACGATGCCCTGCAGGGCCAGGCCGATGCCGCGGGCGGCCCGGCCGCGCTGGGCGGCCTGGCCGCCAGCGGCGGCGACGAGCTGCTGCAGTGGCTGCGCGGCCAGCGCGACGAACTGCTCACCGCCAAGGGCGTGCCCCGGCGTGGCGGCGGACTGCCCGAAGCCACCGAGCTGGCCGACGAGCAGCAGGCGCAGATCAGCGCGCTCGACCAGCAGATCGCCAGCTACCGCCAGCAGGTCGACCAGCTGGCCACGCTGCGCGCCCAGCACCAGGCCGACGAAACCGCCCAACCCTGGGCGGCGCTGCGCAGCACGCTGGCCGAGGCCCAGGCCCGCCAGCAGGCCCTGGCCGGCCAGCAGCAGCAGCTGGCCGCCGACCAGGCCCGCGCCGCCCAGCTGGCGCAAACCCGCCAGCTGCTGGCTGGCGAGATCGATGCCTTGGCGCGCCAGCAGGCGCAGGCCGCGCAGCGCGGCCAGGCCCTGGCCCAGGCCACCCAGCAGCTGCAGGCCGCCGACGCCGCGGTGGCCGTGGCCGCCGCCGGCGTGCAGGCCAGCCAGGCCCGCGCCCAGGCCGCACGCCTGGCCTGGCGCACGGCACGCGAGGCCGCGCAGCGCCAGGCCCTGGCCCAGCAGCTGCAGCAGGCGCAGGCCGATGCCGCGCGCCAGGCCGATGCGCTGCAGCGTGCCGATGCCGCGCACCAGCACCTGGCCACGCTGCGGGCCCAGGCCGCGGCGCATCCAGCCATCGGCGAGGCCCAGCTCAAGGTGCTGCAAAGGCTGGATCGCGGCGCCCGCGAGGCCGCGCTGCGCCGCCAGGCCGTGGCCACGCGGCTGCAGTTCGATCTGCCGGCCGGGCAGGCGCTGGGCCTGGCCAGAGGCGCGGCTGGCGGTGCCGATGCCGGTGCCGGTGCCGGTGCCGGCACGGGCGAGGTGCAACGCACGCTGCAGGGCCAGGGCGAGCTGCTGCTCGACAGCCCGGCCACGCTGGCCCTGCCCGGTGGCGGCACGCTGCGCATCACCCCGGGCGGGCAGGATCTGGCGGCACTGGCGCGCCAGCACGACGAGGCCCTGGCCGCGCTGCAGGCGGCCCTGCAGGGCCAGGGCCTGGCCGATCTGGCCGAGGCCGAGGCCCGGCTGGCCGCGCACACCGAACGCCAGGCGCAGATCCGCCTGGCCGAGCAGGCCCTGGCCATCGTGGCGCCGCAAGGTCTGGCGCCAGTGCAGGCGGCGGCCGGCGAGGCCCAGGCGCGCATCGCCAGCGCCCAGGCTGCGCTCGACCGGTTGCCGGCCAACGCCAACGCCAGCGCGACCACCACCACCACCACCGCCCTGCCGCTCGACGAAGCCGAGGCCGCCCACGACGCCGCCACACGCAGCGAGCAGGCCGCGGCCGAAGCCCTGGCCGGCGCCCAGCGCCGCCAGGCCGCCACCGCCAGCGCGCTCGATTCGGCGCAGCGCGAACACGCTGCCGCCCAGGCCGCGCTGGTTGATCCGGCGCGCGCGGCGCGCCAGCAGCAGGCGCAGCAGCAGCTGCTGGCCACCCAGGCCGAACACGAGGCGCTGGCCGCGCGCATCGGCCAGGCCCAGGCCGCGCTGGCCGCCGCCCGGCCCGACATCGTGGCGCAGGACATCGCGCGCCTGGCGCGCAGCATCGAGCAGCTGCTGCAGGCCCACCAGCAGCGCCGCGAGCAGCTGCTGGTGCTCGAAGGCACGCTGCAGCAGGCCGGCGCCCAGGGCCTCGAAGAGCAGCGCGACAGCCTGGCCGGCGCGCTGGCGCGCACCCGGCGCCGTGCGGCCGAGCTGCAGCACCGCGCCGCCGCGCTGGCCCTGCTGTGCAGCCGCATCGAGGCCCGCCGCCAGGCCACGCTGAGTCGGCTGCAGGCCCCGCTGCAGCAGCGCCTGCAGCACTACCTGCCGCTGCTGCTGCCCGGCGCCGCGGTGCAGATGGACGCGCAGCTGGCGCCCGAATCGCTCACCCGCCCCGCGCCCGACGGCGGCGCCGAACGCGCCGCGCTCGACGAGCTGAGCTTCGGCGCGCGCGAGCAGCTGCGCCTGATCAGCCGCTTTGCCTACGCCGACCTGCTGCAGCAGGCCGGCCGGCCCACGCTGCTGATCCTGGACGACGCGCTGGTGCACAGCGACGCCGAGCGCCTGGGCGCCATGAAGCGCGTGCTGTTCGATGCCGCCCAGCGCCACCAGCTGCTGCTGTTCACCTGCCACCCCGAGCAATGGCGCGACATGGGCGTGGCCCTGCGCCAGCTGTGATCGGCTGCGCGCACGCCCGGACACCCCCATGAGCGACACCCTGACCCCCGGCTTCCTGGTGGTGCACGGCAACCACCCCGAGGCGCTGCGCGCGCTGATGCTGCAGTGGCTGGCCGCCCATCCGCTGCCGCCGCTGGCCGACGAGACGGTGCTGGTGCAGAGCAACGGCGTGGCGCAGTGGCTCAAGCTGGCCATGGCCCGGCCGCCGCGCGCCGACGGCTCGGGCGGCCTGGGCATTGCCGCGGCGGTGAAGATGCTGCTGCCCTCGCGCTTTCAGTGGGACGTCTACCGCGCGGTGCTGGGCCCGGCCGCCGTGCCGCCGGTCTCGCCCTTCGACAAGCCGCTGCTGCTGTGGCGGCTGATGCGCCTGCTGCCGGCCTTGCTGGCCGAGCCGGTGTTCGCGCCGCTGCAGCGCTTTCTGGCTGACGACGCCGACCTGCGCAAGCGCCACCAGCTGGCCGAGCGCCTGGCCGACCTGCTCGACCAGTACCAGGTCTACCGCGCCGACTGGCTGGCCGACTGGGCCGCCGGTGACGACCGCATCGCCACCAGCCGCCAGGGCCTGCAGCCGGTGCCCGACGACCTGCGCTGGCAACCGCGGCTGTGGCGCGCGCTGCTGGCCGACGTGGCGGCCGCGGCCGAGCCTGGCGGTGATGTCGATGCTGGCACCGATGCCGGTACCGATGCCGGCGCCGCCGCGGCCGCCACCAGCCGCGCCGCCGTGCACCAGCAGTTTCTGCAGCGCATGGCCGATTGGGCGCCGGCGCGCGACGGCCCGCGCCCGGCCGGCCTGCCGCGGCGCCTGGTGGTGTTCGGCATCTCCTCGCTGCCGCAGCAGGCGCTGCAGGTGCTGGCCGCGCTGGCCCGCTTCACCCAGGTGTTGATGTGCGTGCACAACCCCTGCGAGCACGACTGGTCGCACATCGTGGCCGACAAGGACTTGTTGCGCGCCGAGCGCCAGCGCCAGCGCCGCCGCCCCGGCAGCGAAGGCGCCATCGCCGACGAAGCCCTGCACCTGCATGCCCAGCCGCTGCTGGCCGCCTGGGGCAAGCAGGGGCGCGACTTCATCCGCCTGCTCGATGAGTTTGATGGCAGCGACAGCGCGGCGGCTCAGGCGCATGCCCGCCAGCTGCTGGCCCTGGGCCAGCGCATTGACCTGTTCGAGGCCACGCCCGGCCACAGCCTGCTGGCCCAGCTGCAGGACGACATCCGCGACCTGCGCCCGCTGGCCGAAACGCGCGCGCGCTGGCCGGCGGTGGACGCGGCGCGGGACCGCTCGATCCAGCTCCACATCACCCACGGCCCGCAGCGCGAGGTGGAGGTGCTGCACGACCAGCTGCTGCAGGCCATGGCCGCCGATGCCACGCTGCAGCCGCGCGACGTGATCGTGATGGTGCCCGACATCGCCGCCTATGCGCCGCATGTGCAGGCGGTGTTCGGCCTGCTGCCCAGCGGCGATGCGCGCCACATCCCGTATTCGCTGGCCGACCAGGGCCAGCGCGGGCACGACCCGCTGCTGGGCGCGCTGGAGAAGCTGCTGGCCCTGCCGCAATCGCGCCTGGCGGTCAGCGACGTGCTGGATCTGCTGGAGGTGCCGGCGCTGCGCCGGCGCTTTGCCATCGCCGACGACCAGCTGCCGCTGCTGCGCCGCTGGCTGCAGGGCGCCAACATCCGCTGGGGCCTGCATGCGGCGCAGCGTGCGGCGCTGGGCCTGCCGCCCGACCAGCCGCACAACAGCTGGGACAGCGGCCTGCAGCGCATGCTGCTGGGCTATGCCAGCGGCGTGCATGGTGCGGGCGAGGCCTGGCTGGGCATCGAGCCGCTCGACGAGATCGGCGGGCTCGACGCCGCCCTGCTGGGCCCGCTGGTCACCTTGCTGGCCACGCTCGAGCGGCACTGGCAGGCGCTGGCCGAGCCGGTGTCGCCCAACGCCTGGGGTGAGCGGCTGAACGCCCTGCTGGCCGACTGCTTCGACACCGACGCCGGCCCGGCAGCCGGGCCGCCAGGTGGCGTGCCCGGCGCCGCCGCCAAGGGCCGCCCCACCGACGGCCTGACCCTGCTGCGCCTGCAGACCACGCTGCAGGACTGGCTGGCCGCCTGCGCCAGCGCGGCGCTGGTCGAGCCGCTGCCGCTGGCCGTGGTGCGCGAGCACTGGCTGGCGGCGCTGGACGCCGGCGGCCTCAGCCAGCCCTTTTTTGCCGGCGCGGTGACCTTTGCCACGCTGATGCCGATGCGCGCGATCCCGTTTCGCATCGTCGCGCTGCTGGGCATGAACGACGGCGACTACCCGCGCAGCCGCGTGCCGATGGATTTCGACCTGATGGGCGCCGGCGTGGGCGGCGACTGGCGCCCCGGCGACCGCTCGCGCCGCGAGGACGACCGCTACCTGTTCCTCGAAGCCCTGCTGTCGGCGCGCGAGCGCCTGCACATCAGCTGGGTGGGGCGCAGCATCCATGACCAGTCGGAGCGCGCCCCCTCGGTGCTGGTGGCCCAGTTGCGCGACCACCTGGCCGCCGGCTGGCAGCTGGCCGGCGCGCCGGCCGATCACCCGCACGATCACCCGGCCGATCGCCCGGCCGGCCAGGCGCTGGTGGCGGCGCTGAGCGTCGAGCATCCCTTGCAGCCATTCGACGCGGCCTACTTCACGCAAGGCGGCGACCCCCGCCTGTCCAGCCACGCCCACGAGTGGCGCGACGGCCTGTGCGCCGTGCCGCAGGCCGCCCCGCCCGCAGGCGACGCGGGCAACCCGGGTGACGCAGGCAACGAAGGCGACCCTGGCGATGCAGGCAGCGCCGCCTTGCCGCCCTGGGCCTTCGAAGGCCCGCTCACGCTGCGCCTGCTGGCCGAGTTTCTGGCCAATCCGGCGCGCAGCTTCCTGCGCCAGCGCCTGGGCGTCTTTTTCGAGGCCGACGACCCGGTGGGCGCCGACCAGGAGCCCTTTGCCGTGGACGCGCTCGAGAACTGGCAGCTGCAGGACGAGCTGATCCAGGCCCAGCTGGCCGCGCTCGAAGCCGGTGACAGCCGCGAGCACGCCATGCAGGCCCAGCTGCAGCGCATGGCCCGCCGCGGCGCGCTGCCGGCCGGCCACTTTGCCGAGCTGGTGCAGCAGCAGCTGGCCGCGCCGATGGACGACCTGTTCGCCCGCTACACCGAGCAGCTGGGCCTGTGGCCGCAAACGCTGCCCGATGCGCTGCTCGATCACCTGCCCGAGGGCCTGCCCGAACCGCTGCGCCTGCTCGACTGGCTGGGCCAGCTGCGTGCCAACGCCCAAGGCCAGCGCGTGCGCCTGCTGCTCGACAGCGGCAGCCTGATCGCCAACAAGCGCTACCGCCGCGACCGCCTGGTGGCGCCCTGGGTGGCGCATCTGGCCGCGCACCTGGGCGCCGAGCCGATCACCACCGTGGTGGTCAGCAAGGCCGGCACCGCCACGCTGATGCCGCTGGATGCGGCCAGCGCCAAGGCCGCCTGGGCCGCGCTGCTGGCGGCCTGGCAGCAAGGCCTCACACAGCCGCTGCCGCTGGCCCTGCGCAGCGCATTCGAATGGCTGGACAAGGGCGGCGCCGACGCCGGGCCCGACAGCGCCGAGGCCCATGCAGCCGCCCGCGCCGCCTACGAAGACCACGAACCCGCGCACGGCCTGTACGGCGAGCGCGAGGGCAACGCCTACCTGGCGCGCGCCTTCACCGGCTTCGACGCGCTGTGGGCCGGCGGCGAGTTTGCGCACTGGGCGCTGGCCCTGCTGGCGCCGCTGGACGCCGCGCTGCAGCGCGCCGACGACAAGCCCGGCAAGGGCCGGCGGGCTGCCGCGGGCCTGGGGGCCGACGCATGACCACGCCCATCCTGCAACCGCTGAGCTTTGCGCTGCGCGGCAGCCGCCTCATCGAGGCCAGCGCCGGCACCGGCAAGACCTTCACCATTGCCGCGCTGTACCTGCGCCTGGTGCTGGGCCATGGCGGCGCCGGGCCCGGCGGCTGCGGCTTCACGCGGCCGCTGGTGCCGCCCGAGATCCTGGTGGTGACCTTCACCGAGGCCGCCACGCAGGAGCTGCGCGACCGCATCCGCGCCCGGCTGGCCGAGGCCGCGGTGGCCTTTCTGGCCGATCCGGTCACGGTGCCCGATCAGCCCGCCGGCCGCGACCTGCTGCACGACCTGCGCGCCAGCTACCCCGCTGACCAATGGCCGGCCTGCGCGCGCACGCTGCGCCTGGCGGCCGAGTGGATGGACGAGGCGGCGGTGTCCACCATCCACGGCTGGTGCTACCGCATGCTGCGCGAGCATGCCTTCGACAGCGGCAGCCTGTTCACCCAGACGCTCGAGACCGACCAGCGCGAGCTGCTGGCCGAGGCGCTGCGCGACTACTGGCGCAGCTTCTTCACGCCGCTGCCGGCCGACGATGCCGCCCAGGTGCGGGCCTGGTGGCCCACGCCCGATGCGCTGCGCGCCGAGGTGGCGCCGCTGCTGGCCCGCAGTGCGGCGCTGGGCCCGGGCCAGGCACCGGCCCAGGCGCTGGGCCAGGCCCGCGCGGCGCAGCAGCAGGCGCTGGCCGAGCTGAAGGCGCCGTGGCCGGCCTGGGTGGCCGAGCTGCGCGCCCTGCTCGATGCCGCCGTGGCCGCCAAGCAGGTGGACGGCCGCAAGCTGCAGGCCCGCTACTACGGCCCCTGGCTCGACGCGTTGGCCGCATGGGCCGGCAGCGAGCTGCCCCGCCCCGATCTGGACAGCAGCAGCAGCGCCTGGACCCGCCTCACCCCCGAAGGCCTGGCCGATGCCTGGAAGCTGGGCGCCGCGCCCGAGCATCCCGCCCTGCGGGCCCTGCCCGCGCTGCGCGGCCAGCTCGAGGCCCTGCCCACCGGGCGCGAAGACCTGCTGCGCCACGCCGCCGACTGGACCGCCCGGCGCCTGCAGCGCGAGCAGGCCCAGCGCGCGCTGATGGGCTTTGACGAACTGCTCACCCGGCTGGACGCCGCGCTGCAGGGCCCCAACGGCGCCCGCCTGGCGCAGCGCATCCGCACGCAGTTTCCGGTGGCCCTGATCGACGAGTTCCAGGACACCGACCCGGTGCAGTACCGCATCGTCGACACCATCTACCGCGTGGCCGACAACGATGCGGCCACCGCGCTGGTGCTGATCGGCGACCCCAAGCAGGCCATCTACGCCTTTCGCGGGGCCGACATCCACACCTACCTGGCGGCGCGGCGCGACACCGGCGATCGCCACGCCACGCTGGGCACCAACTTCCGCTCCAGCCAGGCCATGGTGGCGGCGGTGAACCAGGTGTTCCAGCAGGCCGAGGCGCGCGCCGAGGGCGCCGGCGCGTTCCTGTTCCGGCACGGCGGGCACAACCCGCTGCCCTTCCAGCCGGTGGATGCGCGCGGCCGCGGCGAGCAATGGTGGCGTGGCGACGCCCCGGCCCCGGCCCTGGTGCTGTGGCAGCTGCCGGCGGGGCCCGGTGGCGCGGCGCTCAGCGCCACCGCCGCGCTGCAGCAGGCGGCGCAGGCCAGCGCCAGCGAGATCGTGCGCCTGCTGGCCGAGGGCCAGGCCGGCCGCGCCGGCTTTGCCGAGCACGATGCGCTGCAGGGCGTGCAGCCGGGTGATATGGCGGTGCTGGTCAACAACGGCCGCGAAGCCGCCGCGGTGCAGGCCGCGCTGCGCCAGCGCGGTGTGCGCAGCGTGTACCTGTCGGACAAGGGCTCGGTGTTCGACAGCGCGGTGGCCGCCGACCTGCAGCGCTGGCTGGCCGCCTGCGCCGCGCCCGACGACGACCGCACCCTGCGCGCCGCACTCGGCAGCGCCACGCTGGGCCTGGACTGGGCCGCGCTCGACCGCCTCAACCACGACGAGCTGGCCTGGGAGGCGCGCGTGCTGCAGTTTCGCGGCTACCGCCAGATGTGGCGGCGCCAGGGCGTGTTGCCGATGCTGCGCCACCTGCTGCACGACTTTGCCGTGCCGCAGCGCCTGCTGGCCGCGCCTGACGGGCAGGGTGAGCGGCTGCTCACCGACCTGCTGCACCTGGCCGAGCTGCTGCAGCACGCCGCGGTGCAGCTCGACGGCGAACATGCGCTGATCCGCCACCTGGCCGAGCAGCGGGCCGACGCCACCGGCGATGGCGATGCGCGCAAGCTGCGGCTCGAAAGCGATGCCGCGCTGGTGAAGGTGGTCACCGTGCACAAGAGCAAGGGCCTGGAGTACCCGCTGGTGTTCCTGCCCTTCGCCTGCGCGTTCCGCGCCACCCGGCCGGACGACACGCCACTGACCTGGCACGACGACGCCGGCCAGCCGGTGGTGGCACTGCGCGCCGACGCCCAGGCCCTGGCCCGGGTTGACCAGGAGCGCCTGGGCGAAGACCTGCGCAAGCTGTATGTGGCCCTGACCCGCGCCCGCCACGCCACCTGGGTGGGCATGGCGCCCCTGAAGGAGCTGCAGCGCAGCGCCTTCGGCAGCCTGCTGAGCGGCGGCGCGGCGCTGCCGCCCGAGGCCCTGGGCCCGGCGCTGCAGGCCCTGGCCCGCGGCTGCCCCGCCATCGCCGTGCAGCCGCTGCCGCCGGCCGACGACACGCGCCACCGCGCCACCTCGGCCCGCCCTGACTGGGCGCCGCCGCCCGAGCCCCCCGGCCCGCGCGAGCGCTGGTGGATCGCCAGCTACACCGCCCTGCGCGCCGCGCCGGCACTGGCGGCCGAAGGCGGCGTGGCCGACGGTGGCGCCACCGGCGCCGCGGCCTCGGCCGACCCGCCCGCCACGCCGCCGGCCAGTGCCGCCGAGGAGACCTTTGCCGAGGCGCTGGCCGAGCAGGGGGCCACGGGTGCGACGGGCGTTGCCACCGGGCTCGCCACGGGGTTTGCCACAGGTGCTGCCACAGGTGCCGCCACCGGCAGCGCGCCGGCGGCCGTCAGCGGCGCGCTGCACGCCTTTGCGCGGGGTGCCGAGGCCGGCAGCTTTCTGCACGGCGTGCTCGAATGGGCCGGCACCCAGGGCTTTGCCCAGGCCGCGCAGCACGGCGCCACCACCGCCGACTGGCTGGCCCGCCGCTGTGCCAGCGGGCCCTGGCGCGGCTGGGCCGGGCCGCTGGCGCGCTGGCTGTCGGGCTGGCTGGCCACACCGCTCGATCTGACCCGCCTGACGCCCGGCAGCACGCCGCTGGCGCCGGCCCAGCTGGCAGCGGCGCAGATGCAGGTCGAGCTGGAGTTCTGGTTTGCCGCGCAGCGGGTGGACACGGCTGCGCTCGATGCCCTGGTCACCCGCCACACGCTGGGCGGCGCGGCGCGGCCGCCGCTGGCCGCACAGCAGCTCAACGGCATGCTCAAGGGCTTCATCGACTGGGTGTTCGAGCACGAGGGCCGCTGGTACGTGGCCGACCACAAGAGCAACTGGCTCGGCCCGCGCGATGCCGACTACACGCCCGCCGCGCTGCGCGAGGCGGTGCTGCACCACCGCTACGAGCTGCAGTACGCGCTGTACCTGCTGGCCCTGCACCGCCTGCTCAAGTGCCGCCTGCCGGGCTACGACTATGAGCAGCACATCGGTGGCGCGGTCTACCTGTTCCTGCGCGGCCATGCCGCAGCGGGCCAGGGCCTGCACCTCGAGCGGCCGCCGCGGGCGCTGATCGAGGCCCTGGATGCACTGTTCGACGGCGGCGAGGCCTTGGCATGAGCAACACCCTGCACCACCGCGACAGCGCCACCGGCGGTCTGGCGGCCGATCCGGCCACTGATCCGGCCGCTGAGCTGGCCGCTGAGCTGGCCGCTGACATGGCCATCGACGTGGCCGCCCGCGTTCTGGCGCCGCCCCCACCCCGGCATGCCGCGCTGCTGGCCACGCTGGACGCCTGGGTGGCGCAGGGCTGGCTGCGTGCGCTCGACCGCGTGTTTGCCGGCTTTCTGGCCCGGCAGGCGCCCGACGCCGACGAGCTGCTGATCCTGGCCGCCGCGCTGGCCAGCCACCAGCTCGGCCGCGGCCATGCCTGTCTCGACCTGGCGGCCACGCTGGCCGATGCCGCGCTGGCCCTGGCCCTGCCGCCCGATGATCGCGCCGAGCGTGCGCCGTCGGGCGCCGACGATGACCGCGAGGACAGCGCCACCGACAGCGCGCCGGTGGCGCCATCGCCGGCCCGGCTGCTGGCCGACGTGGACCTGCCGCGCTGGCTGGCCACGCTCGCGCACCCGCTGTTGGTGGCGGCCGGCCCCGGCGCCACGCCGCTGGTGCGCGAGGGCCAGCGCCTGTACCTGCGCCGCTACTGGCAGCACGAGCAGGACGTGCGAGCCGCCATCGCGCAGCGCCTGGCCGCGCCCACCGAGGCCGCGCGCCCCGAGCGCCTGGCCGAGCTGCGCCGCGCCATCGAGGTGGTGTTCACGCCGGCCGATGGCGACCCAGGCGCCGCGGCATCCGCCGCCACCCCCACCGCCACGCCCACCGTCACGCCCACCGTCACGCCCGACTGGCAGCGCCTGGCCTGCGCGCTGGCGGCACGCCAGGGTTTTGCCATCGTCACCGGCGGCCCCGGCACCGGCAAGACGACCACCGTGGTGCGCCTGCTGGCCGTGCTGCAGCACCTGGCGCTGGGCGTGCCGGCGGCCGATGGCGGCGCGCCGCGCCCGCTGCGCATCCGCCTGGCCGCACCCACCGGCAAGGCGGCGGCGCGGCTCAATGAGTCCATCGCCAAGGCGGTGGGCGGGCTCAACCTGGCCGGCCTGGGGCCGCCGCGCCACGATCACAGCCACAGCCACGGCCACGGCCACGGCCAGGGCGATGCCGAGGCGCTGCGCGCGGCCATCCCCACTGCGGTGAGCACGGTGCACCGCCTGCTGGGCAGCCGCCCCGACACGCGCCACTTCCGCCACGATGCGCGCCACCCGCTGCCGCTGGATGTGCTGGTGATCGACGAGGCCTCGATGCTCGACCTCGAGATGATGGCCGCCGTGCTGGCCGCGCTGCCGCCGCAGGCCCGCCTGGTGCTGCTGGGCGACAAGGACCAGCTGGCCTCGGTGGAAGCCGGCGCCGTGCTGGGCGACCTGTGCCGCCGTGCCGACGACGGGCACTACCTGCCCGACACCGCCGCCTGGCTGCAGGCCGCCACCGGCCAGGCCATCGAAGACAAGCTGATCGACGCGCAGGGCCATGCGCTCGACCAGGCCGTGGCCCGGCTGCGCCACAGCCACCGCTTCAGCGCCGGCAGCGGCATCGGCCGGCTGGCCGAGGCGGTGAACCGCGGCGACGCCGACGGCGTGCGCCAGGTGCTGGCCGAGCGCCCGGCCGATCTGGCCTGCCTGCCGGCGGGCGACGAGGCGGCCTTTCGCGCCCTGGTGGTGCACGGGGCGCCGGCGGCCTTCGGTCAGACGGCCACGCCCGCCGCGCCAATTGCAGGTTATGCGCGTTTTCTGCGCCTGATGCAGGCGCAGCAGCCGCCGGCCGATGCGCCGGCCGGGGCTTTTGACGACTGGGCGCGGGCGGTGCTGGCCGCGCAGGCCGGCTTTCAGCTGCTGTGCGCGCTGCGCAGCGGGCCGCAGGGCGTGGCCGGGCTCAATGCGCGCATCGTGGCGCTGCTGCGCGACGAGGGCCTGCTGCCGCCCGCCGCCATGGCGCAGCCGGGTGTGCCAGGTGCGGCCGGTGCGCCTGGTGCCGGCGGCGAGTGGTATGCCGGCCGGCCGGTGCTGGTGACGCGCAACGACTACGGCCTGGGCCTGATGAACGGCGACGTGGGCGTCACGCTGGCGCGGCCCGATGCCGCCGGCGGCCGGCCGCGGCTGCGGGTGGCCTTTGCCGCGGGCGATGGCTCGGGCGCCATCCGCTGGGTGCTGCCCAGCCGGCTGCGTGCGGTGGAAACCGTGTTCGCGATGACGGTGCACAAGTCCCAGGGCAGCGAATTTGCGCACGCCGCGTTGGTGCTGCCGGCGCGGCTGAGCCCGGTGCTCACGCGCGAGCTGGTCTACACCGGCATCACGCGGGCGCGCCAGTGGTTCACGCTGGTGCCCGCTGTGCCGGCCGGGCCGGTGGATGTGCTGCGGGCAGCGGTGCAGCGGCGGGTGGAGCGGGTGAGCGGTCTGGTGGATTGAGCGCCGGCGCGGCCGTGGCGGCGTCGCCGGCCGACGCGTCGGCCACGCCGGGCGGCAGCGTCCGCGGCAGATCCACCACCAGCGTGGTGCCCTGGCCGGGGGCCGATTGCACGCCGATGCGCCCGCCCATGGCCTCCACCAGGCCGCGGCACAGGGCCAGGCCCAGGCCGCTGCCCTCGATGCCGCGGCGCTCGGCGCCCAGGCGCGCAAAGGGCACGAACAGCTGGGCCAGCTGCGCCGCGTCCATGCCCGGGCCGCTGTCGTGCACGGCCAGCGTGGCATGGCTGGCGCCGGCCGACAGCTGCAGCCGCACCTGGCCACCGGCCGGCGTGAACTTGAAGGCATTGCCCAGCAGGTTCAGCAGCACCTGGCGCAGGCGCAGCGCGTCGGCCAGCACCCAGCAGGGGCCCTCGGTGTGCACGGTCAGCACCAGCTGCCGCTGCACGGCCACGGCCTGCATCAGGCCATGCGCCTCGTGGGCCGCGGCGGCCAGGTCGAGCGGGGCGCAGTGCACCGCCAGGTGGCCGCCTTCCAGCGCGCCCAGGTCGCCCAGGTCGCGCACCAGGGTCTGCATGTGCTGGCCGGCGCCCAGCACGCGCTCGAGGCGCTCGCGGATGTGGCGCGCCAGCAGCTCGCCATGCTGCAGCAGCAGCTGCACCAGGCCGATCACCGCCACCAGCGGCGTGGCCAGCTCGTGCGCCAGGCGCTGCAGGCTGCCGGCCAGGCCCTGGTGCGCGGCCTGCAGGCGCTGCAGGCGCTGGCTCAGCTCGGCGTGGTCCAGGCGCTCGGTGACATCGTCGATGTAGCCGTACCAGACGGCGCTGCCATCGGTCTGCCGCTCCACCTGCGATTGGCCTTCGTGCCAGCGCCAGTGGCCGTCGTCGCTGTGCACCCGGAAGCGGCCGTGCCACGGCGCGCCGGTGCGGGCCGAGTGGCGCGCGGCGTCGGCCAGCGCCGGCAGATCGTGCGGATGCACGCGTTGCAGCAGCAGCCGGGCATCCTGGCGCACGGTGTCGGGGGCCAGGCCGTAGAGCCGCTGCACGCTGTCGCTCACATAAGGCATGTGCAGGCGGCCGTCGGCCTCCAGCACGCAGGCGTACATCATCCCGGGCACGCGGGCCGACAGGCGGGCCAGCAGCGGATCGGGGCCGAACAGGGCGCGGGTCATGGCAACGGCAGACAGACGGTGGTGCGGCGCGTCACCGGCCGCTCGGGGCTGACGCTGGGCGTGGGCCATGGCACGGCACGCTGCGGCAGCTGGGTGGGGGGGCATCGGTGGCGCCAACCCGGGTCGGTTGGGCCGCCATCAAGGCCGCAGGGGCATCACCTGAAGACAGGGCGGCGACCCGGGGTGGCCGCTGATGATGCGGGTAAACCCGCATTCTGCAATCGATTGACGGCGGCGGCTGTGAGTAAATGTATCGGCCACGCCACGCTTCCCGTGTTTGTCTTGATGTGCCAACGCCGTCTGGACCTGCCGGCCTCCTAGAGTGCGGGGATGTTCGTCCCGCTGGCCCTGACCCTGGCGACGCTGCCCGCCCCAACGTCCGCGTCTCCGTCCGCCTCTCCGTCCGACTCGCCGTCCGACTCTCCGTCCACCCGACCGTCCGCCCGACCCTCCGCCCCATCGCCCGCCCACCCGGCGGCGGCGGCCAGCGGCCGGTGCTGGCCTTTGGTGCCGGGCCGGCGCGCCGCCGTGCCGGGCAGCGTCGCCGCCGTGGCAGCGGCCTGACGCATCGCTGTGGCACAGTCGCCCGCCGTCCATCCCTTGTCTGCCGCCCCGTCCGTGTCTTCGCCACCCATCGTCACGCTGGCCATCGTGCAAGAGCCGCAGTCGCTGGGATTCCTGGCCAGCGATGGCCGCAGCTTCGGCGTGTTCGAGCGCCTGGCGCTGCCCGATGCCGGGCTGGCCGCGGCGCTGGCCCGCTGGGCGCTCGACTGCGCCGAGCTGCCCGACCCGGCCGAACGCGGCGCGCGCTTCAGCCATGCCTGGCTGCCCTTGCCGGTGCAGCACTGGCTGGCGCGCCAGCCCGAGGCGGTGCTGCAGCTGCAGATCACCGAGCCGCTGGCCGCGCTGCCGTGGGAGCTGGCGGTGGTGGCCGGCCGGCCGCTGGACGCCGGCTTCACCGTGGTGCGCCAGCTGATGGGCAGCGCCGGTGCCGCGGCGCCGCCCGGCCAGCGCCCGGCCGGGCCGCGCCTGGCCGTGCTGCGGGTGGATGCCGCCGAGGGCAGCGTCGACGCCCTGCCCGCACCGCCGCGGCCCGCCGCGGTGCAGCTGCAGCGGGTGCCCCGCCCGGCGGCAGCGGCCGGCACCGACGACAGCGCCGCACTGGCCACGCTGGCCGCGCTGGCCGGCCAGGCCGATGTGCTGTGGTGGGCCGCGCCGCTGCCCGACGCGCCGTCCCTGCCCGGCTGGCTGGCGGCGCTGGGCGCCCAGCCGGCCGCGCCGCGCCTGCTGCTGGCCAGCCTGGCGCCGGGCCACGAGGGCCACGCCGCGGCGCAGGCCTGGGTGGCGGCGGCCTGCCGCGCCGGCTTCAGCGCCATGCTGGTGCCGGTGGCGGCGCCGCTGGCCGAGGTGGCGCTGGCGCCGTTCTGGCAGGCCCTGGCCGAGGGCCTGTGCTTTGGCGAGGCGGCGCGCCGGCTGCGCTGCGCGGCCGTCGGCACGCCGGCGCTGGCCAGCGCCGCGCAGGCCTGGTTTCATGGCGACGGCCTGCATGCGCCCTGCGTGCCCGAGGCGCCGCAGGCGCCCGACGACGACGTGCGCCAGTGCACCATGCTCAAGTGCGATCTGGTCGACAGCACGCGCCAGATGGGCCAGCTGGGCGACGAGGCTTACGCCGAGCGCCTGGCCCAGTACCACGCCCGGGTGGCGGCCATCGTGCGCGAGCACGGCGGCCAGGCCGACGACCCGCAGGGCGACGACGGCTTCATGTGCTACTTCGGCCACCCGGTGGCGCGCGAGGACGCGCCGGCCCAGGCCCTGCGCGCCGGCCTGGCGCTGGTGCAGGCGGTGGCCGCGCTGGCCTGGCAGGTGCGCATCGGCATCTCCACCGGCCGCGTGGTGGTCAAGGACGGCCAGCCGGTGGGCAGCGCCATCCACCATGCCGCGCGGCTGCAGGCCCTGGCCGCGCCGGGCACGGTGCTGGTGGCCGCGTCCACCCAGGGCCTCACCACCGAGGGCTACGAGTTCACCCTGGTCGACCCCGACGCGCAGCTCAAGGGCTTCGAGCAGGGCGGCGCGGTGTGGCGGCTCGAGCGCGAGCGCCCGGCCCAGGGCACCGAGCGCTTCGATGCGCGCAGCCAGCTGACGCGCTTTGTCGGCCGCGAAGACGAGCTGGCGCTGCTGCAGCGCAGCTGGCAGGCCACCTCGGCCGGCCGGCCGCAGGCGTTGATGCTCACCGGCGAGGCCGGCATCGGCAAGTCGCGCCTGGTGCGCGAGTTCCGCCGCCAGCTGGCCGAGCGCGGCGTGCCGGTGCTGGAATGCCGCTGCGCGCCCGAACACCGCGGCAGCGCGCTGCAGCCGGTGATCGAGCTGCTGCGCCGCCAGCTGCACCTGGCCGGCGCCGAGAACCCGTCGGCCGCGCTGGAGCGCCTGCGCCGCAGCGGCCTGGCCACGCTGGGCGGTGACGAGGCCCTGGCGCTGGCCGCCGATCTGCTGTCGCTGCCGGCCGACGGCCTGCCGCCGGTGCCGGCCGATGCCGCGCTGCGCCGCCAGCGCACCATGGCGCTGCTGGTGCAGTGGCTGCGCGCCGGCGCCGCCAACCGGCCGATGGTGCTGATCGTCGAGGACGTGCACTGGATCGACCCCTCCACGCGCGAGCTGGTGGCCAGCCTGCTCGATGGCCGCGCCGCCACGCCGCTGCTGCTGCTGCTCACGCTGCGCAGCGGCAGCAGCGGCGGGGTTGACGCCGACGAAAGCGCCGGCTTCGGCCAGGCCGTGCCGCGGCTGGCGCTGGGCGGCCTGCCGCCCGGCCTGGCCTTCGAGCTGATGCGCGATGCCTGCGGCGCCGCGCTGCTCGACGCCGAGGCCGAGCGCTGGCTGGCCATGCGCGCCGATGGCGTGCCGCTGTTCATCGAAGAATCGGCGCGCATGGCCGCGGCGCTGGTCAAGGGCCTGTCGGCGGGCGCGCCGGGCAGCGCCGGCCACGGCCCCGACATCGCGATGACCCTGCGCGAGGCCGTGCCGGCCACGCTGGAAGGCCTGCTCACCGCGCGGCTGGACCAGCTGCCCTCGGCGCGCCGTGCGGCGCAGCTGGGCAGCGCCATCGGCCGCAGCTTCTCGCGCGCGCTGGCCGAGGCGGTGAACGCGCATGCCGAGTCGCCGATCCGCCAGCCCGATCTGGCCCACGAGCTGGGCGTGCTGGTGCAGGCCGGCCTGGTGAGCGTGCAGCAGGACGACGGCCTGGCGATCTACACCTTCAAGCATGCGCTGGTGCGCGACGCGGCGCACCAGTCGCTGCTCGAGCGCGACCGCCGCCGCCTGCACGCGGCCATCGCCGACGTGCTGGCCACGCAGTTCACGGCCCAGGTGGGGGCCCAGCCCGAGCTGCTGGCCCACCACCACGAGCTGGCCGGCCAGGTGACGCCGGCGCTGGCCGGCTGGGAGCGTGCGGCGCGCCATGCCGCCGGGCGCTCGGCGCACGACGAGGCCATCGGCCACCTGCGCCACGCGCTGGCCCTGCTGCTGCGCCAGCCCGACGATGCCGGCCGCAGCCGCACCGAGCTGCGCCTGCAGCTGCTGCTGGCCGGCCGCCTGATCGCCACCGCCGGCTACGGCGCCGATGCGGTGGAGGCGGTCTACGGCCGCGCGCTGGCGCTGTGCGCGGCCACCGGCGACGTGGCCGCGCTGGCCAAGGTGCGCCTGGGCCTGGAGGGCTGGCACTTCATGCGCGGCGATTTCACGCAGGCGCTGGCCATTGCCCAGCAGGTGGACGACGACCTCGGCCCGCCGGTGCCCGGGCAGGACGACCGGCTGGCGCGCATCCAGTCGCGCTGGGCCACCGCCAACATCGTGTTCCACCAGGGCGATCTGCGCCGCGCCGTGGCCATGATGGACGCGTGCCTGGCCGATTACCGCCAGCTTGGCCACCGCGCCATGGCGGTGCAGGACCCCGGCGTGATGTGCCTGTGCTACTCGGCCTGGGGCCTGTGGGAGCTGGGCCGCGCCGACGAGGCGCTGGCCCGCGCGCGCGCCGTGGTCGACCTGGCCGAAGGCCTGAACCACCGCTTCAGCATGGGCGAGGCCTACGGCTTCCTGGCCGTGGTGCACTGGTTTCGCGGCGAGATCACGCCGGGCCTGGTGGCCGCGCGGCGGGCCATCGAGATCTGCGAATCGGGCGGCTTCGCGGTGTGGCTGGCCCATGCCCGCGTGGTGCATGGCCGCCTGGTGGCCGAGCGCGGCGGCGAGGGCGACATCGAGGCCGGCATTGAGGAGATGCGCCAGGGCGATGCCATGTGGGCCGCCACCGGCGCGGTGGTGACGCGGGCCTTCTACCTGAGCCTGCGCGCCGAAGGCCTGGCCCAGGCCGGCCGCCAGGCCGAGGCCCTGGCCCTGCTGCGCGACGCCTGGGCGCTGGTCGAGCGCAGCGGCGAGCGCTACTGGGCGCCCGAACTGGCGCGCGCCATCGGCCAGCTGCTGCTGCAGCGTGCCGATGGGGTGGACGGCGACGACGGTGCCGAGGCCGACAGCGTGGCCGCGTCAGACCCCCAGCGCGCCGCCGACCGCGCCGAAGGCGAGCGCTGGCTGGC
Source organism: Aquabacterium sp. OR-4 (assembly GCF_025290835.2). Lineage (NCBI taxonomy): Bacteria > Pseudomonadati > Pseudomonadota > Betaproteobacteria > Burkholderiales > Sphaerotilaceae > Pseudaquabacterium > Pseudaquabacterium prasiolae. The sequence continues at coordinate 103,262 of NZ_JAOCQD020000001.1, read as the reverse complement.
CCAGGCCCTGGACGAGGCGCGCGCCAAGGGCCTGGACGCCCTGGCCCTGCGCGCCGCCATGGCGCAGGGCCGCCGGCTGGCGGCGCAGGGCTGCGGCGCGCAGGCCCGCGCCCTGCTGCAGCCGGCGCTGGCCGCACTGGCCGAGGGCCAGGCCACGCGCGACCTGCGCACCGCGCGTGCGCTGCTGGCCAGCTGCTGAGCAGCCGCGCGGGCGGCCAGCGGCGGCCCGGGGCGGCCGGGCGCGCCGCTGGTTGCGCATGCCGCAGCGCCGCAGCAGACGCCTACGCAATGTGGGGGAGGGCCCAGAGGCGCGGGGTTCACGCCGGGCCGGTGGCCACGGCACCATCGCCGCTCCGGTTCGCCGGCCGCCCCGGTTTCTGCCAACGCCAACGCCAACGCCAACGCCAACGCCAACGCCAACGTCCCAGCCACGATGCTCGACCTCGACGCGCCCGGCACGCTCACGCCGTTCCAGTTCAACCAGCGCCTGCTGCAGGTGCTGTCGTGTGACGAGGCGCGCGCCGGGCTGTATGCCCAGCTGCTGCGCGAGCCACGGCTGCTGCAGTTTCAAAGCATGGCCCAGGCCGCGCCCGACCCCGCCGCGCCGGGCGCCGTGCCGGCCTTCCACCAGACGGTCACGCTGCTCACCGCGCGCGAGCACATCGACCAGGCCATGCGCGACGACCGCCACTTCAGCAATGCGCCCTATGCGGCCCTGGGCAGCGGCACCTTCATGCTGGGGCTCGACGGCATGGCCCACGCCATGCAGCGCGGCTTTGCGCAGCGCCTGCTGAAGTACCAGCCGGCCGAGCTGGCCGCGCTGATCGACATTGCCTGGCGCGCTGCCGCGGTGCTGCCGCTCAAGCAACGCCGGTTCGACGCGGCCGCGCTGGCCGAGCAGGTGGGCCTGCGCTTTGCGGCGCTGCTGTTCGGCTTTCCGCTGCACGAGCATCCGTACCTCGAAGCCGCCATGCGCTACGGCTACCAGCATCTGGTCTACCAGATCATCGGCCGGCACTTCAGCTACGACCCCGCGGTGCCGGTGGCGGCGCAGCGGTCGGGCGCGCTGTTTCTGCAGCGCTGCGTGGCGGTGCTGGGCGACTACGCACGCGGCGAGGTGCCCGACGACGTGCGCGAGCTGCAGCACAACCTGGCGGCCATCGGCCAGGCGCGTGGCATCGAGGCGCTCAAGAACTTCCAGCCGGTGTGCGCGCGCCTGGTGGCCGAGCCCAGCGAGCTGTCGGGCACCGAGCAGGCCTCGCTGGTGGGCGGGCTGATCGCCGGCACCATCGGCAATCTGCAGGCCTGCGTCAGCATCGCGCTGCAGGCCCTGATGTCGGCACCGCAGGGCGCGCTCACCGAGGCCATCGCCGAGGCCCATGCCGCGCAGCCCGGCACGCCGCAGCGCAGCCGGCTGCAGCGCCGCATCGTCGACGCGCTGGCCGACAACCCGCCGGCCGCGTTTCTGCCGCGCCAGGTCATCAGCGACCTGCCCCTCAGCCAGGCCGGCCAGCCGCTGGGCACGCTGAAGGCCGGCAGCCTGGTGTTGCTGGCCATCGGCGCCGGCACCCGCGAGGCGCGGCCGCGCGCGGCCGAGTTTGGCGACCGCGGCGATCCGCTGATCTTCGGCGCCGCGGCCAGCGGCGATGCCGGCGCCCAGCATGTGCACGACTGCATCGGCGCCTACCTGGCGCTGCCGCTGGTGCTCGAGACCGTGCGCCGCGTGCTGATGCTGCCCGGCATCACCCGCAGCCTCGACACCGACAGCGGCGAGCCGGCCGCGCTGCAAAAGACCTGGGGCTTTCGCTGCGACAAGCTGATGCTGGAGTACAGCCGCGACCGCGCCATCACCCAGCAGCCGCTGGCCGTGATCATGAAGATCAAGGCGCCGGTGGCCGAAAACGCCGAGAAGCTCAAGGCCACCATCGCCGTGGCCGCGCCGCGCATCGAGATGAAGCTCGACGAAGCCCGGCATGTGCACTTCGCCTGGTTCATGCTGCTCGACAACGACACCCGCCTGGGCCTGTTCACCGCCTTCGACGGCGCCTTCGACGAGTACCTCAAGCACTTCTCGCGCACCGTGGGCCCGCTGTTCGACTCGATCTACCAGTACCTGGAAGATGCGCCACCGCTGCCGGTGGCCGACCATCCCGAGGCCTTCGTGGCCAAGGCGCGGCAGTACAACACCGCGCCGGTGGGTGGCTACTTCTACAGCGCCTACCCGGCCGCGCCGGTGGTCGACATCCACCACGCCCTGAAAGAGAGGGCGCGGTGAACGCGCCGTCCAGGCCGGCGGCGCTGCAGCCGGGCTGGCTGCCGCTGCCGGCCGAGGCCGGCGTGCAGCAGCTGGCGGTGTATGGCTACGGCTACCGCCGCGGCCGCCAGCTGCTGCTGCAGATCAGCGACGGCGCTGCCGCCCGCCGCTGGCTGCAGGCGCTGCTGGCCCAGGGCTGGCTGGGCATCGAGGCGCTGCGCGAGATCGCCTACGCCCCGCGCGAGGCGCAGGGCTTTGCGCTGAACATCGGCCTGAGCTTTGCCGGCCTGCAGGCGCTGGGCCTGCCGGCGCCGCTGCAGACCCTGCTGCGCCAGTACGCGCCGGCCTTCAGCGAAGGCGCCGTGCCGCGCGCCGCGCGCCGCCTGGGCGATACCGGCGACAACGCACCGCCGCACTGGGAGCCGGCCTTCGGCCACCGCACGGCCCACCTGCTGGTGTCGCTGCAGGCCGACACCCTGCACGCGCTGGACGAACGCACCCAGGCGCTGCGCGCGCTCGACGGCGCCGACGGCCTGGGCGGCTGGGACAGCGGCCGCAGCGACGGCCAGCACCTGTTCGACGAGGCCGGCCAGCGCATCGTGCACTTCGGCTATGTGGACGGCATCTCCAACCCGCGCTTCGTGGGCCTGCACCGCGAGAAGCCGCAACAGCCGGCGCGCCATGCACCCGGCGAGCTGCTGCTGGGCCATGCCAACGACGATGGCGCCAACCCCTGGCGCCTGCCCGAGGCGCCCGCGGCAGCGGCCTTCTTCCGCCACGCCAGCTTTGGTGCCTACCGCAAGCTGGCGCAGGACGAAGACGCCTTCCACGCCCAGGCGCAGCAGTTGGCGCAGCAGTTGGGTGAATCGCCCGAGTGGGTGATGGCCAAGTGGTGCGGCCGCTGGCGCGACGGGCGGCTGATGCGCCCGCCTGGCGCGGACGCTGCCGAAGCGAGCCAGCCGGGCGCCCGGCCGTCCGAAGCCGGCTGGCCAACCCGCCCGGCGGGTGGTGCCGGTATCCCGGCGCCGGGTGCCCTGTACAACGGCTTCGACTTCAAGGACGATGCGCGCGGCGAAGGCTGCCCCATGGGCAGCCACCTGCGGCGCATGAACCCGCGCAGCGATCCGCTGGTGCAGAACAAGCGCCGCCCGCTGATGCGCCGCGGCATGCCCTACGGCCCGCGCTGGACGCCCGACGCCGCGCTCACGCCCAGCCCGCGCGACGACCGGCGCAACACCGAGCCGCGCGGCCTGCTGGGCCTGTTCTTCTGCGCCAGCCTCGAAGACCAGTTCGAGCACCTGCTGGGCGCCTGGGCCGACCGCAAGCCGCTGGGCCCCAACGACCGCGGCACCGCCAAAGACCCGCTGATCGGCCAGCACGACGACCCGAACGCCTGGCTCGAAGTGCCCGGCGCGCCGGGCACGCCGGCGCGGCGCATGGCCGGCCTGCGGCCCATGGTGAGCACCCGCGGCACGGTCTACCTGCTGTACCTCACGCAGCCGGCGCTGCAGGCGCTGGCGGCAGGCGACATCAGCGGCGTTTGACCGGCACCGACCGGGCGCCACCAGCGGCCCGCCCGTGTTGCGCGGCCCGCGTGCCGCGGCTCAAAGCCGCTCGCTCTCGCCGCCCCGCGGCTGCCACTTCAGCAGGCGCCGCTCCAGCCGGCCCACGGCGCCGTCGAGCGCCAGCGCAAAGCCGGTGAGCACCACGATGCCGGCCATCACGGTGTTGATGTCGAACACGCCCTCGGCCTGGTGGATCAGGTAGCCCACGCCGCTGGCCGAGCCCAGGTACTCGCCCACCACCGCGCCCACGAAGGCCAGGCCCACGCTGGTGTGCAGGCTCGAGAACACCCAGCTGGTGGCGCTGGGCAGGTACACGCTGCGCAGCAGCTGGCGCGGGCTGGCGCCCAGCATGCGGGCGTTGGCCAGGATCACCGGGCTGACCTCCTTCACGCCCTGGTAGACGTTGAAGAAGACGATGAAGAACACCAGCGTGACGCCCAACGCCACCTTGCTGGCGATGCCCAGCCCGAACCACACCGCGAAGATCGGCGCCAGGATGATGCGCGGCATCGAGTTGGCGGCCTTGATGTAGGGCTCGAGCAGCGCGCTGGCCATGGGCTGCAGCGCCAGCCACAGGCCGCCGCCCAGGCCGGCGGCGGCGCCGATGGCAAAGGCCAGCACGGTCTCGATCAGGGTCACGCCGAGGTGGCCGTAGATGTCGCCATCGGCCACGAACCAGCGCCAGATGCGTTGCGCCACCTTCACCGGCTCGCCGAAGAAGAAGGCCGCCTGCTGGTCGTTGCTGAAGAACAGCGGCGGCAGCAGGCCCGGCGTGGTGAGCACGTGCCAGGCGCCGACGATGGCCAGCAGCAGGGCCACCTGCCAGGCGCGCAGGTTGCGGGGGTTGGGTTTGATCGCGTCCCACATGCTGCGGCTCACTTCACTTGCAATTGCTGCTGGTAGCCCTTGAGCACTTCGTCCCTCAGCACGGCCCAGATGGCCTGGTGCAGGGCGATGAAGGCCGGCGTGGTGCGCACCTCGGCGACATCGCGTGGACGCGCGAGATCGATGGCGAACTCGCCGATCGGCCGGCTGGCCGGGCCGGCGCTCATCACCACCACGCGGTCGCTCATGGCGATGGCTTCGTCCAGGTCATGCGTGATGAAGAGAATGGCTTTCTTCTTCGCCTGCCACAGCGCCAGCACCTCGTTTTCCATCAGCTGCCGGGTCTGCACGTCCAGCGCCGAGAAGGGCTCGTCCATCAGGATGATGTCGGGGTCGAGCACCAGGGTCTGGGCCAGGCTGGCGCGCTTGCGCATGCCGCCGCTCATCTGGTGCGGGTAGCGGTCGCCAAAGGCGCCCAGGCCCACGCGGCGCAGCCAGTCTTCGGCCTGCACGCGGGCCTGATCGGCCGGCACGCCGCGGAACTCGAGCCCCGCCATCACATTGCCCAGGGCGCTGCGCCAGGGCATCAGGCTCTCGGCCTGGAACATGTAGCCGGCGCGCGCGTTGATGCCCGCGAGCGGCTGGCCGAACACCTGCACCGTGCCGGTGGACGGCGCCAGCAGCCCGGCGGCCAGGTTCAGCAGCGTGCTCTTGCCGCAGCCGGTGGGGCCCACCACCGAGACGAACTCGCCCGCGCCCACGGCCAGCGAGACGCCCTGCACCGCGGTGTAGCGCTGGCCGGGTTGCTCGCGCGAGACGAAGGTGACGCTGGCGTCGGCCAGCTGCAGGGCCGGCGGTGTGGAGGCTTCGGTCAAGGCAGGCCGCTCACTTGGGCGGGTACTTGGCCAGCGCGGCCTTCACGAAATCATTGGTGTAGACGGCCTTCAGGTCGATCGTGGCCTTGCCGATCTCGGGGTCGATGCTGGCCAGTGCGCGCAGCGCCGTCTCGGGGCCCTTGTCGGGAAACAGGCCGTCGGGCGACAGCGCGCCCTTGGCGGCCAGGAAGGCGTCGAGGTAGACCGCGCGGTCGCCCAGCAGATAGCTCTCGGGCACGGCCTTGATGATGTCGCCGGGGCCGGCCTTCTGGATCCACTGGTTGGCGCGCACGATGGCATTGGCCAGCGCCTGCACGGTGCGCGGGTTCTTGTCGACGAAGGCCTGCGGCACGTACAGGCAGCCGGCCGGCATCGGGCCGCCGAACACGCGCTCGGCCTCGGCCACGATGCGCGTGTCGCTGACGATGCGGATGTCGTTGCCGCGGCTGAGCAGCGAGATCACCGGGTCGAGGTTGGCAATCGCGTCGACCTGGCCGCTGCGCACCGCCGCCACCGCGCCGTTGCCGGCACCCACGCCGATGATGCTCACGTCGCCGGGCTTCAGGCCCGCCTTGGCGAGCACGAAGTTGGTCATCACGTTGGTGCTGCTGCCCGGCGCGGTGACGCCGATCTTCTTGCCCTTCAGGTCGGCCACGGTCTTGAAGCCGGGCAGGCTCTTGGGGTTGATGGCCAGCACGATCTGCGGCGCGCGGCCCATCAGTGCGATGGCGCGCAGCTTCTGCCCCTTGGGCTGCATGTTGACCGTGTGCTCGAAGGCACCGCTCACCACATCGGCACTGCCGCCCACCAGCGCCCGCAGCGCCTGGCTGCCGCCGGCGAAGTCGACGATCTTGATCTCCAGGCCCTCGGCCTTGAAGTAGCCCAGCTGCTCGGCGATGGTCAGCGGCAGGTAGTACAGCAGGTTCTTGCCGCCCACGGCCAGCGTGAGCTGGGGCTTCTCGAGCGCCGGTCCGGGCGCCTGGGCCCGGGCGGCGGGCACGGCGCCCAGCAGCGGCGCCGCGGCCAGCGGCAGGGCGAGGACATGGCGGCGCAGGATCTTGGACATCGGCTCTCGGGGGATGGGGTGACGGGGGCCGCCCACTGTAACCAGTGGGCGCCGGGCGGCCGGGTGCCCGCCTAAGATCGGTGATGCGGGCTTTCCCCAGCGCCACCGCCGGAGCCTCCATGACCCCTGCCCCTGTTCTGCTGATCACCGGCGCCAGCCGCGGCATCGGCGCCGCCACCGCCCGCCTGGCCGCGCAGCGCGGCTGGGACGTGGTGATCAACTACGCCCGCGACGCCGCCGCCGCCCAGGCCGTGGCCGCCGAGGTGCGTGCCGCCGGGCAGCGCGCGCTGGTGCTGCAGGCCGATGTGGCCCACGAGGACCAGGTGCTGGCGATGTATGCCCGCATCGACGCCGAGTGGGGCCGGCTGGGCGGCCTGGTCAACAACGCCGGCATCGTGGACCGCCAGGCCCGGCTCGACGAGATGGGCAGCGCGCGCCTGCAGCGCATGATGGCCGTCAACGTGGTGGGTGCGCTGGTGGTGGCGCGCGAGGCGGTGCGCCGCATGAGCACGCGCCATGGCGGCGCGGGCGGCGCCATCGTCAATGTGTCCAGCGCCGCGGCCCGCCTGGGCTCGCCGGCCATGTATGTGGACTATGCCGCCAGCAAGGGCGCCATCGACACCTTCACCCACGGCCTGGCCATCGAGCTGGCGGCCGAGGGCGTGCGCGTGAACGCCGTGCGCCCCGGCATCACCGACACCGACATCCACGCCGACAGCGGCGACGCCGAACGCGCGTTCAAGCTGGCCGGCATCATCCCGATGCAGCGCCCCGGCCGGGCCGACGAGGTGGCCGCAGCCATCGTCTGGCTGCTGTCGGCCGAGGCCAGCTACACCACCGGCGCCATCGTCGACGTGGCCGGCGGGCGCTGAGCGGCCGGTCGCCTCTGGGCGCCTCAGGGCGCCCGCACCGGGCGGTTGCCGTTGGCCTTGTGGGCGGCGATGGCCTGGCGCAACTCGGCCTGCTCGGGGCAGGGCTGGGTGCACAGCTGATCCAGCGTGGCCAGGCGCGCCTCGGCCAGCGGCAGCCGGCCGGTCATCAGGTACAGCTCGCCCGAGTACTCCAGCGCGCCGCGGTGGCGCGGGTCGATGCGCAGGGCCTCGTTGTAGTGGCGCTCGGCGGCGGCGTGGTCGGGCTGCCTGGCCTTGCGGTGGCTGTAGCCCATCAGGTTGTGCCAGTCGGCACTGGCGCGCTCGTCCACGCGCGTCAGCTCGGCAATGGCCGCGGCCCAGCGGCCATCGGCGATCAGCGTGCGGGCCACGGCCAGCTTGTCGGCCGGGCTGGCGTGCACCGGCGCGACGGCCGGCGTGTCGGCGGCAAAGCTGTCGGCCGCGGCGGCCAGCAGCAGCCCTGACAGCAGGGATGGCAGCAGGGACAGCAGCCAGGGCGATGTGGTGCGCGGAAGTCGGGTGTTCATGGCAGGCGGGCGCGGCAGCGGCGGCAGGGTGACTCGGGCCGCCAGTGTGCGCCGCCGCGCCCGCGGTGGCCATGGGACAGCGGTCCCGGTGCGGCCTGCCGGCGCCGCGTCGCCATGGGCCCGCGCAGCAGGGTCATTCACACCGTGTCAGGTGATGCGGTAGACATCCAGCAGCACCGCGTCGGCCTCGCGCTGGCCCACCGCCAGCGCCAGCAGGCCGTTCAGGTGGGCCCAGGCCGGCGCGCCGGTCTGAAAACGCATGATGGTGCGGAAGTAGTAGGCCTCGCGCGGCACCGCCTCGCCACGCGCCAGCCGCGCCATCACCTCGGGCGGGCCGTGGCGGTAGCCCTCGCTGCGCACCTCGATCAGCGCGCCGTCCTCGGCCTGCAGCACATAGTGCGCGGCGATCTCCAGCACCTCGTCGGCGCGGCGCACCTGCCAGTCGACGCCGCCTTCCACCACGCGCCCGTTCAGGCCCGGGCCACGCACCGTGCCGCCGCCCAGCGGCACGTAGCGGCGCTCGCCGTGGTGGCCGGCGCCCAGCGTGACCAGCGCGCCCACCTCGCAGCGGATGCGGGTGAAGGGCAGCAGCGCCGGGGCGGCCGCAAAGGACGGGTCGTGCGGCTGTTGCGGATCGTGCAGATCGTGCGGGGGGGCGGGCGGGGTCATGGGCATGGCGCGGCGGTGTGGATGTTGGGCCTGGCTTGGCGGCCGGGCCTGGCGGTGTGGGGCAGGGACAGTCTGGATGCCGGGCACCGGCGGCGCCGCCTAGCATCGGCGCGCCGTGCGCAGGCCGACAGCCTGCCGCCTGCGGCCGCCGCGGGCTGTCATCCCAGAGGCGGACAGGCCGGCGCCGCCACCGCGCACGCCCGCCCCGAATCCACCGCCCTCACCCAGCCTGCCTGCCGATGCTCACCTGGCCTCTCGCGCCCACCGCCGCCGCCACCGCGCTCGACCGCCCCGAGCAGGCCTGCCTGGGCACGCTGATCGGCCAGCTGGGCGAGCCCGGCTTTGCACACGGCGCGCTGGAGGGGCTGAACCACGCGCTGCGCGCCGGCTCGTGGTCGGTGTACCGGCTGCGCACCGGCCAGCCGCCGGTGCTGCACTGCTCGGCCGCGCGCGGCGTGCCCGACACCACGCGCGACTGCTTTGCCGCCTATCTGGATGGCCTGTACCGCCGCGATGCGAGCTTTGACGCCGTGCGCCGCCAGCGTGGCGCCGCCGCGCCGCTGGTGCTGAAGATGGCCGCCGACGAGGCGCCCAGCCGCGCCCACCGCGAGGCCATCTACCAGCGCCATGGCGTGCTCGAGCGCCTGAGCGTGGCCGCGCTCGAGGACGACGGCAGCCTGCTGGCCGTCAACCTCTACCGCCACGAGCGCCAGGGCGTGTTCGAGCCGGTGGAGCAGGAGCGTTTTGCCCGCCTGGCGCCGCTGCTGCTGGCCGGCGTGCGCCAGCACCTGCGCCTGCAGGCGCGCCTGGTCGATCCGGCGCCGGGCCACGCGCTGGCGGCCGACGCGGCCGCGGCCGCCGCCCGCGCCCGGCTGCAGGCCCGCTGTCCGGCGCTCACCGTGCGCGAGCTCGATGTGTGCGAGCGCCTGCTGCGCGGCTGGAGCTACGACGGCATCGCCGCCGACCTGGGCCTCACCGTGGCCACGGTCAAGACCTACCGCGCGCGGGCCTTTGGCCGCCTGGGCCTGCACTTTCGCAGCGAGCTGTTTGCCTGGGCCAGCGGGCAGCGCCACTGACCGCGCACGGCCGGCCCCGCCGCGGCCCGGCTGTCGCCCTCTCGGATGACAGGCCGCCGGCGCGCGGCCGGCCAGACTGGCGGCCGATCGTTGCCCCGTCCTGCCTGCCGAGGAGCCCTGCCATGCCCGCCCCCCTGTCCACTCCCCTGAACACCGACCTGGCCGCCGACCTGAGCACGGCCGTGACCACCGCCTGCCCGGCCAGCCACCCCCGCCGCCTGCTGCTGCGCGCCGGCCTGGCCGCGGCGGCCGCGCTGGGCCTGGCGCCGGCCGCGATGGCCCAGGCACTCACCGGGCCGGTGAAGCTGGTGGTGGGCTTTCCGCCCGGTTCAGGCCCCGATGTGGTGGCGCGCACGCTGGGCCAGCGCCTGGGTGATGAGCTGAAGCTCACGCTGGCGATCGACAACCGCGCCGGCGCCGGCGGCCAGATCGCCGCGCAGGCGGTGGCCAAGGGCGCGGCCGATGGCGCCACGCTGCTGCTGGGCGAGGTGGGCTCGATCAGCATCGCGCCGGCGGCCTTCGGCAAGCTGCCCTACCAGCCGCTGAAGGAGTTTGCGGCCATCAGCGAGGTGGTGCGCTCCGACTTCGTGCTGGTGGTGCCCGTCACCTCGCCGCAGCGCAGCGTGGCCGATTTCGTCAAGGCGGCCAAGGCCGAGAAGGACAAGGTCAACTTCGGCACCTTTGGCGCCGGCACGCCGGGGCACTTCGGGGCCGAGGTGTTCGGCAGCCTGGCCGGTTTTGGCGTCGAGAGCATCCACTACCGCAGCACCGGCGACGCGGTCACCGCCATCATCGCCGGCGACGTGAAGGGCGCCTTCGTGTCCACCGCGCTGGCCATGGCCCAGGTCAAGGGCGGCAAGATGCGCGCGCTGGCCACTACCGCGCCCGAGCGCTCGGCGCTGCTGCCCGAGGTGCCCACCTTCACCGAGGCCGGCTACCCCAAGGCCGATTTCGCCGCCTGGTTTGCGCTGCTGGTGCCGGCCGCCACGCCGGCGGCCGTGCAAGACCAGCTGCAGCGCGCCACCGTGGCCGCGCTGCGCGACCCCGAGGTGGCGAAGAAGCTGGGCGATGCCGGATTCAGCGTCACCCCCAGCAGCCGCGCCGATGCCCAGGCCATGCTGCAGCGCGAGGCCGCGCGCTGGGCGGCGGTGGTCAAGAGCACCGGCTTCAAGGGCGATTGACCCGGCGCGGCCGCGCTACGGCGCGCCACGCCGCGCCAGCCGCCGCGTCTCGCCGATGGCGGTGACAAAAAACGCCGTGTCGGCCAGGCCCTTGTCGGCGCGGGCGCGGGCCAGCGCGCGCGGTGCCTCGTCGAGCGGTTCGTCGGTCAGCTCGAAGGTGCCCCAGTGCATGCCCAGCGACTGGCGCGCCGCCAGGTCGAGGTGGATCTGCACCGATTCGCCGGGGTTCACATGCTGCGTGGCCATGAACCAGCGCGGCTCGTAGCCGCCGATGGGCAGCACCGCCAGGTCGAAGCCCACCGCCCCCTGGCGCGCCGCCAAGTGCTGGCGGATGCGCGAGAAGTCCTTCGAGTAGGCCGTGTCGCCGGCAAAAAACAGGTGGAAGTCGGGCGCCAGCAGCGCATAGCCGCCCCACAGCGTGGCCAGCTGGTCGCCCAGGCCGCGCGCCGTCCAGTGGTGCACGGGGGTCAGCACCACCTCCACGGCGCCCAGGCGGTGGCTTTGCCACCAGTCGAGCTCGACCACGTGGGTCAGGCCCAGCGCGGTGAACCAGGCCTTGTTGCCCAGTGGCACCACAAACAGCGGTGAGCCGCCGGGCTGCGCGGCCAGCGCGCGCAGGCTGGGTTCGTCCTGGTGGTCGTAGTGGTTGTGCGACACCACCACCAGGTGCACATGCGGCAGCTGCGCCAGGCTGAGGCCCGGCGCCACATGGCGCTTCGGGCCGGCAAAGCCCAGCGGCGAGGCGCGCTCCGAGAAGATCGGGTCGGTCAGCACGTTCAGCCCGCCCAGCTGGGCCAGCACCGTGGCATGGCCGATCCAGGTCACGGCCGGTTGCATGGCGGCGCCGGCCTTCGCGTTGGCGTGGATGAAGTCCAGGTCGGGCGCCACCTGCGGCGTGGGCGCACTCGGCGGGCGCGGCAGGCCCTCGCGCAGGGCCTGCCACTTCCAGGCGATCAGGTCGCGCAGGCTCTTGGGCGCGAACTCGACATCGTTGTTCTGGAAGCCTTGCGCGCGGTGGTGGCTGGGTGCCGGCGCGGCGGCCGCGGCGCGGGCCTCGCCGGCGGCCGCCGCCGTGGCCACGAGGCCGGTCTGGGCCAGCAGCGCCGCCAGCAGCGCTGCCAGCGGGCGTTGCGCGCCGCGGGCCAGGTTCAGGGTCAGGTGGCGGGCCGCGCGGCAGGCAGGAGCAAGGTGCATGGCGCGATGATGCCAGCGCCGCCTGCGCGCACCGGGCCCGGCCGCCGGGGCGCCCGATACAGTGCCTGCCCACGCCGCGGGCCGATGCCCGACGCCGCACGCCCCGCCCCAGGAGACCCGCTTGAAAACCCGCCGCATCTTCGTCAGCCTGCCCGCCGACGACTGGCTCACCGACGCCGAGAACGCCACCAAGTGGGGCATCGTGGCGCGCATCGAGGCGCTGGGCTACACCACCGAAATCTTCACCGACCCGCGCGGCGCGCGCTCGGTGGCCGCCTCGCAGGCCTGGAGCGCGACCGAATGCGAAAACGTGATGCGCCGCTGCGACGGCTGCGTGCTGCTCGGCTTTGCCCGCTGGCGCCTGCATGACGGCGCCCGGCCGCTGTGGCTGGCCACCGACTTCAACCATTACGAAGGGGCCCTGGCCCACACGCTGGGCCTGCCGCTGCTGGCGCTGGTGCAGGACGGCGTGCAGCGCCGCGTGGTCTTCGATGCCAGCTTCAAGGGCTATGTCGGCACCATTCCGCAGCAGCCCGGCCCCGACTGGCTGGACGGCCAGGGCTTCGAGGTGCCGTTCGGCTACTGGCGCGAGCGCCTGGCCGCGCGCTGCGACGTGTTTCTGGGCTACTGCAGCAGCGCGGCCGCACCGGCCGCGGCGATCAAGGCCCATCTGGTGGCGGGGCTGGGCCTGCGCGTGCTGGACTGGGCCGAAGACTTCGATCCGGCCACCAGCATCCTGCAGCAGATCCAGCAGGCCTCGCAGCGCTGCGGCGCCGGCATCTTTCTGTTCACCAAGGACGACCTGCTGTCGGGCAAGGGCGGCAAGGGCCATGCGGCGCCGCGCGACAACGTGGTCTTCGAGGCCGGTTTTTTCAGCGCCCACAAGGGCAAGAGCCGGGTGCTGGTGGTGCTGGAGCAAGGCGCCAAGCTGCCGGCCGACCTGGGCGGCGACATCTACGCGGCGCTGGTCGACAAGACCGACATCGGGCCGATCGAGCCGGTGCTGCGCCGCTTTGCGCTGGCGCTGTGAGTGGCAGCCGCGGCGCGCAGGGCAGCCGCAGGGCAGCGCTCGGGGCGTTGCTCAAGGCCTCGCGCCGGCCGCGCCGTGCCGGCGGCCTGTCACACCGCTGTCACGGCAGCTCACGAGCCTCGGGGTTTTCCCAAACTCCCCGTTGCACCGTGGCCAAAGACCATTCCCTGATGGAAGACAGCAATACCAGCGCCAACCCCAGCATCCATGCGCTGAGTGATCCCGCACGCCGCACGCTGCTGCGTGGCGGTGCCGCCGCCGCCTTTCTGGCGCCGCTGGCCGGCATCGGCTCGCTGGGCGCCCTGAGCGGCTGCGCCAGCACCGGTGAGGCCGCCGGCAGCGCGGCCGCGCCGCTGCTGGGCTTCAAGAGCGTGCCGGTGGGCACGGCCGACACCGTGGTGGTGCCCGAGGGCTACAGCGTGCAGGTCATCGCACCCTGGGGCGCGCCGGTGGGCCTGTCGGGCGAGATGCCGGCGTTCAAGCCCGATGCCAGCAACAGCGCCGCCGAGCAGGAGGCGCAGTTCGGCATGCACCACGACGGCATCCACTTTTTTGCCCAGAACGGCTCCACCTCGGGCCTGCTGGCCATGAACCACGAGTACGTGGACTCGGGCCTGCTGTTCAAGGACGGCATGGCCAACTGGTCGGCCGAGAAGGTGCGCAAGGCCCAGGCCGCGCATGGCGTGAGCATCTGCGAGGTCGAGCAGAAGAACGGCCAGTGGGCGGTGGTGCTGCCCTCGCCGTGGGCACGCCGCATCACCGCGCGCACGCCGATGCGGGTGAGCGGCCCGGCCGCCGGCCATGCGCTGATGAGGACCGCCGCCGATGCCGCGGGCCGCCAGGTGCTGGGCACGCTGAACAACTGCGCCAGCGGCATCACGCCCTGGGGCACCTACCTCACCTGCGAAGAGAACTTCATCAACTACTTCAAGGGCCCCGACACGCCCGACGCGCACCAGAAGCGCTGGGGCCTGAAGAAGGGCGACGGCGGCTACCGCTGGGCCGAACACGACGCCCGCTTCGACGCCGCGCAGCACCCCAACGAGATCAACCGCTTCGGCTGGGTGGTCGAGATCGACCCGGCCAACCCCAGCAGCGTGCCGGTCAAGCGCAGCGCGCTGGGCCGCGCCGCGCACGAGGGCGCCACGGTGGCCCTCACCCGCGACCAGCGCGCGGTGGTGTACATGGGCGAGGACTCGCGCTTCGAGTACATCTACAAGTTCGTCAGCCGCGACGCCATGCGCCCGGGCGGCGCCAGCGCCAACGCCGAGCTGCTGGACCACGGCACGCTGTACGTGGCGCGTTTTGACGCCGACGGCCGCGGCCAGTGGCTGCCGCTGCTGCACGGCCAGGGCCCGCTGGGCGCGGCCAACGGCTTTGCCGACCAGGGCGAGGTGGTGATCAAGAGCCGCCAGGCCAGCGATCTGCTGGGCGCTACCAAGATGGACCGGCCCGAGTGGATTGCGGTGGATGCCGCCGGCTGGGTGTACTGCACGCTCACCAACAACAGCAGCCGCGGCGCGGCCGGCCTGCCCGGCGTGGACGCGGCCAACCCGCGGGCCAACAACACCATGGGCCACATCATCCGCTGGAAGGAAGAGGGCGACCACGACGGCCTGCGCTTCGCCTGGAACCACTTCGTGCTGGCCGGCGACCCGGCCAACGAGCGCGCCGAGGCCCAGGGCCAGGTGAAGGGCGATGCGCTGGGCTGCCCCGACGGCCTGTGGGTCGACCGCCGCGGTGTGCTGTGGGTCCAGACCGACATGTCGACCAGCGCCATGGGCAAGGGCGACCTGAAGGGCCTGGGCAACAACCAGATGCTGGCCGCCGATGTGCGCAGCGGCGAGCTGCGCCGCTTTCTGGTGGGCCCGGTGGGCTGCGAGATCACCGGCGCCACCGCCACGCCCGACGGCCGCACGATGTTCATCAACATCCAGCACCCGGGCGAAAGCGCCAGCGAGCTGAGCGACCCGGCCGCGCCCACCAAAAACTCGAGCTGGCCCGACCGCGATCCGGCCGGCCGGCCGCGCTCGGCCACGGTGGTGATCCGCAAGAACGATGGCGGCGTGATCGGCAGCTGAGCGCCACAAGCGCCACAGGCGCTGCCCGCCAGCAGCGCCATGAATGACACAGGCGCCGGCCCGGGTGAACGGGCAGGCGCCTGCGGCGGGGGGAGGCTGGCCGGGGCCGTCAGCCGGCGGGCCGGCCGGCCGCGGCGGTGCTCAGCGCTGCAGCGCCACGCCGTCGTGGCCCAGCTTGAACACGCCCACCACCTCGGCCAGGCGGCCGGCCTGGTGCTTCAGGCTCTCGGCGGCGGCGGCGCTTTCTTCCACCAGTGCGGCATTCTGCTGCGTCACCTGGTCGAGCTGCGACACCGCGTCGCAGACCTGGCCGATGCCGCTGGTCTGCTCGATGGTGGCCGAGCTGATCTCGCCGATCAGGTCGGCCACGCGCTTGACCTGGGCCACGATCTCGTCCATGTTGGTGCCGGCCTCGCCCACCAGGCGCGAGCCGGTCTCCACCCGCTCGACGCTGGCGCTGATCAGCGCCTTGATCTCCTTGGCGGCTTCGGCGCTGCGCTGGGCCAGGCTGCGCACCTCGGCGGCCACCACCGCGAAGCCGCGGCCCTGCTCGCCGGCACGGGCGGCTTCCACCGCCGCGTTCAGCGCCAGGATGTTGGTCTGGAAGGCGATGCCGTCGATGGTGCCGATGATGTCGGCGATCTTCTTCGAGCTGGTGGAGATGTCGTCCATCGTGGCCACCACCTGGCCCACCACCTGGCCGCCGGTCACCGCCGCGGCACTGGCCGAGCTGGCCAGCTGGGTGGCCTGGCGCGCGGTGTCGGCGTTGTTCTTCACCGTGGCGTTCATCTCCTCCATCGACGAGGCGGTCTGCTGCAGGTTCGACGCCTGCTCCTCGGTGCGCTGGCTGAGGTCGGCATTGCCGGTGGCGATCTGCGCCGAACCGGTGGCAATCGAGTCGGAGGCGGTGCGCACCTGGCCCACCACGCGGGCCAGGCTGGCCTGCATCTCGCCCAGGCTGGCCAGCACGCTGCCGGCCGGGGCGCCGCTGGCGCCATGGACCTCGCCCAGGTCACCCTGCGCCACGCGCTGCGCGGCGTGGCCCAGCTCGGCCGGCTCGGCACCCAGCGCACGGGTCAGGCTGCGCGTGATCACCAGTGCCAGGGCCACGGCCAGGCCACCGGCCAGCACGATGGCCAGCAGCATCAGGTTGCGGTTGGTGGCATAGGCCGACTCGGCCTCCTTGACCTCGGCGTTGCCTTGCGCATTGGCATTGGCGATGTAGGCATTGGCTGCCTTGATCAGGGCCGCCAGCAGCGGGCGGCACTCGGCGTTCATCTTCTGGATGGCCGCCTCGCGCTTGTTTTCGACCGCCATGCCCACGATGGTCACCGCCAGCGGGCCGTAGCGCGATTCCACGCTTTCAATCTCGGCCATCAGCTTGCGCTCGCGCTCGGTGGCGTCGGGCGCCTTGGCCACCGCGTCCTTGAGCTTGGCCACCGCGGCGCCCACCTTCTCGTGGGCCTTGACCACCACCACCTTCTCGGCCGCGAGGTCGGCTTCGCTGCCGGAGATGACCAGGTTGCGCGCACTGATCGCGCGCTCGTTGGTGGCATCGAGGATGTCGTTGGCCAGGGCCATGCGGCTGGCCGTCTGGCCGAGGTAGCCGGCAAACTGGTCGTGCCCTTGCGACAGTGCCCGCAAGGCCAGCACCGACACGGCAATGACGATGAAGGCCAGACAGCCGAACGCGAGCGTCAATCGGGCCTTGACGGAGAGGTTTTCAATACTGCTCATGGGGGGTTTCCTTGCGACACGGCGCGGCTGCGCGTCCGCTGGGTTGCGACGACGACGATCCCGTGGTTCCGTCTGGGTTCCTGCCTGGGCCGGCTGTTGCCTGACCACCGCCTGCGTTCCGCGGGTGCCTCACTATCGACAAGATCTCCCCACACAAAAGATCAGAAGTGATGCCCCGATGCGGTGCAAACCGCTGCCAACGATTGCGTCGCAGCAATAGTTCACACTTGGCTGCACAACGGCAGCGCATTGATCAGATGTTGGCGGCGGCGTGGCCGGCGCCGGGCAGACCGGGCGCTGCCCGGCCCGCGGCGGCGGTCAGAACTTCATTTCGGCGCGCAGATTGAGCTGGGTGGTGCTGCGCGTCGAGGTCTGCACCGTCTGCACGCGGCCGTCGCTGCCCACGGTGGTGACGCCGGTGTCGAAGTGGCGGGCATCGGCGTTGTTGACCGACAGCCGGGTGCTGAAGTCGGGGCCGAAGCGCCACAGGCCGTAGAAATCGAGCTGCGCGCGGCGGCCCTGGCTGCTGCTCTGGTTGTCGATCTGCTGGATGCTGAAGCCCGGCGTCAGGTTCCAGTTGCCGCCCACGGTGAGCGGCGTGCCGCGGATCGGCCAGTCCAGCCCCAGGTTCAGCGTGGCCGAGGGCTGGCCTTCGAGCCGGTTGTTGGGGCCCTTCACGCCGCTCACGCGCGACCACATCAGCGTGGTGTTGGCACGCAGGCTGATCGGCAGCTCGGTGTCCCACAGGTCGGCGGCGCGCATCTTGGCCTCGAGCTCCAGCCCGGCCGAATCGGCCTGGCCGATGTTGCGCGGGCGGGACACGTAGCGCTGGGCGCTGGCGTAGTCCACCGTCTCGAGCACGGTGAGATTGCGGATCAGGTCGTCGATGCGGCGGTAGAAGACATTGGCGCTGACCACGCCGCCAGCCTCGAGGTAGCGCTCGTAGCCCGCCTCCAGGCCCCAGGCCAGCTCGGGTTTCAGGTCGGGGTTGCCGGCGCGGTCGGGCGAGGTGGACTCATTGGTCTTGCCCAGGTCGGGCTCCTGGCCCGAGATGCCGATGCGCCCGACGATCTGGTTGGTGTTGGGCGAGCGGTAGCTGCGCGTCAGGCTGGCGCGGATCTGGTCCTTGCTGTCGGGCAGGCGGTAGACCATGTGCGCCAGCGGCGTGAACACGCCCGAGCGGTTGCGCACGCTGCGCGGCGTGCCGTTGGCGCCGCTGGTGCCGTCGCTGCCGGTGAGGATGCTCTCCCAGCGCGCGCCCACGTAGAACGAGAGCTGCTTGTCCCACTCCCACTCGTCCTGCCCGTACAGGGCCAGGCGGCGGATGCGGGCGTCGACATCCTGCACCAGGCTGTTGACCAGGCTGCCGGTGGTCTCGGTGCTGCCGCTGTCGTTGCGCTGGTTGCTCTGCAGCTCCCAGCCGGTGCTCATCGAGTGGCTTTCGCCCAGCAGCTGCGAGAACTTGCCGTTCAGGTCGATGGCCAGGTCGCGGCTGTGGCTGCTGCTGCTGCGGGTGCGGCCGCCGGCGGCCTGGCCGCCGGTCTCCAGGCGCGTGCTGTCGCTGTTTGACTCGTTGAGCATGGTGGTGAAACGCAGCTGCAGCTTGCCGCCCGAGCCGGTGGCGGTGTTCCAGGTGCCGCCCAGGCGCGCCATGCTGTTGTCGTTGCGGCCCTCGCTGCCGGCCTGCAGGTACGACAGCTGGGCCAGGTCACCCAGCGGCTGGGTGACGCTGGCGCGGCTGTTGAACTTGCCGCGCGAGACATTCAGCGAGGGCTGCAGCTCCAGCGTCTCGCCCTGGCCCAGCCGCCACTGCAGCCGGCCGTTGAGAAACACCGACTCGCGCGTGCCGTAGCCCGCGCTGCGCACGGTGCGGTCGAGGTCGGGCGTGCCATCGGGCGCGCTGCCGGTGGTGCGCGAGACGCTGTCGTTGCTGCGCCCGCCGCCGAACAGCGAGGCCGCGGCCGACCAGGTGAGCGCCTCGCTCTGGCCGTTGCGCGTCCAGTTGCCGCCGTACTGGGTGCGGCTGCCGTCCACGCCGCCGCCAAAGCGCAGCTCGTTCTCGCGGCGCTTGTAGCCGTTGCGCATCACCACGTTGATGGTGCCGGCGATGGCGCGCGTGCCGAACTCGGCCACCGGCGCCCGCATGATCTCGATGCGCTCGATCTGCTCGGGCGGCAGGTCGTCGAGCGAGAAGCCCGGCGGCATGCGCTGCCCATCCACCAGCAGCTGGGTGTAGCCGCCGCCCATGCCGCGCATGCGCGGGCCGCCACCGCGGCCGGCCGGGCCGCCCATGGTGACGCCGGGCAGGCGCTTGAGCACCTCGGAGACCGAGCCATCGCCCATGCGGTCGAGCTCTTCGCGGCCGATCACCAGGCGGCTGGCGGTGGACTGGCGGCGCTCGTCCATCGTGGGGTCGCTGGCCTGGCGGCCGGTGATCTCGACCTGCTGCGGCGCAGTGCGCTGGGCGTCGGCCGGGCGGGCCGGCCGCGGCGCCGAGGCCGCGCGCTGCGGCGCCGAGGCGGCAGCCGCTGCGGCGGCGGGCGTGGCAGGCGGTGCAGGTGTTGCGGCTGCCGCGGCGGGTGCTGCCGGCGCGGCCGTGGCCGGTGGCGGCGTCTGGGCCCGGGCCGGCAGCGCCAGCCAGGGCGCGGCCAGCGCCGCGGCCAGGGCCAGCGGCGCGCCGGTGCAGACCTGGGCCAGGGCCGACGACAAGGCCGGCGATGCCGGGCGGCGCAGCGCGCGTGGCAGACGCGACGCGCGAGAAAACGGGCGGTTCATGGGTGTGGGCGGTCTGCTGGAGCCGGGACGGCGGTGGGGCACCGCGTCAGGCGGCGGCTCGGAATGGACAGGTAGCGCTGGCAGCAGGCGGGCGCAGTCCGACTTTGTGAGGCGTTTGTATCTGAATTGCGAAGCAGCCGCTGTCACCACCGAAGTCATGCGACGGGTGGTGGATTGGCGTGGACGGACGGCTTGACGCCACCGCCGGGGTGCTGGCGCCGTCTACCGCCGTTCGACGATGGCCGGCACCAGGGCCAGCGTGGCGCGCAGGCGGTCGGCGGCCAGGGCGGCATCGTGCCGGCTGGCGTAGGGGCCGGCCTGCAGGCGGTGCAGGTCGCGCTCGCGAAAGATGGCCAGCAGCGGCCCCAGGCCGTCCACCGCCTGGGCCACCCGCTGGCGAAAGCCCACCGCGCCGTCGTGGTCGCGAAACGCGCCCAGCTGCAGCCACCAGCCGCGCGCCGCATGGGTGGCGGCGCCGGGCTCGCTGTGGCTGCCGGCCAGCGGCTGGCCGGGCGCCGGCGGCGGCGGCAGCGAGGGCATGGCGGCGGGGTTGTGCCGGCCCGGCCGGCTGGCAAAGGCGGCAATCGGGTCATCGGCATAGGCGCCGCCGGCGGCCGGCCGCGCGCCGGCCGGGGCCTCGGACGGCTCGCGCGCGAGGGTGGCCACGGCGGTGTCGTCCAGCACCAGGCCCGGCACCGGCGGCAGCCGCGGGTTGCGCCAGCTGCCGGTGCGGATGGCCTCGTGGGTGATGCGCTGCACCTCCACCGGCGCCACGCCGCCCAGCAGACCCAGCTTGAGCGCGGCGGTGTAGCTGAGGTCGATCACGCGCTCGGCATGGAAGGGGCCGCGGTCGTTGATGCGCACCACCACCTCATGGCCGTTGCGCGGGTTGCGCACGCGGGCATAGCTGGGCAGCGGCATGGTCTTGTGCGCCGCGGTCATGGCGTACATGTCGTAGGTTTCGCCATTGGCCGTGGGCCGGCCGTGGAACTTGCGGCCGTACCACGAGGCCAGGCCGCGCTCGGCCAGCGCCACATCGGTGGTGGCGGGCTCGTAGCGCGTGCCCAGCACCTCGTAGGGCTTGTTGGGCCCGCCCACGCGCAGCGGCTCGATGCGCGGCTCGGCGTCGGGCACCTCGACCAGGTTGGGCGGCGGGTTGGCGTCGGGGCCGTCACGCGTGCTGTCAGGCGCCGGTTGGCGCACCGGCTCGTCGCGGCGTGCCGGCGTGGCCGGGCGCACGGCAGCGCCGGGGCGCACGCCGGCCTCGCTGGCGGGGCGCGGCGGCGTGCTGCCGCAGCCGGCCAGCAGCAGCACCAGCCCGGCCAGGGCGGCAGCGCAGCCGGCCCGCCCCCGGCCGGCCGGCCGCAGGGCGTGGCGCCGGGCGCGGCGGCTGGTGGGGCTGTTGGCGCTGGGCGAACGGGTGCGGCTGATGCGGGCGGCGCGGGCGTGGCGGGTCTTGGGGCGGCAAATCACGGCCCGCACCCTAACCCATGCCCGGCGCCGCACCCGCCGCTGTCACACGCGGACACCGCACCGCAGGCCCGGCTGTGTGCCACAGGCCACACCCTGGCGAGCAGGCGCTCACTTGCCGCGACGGCCGCGTGGGCTCTTGACAGCCGGGGCCGCAGCCGGCGTAGCAGTGCGCGGGCGGCTGGCCTTGCCGGCCGGCTTGGCACTGGCGCTGTTGGCTCGCGAGCTGGCTTGCGAGCTGCCTTGCGTGGTGGCCTGGACGGCGGTCGGATTGGCGGACTTGGCGGGCTTGGCGGACGTGGATGGCTTGGCTGCCTTTGCCGGCCTGGCTGCCTTGGCGCCGGGCGGTGCAGGTGCGTCCACCGCGGCCACACCGCCTGCCGTGGCCACCACCGGCGCGCTACGGGTGCTGCCGGGCAGCAGGCGCTCGCCCAGCGTGTGCAGGGCCGTGGCGGTGCGCAGGTCGGTGGCGGCGGTGGGGCCGGCCAGCGCGCCGCGTGCGGCAAAGCACTGGGCCAGCAGGTGCATTTGCTGCACCACCGAGTCCATGCCGCGCAGCGGCAGCAGCAGGCCGGTCAGGCTGTCCAGGTACCGGGCCTGCAGCCGGTTCACGGCCTGGTCGGCGGCGGCGCCGCCCAGCTCGCCGCGCAGCAGTGCCAGCGTGAGGTGGGCATCGGCGGCCATCACCGCGTCCCAGAAGTCGTTGGACAGCCGGAAGCGCCCACTGGCCGCGTCGGCGCAGCGCTGCGCCAGGGCCAGGCCGGTGCTGGCGTCGATGTCGGCGGCCAGCGCCGGCTCCCACGCCGCCAGGGCCAGCCAGTTGAGCACCGAGTAGGGATGCTGCTCGGGGCCCTGCGCCAGCGGCGCGGCGGCGCGGTACCAGGCCAGGCTCTGGCCCAGGTCGGCGCGCATGGCCGCCACCTGGCCGGCGCGGGCGTGCAGGCCGGCGCGGCGCTTGTGGGCGCTGCCCAGCAGGCTGGCGCGCTCGGCATTGAGGCCCGGCGCACCGGCCCTGGCCTCGGCCGGCCCGCCGGCCACCATGGCCAGCAGATCGGTCAGGCGGGTGATGGCGCGGTTGACCAGTGCCAGGTCGCCACTGGCCTCGCCGTGGCGGGCCTCGAGGTTGGCCATCTGCTGCACCGCGTCGAGATCGACCCGGCCGAGCAGGCGCGCGTCGGCCAGCGCCTGCTGAAACAGCGCGAGCGCCGGCGCAAACCAGTCGGGGCCCAGATCGGTGAGCAGGCGGGCCGCGGCGCCGGCCACGTCGGGCAGGGTGGCCCAGTCGGCATGGGCGCGCAGCCGATCCTGCACCCACTGCGCGCTGGCCTGCTGCTGCGAGGGCGTGAGCGGCGTGCCCTGGCGCCGCAGGTCGCGGCAGCGCTGCTGCAGCTCGGCCACCAGTTCGCGTGGCGAGACCAGCACCGTGGGCGCGGCCGGTGCCTTGGCCGTGGCCGCGCTGGCCGCGGCGGCACCGGCCTCGGCCACATCGCCGCCAAAGCGCCAGCCGGGGTCGCCATAGGCCTGGTAGGCGCCCCAGGTGGTGCCCTGGCGGTGCGCCGCGTAGGCCGCGCGGCGCGCCTCGTGCACGGCGTCGCCGAAGTTCTGGCGGCCCAGCAGCAGGCGCTCGTAGAAGGTGCGGGCAAACAGCTCGGCGGCGCGGTCGTCCACCGCCCAGCCGGCCACCACCACGGCGCGCACGCCGGCCTGGATCAGCTCGCGCGCCAGGCTGGCGGCCAGGCGGTTGCGGTGGCCCAGGTGCGGCGCGTCGGCGTCCAGGTCGAGCTGGCCCAGATGGCAGCAGTTCAGAAACACCAGCTCGGGCACCGCCGGCATGGCGGCCACCTCGGCGGCGGTGATCAGCAGGCCGTCGGACAGCACCACGCCGCTGCGCGCGTTGCCGTCGGGGTGCGGCAGGTCGACCACGCCATGCGCGGCAATGTGCAGCAGCCGCCAGGGCTGGCCCAGCAGGGTGTTGATGATGGGCAGCGCGCGCTGCTGCTGGCCGATCAGCGCGGTGGGCTCCCACAGCGCCTGGCGCAGCACCTGCACCACGGCCTCGGCCTCGGTCTCGGCGCCGCTCAGCGAGTCGGGGTCGGGCCAGGGCGCGGTGCCGGGCAGCGTGAAGGCGCGGCCGAAACCGGCGTAGGACGGGTTGCCGATGACCAGCGCGCGGCGGCCGGCGGCCTGGTGCACCTGGGTGGCGTACTGCAGCGTGGCCAGCTGGCGCACCAGCGCGGCGCGGCAGGCCAGCGGCTCGTCGTCCACGCGCATCATTTCCCAGGGCAGGTTGGCGGTGGCGCCGTCGAGCACCAGCACCGCGCGGTCGAGCTGACGCACCACATCCTTCAGCGCATTGGGCACCATCAGCTGGAACAGCGTGCGGCCGAAGGCCAGGTCGATGGTGGGCTGGCGCAGCTGCTGCTCGACCAGGCGCTCGACCAGGCCGGGCTGGCGCTGCTGCACCTGGGCCTCGACCCGCGCGCGGCCCGAGCCCAGGTACAGAAAGCGCAGCCGGCCGGCCATGCCGCGGCGCATGCGGGCGGCCGCCGCGGCCGGTGCCGGCGCAGCGGCCGCCGGCTCGGCCTCGGTGTCGGTGTCGAGGTCGGGGCTGCCAGGCGTCACCGAGGCCTCGTCGCCGGCGCACGACACCATCAGCCGCGACCAGTACGAGGCGCCACGCGCATCGAGCAGGCGCTCGCGCGCGCCGCCGCCTTCGAGCAGCGGCTGCACCGCGATGCGGCAGCGCAGCGCCCGGCCGGCCGACAGCTGCGCGGCCACGCGCTCGAGCTGGCGCGCGGCGCTGATCGCGGTGTCGCGGTAGAGCTCGACGATGTCCAGCGCATCGACATGCCAGGGGCTGCCGGTGGCCTCGTGGAAGCGGTGGTTGGCCTCGGCGGTGCCGCGAATCAGCGCGGTCATCACGTCGCCCAGGCCCAGGTTGGCGGCGGTGTTGTAGCCGATCAGCAGCGTGGCCAGCGCGATGCCGGCGGCGGCCGGATCGGCCGGCGCGGGCTCGCCGCTGTCGAGCAGCTGCAGCAGCAGCCGCGTGACCGCATTGCGCACCGCGCCGGTGAGGGCCGGTGCGCCCAGCGAGCCGTCAAAGACGCCCAGGCCGGCCACCACCGCGCCGCGGCGGCTGCCTCGCGCGCGTTCCATCGCATTGGGCGCCGGCAGCACCACGGTGGCGGTGCCGGCGGCGCCGGCGTACAGGCCCAGGTCGTAGCGCTGGCGCAGCGCGCCGTGCACCAGGTCGCGATCGATCAGGGCCTCGGCGCCGGAGATCGCGTCCTGCGCGTAGTGGCCCACCAGGATCGGCCGGTCGAGCGCGCGCAGGTCGTCGTTGCGCACCCGCACGCTGAGCTGGCGCTGGCCGCGGCCCGCGGCATCGCGCACCGGCGCCCGCGGTTCGCGGCGCAGCAGGCTGGCGGCCAGCTCTTCGGCGCTGGGCACCTGTGGCGGGCCGGCGTCGTAGGCCTGCAGTTCAACGACTTCGGCGCCACTGGCGTCGCGCACGCGCGGCGGGCTGCTGAGCAGGCGGCCGGGCTGGCCCTCGGCCAGCAGCAGCGCCAGCGAGTCGAAGTACTCCGGCGTGTCGGCCAGCGCGCCGTGGCCGGCCGGCATGTAGAAGTGGTGCGCGGCGGCAATGCCCTCGAGCCGGCCCGACACCCAGGTGACGGTGCCGTCGCCGCGCGGCGTGGCCAGCATCTGCCAGCGGCCGTTGCGCTGCACCATGCCGCAGGGCGTGCTGGCGGCCACGCCGTGCACATAGAAGCATCGCTCGGCATGCGCCGCGGGCAGGCCGGCGGCCGGCCCCGGCTGGCGCCACAGCCAGCTGGCGGCCGACAGCGCCGCGGGCTGCAGCCGTGCCACCACGCCGTTGCCGAACCACAGGTCGGTCATCTCGGCGCGCAGGCGCTCCCACAGTGCCGGGGCAAAGTAGTCGGGCTGCTGGCGGTCGGCGCCCTGCAGCATGGCGGCCTCGTCCAGGAAGCCCGGGCGCGGCAGCAGGGCCAGCGCACCGCGGAAGCCGCCCACCAGGTCGAGCAGTTGCTGCAGGCTGTGGCGCAGGTCGGCGCGGGCCAGCAGGCGCACCGTGTCGCCCTTGCCGATCAGCATCTCCACCATCTGGTGCGAGCCGTGGTTGGGCGTGCCCAGCATCACCAGGCGTGCGCCGGGGCGCTGCATCAAGGCCTCCCACAGCGCGGGGTGGCGTGCCGCCATCGCGCGCACCACCAGGCCGCCCATGCTGTGCGCCAGCAGGCGCACCGGGCGCGGCGCGGCGCCGGCGGGCGCGCTGGCCTCGAGCACGCGGCGCACGCGTTCGGCCAGGGCATCGCCCAGGGCGTCGAGCGGCAGGCGCCAGTCGTAGGCGAAGCGCTCGACCTGGTGGCTCGCGGCCAGGTGCTCGCACAGCTCGCCGTAGGAGGGGTCGAACAGCTTCTCGGGGCTGACGCCGGGCAGGCCGAAGGCCAGCTTGCGCAGCCCGCCGGCCAGCAGGTCGAGCGGGTCCATCCACACCCGGTCGCGGCCGTTGACCCACAGGTGCGAGCCCATCACGCCGGGCAGCACGATGACCACCGGCAGGCTGGCCGGCTCGAGGCCGCGCTGGCTGGCGCGGACGGTGTCGCGGCGTTGGGTCTCGGCCAGGCTGCGCTCGGGCGCCAGCGCCGGCAGCGGGCTGAACTGCGCCAGCGCGCCGGGGTCGGCCTCGGTGAGCCACTGGCGCAGGGCCTCGCGCGTGCTGCTGTTGGTGAAGTAGCGGAAGTGGTTGACCTCGGGGCCCTGGTCGAACAGGCGCCGCGTGGTGGCCGGCCGGGCCACGCCGGCGCTCATCGAGTCGCTGTCGACGACCAGGTCGTTGTCGACGCCGTCGAAGAACATGTGGTCGGTGAACAGCACGCCCAGGCGCTTGAGCAGGCCGCCGCCCTCGATGTCGCCGGCGATCACCGCCATCGCCGTGCCGGCCTGGGCCGGCAGCCGGGCCAGCAGCCGCGCCATCGGCGCGCCGGGCAGCATGGCCTCGATGCCCGGCACACGCTGCGGCCGGGTGCGGTTCCTGGCGATCTCGAGCACCACGCGCTTGAAGGCCATGTACCAGGGGTTGCCGGCCAGGCCCGGCACCAGGCCGACCAGCGACAGCAGGCCCGACAGAAAGACGTCGAAGTTGCCGCTGGCCAGGCGCGTGCCGCGCGCCGGGCAGGCCACGCGCACATAACGCTCGACCTTGAAGCGCCGCGTGCGCAGCAGCGTGGCCAGCTCGCGCAGCGCGGCACGCTGGCGCTCGTAGGCGGTGGCCAGCTCGGCGCGCAGGCGCGCGCGGTCGGTCTCGTCGTCCACGCCGCCCAGCGCCACCTCGTCGACGGCATAGGCCTCCAGCAGCGCGTCGAGCTCGGCGCCGTCGTGGGTGGCCATGCACAGCAGATCGCCCACCTGGCCGCCGCGCGAATGGCTGACCAGGTGCAGGCGGGCGCCCTCGGGCAGTGCGCGCGCCAGCTGCAGCGCGTTCTCGATCGGGCTTTCGGACAGCGAGCGGTGCTCGAAGCCGTAGATGCGCTCGCCGTACTGCAGCTCGAGCAGGCGCCAGGTGTCGGGCGCGCCGGCCTGCAGGTCGCCAAAGCTGCCGCCCACGCTGGACGCGGTGCCGTGGATGAACACCAGCACCGGGCCCTGCGCCGCCTCCTTGGCCAGGCGCGGGTCGTGCTCGGGGGCGAACAGCGCCGCCGGCTGGGTTTCACCGCCCACCCAGCGGTACAGGCCGTGGGTGCGGCCATGGCGATCCTCGATGGCCCACATCAGCGCCTTGGTGCCCCACCAGGTGATGCCCAGCTGCTCGGCGGCCTCGCCCACCAGGCGGTCGCCCAGCCACTCGCGCAGCTTGCTGCCGGCCAGCTGGGTGATGGCGTCGCCGGCCTGGCCGACCTCGAGCGTGGTGACGCGGGCCACCAGCCGTGCCGCACCGCCGGTGGCGCGGATGGCGCGGGTGCTGGCGGCGCGGGTTTCCAGGGCCTCGAGCAGCACGCGGCCATCGGCCGTCACCGCCTCGGGCGCCACCTGGGCCAGCGTGCGCTGCAGGTTCTCGGGGCTGGTGTAGAGGGTGATGCCCTCGTCCAGCTCGATGGCCAGCACCTGGCTGGCACCGGGCGACAGCGCCTGCCCGGCACCGCCGGCCAGGTCGCGTGCGCCGGCCGACAGATCGACCGCGTCGACCGCCCGCACAAAGCCGGGGGGCAGAAAGCGTGCATCGCTGTCGGTGCCGCGCTGATCCTGGCGCAGGCCGCGCGGCAGCTCGGGCTGGGCGATGCGTCGACCGGGTGGCGTGACGATGGTCACCGGCGCGCGGTGGGTCGGCTGGGTCATCTCGCCTCCTGCTGTTCTGGCGACCTGCGTGCGGGCGGCGCCGCAGCCCTGCCGCGCCTGGCCTCGCCGGGCCGTGCAAATCAGTGTAGCCAGCGGCCTGGTCGGGCGTCGTCGTCGTCGTTGGGGATGGTCAAGCGCTTTGCGATGCGGGCGCCTGACTGCAAGCGCGCTTGCCAGTGCGCCGGCCGGGCTGTCGGGTGATCTCGACCCGGCTTGTACTTAATCAAATGATTTCAAGCACTTGGCGCGGCCTCTCGGGACTTTCCCGGGCCCTGACGCGGCATGGCATGCAACTTGTGACAAGACATCACGCGCCGCCTGGCGTGCCTGCGGTTGAGCTGGCCTTGCACAAGGTTGCCGCCGTTCCTGTAGTCAGCGTGGAAGCGCAAACGGAGAACACGACCCCATGGAGACCTTCTACGACGTGATGCGCCGGCAGGGCATTTCGCGGCGCAGCCTGATGAAGTACTGCTCGCTCACCGCCACCTCGCTGGGCCTGGGGCCGGCCTTCGTGCCGCAGATCGCACATGCCATGGAGACCAAGCCGCGCACGCCGGTGCTGTGGCTGCATGGCCTGGAGTGCACCTGCTGCTCCGAGAGCTTCATCCGCAGCGCGCACCCGCTGGCCAAGGACGTGGTGCTGTCGATGATCAGCCTGGACTACGACGACACGCTGATGGCCGCCGCCGGCCACCAGGCCGAGGCCATCCTCGAAGAGATCATGGCCAAGTACAAGGGCAACTACATCCTGGCCGTGGAGGGCAACCCGCCGCTCAACGAGGACGGCATGTTCTGCATCCAGTCGGGCAAGCCCTTCGTCGAGAAGCTCAAGCGCGTGGCCAAGGACAGCAAGGCCATCATCGCCTGGGGCTCGTGCGCCAGCTGGGGCTGCGTGCAGGCCGCCAAGCCCAACCCCACGCAGGCCACGCCGATCCACAAGGTGATCACCGACAAGCCGATCATCAAGGTGCCCGGCTGTCCGCCGATCGCCGAGGTGATGACCGGCGTGATCACCTACATGCTCACCTTCGACCGCATGCCCGAGCTCGACCGCCAGGGCCGGCCGAAGATGTTCTACAGCCAGCGCATCCACGACAAGTGCTATCGCCGGCCGCATTTCGACGCCGGCCAGTTCGTCGAGTCCTTCGACGACGAGGCCGCGCGCAAGGGCTACTGCCTCTACAAGGTGGGCTGCAAGGGCCCGACCAGCTACAACGCCTGCTCCACGGTGCAGTGGAACGAGGGCACCAGCTTCCCGATCAAGGCCGGCCACGGCTGCATCGGCTGCTCGGAAGACGGTTTCTGGGACAAGGGCTCGTTCTACGACCGACTGACCGACATCCACCAGTTCGGCATCGAGGCCAACGCCGACCAGGTGGGCGGCACGGCCGCCGGCGTGGTGGGCGCCGCGGTGGCGGCGCATGCCGCGGTCAGCGCGCTCAAGCGTGTGGCCTCCAAGGACACCGCCGACACCGGCGCCAAGTAGGCGCACCGGCCCCCCGGCTCGAACAGCACTCCCCGGAACCTCCAGGAACATCCAAATGGGCGCGTACGAAACGCAAGGCTTCAAGCTCGACGACAGCGGCAAGCGCATCGTCGTCGATCCCGTCACCCGCATCGAAGGCCACATGCGCTGCGAGGTGAACGTCGACTCCAACAACGTCATCCGCAACGCGGTGAGCACCGGCACGATGTGGCGCGGGCTCGAGGTCATCCTGAAGGGCCGCGATCCGCGCGATGCCTGGGCCTTCGTCGAGCGCATCTGCGGCGTGTGCACCGGCTGCCATGCGCTGACCAGCGTGCGTGCGGTGGAAGACGCGCTGGGCATCAAGATCCCGAAAAACGCGCACCTGATCCGCGAGATCATGGCCAAGACGCTGCAGGTGCATGACCACGCGGTGCACTTCTATCACCTGCATGCGCTCGACTGGGTCGACGTGGTCTCGGCGCTGAAGGCCGATCCCAAGAAGACCAGCGAGCTGCAGCAGATGGTTTCACCGAGTCACCCGATGAGCTCGCCGGGTTACTTCCGCGACATTCAGAACCGGCTGAAGAAGTTCGTGGAAAGTGGACAGCTCGGTCCTTTCATGAACGGCTACTGGGGCAGCAAGGCCTATGTGCTGCCGCCCGAGGCCAACCTGATGGCCGTGACCCACTACCTGGAGGCCCTCGACCTGCAGAAGGAATGGGTCAAGGTGCACACCATCTTCGGTGGCAAGAACCCGCACCCCAACTACCTGGTGGGCGGCGTGCCGTGCGCCATCAACATCGACGGCGATGGCGCTGCCGGTGCCCCGATCAACATGGAGCGGCTGAACTTCGTCGAGGCCCGCATCCGGGAAATGATCGAGTTCAACAACAACGTCTACGTCCCCGACGTGCTGGCCATCGGCACGATCTACAAGCAGGCCGGCTGGCTGCACGGCGGCGGCCTCTCCGCGCTGAACGTGGCCGACTACGGCACCTACGAGAAGGTGTCCTACGACCCCAGCACCCAGCAGCTGCCCGGCGGCGTGATCCTGGGCGGCAACTGGGACAAGATCGAACCGATCGACCCGCGCGACCCCGAGCAGGTGCAGGAGTTCGTCACCCACAGCTGGTACAAGTACGGCGACGAGACCAAGGGCCTGCACCCGTGGGACGGCGTGACCGAGCCGAACTACCAGCTCGGCCCCAAGACCAAGGGCACGCGCACCAACATCCAGCAGCTCGACGAGAGCGCCAAGTACTCGTGGATCAAGAGCCCGCGCTGGCGCGGCCACGCGCTGGAGGTGGGGCCGCTGTCGCGCTACATCCTGGGCTATGCCCATGCGCTCAAGGGCAACAAGTACTGCCAGCGCGTGAAGGAGCAGATCGACAGCTCGGCGGTGGCCATCAACAGCGGCATTCCCAAGGCGCTGGGCCTGCCCGAGACCCAGTACTCGGCCAAGCAGCTGCTGCCCACCACCATCGGCCGCACGCTGGCCCGTGCCCTTGAAAGCCAGTACGCCGCCGAGATGATGCTCGACGACTACAAGGAGCTGGTGGCCAACCTCAAGGCCGGCGACCGCGCCACCGCCAACGTGGAGAAGTGGGATCCCAAGACCTGGCCCAAGGAGGCCAAGGGCGTGGGCACGGTGGCCGCGCCGCGCGGCATGCTGGGCCACTGGATCCGCATCAAGGACGGCCGCATCGAGAACTACCAGTGCGTGGTGCCCACCACCTGGAACGGCAGCCCGCGCGACCACAAGGGCCAGATCGGCGCCTTCGAGGCCAGCCTGATGAACACGCCCATGGTCAACCCCGAGCAGCCGGTGGAGATCCTGCGCACGCTGCACTCGTTTGACCCCTGCCTGGCCTGCTCGACCCACGTGATGAGCGAAGACGGCCGCGAACTCACCACGGTGAAGGTGCGCTGAGCACCGCGCCGCAGGAGACCCCGAACATGAACAACGCCCTTTCCTCCCTGGCCCGCCGGGCCGCGCTGGCGGCCACCGGCCTGGCCGCCAGCGGCGCGGCCCTGGCCCACCCCGGCCACGACGCGCCACCGCTGCATGCCCATGCCGACTGGCTGCTGGGCCTGCTGGCCCTGGCCGGCGTGGGCTGGCTGCTGTGGCGCCTGATCCGCGACCACGACGACACCCCCGCCGCTGACACCCCGGCCCCCGCCCCCGTCGACAGGAGACACACGCGCATGAGCACTTCCGCAACGCCGGATCTGGCATCGGCCACGGGGGTCGACGACGACGCCGTGGCGCATGGCAGCCCCCTCCGCTCGGTCTATGTGTACGAGGCGCCGGTGCGCCTGTGGCACTGGATCAACGCCCTGTGCATCACCGTGCTGGCCATCACCGGCTACTTCATCGGCCAGCCGCTGCCCACCCAGCCGGGCGAGGCCAGCGCCAACTACCTGATGGGCTACATCCGCTTTGCGCACTTTGCCGCCGCCTACCTGTTCGTCGTGGGGCTGCTGGGCCGCATCTACTGGGCCCTGGTGGGCAACCACCATGCGCGCGAGCTGTTCACGCTGCCGATCTTCACGCCGGCCTACTGGCGCGAGGTGCGCACCATGCTCAAGTGGTATGCGTTCCTGATTCCGCAGCCCAGCCAGTATGTGGGCCACAACCCGCTGGCGCGCATGGCCATGTTCTTCGGCTTCTTCCTGTTCTCGGTGTTCATGGTGTTCACCGGCTTCGCGCTGTACGGCGAAGGCGCGCAGGCCGGCTCGTGGCAGGAGCGCCTGTTCGGCTGGGTGATCCCTCTGATGGGCCAGAGCCAGGACGTGCACACCTGGCACCGCATGGGCATGTGGGGCATGCTGATCTTCATCACCGTGCATGTCTACGCCGCCGTCCGCGAAGACATCATGGGCCGCCAGAGCATCGTCAGCACGATGGTCTCGGGCCACCGCACCTTCAAGCGCTGAGCCGGCACCCGGACAGCGCCTGACTTGACCGGACGCTGAAGATGCGCGCCTCGATGCTTCACCCCAGCGGTGTGCCGCGCCGCGCGCCGGTGCATCCGGGGCGCTTTCTGCAGCGCTATGTGCTGGCGCCGATGGCCATCAGCCAGAGCGAGGCCGCGCGGCGCCTGGGCATCAGCCGGCGCCGCGTCAACGAGATCGTGATGGGCCACCGCGCGATGTCGCCCGACACCGCCATCCGCTGCGCCCTGGCGTTCGGCCTGGCCGCCGACGAGTGGCTGGCGCTGCAGGCGCAGTGGGACAGCTACCACGCCTGGAAGCAGCTGCGCCGCCGCCTGGCCCCGGCCACGGCAGCCCACCCGGCACGGCCCGCGGCGCCGTCGCGGCGCCAGGCCCCCGCCCGCTGCGCGGCCTGAGCCGCGCAGCGGGCACTCCCCCCTTCCTCTCCTTTCGCCGACACGTTCACCGCCATGCCTGCCGCCGCCTCTGAAACCGCCTGCCACCCCACCCGTAACACGCCCGCGGCGCGTGCCGACGACAGCATCGTGGTGCTGGGCATCGGCAACGTGCTGTGGGCCGACGAAGGTTTCGGCGTGCGCGCCGTCGAGGCGCTGGACGCGCGCTGGCGCTTTGCCCCGAACGTGCAGCTGGTCGACGGCGGCACCCAGGGCCTGTACCTGATCCAGCATGTGCAGGCCGCGCGCCGGCTGCTGATCCTCGACGCCATCGACTACGGCCTGCCGCCCGGCACGCTCAAGCGGGTGGAGAACGACGAGGTGCCGCGCTTTCTCGGCGCCAAGAAGATGAGCCTGCACCAGACCGGCTTCCAGGAGGTGCTGGCGCTGGCCCGCCTGACCGGCAACTACCCCGACGAGGTGCTGCTGATCGGCTGCCAGCCCGAGGAGCTGGACGACTATGGCGGCAGCCTGCGCCCGGTGGTCAAGGCCGCGCTCGACGAGGCCTTGCAGCAGGCCGTGCAGCGCCTGCGCGAGTGGGGCGCCGAGCCGCAGCCGCGCGAGACCCCGCCGGCCGCCGACGACGCGGTGTGCGTGCCCACGCTGGCGCTGGGCGCCTACGAGGCCGGCCGCCCGGCCGAGGCCCAGGCCTGCCGCATCGGCGACGAGCGTTTCATGGTCAGCGCCGCGGCGGCGGCGGCCCTGATCGCCAGCCAGGGCTGAGCGGCCATGTGCATCGGCATGCCCATGCAGGTGCTGGCCACGCGCGAAGGCTTTGCGCAGGTGGCCGGCCGTGGCGAGCAGCGCGAGGTGAACACCGCGCTGGTCGGCCCGGTGCAGCCGGGCGACTGGCTGCTGGTGTTTCTGGACACCGCACGCGAGTGCATCGACGCCGCACGCGCCGCCGAGGTGGACGCCACGCTCGACCTGGTGCAGGCCGCGATGGCCGGCGTCGCACCCGATCCGCTGCGCGAGCCCGGCTTCAGCCTGCCCTCGGCGATGACCGCCGAGCAGCTGGCGGCGCTGGCCGGTGGCTGAGCCCGGCGCCCACCCACAACCGCCACCCACGCCGGCCATCCGCACCCGTCATCTGCACCCGTCATCCGCAGCGCCACCCACCCACCCACCCACCACCCATCCACCCACCGCCACCATGAGCACCGACACCCTGGACACCCCCACCACCGCCGACGACCCCACCCAAGGCGCCGCGCCACTGGTGCAGCGCCTGGTCAGCCAGCATGGCGCGCGCTGGGTTGGTCGCGGCCAGCTCGAGGCCTTTCTGGCCGAGCCCGGCGACCGCGTGCTGTTTTTCCACGGCGACCCGGTGCGCTTTCCCGAGGTGGTCGATGTGGCCGTGGTGCTGCCCGAGCTGCAGCGCGCGGTGAACGACGGCCGGCCCGGTGGCCGCTTCCAGGTGGGCGTCGTGCCGCGTGCCGACGAAGACGCGCTGGCCGCCCGCTTCGACGTGCAGCGCTGGCCGTCGCTGCTGTTCCTGCGCGACGGGCGCTACGTCACCGTGGTGGCCGGCATGCTCGACTGGACCGACTACGTGGCCCGCGTGCGCGAGGCCCTGGCCCTGCCCACCACGCGCACGCCGGGCGTCGGCATCCGCGTGGCGCGGGCCGATGCGCCGGCCGATGCCGGCGGCTGCCACTGAGCGCCCGCCTGCCCACCTTCAACCGGAGAAGCCGAATGAAACCGCAAGTGCCGAGCAACGCCCAGCGCGCCGGGGGCCAGCCATGAAGCCCTTTCCGATCCCGGTGATCGCCGACCTGCCGCTGGGCATCGGCAGCCACACCGAAGACGAGACGCTCGACTACATCAGCATGCCGCAGGGCATGTCCACCTACCGCGCGCCGCCCCTGCCCGAGCCCGAAGACCTGGCGGGCCACCAGGGTGCGCTGGTGGCGCTGCGCGCGGTGCTGGCCGCGCTGGACCTGCGCCAGGCCGGCGGCACGCCCGCGCCGGTGCTGCTGGCCGGGCTGGCGCCGGCCGACCTGACCCTGATCAACCAGGTGCTCGGCGAAGGCGAGGTCAGCGCCCAGGTGCTGGCCGATCCGGCGCGGCCGGGGCTGGGCCATGCGCGCATCCAGGAGTCGGTGTTTGCCGGCGTGTGGCGCGTGGTCGAGGTCAGCGGCGATGGCCGCGTATTCGACCGCATCGAGGTTGGCGATGCCCCGGCGCTGCTGCGCGAGGCGGCCCGCGCCGACGCCAGCGGCACCGCCGCCGACATGCTGGCCGCGCCCCCCGGCGTGCTGAACGCCCAGCCCATCCTGGTGGAGCTGGAAGACCGCCGCCAGACCTGGCGCCTGGGCCAGCCGGCCCAGGTGGTCAACCTCACGCTGCTGCCGGTGGGCGCCGAGGACATCGCCTTCATCGACCATGTGCTGGGCACCGGCCGGGTGCTGATCCTGTCGCGCGGCTACGGCAACTGCCGCATCACCAACTGCCGCGTGGCCAACACCTGGCGGGTGGTGTACTACAACTCGCAGGACACGGTGATCCTGAACTCGGTGGAGGTGGTCGACCTGCCCGAGGTGGCCTGCGCTGCGCGCGAGGATCTGGAAGACTCGCGCGAGCGCCTGCTCGAGGTGCTCGAGTGGGTGGCGCAATGACCGGCGCCCGAAGCGCCTTCGGCACGCCCCGCCCGGGCGGGCGCCGCCAGCCACCCGGCCAAGCCGGCTGCGCGGCGGCGGCTGGCCTGGCGCCGGCCCGCGCCTGCGGTGGCGCGCAGGGTGGCATGCCATGAGCAACACCTTCGAGGGCAGCTACCTCGGCGACCGCACCCGCCTGCCGGCCGATGCGCGGCTGGAGTGCAAGATCTGCTGGTGGGTGTACGACCCCGCCGAGGGCGATGCGCAATGGCAGATCGCGCCGGGCCTGGCCTTTGCCGATCTGCCCGCGCACTGGCGCTGCCCGCAATGCGATGGCGATGCCGACCAGTTCATGGTGCTCGATCCCCACCCCGACGCGGCTGCGCCGCCTCCCCCCCAGGGGGGCGCCCCCAGTGGCCCGGCAGAGCCGGAGCCACGGCGGCCGCTGGGTTTCGACTGAGCCGGACCGAGTTTTTCTCTGATGGACCCGCAACTGCTCACCCGCCGCGTCGAGGCGCTGGAAAGCGCCTTTCGCCACATTGCGCGCTCGCGCATGGCCGGCGTGCCGATCCTGCACCCCTCGCTGGCGGTGCAGGCGGTGGGCTTTGCGCCGGCCGCGGCGGGGGGCCACAGTGTGGCGCCCGGCCTGGCGCTGGGGGTGCTGATCACGCCCTGGTTCATGAACCTGGTGCAGCTGCCGCTGCACGACGAGGCGGCGCTGGAGCTGCCGCCGCCCGGCCTGAGCCAGGCGCTCGAGATCGGCGCCTGGCGCTTCGACTTCTTTGGCGGCGAGGAGGACGGCCTGGGCCGCTACGCCGCCGCCTCGCTGTTCTCGCCGATGGCCGAGTTTGTCGACCAGGCCGCCGCGGTGGCCACCGCCCGCGAGGTGCTGCTGCAGCTGCGCCCGGTGGCCGCCGCCCCTGGCCGGGTGGCGCCCCAGCCGCGCAGCGCGGCGGCGCCGGCCAGCGCTGCGGTGGCCACCACCGCCACCACCGCCGCCACCGCCGCCACTGCCGCGGAAGCCGCGGCCATGGCCGTGCCCCCCGCAGGCCCACAGGCCGAGCCGGTGCCGGCGCGGCGCGGTTTTCTGTTCGGTCGCCCGGCGGCGGGTGGGGGGCGGCGATGACGCCGGGCCTCGATCTGGCCGGCCGGCTGCTGCTGTGCCCCGGGCCTTGCGCCGCGCCCATCCGCAGCACCCGGCCGCAGGGCCTGCAGCGGGTGGCGCTGGGCCAGCGCGCCGAGCAGCTGCCCACGCTGATGGCCGCCCTGCATGCGCTGTGCGCCCATGCCCACCGCCTGGCCGCGCGCCTGGCGGTGCGCGCCGCGCGCGGCGAGCCCGGCACGCCCACCACCGCCGAGCGCCTGGCGCTGCAGGCCGGCACGGCCCGCGACCAGCTGCTGCGCCTGGCCCACGACTGGCCGCGCCTGCTGCCCGGCGCCGAGCCCTTTGCGCCGGCGCTGGCCGAAGCCTTGCGCAGCTGCCCGCTGTGGCGGCCCGGCACCGCGCCGGCCGCGGCGCTGGCCACGCTGCCCGACTGGCTGGCGCAGCACTGGCTGGGCCAGTCGCCAGCCCGCTGGCTGGCCGCCTGGGCCGACGATCCGCTGGCCTGGCCGGCGCGCTGGGCGCAGCGCCAGCACACGCCACTGGCCCGCCTGCTGGCTGCGCAGCAGGCCGCCACCCAGGCCCTGGCCACCCCGCCGCGGCCCTGGCAGCCGCTGGCCGCGGCCGAAGGCGCCGCGGCCGCGGTGGGCGCGGCGCTGGCCGGCTGGCCGGCCGCGGGCGGCCCTGCTGCGGCGGGCGCGTCTGCCGAGGCTGGCGCATCTGGCGCGGTGGACGCCGCGGGCGCCGACCCCGGCGCCGAGGCCCTGCCCGACACCGGCCCCTGGAGCCGCCACCACGACAGGCTGGCGCCGGCGGCCCACAATGCCTGGATGCGCCTGGTGAGCCGACTCGTCGACCTGCTGCAACTGGCCAGCCCGGCCGGCGCGCCGCATGCGCCCGGCGGGGCCGACTGGCTGGCCGCCGGTGCCGCATCGCCGGCGCCCGGCGAGGGCCTGGCCTGGGTGGAGACGGCGCGCGGCCTGCTGGCCTACCGCGTGGCCCTGGCCGCCGACGACGGCAGCCCGGCCGGCCCGCGCCTGCAGGCCTTGCAGGTGCTGGCGCCCACCGACTGGAACTTCCATCCGCAGGGCGTGCTGGCCCGGGCGCTGCAGGCCCAGGCGGCGGGCGACGCGCCGGCCGCCACGCGCCTGGCCGTGGCCTTCGACCCCTGCGTGGCCTTCACCGTGGCCGCCGCCGCGCTGCCCGCCCACCCGCACGAGGCCCAGCATGCATGAGATGAGCCTGGCCGGCGGTGTGCTGAAGGTGGTGGAAGACGCCGCCGCGCGCGAGCACTTCGCGCGCGTCAAGCGGCTCACGCTGGCGGCGGGCGCGCTGTCGGGCGTGGAGGTGCGGGCGCTGCGTTTTGCGCTCGACGCCATCGCCCCGGGCACCTGCCTGGACGGCGCCGAGATCGAGATCCTCGAGCCGCCGGCCCAGGCCTGGTGCCTGCCCTGCGCGGCCAGCGTGCCCATCCGCTCGCGCCTGGACGCCTGCCCGCACTGCGGCAGCCACCAGATCCAGCCCACCAGCGGCACCGATCTCACGGTGCACGAGCTGATCGTGCACGACGAGCCACTTTCCACCGCAGCCCCAGCGCGGCTGCCACAGCAGGAGACCTGAAGCATGTGTGTCGTTTGCGGATGCGCCGCCACCGGCCAGGCCGGCCATGATCACGATCACGATCACGATCACGGTCATGGTCATGGTCACAGCCATGACCACCCCGCCGGCCACGCGGCCGCCCCGGCCCACGGCCCGGCGGTGGCCGCCAACGGCGATCTGCACTACGGCGCCGGCCAGGCCCGGGTGTCGGTGCCGGGCATGAGCCAGACCCGCGCGATCCAGCTCGAGACCCATGTGCTGGGCGAGAACAACCGCCTGGCGGCGCTCAACCGCGCGCACTTCGCCGGCCATGGCATCGCGGCCTACAACCTGGTGTCCAGCCCCGGCTCGGGCAAGACCACGCTGCTGTGCGCCACCATCCAGGCGCTGCAGCAGCGCGCACCGCAGCTGCCGGTGGCGGTGATCGAGGGCGACCAGCAGACCAGCCACGATGCCGACCGCATCCGCGCCACCGGCGCGCCGGCGATCCAGGTCAACACCGGCAAGGGCTGCCACCTCGACGCGCAGATGGTGGCCGAAGCCTTCGGGCGGCTGCCGCTGCATGACCACGCGCACGGTCACGCACACGGGCGCGCCCATGAACATGCGCACGACCACGGCCACGGCCACGCGCCGGCCATCCTGTTCATCGAGAACGTCGGCAACCTGGTGTGCCCCGCGATGTGGGATCTGGGCGAGCGCGCCAAGGTGGCCATCCTGTCGGTCACCGAGGGCGAGGACAAGCCGCTCAAGTACCCCGACATGTTTGCCGCCGCGCGCCTGATGGTGCTCAACAAGGTGGATCTGCTGCCGCACCTGGATTTCGATGTGGCGCGCTGCATCGCGTATGCCCGCCGCGTGAACCCCGGCATCGAGGTGCTGCTGGTCTCTGCCACGAGCGGTGCCGGCATGGACGCCTGGCTCGACTGGCTGCTCGACGCCGACGGCAGCGCCCCGTCCGCTGCACCGCCGACCGATGCCGACACCAAGGCCGGCACCGAGGCCGCACTGCGCCAGCGCATCGCCGAGCTGGAAGCCCGGCTGGCCACGCTGGACGCTGCGGGCAGCGCGCGCTGAAGCGCGCGCCCCTGCCGCCACCTCGCCGCCGCAACGCCGCCACCATGACCGCGCCGCTCACCCAGACCACGCTGCCCGCGCCCACCCCGGCACGGGTGCTGGCCTGCGGCGCCTTTCTCAAGAACACCGCCTGCCTGATCGAGCCCGACGGCAACGGCGGCACGCGGGTGTGGTGGTCGCCGCTGCACGACGACCTGGGCACGCCCGCGGCCTGTGCGGCGCTGCAGGCCTCGGTGGCCGCGCTGGTGGCGGCCGCCGGTGGCCCCATCGCCGCCGTGGCCCACGACCTGCACCCCGATTTCCACAGCACCCAGGTGGCGGCCGCCTGGGCCCAGCGCCTGGGCGTGCCGGCGCTGGCGGTGCAGCACCACCATGCCCACATCGCCGTGGTGCAGGCCGAGCTGGGCCTGGGCGATCACACGCCGCTGATCGGCCTGGCCCTCGATGGCGTGGGCCATGGCAGCGATGGCACGGCCTGGGGCGGTGAGCTGCTGCGCGTGCAGCACGGCCGCATGTGGCGCCTGGCCCACCTGCCGCTGCTGCCGCTGCCCGGCGGTGATGCCGCGGCGCGCGAGCCCTGGCGCCTGGCCGCCGCGGTGTGGCACCGCGCCGGCCGCGCGGCCGAGATCGTGCCGCGCCTGGGCGCCGCGGTGGGCGAGGCCGCCGCCCGCGGCGTGGCCCAGCTGCTGGCGCGTGACCTGCGCTGCCCGCGCAGCAGCGGTGCCGGCCGCTGGTTCGACGCCGCGGCCGGCGTGCTGGGCCTGAGCCTGCACCAGGCCCACGAGGCCGAGGCCGCCATCGCGCTGGAGCAGGCCGCCACGGCCTGGCTGCAGGGGCATGCCGACCCGGTGCTGCCGGCGCCTTCGCTCGACCTGTGGCCGCTGCTGATCGCGCTGCTCGACGAGGCCGACGCCGGCCGCGGCGCCGCGCGCTTTCACCTGGCCCTGGCCGAGGGCCTGGTGCAGGCCGCGGCCCAGGCTGCCGCCCAGGCATCGTTGCCAGGCCAGCCGGCCCGCGTGGTGCTGGGCGGCGGCTGCTTCTTCAATCGCCTGCTGAGCCAGCGCGTCAGCGCCGGCCTGCAGGCCCACGGCCTGTCGGTGCACCGGCCGGTCCACGTGGGTTGCGGCGATGCCGGCCTGGCGCTGGGCCAGGCCTGGGCCGCGGCGCTGCAATGCGCGGCCACAGCCACGTTCGAAGGGGGCGGGCCGGGCGCCGGGCCGCTCCCCAGCCGGCCCGCCCACCCGCCCGGCGGGTGGCGGCGCGTACCCGCGACGCCGGGTCCCCCCATCTGAAAGCCTGAACCCATGTGCCTCGCCCTGCCCGCCCGTGTGCTGGCGCTGCTGTCTGCCGACGAGGCCGTCGTCGAGCTCGGTGGCGTGAAGAAGACCGTGTCGATGGCGCTCACCCCCGAGGCCACGGTGGGCGACTACGTCATCGTGCACGTGGGCCATGCCATCGGCCTGCTCGATGCGCTGGAGGCCGAGCGCACGCTGGCGCTGTTTGCCGAGATGGCGGCCGCCGGTGATGCCGCGGCGGCCGCGGCGCAGGCCCAGGCCGCTGCCCCGGGAGGCGGCGCATGAAGTACGTGGACGAGTTTCGCGACGGCGCCGTGGCCCGCGGCCTGGCCGCCGCCATCGCCGCCGAGCTGCAGCCGGATCGGCGCTACAGCTTCATGGAGTTCTGCGGCGGCCACACCCATGCCATCGCGCGTTACGGCGTGGCCGAGCTGCTGCCGCCCCAGGTGCGCATGATCCACGGCCCCGGCTGCCCGGTGTGCGTGCTGCCGATCGGCCGCATCGACCAGGCCATTCAGATGGCGCTGGACCAGGGGGCCATCGTCGCCACCTATGGCGACACGATGCGCGTGCCGGCCAGCCAGAGCCTCAGCCTGATGAAGGCCAAGGCCCGCGGCGCCGACATCCGCATGGTGTATTCGGCCGCCGATGCGCTGAAGCTCGCGCGCCAGAACCCGCAGCGCGAGGTGGTGTTTTTTGCCATCGGCTTCGAGACCACCACGCCGCCCACCGCGCTGGCCCTGCGCCAGGCGGCCAGGGAAGACCTGCCCAACTTCAGCGTGCTGTGCTGCCATGTGCTCACGCCCAGCGCCATCACCCACATCCTCGAGTCGGCCGAGGTGCGCCAGTACGGCACGGTGCCGATCGACGGCTTCGTCGGCCCGGCGCATGTCAGCATCATCATCGGCTCGGGGCCCTACGAGCACTTTGCCGAGGAGTACCGCAAGCCGGTGGTCATTGCCGGCTTCGAGCCGCTGGACGTGATGCAGGCCGTGCTGATGCTGGTGCGCCAGGTCAACCAGGGCCGCGCGGTGGTGGAAAACGAGTTCACCCGCGCCGTCACGCGCGAGGGCAACCTGGCCGCCCAGGCCGCGGTGGCCGAGGTCTTCGAGCTGCGCGAGCGCTTTGAGTGGCGTGGCCTGGGCGAGGTGCCCTACAGCGCGCTGAAGATCCGCCCGGCCTACGCCCGCTTTGATGCCGAGCTGCGTTTCGGCCTGGGCTACACCCCCGTGCCCGACCACAAGAAGTGCGAGTGCGGCGCCATCCTGCGCGGCGTCAAGCGGCCCACCGACTGCACGCTGTTCGGCACGGTGTGCACGCCCGAGAACCCGATGGGCTCGTGCATGGTGTCGTCCGAGGGCGCCTGCGCGGCGCACTACTCGTATGGCCGGTTCCGTGACATTCCCGTGGTGAGCGTGCCAGCATGAGCGCCGCCGCCCGGCCGCCCGAAGGCGGCGCGTTTCCTCCCTCGGGGAGGTGGTCACGCAGTGACCGGAGGGCAACATGAGCGTCAAGCCAAACTACATCCGCCCCATCGACTTCAAGCACGGCCGGGTGGACATGAACCACGGCGCCGGTGGCCGGGCCGGCGCGCAGCTGATCGAGGAGCTGTTCGCCCGCGCCTTCGACAACCCGGCGCTGCGCCAGGGCGACGATGGCGCGGCGCTCGACATGCCGGCCGGGCACCGCCTGGTGATGGCCACCGATGGCCACGTGATCTCGCCGCTGGAGTTTCCGGGCGGCGACATCGGCTGCCTGTCGGTGCACGGCACGCTCAACGATGTGGCGATGATGGGCGCGCAGCCGCTGTACCTGGCGGCCAGCTTCATCCTCGAAGAAGGCTTTGCGCTGGCCGAGCTGAAGCGCATCGTCGAGTCGATGGCCGCGGCCGCGCGCGATGCCGGCGTGCCCATCGTCACCGGCGACACCAAGGTGGTCGAGCGCGGCAAGGGCGACGGCGTGTTCATCGCCACCACCGGGGTTGGCGCGCTGCCGGCCGGGCGGCGCATCGGCGGCGCCCAGGCGCGGGCGGGCGATGTGGTGCTGCTGTCGGGCAGCATCGGTGAGCATGGCGTGGCGGTGCTGTCGCAGCGCGAGTCGCTCGAGTTCGAAACCGCCATCGTCAGCGACACCGCGGCGCTGCACGGCCTGGTGGCGCAGTTGCTGGCGGCCGTGCCCGAGGGCGCGGTGCACACGCTGCGCGACCCCACGCGCGGCGGCCTGGCCACCACGCTCAACGAGATCGCGCGCCAGTGCGGCGCCGGCATGCTGCTGCACGAGGCCGACATCCCGGTGCAGCCGCAGGTCGAGGCGGCCTGCGAGCTGCTGGGGCTGGACCCGCTGTACATCGCCAACGAGGGCAAGCTGGTGGCCATCGTGGCGCCCGAACATGCCGCGGCCGCACTGGCCGCGCTGCAGGCCCATCCGCTGGGCCGCGCCGCCACCCGGATCGGGGTGGTGCAGGAGGATCCTCATGGCTTCGTGCAGATGTGCACTCGTTTCGGCGGTCGGCGTGTGGTCGACTGGCTCAGCGGTGAACCCCTGCCGCGCATCTGCTGAGCCATCGGCCCGTCCCATCCAGGGGAGCAAGAAAAACCCTCACCATGAGCGGCACGCTGTACCGAAAGACCGACGCCGGTGTCGACGAGATGGCCACGCGCCGCAACGGGCTCGACCCGCGTGCGCGGGCTTTGCTGATCCTGTGCAACGGCAGCAACAGCGTGGCCCTGCTCACTGAACGCATCGGCCCGCCCACCGCCGGGCTGCTGCAGCAGCTGCGCGCCATGGGCCTGATCGAGGCCCTGGTGCCGGCGGCGCCGGCCGCTGTCGATGCCGGGCCGCCGGCCGGCCGCCTGGCCACCCCCCGCGCGGCGCCGGCCGTGGCCCGCCCGGCGCTGGCCGTGCCCGCGGTGACCGGGGCCGTCGACACGCTGCGCCGCGCCTGGCGCGTATTGCCGCGCCTGGGCGAGGTGCTGGCCGCCGAGCGCGCCGCCCGCGCGCCCGCGCCGGCGCTGCAGTTCAGCGTGGCCGAGGCCGATCTGGCCGCCACGCGGCAGCGCGCGGTGGCGATGGTCGAGGCCTTGTGGGGCCCCGGCGGCGGCGACCGCGTGCTGCCAGTGCGCCGCGCCGCCCAAGCCGACGAGCTGGCCCAGGTGCTGCGCGGCCTGCACGATGCGGCGGTGGTGTTCCAGGGCCGCAAGCGCGCCGATGCGCTGATGCGGCAGGTGCTGGGCGAGCCGGCCGCGGGCCCTGGCCCAGGCGGCGAGACCGCCTGGCCCGAATCCCGGCTGCCGCCGGATTGACGGCCACCCGCCGCACCGCTGCCGCATGCTCTGGACCCCGCCCACCAATCCGGCCGCCGCCCGCCATGGCGCGGCGCCGGCTGACCTGGCCGCCGCGTCGGCCGTTGTCGATGTCGGGGCCGATGCCGGTGCCACATCCCGCCCGCTGCGCATCCTGCTGCTGGCGCATGCCTTCAACAGCCTCACCCAGCGCCTGCACGTGGCCTTGCGCGCCGCCGGGCACCAGGTGAGCGTGGAGCTCGACATCGCCGATGCCGTCACCGAAGAGGCGGTGGCCCTGGCCGACCCCGACGTGCTGATCGCGCCGTTCCTGAAGCGCCGCATCCCCGAGGCGGTGTGGCGCCAGCGGGTGTGCCTGGTGGTGCATCCGGGCCCGCCGGGCGACCGCGGCCCCTCGGCGCTGGACTGGGCGCTGCTGCGCCAGCGCCCGCCGCCGGTTGCCGGCCCGGTGGCCGCCGCGCCCGACCGGCCGCTGGGGCCGGACATGGCGGCGCCGCTGTCATGGGGCGTCACGGTGCTGCAGGCCACGGCCGATTTCGACGCCGGGCGGGTGTGGGCCTGGCAGGCCTTCGCCGTGCGGCCCGAGGCCACCAAGGCCAGCCTGTACCGGCACGAGGTGGTGCAGGCCGCCACCCGTGCCACGCTGGCCGCGCTGCAGCGCTGGCGGCCCGGCAGCCTGGCACCGGCCGCGCTGGCCCGGCCGCTGG
This sequence comes from Aquabacterium sp. OR-4, assembly GCF_025290835.2. NCBI lineage: Bacteria > Pseudomonadati > Pseudomonadota > Betaproteobacteria > Burkholderiales > Sphaerotilaceae > Pseudaquabacterium > Pseudaquabacterium prasiolae. Next base: position 59,151 of record NZ_JAOCQD020000001.1, on the reverse strand, counting down.
CCGAGCCGGCGCAGCGCACCGGCTGGCAGCCGCTGGTCACGCGTGCGATGCGCCAGATCGACTGGGCACGCTGCACCGCCGATACCGTGCTGCGCCTGGTGCGCAGCGCCGATGGCGCGCCCGGCGCGGCGGCGCAGCTGCTGGGCCAGCCGGTGCGCCTGTTCGATGCCCAGGCCGCCACCATGGCCGAATGCGCCGCGGCGCGTGGCGCGGCAGCGGGCAGCGTGCTGGCCCGCCGCGGCCCGGCCCTGCTGCTGCGCTGCGCCGATGGCCCGGCCGGCCCGGGGGCGGTGTGGATCGGCCAGGTGCGGCGCGACAGCGCGGCGGCCGCCGCGTCGGCCTCGACGGTGGCGCCCCTGAAGCTGGCCGCCACGCTGGCCTTTGCCGCCGAGGCTGCTGCGCTGCCCGAGTGGCCGGTGCCGCTGATGCGCCAGGCCGCGGCAGCGGCCACGCCGCAGGGCGGCGACCTGGCCGGCGGTGCCGGCGCCTGGGACGAGCTGCACTACAGCGAGTTCGGCCCGCCACGCGCCCGCGTGGGCTGGCTCGAGTTCAACTTCCACAACGGCGCCATGGGCGAGCGCGCCTGCCGCCGGCTGGTCGAGGCGCTGCGCTGGGCGCGTGGCCGCGACACCCAGGTGCTGGTGCTGGCCGGTGGCGCCGATTTCTTCAGCAACGGCATCCACCTGCACGAGATCGAACACGCCGCCAGCGTGGCCGGCGACAGCGCTGCCGAGGCCTCGCTGCGCGCCATCGAGGCCATCGACGACGTGGCGCTCGAGATCCTCACGCTGACCGACCGGCTCAGCGTGGCCGCGCTGCGCGGCAATGCCGGTGCCGGTGGCTGCTTTCTGGCGCTGGCCGCCGACCGGGTGTGGGCGCACGAAGGCGTGGTGCTGAACCCGCACTACAAGAACATGGGCAACCTCTACGGCAGCGAATACTGGACCTACACGCTGCCGCGCCGCATCGGCGCCGAGGCGGCACGGGCGCTGATGCAGGGCCGGCTGCCGCTGGGTGCGGCGCAGGCCGCGGCACAGGGGCTGATCGACGACTGCTTCGGCGCCGACCGCGAGGCCTTCGAGCCGCAGCTGGCCGCCGCCGCGCTGGCGCTGGCCGGGGCGCCCGACTGGCCGGCCCGGGTGCAGGCCAAGCAGGCCGAGCGCGCTGCTGACGAAGCCCGGCGCCCGCTGGCCGCCTACCGCGCCGACGAGCTGGCGCAGATGCGGCGCAACTTCTTCGGCTTCGACCCCAGCTACCATGTCGCGCGCCACCACTTCGTGCACCGCAAGCCCCACGCCTGGACGCCACGCCACCTGGCCACGCACCGCCGATGAACGCCCCCGATCCGCTCGCGCCCCTTGACCAGGCCGGGCCTGCCGAGCTGACCGACCCGCAGCTGCCCTGCGTGCTGGTGGTCGACGACGAGGTGCGCTCGCAGGAGGCCATGCGCCGCACGCTGGAAGAAGACTTCCAGGTGCTCACCGCCAGCGATGCCGCCGCCGCGCGCGCGCTGCTCGAGCGCCACCGCGTGGCCGTGATCCTGTGCGACCAGCGCATGCCCGGCCAGAGCGGGGTCGACTTTCTGAAAGACGTGCGTGCGCAGTGGCCCGAGGTGGTGCGGGTGGTGATCTCGGGCTACGCCGACAGCGAAGACATCATTGCCGGCGTCAACGAGGCCGGCATCTACCAGTACGTGCTCAAGCCCTGGGTGCCCGAGCACCTGCTGGGCACGGTGCGCAGCGCGGTCGAGGCCAGCACCCTGCAGCAGGGCCTGCACCGGCTGGAGATCGACCTGCGCGCCGGCACGCCCGTCTTGCGCGCCCGCCTGGGCGAGAAGCTGCGCCAGGCGCGCAGCGTGTTCGATTTCGAGCGCATCGTGCGCGCGCCGGGCAGCCCGCTGGACGCCGTGTGCAGCATGGCCGAGCGCGTGGCGCGGCACGATTTGTCGGTGCTGGTGCTGGGCGAATCGGGCACCGGCAAGGAGCTGATGGCGCGCGCCATCCACTATGCGAGCCCGCGCGCCAGCAAGCCCTTCGTGGTGGAGAACTGCGCCGCCATCCCCGACACCCTGCTCGAGAGCGAGCTGTTCGGCCACAAGCGCGGCGCCTTCACCGGCGCGGTGGAAGACCATGTGGGCCTGATCCAGCGCGCCGACGGCGGCACGCTGTTCCTCGATGAAGTGGGCGAGACCTCGCCGCTGTTCCAGGTCAAGCTGCTGCGCGTGCTGCAGGAGGGCGAGCTGCGCCCGGTGGGCAGCACGCGCACCGTGCCGGTGGACGTGCGCATCATCGCCGCCACCCACCGCCAGCTGGAAGACGAGGTGCGCGCCGGGCGCTTCCGCGAAGACCTGTACTACCGCCTGGCGGGCGTCACGCTGCAGATGCCGCCGCTGCGCCAGCGCCCGGGCGACATCGCCCCCATCGCCGAGCGCGTATTGGCCGATGTGTGCCGCGAGCTGGGCCTGCCCGCGGCGCGTTTCGACGACGACGCCCGTGCCGTGCTGATGGGCTACCCCTGGCCCGGCAACATCCGCGAGCTGCGCAACGAGATCGCGCGCGCGCTGGCGCTGCGCGATCCCGGCGCCGATGCCACGCTGCTGCAGGCCACCGATTTCTCCACCAAGCTGCTGCAGGGCCAGACCGGCCGCGCCACCGCCGGCACGCCGGCCGAGGCGCTGGCGGCCGGCGCCGCCCAGGGCACCTTGCAGGACCGGCTGGACGCCATCGAGGCCATGCTGCTGCGCGAGGTGATGCTGCGCCACCGCTGGAACAAGACCCGCGCCGCGGCCGAGCTGGGCCTGTCGCGCGTGGGCCTGCGCGCCAAGCTGCTGCGCTTCGGCCTGGTGACATGACCCCCCCCCGAAGCGCCTTCGGCGCCTCCCCCGCGAGCCTTGGAGGCTTGCTGCGCAAGCTTGGGGGGCACCGCCAGCGGCCCGGCAGAGCCGGTTCCGCGGCGGTCGCTGGGTTGCGTGCCATCGTCGGCGCGCGTCGGCCACAAAGAGGCATCCGATGGCCGCGCTGAAAGTGCTGTGGCTGCAATCGGGCGGCTGCGGCGGCTGCAGCATGTCGCTGCTGTGCGCCGACACGGCCGACTTTCCGGCCATGCTGGCGGCCAACGGCATCGAGATGCTGTGGCATCCGGCGCTGTCACTGGCCAGCGGCGACGAGCTGATCTCGCTGCTGGAAGACTGCATTGCCGGCCGCCAGCGGCTGGATGCCCTGTGCATCGAAGGCGCGCTGCTGCGCGGCCCGCAGGGCACCGGCCGCTTCCACCTGCTGGCCGGCACCGGCAAGCCGATGACCGAGTGGGTGCAGCGCCTGGCCGGCGTGGCCACGCATGTGCTGGCGGTGGGCAGCTGCGCGGCCTGGGGTGGCATCACCGCCACCGGCCCCAACCCCACCGAGGCCTGCGGCCTGCAGCATGAAGACGATCACCGCGGCGGCCTGCTGGGCGCCGATTTCCGCGCCCGCGGCGGCCTGCCGGTGATCAACATCGCCGGCTGCCCCACCCACCCCGGCTGGGTGCTCGATACCCTGATGGCGCTGGCCGCCGGCCTGTTCGGGGCCGACGATCTGGACGCCTTGGGCCGGCCGCGCTTTTATGCCGACCAGCTGGTGCACCACGGCTGCACGCGCAACGAGTTCTACGAGTTCAAGGCCAGTGCCGAAAAGCCGTCCGACCTGGGCTGCATGATGGAGCACCTGGGCTGCAAGGGCACCCAGGCGCATGCCGACTGCAACACCCGGCTGTGGAACGGCGAGGGCAGCTGCACCCGCGGCGGCTATGCCTGCATCAGCTGCACCGAGCCGGGCTTTCAAGACCCCGGCCATGCCTACCACCTGACCCCCAAGATCGCCGGCATCCCGATCGGCCTGCCCACCGACATGCCCAAGGCCTGGTTCGTGGCGCTGGCCTCGCTCAGCAAGAGCGCCACGCCGCGCCGCGTGAAGCACAACGCCACGGCCGACCATGTGGTCGTCGCGCCGGCCGTCAAGAAGACCCGGTTGAAGTGAGCGACGTCACCCGTCTCGTCGTCGGCCCCTTCAACCGCGTGGAGGGCGATCTGGAGGTGCGGCTGGACGTGGCCGAGGGCCGCGTCACGCGCGCCGAAGTCAACGCGCCGATGTACCGCGGCTTCGAGCAGATGCTGGCCGGCCGGCCGCCGCAGGATGCGCTGGTGATCGTGCCGCGCATCTGCGGCATCTGCTCGGTGTCGCAATCGGCGGCCGCGGCGCGCGCACTGGCCGATGCGCAGGGCATCCAGGCGCCGCCCAACGGCGCGCATGCCATCAACCTGATGCTGGCGGTGGAGAACCTGGCCGACCACCTGACCCACTTCTACCTGTTCTTCATGCCCGACCTGACGCGCCCGGTGTATGCCGCGCGCCCCTGGTTTGCCGAGACCCAGCGGCGCTTTGCCGCCGGGGCCGGCGTGCATGCGCGCGCGGCGCTGGCGGCGCGGCAGCGCTGGTTCGAGATCCTGGGCACGCTGGGCGGGCGCTGGCCGCACACCCACAGCCTGCAGCCGGGCGGCAGCACCCGCGCCATCGACGCCGCCGAGCGCCTGCGCCTGCTGGCCCGCTTGCGCGAGTTCCAGGGCTTTCTCGAAACCACGCTGTTCGGCGCCCCGCTGGACGAGGTGGCCGGCCTGGCCGACGAGGCCGCGCTGCAGGCCTGGCATGCGGCCGATCCGCAGCGCGGCGACCTGCGCCTGTTTCTCGGCATTGCCGCCGATCTGGGCTTCGACCGGCTGGGCCCCGGGCCGGGCCGCTATCTCAGCTATGGCGCCTATGCCCAGCCGGCAGGTGCCGGCGCCGATTTCGCGCTGGCCCGCGGCCTGTGGAACGCCGCCGATGGCCGCCTGCACCCGCTGGCGCTGAACAGCATCACCGAAGACGTCAGCCACGCCTGGCTGGCCGATGGCGGCCATGCCCAGCGCCACCCGGCCATGGGGCTCACGCTGCCCGATGCCGACAAGCCCGGCGCCTACACCTGGAACAAGGCGCCGCGCCTGGCCGGCCAGGTGGTGGAAACCGGCGCCATCGCGCGCCAGCTGGCCAGCGGCCAGCCGCTGGTGCGGGCGGCCGTGGCGCGCTGCGGCGGCACGGTCTACACCCGCGTGTTGGCGCGGCTGGTCGAGCTGGCCCGCGTGGTGCCAATGATGGCCGGCTGGCTGGCCGCCATCCAGCCGCGCGAGCCCTTCTGCCTGAGCCAGCCGCTGCCCGACGAGGCCGAGGGCGTGGGCCTCACCGAGGCCGCGCGCGGCGCACTGGGCCACTGGCTGCGCGTGGAGCGCGGCCGCATCGCCGGCTACCAGATCGTGGCGCCCACCAGCTGGAACTTCTCGCCGCGCGACACCGCCGGCACGCCCGGTGCGCTGGAGGCGGCCTTGCAAGGCGCGCCGGTGCAGCCGGGCGAGGCCACGCCGGTGGCGGTGCAGCACATCGTGCGCAGCTTCGACCCCTGCATGGTCTGCACCGTGCATTGACCCCGGCGCGATGAAAGACGCGAACCGTTCCCTGCCCAGCCTGCCGCCGCTCGACCTGGACGGCGCGGTGGACGAGACCACCTGGCTGGACGTGATCCAGAAGATGGACGAGACCTACAGCCAGCTGGTGGCCGACGAGATCGCGCTGGAGCAGAAGAACGCCGAGCTCGAGCAGAGCCAGCAGTTCATCTTCAGCCTGCTGTCGGCGATGAGCGACGTGCTGGTGGCCTGCAACGAGGCCGGCGAGATCGAGGAGATCAATGCCGCACTCGGCGAGCTGGTGGGCCGCGACGAGGCCGCGCTGCGCGGCACCCGCATCACCGACCTGCTGGCCGACGAAAGCAGCCGCGCCCGCCTGCGCCATGTGCTCGACACACCGGCGCTGCACAAATCGGGCCTCACCGGCGGCACGGTGATCGAGGTGGACCTGCTCGATGCCCAGGGCCAGGCGGTGCCGGTCGACTTCAACTGCACGCCGCGGCGAGATGCCCGTGGCCGCCGCGTGGGCCTGGTCTTCGTGGGCCGGCCGATGGCCGAGATCAAGCGCGCCTACCACCAGCTGCGCGAGGCGCACGAGGCCTTGAAGCGCACCCAGCAGCAGTTGCTGCACAGCGAGAAGATGGCCTCGCTGGGCCGCCTGGTGGCCGGCGTGGCGCACGAGCTGAACAACCCGATCAGCTTCGTGCTTGGCAATGTGCATGCGCTGCAGCGCTACACCGAGCGCCTGCGCAGCTACCTCGACGCGGTGCACGCCGGCGCGCCCGAGGCCGGCCCGGCCCAGGCGCCGGATCAGGCCCAGGCCCAGGCCCAGGCCCAGACCCAGGCGTTGGCCCGCCTGCGCGTCAAGCTGCGCATCGACCACTTGCTGGCCGACCTGCCCTCGCTGATGGAAGGCACGCTCGAAGGCGCGAAGCGCACCGCCGACATCGTGCAGGGCCTCAAGCGCTTCTCGGCGGTCGATCGCGAGGAGCGCGGCCTGGTCGATCTGAACGGTGTCATCGAGCGCGCCATCCACTGGGTGTGCAAGGGCACGGCGCCGCAGTTCGAGGTGCACTGGCAGCCCGGCCCAGCCTGCTGGGTGAGCGGCCATGCCGGCCAGCTGCTGCAGGTGCTGATGAACCTGGTGCAGAACGCCTACGACGCGGCCTCGGGCGCCGGTGCCAGCCCGCCCGCGTTGTGGATCACGCTGCAGGCCGACGGCGACCAGGTGCGCCTGCAATGCCGCGACAACGGCCCCGGCATCGCGCCCGAGCACCTGTCGCGCGTGTTCGACCCCTTCTTCACCACCAAGGCGGTGGGCACCGGCACCGGGCTGGGCCTGTCGATCAGCTACGGCATCGTCGAGCGCCATGGCGGCCACCTGGGCGCGGCCAACGCGCCCGAGGGCGGCGCGCTGTTCACGCTGGCGCTGCCCGCTGCCCAACGCCCGGTGTGATCGGGCGTATCCGCTTGCACCCGGCCTGACCGGTCGTGCCGCAAGCCATGCAGAATGGCCGCGCCGGCGCGGCGTTGTGCTGCCGCGCCGCAGGGAGGACACACAGTCATGCGCCAGGATCACCCCGGCCGCGGCCTCACGGCCTTGATCACCGGCGCCTCGTCGGGCATCGGTGCCGCGCTGGCGGCACGTTTTGCCCGTGGCGGCTTCAACCTCGTGCTGGTGGCCCGCCGCGCCGAGCCGCTGCAGGCGCTGGCCCAGGCCCTGGTCGCCGAACACGGCATCCGCGCCTGGGCCGAGCCGGCCGATCTGGCCCAGCCCGAGGCACCGGCCGCACTGGCCGCCCGGCTGCGCCGCGCGCGCCGCCGCATCGACGTGCTGGTCAACAACGCCGGCCTGCTGGAGCACGGCCCCTTCATCGATCACCCGGCCCACGCGCACCGCGCGCTGATCGGGCTCAACGTGGCCGGGCTCACCGAGATGCTGGCGCAGTTCGTGCCGCCGATGGTGCAGCGCGGCCAGGGCCGGGTGCTCAACGTGGCCTCGATCGCGGCGTTCCAGCCGGTGCCGCAACTGGCGGTGTACGCGGCCACCAAGGCCTATGTGCTGTCGATCACCGAGTCGATGTCGGAAGAGCTCAAGGCCAGCGGCGTGAGCTTTACCGCGCTGTGCCCCGGCATCACCGCCACCAGCATGCTCGAGCAGGCCCAGCAGGCCAGCGAGGCGCTGCAAAGCCGCCTGCCCGACTTTGTGGTGGGCAGCGCCGACGCCGTGGCCGACGAAGGCTACGAGGCCTGTCTGGCCGGTGAGGTGATCCGCGTGCCCGGCACGCTCAACCTGGCCGCCATCTTGGCCGGCCGGGCCGCGCCCAAGTGGCTGCTGCGGCGGGTCAGCGGCGCCGTGATGCGCCGGATGACGTGACGCCCCGCGCAGCGAAGGCGCGCTGACATGGCCCGATCCCGCCACTCGCACCCCAGCACGCCGCGTCGCTACGACCTGGTGCTGTACGGCGCCACCGGCTTTGTCGGCCGCCAGGCGGTGGCCTACCTGGCCGCGCAGGCGCCGGCCGGGCTGCGCTGGGCGCTGGCCGGGCGCTCGGCGCAGCGGCTGCAGGCGGTGCGCGATGCGGTGGTGGCTGCCGGCGGCACGGCCGCCGCCGCGGCCGGCATCGTGGAGGCCGCGGCCGACGACACCCGCGCACTGCGCGCCCTGGCCGCCGATACCGGCGTGGTGCTCAGCACCGCCGGGCCGTTTGCGCGCGTGGGCAGCGCCCTGGTGGCGGCCTGCGTGGCGCTGCGCACCCACTATGTCGACATCACCGGCGAAACGCCCTGGGTGCGCGGCCTGATCGACGCCCACCATGCCCGTGCCGCCCACGACGGCACGCGCATCATCCCCTGCTGCGGTTTCGACTCGGTGCCGTCCGACCTGGGCGCCTGGCTGGTGGCCCAGGCGCTGTGGCACCGGCACCGCGAGCCCTGCATCGAGGTCAAGGCCTGTCACCGGCTGCGCGGCGGCCTGAACGGCGGCACGCTGGCCTCGGCGCTGCACTTGCTGGACAGCGGCCAGTCGGCGCAGCTGGCCCAGCCCTTCTTGCTGAACCCCGCCGGCCCGGTGCCGGCCGGCGCCGAGCTGCTGGCCGCCGACCCCGCGCTGCCGCGGCGCGACGACGACTTCAAGGCCTGGGTCGGCCCTTTCGTGATGGGCCCGGTCAACACCCGCGTGGTGCGCCGCAGCGTGGCCCTGCTGCAGGCCGCGGGTGATGCCGCCTGCCAGCCCGGCTGGCGCTACCAGGAGTGGCTGCGCTACGGCCGCGGCCCGCAGGCCGCGCTGATGGCCGGCGCCGCCACGCTGGGCCTGGCCGCCGGCGCCGCGGCGCTGCAATGGGCACCGGCCCGCGCCCTGACCCAGCGCCTGGCCCCGGCGCCCGGCGAAGGCCCCAGCCAGGCCGCCATCAACCGCGGCAGCTTCTGCTGCGACCTGGTCGGCCGCACCGCCAGCGGCCAGGTCTTGCGCGGGCGCATCGCCGGCCGCGGCGACCCCGGCAACCGCGCCACCACGGTGTTCGTCTGCGAATCGGCACTGGCGCTGGCCCTGCAGCGCCACGAGCTGCCCGGCGGCCCTGACCTGGGCGGCGTGCTCACCCCCGCCACCGGCCTGGGCCTGGTGCTGGCGCAGCGGCTGGCCGCGGCGGGCATGGTGGTAGGGGCGCTGGATTGAGCGCGGGCGCCGCCTACTCCTCCGCCACCCACTCCACCGCCGCCCCCAGCGCATTGAGGTTCTCGACGAACTTCGGGTGCGCGCGGCGGATCGGCAGAGCGTTCAGGATGGTCGATTTGCCGGGAATGCTGGCGGCCAGCATGAACAGCGCGATGGCCACGCGGATGATGTAGGGGCTCTCCACGCTGGCCGGGTTGAGCGGCTTGCCGCCGTAGATGATCAGGCGGTGCGGGTCGCACAGCACGGCGTGCGCGCCAAACTTGCTGAGTTCGGCGCTCCAGCCCAGCGCGCCTTCGTAGACCTTGTTCCAGAACATCACCGAGCCCTCGGCGCGCACGCCCAGCGCCACGAAGATCGGCAGCAGGTCGGCCGGCACATAGGGCCAGGGCGCGGCCTCCACCTTCTGCAGGATGTTGCTGGTGAACGGCGGCTTGACCTTCATCGGCCCGTTGACATGGGCGCGGCTGTAGCCGTCGCGGTGCTCGATCTCGACACCGAACTTGGCAAAGGTGCGGTCGAGCAGCGGGAACTGCGCCGCCGCATCGTTGTGCACCACCACGTCGCCCTGGGTGATGGCGCTCAGCGCCAGAAAGGTGGCCACCTCGTGGAAGTCGTCGCTGAAGCTGAACTCGGCGCCGCCGAGCTGGTCGACGCCCTCGATCTCGAGCTGCGAGCCGCCGTTGCCCTGGATGCGCGCGCCGATGGCCGTCAGAAAGCTGCAGAACTCCTGCACATGCGGCTCGCAGGCGGCATTGGTGAGGTGCGAGCGGCCTTGTGCCACCACCGCGCACAGCGCGAAGTTCTCGGTGGTGGTGACCGAGGCGTAGTCCAGCCAGTGGCGGGTGGCGGTGAAGCGCTGCGCGCCGCGGATCTGCACCGCGCCGGGCTCGAGCGTGACCTCGGCCCCGAAGGCGCGAAACACCTCGATGTGCGGATCGACCTCGCGCACGCCCAGCGTGCAGCCGGTCACGTCGTCTTCCAGCCGCGCCTGACCAAAGCGGTGCAGCAGGGCCGGCACCAGCATGATCGACGAGCGCATGCCCACCGGCAGGCGCACATCGTCGGCGCGCATCTGGGCGCCGTGCTGCAGGCGCAGCGTGCGCGTGCTGTCGTCCAGATCCACGCTCGAGCCCAGCTCGCGAAAGAAGGCCAGCAGCTTGCGCACGTCGGTGATGTCGGGCACGCGGTGCAGCACCACCGGCTCGGTGGTCAGCAGCGTGGCGCACAGCACCGGCAGCACCGCGTTCTTGTTGGCCGACGGGGTGATGCTGCCCCGCAGCGGGCGGCCGCCGTGGACGATGAGGTGGCTCATGGGGAATCCGGAGGTGGGAAAACAAAACGGCGCCCTGCAGGGCGCCGCCGGATTGTCGCGCGATGCGCGGTCGCCGTGCCGCCAGGCGGGTCGAACCTGGGCCCGGCCCGTGCCCGCCCGGCGGGTGGCCCCGCGCAGCCGCGGCGCCGGCCGCCCTACTGGCCCCAGCCGAGCACGGCCTTCACCTCCAGGAACTCGCCAAACGCATGCTCGCCCCACTCGCGGCCGTTGCCCGATTGCTTGAAGCCGCCAAACGGCGCCATCAGGTCGGGCGCCGCGCTGTTGAGGTTGACCTGGCCCGCACGCAGCCGGCCGGCCACCTGGCGCACCTGCCCGGCATCGCTGCCCGACACGTAGGCGGCCAGGCCATAAGGCGTGTCGTTGGCGATGGCCACGGCCTCGTCCACCGTGTCGTAGCCCAGGATGGTGAGCACCGGGCCGAAGATCTCCTCGCGCGCCACGGTCATCTGGTTGTTCACCCGGCCCAGCACGGTGGGCTTGACGTAGTAGCCGCGCTCCAGCCCGGCCGGCTTGCCCGGGCCGCCGGCCACCAGCGTGGCGCCTTCGTCCAGGCCCTTGCTGATCAGGGTCTGGATCTTGTCCCACTGCGCGGCCGAGATCACCGGGCCGATGCTGGCGCCGCTGGCGGGGTCGCCCACGGTCACGCTCTCGGCGGCGGTCTTGGCGATGGCCAGCACCTCGTCCATGCGCGCATGCGGCACCAGCATGCGCGTGGGCGCGTTGCAGCTCTGGCCCGAGTTGCTCATCACGCCCTTGACGCCGGCCGTCACGGCGCGCTGGAAGTCGGCATCGGGCAGCAGGATGTTGGGCGACTTGCCGCCCAGCTCCTGATGCACACGCTTGACCGTGGGCGCGGCGTTGCGTGCCACCTCCACGCCGGCGCGCGTGCTGCCGGTGAACGACACCATGTCCACCTCGGGGTGGCTGCTGATCGCCGCGCCCACCGTGGGCCCGTCGCCGTTGACCAGGTTGAACACACCGGCCGGCACGCCCGCGGCATGCAGGATCTCGGTCCAGATCTGCGCCGAGAAGGGCGCGATCTCGCTGGGCTTGAGCACCATGGTGCAGCCGGTGGCCAGCGCCGGCGCCACCTTGCAGGCGATCTGGTTGACCGGCCAGTTCCAGGGCGTGATCAGGCCGCACACGCCGATCGGCTCCTTGCGGATCAGGGTGCCGCCGCGCTGCTCTTCGAAGGCGTAGTCCTTCAGCACCGCCAGCGCGGTCTGCAGGTGGCCGACGCCCATCGCAGCCTGGGCCTTTTGCGCCAGCATGGCCGGCGCGCCCATCTCCTCGGTGATGGCCGCGGCCATGTCGGCATAACGGGTCTTGTATTCGGCGATCACGCGCTCGAGCAGCGCGATGCGCTCGGCCACCGTGGTCTGCGAGTAGCTGGCAAAGGCGCGGCGGGCGGCGCGCACGGCGCGGTCCACATCCTCGGCCGAGCCCAGCGAGATGCGCCCGGCCACGCCTTCCGTGGCGGGGTTGGTCACGTCCAGCGTGCGGGGCACGGCCGGGTCGACCCAGGCACCGTCGATGTAGAACTTGAGGTAGTCGCGCATGGGTCAGTCTCCGGTCGGGTGGGTGAGCGGGCGGGGCCAGGCGTGCGGTCGATCGCTCGACGCCCGGGCCGCGCGGGGCTGGCCGATTCTGCGGCTGGGGGCCGCGGCGCCGCTGTCGGCGACCGGACAGCCTGTGTCGGCCCGGCACCCCGACCGGCAGGCCCAAAGCAAAACGCCAACCCGGGGGTTGGCGTGTGCTGGGTGCGAGGGCCTATCAAGGCCTTGCACCGGTGTTCGCGGCGTGTGGCGCGCCCGGCTGGGATCGAACCAGCGACCCTTGGCTTCGGAGGCCAATACTCTATCCACTGAGCTACGGGCGCCACGGCGAAGAATCCCGCATTGTACGCACAGGCTCCGGCCGTGGCGGCCACGCGTCGCCCGCCAGGCACCCGGGCGGGTTCAGCCGCTTATAATCCACCGGTTGTGCCCCTGGCCGGCGCATGCCCTCGTGCAGCGCGCCATCTCTTCGCCAAACGGGCCATCCATCCGAGGATTTCATGAGCGACGCCAAGCACACCGAAGCCCCCCAAGCCGATGCACACGAAGTGCACGAAGGCCCGATCAAGACGCCCCAGCAGCTGATCGCGGCGGTGGTCGCGTCCTTCGTGGTGCCGGTGGTGGCGATCATCATGCTGGCCAACTTCGTCAATTTCGGTGGCCGCACCGGTGCCGGCAGCGACGGCATGAGCGAAGAGGCCGTGGCCCGCCGCATCCAGCCGGTGGGCTCGATCGAGATCAAGGTGGCCGGTGACGCCAGCGCGCTGAAGACCGGCGAGCAGGTGTTCCAGGCGCAGTGCGCGGCCTGCCACGCCACCGGCGCTGCCGGCGCACCCAAGCTGGCCGACGAGGCCGCCTGGGGCCCGCGCGTCAAGACCGGATACGAGGCGCTGCTGACCTCGGCGCTCAAGGGCAAGGGCAGCATGGGTGCCCAGGCCGGCGGTGATTTCAGCGACTTCGAGATCGGCCGCGCGGTGGTCTACCTGGCCAACCAGGGCGGCGCCAAGTTCGACGAGCCCAAGGCCCCGGCCGCCGGCGCCTCGGCGCCCGAGGCCGCCGCGTCGAAGTAATCGCGCTGCGCTGCGCGGCCAGCGCCGCCGGCCACGAACAACCGCCCCGAGGGGCGGTTTTTTTGTGGCCGGTGCGCCGCGTGGGCCCGGCCTGCGCCACGCCTGCGCGGCGCCACGTTGGGCTCAGGCCGGCGGCGGCTGGGGGGTGCGCACGAAGCCGAAGCGCGCCGGTGCCTCGGCCGCCACCAGCGGCTGCGGCTGCCACAGCCCGGCTTCGACGGCGCGGGCGGCGTCCAGCATGTCCTGGCTGTGCACCAGGCCCAGGCCCAGCGGCGTGTGCAGGTACAGCCGGCCTTCGTCGTCGAGCCAGCTGTCGATCACCGTGGTGACCAGGCCGGTGTGGCTGGTGACGTGCGGTGCGGCGCCGGGGCCGGCATCGTCGGGCCACTGCACGCGCCAGACCCAGGGCGTGGCCTCGAGCTGCACGTACACGCGCTGCGGGCCGTTCTGGAAGAACCACTGGCCGTCGGCATCGGCGGCGTAGTTGCGGTGGATGAACTCGCGCAGCTTGTCGTGCACCACGCGGCTGCCCTTGGGCTGCGGAAACGGCCCGGCGCGCTGGGTGCGCTCGTCGCGCATGTACCAGTCGCCGCGCGCGTCCAGCGCCAGCCAGCCGTGGCAATGCGGCACATTGGGCCACTTCTTCAGCGCGGCTTCGACGATGGCGTCCATGGGCGGGGTCCGGGTTGGCGCGCTTCAGCGCGGGCGATGTTCAGCCGCCATGCTGCCGCATCCAGGCCATCACCGCGTCGGGCAGGGCCAGCACATGGCCCGGAAAGCGCCCGCTCGGAAAGCCCACATGGCCGCCGTGCGCCGGCTGCCACAGCGTGACCCAGCGGCCCACCTCGTGCGGGCGCGGCAGGCAGGGCGCGGGGATGAAGGGGTCGTTGCGCGCATTGAGCACCAGCGCCGGGATGCGGATGCGGTGCAGGTGCGGCTTGGCCGAGCCGCGCGCCCAGTAATCCTCGGTGTTGCGAAAGCCGTGCAGCGGCGCGGTGAACACGTTGTCGAACTCGTACAGGTCGCGCGCGGCCAGCATCTTCTCGCGGCTGAACAGGCCCGGGTGCTGGGCCAGCTTGGCCAGCGCCTTGAGCTTCATCGTGGCCAGGAACATGCGGGTGTAGATCTGCCGGTTGAGGCCGCGGCCGATGGCGTGGCCCCCGGCGGCCAGGTCGATCGGCGAGCACACCGCGGCCACGCCGGCGGCGGTGGCGGTGGCGGCCTCGCCCGCCTCCTGGGCCCAGCGCAGCAGCGCGTTGCCGCCCAGCGAGATGCCCACCACGCGCAGCGGCTGCGCGCTGCGGCTGCGCAGCCGCTGCAGGATCCAGCCGATCTCCTGCCAGTCGCCCGAGTGGTAGGCGCGCGGGCCGTGGTTCAGCTCGCCCGAGCAGCCGCGAAAGTGCGGCACCGCATAGGCCCAGCCGGCCTGGCGCGCCCAGTGGCCGAAAGCTTGCGCATAGTGGCTGGCCGACGAGCCCTCGAGCCCGTGGAACAGCACCAGCAGCGGCCGGCCATCGCCCGGCGCGGGCGCGCTGCCGAGAAAATCGACATCGATGAAGTCACCGTCGGGCGCGGTCCAGCGCTCGCGGCTGAAGGCCAGCGGCAGGCCCGGCACACGCGGGCAAAAGCGCGCCGGCCAGATCGTTTGCGCATGGCCGCCGGGCAGCCAGCGCGGCGCGCGGAAATCCAGCATCCGTGCTCAGTCCCGCCGGGCCGCCCCAAGGGCCTGAGAGCCCCCTCGGGGGGCAGGAGCGAAGCAAGGTGGGGGTCGCATGGATTCAGTGCAGCACCGACGGCGCCTCGATGACCTCGGCCGGCTCGTCGGGCGTGCCGGGGCTGGCGTGGTGGGCCACCAGGCGCCAGCCCTGGGCGGTGCGCAGGTACACATTGGTGGCCAGCACATGGCCCACCTGCGTGCCCTCGGTGGTGTTGATGTGCACCCGCTCCACCAGGCTGTGCATGGCCGCATCGGCACTTTGAACGCGGCGCACGCGCTCGATCTGCAGGTTGATGCGGCCGCTGGCGAAGATGGCCTCGAAGGCCGCCCGCACGGCGCCGTGGCCCACCAGGCGCGGGCCGCCGGGGTGCACGCACACCACCTCGTCGTCGTCGGCCCAGACGGCCATCAGCTTGTCGAGGTCGCCCTCGCGCAGCGCCTCGTAGAACTGCGCCTCCACCTCGTCGGGCGTGCTCAGCAGGTGGGCGGCGTGGGCGGGGCGGCGGGGCATGGCGGCGGGCCTCGGGGTCAGCGGAAGATCACGGTCTTGTGGCCGTTCATCAGCACGCGGCGTTCCACGTGCCAGCGCACGGCGCGGGCCAGCACCACGCTCTCGACATCGCGGCCCTGGGCCGTGAGGTCGTCGGCCGACAGCGAGTGGTCGACCCGGGCCACGTCCTGCTCGATGATCGGGCCCTCATCGAGATCGGCGGTGACGTAGTGCGCCGTGGCGCCGATCAGCTTCACGCCGCGGGCATGCGCCTGGTAGTAGGGCTTGGCGCCCTTGAAGCTGGGCAGAAAGCTGTGGTGGATATTGATCGCCCGGCCCTTGAGCGCCGTGCACAGCTCGGGGCTCAGGATCTGCATGTAGCGCGCCAGCACCACCAGGTCGATCTGCTCGGCCTCCACCAGGGCCTCGATGCGCTGCTCTTGCGCACGCTTGGTGGCGGCGTCGGCGCCGGTGGGCAGCGGCAGGTGGTGGAAGGGGATGCCGTAGCTTTCGGCCAGCGCCGCGAACGCGGTGTGGTTGCTCACGATGGCCGGGATGTCGACCTGCAGCTGCCCGCTCTGCACGCGAAACAGCAGGTCGTTCAGGCAGTGGCCGTGCTGGCTCACCATCAGCAGCAGGCGCGGGCGCGCGGCCACGGCGTGGAAGCGCGCATCCATGCCGAACTGCTGGCGCACATGGCCGAACAGGTTGGCCAGCATGGCGCCGTCGGCCAGGTGCTGCGGCGCGGCGAAGTGCACGCGCATGAAGAACAGGCCGGTGGCGTCGTCGCCCTGCACATCGCCGAACTGCTGCGAATCAATGATGTTGCAGCCGGCCTGGTAGAGCAGGCCCGAGACGGCGTAGACGATGCCGGTGGTGTCGCGGCAGCTGAGCGTCAGGACAAATTCTTGCGCGCGGTTCAATGGGCCCCCAAGGCGCTGCGTGCCGTCGCCCCGAGGGGGCATTCGCTCTTGAAGCGGTGGTGCGGGTGCATGCACTCAATGCCCGTGCTGCAGCACTTCACCGGCCTTGAGCCGGTAGACGGTGCCGCAGTACGGGCACTTGCCGCCACCCTCGTGGGCCACGTCGACGTACACGCGGGGGTGGTTGCTCCACAGGGCCATGGCGGGGTTCGGGCAGGGCACGACGCCCGGGCCTTGCACGTCCTTGGCCAGCACTTCGACGATGGATTGCGTGTTGCTCATGACTTGGGTCCCTCGGGGACAGGTCGCCTCGGGCGACCAGGGGCGATGAGGAGCGAAGGGCGACGCCGGTTCCGGGTTTGCCGGGCCGGCGTCGTCGCCCCTCGGGGGCGGCCGCCAGGCGGCCGGGGCTTACACCTTGCTCAGCCAGGCGGCGTACTTCGGATTGCGGCCGTTGACGATGTCGAAGAACGCGGCCTGGATCTTTTCGGTGATCGGGCCGCGGCTGCCGCTGCCCAGCTCGATGCGGTCGAGTTCGCGGATCGGCGTCACCTCGGCGGCGGTGCCGGTGAAGAAGGCCTCGTCGCAGATGTAGACCTCGTCGCGGGTGATGCGCTTTTCCTTCAGCTCGAGGCCGAGATCCTGGCAGATCGCGAAGATGGTGTTGCGCGTGATGCCGTTGAGCGCGCCGGCCGAAAGGTCGGGCGTGTAGACCACGCCGTTCTTGATGACGAAGATGTTCTCGCCCGCGCCTTCGCTGACGAAACCGGCCGAGTCGAGCAGCAGCGCCTCGTCGTAGCCCTCGTCGGTGACCTCCATGTTGGCCAGGATCGAGTTGGTGTAGTTGCTCACCGCCTTGGCCTGGGTCATCGTGATGTTGACGTGGTGGCGGGTGTAGCTGCTGGTCTTGACGCGGATGCCGCGCTTGAGGCCTTCTTCGCCCAGGTAGGCGCCCCAGGCCCAGGCCGCCACCATCAGGTGGATGGTGTTGCCTTTGGGGCTGACGCCCAGCTTCTGGTCGCCGATCCACACCAGCGGACGCAGGTAGCAGCTTTCGAGCTTGTTTTCGCGCACCACCTGCTTTTGCGCCTCTTCGACCTGCTCGAGCGAGAAGGGGATCTTCATGCGCAGGATCTTGGCGCTGTTGAACAGGCGCTCGGTGTGCTCGCGCAGGCGGAAGATGGCCGTGCCGTCGGCCGTGTTGTAGGCGCGCACACCCTCGAAGGCGCCGCAACCGTAGTGCAGCGTGTGGGACAGCACGTGGATCTTGGCGTCACGCCAGTCGACGAGCTCGCCGTCCATCCAGATCTTGCCGTCACGGTCGGACATCGACATGGGGAGCCTTTGCGCAGTTGGGTAGAGAGAAGAACCCCGGATTCTAGGCAATCGTGCGCCGTTCACGCCTCAGCGTAGGGGGTGCCTGGCCAGGGGCACCGCGCCATCATCCACGCCGGGAGGATTCACACGATGACGTTTTCAAGAACCCGCGGGGCGCTGGCCGCCGCCGCCCTGACCCTGGCGCTGGGCCCGGCACAGGCGCTGGAGCTGCTGGTGCCCGCTTACTTCTACCCGCCGGTGTGGGATCCGGCGCAGCGCAACATGTGGCGCGAGATGCAGCAGGCGCTGAGCCAGGGCGTGGCCGTGACGGCCATCCTCAACCCTGGCAGCGGCCCGGGCACGGCGCAAGACCCGAACTACCTGTCCGCGGTGAACGACTTCCGCGCCGCCGGGGGCCGCGTGCTGGGCTATGTGTACACCTGCTACGGCACCGACCAGTGCGCCGTGGCCGGCGAGCAGCGCAGCGCGGCCACCGTGCTGGCGCAGGCCGAGCGTTATGCCGAGTTCTACCCGGTGGACGGCATCTTCCTCGACGAGATGGGCGGCGACGCCGCGCTGGCCTACTACAGCACCGTGTCGCAGGCGCTGCGCAGCGCCCACCCCGACTGGCAGCTGGTGGGCAACCCGGGTGCGCCGGTTCCCGCCGCCAGCGCCGCGCTGGTGGACACGGTGATGAGCTTCGAGCAGGGCCGCGGCGACTACAGCAACACCGCGCCGGCCGAGCCCTGGATGCTCAGCGCCGCGCCCGCGCGCCAGGCCCACATCCACTACAACGTGGCCTCGGCCGACCAGATGCGCGGCCTGCTCGCCCAGGCGGTGGCGCGCCGCGCCGGCTACATCTACATCACCGACGACCGCTACCTGCCCGGCAGCGCGGTGGACACCAACCCCTTCGACGTGCTGCCCAGCTACTGGGCCGAAGAGGTGCAGGCCATCCGGGCGATCAACGCCGCCGCGGTGCCCGAGCCAGCCACCTGGGCGCTGTGGCTGCTGGGCCTGGCGGGCCTGGTGGGGGCCGCCGGGCGCCGGCCGGGCGGCCGGGCCTGAGCGGCTGAGCGCGGCGCCCCGAGGGGCGTTCAGGCCGCGCCGGCCGGGGTGTTGGCGGCGGGCGCCTCGGGCGCTTCCGGCACTTCCGGCCGGTGCAGCGTCCAGCGCACGCAGCGGCCGGCGCGCAGTTCAACCGTCACGCTGCTGCCGCCGGCATCGCGCCAGCGAAAGCTCTCGGGCGTGTCGGCCAGTTTTTCGCCCAGGCTGCGGGTCATGCCGATGATGTCCATCAGCCGCAGGCCCTGGCGCAGCCGGGCGTTCAGCATCACCGCGCTGGCCACCTCGCCCACCGGCGCGCCGGTGGCCTGGCGCATCGCGCGCATGGCGCGGCTGAACTGCAGCAGCAGCCAGAACACGATGACCGAAAAGGCCAGCGCCACGCCGGGCCAGCCATAGGTGAACCAGCCGGCCAGCAGCGCGGCCAGTGCCAGCAGCCAGCCAAAGGCCGCCGAACCGAAGATTGCCGAAGTCATGGCCCGATTGTCGGTGCGCGCCGGGTGGTCACAGGCCGCGCACCAGGTCGATGGCCTCGTCGATGCGCTCGATGGCGTGCACCGTCAGGCCCTCGATCGGCTTTTTCGGCAGATTGGCCTTGGGCACCAGGGCCACGCTGAAGCCCAGCTTGGCGGCCTCCTTCAGGCGCTCCTGGCCGCGCGGCGCGGGCCGCACCTCGCCGGCCAGGCCCACCTCGCCAAAGGCCAGAAAGCCCTGCGGCAGCGGCTTGCCGCGCAAAGATCCCTGGATGGCCAGCAGCACCGCCAGGTCGGCCGCCGGCTCGCTGATGCGCACGCCGCCCACGGCGTTGACGAACACGTCCTGGTCGCTGCACTGCACGCCGGCATGGCGGTGCAGCACGGCCAGCAGCATGGCCAGGCGGTCGCGTTCCAGGCCCACGCTGAGGCGCCGCGGGCTAGGCCCGCCCGAATCCACCAGCGCCTGAATCTCCACCAGCAGCGGCCGCGTGCCCTCCAGCGTGACCAGCACGCAGCTGCCCGGCACCGGCGCGCCGTGGGTGGACAGGAAGATCGCGCTGGGGTTGCTCACACCCTTCAGGCCCTTCTCGGTCATCGCGAACACGCCGATCTCGTTGACCGCGCCGAAGCGGTTCTTGATGGCGCGCACCAGGCGGTAGCTGCTGTGCGTGTCGCCCTCGAAGTACAGCACCGTGTCGACGATGTGCTCCAGCACGCGCGGGCCGGCAATGGCGCCTTCTTTCGTGACATGGCCCACCAGCACGATGGCGCAGCCGCTGGCCTTGGCGGTGCGGGTCAGCTGGGCGGCGCACTCGCGCACCTGGGCCACGCTGCCGGGCGCGCTGGTGAGCTGGTCGGAGTACAGCGTCTGGATCGAGTCGATGACGCAGAAGTCGGGCTGCTCGTTGGCCAGCGCGGCCTGGATCTTCTCGAGCTGGATCTCGGCCAGCACACGCAGCTGGGTGCCGGCCAGGCCCAGGCGCCGTGCACGCAGCGCCACCTGGGCGCCCGACTCCTCGCCGGTGACGTAGAGCACCTTGATCTGCGACGACAGGGTCTCGGCCGCCTGCAGCAGCAGGGTGCTCTTGCCGATGCCGGGGTCGCCGCCGATCAGCACCACGCCGCCGGCCACAATGCCGCCGCCCAGCACGCGGTCGAGCTCGGGCTGGCCGGTGGGCGTGCGTTCCACATCGGCGGCCTCGATCTCGGCCAGGTTGGCCACCGCCTGGGCCTTCACCAGGCCCTGGTAGCGGTGGCGTGCGGCGCCGCTGGCCTCGGCCACGGTTTCCTCCAGCGTGTTCCATTCGCCGCAATGCGGGCACTTGCCCAGCCATTTGGGGCTGACGCCGCCGCAGGCGGTGCAGGTGTACTGGGTTTTCTCCTTGGCCATGCGGGCGATTGTCGTCGGCCGGGCGGGCGCCGCCGGCCTGCGTGCTACAACCGCCACCCTTCGCTGCCTTGCACCCGGGATGTCATGAGCTGGTCGGTCTGGATTCCGTTCTTCATTGCCACCTTGGCCATCAGCCTGTCGCCCGGCCCGGGCGCCCTGGCGGCCATGGGAGCCGGGCTGTCGCATGGCTTCGCGCGCGGCCAGTCCATCGCCTTCGGCCTGCTGCTGGGTGTGTGGACGCAGACCCTGGTGGTCAGCGTGGGCCTGGGGGCGGTGCTGGCCACCTCGGAGCTGGCCTTCACGCTGGTCAAGTGGGTGGGTGCGGCCTACCTGGTGTGGCTGGGCGTGCAGCAATGGCGCGCGCCGGCGCTGGGCCTGCAGGTGGCCGCAGCCACCGGCGCCGGCACTGCGGCCGCGCCAACCGGCCGCGGCGCGCTGGTGCTGCGCGGCTGGGGCGTCAATGCGCTGAACCCCAAGGGCACGGTGTTCTTGCTGGCCGTGCTGCCGCAGTTCATCGACACCAGCGCGCCGGTGGCGCCGCAGTACGCGGTGATCGGCCTGACCTTCGGCGTGGTGGAGTGCCTGGTGATGAGCGGCTACGTGGCGCTGGCCAGCCGGCTGCAATCGGTGCTGGCTGTGCCGCGCCGCATGCGCTGGGTGAACCGCGGCATGGGCAGCCTGTTCGTGGCCGCCGGCACCGCGCTGGCCTTGTTCAAGCGCGCCTGAGCGGCGCCGGCGCGCCGGCTGGCCCCTGCGGCACGGTCGGCCCCGGGTTACGCGGCCCTGCGGCCTGGATGCCCCCGGCCCCCTGAAACCAGGGGGCGATCGCCCGGCGGCGGCGGCCAGGGCCGTGGCCGCGCGGCAGCAGTCCCGGCGGCGCCGCTTGGCGCTGGACGCTCACAATGAATATGAAAGAAAAGAGTCAACCCATTCTTGTGGGGTGGTCTCAATATAATCCGTCAACCTTTTAACAAACCGCCTTGCTTATTTTCGTCGATACTTTTGACGAATACTCGCAGTGAATCCGTCACGGCTTATTCAAGCCCTTGATTCGTAAAGTATTTTTCGGCTGGAACAAAAATAGCAACCTCCTACTCCGGGTGCCGGATTGGTACTCGTTCGATGCAATCCCTTACAAACTCGGAGTTGAGATGCGAAAGATGAAATTGGCGGCCGTCATGGCCGCAGCGCTGCTGTCCACCGCAGGCGCCCAGGCGGGCCTGGTGCTGAACCTCGGCCCGTCCCTGACCAGCTTTGGCGACGTGGGCGTGGTCGGCGCCGGCCCCGCGCTGAGCGGCAGCCTCGACCTGTTCGACAGCAACACCGGCACGCTGACCGGCGCTTCGCTGATCCTCACGGGCAGCATGAAGACCACGATCACGGCCAATGCCGTGACGGCCTCGCGCTTTCGCACGGCCACCGGCGTTGACATGGGCTTCGACTCGTCGGTGGGCGCCCTCGACACGCTGCTGGACCCGCTGTTCCAGTTCTCGATGTCCCAGGGGCCCACGGGCGTTCAAACCCTGGCCTCCGGCGGCTCGGCCGTGTATGCCGACCTGATGGATGCCGACACCGTCACCATCGACCTGAGCAGCATCCTGTCGTCGCTGCAGGTCGCCGGTGGTGGCTCGTTCAGCCTGAGCTGCAACGCGCTGGCCAGCATGACCAACACGGTCATCGGCGGCAACGTCAACCTGGCGCAGATGACCGATGCCTCCTGCGGTGCGCAACTGGCGTACACCTTCGATCCGCTGACCCCGCCGCCGACCGTGCCCGAGCCCGCGTCGCTGGCCCTGGTGGGCCTGGCGCTGGCCGGCATGGGCCTGTCGCGTCGCCGCAAGGTCTGATCGCGCACCGCCTTGGGCGGTGATGGCGGGGTGGGCGGCGGCCGTTGGGCTGTCGCGCCCATCCCGCCCCCGGCGCCCGGTTCGCGGCGGTGGTGAAACCTTGGGGATGGACGCCGTCACCTGGCGGCGGGATGGTGCCGGTGTGCCAGCGCGGCCCGGCCGCGCGGCACATCCCACCACCCGGCGTTCAGATCGGGCGCCGCACAGGAGACCGCCCATGCACCGCCCATTTTTTGCCGCCTGGCTGGCGGCAGGCCTCACCAGTCTGGCCTCACCGGCCTGGAGCCAGGGCCAGCTCGACTGGCTGCAGGCCGGCGCCACGCAGGTGTCCGCCGGCAGCAGCGTCGGCTTTGGCGTGGGCTGGAGCATCCAGGGCGAGTTCCAGAGCGGCGGTGGCAACAACCCGGTGGAGCCGGCGGCGGTGGAAGGCAGCAACGAATGGCTGATGAACTGGTACTGGACCGAGAGCACCACGGCGCTGGGCATCGAGGTGCAGGTGTCGGGCCCGCAGCTGCTGTCGTTCAGCGAGCAGCCGCCCAGCGGCCCGGCCGGCAGCTTCGGCTTCCAGATGCAATTCGACGCGCCCGGCAGCTACCTGGTGAGCGCCTCGGGCAGCTTCGCGCTGCGGCGCACCCGCGTTGACGAGGCCGAACTCGCCACCCGCTACTGCTACAACAGCGGTGATCCCGAACAGGGCGTGTACCTCGTCTGCGACAGCTGGGGCTACAGCTACCCGCGCCTGCAGACCGAGTCGGATCTGGGCGGCGCGCTGAACACGCTGTCGGTGCAGATCGAGGTGCAGGCGGTGCCTGAGCCGGCCACCGTGGCGCTGTGGCTGGGCGGCCTGGCGGCGCTGGGCCTGGGTGCTTGCCGTCGCCGGGATCAGGCGGCGGGCTCGGTGTCACCCCGCACCGGCACGCGCGGGGCCAGCGCGCACATCAGCTCGTAGCCGATGGTGCCGGCGGCCTGGGCCACCTCGTCGATCGGCAGCAGTGCCTGGCGCGGGCCGCGGCCCCACAGCGTGACCTCGCTGCCGATCTGCGCGCCGGGCACCGGCGTCAGGTCGACCGCCAGCATGTCCATCGACACCCGACCCACGGTGCGGGTGCGCTGGCCCTCCACCAGCACCGGCGTGCCGGTGGGGCAGTGGCGCGGGTAGCCGTCGGCATAGCCGCAGGCCACGATGCCGATGCGCATGGCCTGCTCGGCGGTGAAGCGGCTGCCGTAGCCCACCGTGTCGCCAGGCTGCAGCGCCTGCACGCCGATCAGGCGCGAGCGCAGCGTCATGGTCGGCTGCAGCTGCCAGTGGGCAATGTCGTGCTCGGGAAAATCGGGAGCGCAGCCGTAGCTCAGGATGCCGGCGCGCACCCAGTCGTTGCGCAGCGCGGCGCTGCCGGCGGCGGCCGGGCCCAGGTGGCGCAGGATGGCGGCGCTGTTGGCCAGGCTGCGCTCACCCGGCAGGTCGTGCGTGGCGGCCTCGAAGGCCGCCACCTGGTGGGCGATGCCGCGCGGGCCGTCGGCATCGGCAAAGTGCGTCATCAGCGAAATCTCGTCCACCTGGGGCAGCGCGTTCAGCCGCACCCAGGCGCCGCGAAACGCCGTGGGCGTGAAGCCCAGGCGGTTCATGCCGCTGTTCATCTTCAGGAACACGCGGTGCGGCTGGTGCGTCTTGTGCGCCGCCAGCCAGTCGATCTGGGCCTCGCAGTGCACCACGTGCCAGAGGTTCAGGCGCGAGCACAGCTCGAGGTCGCGCGCATCGAAACAGCCTTCCAGCAGCAGGATCGGGCCGCGCCAGTCGAGCGCGCGCAGGCGCTCGGCCTCGGCCAGGTCGAGCAGCGCAAAGCCGTCGGCGCTGCGCAGGGCGTCGAACACCCGCTCGATGCCGTGGCCATAGGCGTTGGCCTTGACCACCGCCCACAGCCGGGCATCGGGCGCCAGTGCGCGCGCGCGGCCCAGGTTGTGCGCCAGCGCGTCGGGGTGGATCAGGGCTTCGATCGGACGGGGCACGGGCAGGGCAGGCGAAGGCGGCAACCCGCCGGATTCTGCCAGCCGAGCTGCCACCACCGGAGTGCCAAGCCGCTGTCAAACGGGACTTGGCGTCGCCCCCCCGTGCTATAACCGCGCCGCACTCGGCCGGCCGGCCGGCGGATTGTTCCGCCGCCCGGCGGCAGCGCCGGGCACGATGGCAGTGATGGTGATGGTGTTGGGCGGCAGCGGTCTGCCGGTTGGCGAAGGACGGTTGGGGTGCGCCCCGCGCGGCGGATGAAAAAAGGCTTCTACACCATCATGTCGGCGCAGTTCTTCAGCTCGCTGGCTGACAACGCGCTGCTGGTTGCTGCCATCGAACTGCTGCGCCAATCGCAGGCCCCGGCCTGGCAGATCCCGGCGCTGACGCCGATGTTCGCGCTGTTCTACGTGGTGCTGGCGCCCTTCGTCGGCGCTTTTGCCGACGCCGTGCCCAAGGGCCGCGTGATGTTCATCAGCAACACGATCAA
Source organism: Aquabacterium sp. OR-4 (assembly GCF_025290835.2). NCBI lineage: Bacteria > Pseudomonadati > Pseudomonadota > Betaproteobacteria > Burkholderiales > Sphaerotilaceae > Pseudaquabacterium > Pseudaquabacterium prasiolae. Next base: position 34,329 of record NZ_JAOCQD020000001.1, on the reverse strand, counting down.
GGTGGTCGGCTGCCTGATGATGCTGTTTGGCGGCCACCCGCTGCTGGCCTATGCGGTGGTGGGTCTGGGCGCGGCGGCCTACTCGCCGGCCAAGTACGGCATCCTCACCGAGCTGCTGCCACCCTCGCAGCTGGTCAAGGCCAATGGCTGGATCGAGGGCCTGACCATCGCCTCGGTGATCCTGGGCATCGTGCTGGGCGGCCAGCTGGTCGGGCCCAAGCTCTCGCCGATGCTGCTGGGCTTCGACCTGCCGGCCTTCCACACCGGCATCGACACGGCGCCCGAGGCGGCCATCGTGATCATGGTCGGCGTGTACATCATCGCGGCGGCCTTCAACCTGTTCATCCCGCGCACCGAGGCGCCGCTGCAGGTGCTCGAGACCAACCCGCTGGCCCTGCTGCGCGACTTCACCGACTGCAACGCCCGTCTGTGGCGCGACAAGCTCGGCCAGATCTCGCTGGCCACCACCACGGTGTTCTGGGGCTTCGGCGGCAACCTGCGCATCATCGTGTTTCCGTGGGCTGCCGCGGCACTTGGCTACACCACCACCCAGGCCTCCAACCTGGCGGGCGTGGTCTCGGTGGGCGTGGCGGTGGGCGCCGTGTGGGCCTCGGCACGCATGCGCCTGGACAAGGCCACCGGCGTGATCCCGCTGGGCATCGCGATGGGCCTGCTGACCATCGGCCTGAACGGCATCCGCGACATCTGGGTGGCTGTTCCGTTCCTGCTGCTGCTGGGCGCGGCCGGCGGCTACCTGGTGGTGCCGATGAACGCGCTGCTGCAGCACCGCGGCCACAACCTGATGGGTGCCGGCCGCTCGATCGCGGTACAGAACTTCAACGAGCAGGCCTGCATCCTGGCCATTGGCGCGTTCTACACCGGCCTGACCAAGATGGGCTTCTCGGCCTTCATCGCGATTGCCGCACTGGGCAGCGTGGTGGCCGGCACGATGCTGGTGATCCGCCGCTGGCACCAGCGCAACCTGGTGGACCACCGCGACGAGGTCGAACGCCTGCTCGCGATCGCGCGGTCCGACAAGCACTAGGCATGGGGCACCCGGCGTCGCGCGGACGCGCCGCCACCCGCGGGGCGGGTTGGCCCGCCGCCTTGGGGCGGCCCGGCGCCGGCGGGCTGGGCACGATGCACCCGGCATCTAGCGGACGAACCGCCACCTGCTGCCCGTGAGCGCCCTGCGTTCGCCAGGCGCGCTGGCCGCGCTGGCCTTGCTGTTCAACGCCTTGACCTGGGGTGTGAGCTGGTGGCCGTTTCGGGCCATGGCCGGGCTGGGGCTGCATGCGCTGTGGCTCACGGTGATCGCCTTCGGCGCGGCCAGCCTGATCCTGGTGCTGCGCCGGCCCGGCGCGCTGGGCGAGCTGCTGCGCACGCCGGTGCTGTGGGTGCTGGTGGCCGGCGCGGGCACCACCAATGCCTGCTTCAACTGGGCGGTGAGCATCGGCGACGTGGTGCGCGTGGTGCTGCTGTTCTACCTGATGCCGCTGTGGACGGCGCTGCTCTCGCGCCTGCTGCTGGGCGAGCGCATCAGCGCGCGCGGCATGTGGCGCGTGGCGCTGGCCCTGGCGGGCGCCGCCGTCGTGCTGTGGCCGGCCCACGGGCTGGCGGCGGGGCCGGGCCTGGGCCTGGCCGATGGCTTGTCGCTGCTGGGCGGGTTCAGCTTTGCGCTGAACAACGTGATGCTGCGCCGCGAGGCCCACCGCAGCGAATCGGCCCGGGCGCTGGCGATGTTTGCCGGCGGCGCGCTGGTGGCTGGCGCCCTGGCGCTGGCGCTCACCCGCGGCGGGCAGATTGCGCCGCCACCACCGCTGGCCGCCGGCTGGGTGCTGGCCGCGGTGCTGCTGGCGGCCTGGTTTCTGCTGGCCAACCTGGCGCTGCAGTTCGGTGCGGCCCGGCTGCCGGCCAACACCACCTCGGTGATCATGGTCAGCGAGGTGGCCTTCGCCAGCCTGTCGTCGCTGGCCCTCGGCGCCGGCACGCTGGACGCCCGCACGGCGCTTGGCGCGCTGCTGATCGTGGGGGCGGCACTGCTCGCTGCCTGGCAGCGCGACTGACCGCGATGGGCCGCGCGCTGGCCTTGGTCTGACCAATGGCCGATGGTGAATGGCTGGTGGCTTGTGGCTGGTAGCCGATGGCCGTGCGCTGCCGTGCGCCCCGGCCACTGGCCAGTCAGACGCGGTGCCGGGCCAGCGGCTGGGTGATGGTGGTCTCGGTGGCCGCCGGTGCCTGGCGGCTGAAGCCATGGCGGCGCATCAGGCCATCGAGCACCGCAAAGTCGAGCGGCTTGGCCAGAAAGGCCTCGGCGCCGGCCAGCGTGCCGCGCACCTGATCCACCGCCTCGTGAAAGGCCGACACCATCACCACCACCGGCGCGCGCCCGCCCGGGTGCAGCAGCTGGTGGCGGATGCGGTGGCACAGCGCCAGGCCGTCGCTGCGGCTTTGCGGGCCGAGGTCGATGTCGAGAAACACCAGGCCGTAGGGCTGGTGGCTCAGCAGGTCGAGGGCGCGCTCGCTGTCGCGCGCCACATCCACCACCAGGCCGTAGGGCTCGAGCTCGCGGCGCAGGAAGTGCAGGGCCACCTCGCTGTCGTCAACCAGCAGCGCGCGGCGCAGCACATCGGGCCGCAGCGCGGCCTCGCGGCGGCGCCGGCGGGCTTCGGCCGCCTGCTGCTGCGTTGACAGCGCGGTGGCCAGGTCGACCCGGTCATTGGCGCGGCGGCCGTTGTGCGCGGGCAGGCCGGCAGTGAGCGCGGCAGCCGAGCCGATGGTGCGCAGCGGCCCGGGGGACAGCGGGTCGCCAAACAGGCCGGTGGGCAGGGTGGGCGCCATGCTGCCCAGCAGCAGGTCGGGCCGGGTGTTGCGCCCGCCCGGGCTGGGCGTGGGGCGCGCATCGGCCACGCGGCCCAGGCCCTGGGGCTGGGTGCCGGCAAACGCATCGGCATCGGCATGGGCCGAGGCCTGGCTCGGGTGGCCACCTGCGACGGGGCCGTGGCGGCGCACCAGCAGCGCGTCAAGCTCGCGCAGCACGTGGGCGGGGTTGATCGGCCGCATCATCCAGCCGGCGGCGTCGCCCGAGCCATGGGCGCCGACGAACACGGCGTCGGCATTGCGGTCGAGCTCCTGCAGCAGGGCCAGGGTGCCGGGCTGCTCGGCGTCAACGACCACCAGATCGGCGTCGTCAAGGGCCAGCACATGGCTGTAGCTGGGGCGGCGTTGGGCGGTGAGCTGGAAATACGACACCAGCGCACTGCGCTCGAATTCACTGAATCCGAGAAGGGCAATGCGGACGGGCGATGGCACGGTGAAGGATTCCCTGGAGTAGTTGCACCCATCGTGGGCGGCATAGGGTCTAACCGTCAATGCGGGCCATCGCGCGAACTAGGGATAACATGAGCCCCGCACTGTCAACTGCGGCACTGAACCGCGCAACTTTTGTCGAGGATCAGCATGAGCAGCACCGCGTCGATCGCCGACTTCAGCGCGCAAGACATCACCGGCAAGACCTTGAAACTGGCCACGCTGGCCGGCCAGGTGCTGCTGGTGGTCAACACCGCCAGCCAGTGCGGCTTCACGCCGCAGTTCAAGGGCCTGGAGGGGCTGTGGCAGCAGTACCGCGAGCGCGGCCTGGTGATCATCGGCTTTCCAAGCAACGAGTTCGGCCGGCAAGACCCCGGCAGCAACGACGAGATCGCATCGTTTTGCGAGCTGAACTACGGCGTCAGCTTTCCGATGATGGCCAAGGTGGAGGTCAATGGCGCCCAGGCCCACCCGCTGTACCAGTGGCTCAAGACCGAGGCGCCGGGCATCCTGGGCAGCAAGGCGATCAAGTGGAATTTCACCAAGTTCCTGGTGGGCCGTGACGGCCGGGTGATCCGCCGCTACGCGCCGCAGGACACGCCCGAGAAGCTGGCCGCCGACATCGAGGCCGCGCTGGGCTGAGGCGCCCGCCGCCCGATAATCACGGGCGCCATTCCTGCGCGCGGGAGCCTTTCTTCGATGTTCGAGCACATCCAGCCCTATGCGGGCGACCCGATCTTTGCCGTGGTGGCGGCCTTCCAGGCCGACCCGCGGCCGCACAAGGTCAACCTGTCGATCGGCATCTACTTCGACGAGCAGGGTCGCCTGCCGGTGCTGCCCAGCGTGCAGCAGGCCGAGGCGCGCATCCTGGCCGAGGGTGGCGCCAAGGGCTATCTGCCGATGGAAGGCGATGCCGCCTGCCGTGCCGAGGTGGCCAAGCTGCTGCTGGGCGCGCAACACCCGGCCTTGGCCGCCGGGCGCGTGGCCACGATCCAGACCGTGGGCTCCTCGGGCGGCCTGAAGGTGGGCGCTGATTTCCTCAAGACCTGGCTGCCGCAGTCGGCGGTGTGGGTCAGCGACCCGACCTGGGACAACCACCGCTCGATGTTCGAGGGCAGCGGTTTCCAGGTGAACAGCTATCCGTACTACGACACCGCCACCGGTGGCCTGCGCTTCGACGCCATGCTCGACTGCCTGCGCGGCTTGCCGGCGCGCAGCATCGTGCTGTTGCACGCCTGCTGCCACAACCCCACCGGCGTGGATCTGAGCCCCGCGCAGTGGCAGGCGCTGATCCCGGTGCTGCGTGAGCGCGAACTGCTGCCCTATCTCGACCTGGCCTATCAGGGTTATGGCGAGGGCATTGCCGAAGACGCCGGCGCCGTGCGCGCGCTGGCCGACGCCGGCCTGACCTTCTTCGTGGCCAACAGCTTCTCCAAGAGCATGAGCGTGTATGGCGAGCGCTGCGGCGCGCTCAGCGCCGTGTGCGCCACGGCCGCCGAAGCCGATCTGGTGCTGGGCCAGCTGAAGGCCACCGTGCGCCGCATCTATTCGAGCCCGGCCATCCATGCCGGCAAGCTGGTGGCCAAGGTGCTGGGTGAGGCCGACCTGCGCGCCCAGTGGGAGGCCGAGGTGGCGCAGATGCGCGAGCGCATCGCCGGCCTGCGCCGCGCGCTGCACGACGCTCTGGTGCAGCGCCTGCCGGGCCACGATTTCGGCTACCTGCTGAGCCAGCGCGGCATGTTCAGCTATACCGGCATGAGCGCGGCCCAGGTGCAGCGTCTGCGCGACGAGCACGCGGTGTACCTGATCGCCTCGGGCCGCATGTGCGTGGCGGGCCTGAGCAGCGCCAACGTGGCGCGGGTGGCCGACGGCATGGCGGCGGTGCTGGCGGGCTGACCAGGCCGCCCGGCCGGCCCGCCGGGTCAGTCGCTGTAGCGCACCCGCACGTACTCGCCTGGTGCGGCGCACAGCGCCGCGGTCGGGTCGATGGTGCGGCGCGGCACGGTGCGGCCGCTGCCGTGGGCCAGCAACCAGTCGTGCCAGGCGCTCCACCACGATCCCTCGTGGCGCGTGGCGCCGGCGGCCCAGTCGTCGGGTGGCACCCAGGCGCCATCGGCCGGCTTGGTGCGCATGGCGTAGTGGCGGCCGGCGTGGCCGGGCTCGCTGACGATGCCGGCGTTGTGGCCACCATTGGTGAGCACGAAGCACAGCTCGGTGTCGCTCAGCCGATGCAGCTTGTAGACCGACTTCCAGGGCGAGACATGGTCCTTCTCGGTGCCCACCAGGAAGATCGGCTGGCGGATGTCGGCCAGCGCCACCGGGCGGCCCTCCACCGGGTAGCGGCTTTCGGCCAGCTCGTTGCGCAGGTAGCAGCGGCGCAGGTACTCGCTGTGCATGGCCGCGGGCATGCGCGTGACATCGGCGTTCCAGGCCATCAGGTCATTCGGGCGCAGGTGCTCGCCCAGCCACACCTCGCGCAGCTTGGCGCTCCAGATCAGCTCGCGCGAGTGCAGGAACTGGAAGCTGCCGGCCATCTGCAGCCCGGTGAGAAAGCCGCGCTCGGCCATCATGTCTTCCAGCAGCGCGACCTGGCTCTCGTCGATCAGCACGCCCATCTCGCCGGGCTCGGAGAAATCGGTCTCGGCGGCCAGCAGCGACACGCTGGCCAGCGCCGGCAGCAGCGCGGCATGGGCCACCGCACCGGGCCGCGCCAGCGCCGCGGCGGCGATCGACAGCAGCGTGCCACCCAGGCAGTAGCCGGCGGCATGCACGGCCTCACCCGGCACCAGACGGGCGATGGCGGCCAGGCTGTCCAGGATGCCGAGCTGCAGGTAGTCTTCCATGGTCATTAGCGCGTCGCCTTCGTCGGGGTTGCGCCACGACAGGATGAACACCGTGTGGCCCTGGCCCACCAGCCACTTCACCATCGAGTTCTCGGGCGAGAGGTCGAGGATGTAGTACTTCATGATCCAGCTGGGCACGATGAACACCGGCTCGGCCTGCACGGTGGGTGTGGCCGGGTCGTACTGGATCAGCTCCACCAGCGCATTGCGGTGCACCACCTGGCCGGGCGTGATGGCCACATCCACGCCGGGCTGGTAGGGGCGCTCGGGCGGGTGCAGCGGCTCCAGGCCGTGGCGCACGCGCCATTCATCCAGCGCATTGCCCAGGCCCTGGGCCAGGTTGCGGCCGCCGCTGGCCAGCGTGCGCTGCAGCACCTCGGGATTGGCCAGGCCGGCGTTGGCCGGGCTCAGCATGTCGAGCCACTGGCGCGCGAACACGCGCGTCATCTCCTGGTGGTGCGGGGCCATGCCGCGCAAGCTGCTGGCCTGGCGCCACCACTGCTCGGCGCCGAGGTAGGCGCGCACCATCGGCGCATAGGGCCAGTGTTGCCAGGCGAGGTTGGAAAAGCGCAGGTCTTCCACCCGGCCGGCGGCGGCGGCGTCGCCGTTCAGGTCGTGGTGGTTGAGGTTGTCGGTCCACCAGCGCGTGGTGGCCTGGCCGGCACGCAGCGCCAGCTGCAGCGTCTGCGCGGGCTGGGTGGCCAGGTGCAGGCTCCAGTCCAGCGTGGCCAGCGCCAGCGAGATCGGCGACAGCCCGCCCCACAGCGGCGCCAGGCGCGCGTGCAGGGCGCTGTCGAAGGCCGCGGCGGCGGCATGGCTGCGGGCCTCGTCGACGCTGGCGTCGAGGTGCAGGGAGGGGGGATTGGGGCTCATCGCGGTCTCTGCGGCAGGCAGTCGGATCGACTGAAGCCGTAGAGATAGCACGCGAAGGTCACCGGCGCATGTCAGCCCCGCGCCGGTCTTGACCCACCGCAAGCCGCGGTGGGCGGCAGGCCCTGGATCAGCGGCGATCCAGGTGGCGGAAGGTGATGCGGCCCTTGGTCAGGTCGTAGGCCGACAGCTCCAGCGAGACGGCATCACCCGCCAGGATGCGGATGTGGTTCTTTTTCATGCGGCCGGCCGAGTAGGCCACCAGCTCATGGCCGTTCTCGAGCTTGACGCGGTAGCGCGAGTCGGGCAGCACCTCGAGCACGGTGCCGCGCATTTCAATCAGTTCTTCCTTGGCCATCAACGGATCCTGGGAAAGGTGGGTTCGGGCCCGGGCCGACAGGCCCGGTGCGATCAGGGGAACGCGCCCGCCACCACGCGCGAGCGCCGGTGCAGGCAAAGGAAAACAAGGTCGCGTCCCGCGGCCGGCCCCATGGCGATGGGCCGACGACCTGGGGGCCCTGGCAGGGGGCGCGGCAGGCTCGCGGGGGGCGCCAGCAGCCGCGGTTGCGGATGGCCGGCGTGGCGCGACATTCGGGTGGAGCAGGTGGAACACGCGACCGGGCAATGCGCCCAAAACCTCGTATGCACCCTCTGACCAACCCACGATTGTACCCGCAAGCCCTGGCAAGGTGTTGTCAGCGTGATGCTGGCCCTGCGGGCAGCCGCTATCCTGTCAGGCTGGGCCCGATCCCGGGCCGCCGACCTGCCGTGGAGCCCCTTGAAGATGTCCCGCCTGACCCGTCGCCGCGCGCTGCGCACGCTTGCCGTTCCCGCCCTGGCCGCCGCGCTGGCCCTGCCGCTGCTGGCGCCGCCGGCCCAGGCGCAGGCCGGGCGCAACGTGCGCCTGCTGGTGGGTTTTCCGGCCGGTGGCGGCAGCGACGTCATCGCCCGGCTGCTGGCCGAGAAGCTCAAGGATGAGCTGGGCGGGGCCAACGTCATCGTCGAGAACAAGCCCGGCGCCGGTGGCCAGCTGGCGGCGCAGGCGCTCAAGAGTGCGCCGGCCGACGGCAGCACGTTCTTCGTGACGCACGACCACACCGTGTCGATCCTGCCGCTGGTGGTCAAGACGCCGGGCTTCGACACCGCGCATGACTTCGTGCCGGTGGCCGGCTTTGCCACCTTTGCCAATGCCTGGGCGGTGTCGGGCGGCACGCCGGCCAAGAGCATGGCCGAGTACGTGGCCTGGGTGAAAAACGCCGGCGGCGGCAAGGGCGCGGTGGGCATCCCGGCGCCGGCCTCGGTGCCCGAGTTCCTGGTCAGGCTGGTGGCCGAGAAGTACAAGCTCGACCTGGTGGCCGCGCCCTACCGCGGCAGCGCGCCGATGATGGCCGACATGCTGGGCAACCAGATCGGTGCCGGCCTGGGCTCGGTGCCCGACTTCATCGACAACCACCGCCACGGCAAGCTGCGCGTGGTGGCGGTGATGGGCGACAAGCGCCAGGCCCAGCTGCCCGACGTGCCCACGCTGGCCGAGCTGGGCCTGCCGGGCTTCGAGGATCTGCCCTTCTACGGCGTGTTCGCCCCGGCCGGCACGCCCAGGCCGGTGACCGACGCCTTCTCGGCCGCGCTGGCCAAGGTGGTGGCCCTGCCCGACGTGAAGGAGCGCCTGACCGCCATGGGCCTGAGCGTGGGCCATGTGCCCGGCGCGCAGTTCGGTGCCAAGGAGCGCGCCTACAGCGCCGCCTGGGCCAAGGTGATCAAGGCCAGCGGCTTCGTGCCGCAGTGAAGGGGCACCCGGCGGCGGGGTACCGCCGCCACCCGCCGAGCGGGTGCGCGGCCCGCTTGGGGCGGCCCGGCGCTGGGCCGCGGGGCACTCGGCGGCGGGGTACCGCCGCCACCCGCCGGGCGGGTGCGCGGCCCGCTTGGGGCGGCCCGGCGCTGGGCCGCGGGGCACCCGGCGGCGGGCTACCGCCGCCACCCGCCGAGCGGGTGCGCGGCCCGCTTGGGGCGGCCCGGCGCCGGGCCGCGGGGCACCCGGCGGTCGCTTGGCCGGCGTCCGCTCCGATCAGCGGCGGCGGGCCAGGCGTGGATCGAGCAGATCGCGCAGCCCGTCGCCCATCAGGTTGAGCCCCAGCACGCTCAGCGCGATGGCCAGCCCGGGCCACACCGCCAGCATGGGGGCGGCAAACAGCTGGGTTTGTGCCTCGTTGAGCATGCGGCCCCAGCTGGGTTGCGGCGGCTGGGTGCCCAGACCCAGGTAGCTCAGCGCGGCCTCGGCCAATATGGCGGTGGCAAACGAGATCGTGGCCTGCACGATCAAGACGCTGGCGATGTTGGGCAGCACATGGTCGAGCGTGATGCGCGCCGGCCCGAAGCCGGCCGCGCGCGCGGCCAGCACGTATTCACGCGCCCACACCGCATTGGCCGCGCCGCGGGTGATGCGCGCGAACACCGGCACATTGAAGATGCCGATGGCCACGATGCCGGTCAGCAGCCCGGGGCCGTAGATCGCGCCCAGCATGATGGCGGTGAGCAGTGCGGGGAAGGCGAAGGTGAAGTCGGCAAAGCGCATCACCAGCTCTTCCACCCAGCCGCGCCGCGCCGAGGCCAGGGCACCGAGGGCCACGCCCAGCAGCACGCCGATGCCCACCGCCACCACGCCCACCACGATGGAGTTCTGCGCCCCCACCAGCAGCTGGCTGAACAGATCGCGGCCCAGGCTGTCGGTGCCCAGCCAGTGCGCGGCCGAGGGCGGTGCCAGCTTGTTGGGGATGTCGATCTCGGCCGGCGGGTAGGGCGACCACAACAGCGACAGCAGCGCCGCGGCCACCAGCAGGCCCGACAGCAGCGCGCCGATCAGAAAGCTCGGGTGACGGCATGCGCGCGCCCAGAACCCGGCGGCCACCGTGGCGCCGGCTTTGCCGGGCCACCAGCGGCGCCCCATGGCCAGCTTGGCGGCGGCCTGCGGCCGCTTCGGGTGGGGGCTAGGCATCGCTGGCCTTGAGTCGCGGGTCGACCAGCGCATACAGCACGTCGACGGCAAAGTTCACCACCACCACCACCACCACCAGCAGCATCACCACATCGCGCACCACCACCAGATCACGGTTGGCAATGGCCTGGAACACCAGCCGGCCGATGCCGGGCAGCACGAACACGTTCTCGACCACGATGGTGCCGGTGATCAGGTTGGCGAACTGCAGGCCCATGATGGTGAGCACCGGGATCATGGCGTTGCGCAGCACATGCCGCCACAGCGTGGCGCGCGCCGACAGGCCCTTGGCGCGCGCGGTGCGCACGAAGTCTTCGCGCATCACGTCCACCACCGCCGAGCGCGTCACCCGCGCCAGGATGGCCGCCTGCACCACGGCCAGCGCCACGGCCGGCAGCAGAAGGGCCTGCGTGCCCTCCCACAGGCCGCCACCGTCGTCCTCGGTCCAGCCCGGAAATCCGCCGGCACTGACCCACTGCAGCTTCACCGCAAAGGCCAGGATCAGCAGGATGGCGAACCAGAAATTGGGAATCGCAATGCCCAGCTGGCTGAGCGCCATCACGCTCAGATCACCCAGCTTGCGATGGCGTGCGGCGGCGTAGATGCCGAGGGCCAGCGCCAGCACCGTGGTCAGCGCCATGGCCAGCGCGGCCAGCGGCACGGTGACCTGCAGGCGCTCGGTGATCAGCTCGGCGGTGGGCGTGCCGTAGCTGTAGCTGTCGGCCGTGCGGCCGGCCAGCAGGCCGCCCACCCAGTGGCGGTAGCGCGCCAGCGCCGGCTGGTCCAGGCCCAGCTTCTTCTCGAGCGCGGCCACGGCCTCGGGCGTGGCCGTCTCGCCCAGGATCACCTGGGCCACGTTGCCGGGCAGCAGCTCGAGCACCGCGAACACCAGCACCGAGGCCACCACCAGCGTGGCCAGCAGCGTGGCCAGGCGCTTGGCCAGGAAGACGCTCATGCCTTCTTGCAGTTGCGGCCGGCAACGCAGCCCGAGTTGGAGACCTTCATGAAACCTATGATGCCCGAAGAAACCCCAGGCATGCCTGCCGCACAAGGACCCACGCCATGGCCCCCATCGGCTTCGACACCCGCCTGCTGCTCATTGCCGGCCAATGGCGCGCCGCGGCCGGCGGCGAGACGCTGCCCCTGCTCAACCCCAGCGATGGCAGCCTGCTGGCCGAGATTGCCCGCGGCACGGCCGCCGATGTGGACGCCGCGGTGCAGGCCGCGCAGGCGGCGCTCGATGGCCCCTGGGGTGCGCTCACCGCCGCCGAGCGCGGCCGGCTGATGCTGAAGATGAGCGCCCTGGTGCTGGCCCAGGCCGACGAGCTGGCGCGGCTGGAGGCGCTGGACGTGGGCAAGCCGCTCAAGCAGGGCCGCGCCGATGCGCTGGCGCTGGCGCGCTACCTCGAGTTTTACGGCGGCGCCGCCGACAAGGTGCACGGCGAGACCCTGCCGTTCGCCAGCGGCTACACCGCGCTGACGCTGCGCGAGCCGCATGGCGTCACCGGCCACATCGTGCCCTGGAACTACCCGATGCAGATCATCGGCCGCTCGGTGGGCGCGGCGCTGGCCATGGGCAATGCCTGCGTGCTCAAGCCCGCCGAGGAGGCCTGCCTCACCGCGCTGATGTTCGGCCACCTGGCGCAGCAGGCGGGCTTTCCGGCCGGCGCCGTCAACATCGTGCCGGGCCTGGGCGAGGAGGCCGGCGCGGCGCTCAGCCAGCACCGCGGTGTGGCCCACCTGTCGTTCACCGGCTCGGTGGCGGTGGGCCAGCTGATCCAGACCGCGGCAGCGCGCAACACCATCCCGGTGACGCTGGAGCTGGGCGGCAAGAGCCCGCAGATCGTGTTTGCCGATGCCGACCTCGATGCGGCCCTGCCCTTTCTGGTCAACGCCGGCATCCAGAACTGTGGCCAGACCTGCTCGGCCGCCAGCCGCATCCTGGTGGAGCGGCCGGTGTTCGACGAGGTCAGGCGCCGCATGGCCGAGCGTTATGCCGCGCTGCGCGTGGGCCCGGCGCTGGCCGACCCCGACGTGGGCCCGGTGATCTCGCCGCGCCAGCGCGAGATCGTGCAGGGCTTCCTGGCCGTTGCGCGCGACACCGGTCTGCAGGTGGCCGCCCAGGCCGCGCTGCCGGCCGATCTGCCCGCTGGCGGCTGCTATGTGCCGCCCACGCTGCTGGCCCCGGCCACGCCCGACCACCGCCTGGCGCAGGAAGAGATCTTCGGCCCGGTGCAGGTGATGATCCCGTTCGACGGCGAGGCCGAGGCCTTGCGCATCGCCAACGGCACCCAGTTCGGCCTGGTGGCCGGCGTCTGGACACGCGACGGCGGCCGCCAGCTGCGCATGGCGCGCAAGCTGCACTGCGGCCAGGTGTTCATCAACAACTACGGCGCCGGCGGCGGCATCGAGCTGCCCTTTGGCGGCGTCAAGCACTCGGGCCACGGCCGCGAGAAGGGCTTCGAGGCGCTGTACGGCTTCTCGTCGCTGAAGACCATCGCCATCAAGCACGACTGACACCGGCCCGGCCGGCGCGCGCGCCGCGTCGAGGCCTCGGGCCGCCGTCGAAACTCCCCCACAATGGCAGCATGCCCGCCAATGTCGAGATCAAGGCCCGCATTTCCAGCGTGGCCGACCTGCTGCCCCTGGCCATTGCGCTGGGGGACGACGAGCACCCGCAGCTGATCCACCAGGACGACAGCTTCTTCAGCGTGCCGCACGGCCGGCTGAAGCTGCGCGTGTTTGGTGACGGCTCGGGCGAGCTGATCGCCTACCAGCGTGCCGACGCCGACGGCCCCAAGCTGTCCGACTACATGATCTCGCCGGTGACCGAGCCCGAGAGCATGCGCGAGGCGCTGGCCCGCGCCTGCGGCCTGCTGGGACGGGTGCGCAAGCACCGGCTGCTGGTGCTGGTGGGCGCCACCCGCATCCACCTCGACCGGGTGGAAGGCCTGGGCGAGTTTCTCGAGATCGAGGTGGTGCTGCAGCCCGGCCAGAGCGTGGCCGACGGCGACGCCGAGGCGCGTGGCCTGATGGCCCGGCTGGGCGTGGGCCCCGAGGCGCTGGTCAGCGGGGCCTACCTCGATCTGCTGCGCGCGGCTGCCGTGGCGGCATGAGTGGCGCGCCCGCAGCCGGCGCCGGCCTGCTGTCGGTGCGCGACCTGCGCGTCACCCTGCCCACCCCGCAGGGCCCGGCCGAGGCGCTGCGTGGCCTGAGCTTCGACCTGGCGCGTGGCGACACCGTGGGCCTGATCGGCGAATCGGGCTGCGGCAAGAGCCTCACCGCGCTGGCGCTGATGGGCCTGCTGCCCGAGGGCGCGCAGGTGCGCGGCTCGGTGCGCCTGAGCGGCGCCACCCGGCCCGCCGCCCGCGGTGCGGCGCCTGGCGCAACACCTGACGCGGCCACGCCGGCGGCGGATCACGCGCAGGAGCTGGTGGGCCTGTCCGAGGCCGACTGGTGCGCCCTGCGCGGCAACCGCGTGGCCATGGTCTTCCAGGAGCCGATGACCGCGCTGAACCCGCTGCACCCGATTGGCCGGCAGATCGGCGAATCCCTGCGCCTGCACCGCGGCCTCGGCGGCGCGGCGGCGCGGGCCGAGGCGTTGCGCCTGCTGCAGCGGGTGCAGCTGCCCGATGCCGCGCGCCGGCTCGACGCCTATCCGCACCAGCTGTCAGGCGGCCAGCGCCAGCGCGTGGTGATCGCCATCGCGCTGGCCTGCGGGCCCGACCTGCTGGTGGCCGACGAGCCCACCACCGCGCTCGATGTCACCATCCAGCGCGAGGTGCTCGACCTGATCGGCCAGCTGGTGGCCGAGGACGGCATGGCCCTGCTGCTGATCAGCCACGACCTGGGCGTGATGGCCGAGTCGGTGCAGCGCATGCTGGTGATGTATGGCGGCCAGGTGGTCGAGAGCGGCCCCACCGCCGCGGTGTTCGAGCGCCTGGCCCATCCCTACACCCGCGGCCTGTTTGCGGCGCGGCCGCGGCTGGGCCTGCCGCGCGGCCACCGCCTGGCCACCATCCCCGGCCGCGTGCCGGCGCTGGCCGATCTGCCCGCCGGCTGCGGCTTTGCCGAACGCTGCACGCTGGCGCAGCCCGACTGCCGCACTGCGCCGCCGCCGCTGGACGACGTGAACCCCGGGCATGCGGTGCGCTGCCTGCGCTGGCGCGAGGCCGTGGAGTGAGCGCGCCGCTGCTGGAGGTCAAGCACCTCGTCAAGCACTACACCCTGCCGCGCGAGCACCTGCTGGCCGCGCCGCCGGTGGTGCAGGCGCTGCGCGGCCTGAGCTTTGCGCTGCAGGCCGGGCGCAGCCTGGGCGTGGTGGGCGAATCGGGGTCGGGCAAGAGCACGCTGGCGCGCCAGGTGATGGCGCTCGAGGCGCCCAGCGGCGGCCAGGTGCTGTTTGACGGGCAGGATCTGGCCGCGCTGGATGCGGCGGCGCTGCGGCGCGCGCGGGCCGGGTTCCAGATGGTCTTTCAGGACCCCTTCGGCTCGCTCGACCCGCGCCAGACCGTGGGCCGCATCGTGGCCGAGCCGCTGGCCGCGCAGGCCAGCGCCGGCCGTGCCGAGCAGCGCCAGCGTGCCCAGGCCATGCTCGACGCCGTGGGCCTGCGCGCCAGCGATGTCGACAAGTACCCGCACGAGTTCTCCGGCGGCCAGCGCCAGCGCATCGCCATCGCCCGCGCGCTGGTCACCCACCCGCGGCTGATCGTGGCCGACGAGCCGGTCAGCGCGCTCGATGTCAGCGTGCAGGCCCAGGTGCTGAACCTGATGCAGGATCTGCAGGACCGCCTGGGCGTGACCTACCTGTTCATCAGCCACGATCTGGCGGTGGTGGACCTGGTGTGCGACGAGGTCATCGTGCTCTACCAGGGCCGCGCGGTCGAGCAGGGCAGCCCCGACCAGCTGTTCTCGGCCGCCGCCCACCCCTACACCCGGGCGCTGATGGACGCCGTGCCGCGGCTGCGGCCCGGCGCACGGCGCGCGCCACCCGCGGCGCTGCCGCCCTGGCCCGCGCAGCCGCCCGGCCAGGTGGCCGGCGGCTGTGCCTATGCGCCACGCTGCCGCCACCGCCAGCCCGACTGCCTGCACAGCGCGCCGCCGCTGCGCGCGGTGGGCGTGGCGGCGGGGGCGGCGCCGGGCCCGGCCGGCGCCGGCGCCACGCCGCCGCACCGGGCCGCCTGCCACCATGCCGAGCGGGTGCTGGCCGAGGCCGTAGCATCGGTGCCCAGCTGACCCCACGTTGACCCACCGTCACCGCGACGATCCGATCAGGAGTTCTCCATGACCCTCCGCCGACGCACCCTGGCCCAGGCCGCCGCGCTGATGGCCCTGCCGCTGGCCACCCACGAGGCGCTGGCCCAGCGCCGCAAAGATGCCGTGGTGCTGGGCATGGTGCTCGAGCCGCCGGGCCTCGACCCCACCACCGCACCGGCGGCGGCCATCGGCGAGATCGTGCACTACAACATCCTCGAGGGCCTTACCAAGATCAGCCCCAGCGGCAGCGTCTCGCCGCTGCTGGCGCAGGACTGGACGAGCGATCCCGACGGCAAGGTCTACGCCTTCACGCTGCGCCGCGGCATCAAGTTCCAGGACGGCACGGTGTTCGACGCCGCCGCGGTGCGTTTCAGCTTCGAGCGCGCCAAGGCCGAGGGCAGCACCAACAAGGCCAAGAAGGCGGTGTTCGACAACATCTCGTCGATCGCCACGCCCGACGCGCAGACGGTGATCCTGACGCTGAACAACCCCGACCCGAACCTGCCCTTCCGCCTGGGCGAGAACACGGCCGTGATCCTCAGCCCCAAGAGCGCTGCCACCACCGCCGCCAACCCGGTGGGCACCGGCCCCTACAAGCTGGAGAACTGGCAAAAGGGCAGCGCGGTCACGCTCACCGCCTGGGACGGCTACCGCGACGCCGGCGCCATCAAGATCCGGCGCGCCACCTTCCGCTTCATCAACGACAACGCCGCCCAGGTGGCCGCGCTGCTGGCCGGTGACATCGACGGCATGCCGCGCTTCGGCGCGGTGGATGCGCTGGCGCAGTTCAAGGCCGACAAGCGCTTCACCGTGGAGGTGGGCAGCACCGCCGGCAAGGGCATGCTGGCCCTCAACAACAAGCGCAAGCCGCTCGACGATGTGCGCGTGCGCCGCGCCATCGCCCATGCGATCGACCGCCAGGCCTTCATCGACGGCGTGCTGCAGGGCCTGGGCAAGCCCATCGGCAGCCATGCCGCGCCCACCGACGTGGGCTATGTCGACCTCACCGGCGCCTACCCCTTCAGCCCCGACAAGGCCCGCGCCCTGCTCAAGGAGGCGGGTGTCACCACGCCGCTCAACCTCACGCTGACGCTGCCGCCGCCCAGCTATGCGCGCAAGGGCGGCGAGGTGGTGGCGGCCATGCTGGCCAAGGTGGGCATCAACGCCAAGATCGAGAACGTGGAGTGGGCGCAGTGGCTCAGCGGCGCGTTCAAGGGCAGCTTCGACCTGACCATCATCAACCACGTCGAGCCGCTGGACTACGTGCAGTACGCCAACCCCGACTACTACTGGGGCTACCGCAACAAGGCCTACGACGAGCTGGTGAAAAAGCGCGCCGAGGCGCCGCGCGGCCGGCTGCAGAACCAGCTCTATGGCGACATCCAGCGCCTGCTGAGCCACGACGCGGTGAACGCCTGGCTGTTCAACCCGGCCCAGGTGACGGTGTCGCGCAAGGGCCTCAAGGGCCTGTGGATCAACTCGCCGATCTTCGCCAACGACCTGTCGCTGCTGAGCTGGCAGTAGCCCCCAGCCCAGCCCAGCACGCGCCGCACGCGCGCCCACGCCCAGCCCCCGGAGATCGCCCGATGAACGACCTGCACCCCGAACTCACCGCCGAGCTGCGCGCCATCGAGGAGGGCCTGATGGACCCGGCGCTGCGCCACGACCCCGACCGCGTGGCGCAGATGCTGGCGCCCGAGTTCACCGAGTTCGGTGCCTCGGGCACGGTGTTCGACCGCGCCGCCATCGTGGCCGCGCTGGCCGCCGAAGGCACGCCGCTGGGCCGGCGCATGCGCCAGTTCCGCCTGCGCGCGCTGGGCCCCGACATGGCGCTCACCACCTGCCGCGTCACGCGCAGCGACGGCCGCGAGACGCTGCGCT
Source organism: Aquabacterium sp. OR-4 (assembly GCF_025290835.2). Classification (NCBI taxonomy): domain Bacteria; kingdom Pseudomonadati; phylum Pseudomonadota; class Betaproteobacteria; order Burkholderiales; family Sphaerotilaceae; genus Pseudaquabacterium; species Pseudaquabacterium prasiolae. The sequence continues at coordinate 17,178 of NZ_JAOCQD020000001.1, read as the reverse complement.
CGTCGGTCTGGCAAAAGCGCGACGGCCGCTGGCTGATGGTGTTCCACCAGGGCACCGAGGCCGCCGGCGCCGACGAAGGCACGTCATGACGGCCCCCCGCCGCGGCCTCGCCGCCTGCCGCCCGGCAAAGATCTAGCGCATGGCCGATCTGCACACCCTGTCGGCCCAGCAGCTGGCCGACGGGTTCGACAGCGGCGCGTTCTCGCCGCTGGAGGCCACCGAGGCCGTGCTGGCGCAGATTGCGCGGCGCGAGCCCGAGCTCAACGCGCTGTACGCCTTCGACCCCGAGGCCGCGCTGCAGCAGGCCCGCGCCAGCACCGCGCGCTGGCAGGCCGGCGCGCCGCTCAGCCCGCTGGACGGCGTGCCCGGCACGCTGAAGGAGAACATCGCCACCGTCGGCTGCCCGATGCCTGTCGGCAGCGCCGCCACCGAGCTCACCCCGCTCGACTGGGACGCCCCGCCCGCCGCACGCTGGCGCGAGGCCGGCCTGGTGCTGCTGGGCAAGACCACCATGCCCGACTGGGGCATGCTGTCGTCGGGCCTGTCGAGTTTTCACAAGCTGGCGCGCAACCCGTGGGACACCCGCTTCAACCCCGGCGGCAGCAGTGCCGGCGCCGGTGCCGCCGCGGCCGCCGGCTACGGCCCGCTGCACCTGGGCACCGACATCGGCGGCTCGGTGCGCCTGCCGGCCGGCTGGTGCGGCCTGGTGGGCTTCAAGCCCAGCAACGGCCGCTTGCCGATCAAGCCGCCCTACGCCGGCCGCGTGGCCGGGCCCATGACCCGCAGCGTGCGCGACTGCGCCTGGCTGATGCAGCTGCTGGCCCGCCCCGACTGGCGCGACACCACCGCGCTGCCGCCGGCCGCCATCGACTGGCTCGATCTGCACCAGGACACCGAGCCGCAGCAGCTGCTGCGCGGCAGGCGCATCGGCCTGCAGCTCGATGCCGGCTGGGGCCTGGCGGTCGAGCCCGAGACCCGGGCCGCCGTCACCGCCGCCGCGCGCACCCTCGAGGCCGCCGGTGCCCAGGTGGTGCCCGTGCCGGCCTTCAGCACCCGGGCGATGATCGACGGGCTCGACCGCTTCTGGCGCACCCGCAGCTGGCTCGATTACCAGGCCCTGCCGCCCGAGCGCCGGGCCCGCGTGCTGCCCTACATCGTGCGCTGGATCGAGTCGGGCGCCCAGCTCGGCGGCGCCGAGGTCTTCCACGGCTACAGCCAGATCGCCGCCTTCCGCGAGGCCGCGGTGGCCGCCATCCAGGGGCTGGACTTCATCGTCTCGCCCACCAGCCCGGTGCCCAGCTTTCCGGCCGAATGGGCCAGCCCGCTGAACGACCCCGCGCGGCCCTTCGAGCACATCGCCTTCACCGTGCCCTACAACATGAGCGAGCAGCCGGCACTCAGCCTGCCCTGCGGTGTCACCCGCGGCGGCCTGCCGATCGGCCTGCAGATCGCCGGCCAGCGCCATGATGACCTGGGCGTGCTGCGCCTGGCCGCCGCCTACGAGCGGCTGCGCCCGGCCATGCCCGCCTGGCCGATGCACTGAACCCACCGCCGCACCCGACCGGCCCCCCCCGTGATGGACTACCTGCCCGCCATTGCCCACCCGGGCGACGACACCCCCGAAGCCTGGTGCTTCGCCTTCGTGCAGCGCGACCTGCTGCTGCCCGAGGCGGCCGAGGCCGGCCTGGCGCCGGCCGGCGGCCTGCTGCTGCGTGCGCTGACCGGCGCCGCGCTGTCGCGTCACTACCTGGGTCGGCTGGGCGGGCACGACGCCTGGGCGCTGGCCCTGCCCGAAGCGCCGCCCGGCTGGCGCGCGCTGCCGCTGCGTGCGGCCATGCTGGCGCTGGGCGGTGACGAGCGCACGCCGCTGTCGGCGCTGGCCGGCCGCGCCGCGCAGCTGCTGGAATGGGACCGCAGCCACCGCTTCTGTGGCGCCTGCGGCACGGCCACCGAGCTGCAGGCGGGCGAGCGGGCGCGCCGCTGCCCGGCCTGCGGCCACACCGCCTACCCGCGCCTGTCGCCGGCCATGATGGCCCTGGTGTGGCGCCCCGGCGAGCTGCTGCTGGCGCGCGCGCCGCACTACAGCAACGGCATGTACAGCGCGCTGGCGGGCTTTGTCGAGGCCGGCGAGTCGCTCGAGGACTGCCTGCACCGCGAGGTGGCCGAGGAGGTGGGCGTGGCCGTGACCGGGCTGCGCTACTTCGGCAGCCAGAGCTGGCCGTTCCCGCACAGCCTGATGGTGGCCTACACCGCCCGCTGGACCGGCGGCGAGATCGTGCCCCAGCCCGGCGAGATTGCCGATGCGCGCTGGTTTCCGATCGACGCGCTGCCAGTCATCCCGCCGCGGCTGTCGATCGCCGGCCACCTGATCCGCGACACCGTGGCGGCCATGCGGGCCGCCCCTTGAACCTCCACCGGCCCGCGCTTGACGCGCCAGCCCTGCCTGTGGTCTGCTGCTGACGCACAATGAAAGCGGCGGCGCGGGGCACCCCCCGCAGCCGCCACCCACCAATCAGGGGCCGCTGTTCCGGGCCGCGTAGTTCGCGTGATGCGCGAGCGGTCCCGGAAGCCCGAGGCGCGCGCGCTAGGAGAGGCGCGCGCATGCCGCAAACACCGCCAACGTCCCGCCCGGCCCGCTCCCAAGCGCGAAGCCCGCAGCGCATGGCGCGCAGGGACGTCCAGTGAGCCGCGAGCTCGGGCGGCCCGTGCCGCTGTGGCGCCAGCTGCTGGTGCGCGGGCTGGCCTTCAGCCTGCTGATCGGCCTGGCCGCGTCGTCCCTCAATGCCTGGCTCAGCTGGCAGGCCGAGCAGCGCCGTCAGCACCAGCAGCTGCAGGCGGTGCTGGCCGCCTACGGCCCCAGCCTGGCGCAGGCGGTCTGGTCGCACGATGAACCCTCGCTGGGCCTGCAGCTGGCCGGGCTGCACCACTTTCCGGCGGTGCTCAGCGCCGAGGTGGTGGGGCCGCGGCTGCGGCTGGGCTATGTCAAGGCCGGCGCCGACATGTCGCAGGCCGTCCCGGCGCAAAGCCATCCGCTGGTGGCCCCCGATGGCCGCGAGGTGGTGGCCTACCTGCTGCTGCGGCCCGATGCCGCGCAGCTGGCCGGCCAGGTGTGGCGCGACACGGCGCTGTTTGCCGCCGCCACCGTGCTCGAGCTGCTGCTGCTGGCCGCGCTGTTGTACGCGCTGGTGCTGCGCACCGTGTCGCAACCGCTGTCGGCGCTGTCACGCCATGTGGTGGGGCTGACCGTGGGGCGCTTCGACCGGGTGGACGTGCCGGTGCCCATGCCCAGCCACGGCCCGCCCACCGAAGTGCATGTGCTGGCCCAGGGGGTCGAGCGCCTGCAGGCGGCGCTGCGCGACCAGCTGGCGCACCGCGACGCCAACGCCCAGGCCCTGCAGCAGCGCCGCGACCAGCTCAATGCGCTGATCGCGCGCCAGACGCGCCAGCTCGACGAGGTGCTGCTGCACATGGCCGATGGCGCGGGCGTGGTGGATGCGCTGGGCGTGGTGGTGGTGGCCAACCCGGCCTGGGGCCGCATCATGGGCCTGGCCGAGGGCGACGCGCTGGAAGGCTGGCCGGCTCCGCGCTGGCTGGCGCGGCCCGGCTGGGCCCATCTGCTGGCGCTGCTGCCGGGGCGCGAGGCCCAGGCCGTCACCACCATCGGCGTGCGCCGCGCCGATGGTGCCGAGGTGCCGGTCGAGGCCAGCTTCTCGGTGGTGGAGCGCAGCGCCGAGGGCCGGCCGCAGCGCATCCAGCTGGTGCTGCGCGACATCAGCGCGCGGCTCGAGACCGAAAGCAACCTGATCGCCGCGCGCGAAGCCGCGCTGGCCGCCACGCGCGCCAAGAGCGAGTTCCTGGCCAACATGAGCCACGAGATCCGCACGCCGATGAACGCCATCCTCGGCATGCTGCACCTGGCGCTGCGCACCGCGCTGTCGCCGCAGCAGCGCGACTACCTGCACAAGATCCACGCCGCCGCGCGCTCGCTGCTGGGCCTGGTCAACGACATCCTCGACTTCTCCAAGATCGAGGCCGGCAAGCTCGAGCTGACCCATGCCGAATTCGCGGTGGACGATGTGCTCGAGCAGGTCACCTCGCTGGTGGCGCTGCAGGCCCAGGCCAAGGGCCTGGACTTTCTGATCGACACCGCGCCCGACGTGCCGCCGCGCCTGGTGGGCGACGCCCTGCGCCTGGCCCAGGTGCTGACCAACCTGTGCAACAACGCGGTCAAGTTCACCGACCAGGGCGAGGTCATCGTGGCCACCCGGGTGCTGCGCGCGCCGGGCGACGCCACGGCGCACGATGACACGCAGCTGACGCTGCAGTTCGCCATCATCGACAGCGGCATCGGCATGTCGGCCGATCAGACGGCGCAGCTGTTTCGCCCGTTCACGCAGGTGGACGCCTCGATCAGCCGGCGCCATGGCGGCACCGGCCTGGGCCTGGCCATCAGCCGCCAGCTGGTGCAGCTGATGGGCGGCGACATCGCCGTGCAGAGCACGCCCGACGAAGGCAGCGCGTTCAGCTTCAGCGCCCGCTTCGAGCGGGCCGCCGCGCTGCCCGACATCGAGCCGCCACCCGGCGTGATGCTCGACCTGCTGGTGGTCGCGCCGCGCCCGCGGGCCGCCGCCATGCTGTGCGCCATGGCCGGCAGCCTGGGCTGCCGCACCGCCCAGGTGGACAGCCTCGACGCCGCCTGCAGCGCCTTGCTGGCCGCCGCCGACCGCAGCCCGTTCGATCTGCTGCTGCTGGATGCCGGCGAACTGGCCGCCGAGCACACCGCCGATGGCGCGGTGCTGGCCGCCGCACGCCGCCTGCGTGCCCTGCCACTGCGCACGGCGCCGCGGCTGGTGGCGCTGCTGCCGCTGGGCAGCGTGGACGCGGCCGTCGGTGACGCGGCCAACCATGACGCCGCCGGTGGCCGCAGCCTGAGCCCCGCCGCGCGCGCCGCCCTGGACGGCGTGCTCGCCAAGCCGGTCACCGCCTCGGCCCTGCTCGACCTGCTGTGCGGCCTGTTTGCCGCCCATGGCTACCGGCCGCTGCGCCGCAGCGGGCGCGGAGCCATCGCCCCCGAGGCGCCGGCACCCGAGCGCCTGCGCCGGCTCGAGGGCCTGCGCGTGCTGCTGGCCGAAGACAACCCGATCAACCGCGAGGTGGCGGTGGCCCTGCTGGCCGACGTGGGCGTGCGCCTGACCTGCGCCGACAACGGCCTCGAGGCCCTGCGCTGCCTTGACGGGCAGCCGCCCGAGGCGCCGTTCGACCTGGTGCTGATGGACGTGCAGATGCCCGGCATGGACGGCCTGGAGGCCACACGCGGCATCCGCCAGCGTCCGGCCCACCGCCATCTGCCGGTGATCGCCATCACCGCCCACGCCATGGCGCGCGACCGCGAGCAATGCCTGGCCGCCGGCATGAACGACTTCATCAGCAAGCCCTTCGACCCGGCCGACCTGTACGCCACGCTGGCCCGCTGGGTGCGCGACGAGCCGCTGCCGACCGCGGCGCTGTCGGCCGGCACGGGCACCGCGGCCGCCACCGCCAGCGCCGCCGCCGGGCTGGCGCCGGGCGCCGCCTCGGCCCCGGGCCGCGCCCCGGCAGTTGCCGCGGCCGGCAGCGCCCCGCGGCGTGCTGCCGCCGGCCCGGGCGGCCCGAGCGGTGGCCTGCGGACCGCGGCCGCGCCCGCCCAGCCTGCACCGGCCGAGCTGCCCCGCGAGGTGCGCGGCATCGTGCTGGCCGAAGGCCTGCGGCACTGCGACGGCAAGCCGGCGCTCTACCGGCGCATGCTGGGCCTGTTTGCACGCAGCCGCAGCGGCCTGGCCGAGACCTTGCGCCAAGGCCTGGCCGACGGCGACATCGCCGGCATGGCCAAGCTGGTGCACATGGTCAAGGGCGAGGCCGGCACGCTGGGTGCCCGGGCGGTGTTCAACACCGCCGCGGCGCTCGAGGCCGAGCTGGCCGGCCTGCTGGTCGGGCCCGACGGTGCGGCCATCCACCGCCCGGGTGCCGCGCCGCCGCTCACGGCGTTGGCACCGTTCGAGGCCGCGCTGGCCGAGGTGCTGGAAGGCCTGGCGCAGGCCCTGGCCAGCCCGGCCACCGAGGCCGGCTGAGGAGCGGCTGAGGAGCCGGTGAGTGACCGGTCAGGCACGCCCGGGCCACGCGTGGCGCACGTTGGGGGCACGCGCCGCGGCCGTTCGGGCCGTCTCCCGGTCGATTTGCGCCGCAGGCCGGCATTTCGTCGCCGCGCTCTGGCTGTGGCCGGGGTGCCGGCCTAGGCTTGCGTCCATTGCATCGCCGCCCGAGGAGCCCCGCATGAACCCCCTGCACCTGATCACCCAGCCGCTGAGCGACCTCGGCCGTGCGGTGCTGCTGCCGTTCAAGGCGCTGTTCGTGGTGGGCCTGTGCTTCGCCATCAACGCCATGACCACGCCAGGCCACTGGTGGGTGAAGTGGGTGGCGCTGGGCATGGGCATTGCCGTGCTGGTGGCCTGGGCCAAGGCGCTGCGCACGCTGATCGTCATCGGCCTGCTGGCCGCGGTGGGCCTGTGGGTGCACCGCCGCTACGGCGCCGAGGCCCGCGCCCGCTTCGACGAATGGGCCCAGCGCACCCAGCCAGGCCGCAGCCAGCTGCTGGCGGTGTTGCGTGGTGTGCCTGGCGTTGCACGCTAATGTGGGCCATAGCTACTGCCACTGAGCTGTCAGGTGTGCACCGCCGCGATGCGTCACTTTGAGTGCGGCGCACACTGCAGTTCATGCGGTTGAATTGCATCATCAACGTTGTTGACGCCTTAGGCCCCTTGATTGCGGGGGGTGTTGATCTGCCCCGCTAGATGGAAGTTATCAGATGCCATGAAACTCGCTGTCGGAGCGGAGAGAGGGCTTGTCAGCGTTACTCCAAGAGGTTTCGTGTCGTGACTTGATTTGGATTTGCTTGTTCGGTGTCTGGGTGGCGAAGTGAGCGGCAGCTCGCGGGCGCCCTTCGGCTGTCTTCTTCCGCATGTTGAGTTCCAGGCCTAGGCTAATGCTCCTAGGCCAGAGAAGCCATTCAGTGCGACTGGGAGAAGATTCATGGGCGGACATCAGAACCGTGGTGAAAGTACTGCGTTTGGACGGTTTGGTGCCAATCCGGCCAAGCCCAGTGCATTGCTGCTGGCGCTGGTAGGGCGAGCCCGACGCTTCTGGCTAGGTTGGTTGGAAGACCTTTGGTCTCAAATCCGAGATTGGCGAATCGAGCGGCGGGCAAAGCGTCATGCGGCAGCTGAAGAACGAGTGGCTGGTCGCTCCTACCGTATTGAGTCGCTAGAGCCGCGGCTGCTGTTGTCGGCGGATCTTTCGCCCACCGATTTCGCAGGCGTCGCCGCCTATCGCAACATCGATCCGATAGAGGCAGCCCCCGAGGTGAACCCGAATGGGGTGACCACCATGCACGCGTTGGCGGCAAGTGCGGAGCCAATAGTCACGCTCAGCGGACCAGGCAGCGCGAGGTTGGTGATCCAGGCCAATGGGTATCTGCTTGAGCTCCAATCGACAACTGCCGCCACTGAGGTCTCCATAGCTTCTGCTGATGGCGGCCGTGTCGCGCTCACTGGCATTCGAGCCGACAGCCATGTTGGAACGCTCAGCCTTGCCGTAGCGGATCTCTCGGGCAATGCCAGCTTTGCCGGCAGTCTGGGCACCCTCAACCTGGGGCAAGTTCGGCGGTCGTCGATCAATGTGGCTGGCGGTGGCGAAACCACAATCAATGCCAGCGAATTGACCGATGCGGTCGTCGTCTCGCCAGCTGCCACTTTGACCGTCAAGGCTGGCGCCTGGGTCAGCACAGTGGCCGGAAGCAACAGCCTTCAGGCTGCCGCCTTGAAGTCGCTGGCCATCACCGGTGACTGCACCTCTGATCTGTTGTTGTCAGGGGCGGCAACGGGTTTCACCTTGGGTACGGTTCAGGTGGGCGGCAGCCTGGCGGGCGGCGTGTGGAGCGTGCATGGCCGCGGCAATGCCATCAGCGCCGGCAGCACGGGCGCCGACTGGCGGCTCAACGTCAGCCAGCCGCTCACGCAGCTGATCACCCGCGGCCAGGCCTCGGGCCAGGTGGCGGTGGCCTCGCTGCAGTTGCTGCAGGTGGGGGGTGATGCGCGCGACCTGCGGCTGATGGTGGGCGCCGACCTGGGCGACGACGCCGCGCTGGGCGGCAGCGGCGCCAACGCCGACAGCTTCAAGGCCGGCACGCTGGCACGGGTGCGAATCACCGGCAGCCTGGCTGACAGCCAGATCCTCGTCAGCGTGGATCCCGTGGACGGTGTGCTGGGCGACGGCAATGACCGTCAGCTGGGCACCGTGCTGCAGCGCGTGCAGGAGTTCATCGTGGGCGGCCAGCTGCTCGGCAGCACCACCGTGGTGGCGCCGCAGTTCCCGTCCAGCGTGCGTGTGGCGGGCCAGGCCGTGAGCCCGGCCAGCCTGCCGCAGCTGCGCAGCACACCGCCTGACCGCCTGGCGCCCATGCTGCTGCGCATTGGCCTGGCCGCAGCCAGCGACACCGGCGACCTCGGTGACGGCCGCACCACGGCCAGCCTGGTGGCGCTGGAGGGCGAGGCCGAAGTCGGCGCCATGTTGACGTTGCGCCGCGCGGGCGAGAGCGCCGCGCTGGCCACGCTCACGGTGCCGTCCAGCGGCCGCTTCAGCCTGGCCGGCATCGCGCTGGCGCTGGGCAGCAACGGCTTCGACCTCAGCCTGCAAGACGCCGCCGGCAATGTGACCAGCGGCAGCCTGACCCTGGTGCGCGAGGCCATCGCCGACACCACACCACCCAGCATCGAAGTCAGCCTGGCCCACGACACCGGTGCCTCGGCCAGCGATGGCATCACCCGCGATCCTGCCGTCCACGGCCGCGTGGCCGACAACGCGGGCCAGCCACGCCTGCTGGCCAGGCTGGACGGCCAGCCAGGCAGCCCGGCCATCGACTTGAGCCACCTGCTGGCCGCCGACGGCAGCTTCACGCTCGACCGCGCGCAGCTCGACACGCTGGCCGGCGGCACCCTGGCCGATGGCGCGCATGCGTTGCAACTGCAGGCACAAGACGCCGCCGGCCTGCTCAGCGAAGCCGTCAGCGTGGCCTTCACGCTCGACACCACCGCGCCGGTGGCCACCTTCGGCATTGATCCGGCCCATGCCATCGGCAACGATGATGGCCAGACCTATGCCGCTACCGTCGATCTGCTGGGCAGCACCGAGCCCGGGGCGAGCATCGCGCTCACGGCCCAGGGCTTGAGCACCACGGCTGACGCCGATGGCCGCTTCAGGCTGGCGGGCGTGGCCTTGCCGCTGGGCAGCACCAGCGTGCAGCTTGATGTGGTGGACAAGGCAGGCAATCGCCAGACCAGCAGCCGCAGCTTGCAGCGTCTGCCGCTGCCCGACACCCAGCCGCCCACGCTGTCGGCACTGCGCCTGCAAGACGACACCGGCGCATCGGCCACCGACCGCATCACGCGCCTCGTGGCCATGCTGGCCGACAGCACGGACAACACCGGCGTCACACAGGTGTTTGCCGCCGTGGACGAGGGCCCCACGCTCAACGAGCTGATCGGCAGCCTGGGCGAGGGGGGCGTGGTCACCATCTCGCGCAGCCAGATCGAGGCCCTGGCGGGCGGCAGCCTGGGCGATGGTGCCCACAGCCTGCGCGTGCAGACGGCCGATGCCGCCGGCAACCGCAGCACTGAAAGCAGCCTCAGCTTCACGCTCGACACCACCGCGCCCATCGCCACGCTGAGCCTGGCCGAAGCCTCTGACACGGCGCCCGTGGGCGATCTGCAGACCGAAGCAGGCACCGTCACGATCCATGGCCGCACCGAGGCGGGTGCCCAGGTGCGCCTTGGCAGCGCGCAGAGCGTGGCCGATGCCCAGGGTGCCTTCGTGTTCGCGGCTGTTCCGCTGGCGCTGGGCGCCAACACCCTGACGGTGGACATCACCGACGTGGCGGGCAACACCGGCACGGGGTCCATCACCGTCACCCGCATCGCCAGCGACCTGCCCGACACCAGCGCCCCGGCCCTGAGCGGGCTGCGTCTGCAGCAGGACACCGGCGCCTCCGGCTCGGATCGCATCACCCGCGTTCCCGCCGTGCAAGGGCAGGTGATTGACGACCGCGGCGCCACGGTGCTGCTGGCCGCGCTGGGGGATGCCGCCAACCCTGACTGGGTGGATGTGAGTGCCAGCCTGAGTGCCGACGGCAGCTTCACGCTCGGCGCAGCCCAGCTCGACACCCTGGCCGGCGGCACGCTGGCCGATGGCGTGCACACCCTGCAGCTTGCCGCGCGTGATGCGGCGGGCAACACCTCGGCCACCGCCCAGCTGAGCTTCACGCTGGACCGCCAGGCCCCTGCCGCGGCCAGCATCGCGCTGGCCAGCGCAGACAGCCTGGATGCCGATGGCACGCAGACCGCAGCCGCCGTGGCGCTGATGCGCGGCAGCGCCGAGGCCGGTGCCGTGGTCAGCCTGCCGGCGCAGGGCCTGAGCACCGTGGCCGCTGCCAACGGCAGCTTCCAGCTGCCCGGCGTGGCCCTGGCGGTGGGCGAGAACCTGCTGCAGTTCAGCGTCACCGATGCGGCCGGCAACAGCCAAGGCCTGAGCTTTACCGTCACCCGTGTCGAAACCACCCAGACCGACGCGGTGCTCACCTGGAACGACATCGCCCTGCGTGCCATCCAGCTGGACGTCACTGATCCGCCGGTGGCCACGCGCAACCTGGCGCTGGTGAGCCTGGCGCAATACGACACGCTGGCCGCCATCGAAGGCACGCCGGCCTACCTAGTGCAGCGCAGCGTGAGCGGCGCTGTCAATGCCCAGGCGGCAGTGGCCGTGGCGGCGCACCGCATCCTGAGCCTCACCTACCCGGCGCAAAAGACCGTGCTCGACGCCGCACTGGCCAGCAGCCTGGCCAGCATTGCCGACGGCGCGGCCAAGGACGCCGGCATCACCCTCGGCCTGAGCGTAGCCGATGCAGTGCTGGCCATCCGTGCCAACGATGGCTCGAACGCCTTCACCGAATACGCCGGCAGCACCGCCGTGGGCCAGTGGCGGCCCACCGGCCCGATCTTCGACGTGGCAGAGAACCCCCATTGGGCCAGCGTGACCCCCTTCGCGCTGAGCTCGCCCGGCGAGTTCCGCCCGTCTGCGCCACCGACCGTGGATTCCGCGGCCTACGCCACCGCACTGAACGAGATCAAGTCCCTGGGCAGCGCCACCAGCAGCACCCGCACGGCTGACCAAACCCAGCAGGCCCATTTCTGGGCCGATGGCAAGGGCAGCACCACGCCGCCCGGCCACTGGAACCAGATCGCCAGCCAGGTGGCCCTGACCAAGGGCAACAGCCTGAGCGCCAACGCGCGCCTGTTCGCCCAACTCAATGTGGCGCTGGCCGATGCCGCCATCGCCTGCTGGGATGCCAAGTACTTCTACGGCGCCTGGCGCCCGGAAACCGCCATCCACGATGCCGAGTTGGACAACAACGCGGCCACCACCGACGACGACAACTGGCGCAGCCTGCTGATCACGCCGCCGCACCCCGACTACGTGTCGGGTCACTCCACCTTCAGCGCCGCCGCGGCGGCGGTGCTGGGCAATGCGTTCGGCGACAACACCGCGTTCAGCACCACCAGCGCCACGCTGCCGGGCGTGACGCGCAGCTTCAGCAGCTTCACCCAGGCCGCTGAAGAGGCCGGCCGCAGCCGCGTGTATGGCGGCATCCACTTCGAATACGCCAACCAGGCCGGCAAGGCCTTGGGCCAGAACGTGGCGCAAGCCGTGCTGCAGAAGTTCGCGCTGGCGCAGGACACGCAGGCACCATCGATCGTGTTGCAGGCCAGCCCGACCGCCACCAACGCCAACCTCACGTTCACCGGCCAGGTGCTGGACAACCTATCGGGCGTGGCCCAAGCCAGCTACCGCATTGACGGTGGCGCCGAACAAGCGCTGACCCTGGGCACCAACGGCAGCTTCAGCATCACCACCGCACTGGCCATTGACGGCTCGGCCGATGGCCTGCACACCGTCACCCTCATCGCCACCGACGCCGCGGGCAACACCAGCGCGGCCACCAGCCGCAGCTTCACGCTGGACACCCAGGCCCCCAGCATCGAGCTCACCAGCCTGGCCGACGGCGCTACGCTGGCCGCCGGCAGCCGCATCAGCGGCACGGCCAACCCCAATGGCGGCGTGCTCACACAGCTGTCCTACACCCTCGATGGCGGTGCGGCGCACACGCTCATCTTCGATGCCAGCAGCGGCAGCTTCGATGCGGCCCTGGACTTCGGCAGCCTGGCCGTGGGCGACCACACCGTGGTGCTGAGCGCCCGCGACGCCGCAGGCAACACCGCCACATTGAGCCGCACCGTGAAGGTGGACACGCTGGCCGCGTTCACGCTGGTCAGCATCACCCCCGGCGACGGCAGCAGCGACGTGGGCGTGACCCAGCGTCCCATCATCACCTTCAGCCGCGCCGTCAACGCCGCCACGCTCAACGCCAGCAGCCTCTACGCCACCGGCCCCGATGGCAGCAGGCTGGCCACCACCCTCGTGCCGGCGGCCGATGGCACCTTCGCCTGGCTGTTCTTCAATGACCCGATGCCGGGCGGCTCGCGCATCACCATCACGGTGGACGGCAGCAAGATCCGCGCGGCCGCGGACGGCGCCTTCCTGGATGCCGACGGCAATGGCAGCGCCGGTGGCCAGGCCGCCGTGAGCTTCACCACCGTGAGCACCACGGTGGTGGCCGGCACCACGCTCAAGGGCAAGGTGGTCGACCCAGGCGTCGACCTGGAGCCCATGACCTTCGACGACATGCGGCGCGGCCCCGATGGGGTGATCCACACCGCCGACGACCTGTTCCTGAACCCGATCGTCCATGCCAAGGTGTATATGCTGGGCCAGGAAGACCGCTACGTCTACACCGACGCCGAGGGCAACTTCACCCTCACCAACCTGCCCGCCGGCGAGGTGAAGGTGGCCATCGACGGCCGCACCGCCACCAATGCGCCCAGCGGCGTGTTCTGGCCCGAGATGGTGATGGCTGCCACGCTGAAGCCCGGCGTGACCAACACGCTGATGGACAGCATGGGCAGCGCGGAAGAGCGGCTGGCCAACACCGGCCGCACCGAGGTCTACCTGCCGCGCGTGGCCACCAGCGCGCTGCAGACCGTCAGCAACACCCAGACCACGGTGATCACCGTGGACGACCCCAAGGCCGCCCCGGCACTCACCGAGCAGGAGCGCAGCGCACTGACCCTGACCGTGGCCCCCGGCAGCGCCATTGGCGAAGACGGCAAGGCGCTGTCGGACGTCAAGATCGGCATCGCCACCGTGCCGCCCGAACTGGTGCGCGACATGCTGCCGCCTGGCGTGCTGCAGCACACCTTCGACATCACCATCCAGGCCCCCGGCGTGGCCACGTTTGCCGAGCCGGTGCAGATCACGTTCCCCAACGTGTTCAATGCCGCGCCCGGCAGCAAGCTCAACATCCTGAGCTTCGACCACACCACCGGCATGCTGGTGATCAACGGCACCGGCACGGTGTCGGCCGACGGGCTGACGGTGGTGTCGGATCCGGAATCAGGGGTGAAGGCGCCGGGGTGGCATGGGATGACGCCGCCGGGGGGCACTGACGACCCCACGCCCGATCCGGATGCCCCGGCAGGAGATCTAGACGGTGACGGCATTCCCGATGTCACCGATGACGATGACGATGGAGACGGTACGCCCGATGAAGACGATGACGATGAGGAGTACTTGGTTTCCATCAGCTTGGGCGCAGGCATCACGATCGAGGCGCCGCAGTTCAGCATTGCCGTTGGTCTGACTCTTCCAGATGAAGTCATTCGGGCTGTTCTTGGTCTGGATGAGGATGAGGAGGTCGATCAGCCGTTTGCGTTCGACTTTGCAACTGACTTCGACGACATATTCGACAACACGAATGCGCCGTTCAGCTACACCTACACGACTCGGATCGACAACGACATCTGGAGCAGCCTCGTTCCAGAGAACTTGACTCTGACGCTCTTTGGTGTCGAGGTAGAGGCTGAATTGAGTGCTGCGTTCGGCTTCGAGGCGGAGATGGACTTTACCGGCGGAGAAGCTGAATTGGAACTCGAAGAAATTCGCTTTCGCCCAGGGAACATTGAGGTTTCTGTCTCGGCTGACATCGACTTCGGATGGCTAGAGAACATCCCCTACGACATTGGCGAATGGTTCAAAGAGCATAGTGAGTGGGAACCAAAAGAACCCTTCCGATTGGCGGGGCCGCCTACGATCGATTTGTCTGACTGGGGTGTCGATGAATATGAAGTGCCGCTTCCATTCACCCCGCTAATCGACTATCACGGGGACATATTTGCTGGCGCCCGTGCGGCTGTCTCATGGGGCTTCAGCATTGCGCCTAGCGTGACTATAAGAAAGACACTAGTCCCGGCAGCCAATGCCACTGATCGCTCGCGCACTTCAGCCGACCTTTCAATGCTTGCTGCGCTGGAGAGTCTGGCATCGCCGTCTGAATTCAGTACTGCGGTTCCTGTAAATCAAGATGGAAGTGCACCAACGGCGAGCCGCGCACTGTCCTTGATGCCTGATTCGGACATCTACTACTACTACCAAGTCAGCAATGGGACTGACTTCCGAGGCACTGTGGAGCGTGGGCAAAAGCTTGATCAGTTTCTTCCACCCGACACTGAGTTCAATCTTTACCTGTTTGATCCGGTCACAAACAAGACCTTTGTCGAGAACCGAACCTCGCCAGCGTCCGGCGCGAACGCTACGCGAACATTGCCAATGACCCACATCGGAGGCTTCGATGCGGACGGGGATGGACTATCTGACCTTGCTGAACTGGTTGTAGGTACCCGAGACAGCGTAGGCGATACGGATCGCGATGGGATTTCCGACCTTCTTGAGATCCAGCAGGGCCTGGATCCGCTGGGTGGCCTGAACCTGCCCACCGGCGTGATCGCCGCAGCGGCGCTTCAAGGTTCGGCCGAGGCCGTGACTGTCGTCGCTACCGGCAACAGCAGCGCCACCGCCCTGGTGGCCACCGGCACCTCCGGCCTGGCCCTGCTGGATACCTCCAAGTTCACCGAAGCCAAGCTGCTGGCGCAGATGGCCCTGCCCGGCAACAGCGTGGACGTGGCCGTCGATGCCTCGCGCGGTCTCGCCGCCGTGGCCGCTTCTGAAGCTGGCCTGCATCTGATCGACATCTCCCAACCCGCCGCGCCGGTGCGCACCACCACGGTGTCGCTGGGTGAGTCGGTGCAGCGCGTGGTGGCCGTTGACGGCATCGCCTATGCCGCGCATGGCAGCAGCATCTCCGCCATCAACATGCAGACCGGCGAGGTGCTGCAGAAGCTGGTGCTCGGCCAGATCGGTGGCGGCAGCATCACCGACATGGCCGTGGACGGCAACATGCTCTACGTGATGGACGCCAACCGCGTGCTGCGCGCCGTGTCCATCCGCGAAGGCGTGCTCGCGGCCCAAGGCGCCATCACGCTGGACAACGGCGGCGGCAAGCTGTTCGTGGGCGGCGGCGTGGCCTATGTGGGCACGCTGTCCACCAACAGCCAGGGCTTCCTGACCGTGGACGTGTCCGATGCGGCCAATCTGCGCCTGCTCAGCGGCGTGGATGCGGCCAACGTGGCCGGCCAGTCGCTAGTGGCAAACGGCTCGGGCCTGCTGGTCTCTGCTGGCCAGCTCACGGGGCCGCGTGGCGAGGCGGTCTATGCGCTGGATGTGTCCAGCGTGGCCGATCCCGCCGACACCGGCCGCTTCCTCACCCGCATCAACCTGCCGGCTGCCCCGCGTGACGTGGTGCTGGCCAACGGCATGGCCTTCGTGGCGGATGGTTCCTCGGGCCTGCAGGTGGTCAACTACGTGGGCTTCGACACCAAGGGCCAAGCGCCCGTGGTGTCCATCGCCCTGACCGGTGCGGACATAGATCCCGACACTGCCGGCACCCAGGTGCAGGAAGGCAGTTCGCTGAGCGTGACGCCCACGGTGTCCGACGATGTGCAACTGCGCTCGGTCGAGCTGCTGGCCAATGGCCAGGTGGTGGCCACCGATCTGAGCTTCCCGTACGACCTGCTCGCGCAAGTGCCCACCATCGCCGCGGCCGGCAACACGTTGACGCTGCAGGTGCGGGCCACCGACACCGGTGGCAATGTGGGCTTGTCGGAGACGGTGACGGTCAATGTGGTGCCCGACACCTTTGCGCCGGAGGTGCGCAGCGTCAGCCTGACCGATGGCGCCAGCCTGTTCTTCGTGCGTTCGGTGGACATCACGTTCAATGAACCCATAGCCCGTGATCTGTTCACCACGCAAGCCGTGAGCCTGGTGCGTGCCGGTGCCGATGGCCTGTTCGACACGGCTGACGACACCGCCATGACGGTGCGCATCGATACCCGTGCGCAGGGCCAAGTGGTTTCGATCCTGCCTGATGGCTACTTGCCGCCGGGACAGTACCGCCTGCGTATCGATCCCACCCGCGTGACTGACCGCGTGGGCAATGCGCTGGGCGCTGCCATCCAACGCAGCTTCGTCGTGAGGCCGGCCAGTGAAGTGCGGGCCGCCCAGGGTGCGCCCGAAATCGCGGTGGCCCCGTCGGCCAATCCTCTGCAGGAAATCGGCGTGCCGGTCAGCTTCGACCCCAGCACGGCACGCATGCGCTTCGTGGTCGGCTCTGACAGCAGCACGGCCACGTCCACGCAGGACGTGACGGTGCGCCGCTACGACGCAACGCGCGGCCTCGCCTATTTCGTCGTGCCCGTGAACGCGGTCTCGGGTGACGTGACTGTGTTCTCACAGGTCGGCAGCACGCAGGCCTTCCCGGCCGATGGCAGCTTCCCGCTGCAAATCGTCCCGGTGGTCACCGGCGTGCAGATCGAAAGCGTCGCCAGCGATAGCAATTCAGCTCAGGTGACGCTCAGCGGCTACGGCTTTGCCGAAGGCGCTGGCGAGTACCGCTTTGGCAGTGCGTTGGTGAGTGATGCTGCGATCAACGCAGGCGCTGATGTCTACAGTTCAGGCCAGCGAGTACTCCTCACGCTGCCGCTGAGCGACGGTGCCTTCGGCCCGATCACGGTCAAGACCGCGGGTGGAGTAAGCGCAGCATTCAGCGCCAGCCTGTCGGGCATCGAGTCGCAGGCCTACTCGGGC